>CAWIDI010000001.1:0-262604 GCA_963834915.1 uncultured Chloroflexia bacterium
CAATGTATTGCTCGGGCCTTTTCGACTCAGGGCCGGGATGGCTTGGATGTCTTTCAACAGGCGGTTGCCAACGAGGTTCGCGAACGACTAGGGGCTGCCGTGGCGGGTCACATCGATATCAGACTGATCTCGATCGGCTCGAAACAGGTGTGCGTTGTGCAGGTGCCCCGCAGCGCTCGCCCGATCTACATGTCCGGCGGCAAGGAGCAACGCGAATTTGTCATCCGTTCCGGGACCACGACTCAATCCCTGGATATCGAGCAGGCGAACGAGTACATCCGCAGCCATTGGGGGTAACGCCTTGACCGACGACGTGAAGCTCCAGCGGACATCGATCGAATCCAGCCTGGTCGATAGCATCGACCGCGGGCAGCTGCGACTCCCGGAGATCCAACGCGACTACGTGTGGAAGCCAGCGCAGATCGCGGGGCTAGTCGATTCCTTTATCGCGAGTACCCATCGGGTTCGATCTTGCTTTGGGAGACGGAAGACGACGTCCAGCAGCGGCGGGCAAAGATCGAACCCACTGGGGCGCCGCCCGCGGGAGGGCCGTGCAGTACCTGCTCGACGGTCAGCAGCGGTTGACTTCCCTGCACCGCGTATTCCATCAGCCTGATCTCGCCCGAGTCGTGTTCAACGTCGAAACGGAGAGCATTCCAGATCCAAAGCGCCGCGACCGCAAAGGATCCGAATGGGTGGGGGTCCACGAGGTCCTGCATGCACCCGACCTATTCACCTTCATCGACGAGCGGTCGGGCCTGCTACGAGAGTGTCGACAGAAATTCATCGGGCAGCGACTCAATCGACTCATCGGGTTGGCAAGTACATCTACCACGTTGAGATCATCTCCAACCTTGGGTACGAGGAAGTCACCGAGATCTTCATCCGCGTGAACTCCCGCGGCCGGGCCCTCAAGACGACGGACCTGGCGTGGCGACCTTGTCAGCGAAATGGCCCGGAGTCATGCGGAAGCTCGAGGATGAACGGGACTACTGGCGATCAGCAGAGATACCCGGCCTTTGACCTCGCATTCCTTGCCAGGTGCGTTGCCGCGATCGCGACAGAGCAGCGCAGTCTTACGGGGTTCAAGGACACGCCGACGGAGGACCTCGCCGAGGTTGGACGCGACCAAACGAGGAGTCCGTCACACGCGTAGAGTACTCGCGAAGAATGCGGGCATCGAAACGAGCACCCTATTCCCGTCGACTAACGCCCTCGTGCCCCTCAGTGGCATTCCTTGGGTGCGCGTCCGGATCGGCCATGAATCCGCAATGACGATGCCAACGGCCTCTCTACTGGCTATTCGGCGCATTCATCACCGGTCGCTACAACCAGTCTGGTGACACCCGCATCGCCGAGGATGCCAAGGCGGTCCGGAGCGCAATCCCATCCTGTCTCTCTTCGCAACCTCGGCCTCCTGGGCGATCGGCTCGAGGTGCCGAACAGTCGCTTGTCGGGAAGGGCGCGGGCAGTCCGTACTTCCTCTTCAGCTACCTGGCCTCCAAGCGAGCAGGCGCAACCGATTGGTACTGGGGGGTCCGGATCGGGCTGGATGCCAAAGGAGCCGCGTCGATCGAGTACCACCATATCCACCCGCAGGCGACCCTCAAGAAGCTGTATTCGAAGTCGAGATCAACGACATGGCAAACCTCGCGTTCATTTCGGCCCGTGCGAACAAGAAGATCAGCAGTCGATCGCCCGCCAAGTACTTTCCGGAGATCGGCGATGCCGAGCTGAGCCCGGCACTTCGTCCCCTCGGACGAGTCGCTGCGGGACGCCGGAGCTATCCGGATTTCGTCGTGGCTCGCCGGCGGAGTTGGCCTCAGCGATGACGGCATTCCTCGAGTCGTTCAGGCCGCGCCTTCTCGCCGACGCGGTCGTGGAGGAGATTGGTCCGGGTCGGCACCTCGACGTCACGATCTATCAGTCGGCGACGGCGGGCTCCGTTGTCGGATTTAACGCTGTCTTCGGCGAATTGACCTGGGCAGGCCAGGTCGCATTGGCCGACCTTCAAAGATTCCTCGGCGACTTGGAGGACGGGTTGACTGCGAGCATCAACGTCGGTGACGAGCCGGTCGTGGTCGAAGGGGGCGCCGAAACGATCGAAATCCCGATCGGCCCGATCGCTCGTCGTTGGGTCTCTCGACGATTGGCGATCAATGATCGAGCGCGAACTGGACGATGTCGCCGATACGGGAACTGCCCGCCCATGGGCATTCCGCAGGGTTCGTGACCGTGTGCCCATCTCGGTGGCGGAGGCCGAGTAGCTGACTCAACTTCCGACGCCTGATAGGAGACGCCGCATGGACCAAGCGAGAGCAGCAGAAATCCTTCAACTGCTCGCCGATGGCGTGGATCCCTACACCGGGAACGATATCCGATCGAGTCGCCATATCAGCATCCCGACACCATCCGAGCGTTGTTCGCCGGGATCCAGGCGCTGTCTCGCGTAAGCGGTGCCGCGCGATCGAGACAGCCCGCTGCAGGAACGTCGTGGACGCCCATTGAGGATGCCGAACTACGCGAAGAATTCGAGAATGGCGCGTCTATCGCACAGATCGCGAACGACATGCTCGAACCACTGGAGCGATCACTTCGCGCCTAGTCCACCAGGGCGTCATCGAAAGCCGGGACGACGCTAGGCGGCGCTAGCCGTGGCGCCTCTTGCGGCCCGACGCCGTCTGGGCACAGGTGATGGAGGGTGACATGAGCTGGACGAACGATGAACTGCTCGATGCGCTCGCCAGGTACGAAGCGGTGTGCCGCAAGAACGGCATGACGGGGAAGGCGACGTTTTCTTACCGGGACTACGCCCGCCGTTTCCTTGCGTGGCGGGTGGGCGATTACCGCCCGACGGACGCAATGGACCCTGGTCCCGTGCCGCGCACGGGACCGGCGACGGTCGCTAGCCTCACCAGCGACTCGAAGGAGTACGTGGCCGATGTCGAAGCCGCCGGCAAGTCCCAGGCAACTATCGACACCTATCTTCGCCACGCGAGCTTCTTCATCCGCTGGCTCGATGGGAAGTTCATGCCTGGTGGCAGGCTCATCAACCGCCCGTAGGCGTGCGGCGGTCCTGGTGGCCATCGTGCCCGGCCAGCGCGTCGGGCAATCTATCGATGACCAGGCGGACGGCGTCGTCGATGATCGGCGTCGATGCGTCGCCCATCGCACCTGCAGACTCCGCGATAGCGGCGACGAGGTCGTGCGCCGGCCGATCCGAGGTCGCAGTCAGGTAGCAAGGCCCGACCCTGCGATGCCGTCGTGACCATCGAAGTCCTCCTCGCCGACATCACGACCCTCGACGTTGACGCCATCGTCAATGCCGCGAACAGCTGCCCTCCACGGGCGGCGGCGGCGTCGACGGCGCGATCCATCGGGCGGCCGGTCCCGAGCTCGCGCCCGCCACGCGCCTCTCGCGGCCGTGCCCGACGGGACATGCCGTGCTGACCCCCGGCTTCCGGCTGCCGGCGCGCCACGTGATCCACGCGGTCGGCCCGGTCTGGCAGGGCGGCGCCACGCGGCGAGCCGGACCTCCTGCGGAGCTGCTACGTCCGCAGCCTGGCCCTCGCCGGCGAGGCCGGTCTCGCCTCGATCGCCTTCCCGGCCATCTCGACCGGCATCTTCGGCTACCCGCTCGAGCCCGCCGCCCGGATCGCCATCGACACGGTCACCATCGAGGCGCCGCGCCACCCGTCGATCGAGCGGGTCGTGTTCTGCTGCTTCAGCGAACGCGAAGCCGAGGTGTATCGGCGGCTGCTCGCATGAGCGAGGACCGCGACTTCGGTGGGGTCCCGCTACCCGAGGGGGTGACCCAGATCGGCCGGTGGAGCTTCATCCTCGACGACCTGCCCGACTGGATCGGTGGCGGCTACTTCACCGGTGAGTTCTTCCTCCGCAGCGACGGGGTCCTGCTGACGCGCGGTGTGACGCACAGCGGCCCGGACGACCGCATCGGGCTGGAGCGCGGGAGCATGGGGCTTCTTCCATCGATTCCCCACGGTGGAAAGCCAGCGTGGCGCGATGTCCTGGCTCCGGGACAAGGGATACGACCTGAGTGGTCCGCCGCCGATCCAACTCGACGGCATGGGCACCGCCTAAGTCCCACATCGCGGCCAATTCGCCGCCGAAGGTCCGCCCGCCCGGAGGACATTCGAACCTCGGTCTGGCCTTGACAGCAGGTGGATGGTACGCATCCACGGTGATCGCGGCAGAGGAGCAAGCATTGCGCAAAGCCTCGAACGACCGAAAGCTGACGCCCGAGGAAGCGCGTCGAGCGCTCTACATCGACTTCGAAGGTCGGAAGGTCGGGCCGCCGGTCCTGCTCGGCTGCACGCGGCGCTCGCGGGTCCATGGCGAGCTCTCGGTCTGGCAGTCGGTGACCGAACCACTCTTCGCGCCGATCGCCGAGGCGGACGCGCTGGAGCTGCTGGACCTCGCCGATGCGGTCGAGCGGATCCTCCAACGCGCCGAGAAGGGGGACCGCCGCATCGTCGCCTGGAGCGAGCGCGAGCTCAACGTCGTCCGCGAGTACTGCCCGCAACACCTCGAACGGTTCGAGTCGCGTCACGTGAACGCGCGGACGCTCGCCGAGCGATGGCGCAACAAGTGCCACGATCGGCAGAAGCCGCCGACTAGGCGCACTGGCCGACTACCTGGTTCTGATCGGCTATGAGGTGCCTGAAGCAGCCGGACCGGATCGCGTCGGCAAGACGATCCAGATCGTTGGCGACGCCTTGTCTCGTGGGAGGCGCGTGAGGGAACTGACGGCCAACCAACGCCAGCGCTGGGCCGACCTTCGCGAGCACAATCGCCACGACTGCGTCGGGATGCGCCGGGTCTGTGTCATCGCTGCTGACGAGATCGCCGCCGCCGACGAGCGGCCGGTGACAGCGGTGCTCCGAGTCGGAGTCGCCTGATGCTCCGGGGCCTCGGCTCAGCTGACCGGCGCCTCGCCAATGTAGCGGAGGTACGCCTCCTCGGGAAGCCCGAGGATCTCCCAGATGGCGATGTCCTCATCGACATCCGGCCAATGGACGAACATGCCGTTCGCGCCGATCCGCCAATGCGAGCGCTGCAGCGGCGTTGCGGCCTCCAGTCGAGGCGAGGTCGCGATCGGAACGCTCACCTCGCGGGCGTCGTCGAACACGAACGTCAGTCGGTCGCCATCGGTTCGAACGTGCTGGATCGTCGGTCGCGTCATCGCTGTCGTTGCCTGCAGTAGGCATCGAAGCCGGAGATCAGGACGAGGCGTTCACGCTCGACGATGCGCCGGATCCGATGCGTCTCGCGAGGACTGTACCCGACGCTTTCAGCGAGTGACACCGGCTCCAGCCAGAACTTGGCGACACCGCTGTTCCCATCGACATGGACGTGACGTCGTTCCACGCAGTCCGCGGCAAAGACGAAGAGGCGGTACGGCCCGGCACGGAAGAGGGTCGGCATGAGCCTCATGTCGGAGGTCGGCCGGCGGGGTCGAGCGTAGAGGGCAGCTCTCACCTCACGATCATCGGCAAGCGGTGCAAGCGCGCACCGAGCCGTGACATCGAAGCTGTCACACCCCCAGCGGATGGTTCCGTTCCGAGCACTCGAGTCGACCGGGACTCGCGTCGTCGGAGCAGGGGAGACCTCCGTTGCCGCTCTATCGATCCATCCTTGCCATCGCGGCGATCGCCGTGCTGGTCGTCGCGTGCGGCGGTGCGTCAGCATCGCCCGTGAGCACGCAGCCGAGTGCGGTCGCCCAGGCGACTCCGACCGCGACGCCGACGATCACCGCTGAGGCGACGCCGACCGTCCAGCCGACGCCCGAGCCGACGGCGACTGCCACACCCGCGCCGACGCCCGAACCCACGCCTGAGCCGACGCCAAAGCCGACTCCGAAGCCGACACCCGCGCCCACGCCGAAGCCGATCGTCTACGCGACGCTCTCGGATCGGTCATGGCAGAAGGTGGTCAAGGCGCCCGACAGCTACATGGGTCGGACCTACCAGATCTGGGCGTGCATCAGCCAGTTCGACGCCGCGACCGGCCTGGACACGTTCCGCGGCCAAGGCTCGAACAAGAAGCGCGAGTACTGGTACCTGGACGGCGAGAACGCGCTCTTCACCGGCGATGAGGGTCGACTCTCGGACTTCGTCGAAGGCGACATGGTCTACCTGAAGGTCACCGTCCTAGGCTCGTACAGCTACGACACCCAGATCGGCGGCAACACGACCGCGCCGTGGTTCGAGGTCGACAAGATCGCCCGAAAGGGCTCCTGCGACTGACGGTCAGGCGGCCACCGCCGCGCCCGTGCCCAGCTCGTACCCCGCCAGCATCGCGGACGCCGCCGCCAGCCAGTGCGCCTCGGCCTCGGCGTCGCGGGCGCGGACCGCCTCGGTCCACTTCTCGACGGCGAGCCGGACGGCGTCGTCGATGATCGGCCGCGACGCGGCGCCCATCGCGAAGCAGACCTCGCGGTAGCGGTCGACGACGTCGCGCGTCGACGGATCCAGGTCGCCGGCCCGGTAGCGGGCGACGATGTCGGCCGCCGCGGTCCGGGCGAAGGCCACGCCGTAGCGGGGGTTGGACGAGGTCAGGGAGGTCATCTGGGGGCTCCGGGTGCATCACGTTCGAGGGTGGGAGAGACCACCATCGAGAGCGTGCTCGCCGCCCCCGCCCGGACCTACGACGAGCCCCGGCAGAACGACGACCAGCCGATTGCCGCAGTCCGGCAACCGGCTGGCGCCGCCCGGCCTCGACCCTAGGCCGCGTCCGCGAACACCTCCGCCCCGGTCTCGCGCCGCTCGGCCGGGACCGCCTGTCCCACCGGGCTCTGGCGGAGCACCGTGACCGAGACGACCAGCGCCGCGACGATCAGGGCCGCGGAGAAGGCCATGGCCAGCTGCGCGCCGCCGGTCACGGCCGCCCCCAGGTCCGCCCCGGCGGTCGTGAGCGTCCCGACGCGCGTGGTCATCAGCGACGCCATGACCGCGAGGCCCAGCGAGCCGCCGACCATCCGGGTCGTGTTCACGAGGCCGGAGGCCAGTCCCGCGTCGGCGTTGGTGGCCCCGGACATCGCCAGCCCGACGGTGGCCGGGAAGGTCAGTCCGGCGCCGATGCCGATGAGCAGGAGCCCCGGCGCCGACGTCGACCAGGTAGGTCGCATCGATCGGCAGCCGCGCCAGCCAGAGCATCCCGGCCAGCCAGCAGCACCAGGCCGCCGCGCAGCACCGCGCGCTGGCCGAACCGCGTGATCAGCGGCACGGAGAAGACGAAGGACATCACGCCGATGCTCACGCTGATCGGCAGGAAGCCCAGCCCGATCGCCAGCGCATCGAAGCGCAGGACGCGCTCGAGGTACAGGCTGCCGATGAAGAACGTCCCGAAGAAGCCGGCGGTGACGAGCACGATCACGAGGTTCGCGCCGGTGACGGCCCGCGAGCGGAAGATCCGCAGGGGCAGCAGCGGATCGGACGTCCGATGCTCGCGCACGACGAAGCCCGCGAACGCGAGCGCCGTCGCCACGGCCCCGACCAGGGTCTCGACCGAGAACCAGCCCACGTCGCTCGTCCGGATGAGGGTCAGCACGCCGAGCATCAGGGCGCGCGGTCACCAGGACCGCGCCGGGGACGTCGGCCCCCTTGCCGAGCCCGATGCCGACGTCGTCCTTGATCAGGCGCACGGCCAGGATGGCGGTCACGATCCCGATCGGGACGTTGACGAAGAAGATCCAGTGCCAGTCGAGCAGCTCGGTCAGGACGCCGCCGGCGAGCAGGCCGATCGACGCGCCAGCCGCGGCGACGAAGCTGTACAGGCTGATGGCCCGGGTCCGCTCCGCGGGCTCGGTGAACATCGTGACGATCATCCCGAGGATGACCGCGGAGGTCATCGCGCCGCCCAGGCCCTGGATGAACCGCGAGGCGATCAGGACGGGACCGTTGGGGCTGATCCCGCAGACGAGCGAGGCGAGCGTGAAGACCGTCAGGCCGACGAGGAAGATGCGCCGACGGCCGAGCAGGTCGCCCAGGCGGCCGGCCAGCAGCAGGACGCCACCGAAGGCGATGAGATAGGCGTTGACGACCCAGGCGAGGCTCGACTGGCTGAAGCCGAAGTCGCGCTGGATGGCCGGGAGCGCGACGTTCACGATCGTCGCGTCGAGCACGATCATGAGCGTGCCGGCGCACAGGACGGCCAGCGCGAGCCAGCGGTCGTCGCGCGCCGTGGGGAGCGCGGGGGAAGCGGAGGACATGAGGGCAAGGGCTCCTGTTGGCTGGGGATGGAGCCCGGTCCTGGCCCTCGACCGATGGTCGGGGACGTGCTACGATCGGGCCGCATCCGGAGGATCTCTCCGGTTCTTGCGGTACTATACGGAGACAGTCTCCGTTTTGGCAAGGGCTCCATGGAATCGACACCGACGCACAACCTTTCCGGCGGCGCAGCTCCCTCCGGCAGACCCCTTCGAGCTGACGCCCAGCGGAATGTCGAGCGCCTGATCGCGGCGGCCCGCACGGCCTTCGCCGAGGACGGGCCGAACGCGTCGCTCGACGACATCGCGCGTGCGGCCGGGGTCGGCCCCGGGACGTTGTACCGCCACTTCCCGACGCGCCTGGCGCTCTTCGAGGCGGTCTACCGGGACATGGTCGAGCGGCTCTGCGCGGAAGGGGATCGCCTCGCGGCCACGGAGGAGCCCGGGACCGGCCCTCATCGATTGGCTGCAGGGCTTCGTGACCGTGATCTCGCAGAAGCGCGGCCTCGCCGCCGCCCTGACCGAGGAAGGCCGCACCAGCGAGCTCTTCGCCCAGTGCCACACGATGATCAACGCGACCGGGCGGATGCTCCTCGACCGCGCGAAGGCCGCTGGCGCGGTGCGCGACGAGGTCGACCTCAACGACCTGCTGAAGATGACCAAGGCGTTCGCGCTGGCCGCCGAGTCCTCGCCGGAAGGACCGGCCCTCGCGGAACGCCTGCTCGGTCATGTCGATGGACGGATTGCGCCCGCGCGACTGATCTTGCGGGCAACCGCTAGGCCGCCCGCGCCGATGAGTCTCGGCCGCGCCGGCCATCCTACCGGCGATGATCACAGGCCATATTGACCACCATCGATATGAATCGATACCATCATCCCTACCATGACTAGTAGAGTCGGCGAACGTGGCCAGATCACCATCGAGAAGGCGATCCGAGAGGAGCTCGCCATCTACGCCGGTGACGAGACGGTCCAGCGCGTCGAGGACGGCCGCATCGTGATCGAGGTGATCCCTGGTCGCCACGGTCGGTCCATCGCCGGGGTCCTCCGCGATAAAGTGGGTCGGGTCCCGCCCGACGAGTCGTGGGAGGCTCTCCGCGATTCGGCGTGGCAGACGCCGGATCCGGATCGCACGTGATCGGTCTCGACACGTCTGTCGTCGTCCGCTATCTCGTCGGGACACCCGAGCGCCAGGCGAAGCGGGCGGCGCGGCTGATCGACGACCGGGATCAGATCGTCGGCGTCTCGACGGTCGCCCTCGCGGAGGCCGCCCATGTCCTGCGGACGCAATACGAGGTTGGGCACCGCGACATCATCGATGCGCTGATCGCGCTGATCCAGCGCGAGAATGTCCGCGTCCTCGATCTACGCACCGACATCCTGGTCGGCTCGCTGGTGCGCGCGAGGGACCTCCCCGGCCGCCCGATCCCCGATGCGCTCATCGTCGCCGCGAGTCTGGCCGCCGACGCCCTGCCGCTCGCAACGTTCGACCGCGGTCAGAAGCCGTACGGGATCGAAACGCGGGAACCTTGATCCGTGACCGACCCGACGACCGATGACCTGACCCATCACCTTCGAACGATGCTGGGTCCGGACGCGACCTTCCGCGAGGGCCAGCGCGAGGCGATCGAGGCGGTGATCCAGGACGGCCATCGCGCCCTGGTGGTCGAGCGGACGGGCTGGGGCAAGAGCCTCGTCTACTGGATCGCGACCCGGGTCCGACGGGACGCGGGCCACGGCCCGGCGCTGATCATCAGCCCGCTGCTTGCCCTGATGCGCAACCAGATCGCCATGGCTGGGAGGCTTGGTCTTCGGGCCGCGACGATCAACTCCGGCAACGTCGACGAATGGGAGGCCGTCCACGATGGGCTGGCGGCCAACGCGATCGACGTCCTCCTGATCTCGCCCGAGCGGCTCGCCAACGAGCGGTTCACGACCGACGTGCTCCCCATGGTCCAAGGCTCGATCGGGCTATTCGTCGTCGACGAGGCGCACTGCATCTCTGACTGGGGCCACGATTTCCGGCCCGACTACCGCCGCATCGCACGCATCCTCAGGGGCCTCGATGCGCGCGTGCCCGTCCTGGCCACGACCGCGACCGCGAACGACCGCGTCGTCGGTGATGTGGCGGATCAGCTCGGATCCGGCGCCATGGTCCTGCGCGGCCCGCTCGCCCGCGACTCGCTCGTGCTCGACGCGATCCCGCTCGAGAACCAGGCCGAACGCCTCGCCTGGCTGGCCGGACAGCTGCCGCGGATGCCGGGGAGCGGCATCGTGTACTGCCTCACCGTGGCGGACACCCAACGCGTGGCCACGTTCCTCCGTTCTCAGGGCATCGATGCCCGGCCCTACAATGCGGCGTTGTCGACGGAGGAGCGGGAAGCGCTCGAGGACGCCCTCGTGGCGAACGAGATGAAGGCCCTCGTCGCGACGGTCGCGCTCGGGATGGGCTTCGACAAGCCCGACCTGGGTTTCGTCGTCCATTACCAGCGCCCGGGCTCGGCGATCGCCTACTACCAGCAGGTCGGCCGCGCCGGCCGGGCCGTGGAGCGGGCGCACGGCGTCCTCCTGTCGGGGCGCGAGGACGACGACATCGCGAAGTACTTCATGGACAACGCCTTCCCGCCGACGGTGAACATGCTGGAGATCCTCTCGGCCCTCGAGTCCGCTGAGTCGATGTCCCTCGGTCAGCTCGAGCGGGTGGTCAACCTCCGTCGCGGACGGATCGAGCAGGCCCTCAAGCTGCTGGAGCTCGATGGTGCTGTGGCTCGCGGGACCGGACGCTACTTCCGGACGCCGAACCCGTGGACGCAGGACGAGGAACGGATCGAACGCGTCAAGGCCGCCCGCCACCTCGAACTGGAGCAGATGCAGGCGTACGTCCGCCATGACGGATGCCTGATGGAGTTCCTCATCCGTCTCCTCGACGATCCCGAGCCGGGGCCGTGCGGGCGCTGCGTCAACTGCACGCACGCCGGACTGCCGCAAATCGTGGACGACGACCTGGTTCGCGCCGCCGTGTCGTTCCTGCGGAGGGACCTGCGGACGATCAAGCCGCGGAAGCTGTGGCCGGTCGATGGTGTCGCCGGCCTGACGGGTGGCATCAAGCCTCCGAACGAGCCTGGGATGGCGCTCTGCGTCTATGGGGACGCCGGCTGGGGACGCGAGGTCCAGCGCGGCAAGTATGTCGATGGAGCATTCAGCAAGGAGCTCGTCGACGCCTCCGCGAAGGCCATCCGCGACCGCTGGCACCCGACACCGCCGCCGACCTGGGTGACGGCGCTCCCGTCGAACGCGACGCGCGGTCTGGTCGGCTCGTTCGCGCGGGCGGTGGCGGATCGCCTTGGCCTACCCTACGTCGAGTCCCTCAGTGTCCTCCACGGTGCGGAGCCACAGAAGACGATGCAGAACAGCGTGCAGCAGCTCAGGAACGCGAACGACAAGCTCGCGGTCGATGGTTCCGCGGTCCTGCCTGGTCCGGTCCTGCTGATCGACGACATCGTGGACTCGGGCTGGACGCTCACGATCGCCGGCCACCTCCTGCGAACGCATGGCAGCGGCGAGGTGCATCCGTTCGCATTGGCCGTCGCGACGGCCCGGGACGACTGACGGATGCTCGATCCCGCGGCGATCGGACCAGAAGCTCGGGCCGTTGTGCTGCTGAGCTCCAGCCTTGGCGCCCCCACGGGTTCGATCCGTCCGCTCGGCCCGGTCGCCTGGTCCCAGTTGTCGGAGCGATTGGCCGATCGCGGTGTCACCGGACCCAGCGAGCTCATCGGGATGAGCGCGAGCGAGATCGAAGGTGCGCTCGATATCCCGGGCGACCTTGCCGCGCGGTACGCGGGGCTGCTCGCCCGAAGCGGTCAACTCGCGTTCGAGTTCGAGCGGCTGGCATCGCGAGGGATCTGGATCCTCACGATCGCGGACGAGGCGTATCCGTGGCGACTTCGGGATCGGCTCGGGACGTCGGCACCTCCGGTGCTGTTCGGGAGCGGGTCGGTCGAGCCTCCTGGACGGGGGAGGGGTCGCCGTCGTCGGGTCGCGCGAGGCGGATGACGAGGCGGTGGCGTTCACCCGGCGCCTGGCGTCGGCGATCGCCGTAGGCGGGTCGTCCCTGGTCTCCGGGGGCGCTCGCGGGATCGACGTGACCTCGATGAGCGCTGCCTTCGAGGCCGGCGGGACGGTCATCGGCGTGCTGCCCGAAGGCGTCGAACGGCGGCTGCGAGAAACGGCGACCCGCTCGGCAGTAGCAGGCGGTAGCGCGGTCGTGGTCTCGCCGTATCACCCGTCGGCCGGGTTCAGTGCCGGCGCGGCGATGGGCCGGAACAAGATCGTCTACGCGCTGTCCGATGTCGCGGTCGTGGTCAGTTCCGCGGATGGCTCCGGCGGGACATGGACCGGCGCTCGAGAAGCGCTCAAGGCCGGATGGGTCCCGGTTCTCGTGCGTGACGATGCGTCCGCCCCGCCCGGCAATCGGTCGCTGATGTCGTTCGGGGCGAGGGCGCTCCGTCCCGAATCGATCGGCGAAGTCGTCAGCGCGACCGAGCTCCGGGCGCTCGCAGGCTCCTCCGAGTCGAAGGTCGCCGAGCCAGCTGCCCCGTATCGTCAGACGGCGCTGTTCGACGAACTCGACGCGTAGGTCCTCAGAACGCGGCCTGACCCGCCCCCAGCATGTACGGACCGCCTCGGTCCACTTCTCGACGGCGAGCCGGACGGCGTCGTCGATGATCGGCCGCGACGCGACGCCCATCGCGAAGCAGACCTCGCGGTAGCGGTCGACGACGTCGCGCGTCGACGGGTCCAGGTCGCCGGCCCGGTAGCGGGTGACGATGTCGGCCGCGGCGGTCCGCGCATGCTCGTCCGACGACGGACGTGGCAAGCAACCCAGTTTGCTGGTATGCTGGCACGATGAAGGTCACGATCGATCTCGACCCGGATCTCTATCGCGCCGTCAAGGTGGAGGCGGCGCGGACGGATCGGAACGTCCGCGAGGTCGTGGACGAGGCGATCGGGGCCTGGCTCGAAGCTGCCGAGGACCGCGAGGACCGCGACTCGGCGTCCGAGGCCTTGGCTGAGTACCAGCGAGACGGCGGCGTCGCCGCAGACGCCTTCTTCGGGACGCTAGCTGCCGAGACGAAGGCGACGTACGGCAGCGACGACGATTGAGCGACCGGCGATACCGGGTGGTCGTCTCACCCGCCGCCCAGCGCCAGCTCCGGCGGCTCCCGCCCGGCGAGGCAGCAAGACTTCGACCGCCGATCCTCGCGCTGGCGATCGATCCGCATCCGACGGGCGCGACCAAGATCGCTGGCACTGAGTTCTGGCGCCTCCGCCTCGGCGACCTACGGATCGTGTACGGGGTCGAGCCCGATGACGTGGTCGTCATCCTCCGAGTGGCGCGTCGTTCCGAGAGCACCTACCGCCACCTCGACCGCTGACGGCCAGTGCCGCCCACGATGGGCTGACATGCCGGAGCGCGCGGCTCCACATTGTCTAGCATTGGCCCCATGTCCCTGACCCCGCGACAGCTCAACCGCGCCACGCTCGGCCGCCAGCTGCTGCTCGCTCGCGAGCGGCTCGACGTCGCCGACGCCGTCCACCGGATCGTCGCCATCCAGGGCCAGGAGCCGCCGTCGATCTACGTCGCGCTGTGGGATCGGCTGGTCGATTTCGACCCGGCCGACCTCGACCGCGCGTTCGCCGACGGGAGCGTCGTCAAGGCCTCGACCCTCCGCATGACCATCCACGTCCAGGATCCCCGGGACCACCTCGCGTTCCACGAGGTGATGACACAGGTCCCGCGCGGGTCGCCGCTGGACGATCCGCGGATCGAGAACGCGGGCGTGAGTCTCGACGAGGCGGACCTGGTGCTCCGTGAGCTCCTCGCCTTCGCCGCGCAGCCGCGGACCGGCGTCGAGATCGAGGCCTGGCTCGACGATCGTCTCGCCCCACGACCGGGCAAGCCCCTCATGTGGGCGCTGTACACCTACGCGCCGCTGCGCCACGCCACTTCCGGCGGACCGTGGTCGTTCAATCATCCCCGCCGCTACCTCGCCGCGCCCGATGACGGCGAACCACTGCGTTCCGGCGACCCGGAGGACTCGATGCGCCACCTGGCTCGACGGTACCTCGAAGGCTTCGGCCCGGCCTCGATGCCGGACCTCGCCCAGTTCGCGCGTGTCACTCGGTCGCGGGCTCGTGCCGCGCTCGACTGGCTCGTCGAGGAGGGTGAAGCCGTCATGGTCGACGGACCGAACGGCTCGGATCTCTACGACGTCCCCGGCGGCCTTCTCCCGCCCGAGGACACGCCGGCGCCGCCGCGCCTGCTTCCGATGTGGGAGGAAACGCTGCTCGCGTACGACGATCGGAGCCGGGTCATCGCGCCCGAGATCCGCCAAGCTCGTCATCCGCCAGAACGGCGACATGCTGCCCACGCTCCTGATCGATGGGTACGTGGCGGGGGTCTGGCGCCCGACCGAGGACGGCATCGAGGCGACGGCCTTCCAGCCGCTCGACGACGACGCCTGGGACGGCCTCGAAACCGAGGCCCGTGGCATGCGTGCCTTCCTGGCCGACCGCGAGCCGCGGATCTTCCACGGCCGGTTCGCCCACTGGTGGGCGAAGCTCCCCGAGGCAGAGGTGCGGCTGCTCGGCGTCTGAAACGTCGCCACTGACATTCCTGACAGTCCCTGACATGCCCAGGGGGCATGATGGGGACGATGGAGCGACCACTCACCGCCGCCCCGCCCGCCCTGACCGTCAAGCCCGCGAACCAGGCCACCTACGAGGACCTGTTCGCGATCTTCGGCGTCCGCGGCTACACGGCGACCTGCCAGTGCCAGCGCTTCAAGGTGGGACCGTACCCGTGGCGGCTGGGCGACGTCCCGGCCCGCGTCGAGCGCCTCCGCGCGCAGACGCACTGCGACTTCCCGAGCTCGGAGACGACCTCCGGCCTCGTCGCCTACCTCGACGGCGAGCCGGTCGGTTGGTGCGCGGTCGAGCCCCGGACCGCCTACCCGGCGATGCCGCCCATGCGCGTCGCGTGGAAGGAGCGTGGCGAGCGCAAGGACGACTCGACCGTCTGGGCCGTGACCTGCTTCGCGATCCGTGCCGGCTATCGTCGTCGCGGGTACACGCGGGTGCTCGCGAATGCGGCCGTGGGCTTCGCCCGTGAGCGGGGCGCCCGGGCGCTCGAGGCCTACCCGATGATCACCGAGCCCGGCGTCGAGATCACCTGGGGCGAGACCCACGTCGGCACTCGCAACATCTTCGAGGACGCCGGCATGACCGAGGTCGCCCACCCGACGCCCCGGCGCGTGGTGATGCGCATCGAGTTCGAGCGATGACGATCCGTCCGCTTCTACGACCGCTGGCCGCAGTACAGCCGCCGGCTGGTCGAGACCGTGAGCGCGCTCAGCGACGAGCAACTGGCCCTGCGGCCCGCTCCGAACCGATGGCCGATCTGGGCGACGCTGGCGCACCTTGCCGAGATGCGCCTCTATTGGTTGTGCAACATCCTCGACGAGCCCGGCGCCGAGGACACGCCCTGGCCCGAGCTGTCCGACGAGGGCTGGGAGGACGACCTCGCGCATCCACGGACGGTCGCGGAGATCGTCGAAGGGCTGACCTCCAGCTTCGCGGTCGTCGAGCGCGTCCTCGACACGTGGACGGTCGAGATGCTCGACGAGCAGGTGGACCGTCCGATCCGCGGCATCCTCCAGCGGCACTCCCGCGGTTCGATCCTGCAGCGGATGTTCACCCATGACGCGTTCCACATCGGCGAGGTGTCCCAGACCCTGGGCGCCCACGGCATCGACGCGGCCGACATCTGGCTCGCCGACGACCCGCTCCATTCGTAAAGCCCCCGACAGCACGAGGAGAGACGCATGCCTGCACCGATCATCCTGGTCCCGGGATTCTGGCTGGGCGCCTGGGCGTACGACGAGGTCGCCGCGACGTTGCGGGCCGACGGCCACGACGTCACCGCCCTGACCCTGCCCGGCCTCGACTCACCCGACACCGACCGCTCCGCGATCACCTTCGCCGACCACGTGAACGCCATCGTGGACGCGGTCCGAGCGGCCTCGGCACCCGTGGTCCTCACCGTCCACAGCGGCACCGGCTTCACCGGCTATGCGGCGAGCGACGTCGTTCCCGAGCTGATCGCGGCGATGGTCTATGTCGACACCGCGCCGGGGAAGGGGGCGTTGTCGCCGGAGCTCGAAGGCGACGAGGACCCGATGTCGATCGAGAAGCTCAAGGAGAACGAGAATTTCGACGGCGTGAGCGAGGCGCAGATCGACGAGTTCGCGCGCCGCGGCGTCCCCGAGCCCGCCGGCGTCATGCGCGGGGAGCACGCCTTCACGAACGAGGCCCGGCGCGACATCCCGTCGACGATCATCGCGACCGGGTTCTCGGCCGCCGACTACCAGAAGTACGCCAGCGAGAACCCGGATTGGACGTTCCTCGCGGGCATCGGCGACCTGCGGAACATCACCTGGATCGACATGCCGACCAGCCACTGGCCGATGTGGTCGAAGCCGGCCGAGCTGGCGAAGATCATCGGCGACGTCGCCACGAAGGCGGGCTGAGCGTTCCGGGGCGGTCGGCGGCCACCGCCGCAGCGGCCGCCTGCCGCCCTATGCCTTGACGAGCTTCTTGTACTTGATCCGGTGCGGCTGGTCGGCCGCGGTGCCGAGCTCCTTGTGGCGGAACGCCTCGTAGTCGCTGACGTTGCCCTCGAACCAGCGGACCTGGCTGTCGCCCTCGAAGGCGAGGATGTGGGTCGCGATCCGGTCGAGGAACCAGCGATCGTGGCTGATCACCACGGCGCAGCCCGGGAATGACTCGAGGCCGGCCTCGAGCGCCCGGAGCGTGTCGACATCGAGGTCGTTCGTCGGCTCGTCGAGCAGCAGCACGTTGCCGCCGGTCTGGAGCAGCTTCGCGAGGTGGACGCGGTTCCGCTCGCCGCCCGACAGCTGCCCGACCAGCTTCTGCTGGTCCGTGCCGCGGAAGTTGAAGCTCGAGACGTACGCCCGCGCCGGCACCTCGCGCGCACCGGTCTTGACGACCTCGGCGCCCTGGGTGATCTCCTGGAAGACGGTCTTGTCGGCATCGAGGTCGTCGCGGCCCTGGTCGACGTAGGCGAGCTGGACGGTGTCGCCGATCGTGACCGTGCCCTGCGTCGGGCGCCTCCTCGCCGACGAGCATCCGGAACAGCGTCGTCTTGCCCGCGCCGTTCGGGCCCGATGATCCCGACGATCCCCGACCGCGGCAGCGAGAACGTCAGGTCCTCGATGAGCAGCCGGTCGCCGTAGCCCTTGCGCAGCCCCGCGACGTCGATGACCTGGTCGCCGAGGCGCGGTCCCGGCGGGATGGCGATCTCGAGCTCGCGCTCGCTGCCCTTCGCGTCGTTCGCCTCGGCGAGCAGCTTCTCGTAGGCGGTCAGCCGGGCCTTGCCCTTGGCCTGGCGGGCCTTCGCGCCCATGCGCACCCATTCGAGCTCGCGGGCGAGCGTGCGCTGCCGCGCGTCGGCGGTCTTCTGCTCGCGGCCCATCCGTTCGAGCTTCTGCTCCAGCCACGATCGAGTAGTTGCCGCTGAACGGGATCCCGCGGCCGCGGTCCAGCTCCAGGATCCACTTCGCGACGTTGTCGAGGAAGTAGCGGTCGTGGGTGATCGCGACGACGGTGCCGGCGTACTCGCCGAGGAACCGCTCCAGCCAGTCGACCGACTCGGCGTCGAGGTGGTTGGTCGGCTCGTCGAGCAGCAGCAGGTCGGGGTGCTGGAGCAGCAGCCGGCAGAGGGCGACGCGACGCTTCTCGCCGCCGGACAGCGTGGTGACATCGGCGTCGTCGGGCGGGCAGCGCAGGGCGTCCATCGCGATATCGACGTTGCGCTCGAGGTTCCAGGCGTCCGCGGCGTTGATCCGGTCCTCGAGCGAGGCCTGCTCGGCGCCGATCGCCTCGTAGTCGGCGTCGGGGTCGGACCACTTGGCCATCACCGCGTTGTAGGCGTCGATGAGGTCCTGGACCGGCCGGACGCCGTCGAGCACGTTGCCCTTGACGTCCTTCTTCGGGTCGAGCGCCGGCTCCTGGCTGAGGTAGCCGACCGTGAAGCCGGGGGTCAGCCGCGCCTCGCCGGTGAAGCCGTCGTCGAGCCCGGCCATGATCTTGAGCAGGCTCGACTTGCCGGCGCCGTTCGGGCCGATGACGCCGATCTTGGCGCCCGGGTAGAACGAGATCGAGATGTCCTCGAGGACCGTCCGGTCCGGCGGGTAGTGCCGGGCGAGCTTGTACGAGGTGTAGATGAATTCGGGTGGCATGGGGGTAGGGTAGCGGCAGGCGGCACATGGCCGCCCCGCGCATGGTGGTGGTCATGGATGATCAGGCGGTCCGGCAGCGAGCCCAACTCCTCTGCGACGCCTTCGTCGCCGGCGATGTCGGCCGCGCGATCGAGCTCTTCAGCCCGCAGCTCCGCGAGCACGTCGGCGAGGTCGTGTCGTTGCTGCCCTTGCCGATGAGCGAGGCGACCATCGGGTCGATCGAGCATGGCGGCGCGGGCGTCAACGTCGTGCTGCGCTTGGTCGGCGAAACGGACGACGTGGAGTTCCTGACGCGATGGAAGGAGCGCGACGGCGTCCCCGTGCTCATCGAGGTGAGCCACCTGAGCCAGGTCGCGCGCGAACCTGCGGCCGGCGATGGCGACGTCGAGGCCGAGGCCGATCGGGCGCCCGGCGCCGAGGGGGATGAGGTCGGCCACCGTAGCCGGTCAGCTGGTCGCGTCGGTCAGCCGATCCCGGCGTGCTTGTCGAGCTCCTGGAGCAGCCGGTGCGCGGCGAGCTCGACCTTCTTGTGGCGCCACTCGGCGGCGCGATAGACACAGGCGATGAGCGCCGAGCGGTGCACGCGTTTCAGGTCGCCGGCGACGAAGGCGTAGCGGGCTTTCGTCTCGTCGTTGGCGCCGTCGGTCAGCCCGAGGTGCCAGGCGGCGAATTCGTCCCAGGAGTGGTGCTCGAGGAAGGCGTTCTCGTCATCGGCGCTCGGCTGGACCTCACCCCAGTCGCTGTCGAGGACGTACTGGCCCTTCGCGATCATCGCGCGGATGTGCGTGACGGCCTTCCGGTTGACCTTGTAGCTCGCCATGGCGCCAGTATCGGGGGTCGGTGGCTGGCGCGCCCACGCCCGCCGATATGCACGAATTCCTTCCGGGATCGCCTTCAACCCCCTCGATGCATGTCGGCTGCATATGCATCCGACGTGCATATGGATTCGAGGACGTTTCTGGCTGGCGATCGTGCTACAAACGCGTCATCGGGGCCGAAGCGCGGCGGCCAGGGCGTCGGCGACTGCATCGACCGCGCGCTCGTCGAGCACCAGGGTCGACCGGACCCGCTTGACGAGCGACTTCGGATCGGCGAGCTCGACCCCCCGGAAGGTCCGAGGTCGCGCGATGATCGGCCAGTCGCCCTCGACGAAGCACAGGATCGGCGTGACAGCAGGCGTCGGTTCGAAACCGGCCGCGCCGAGCGCCCGATTGACGACTTCCAGCTGGCGGCCGATCGAATCCGCGATCGCCGACCGATCGCGACCTCCGATGACCAGGCGCAGGTCACGGCGGAACAGGCTGCCTCGATCGCGGACCTCGATCCTGCCGCGGTAACGCTTGGCGTCGACGACGAAGACGCCCGCTGGCCCGACGACGATATGGTCGATATTCGCGCGCGTCCCTGGGATCGCACGGTCATGGAGGACGCGGACATCCGGGACATCCGCCAGGACCAGACCCACGGTCTCCTCGCCGATCGCGCCCGTGCGCCATACCGCCGTCGTCGACTCCTCCCCGGCGATCGCCAGGAGCACCTTGCCCACGCGCGGCCCGAACCGCTCGGTGACCCTGGCCTCGCGTGCACCCTTCCGCCGTTCGTGCTCGCGGCGAGCGGACGCACCAGCGGTGCCTGGCGAGGGGGCGTGGTCCTCGGTGCCGGCGAGGGGTGACGGCGCTGGGTCGCTCGACGCGCTTGGGCATTCGATGCAGTGGATCGTGCGGTTGGCGCGGTCGTAGACGGCGGGCGATCCGGCGGAGAGAGGGATCCCGCAGCGAGAACAATGGCCATCGAACTTGACGCGCCAAACGCCCTGCGTCACCGCGAAGCGCCTCGAGGTCGACTGGAGTGGGCGGTCATGACTCCGAGCCTAGCAATGCCACCGACCCGACCGACCACCGCGGAAGTACCACCGACATAAGGCGGACCATCGGGTCAGGGCGGCACCGACCGCCATCCGCGAATGTCCGCGCTGGAGCACGCAGCGCTGGCTGACACCGCATATGCTGCGCGCGAACACCGCACGGGGGCACGTGCAAACGTGAGAGCCGAATGCGAATGACCGCCTCGATCCGCCGCTGGCCGTGGATCGTGGCGGTCGCGTTCGTTCTGGCCGGCATCGGCCCGGCGCTCGTCGCCCCGACAACGACCTTCGCGGCCGACGACGGCGATGGCGATGCCCTGGTCACGACCAGCGCCCTCTCCACCTACCAGGTCGTCCCGGCCAAGGGCTACGTGGCGGTCACGGTCGTCCAGAAGCTGGCCAACCACGCCCCCAGCACGTCGACCCCGTACGACTGCAGCTACTACGCCGTCGACTTCTCCGGCCCGTACCTGGTCAAGAAGACCTGCCACACGACCACCGACTACTACTACAACAGCTGGTCCGTGACCACCGAAGCCGGCGCGACCAACGTCCACGTCACGGTGACGGGCGGGTCTGCGACGGTCACGAAGGGCAAGAAGACCGCGGCCTACCAGGTCTGGCATGTCGGGATCCCCAAGACGTTCAACGGGCAGTCGCGCACGATCACCACCACGTATCGACTCCCCGGCAAACCGCCTCGCTCGTCGGACCCGACACGCATCAACGGGGCGTATCTCAACTTCTACGGCATCGCCCAGTTCGCCGACACCTCATCGGTGAAGGTGCTCGTCCCCGTGGCCTTCGACACGACCACCGACGGCGGCACGATCACGCAGGCCAGCGACCACGACGGCTACCACGTCTACACCTCGGGCAAGGTCGCCGATCCGGGCACGTGGTACGTCGGGATCGTCGGGACCAACGACAAGGGGCTCGTCCACGATTCCGTGACCTCCGACAACGGCCGTCCCATCGAGATCGAGGGCTGGCCCGGCGACACGGCCTGGATGAAGGCCGTCCACGACGAGGCCGCCGGCTCGATCTCCGCCCTCGAGGAGCTGATCGGCAAGCCGCTCCCCGGCAACGGCCCGGTGCGGATCGACGAGGTGTCCGGCATCGAGCTGGGCGACGGCTACATCGGGACCTACGACGCCGAGACCAGGCTCGCGACGGTGTCCGAGGACTACTCGCAGGCGGGCACCGTGGCCCACGAGCTCTCGCACGTCTGGTTCAACACCCAGCTGTTCGCCTCGCACTGGCTGTCCGAGGGCTACGCCTCGTGGGCCGAGCGCGAGGTCGGCGCCAACAGCGAAGGCTGCGCACCGAGTGCGTATCCGGGCAAGGGCACGCCGAACCTGGAGCAGTGGCAGTACTCCGATCCGCGCGCGACCCAGGAGCAGCTCGACATCGTCGACTACCAGTACGACGCGGCCTGCACGATCATCACCGACACGGTCCGCAAGATCGGCACGGACCGGATGCGCGACGCCCTCGCGGTCCTGCTCTCCGACGACGCCGCGTACCCCGGCACGAAGGACGCGAAGCCCGGGAGCAAGGTCGATTGGCGGCAGTGGCTCGACGCGGTCGATGAGCTCGGAGCCCTGCCCGCCGGCGTCGACGACGTGTCGGCGGCGGCCGACATGCTGCAGTCGTACGGGATCGCGACCGACGTCCAGCTCGACGGCCGAGCCGACGCGCGGACACAGCTCGATGCCCTGCGCCCGACCGTCGCCGCGGCCGGCGGCGCGTGGGCGGTCCCCGAGGGCATCTACCTGTCGATGCGCGACTGGAAGTTCGACGACGCCGAGGCGCTCATGACCGAGACCAAGGCGGTGCTCGACACGGTTGACGAGACCGAGGGTGTGCTGGCCGATGCCAGCGTCGCCGAGAGTCCCTTCGCGGCGACCGTCGCCGACGCGACCAGCATCGAAGCGCTGCGCGCCGTGCATGCCGATGCGTCCGCCCAGCTCGATGCGGCCAAGGCCGCGACCGAGGCCGCGGCGCGGGCCGGTGGCAGCTTCGGCCCGATCGAGCAGGTCGGCCTGATGGGGACCGACCCGGCCGCGATCGCGGCGGCGGCGGTCGATGCCGCGGCGGCGAACGATCTCGATGGCTCGGCCGCGAAGGTGGCCGAGCTGGATGCCCTGCTCGCGTCCGCGACGCCGAACGGCACGACCCGGGTCGGGGGAGTGGCCGGGGTCGTGCTCGCCCTGCTGCTGTTGGTGGCGTTCTTCGTGTGGCGTGGCCGCCGTGGTCGGCGCCGCGCGGCTGCGGCCGCGGCTGTCGCAGGCGCGGAGACGGCTGTCGCGGAGGTGGCCGCCGCGGACGATCCCACCGTCGCCACATCCACGTCCACCATCGCGACGCCCACGCCCACGCCCACGCCCACGCCCGAGGAGCTCCCGCCCGACTGAGGCCGCCCCGCGCACGGCAGGCGATATGCACGAATCCGCCGCCGGCGTCCGGTCTCCTGCGCTTGATGCATGTCGGCTGCATATGCAGCAGAGGTGCATATCGAACCTGGACGGCTTCCCGAGCGCAGATCGTGCATATCCGCCGCCGGGCCGTGGGCCTGCCCGGCCGGCCACCCCGGCCGGCCGCCCAGCGCCCGAGCCCTTCGGTGCCGAGCGGCACCACCCGGCGAAACCCGACGGAGCAACGCAGCGTCTCCGCAGCATCGGCGACCGCACGCGTCGCCACGTTCGAAGCCGCGGAGTCCACCCATGCAGCCGACCACGATCACCTTCACCCTCCCGACCGCCCGGATCCGCTGGCTCGGCATCGGCCTCGCCGTCGGGCTGCTGGTCGCGGCCGTGGCCAGTCCGGCCTTCCAGCCACGGAACGCGCTGGCCGCCACGGACCAGACGCCCGAGCACACCATCAGCGTGAGCGGCACCGGCCGTGTCGTGATCAGCCCCGACGTCGCGGACCTGCGGCTCGGCGTGTCCGTGACGAAGCCGACCGTCAAGGCTGCCCGTGCCGCCGCGGCGGACTCGATGAACAAGGTCATCGCCGCGCTCAAGAAGCTCGGCATCGCCGACGCGGACCTGCAGACCAGCGGCCTGAGCCTCCAGCCCATCTACGACTACTCGAACAATGGCAATCCGCCGCGGCTGACCGGCTACAACCTCTCGAACGGCGTCTCGGTCACGATCCGCGACCTCGACAAGATCGGCGACGCCATCGATGACGGCCTCGCGGCCGGCGCGACGACGCTCGACGGCGTGACCTTCCGCGTCGATGACCCGGCGAAGGCGCAGGACCAGGCACGCCAGCAGGCGATGACCCAGGCGAAGTCGATGGCCGACACGCTCGCGAAGAGCGCCGGCGTCTCGATCACTGGCGTCTCGTCGATCAGCGAGACCAGCGCCCCGGTCCCGAACCCGATCTACTTCGACGGCGCCAAGGCCCAGGCCGTCGCCGCCGACAGCGCGACCCCGATCAACGTCGGCACCAACGACGTGATCGTCACGGTCTCGGTGGTCTACCTGATCGGCTGACGCGGTCCGCGCCGCGACCGGCGCCAGTCGCCGAGGCGACCAAAACCACTCGTCGGGCTGTGAGCGTATCGATGGCATGAACGCTCACACCGCCCGACGAGTCCTGGCCGCGGCGATGGCCATCGGCCTCGCCCTGATCTCCATCGCCTGCAACGGCCCGAACGCGGCCTACTGATGTCCGCGTTCATCCGCCGTCGCGCGGTCGCCGCGGCGATCATCGTGTTGCTGCTCGTGCCGCTCGCCTGCACCGCCCCGACGGGCGGGCCTGGCGGTGGCGGGGCGTCGGGTGCCCCGGCCGGTGCCCCGGCTGGTGCCCCGGCGGCGACCCCGGCGGCGACCCCGGTAGGCGCCCCGGTCACTCCCGACGGCAGCTCGGCGCCGGGCCGCTACGGCTACTGATCCGACCGGAGTATCCGGCACACCATTTCCGCGGTCCGACGCGGTGGCGCGGCGATATGCACGAATCTCGCGCGGGGTCGGTCTCCCTGGCGATATGCATCTCGGCTGCATATGCAAAGGGGGAAACGCGGAGTCGCGGCCACCGTCCTGAATATGCATCCGATATGCATACGCCGCGGAGAAGGCTTCTAGCCTGGTGATCGTGCATATCAGGACCGAGCGCCGCACAGGCGCCTGGCCGCAAGGCGCAAACCCTACGGAAACAGATCCATCTCTCGGGGGATCAGTGCATCCCTGATCTGGCCGTCGCCGCGCAGGAATGCCGCGCCGCGCACGATCGCGACGGGGCGACCGGCAGTCTTGCCGAGGGCGAGCTCGGCGGCACTCGCCAGCTCGTCCGCCACGGCGCGGACCGTCGAACGCATCACGCGGCCGTCGGCATCGGGGACGCCTCGCAGGTCCTCGAGCGGCAGCAGCCCGGACACGCCGATCGCGACGTCGACGATGCCCCAGCGCCACGGCCGGCCGAACGAGTCCGACATGACTACCGGTACGTCGATGCCGAAGCGCGCCGACACGGCCGCCCGGATCCGGGCGGCCGACGCGTCGGGGTCGCGGGGCAGGAGCGTCACGATCGACCCGGAGCCCGGCCCGACATTCGAGGCGTCGATGCCCCCGTTCGCGCAGATGAACCCGTGCGGCGTCTCGGTGATGATCACCCCGTTCTCCATCCGGACGACGCGGCGTGCCTCTCGCAGCACGACCTCGACCTGACGCGGGTCGCGGTCCCAGCGCTTCGCGAACTCGACGGCTTCGGGCCGGGGCTCGACCCCGGTGAGGTCGATGACGGCGCCCTCGGCCTTCGAGACGATCTTCTGGGTCACGACGAGCACGTCCTGCTCGGTCAGCGGCATCACCCCGGCCGTGCCCTCGATGGCCCCGACGATGATCGCCGGCAGGTCGTCGCCGATGCGGATCTCGGGGATGCCGTCGAGCGCGACGACGGTAACCGCGCTCGTTCCGGTGGCCGGGCCGCCCGTGGCTGCGCCGGCCGGGCCTTCCTCAGCCGACACCGAGGCGCTCCGCGGCGGTCGATTCGACGAAGACCAAGTCCTCGGGCGTGTCGAGGTCGACGGTGAGTGGCCCACCAAGCTCCACGTACCGCGCCCCGGCCCGCGCTGCCCCATCACGATGGGCCGCCCGGCTCCCGCGGCCGAACGCGAACGCGATCACGTCCGGCGGCCGGAGCGCCAGCGCGTTGGTGCCGGCGCCGTGGCGGTCGGTGATCAGGACGACCGTCGGCCCAGGCTCCGAAACGAGCGCATCGATGACGGCATCGACGGCCTCGACACTCACGAACGGCAGGTCGATCGGCAGGACGACGATCGCGGTCGCGCCGCCGGCAACGACATCGTCGCGTGCGACGGTGAGACCAGCTCGCAGGCGTCCGGACCGCTGGAGAAGCGTCCGCGCACCAAATCCTGTTGCGCGGGTCAGCAGGTCTCGGTCGGGGCTGACAACGAGGACGTCATCGAATCGGGTGACGGCCAGGGCGGTCGCGACGGTCCGTGCCAGCAACGAATCGACCAGATCGTGACGCTCCTCGGCGTCGAGGGTCTCGCCGAGTCGGGTCTTGGCGCCCTCGGCCGTGCCGACCGGGATGATCGCGGCGATGCGGC
Organism: uncultured Chloroflexia bacterium; assembly: GCA_963834915.1. Taxonomy (GTDB): domain Bacteria; phylum Chloroflexota; class Limnocylindria; order Limnocylindrales; family CSP1-4; genus SPCO01. Next base: position 25,995 of record CAWIDI010000001.1, read on the forward strand.
CGTGGCGCCGGTGCGGCGCTCACTGGGCGAACCCCATGACAGCCCGCGCCAGCCGGGCGCGGCCCGCGTCGTCGGCCATGATCGTGTCGGTCACGAGGGTCCGCAGGCCGAGCGCGGCGATCTCGGGCTCGAGCGCGGAATCCGCCGTATCGAGCACGAACGCATCGATCGAGGGCCGCAGGAGCGCGGCCACCGCCGAGGCGCTCGACCCGTGACCGAGCGACGCGAGCATCCGGTCGGCCGGTCCCTTCAACGCCTTCCCGCCGATGATCGGGCTGACCGCGACGACCGGGACGCCGCGGGCGCGCGCGGCCGCCAGCATCCCGGCGATCCCCGGCACCGCGAGGATGGGTCCGATCGAGACGATCGGGTTCGACGGCCCGATGACGATCACCTCCGCGTCATGGAGCGCGGCGGCGACCGCCTCGGTCGGCCGGGCGGCGTCGATGCCATCGAAACGGACCTCGCGGACGTCCGGCCCCTGGCGCAGCCGCACGAAGTAGTCCTGGAAGTCCAGCCAGCCGTCGTCGGTGCGGACCTGGGTGCGGACCGGCTGGTCGCTCATCGGGAGGATCGCCGTCGGGACGCCGCGGGCGCGCTGCAGCTCCAGCACGGTATGCGTGAGCGTGGCCCCGGTCCGCAGTCGCGCGCCGCGCGCGATGTGGGTCGCGAAATCGTGGTCGCCGAGGCGGAACCAGGTCTCCTCGCCGTACTCGGCCAGGGCATCGATCACGGTCCAGGTCTCGCCGGCCACACCCCAACCACGCTCGTCGTCGAACGTGCCGGTGAGCATGTAGAGGATCGCGTCGTGATCGGGCATCACGAGGAGGCCGTGCCGTTCGACATCGTCTCCGGTGTTGACGACGACCGTGGCGTCGCCAACGGGGAGTGCCAGCTGGAACCCATGGGCCAGCTTCGCACCGCCGGTCCCCCCGGCGAGGACGACGACCTTCACGCGTCGAGCACGGCCATGACCTCGGCCATCCGCTCGATGGTCTCGCGGTCGTAGGGGGCAGGCATCCGGACGATGACGGTCTCGAACCCGAGCTCCTGATACGGTCGAAGCAGGTCGGCGGCCGACGCCGGCGATCCCAGGAGCGGGATCGAGTCCGGCAGGTCGTCGAGTCCGTTCGCGGCGAGGAGCTCGCCGAACCGCGTCTCTGCCGCAGCCGCCGTGTCACGCAGGATCATGGGAAAGCTGACGCTCTTCTCGATGGTCGAGACCTCGCGTCCGACGGCGGCGCCATGCTCGGCCAGGATCTCCAGCTGCGTGCGGACGACCTCGATGTCGCCCCAGGTGTTCCAGGCGTCCGCGGACTCGGCCACGATCCGCATGGTCTTCTTCGGGCCGGACCCGCCGATGAGGATCGGCAGGTGGGCCTGGACGGGGCGCGGCGCGACGAGCGCGTCCGTGAACGTGTGATAGGCGCCCTCGTGGCTGAACCGCTCGCCGTCGAGCAGCCGGCGCATCAGCATCACGGACTCACCGAGACGGTCGATCCGCCAGCCGGGGGTCTCGCCGAACGGGATGCCGAAGGCCTCGTGCTCGCGGTCGAACCAGGCGGCCCCGATGCCGAGGACCGCGCGGCCGTCCGAGAGGTGGTCGAGGGTCGTCGCGAGCTTGGCGGTGAGGCCCGGGTTGCGGAACGTGTTGGCGCCGACCATCAAGCCGAGCCGGACCCGCCTCGTGATCGGGGCGAGCCCCGAGAGCACGGACCAGCCCTCGAAGATGGGCTGCTCCCACGGCCCGAAGATCGCGTTGAGGTGGTCCCAGGTCCAGACCGAATCCCAGCCGGCGTCCTCGGCGGCCAGGGCCGCGTCCCGGAAGCCGGCCCACGACGTCTGCTGCGACCAGAGCTGGAGGCCGAACCGCATCGTCGTCAGTCCCCCGCGCGCTCAGTCGAAGTGTTCATGGACCTTCGCGACGGCGACACGAAAGCTGATGCGCTCCTGCGTCGAGAACCGCTCCCGGATGAGCCGTTCGGCCGCGGCGGGGTCGTCGGGGTGATAGCGGTGGGCCAGCGCGGCGATATCGGCCTGCGCGATCGCCTGGTCCGTGACCGCCTCGGCCGTGCCCGTCAGGCCGACCCAGAGCTCGTCGGGGCCGGGATCGCTGACCGCCACCGCGATCCGAGGATCCCGCAGCAGGTTCCCCGGCCAGCGCCGGCCGACGAGGCTGTTGATGACGATCGAATCGCCGTCGACGAGGTACCAGATGACGGCCTGGCGAGGTGCGCTGTCGGCATCGATGGTCGCGATGGTCGCGTACAGGCCCGGGCGGGCCAGGAAGGTGCGGGTCTCATGCGGAGAAGCTCATGGCCCGATGGTACGCGAGCGTCCGGCTCCGCGGCCGCACGCGAGGGCGCCGGGGGCCAGGTCGTGGCGGTCAGGCCAGGCGTTCCCCGGCGCGGATCGGGACGTCGAGGCGGTTCTCCGGCGGCGCCAGCGGGCAGGCCCAGCGGGGGTCGAAGGCGCAGGACGGCTGGACCGCGAAGTTGAAGTCGAGGATGAGCGTGCCCGCGGACGGGTCACCGCCGAGGTCGAAGCTCTTGGCCGTGTCGAGCAGGTAGCGGCCCGCGCCATAGGTCTCGGTGCCGTTGGTCGCATCGCGGAACGGCAGGAAGAGCCCGCCCGCGTAGCCGGCCATCCAGAAGACCGACAGCGACCGCGGCCCCTCGGGGAGTGGCAGGGACACCGTTCCGAGGCGGCTGAAGGCGAGGCTGTCGGCACCGCTGTTGGGCAGTTCGAGCGCGAGCGCGCCGGGCGCCGGGGGAGGGGCCGGTTCCACGACGACCTCGAAGCGGAGCCGCGGATCGTGGTCGAAGTGGCGGGCCGTGAAGGCGTCCCGTTCCGCGGCCGGCACCGGCGACTGCGGGTGCTCGCGGTAGAGCTGCTCGCGGACGGCCCGCCAGTGGGCGTGCGCGATCGCCGTGTCGGTCGCGGCCATCCCCCGGACCTCGGCGTAGAGCGCGGCCGTGCGACGCCGCCAGTCCGCGAGCGAGAGGCGATCGGCGGCCGAGCCGTCGCCCTGGGTCCAGCCCGGCTCCACGGTCAGTGGCGTTCGCGCCGCAACGCGCCGAGCAGGACGAGGACGCCGACCACGATGAGGATCAGCGGCCAGAGCTGGCTCCAGCGGAGGTCCGGCATGTCGATGCCGAGCGTCTTGTCGGCGAAGAACCACAGCCCGAGCCCGAGCAGCACGAGGCCGCCGAACAGGCTCCACCAGCGGCCGCTGCCGTCGCGATGGCGGTGCCGGTACGACTGGTCCCAGCCGGGTCCCGCGGGCGGAGGCGGCGGGGGCGCGGCGCCGAACCCGGCTGACGGGGGCGGTGGGGGCGCGGCGCCGTACCCGGCCGGTGGCGGTTCGGGGGTGTCCATCCGGGTCGTGGAGCTGGGAGTCGGGTCATCCATCGTCGCCTCGCATCGCTGTCGGGGAGTCGTGACGCCATCGTAGTCCGTGGCGCCTAGAATTGGTGGCCCGGCCGCGGTCGCCGGTTCGATGGCAGCGATGGAGGCGACAGCGTGGCGGATACGGCGGAGATCGGTGTCTTCGGAGGCTCGGGGTTCTACTCGCTCCTCGACGACGTCCGCGAGATCAAGGTGGACACGCCGTACGGGGCGCCGTCGGATTCGATCTTCCTCGCCGATGTCGCGGGACGGAAGGTCGCGTTCCTGCCGCGCCACGGTCGCCGCCACACGATCCCGCCGCACCAGATCAACTACCGCGCCAACGTCTGGGCGATGCGCTCGCTCGGGGTCAAGGCGGCGATCTCGCCGTGCGCCGCCGGTTCGCTGCAGCTCGCGGTCAAGCCCGGGGACTTCGTCGTGTGCGACCAGTTCGTGGACCGGACCCGGGGCCGGATCGACACATTCTTCGACGGGCCGATCGTCACGCACCTGTCTTCGGCCGAGACCTACGACCCGGTGCTCCGCCGGCTGGCGATCGACACGATCCGCGACCACGGCATCGAGGTGCACGAGCGCGGGACGGTGGTCGTGATCCAGGGCCCGCGGTTCTCGACGAAGTCCGAGTCGAAGTGGTTCAGCGACGCCGGCTGGGAGGTCATCAACATGACCCAGTACCCCGAGGCGTGGCTGTGCCGCGAGCTCGGGATCGCGGTCGTGAACATCAGCCTCATCACCGACTACGACGCCGGCGTCCACGAGGGCACCGAGGCGGTCAACGCGACCGACGTGCTCGAGGTCTTCCAGGCGAACGCGGAGCGGATCCAGAAGGTGGTGCTCGACCTGATCGGGCGGTTCCCGAAAGACCTCGACGCGCTGGGGGCGCGGGCCGCGCTGGACCCGACCCGCGGCGACGGCCACACGATCGCGGCCGAGGACATCCGGCTCTTCGAGACGGGCCTGTGAGGGCGCGGGGGGAGCGGCTGGACGACGGGGAGCGGCTGGACGCGCCGGGGAGCGGCGGCCATGACCGACGCGCTTCCCATCGGCGTCAGCCTGCGCACGATCCGTGCCGAGCCGCGATGGTGGCTCGAGAGCGCCCGGCGGCTCGACGAGGCCGGCTACGCCGGCGTCTGGGCCTGGGACCACTTCATGGGCCGCGGCGACCTGACCGTCCCCGTCGTCGAGAACTGGACCGCGCTGGCCATGGCGGCGGCGTCGACGTCGCGGATCTCGGTCGGCTCGTTCGTGCTCAACGTCATCAACCGGCACCCGGCGGTCGTGGCGCGCATGGCCTCGACGCTGCAGATCGCCAGCGGCGGCCGGCTGGTCCTCGGCATCGGGATCGGCGGGCACCCCAAGGAGCACGCGGCCTACGGGATGGAGTTCCCGACGCCGCCCGAGCGCGTCGCGCGGCTGGAGGAGGCCGTCGCGGTCATCCGGGCGCTGTGGACCGGCGGCCCGGTGACCCGCGAGTCGCCGTTCTACCCGCTGGTCGAGGCGTACGCGCGGCCGGTGCCGGACCCGGCGCCGAAGATCGTCATCGGCGGCGAGACGCCGTCGGGGGCGCGGCTGGCGGCGCGGATCGGCGACGGCTGGACGACGTTCGAGGAGCGCTTCACGACGGACCTGCCGCTCTACCTCGAGGCGCTCGAGGCGGCCGGCAAGCGGCGCGCGGACCAGACCCTCTACGTCGGGTTCCAGGGGGAGTGGCTGTCGGACGAGACGCTCGACGGGTCGCCCTGGGTCGAGGACCCGCGAGGGACCTGGGACCGGTGGCGCGAGGCCGGCGCCGACGGCGCGATCGTGCTGGCGCGAACGACCGCGGACGTGGACCTGCTGGTGGACGCGGTCGCCGCTGGTAAGTGCGGGGCCGGGAGGGAAGCACCCTGGGGGAGCGCGGCGCCCGGCGGATCGCGGGATCGCCTGGAAGGCTCGAATCGCTCGACGTTCGCTGCCGGTGAACGTTTGCCGGTCGAGCGCCGGGATCCGGGCCTGGACAGGGCTCGTTGACGGGTTTCGGCGCCCGCACGTTCGGTGAGACCGAACAGGACGGCGTGAAGGGCCTGCGGCGCAGTCCTGACCGTGCCTTCGTTCACCGCCAGTGAACGGCGTCGCGACCGAAGGCGGGCGAAACCACCCGGCGGGCGAAACCGCCCGGCGGGGTCGCGGCTTTGGCACGTGGCCGTAACCCGCCAACCCCATCCGGCAGCCCGGACGCATCGCCCGGGCCGCGACACTCCACGAATGACGAACAAGACCCTGGTTGCCGACGACACGGCGCTGACTGACGAGATCCTCGCCATCGAGCGGCGGTTCTGGACCGAATCGGACGACCCGGACACCTTCCGGGAGCTCGTCGCCGACGGAGGCCTCTCCGTGATCGAGCCGATGGGCGCGATCGAGAAGGACCAGGCGATCAGCATGACCGCCGAGGCCCCGTGGACCGATGTCGAGATGACCGATGTCGTCGTGCACGCGATCACCTCGGACGTCGCGATCCTCACCTACCACGGGAGCGCGCGGCAGGCCAAGGAAGGCACGCCGTACCGGGGCAGCATCGCCTCGACCTACGTCAGGATCGGCGGCCGGTGGCAGCTCGCCATGACGGCGCACCAGCCGTGGGAGCCGAAGGCCCAGCAAGGCACCGAGTCCTAGGCTCGCCGCCGAAGGCCACCCAGGCTCGACGCTGACGGCAACCGCCGCCAGCCTCCCCCGGAATGCCCGCCGCATCGCGGTCGGCCGGTTTCGTGGCACCATCGACCTGTGACGACCCCGACCCCGGCTGCCGCCATCGAACCGACAGCGCCCCCGACCCCGCCCGGCATCACGCACGGCTGCATCCGCTGCGGCGCCCCGGTCGCCATCGATACCGCCCTTTGTGAGCGCTGCAACCCGCTCGGGCTCAAGGATCCGGCCGCCTCGCAGGCGCACGGGACCATCTTCATCGGGGTGCTGGTGGCGGTCATCCTCCTCGCGGTCGTCGCGCGGATGACGGTGTCGGGCGTCGGGCCGTTCCCGGCGAGCGTTACCGCCGCGTCCGCCGCGGGGGGCTCGGGGCTGACCGTCACGCTCACGGTCACGAATAACGGCAGCGCCACCGGGGCGACCACGTGCCGGGTCACCGACCCGAAGGACCGGAACGGCGGCGCCGGCGCCATCGTCCTTAGCCCGCGCATCGACCCGAAGCAGACCATCACCTTCGCGCAGGACGTCACCGAGCTCGGGACCACGGCTCGCGCCCTCGATGTCGAGTGCGCCGCCCCGTGACGACGTCCGCGCCTCCGGCCCCCACGGCCGCCGCGTACCAGGACGAGCTGGCGTTCGCGCTGGGGCTGGCCGTGCGGGCCGGTGAGGTCCTGATGGCCCACTACGAACGCCTTGAGCAGATCGACTACAAGAGCGCCCGGGACGTGGTGACGGAGGCCGACCATCTGTCCGAGGACCTGATCCTCGACGCCATCCGTGCCCGTTATCCGGACGACGCGCTCCTTGCCGAGGAGAGCGGGGAGCATCGGGCGATCAAGGGCGAGGCGCCCACCTCGGGGAGAGGCCGGGTCTGGATCGTCGACCCGCTCGACGGCACCGTGAACTACGCGAACGGCATCCCGTTCTTCTGCGTCTCGATCGGGATGGTCGACGGTGGCCGGCCGGCGGTGGGCGTGGTCCACGACCCCACTCGCGCCGAGACCTTCGCGGCCACGTTCGACGGCCCGGCGAGCCTTGATGGCCGCGCGATCCATGCGTCGGACAAGGAGCGCGTCAGCGACTTCGTCATCTCGATGGCGCTCAATGGCCGCGCGGTCGCGACGCGCAGCCGGAACGTTCGCAAGGCCATCCGCATCCCGCGCTCGATGGGCTCCGCGGCGCTCGCGCTCGCCTATGTCGCGAACGGCCGCTTCGATGCGTTCATCCAGCAGGGCGGCCTGTCGACCTGGGACATCGCCGCGGCCGGGCTGATCGCCGAGCGCGGCGGGGCGCGCGTCACCTCGATGACCGGGGCGCCCTGGTTCGACGTCGCGCACTCGCCGGCCTCGATCGGCATCCTCGCGGCGCCGCCCGCCCATCACGGGGCGCTGCTCGAGCTGGTCCGCTAGGCTGGATCCGGTCCGCTAGTCGTCCTCGAGCCAGCGATGCGGCCGCGTCCGCAACCGTTCGAGACCCCATTCCTCGCAGAACGCCTGCCAGGCGGTCCGCGGCGCGCCGTCCCAGCGCAGCTCGTCGACCGTCTGCTGACGGATCGGCACACCGTCCTCCGCCGTGCGCAGGCGCGCGAGGTCGCGGTACAGGAGGGCGTCTTCCCACTGGTCGCGCAGTGCCGCGGCGAGCCCCATCGCTCGCGAGCCGCCGACGCCGGGGACCTCCCACTTCGATGCCTGCTTCGGCACGTCCTCGAGGTGGCCGTAGACCGTGAGGACGGCGGCCGTGGACTTGGCGCCCCAGCCGGTGAGCCCGGGATACCCGTCGGATGCGTCGCCGACGAGTGCCAGGTAATCCGGGATCGAGGTCGGCGGCACGCCCCACTTCTCGCGGACACCGGCATCGTCGTAGGTGATCCCGCGGCGCCGATCCCAGAGCACGATCCGGTCGTCCACGACGAGCTGGGCCATGTCCTTGTCCGGGGTGCAGACCAGGATCTTTTCGACGGCCTTGTCGGCGGCGAAACGGACCGCGGCGGCGGCGATGGCGTCGTCGGCTTCGAACTCGACCATCGGCCAGAGCACGATGCCGAGCGCCTCGACGGCGGCCTCCGCGATCGGGAACTGGGACAGCAGCTCGGGCGGCATGCCAGCCGACGACTTGTAGCCCGGGAAGAGGTCGTTGCGGAACGACTCGATCACGCGGTCCGTGGCGCACCCGACGTGCGTGGCGCCCTCCTCGCGGAGCAGATACAGCAGCTGGTCGCACAGCCCCGAGACGCCCGAGAGGTTGATGCCGTCGCGGCCGAGGACCGGCGGCCGCGGCGCGAAGTGCGCCCGGAACAGCTCGTAGGTGGCGTCGACGAGGTGGACCTGCATCGGGCCGGTCAGACCGCGCCGGATTCGATGAGGTCGCGCAGGCGGTCGAGGTCGCCCTGGAAGATCGACCGCATGATCGGCCGTTGCAGGAGCGAACCCGAGTGGGGCAGGAGCGGGGGGACGACGCGCTCATCCCAGCGGACGATGGTCCGGGCGGGCGAGGCGTGTGCTGGATCGGTCGCCGCATCCCCCTCGCGCGCCAGCGTGATCGTGCCGCCCCCCGTGAACGTCCCTTCGTGGCGGATCGATAAGCGGGTGGGCGGCTCGAACCCCGTGATCGACACCGGATCCGTGACCGAGATGCCCATGATCCGGACCGTGCCCACGCCGCGTGTCCCGACGCCGACCGGCGGCGGTGTCAGCAACTGGACGGACTTCAGCTCGTGCATCCAGCGCGGCTGCCCCTCGATGTCGGCCACGACCGCCCAGACACGCTCGATCGGGGCATCGATGACGACCATCGTCGAGATCGGCGCGGGCTGGTCGCCGCCAGCCCGCCGGCGCAGCGCGCGTTCGAGGACCCATGCGCCGACGATGCCGACGGCGCCGAGCCGCAGCACGCCGCGGATCATGCGGCGGTCACCGGGCGGTCAGCGCGGCACGGGTGGTCACGGGCCACGGCGTTCACCTGGGCCACCGCGCGTCGCCGCTCGTCGCCGTCTGGTCACCGCATCACCGAGCGCCACAGGACGACCCCGGCGTCGCGCATCTCCTCGATGGCGCGCTCGCCGTCGCCGGGCTGGAGCTCGACGGCCGCGATCGCGTCGGTCAGCAGGGCGGTGTCGAAGCCCAGCCGGACGGCATCGAGCGCGGTGGCCTTGACGCAGTAGTCGGTCGCGAGGCCGACGACCACGACCCGTTCGACGCCCGCCTCGCGAAGCAGCGGCTCGAGCTCGGTGGGCATCGTCTCCCCGCTGACGGGGTCGCGCATCGTGAAGCCGGAATAGCCGTCCTCGCCGTTCGTGCCCTTGCGGACGCGCGGAGCGTCATCGGGGGCGTCGAGGTCGGGATGGAGCTGCGCGCCCCAGGTGTCCGCGACGCAGTGGACCGGCCAGATGCCGCCGTCCTTGGCGAAGTGGGGCGTCGACTCCGGATGCCAGTCCTGGGTGAACGCCACGATCGCGCCGTTGTTGCGGGCCATCTCGATCTCGCGGTTCACGGTCGGGACGATGGCGTCGCCGCCGGACACGCTCAGGCCGCCGGCCGGATCGGCGAAATCGTTCTGGAGATCGACGACCACGAGCGCGGTCCCGGGTTGGTATCGCTGCATGCCCCGAGGGTAGCGCAGGGGCGGGAGGGCGGTGGAGCGAGTGGCGCGAGAGCGGTGAGTGCGCGAGAGCGGCGCCGTGCCGGGCCCCGGATCGTTCGGGCGGGCGGGAGCGCGTGTGGCAGCAGCTCGATCGGTCGCGGTACCCAGTCCGCTATACGCCCCATTCATATCTGTCGGCGGTAGGGGTCCGCTACGTTGCCTATGGCGGATGGGGACGCGGCGCGAGCCGCCGTGGAGGCCTCGGCTCACGCTCGGTCACGCAGGCGATGGGGACCGGATCCCGCGGCGGTGCGACGTTAGTCCGGTTCTAGGCCCGATCTGATGAATGGGCGGCATACGTCGAGCGGGAACGGGCGCGCCTAGCCCGAAGAGAGGACTCAGAGTCGACTTCGGCGCAGAGGGCGGGCCGGCGCCGAACTCGCGGTCGACCGGGGCGGCTCGCGGTCGACGGGGAGTTGCCCGCTCGGCGGGGAGCGGCCCGCGCCGCTCCCCGTCACCCGATGAGCGACGGATCCTCGACCCGTTCGGACGCGACCGCCGAGTTCGACTCGCCCGAGGTCGCCGGCTCCACGTCCAGCAGATAGCCGATGCCCTGGAACGTCTTGATGCGGCCCGGCTCGCCCGGCTCGGAGCCGAGCTTGCGGCGGACGCGCGACACCCAGACGCGCAGGTACTGCAGGTCGTCGCGATACTCGGGTCCCCAGACCTTGGTCAGCAGCTCGGTGTGGAGCACGACCTTGCCGGCGTTGGCGGCCAGGTGCTGGAGCAGGAGCCACTCGGTCCGCGACAGCTGCACCATCTCGCCGTCGCGGGTGACGACCCGCCGCTCGAGGTCGATCTCGATGTCGTCGAAGCGCAGGATCCCGGCGCCCGGCTGCGCGCCCGACACGCGCCGCAGCACGGCCCGCACGCGCGCGGCAAGCTCGTCGGGGTGGAACGGCTTGGCGATGTAGTCGTCGGCGCCCAGGTCGAGGCCCTTGGCCTTGTCCGAGGTCGAGCCCTTGGCCGTCAGCAGGATGACCGCGACGGGCCGGCGCTCGCGCAACTGGCGCATGACCTCGATGCCGTCGAGGTCGGGCATGACGATGTCGAGCAGGACGATGTCCGGGCGGACCTCCTCCGCCTTGGTCAGGGCTTCCTCGCCGCTGTTCGCGGTGACCACGCGAAAGCCCTCCTCGCTGAGGGCGATCGACACGAGCTTGGTGATCCGCGGCTCGTCGTCGGCGACGAGCACGAGTGGTTGCGTACTCAAGGCATCTCCTGGGGTGATGTGCCCACCATGGTGCGCCATCGGGCCTTGCGCCGACGTTGCAGCGGGCAGGAGGCGCATTGCCTCCGGTCATCACGTTCTGCAACGTCCGCTTGCCTGCAGCGTCCCCTTGCGCCGCCCACGACCATGCCGGCCGTGCACCGGCGCGTAACCCAACGGCAACGTCGGCTCGACCGCGACTTGCGACCGGATGGGCTACCCTGCCGCCTGTATGTACTTCGACCAGTTCAAGCACCAGTTGCCCGATATCGATCCCGACGAGACGGACGAATGGATGTCCTCGCTCGACCAGGTCGTGGAGGACGAGGGCGAGACCCGGGCACGGTTCCTCGTCTACAAGCTCCTCAAGCGTGCACGACAGCTGCAGATCGGCCTCCCGCCGCTCACGCAGACGCGCTACATCAACACGATCAGCCCCGAGCAGGAGCCGGACTTCCCCGGCGACGAGGCGATCGAGCTGCGCATCCGGCGGATCGTCCGCTGGAACGCGATGGCGATGGTCCTCCGCGCGAACTCGCGCTTCCCGGGCATCGGCGGCCACCTCTCGACCTACGCCAGCTCAGCGAGCCTGTACGAGACCGGCTTCAACCACTTCTTCCGCGGCAAGGACGGCGACAAGGCCGGCGACCAGATCTTCTACCAGGGTCACGCCGCGCCGGGGATCTACGCGCGGGCGTTCCTCGACGGCCGCCTGACCGAGGACCAGCTCGACCACTTCCGCCGCGAGACGGTCCCGGGGCAGGGTCTCAGCTCGTACCCGCACCCGCGGCTGATGCCGGACTTCTGGGAGTACCCGACGGTCTCGATGGGCCTCGGCCCGATCAGCGCCATCTACCAGGCCCGCTTCAACCGCTACCTGCACAACCGCGGCCTGGCCGATACCTCCCAGTCCCGCGTCTGGGCATTCCTCGGTGATGGCGAGACCGACGAGCCCGAATCGCTCGGCGCCTTGCATGTCGCCGCCCGCGAGGGCCTCGACAACCTGACCTTCGTGGTCAACTGCAACCTGCAGCGCCTCGACGGGCCGGTCCGCGGCAACGGCAAGATCATCCAGGAGCTGGAGGCGGTCTTCCGCGGCTCGGGCTGGAACGTGCTCAAGGTCATCTGGGCGCGCGAGTGGGACGAGCTCCTCGCCCGCGACGTCGACGGCCTGCTCGTCCAGCAGATGAACGAGACGGTCGACGGCGAGTTCCAGAAGTTCTCGGTCGCCGGCGGCGCGTACATCCGCGAGCACTTCTTCGGGCCGGACCCGCGCCTCGGGAAGCTCGTCGAGCACCTCTCCGACGACGACCTCGCCAAGCTCCGCCGCGGCGGTCACGACTACCGCAAGCTCTACGCCGCGTACAAGGCCGCGACCGAGCACAAGGGTGCGCCGACGGTGATCCTGGCCAAGACGGTCAAGGGCTGGACGCTCGGTGCCGGCGTGGAGGCCCGCAACGTCACCCACCAGACCAAGAAGCTGTCCGAGACCGAGCTGCGGGTCTTCCGCGACCGGCTCGAGCTGCCGATCCCCGACGACCACCTGAAGGACGCCCCGTACTACCACCCGGGTCCCAAGTCACCCGAGGTCGAGTACCTGATGGAGCGCCGCAAGGCCCTCGGCGGACTGCTCCCGAAGCGGGTGGTCCGCTCGAAGCCGCTGCCGGCGCCGGCGCCCGAGGTCGACGCCGAGTTCGCGGCCGGCAGCCCGACCCCGGTCTCCACGACCATGGTGTTCACCCGGATCCTGCGCAACCTGATCCGCGACAAGGAGCTTGGCCCGCGGATCGTGCCGATCATCCCGGACGAGGCGCGCACCTTCGGCATGGACCCGCTCTTCAAGGAGGTCGGGATCTATTCCGCCCTCGGCCAGCGCTACGAGCCGGTCGACTCGGACCTCGTGCTCTCGTATCGCGAGGCGACCGACGGCCAGGTCCTCGAGGAGGGGATCACCGAGGCGGGCTCGATGGCGTCGTTCCAGGCGGCCGGCACCGCCTACGCCACGCACTCGATGGGCATGATCCCGTTCTACATCTACTACTCGATGTTCGGGTTCCAGCGGACGGGCGACCAGATGTGGGCCTTCGGCGATGCCCGCGGTCGCGGGTTCCTCATGGGGGCCACCGCCGGACGCACGACCCTCACCGGCGAAGGCCTCCAGCACGACGACGGCCAGTCCCACATCCTGGCCTCCACCATCCCGAACCTGCGTGGCTACGATCCGGCCTTCGCGTACGAGCTCGCGGCGGTCGTCCGCGACGGCGTCGTGCGGATGTACGGGCCGAAGCCCGAGGACGTCTTCTACTACATCTCGCTCTACAACGAGAACTACCCTCAGCCGATCCGCCCCGAGGGGCTGACCGATGAGGAGATCCTGCGCGGCGTCTACCGGTTCGCGGCCGCACCCGACCTCGGGCGCGACGCCCACCCGGCGCGGCTCGTCGGGTCCGGCGCGATCCTCCAGCAGGTCATCGCGGCGCGCGACCTGCTCGCCGACAAGTTCGGCGTGGCCGCCGAGGTCTACAGCGCCCCGTCGTTCCCGCTCCTGCGCCGCGACGCCATCGAGACCGAGCGCTGGAACCGGCTCAACCCGGATGCCAAGACACCGCGAGTGCCGTACGTGAGCAAGATCCTGACCGCGGACGGCGGCCCGATCGTGGCCGCGACCGACTGGATGCGGACCCTGCCCGACATGGTCTCGCGCTGGCTCCCCGCGCAGTACGTGTCGCTGGGCACGGACGGGTTCGGCCGGAGCGATACGCGCGAGAACCTGCGCGCCTTCTTCGAGATCGACCCGCCCAACATCGCGGCCGCGACCCTGGTCTCGCTGGCGCGCTGCGGCGCGATCACAGGCGCCAAGGCGGCGAAGGCGATCCGCGAGCTTGGGATCGACCCGGACAAGATCGACCCGCTGGCGCTCTAGCGGATCCCTAGCCGATCGGCGCGCTCCGCCGGCCGGCCCCCATGTCCTTCGGCGCCGATGTCGGCCAGGCGCTCTGGACGATCTCGAAATGGGTCACGTCCCAGACCACCAGATGCTCGGGGTGCCTCGTGGCGCGGGGTCGGCGGACGTCGCCGCCGGTCGCCTGCTCCACATCGTTCCAGGTCCGCCACGCCGACAGCGTGATGAAGGCGTCCGGCCCCGTCACGGCGAGGTAGAGGGCGACCGGCCCGACGCCGGCGGCGGCATCCGCCTCGACCCCCGCCTGGACGTCGGTGACGTACTGGCCGAGGCCGCCCGGCACGACGGTCCCGCGCAGAACCCGCAGGATCATCGGTGCCTCCCGGTCCGATCCCTGAGCGCCGGTCGCGACCCGGATGGGCAGCACCTCGAGGACGTGGTCCGTGGTCTCCTCGAGCCACTCCGGGTGGAACGGCCCCTGGCCGAGCTCGTGGCCCATGGCCCGGATCATCTGCTCCTCACTGGCCCAGACGGAGGCGACGATCCGCGGCCCGATCTCGGCGGGACCCTGGCGGCCGCTGTAGCAGTCGATCACGCCGACCTGCCGCGTCAGGTCCGGCACCAGCTGATGGCGCAGGATCTCGTCGAACGCGGGACGGATGGCGCGGAATGTGAACAGGCGGAGGACGGACCCCTCCTTCATCGACGCGACCCCTCAGTGCGTCGGCCAAGTCTGACAGACCCGGGACCGCCGGCGGCACCGTCGTTCGTTCGTGGCGTGCTCGCGGCGGGGACGGCTCCGACCGCCTGTCACGACATTGCAATGGGCCGCTCCCTCGACGGATATGGAACGCCCGCATGGCGTCGACTATCGTCGGGTCTCGGCTGGTGTCGAGACGCCGAACGAGGCGTGATCGGCCCTGGACCTGATCCTGCAGACCCGCGTCGGGGATCCTGCATCCGAGGCCCTGGTCGTACCCCGCGACACGGTACGACCGGGGCCTCCTCCGGCACCGCGCTACCCGAGCCGTCGGCGATCCGGAGCGGTCGTGCCCACCGCGCCCGCATGGGCTACCCTGCTCCCCCCGGGGGCCGATCCAGGAACGAAACCGAGGCCATGGCCGCCACGCTCCTGCTCCGCCAGGATGGCACCGTCGAGGACGCCAGCCCCGAGGCGTTGCTGCTGCTCGGAATCGGGCTCAAGCAGCTCCGCTCACTGCCACCCGGCGCGTTCTCCCCCGAACCTGTCGACGTCGATGCCGACATCGCATTCCGCGCCCAATGGGAGGCCAGCGGCCGTCCCGACATCGGCGGCAACGCCACCCTGCAGCGGCTGGATGGTTCGCGGGTGCGCGTCCGCTTCGCCATCACCACGCTGGCTGACGGCGGGTATTTCGCGGTCCTTGCACCGATCCGCGGCTCGACCAAGGCACCGCCCAAGGTCTTCACCGGGGGCCAGATCCTGACCGAGTGGCGCGCCGCCGAGCGCCGCATGGCGGAGCTGGCACTGGACTCACCGGAGGCCGCCGCCGTCGAGCTCGAGATCGAACGGCTGCGGTCGCTCTACCAGGACCTCTTCCGCGCCGGACGGTCGGACTAGCCGCCGGTCCGCACGGCGCGGGAGCCCTGCGCCGCGTCGCGAGCGCTCGGGTCGTCGTCGGTCGGCCCGTGGAGGAACAGGGTCAGGAGGACCGCCAGCATCGCGCCCAGCGCCGGGCCGGCGACGTAGATCCAGGCCGCGCCGAGATCGCCCGAGACGATCGCCGGGGCGAGCGAGCGGACCGGGTTCATCGAGCCGCCTTCGATCGGCAGGGCGATGAGGCCGCCGACAGCGATGGTGGCCCCGACCGCGAGCGCCGCCTCGTGCCCGATCACGCGATAGCGGTCCGCCGTCCCGAGGATGACGACGACGAGCAGCAGGGTCAGGATCGTCTCGAGGCCGACCGCGACCCCGTCGCCGACGCCGTGGGGCTTCGTGACCCCGGCATCCAGGGCGTCCCCGAACATGACCGCGACCGCCAGCGCCGCCGCCAGCCCGCCGACCGCCTGGGCACCCCAGTAGGGGAGCAGCGATCGCGCCGGGAACAGGCGGCGCAGCGTGAAGGCGAGGCTGACCACCGGGTTGAAATGGGCGCCCGAGACGTCCCCGATGGCATAGATCATGGCCGTCACCACCAGCGCCGGCGCCACGGCGCGGGCGGCCGTGCCGATCTGCCCGCCAGCGACGCTCGCCATCGCATCCGCGCCGACCGCGGCAAAGACCAGGGCGAACGTGCCGAACGCCTCGGCGCCGAGCCGTCTCGCCCATGTCGGTTCGCGGGACGGAGCGGCGCCTGGCATGGAGTCAGGAGCGCTTCGAGCGCTGGGCCTTGGTCTCGCCGTGTTCGGCACGCTCCTTGTTCACGGTCCGGGCCGCCCGCTCCTCGGCCTCGTCCTCGCCCACACCGCGCTCCTCGTACGAGTCCTTGATGTGCTCGTACTGCCGTTCCCGCTTGTCGGTCCACGCCTTCTGCGGCATCTCGCACCTCGTTGCTTGCGTCGGCAGCGTATCCCACTGCCGTCAGGATCAGGCGGCGTCCGCGCCCGGCCGCCGGTCCGCGACGGGTTCGATGACCTCGTCCGGGTCGGGCTGGACGTCGTCGCCGTGGATCTCACCGCGCCACGCCCCGGTCGGATGCCCGCGCGACTCGATGAAGGCCTTGAATCGCTCGAGGTCGCCCGCCACGCGGCGATCGAGGAACCCGGCGGCATCCCCCATCCGCTCGACGATGCCCTGCGGCTCCGCCTCGATCCTGAGCACGACGCGGGTCCGCTCCGGATCGAGCGGCTCGAACAGGACCGCGCCGGCGTTCTCCGTGCCCTGGATGCTCTTCCAGGCGACGCGGCGGTCCAGCGTCTGGTCGACGATCTCCGCGGTCCACTGCTTGCGCTGGCCGCCGACCGTGACCAGCCACGTCAGGGTCCGGTCGTCGCCCTGGACCACGCGGACGACGCCGTCCATGAACTCCGGGAACGACTCGAACTGGGTCCACTGGTCGTACGCCACGCGGACGGGGACATCGACATCGATCGACTGCTCGACTCGGGACATCTGGTGGCTCCTTTCTCTGTGCAGGACACCACGGTCGCATCCGGGGCCGATCGGGCGACTCGCCCGCCGGGCCTTCTGGCTTGCAGGCGTCTCGCACCTCATGGTGCGATGGAGCTGTCACATATCGTGGATCGCGACATCCATCAGCGCGATGGACGGGGTGCCACCCTCGCCTCGATGGACACCGTCACCGAACCGGCCCGGGAAGCGCGTCTGGCCGGGCTCCGCTACGCGGACGACGATCGGCCAGGGATCACCCGCCGCCGGTCGGGGCGCGGCTTCTCGTACCGCGCCCCCGACGGCTCGCTGGTGCGCGATCGAGCGACCCTCGCCCGGATCCGCGCCATCGCGATCCCGCCGGCCTGGACCGACGTCTGGATCTGCCCCGATCCCAACGGCCATATCCAAGCCACCGGCCGCGACGCCCGCGGCCGCAAGCAACACCGCTATCACGAACGGTGGCGCCGTCGCCGGGACGAATCGAAGTTCGACCGGATGGTCGGGTTCGCGAAGGCGCTGCCGGCCATCCGCGAGCGGTGCGACCGCGACCTCGCGCGACCCGGCCTGCCGCGCGAGAAGGTGCTCGCGGCCGTGGTCCGCCTGCTCGAGCTGACGCTGATCCGCGTGGGCAACGACGAATATGCCCGGCTCAACCGCTCGTTCGGCCTCACGACGATGCGCGACCGGCACGCCCGGGTGCGCGGGACGGAGATCCGCTTCCGTTTCCCCGGCAAGTCCGGCAAGCGGCACGACGTCGGCCTGCGGGACCGTCGCCTCGCGGCGGTGGTCCGCCGCTGCCAGGAGCTTCCCGGGCAGGAGCTGTTCCAGTACGTGGATGCCGACGATGCCGTCCACGACGTCACCTCGGACGACATCAACGAGTACCTGCGCTCCGCCAGCGGCGGGGACTTCACGGCGAAGGACTTCCGCACCTGGGCCGGGACGGTCCTGGCCTATCGGGCGTTGCGTGCCCTCGCGCCCGGTGAGGGGACCGACGATGACCAGCGCCACGGGGTCGCGACGGCCATGGCGGAGACGGCCGATCGGCTGGGCAACACGCCGACCGTCGCCCGCAACAGCTACGTCCACCCCGCGGTGATCGACGCCTACCTCGAGGGCTCCCTCGGGGGCGCGTTGGTGGAGGCGACCGAGGACGCCGGTGAGGCTCCTGCCGGGGCCACCGAGGCCGAGGCCGCGGCCGTCGTCAAGCTCGTGAGGAAGCGCGCGAGCCGTGCGGCCGGCTCCGCCGCCGCCAGGACCCGCCGCACGCGTGGATCAGGCGGTCCGCGGTAGCGCGAAGCCGAATTCGGAGCCGGATCCCTCGCGCGGCCCGGCCCACATGCGGCCGCCCATGGCCGTCGCGAGCCGGTTCGCGACGTGAAGTCGGAGGCCCGCACCCGCACGTTGCGCGACGTTCCGCGGACTCGTTCCGATCTCGAGGGTGGTCTCACCGTCGGTGACCATGTCGTGCATGCCGCCGTCGAGGACGCGGACGACCACCTCGTCCGCGGTCTGCTGGACGACCACGTCGACCGTCCCACCGGCCGGGGCGTAGCGCACCGCATTGTCGAGCAGGTTGCGGACGATGTGGCGGACCAGTGTCGTGTCGGCCGACTCGGCGACTGCGTCACGGGGGCCGGTGAAGGCGATGCGGTGCCCGGAGAGCAGCAGCCGCTCCTGCTCGATCACCTCGAGGACGATGCGGCTGAGCAGCACCGGCTCTCGCTCGACCCCGAGCGGCGACGTGGTGCGCCCGAAGACGAGCAGGTCCTCGACCAGGCGATAGAGGCGTTCCGACTCGACGACGAGGTCCTTGGCGAGGGCCCGCTGGTCGGCCTCGGTGAGCCGAGCCTCGGCGAGCACGTAGGCGGCCGCGTAGATGGTGGTGACCGGCGTTCGCAGCTCGTGGGCGACCGTCTCGAGGAACGCGTCGTCCGTGGATCGGGACTCCATGGCCTCAGGGTCCGCCCGGAGGCGGGTCAGGCGCACGCGTGGTTCGGCGGCGCCCGTTGCATCGGCGTGGCGCATTGCGAACTCCGGACACAGGAACGACCCCCGGCCGCGAAGGCCGGGGGTCGTGGTCTGGACTCGGATCAGCGAGAATGCTGGGCTTCGCGCTCCTGCTCGGCGCTCTTGTCCATCTCGTCGCCCGCGTTGCCGAGGTCCTTGCGGATCTGGTCGCCGGCATTGCCGACCTTGTCCTTGGCGTCCTCGTCACCGTCGATCTTGCGCCAGGTCTCCTTGGCGCCCTGCTCGACTTCCCGATAGGCCTTCTTGACGTCATCCATGGTCCTGCGACCTCCGTGAGCGCCGCCCGGGGATCGAGCGGGTGTTGGACCGACCGTACCGGCGCCTTGGTGTCAGGCCCTCCGGTCGGTCCTGCGTCCGTGGTGACAGACGCCTTGCAGCTCTGAGGGGACCCTAGATCGAGCCGCGCCCGGCGCGGGTCCGTCCGGTCACCGCGCCCACCACGAGCACGACGATGACGGCGCCGATGACGGCGGTGACGATCGAGGCGACGTCGAACGCACCGTCGATCGGGTTGGTGTTGAGCAACACACTCGCGAGGAACCCGCCGACGACGGCGCCGACGATCCCGAGGACGATGTGTCCGATGACGCCCAGACCCTCGTCACCCTTGACGAGGAAGCCGGCGATATAGCCGGCGATCGCCCCGAGGACGATCCACGCGATGATTCCCATCAGATACCTCCAGCCGATCCGGATACGGGGACCGCGGCCCATCTGGGACGGTGGCCGGATCGGAGCTTTCCCTACTGTCGCCCGCGAGGCCCGTTCGGTTCGCTACGACCGGGGCCAGAGACCTAACAACGGCCTGACATCCGCGGACCGGCTAGACGGTCGTGGCGCTCGCCGGACGGATGACGTGCCCCGCCTCGTCATCGGGCAGTCCCCGCAGGGTGAACCCGAACTCGGTGCCGCCCTCTGGCCGCTGCTTCGCCCAGATCGTTCCGCCCATGGCCTCGACCAGGCTCGCGCAGACGAACAAGCCGATCCCGGATCCTGCCACGGCCCTGGCTCGCGATGGGTCGCGATAGAAGAGCTCGAACGCGTGCCGAGTGGCCGCCTCGTCGATCCCCGGGCCGGAATCGAGCACGCGGATCGCGACGTCCTCGCCATCGGCCTCCGCCCGGACGACGACCCGCGTCCCGGTAGGCGTGTACTTCGCGGCATTGCCCAGCATGTTGCGGACGATCTGCTCGACGTAGACCTCCTCGCCGGCGACCACCGGCAGGACCCGCGGGATCTCGGTCTGGATGTCGAGGCTCGGCAGGCGAAGGCGCTCGCGCTCGACCACGCGGGCCAGCAGCCGGCGTAGCTCGAGCGGCTCGGATTCGATGGAGAACTCGCCGCGCTCGGCGCGGGTCAGGACGAGCAGGTCCTCGACCAGCCGGTGCAGCCGCTCCAATTCGGCCGAGATGTCCTCGATCAGGCCCGCCTGCTCCTCGGGGGTCGTCTGGCGGCCGGGCCGGGCGAGGATCTGGGTCAGGCCCAGGATGGTGGTGATGGGGGTGCGCAACTCGTGCGAGATGACGTCCAGGAACGCCTCGCGGAAGGCGCCGGCCCGTCGTTCATCGGCGACGAATCGGTCGCGCTCCCATTCCAGGCGGCGGGCCTCGGTGACGTCCTCGCCGGTCCCCACCATCCGGATCGGCTCACCCGCCGTGTCGCGGAAGACGCGCCCGACGCCATGCGACCAGTGGATCGAGCCGTCAGGCCAGACGATCCGGAATTCCTCGTCGAGGTCCGGTCCGCCATTGAGCGCCTCGTTCACGGCGGCCTGGAACGCCGCACGGTCGTCCGGGTGGATCGTCTCGATGTAGCGCTCGTACGACGGGGAGCCGTCCGTCGGCTCGAGACCGTGCTGGCGGAAGATCGCCTCAGACCAGAGGAGCGTCCCCGTCCGGACGTCCCATTCCCAGAAGCCGGTGCCGGAGGCGGCGAGGACCAGCTCCAGGCGCTCGTCGCGGCGCTCGAGGTCGGAGGCCATCGACCCGACCTCGTCCAGCGTCCGGGTGAGTCGATCGCGCGATGCGCGCAGGAACGCGATGGCGATCGAGACGATCGTCCCGGCCACCAGGTACAGCACCGTGCGGGCGACGTCGATGGCCGTGAGCTCGAACGATGCCCCACTCGGCCCGACGAACAGGACGGCGTTGAGGATGCCCGCCAGGACGGTCGTCGTGAGGCCACCCGTTAGCCCTCCGGTCCAGGCCGCGAGGGCCACGGCACCCGTCAGCAGCATGTACCCGGTCTCGCCACCGAGGATCACGTTGAGCGCGGCCTTGGCGGCGATCGCGAGGAGGCCGACGGCGATCCCGATGGCGACACCGCCCCGAGGGCTGACCGAGAGCTGACCCCAGCGCGGGATGTCCTGGCTGGCGCGGCGGCGCAGCGCGGCGCGGACCGTCCCCGTGGTCCGGCGTCGCCCACCAGTCGGCGTTGCGCTCACGGTCTTGCCTCCAACGCGAGGCTGGCTGCCTCGTGGTCATGGATACCACACCGAGGCGTGACACGTGCCTGACACGCCTGCGGTGCCCGGTACGGCGCAGGAGCGAACCACGTCGCCGTACGCTCGAAGCCCGTCTTCCGGGCTATCCCGCCCGGCGGGATATCATCCGTTCCAAGGACCCCTCCATGACCCCTCACCTTCGGATCGCCCAGGTCGCCCCGCCGTTCGAGCGCGTCCCCCCGCGCGGCTATGGCGGGACCGAGCGGATCGTCCACGAGCTGGTCGTGGAGCTCGACAAGCGCGGCCACGAGGTGACGACCTTCGCCAGCGGCGACTCCGACGTCCCCGGCCGGCATATCGAGACCGTACCGGAGGCATTGCGGCCGCTCGGCTACAGCGGCGACTCGCTGCCCTACATGCTCGCGACCATGCGCAGCGTGCTGGACCGGGCGCACGAGTTCGACCTCATCCACGCCCACCTCGAGTGGGCCAGCCTGATGCTCGCCCGCGTGTCCCCGGTCCCGGTCGTGAGCACCCTTCACGGCCGCCTCGACCTGCCGTGGGCGACCGAGGCCCTGATCGACCCGCCGCCAGGGCTGGTCGCCATCAGCTATAACCAGGCATCGACGCATCCGAGCGTGCCCTGGACGGTGATCCACAACGGCCTGCGCCTGGAAGGGGCCCCGTTCGAGCGTCGGCGGGGCGACGCCCTTTGCTTCGTCGGGCGGGTCGCCCCGGAGAAGGGGATCGTCGAGGCGATCTCGATCGCGCAGGCCGTCGGACGCCCGCTCCGGATCGCCGCCAAGGCCGGCCCGACGACCATCGAGCGCGACTACTTCGAGTCGGCGTTCCGCCCCGCCCTCGAAGCGGCCGGATCGGATGTCGAATACCTCGGCGAGCTCGAGCAGGCCGATCGGGACCAGCTCTTCGCCGAGAGTTACGCCTCGCTGATGCCCGGCTCCTGGCCGGAGCCGTTCGGGCTCGTCGCGATCGAGGCGCTCGCCTGCGGGACGCCGGTGATCGCCCGCCGCATCGGCGCCCTCCCGGAGATCATCCGGGACGGTGTCGATGGCTTCTTCGGCGACGACGAGGCGCAGATGGCCTTCCTGATCCAGGGGGTGGGCGACCTGGACCGCGCGGCCATCCGCGCGTCCGTCCTCGAGCGGTTCTCGACGCCGAGGATGACGGACGGCTACGAAGCACTCTACCGCCGCATGCTCGGTCTCGAGGCACGGGAAGGCGAGGACGGCCTGCGTCTCGTCAGCGCCCCGGGCGGCTAGGGACGCCGGGCCGGGCATGGCGAGACCCCCGGCAGTACCGAGGGTCTCTCGATCTCTCGCGCCTTCCCAGGGGCTAGTTGCCCTTCCCCTCCTTGCGGGGCCGGCCATTCGAGCGCCCGAGGAGCGTGAGCCCCATCGCGGCGACCGGGACCAGGGCGAAGGCGACGAGCAGGCGGTTGGCGCCGCCGATCAGCAGGCCGATGGCCAGGCCGAAGGACAGCGTGGCGCCGGCACTCAGCATCTCGTCCGAGCTGACACGCAGCTGGCGGTCGACCTCGACCAGGGCGGTTCGTGTGGTCGCGGCCGCCTCGGGCAGCTTCGCGACCACGTCATTCGCGGCGTCCTTGACCGCGACCGCGGCCTCGCCGATGTTGGCCCGCGCGCCGCGGTTGGTCTCCTCGATCGCGTCGACGGCCTTCGTGGCCTCGTCGCTCAGGGTCGTGGTGGTCGCTGCCATGGTGTGGGCTCCTTTTCGTTGGCGGTCCCAGGAGGACCGCATCGTACGCCGGAAATGGCAACGGACGGTCCGAGGAGGGGGCTCGGACCGTCCGTGCTGAGTCGGGACTCGCCCCGTCACAAGCGCTTCCCGCGGAGAGATCTGATATTCGCGGTGGCCGCTGGTCTCCCCTCAGCCGGGCCGGTGGCGGGGCCACCGTAGCGCAGGGAGCGACCTCCCCAAGTGACCGCGGGGCGTTTGCCCGTTACAGCCGCATGACAGTCGCCTCGAGGCTGCCGTCCCGCGACCCTCCGGCCAGCGGAGACGTCGGCCCCCGGAACCCCCAGTGGCACGGGGGCCGACTCGTTCGAGGATGGCCCACGGCCGGTCTCAGGAGCGTCACGCGGCCTCGGGTCACCTTGCAGGAGCGTGACGGCACAGGAACGCCCGCCCCTTGCCGGGGCGGGCGTCCAGGATGCCGTCGGCCGGCGCCTCGTGGGTCGGCGCCTAGAGGGAGCCGCGGCCCTCTCGGGTGCGGCCGGCCAGGGTGGCGCCGACCGTCGCGCTGACGATCGCGGCGATCACCGAGACGACGACGGTCTCGGCGTCGAACGGGTCGTCGATCGGGTGGATGCCGAGGACCACGCTAGCGGCCAGGCCGCCCACGATGGCCCCGGCGATCCCGATGACGATGTGTCCCGCGGCCGAGCCATCATCACGCTTGACGAGGGATCCGGCGAGGTACCCGGCGAGGCCGCCGAGGACCACCCAGGCTGGGAGACTCACGATGAGCCGCCGCTAGGACGCCGACGGCAGGGCCGAATCCGACGGGGATCCCGCCGGCATGGGATCGAGCGGGGCCGAGGGGCTCTCGAGCGTGGGGGTCGATGCGCCGGGACTCGAGGTCGACGGCGAGCACTCGATCGCCGCTGCGTCGAGCACGATGCGCAGAGGCAGTCGCTTCATGGAGTCACCTCCAGATGGGGTTGCCCGGCGGTCGGTGACCGATCGCGGGCCACCACTTGGCGTCCGGCAGACCGGTCCAGTCTAACCAGCGACCGGAAGCAGCCACGTTTTCGAGCGCGCCGAAGGGGTTGCACCCGGCTTGCGAAACCCGCCGTCCGCTACGATGACCCGGCGACCGATCCGAGGTGCCCGCATGACCGACGCCAGCCACACCGCCACCATCGTCGTCTCCGGTACCGGGCGGATCGCCGTCGAGCCCGATGTCGCGGACCTGCGGCTCGGGGTGGCCATCTCCCGCGAGACCGTCGCGGATGCCCGGACCGAGGCGGCGCGGGCCATGACCGCGATCCTGGACGCCATCCGCGCGGCCGGTGTCGCGGACCGCGACGTGCGGACCTCGGTGCTGTCCGTCCAGCCGCGCTACGACTACCGGGACGGCAGGGCGCCGGCCCTCGTCGGCTACGACCTGGCGAACGTCGTCGAGGTGACCGTCCGGGCGCTCGAGAGCATGGGCGACGTCATCGACGGGTCGCTTCGCGCAGGCGCCACGAGCCTGGACGGCCTGGAGTTCCGCGTCGACGACCCCACCGTCCCCGAGGCCGCCGCCCGCACCGCGGCCGTCGCGGCCGCCCGATCGCGCGCCGACGTGCTGGCCGGCGCCGCGGGCGTGCGCATCTCCGGCGTGGCCGGCATCGTCGAGGGCGGTTCGCCGCCGGCCTTCCCACTCGCCAAGGCCGCCCGCATGTCGCTCGCGGCCGATCCGGGAACGCCGGTCGCGGCCGGGACCACGGAGATCGCCGTCACGGTCACGGTCACCTATCGCATCAAGCCCGCCTGAGCTTCAGCTCGCCGCGGCGTCCGGCCGGCCGGGGTTCCGGCCGGGGCCACGTACCGCTCAGCCGCCCTGGGGCACCGCCTGGAGCAGCGCGCCGGCCCCCAGGTCGACGAGGTAGAGGTCGCCGTCGGCGTCCTGGCCGAAGGCGCTGATGTTGCGGCCGCTGTCGAGCACGTGGATCGGGTCCTGCGGCGTGTCGAGCCTGGGGTCGATCACCCAGATGTTGCCCGAGCATTC
This sequence comes from uncultured Chloroflexia bacterium, assembly GCA_963834915.1. GTDB lineage: Bacteria > Chloroflexota > Limnocylindria > Limnocylindrales > CSP1-4 > SPCO01. The sequence goes on from CAWIDI010000001.1 coordinate 51,158, forward strand.
GTCGGAGAAGAAATACCAACCCGCGAACGGCTGTGCGGGACCGCGGAGCACGACGCCGCCGATGACCGCGCAGCCGAGGCTGTGGTCGTACTCGGCGACGGGCAGCGTCAGGCCAGTCTGGTCGCAGCCGGATGCCGGCTGGTAGCAGTGCGCGCCCTCCATCGTGTTCCAGCCGTAGTCGAGGCCGCCCGTGCCGGCCCGCGCCACGTCGATCTCCTCCCAGGCACCCTGGCCGACATCGCCGATCCACAGGTCCCCGCCGAGCGGGTCGAAGTGCATCCGCCACGGATTGCGCAGCCCGGTCAGCCAGATCTCGGGCAGCGCCCCGTTCGCCCCGTCGGCGAAGGGGTTGTCGGCCGGCACGGCGTACGCCGGGGTCTGGCCCTTCGGCACGTTCACGTCGATGCGCAGGATCTTGGCCAGGTGCGTCGTGAGGCTGCGGCCGTTGCCCTGCGGGTCGCCGCCCGACCCGCCGTCCCCGAGGGAGATGTAGAGCATCCCGTCCGCGCCGAAGGCGACGGCGCCGCCGTTGTGGTTGGCGAACGGCTGGGCGACCTTGAGGAGGATCCGCTCGCTCTCCGGATCGGCGGCGTCCGCGTCGAGCGACTGCTCGAACGAGGAGATCACGGTGTCGCCGTTCTTGTCCGTATAGTCGACGAAGAAGCGCGGGTCGTTCGGGAAGTCCGGGTGGAGGGCCAGCCCGAGCAGACCGCGCTCGCCGCCGGCGCTGATGCGCGCCGAGATGTCGAGGAACGGCTGGGCCGTGAGCGTGCCGTCGGTGACGACGCGGATGCGGCCCGACTGCTCGACGACGAAGATCCGGCCGGCTGCGCCCGCCTCGGCCGCGATGTCGACCGGCGAATCGAGGCCGTCGACCACGGTGCGCAGCCCGATCCGTGGCGGGATCAGCGTGCCGGTGGAGGGCGAGGCCGTCGGGATCGGCGACGGGCTCGGGATCGGGGTGTCCGTCGCGCTCGGCGAGGGACTGGGTGACGCGGGCGCGACGGAGGGGCTCGGGGAGTTCCCGCAGCCGATGACGACCGCTGCGAGCAGGCACGCGGCGAGGAACGAGCGGGCGGGTCGGTTCGTCATCCGCGGATGCTAGCGCCCCGCGCGATCCGCGACCCGGACGTGAAGAAGGCGGGCCACAAGGCCCGCCTTCTCCGTTGATGGCCGCGAGCGGCCGATGGACGCTCAGTCGTCGCCGCCGTGACCACCGTGGCCGCTTTCGCCACCGTGGCCGCTGCCGCCGTTGTCGTCGGCCGTGGCCGTCGCGGTCGGGCGAGCGGTGTCATCGGCTCCGTGGCCGCCGCGGGTCCCGCCGTTGTCGTCGGCCGTGGCCGTCGCGGTCGGGCGAGCGGTGTCATCGGCTCCGTGGCCGCCACGGGTCCCGCCGTTGTCGTCGGCCGTGGCCGTCGCGGTCGGGCTGGCGCGGTCGTCGCCGATCTCTGGCGAGGCGGTCGATCCGCCGTTGTCGTCACCGAGTTCCGGTGAGCTCGTCGCCGCGCCGTTGTCGGTCGCGGTGGCGGTCGGGGTGGCCATCGCGGGGTTGGTCCGGTCTTCGCGGGTCTGGACCTCGCCGGCCAGGGCAACGCCACCGAAGAGCAGAAGTCCTGCGCTGACGACCATGAATGTCGTGGTCAGGTTTCGTCGGGTCATGTCGCGTACCTCCAGTTCGAGATGACATCCGGTCGTTTGGTTGATCGACTCTGCCGGGTCATTCGCTGACCTGAACGATGGCCGTCGGACCGTCCAGCCACCACGGGCCGAGGTTCCGAAGTCGGACGGACCTTGGTCTGATGCCTGACGGGCCCTCGGTCCGATCCCCATTCCGATGCCCCGCTCCTACAATCGCCCAGCGCAAACGAACTGGAGGACACGTGCTCCGACGGCGGACGATCGGGCTCAAGAAGGACGAGGGTGACCTGCGGCAGGGGCGCGCGCCGTTCCGAACGCCGACGGGGCGTCTTGGCGGGCTCGACCTCTCCGGCCTTTCGCTGGCCCGCCGGTACCTCCTCCTGAGCCTCGTCTTCGTCGTCATCGGTGGCGGCATCGTGGCCCTGGCCCTGGGCCAGGTGATCGAGACGAGCGCGATCAACCGGACGACGGCCGTGACCGCCCTCTATGTCGAGAGCTTCGTCGCCCCCGATCTGCAGTCACTCGTCGATGGCGAGGATCTCAGCCCATCCGATGTGGCTGGCCTCCAACGCCTCCTGTCGGACACCCCGCTGGGGCAGGCCGTCGTCTCGTTCCGGATCTGGTCGACCGATGGCCGGGTCCTCTACAGCCCGTTGCCGGAGCTCATCGGCCAACGCTTCGATATGAGCGGGGAGCGGGGCGAGGCGGCACTCGGAGCCGTGATCGGCGATATCAGCGACCTGAGCGACCCCGAGAATATCTATGAGCGGCAGCGCTGGAGCCACCTGATCGAGCTGTACCTGCCCGTGCGGGCGAGCGGGACGTCGGACGTCATCGCGGTCGCCGAGTTCTACCAGCTCCCGGACGACCTGGAGGCCGAGGTCAATCGGGATCGACTGATCGCCTGGGCCCTCGTGGCCGTGGCGACGGTCCTGGCCTACCTGGCTCTGGTCCGTGTCGTGCGGCAGGGCAGCGAGACCATCCTTCGGCAGCAGGACGAGCTGCGCCAGCGAGTCGACGAGCTCTCGACCCTGCTCGACCAGAATGCGCGGCTGAGTGATCGCATCCGCCAGGCCGCGGCTCGCTCAGCCGCCCTGACCGAACTGGAACGACGACGGATCGGGTCCGACCTCCATGACGGGCCGAGCCAGAACCTTGCCTTCGCGATGCTCCGGCTGGACGCCGTGGAGGGCCGGCTTGACGCGGCCGGTCAAGGGGACGACGCCGACCTGCTGGCCGTTCGTGGTGCCATGGACGACGCCCTGGCCGACATGCGGACCATCGCGGCAGGCCTCCGGACGCCGGAGCTGGAGCACGCGAGCCCGGCGGCCATCGTCGGGCGTGCCGTGGCCGAGCACGAGCGTCGCGCGGGGACGTCGACCATCGTCGACACCGACGGGATCCCTCCGGACGCGCCCCTTGCGAGCAAGATCGCCCTGCACCGGATCCTCTCCGAAGCGCTCTCGAACGCCGCTCGCCATGGCGGAGGTGCGGGGATCCAGGTCAGGGTGACCGAAGCCGGTGGCGAGCTGATGGTCGAGGTGCGGGACGCGGGTCCAGGCTTCGATCCTCGTGTGCGACCCGGTGACGACCATCTCGGCCTGGCGGGGATGCGCGAACGCACGCAGCTCCTGGGCGGCCGCTTCGAGCTGGAGTCCGCACCCGGTTCCGGGACGCTCGTCCGCGCCTACCTGCCGCTCACCGGACCCACGAGCGACGACGAGTGACGCAGGCCATCCGGGTCCTGATCGTCGATGACCACCCGTTGCTGCTCGATGGGCTAGTGGCGACCTTGTCCGCCGATGACGAGCTCGAGGTCGTCGGGACGGCGGGGGACGCCCAGGCGGCGGTCCGGGCAGCCAGGGACACAGGCCCTGACCTGGTCCTGCTCGATGTCGGGATGCCCGGCGGCGGTATCGAGGCGGCCCGGCAGATCGTGCTGGCCTCGCCCGCCATCCAGGTCGTGATGCTGACGAGCTCGGAGAACGAGGACGACCTCCTTGCCGCGATGGAGGCCGGCGCCCGCGGGTACGTGCTCAAGGGCGTTTCCGGGCGGGACCTCCGGGCGATCCTCAAGTCGGTCCATGCCGGCGAGGTGTATGTCGCGCCCGGCCTGGCGTACGTCATGATCAAGGGGCTGACGAAACCCCGCGAGCGCGACCCCCTCGAGGACTTGACCGCCCGTGAGCGCGAAGTCCTCGAGCTCGTCGCGCTCGGACTGTCGAATGCCGAGATCGGGGGTCGACTGGGCCTGGCCGAGAAGACCGTCAAGCACCATATGACCGCGATCCTCAGCAAGCTCGAGGTGGGCAGTCGGGTCGAGGCGGCTCTGCTCGCGTACAAGGCCGGCATCGGCCGCGCCGAGGAACCGCCGACGGTGTGACGGCCGCTCGACAAGGAAGGAGCCATACGATGGATGCCTGGGAGCTCGCCGAGATCGAGTCGCGCCGCGTCTCCGCCGCCCGGCTCTACGAGGAGTTCCTGCGTGTGCCGGACCTGTCCGCCGGGCTGTACGTCCTGGAGGCGGGCGGCATCGATCCGCAGTCCCCGCACACGGAAGACGAGCTCTACTACGTCATCGCCGGGCGGGGGACTGTCACGGTCGGCGCCGAGGAACGGCCGGTCGAGCCGGGGTCGCTGGTCTTCGTGGCGGCGCGGGAGCCCCATCGCTTCCACGACATCACCGAGCGGCTGGAGATCCTCGTCGTGTTCGGGCCGGCCGAGGGATCGCGCCGCTAGCGAGTCCTCAGGGGTCGCGCCCGGCGCTCGCGAGCGCGGCCATCAGCTCGAGCGCGAGCTCCGGGCCGCGCCCCTCCTCGTCATGGCGGAAGAACACGAAGGCATCGTCCCCGGCGTCGAGGAACGGCCGCAGGCGGGCGGCCCACGCGGCGATCTCGGTCGCCGCGTAGTCGTGCCGGCGCAGGCGCAGGTACAGGAACGGGCCGGTCCGCCGGATGTCCGGGGGGACCTCGTCCTCCGGCGACTCCGTGGCCACCAGGGCGGCGCCGGCTGCGGCGAGGGCCGCGAACGTCTCGTCGACATGCCACGACGGATCCTGGAACTCCAGCGCGACCGGCAGGTCGCGCGGCCACGCGGCCAGCAGCCCGGCCAGCTTCGCGTCGTCGCGCTTCATCAGGTTCGGGACGCGGTAGAGGACCGTCCCGAGCCGCTCCCCGAACGCCCGGTACGGACCGGTGAGCCAGGGCACGCTCGTGGCCGGGTCCGTCAGCGATCGGGCCGACCCGCCGCGCTGGGCCTTGACCGTGAACCGGAAGGACGCCGGGGTCGCGGCCAGCCACGCCGCGACCTTGTCCGCGGAGGGCGACTGGTAGTAGGTGTTATTGAGCTCGACCGCCGAGAGCCGTGCGGCGTACGCCGGGAGCAGGTCGGCCGCCCGAGCACCCGCCGGGTAGAACCGGGGACTCCAGCCGGGGTAGGCGAAGCCGCTGGTGCCCGCGTAGAGCCGGCCGGTCACGACCGGGGTCAGGCCTCGCTGGCCCGATCGCCATCGGCGGGACCCGCCGCGCATCGACCGACATCGCCGGCATCGCCACCCGCCCGGTCCGCGACGGCTCGCATCGCGCGATGGACGACATCAAGGTCGGCATCGTCGACGACATCGAGGAAGTGATCGGCGATCCCCCGCAGGTGGGTCCGCGACGCCGAGCGCAGGCGGCGCAGCCCAGCCTCGGTCAGGACGGCCTCCGCGCCACGGGCGTCGGTCTCGCAGCCTGCTCCGCTCCACGAGGCCGTCCGCGACGAGCCGGTCGATCAGCCTGGTGACGCCGCTCTTGCTCAGCACCACCTGGTCGGCGAGGCGGCGCATCCGGAGCCGGCGCCCGGGCGCCTCGGCGATGTTCAGGAGCGCGTCGTACTCGGCGACCGAGAGGTCGTGCTCGGCACGCAGCTCCTCATCGAGGCGCCGAGCGACCCGGGCATGGGCCTGCAGGAAGGCGCGCCACGGATCGATGCGCGCGTCGTGCGCGGAGAGTGGCCGGGACGCCGGCGCGGTGACGGTCATGGCGGGGATGCTACACCTTCGACGTTCGTGGGCCATCTGGTTGACAGCGCAACGATAGCGCGATATGGTTGCAGCGTCAACCAACCCACGCGTCTCGCGATCCCGCGGCGCACCAAGAGGTATCTGCCGCGATGGCGACATTCCAGCTCGATCGAGCCCACACCAACATCAACTTCTCCGCCAAGCACCTGATGGTCACGAACGTGCGCGGCGAGTTCCTCGACTTCGACGCGACGCTCGACCTCGACGAGACCGACCCGACGCGGTCGAGCGCGGAGTTCCACGTCAAGGCGGCCAGCATCGACACCGGCTTCGCCGCCCGGGACAATCATCTCCGCTCGGCCGACTTCTTCGACGCCGAGACCTACCCGGAGCTCGTGGTCCGCAGCACCCGGATCCGCCACAAGCGCGGCAACGACTACGTGGTGACCGCCGACGTGACGATCCGCGATATCACCCGTCCGGTGGACTTCGAGGTCGAGTTCCAGGGCTTCTTCCCGGGGATGGACGGCGCCCGACATGCCGGCTTCACGGCGAAGGCGCGAGTCAACCGCAAGGACTGGGGCCTCGACTGGAACGTCGCCCTGGAGGCAGGCGGCTGGCTCGTCGGCGACGAGATCCGCATCGAGGTCGAGGTCGCGGCGATGGAGCCGGTCAAGGTCGCGGCGAGCGGCTCCATCGCGGCCTGACGCCTCGCGACCTCAGGTCGCGGTGAGGCGGTAGACCGTCCCATTCAGGTTGACGACGTAGAGCTCTCCCTGTTCGTCCTCCCCGAATGAGCTGATCAGGTAGTTGGTGTCGATCAGGAGCGACTTGGCCAGCTTGGAGTCCCCGGCTCTGACCGTGTAGATGCGGCCGTTGCAGAAGTCGCCGAAGACGTAGGTCCCGACGAGTCGCGTCGAGGCCGTGCCGTGGTAGGCGTACCCACCGGTCACCGCGCAGGCGCCGCCGGCATGCGAGTACTGCAGGGAGGGCGGGGTCTTGGCCGTCTTGCTGCAGCCCGATCGCACCGTGTAGCACTCGGTGCCCTCGAGGACCCGCCAGCCGTAGTTGACGCCGCGGCCGAACCGCTGGGCCGCCGTCGCGCGATCGATCTCCTCATAGCGACTCTGGCCGACGTCGCCGATCCACAGCGTGCCGTTGACCCGGTCGAACGAGAACCGCCACGGGTTGCGCAGGCCGCGGGACCAGATCTCGTCACGGCCGGACTTGCCCACCCACGGATTGGTCGATGGGATGCGGTAGCCGTGGCCGCTCGACGTCCCGTTGATGTCGAGCCGGAGGATCTTCCCCAGGAGTGAGTTCAGGTTCTGCGCGCGGTTGCCCGGATCCCCAGCACCGCCGCCGTCGCCGGTGCCGATGTACAGGTACCCGTCGGACCCGAAGGCGATGTTCCCGCCGTTGTGGTTCGAGTAGGGCTGGCCGATGGTGATGATCCGCCGCGCGCTGGACCGGTTGGCGATGTTGGGGTTGCCGACCGACACCTTGTACTCGTTGACGACCGTGTCGCCGTTGGTGCGGGTGAAGTCGACGTAGAACCGGCCGTTCGTCGCGTACGACGGGTGGAAGGCGAGGCCCAGCAGCCCGCGCTCGCCGCCGGTCGAGATCTCGCCCGACAGGTCGATGAACGGCTGCGCCAGCAGGACGCCGCCATCGACGATGCGGATCTTACCGGTCTGCTCGACGATGAAGAGTCGGTTGGATCCGTCGCCCGCATTCGTCACGAGGACGGGCTTGCTGAGGCCGGTGGCGACCGAGCTCAGGGAGACCGCGCCGAAGACGGCGCCGGGCGCGAGGATCGTGAGCATGAGGGCCGCCGCCACGAAGGACGTGGCCGCGGTGCGGCGGGCGCCGCGGATCACCGCCAACCCTCGGGATCGAGGAGATAGAAGGTGCTTTCGAGCAGCGTCACGCGCACGCCCTCCAGGCGGGGGGTGGGGCGGCGGGTGGCCGTCCGGGCCTCGATGACCTCGCTCCGCGCGTCGCACTCGCCCGTCGCCATCGACTCGGTGGTCGACTCGTGATGGCGGATGCGCGGCCTCGCGGGCTGGACCCGGGCCGTCATGGCGTAGCTCGTCACGGGCCTACGGTAGACCGCTCGCGGCCAGGAAGCCAAGCCACCAAAGACATTGCAGTCCGCGCCGCGGTCGGGCCGCCCGTGACCGGGGAGCGGCCCGCTATCCTCAGCCGATGACCGCCACGCCCCGCCGTTTCGGTGCGCAGAGCATGTCCGCGCCGCTCCACGACGTCCTGGTGAAGCGGCCCGGCCCGGCGTTCGGGAGCGCGTTCGACGATCCGGCCCATGGATTCCTCCATCGGGTCGACCTCGACCTGGCGCAACGCCAGCACGATGCCTTCGTCGATACGCTCGTCGGGCTCGGGCCGACGGTCCACGTCCTGGAGGCCGAGGCCGCCGATCCGGACCTCGTCTACACCTTCGATCCGCTGCTGGTGACCGACCGGGGTGCCGTCCCGCTCCGCCCCGGCAAGCCGAACCGCGAGGGCGAGCCCGCCATCCTCGAGGCGTGGATGGCCGAGGCCGGGATCCCGACCGCCGGCCGGATCGAGGCGCCGGGCACGATCGAGGGCGGCGACACGCTCTGGCTCCGGCCCGACCTGTTCTGCATCGGGCGGACGCTGCGGACGAACTCGGAGGGCGCCCGACAGCTCGGGGCGATCGTCGGCGGGGACGTGCGGGTCTTCGACGTGCCGTACTGGCACGGTCCCGCGGAGCTGATCCACCTGATGAGCGTGATCTCGCCGGTCGCCGACGACCTGGCCGTCGTCTACCTGCCATTGCTGCCCGTCGGGCTGTGGGAGCTCCTGAACGAGCTCGGCATCCGGATGGTCGAGGTGCCCGACGAGGAGTTCCCGACGCTCGGGTGCAACGTGCTGGCCGTGCGGCCCGGCGTCGTGATCCTGGCCGAGGGCAATCCGCAGACATCGGCGGCGCTCGCCGCGGCCGGCTGCGAGGTCCACACCTATCCCGCGTCCGAGATCGGCATCAACGGCTCGGGCGGGCCGACCTGCATGACCCGGCCGGTGTTGCGTGGCTGACGCGGCGGCCGGCGGCGGGGGCGCGGCGGGCGCGCCGGCGATCGATCGAGCGCGGCTGATCGAGGACCTCCAGGCGCTCGTCCGGATCCCGAGCGTCACGGGCTCCGAGGAGGCGGTGATGGCGTGGGCTGCCGACGCGCTGCGCGAGCTCGATCTGGCCGTCGAGGTCGTCGCACCGGATCCGGTCGCCGTCCGCGCCGATCCGGACTGGCCCGGCGAGGAGATGGTGCGGACGACGCTGCCCGTCGTCATCGGGCGGGCCGGTCGAGCCGGCGGCCGGCGGGTGATCCTGTCCGGCCACCTCGATGTGGTGCCGCCCGGCGATCCTGCCACGTGGACGGCGGACCCGTGGGGCGGCGAGATCCGCGACGGGCACCTGTACGGGCGTGGCGCCTGCGACATGAAGGGCGGCGTCGCGTCGATCCTGGCCGCCGTCCGGTCGCTCGGGGCCAGCGGCGCCATGGACCGGCTCTCCGGCGAGCTGCTGGTCGTGCTCGTCCCGTCCGAGGAGGACGGCGGCCAGGGCACCCTGGCGGCGATCCGCGCCGGCGCGACCGGCGACCTCGCGATCATCACGGAGCCGTCGGCGCTCGATGTCGTCGTCGCCCACGCCGGGGCGATCACGTTCCGGCTGACCGTCCCCGGCCGCGCCGCCCACGCCTCGCAACGCCGCGAGGGAGTCTCCGCGCTCGACAAGCTGTTCGTGCTCTCGAAGGCGCTCGAGGCGGACGAGGCGCGCCGCAACGAGGCCGAGACCGATCCGCTGATGACCGCCCTCGGGCTGCCGTACCCGACGATCATCGGGATCGTCGCGGGTGGGGAGTGGGCGTCGACGGTGCTGGACCGCGTGACCGCGGACGGCCGCTATGGCGTCCGGCTCGGCCAGTCCGCCCGCCGACGCCGAGACCGAGCTGCGGGCGTGCATCGCGGCCGCGTGCGCCGGCGGACGACTTCCTGCGCGACCACCCGTAACGGTCGAGATCACCGGTGGGCGGTTCGGGTCGTCGCGCGTGGCGTCGGACCACCCGCTGCCGGTCGGGCTGGCCGCGACGGTGGAGGCGGTGACCGGGCGGCGGCCGACGTTCCTTGCCGAGCCCTACGGCGCCGACATGCAGATGTTCGTGAACCACGGCGGCACCCCGTGCGTGATCTTCGGCCCTGGGGACGTCAAGGTCGCCCACAGCGCCGACGAGTCCGTGCCCCTCGACGAGGTCGAGGCATGTGCGGCCGTCCTGGCCGCATGGGTCGAACGGGAGATCGGCGGCTAGCGGACCGGCTCGATCGCCGTCACGTCGGCGAGATCGGAACGACCACGGACCGCCGGGCCAGCGTGAGCGTCAGCGGGATCGCGACCATCGCCGCGCCGATCAGCCCCAGGACGGCGAAATCGGCCGCGGCCATGATCACCCCGGCCGTGAGGCTGGCGGCCGCCGCGGAGCTCCAGATGAGCGCGTCGGTCACACCCTGGAGCCGGGTCCGCTCGACGATCGAGAGGCCGGTCGTCAGGAGCGCGGACCCCGCGACATAGCCGAGATTCCAGCCGTAGCCGAGCAGGAACAGCGCGAGGAAGAGCCAGGGGCCGCCTTCGGGCGGCGCGGTCGCCGCCATGACGGCCGATGTCGCGATCGTGGCCAGTCCGGCCAGGATCACCGGCACGCTCCCGAACCGGTCGGTCAGGCGGCCCGAGATCGGTGACAGCCCGTACATCCCGAACGTATGCCCGCTGATCACCAGGCCCACCGCGCCGAGCGTGTGGCCGTGCTCGGTCATGTGCAGCGGCGTCATGGTCATGATCAGGACCATCACGACCTGCCCGGTCACCAGCGCCACGATCGCCACCGGGACGTGCGGGCGCGCCAGGACCGAGCGGAGCGAGACCGTGACCGACTGGTCCGGCGCCGTGGGGTCCGGCCGGTGCGTCTCCACGGCAAGCTCGAAGGGGTCGGGGCGCAGGAGCACCCAGCACAGGAGCGCGGCGGCGCTGACGAAGACCATCGGCACGAAGTACGGGCCGGCGAGCTCCGGCAGGCCGAACTGCGTGGCGAGGGCGCCGGCCGGCGCGACGAGGTTCGGCCCGACGACCGCACCGACCGTCGCGCCCCACACGACGAGGCCGATGGCCGATGCCCGGCGCGCGTCCGGATAGAGGTCCGCGGCCGCATACCGGGAGAGCTGGTTCGACGAATTGCCGAACCCGATGAAGAACGTGCCGACGAGGAGCAGCGGCAGCGAGGTCGAGATGACCGCCAGGGTGGCCACCACCGCGCCCGTGACGCCGACGGTGTAGCCGGCCGCGAGCCCGATCCGCCGGCCGCGCCGGGTCATGATCGCGGACAGGCTGATCGCGCCGCCCGCGGCGCCGAGGATGACCGCCGCGCCGATCACGCCGCTCCAAAGCGCGCTCCCCCCGAGGCGCTGCGCGACGATGGCGGCCACCGTGACTGCGGCGATGTGGCCGGTGCTCCCGAGCGCGACGCTGGCCATGAGCGACCAGGTGCTCCGCTGGCGGAGCGCCTCGAGTCGGGCGGCGGGGATCGCCGGCGTCGCGTGCATCGGGGCCGATGATAGGGGCCGCACGGTCAGTCGAGGCCCAGGGTCAGCACCTCCAGGACCGGCGCTCCCCCGGCCGCGGCAGCCTCGCCGATCGGCTCGCGGGCCATCTCGACGAACCGGCAGAAGGCGTTCGCCAGGCGCATCTGGTCGGGCGTCCGCGCCCGCACGCGCCAGAGGTCGGGGGAGCCGACGACCGCCGCCACGCAGCGGGCGCGCGAGGTGGCGACATTGAGGCGGTGGCCGCTGTAGAGGAAGTCCAGCCCGCGTGGCGCCAGCTCGGGGTTGGAGGTGGTCAGCGAATAGATGCTGATCGGGGCTTCCTGGCCCTGGAACTTGTCGACGGTGCCGACCCGCGCGCCGGCGGGCAGGAGCCGGGCGATCGTCGCGACCTGCGCGTTGTACGGCGCCACGATCAGCACGTCGTCCCAGGTGAGCCGCCGCTTGACGCCGTGCGCGTCGACCCACGATGCCCCGCGCTCGACGAGCTCGGCGGCGATCGCGGCGACGGCGGCAGCCTCGACCGGCGAGTCGTTGTCGGCGCCGACGGTCGGCACCTCCACGAGCCGCGGCCCGACCCCGTCGAAGGCCGATCCGCCGACCTCCAGGCGCTGGACCCGCAGGTGCGCCTCGGGCTCCAGCCGGTCGTCGTAGAAGACCTCGGAGGTGAAGCGGCTCAACGCGGGATGGAGCCGCCAGGTGGTCTCGAGGAAGAGCCCGCGGTCCGGCGGGATCGTGGCGTCGCCGGCCAGGACGTGCGCCAGCGCCGAGCGGTCCGCGCCGGGCGGGTGGGTGCCCTGCATCGGCTGGTCGAGCTGCTGCGGATCGCCGAGCAGCACGATGCTCTCCGCCGCACCGGAGACCGCGACGACATTGGCCAGGGAGATCTGGCCGGCCTCGTCGACGAACAGGACGTCCACCGCGTCCAACATCTTCGCCGACGCCCACAGCCAGGTCGTGCCGGCGGCGAGGTTCGCCCGCCCGTCCCCGAGCCGCGTGGCGACGTCGGAGGCGTCCTTCGCCCGGACGACCCGCTCGTCGGGGTGCACCTGGTCCGCCGTGCCGTGCTGGATCGGCCGGACGTCGACGCCCTCCTCGCCCGCGGCGGCCAGCACGGCCCTGATCAGGTTGCCGATGACCTTGTGGCTGGTGCCGGTGATGCCGACCCGGCGGCCGGCCGCGAGGAGAGTGACGATCATCCGGGCGCCGCTGTAGGTCTTGCCGGATCCCGGCGGACCCTGGATCGGCAGGACCGTGTGGTCGAGGGTGCGGGCGAGCCGCCGGGCGGCGGCAAGGTCGGTCTCGTCGTCACCCCGGAGCGCGGCCCCGGGTGCCTGCCCGGCACGCGGAGGCCGGCCGATCAGGAGGTCGCGGGCGGCCCGGTTCGGGCCGTCGGCATCGATCCCGTGCTCGGCGACCCACTCCCCGAGCTCGACGCAGGCGGGCCTGGTGGTCGGTCGTGCGGACCCAGTTCAAGGGCACGATCGCCTCGGGGTGCGGCGACATCGGGCGCGCGCTTGATGTCGACGGTGAGACCGGCCGGATCGACCGCGACGACGTCCCCGGCCGCCCCACGTGAACGGGCTGTCTCCGGCGGCGCTCGGCTTGTGGCGCGGGTCGTAGACCGTGCCCGGTCGGCCGAGGTCGAACTCCTGCGGCGGGAACCGGTAGCGCCACACGACCTTCCCGCGGGCCTCCTCGCCGATCTGGTCCGACGGGCTCGAGGTGGCCGATCGGCGTCGTCCTCGTCGAGGAGCTGGTCCGGGGTCGAGGTCCATCAGCCGGTGGAACTCCCACCACATCGACTTGTCCTCGCGCCGATGCCAGCCGAGGAGCTGGGCGAGCAGCCACTGGCCTGCTGCTCCGGGCGTCCGGACGGCCGGATCGATCGGGACGACGCGCGGGTCGGCGAGCCGGTCGGCGAGCGCCTGGACGCGGGCCTGCGCCTCGGTCAGCTCGGCGGGGATGCGGCTCGCGGTCGCCGGGGCGCGGGACGGGCTGGCCGGTCAGCGCGGCGAGCTCGCTCGCGCAGCCCCTCCAGCCAGTCGCGCAGCCGCTCGTTGCTGACGACGTCGTCGCGGTTGTAGCGCTCGATCCGCTCGAGGTGGTCGGCCGCCGGCCGCTCGCCGTCGCCGAGCTCCAGCCACTGCTCGAACGCCACGATGCTGGAGCCGGCGTCGCGCAGGTCGATCTCGCGGGTGAACCCGTAGAACGCCTCCATCTTCTTGATCGAGTAGCTCTCCACCGAGGCACGCAGCGACTGGCGGACCGCGCGCAGCAGGTCGACCATGACGCCGCCGCGGAGCAGCCCGTCGACCTCGTCCTCGCGCGTCCCGTAGCGACCCATCAGCCGCTTCAGCGCGGTCGGCTCGTAGGGGGCGTAGTGGTAGATGTGCAGGTCCGGGTGGACCGCGAGCCGCTCGGCGAAGAAGTCCATGAGCCGCTCGAAGGCGGCCTGCTCGCCGGCCAGCGTGAACTCGCCGGCGTCGTCGCGCGACCAGATCGCGTGGAACTCGCCGTCCATGTCGAGCACGCCGAACAGGTAGTCGAGCCCGTCGTCGAGCGCGAACGGATCGCCCTCGATGTCGAAGAAGAGGTCGCCGGGGGAGGGGGGCGGCAGCGTCGCCAGCCCGCGCTCGGGCTCGAGCGGCGTCGCCGGGCTCGGGCAGCAGCAGCTCGTACAGCGGCCGGTCGCCGGCGCGGCGGCCCTCCAGCTGGATCCGGGCCTGCTCGTGGACGCGCTCCATCGCCGCCTCGCCCACGCCCTCGATCCGCGGGACGATCGGCAGCGGCAGGTCGCCGAGGCCCTCGAGCGTGGTGACGCCGCGCGCCGGACAGGGCGCGGCGCTGGCGGGCGCTGATGCCGGCCACGAGGCTGAGGTGGTCGTCGGCGCGGCGCCGGGCCGCGCATTCGGGCGCCCAGCGGCAGACGCTCGCAGTGCTCGACCGGCTCCGGGATAGGTGCTCGACCGGCGGGAAGGCGAGCGGTCGCCGTCGTCCGACACGGTCGCGAGGAACCGCTCGCTTCGCGCCGCGGTAGTAGGCCATGAAGTCGTCGACGCGCAGGCGCTCGACCGCGCGGGCGCTGCCGCCGAGGGCGACGTACATCCACTCGGGCCGCACGCCCTGGATGCGCTCCAGCTGGTCGACGTACGAGCAGATCTGGAGGACGGCGCTGGCCTTGACGTGGCGCGCCAGCTTGGTGTCCGCGACCTCGTAGTGCCACGGACCCCAGGCCGACGGGCGCGTCCGGCGTCGTCGACGCGGAGCAGGAAGTCGGCGTGCCCGCGCCACGTGCCGTCGAAGAACGTCGCCTGGTAGATGACGTCGGCGCCGGCGGCCATCGCCTCGATCGTGGCGGCCGCGGCGGCACGGAGCTGGTCGCCGCGGTCCTCGATCGAGCCGTCCGGCGTGATCTCGACCGCGGTCCGGCCGCGCGGCGCAGGTCCGCGAGGTAGCGCTTCTCGTGCTCGAAGCCGCGCTTGCGGATGATGTCGAGCTCCGGGTCGTCGCGCATCGGCCGCTGGACGAGTCCGGCCTGGGCGGCTCGCTCGAGCGCGGTCAGGTGCTCGCAGGCGAGATAGGCGACGAGGTCCGTCGCGGCATAGACCGGGCGGCCATCGATGCGGTCCACCTAGTCGGCATCCTGCACGTGACAACCTTAGCCCCGAAGCGTGTCACCTTGCCTGGCACGCTCGCCGGGGTCAGGCCGCGAACAGGGCCTCGACGGCGGCCGTGAAGACCTCGGTGTGCCGGTCGACGTCGGCTTCGGTCGTCGCCGGCGACATGAGCGCCATGTTGTGGAACGGCGTCATCAGCACCCGCCGGTTCATCGCCCAGAGGTGGAGGAAACGCTCGAGCTCGTCGTCGGCGTGGGCCTACTGCTCGGCGCCGGTCCGCGGCGGTCGAGGGCATGAAGTGGTACTCGGCGCGCGCCCCGAGGCGGGTGACGTGCCACGGCACGTCCGCGCGCGCGGAGGGCGCCGTTGACGCCGGCCTCCCAGCGCTCGGCGAGCGGGATCATGCGCTCGAACGCGGCATCGGTGAGGACCTCGCCCAGCGTGGCGCGGATCGCCGCCAGCGACAGCGCATAGCCGGCCAGCGTGCCGCCGATCCCGCCGATATCGGAATCCTCGACCGGGATCGAGGCGGTGACCCGGTCCGCCGACCTCGCGGGACATGCCGTACGCGGCCGACCGGGATGCCGCCGCCGATCGGTCTTGCCGATCACCAGCATGTCGGGCTCGAGGCCCCAGGCGCCCGTGGCAGCCGCCGGGACCGGCACAGATCGTGTGGGTCTCGTCGATGATGAGGATGGTGCCCGGTCCGGCGGGTGAGGTCGCGCACGGCCTCGTAGATAGCCGGGCTCGGGCAGGACGATCCCGACGTTCGTCAGGGCGGGCTCGCACGAGGACCGCCGCGACGTCGCGATCCGCCAGCGCCGCTCGAGGCCGTCGACGTCGTTGAACTCGACGACACGGGTCGTCGTGGCCACATCGACCTGCGGCCCGATCGAGCCGCCGACGCGACGACCGGCCGTCGGGGTCGAGCGTCGCGAAGGTCTCGTCGACGGAGCCGTGGTAGCAGAAGTCGTGGACGACGCACCTTCGAGCGGCCGGTGATCTGGCGGGCGAGGCGGAGGGCGAACCGGTTGGCGTCGGTCGCGGAGAGCGTGAACTGCCAGGCGGCAGGCCGAAGCGGCGACGCAGCTCCTCGCCGGCCCACGCCGCATCCTCGGTGGGGAGCATGTGGGTGATGCCGCGGCGGAGCTGGCGCTCCACGGCGGCGATCGTCGGTGCCGGGCCATGGCCGGCCATCGCCCCGGTGTCGCCGAGGCAGAAGTCGACGTAGTCGTGGCCGTCGACGCAGCGTGAAGTGCGCGCCCGACGCCGAGTCGACGAAGAGCGGGAATGGGCCGGCCCAGCTGGACCATCCAGTTCATCGGCACGCCGTCGAGGAGCGACCCGCGGGCGCGCTCGTGAAGCGCGTGTGAGCGCGGGTGCTCCCGGACGAAGCGGTCGGTCTCCCCGGCCAGCAGGGCCGAGAGCCGATCGCGATCGAGGGCTCGGGGCGTCATCGCTGCAGGATGGCGCGCCCTGTCGCGGCTCTCGGGTTCGCGCGGTCGATCCGCGCTGCGGCGCGACGACCCGGATGCTCGGACGGTTCAGTGCGTCCGGCGGACGAACCCGCAGATCGGGCAGGTCGCGGCGCCGGTCGTCGGGTCGACGTCCAGGAAGCTGGTGCAGCCGTTGGTGCTGCAGTAGATCGCCGGGCAGCGGTGCCGGCCGCAGAACTGCGGCGGCGCATGCGGCGCATCGCCGTGGCTCGCCCAGCAAGGGACGAGGTGGTGGAACGGGACATCATGGGTTGCTGGTACTCGTTTCTGGCGCGCCGTGAATGGCGGTGTGGGCCATCGGCTGCGCGACCGTTGGTTGTGTTCGCTCCACGGCCTGATCAGGCTCGGAGCGGTGATGATGATCCTGCGAAGCGCTGGGAGCGTCCTATCGTGGCGCTCGACCGCGATCATCGCGACGGATCGGGAACCCATCTACTATGCGCCGGCGAGCCTCATCCGTCAATCGCCGGATCCGGCTCGTCCACCCGATGATTCACGAGTCTTCATCATCGCTTGGTTGAATCGATACGCGGCCGGTCGCAGATTCCGCGACAGCCGTCGTTGACACCTTTGGAGGAGGAAACACCTCGGATGGGACGCGTCGCACACCGGATGGCCGCCCTCGGCCTGGTCATGTTCCTGGTCCTCGTGGGCGTGCCGACCGCGGCCGCGGCTGACACCGTCAGCCTGACGACCCCCTATCCGGGTGTCGCCGTCGCCCCCGGGACGAAGGTCAGCTTCGACCTCTCGATCAAGACCGATACGTCGGCCCGGGTCGATCTCTCGGTCAAGGGCGCACCGGCGTCATGGACCGCGTCGCTCTTCGGCGGCGGGTTCATCGTCGATGGCGTCCAGACGAGCGGCACGACCGCGGCGACCGTCCGCCTCGACGTGACCGTGCCGGCCGACGCGGCCGCGGCCACCCAGCGCATCGAGGTCGTCGCCAGGGCCGGCGCCGCGACCGACACGCTGCCGCTGGACATCCGGGTCACCCCGAATGCCGCGGGCGAGGTCAGCCTAACGACGGACTTCCCCTCCCTCAAAGGCCCGTCGACGACGACCTTCTCCTTCAACCTGACGCTCCACAACGACACGTCGGAGGACCTGACGTTCACCGGCGTCGCCACCGGGCCGGACGGCTGGACCATCACGTCCCAGGTGAGCTCCGAGAGCCAGGCGGCCAACGCGATCGTGAAGGCCGGGGCGACGACCCCCGTGACGGTCACCGCCAAGGCGCCGGCCGCCATGGACGCCGGCCAGTACCCCATCTCGGTCGACGTCACGAGCGGGACGCGCACCGCCCACCAGGACCTGGCCGTCGAGATCACCGGGCAGCTATTCGATGACGCTCTCGACGGTCGACCAGCGGCTGAACATGAACGCGACCGCCGGGACGGCCACGGACCTGACGCTCCAGATCACCAACACCGGGACCGCGCCGATCCCGGGCGTCGCCCTGTCGGCCACGCCGCCGAGCGGCTGGACCGTGACCTTCGATCCGCCCACCGTCGACGTCCCGACCGACGCCCCGGCCAACGTCACCGCCCATCTGACCCCGTCGGCCGATGCCATCGCCGGCGATTACGTGACGGCGTTCAAGGCGACGGCGCCCTCGAACCTGGCGACCGCCAGCGCCGAGATCCGGGTCACCGTGGAGACATCGCTCCTCTGGGGCGCCGTCGGCATCGCGCTCATCGCGATCGTGCTGGTCGGCCTCTGGTGGACGTTCCGCCGCTTCGGCCGGCGATGAGCCGTACGGAGGGGGCCGAGCCCCTCATCAAGACCCGCCGCCTGACCAAGCGCTACGACACCCTCACCGCCGTCGACCACCTCGACCTCGAGGTCCGGCCCGGGGAGATCTTCGGGCTGCTTGGTCAGAACGGCGCGGGCAAGACCACGACGATCCTGATGCTGCTGGGGCTGACCGAGCCGTCGAGCGGCGAGGCGCTGGTGGCGGGCCTCGACCCGACCCGGCACCCGCGCGAGGTCAAGCGGCGCGTCGGGTACCTCCCGGACGCCGTCGGCTTCTACGGCGGCCTCACCGGCCGGCAGAATCTGCGCTACACGGCCAGGCTGAACGGCCTCAAGGGCGCCGAGGCCGAATCCGCCATGTCCGCCGTCCTCGAGCAGGTCGGCCTGACCGATCGCGCCGACGATACGGTCGAGACCTACTCGCGCGGCATGAAGCAGCGGCTCGGCATCGCCGACGCGCTCGTCAAGAGCCCGGACATCCTCATCCTCGACGAGCCGACGACCTCGATCGACCCGCTCGGCGTCGTCGGAGATCCTCGACCTCCTGCGCGCGCTCGTCGAGGAGCGCCAGCTCGCGATCCTGCTCTCCAGCCACCTGCTCACCCAGGTCCAGTCGGTCTGCGACCGGATCGGGATCTTCGCGTCCGGCCGGATGGTCGGCGAGGGCACCATGGCCCGCCTGGCCAGCCTGTTCGGCGATGGCGCGGCCGGCATCGAGATCGACCTCGCGGGGACCGAGCCCGCGGAGATCAAGCGCGCCGAGGCGATCCTCCGCGGACTCCCGCATGTGACCGACGTGGTGCCGCCGACCGGCCGATCCACGACCTGGCGCATCTCCGTGCGTCCCGCCGCCGAGGAGACCGGCGTCCGGACCGCGATCCTCGCGGCGGCCGTCGGCAGCGACCTCCGGCTCACCTCCCTGCGGCCGGTCGTGCCGTCCCTCGACGACATCTATCGGACCGCGCTCCATCGGCGTGGTCTGGCCGATCGCGCCATCGCGAGCGGGAAGAGCGCGGCATGAGCGCGAGCAGCCGGGCCGCCCGACCCGCTCGACCCGCTCGTCCGGCCGCGCCGGTGGAGGCTGAGGCGCTCGACCTCCCGCGCCTGCCAGCGGGCTGGCGGATCATCGCGGCGAAGGAGTTCGCCGACCACATCCTGAGCGTGCGCTTCTTCGTGCTGCTGGTCGTGCTCGGTCTCGCGACGGCGATCCCGCTCTACTTCGCGGCAGACCAGATCCGGCAGCTCGCGCCGCAGGCCAGCGGCTCGGCCGCGGTCTTCCTCGCGCTCTTCTGGTTCGGGTCGCCTGACGTGGCGATCCTGACCGTGGCGACGTTCGTCGGACTCGTCGCGCCGCTGCTGGGCCTGGCCTTCGCCTTCGATGCGGTCAACGGCGAGCGCTCGGAGGGGACGCTGCCGCGCCTGCTCTCGCAGCCGATCTACCGCGATGACGTGATCAACGGCAAGTTCGCCGCCGGCCTGGCGATCATCGGCCTGGTCATCGTCGCGGTCGTCGCTGCTCATCTCCGGGTTCGGGATGCTGCGGCTGGGCATCGTGCCGCACGGCGAGGAGGTCCTCCGCCTCAGCACCTGGGTATTCGCGACGTTCCTGTACGTCGCCCTGTGGCTGGCGTTCGGCCTGCTGCTGTCGGTCGCGATCCGACGGGCGGCGACCTCGGCGCTGGTCGGATTCGGGATCTGGCTGGTCCTCACGATCTTCGGGCCCCTGATCGTGACCCTCGCCCAGAGCTTCGTCTCGCCGGGTGGCAGCCCGACGGCCGACCAGGTCCTGGGGGCCGCCCGGGTTCGCGAGTTCATCGGGCGGCTGCTCCCGAGCCAGCTCTATGCCGACATCTCGAACGTCCTGCTCCGCCCCGACTTCGGCCTCAAGAACCTCTCCACGCCGGGCACCATCGGGCAGTACCAGCAGGGCCAGCAGCAGATCCCGCAGATCAACTCGCTGGACCAGAGCCTGCTGCTGGTCTGGCCCCAGCTCGTCGTGCTGGTCGCCTTGACCGTGGCGTGCTTCGCGATCGCCTATGCGCTGTTCATGCGACAGGAGGTCCGGGCGTAGTTCGCGGTTCCATCTAGTCGAGCGCCTCGCGGGCGCCTATCCTCGCGGACACACGGTGACGGGCACCCGCCCCGTCGTGGCACGGACGAGAGGGAGCACCCAATGACCGAGAGCGGCACCCCCGCAGATCCAGGTACGCCGCCGCCGGCGAGCGGCTGGCAGGCCCCACCGGTGGCCCCGGCGGCACCGGTGGTCGGCGCCCCGGGCTTCGTCTACGCCGACGTCCCGAACCGGATCATCGCGTTGATCATCGACTCCGTCATCCTTGGAGTCATCAACATCGTGGTCTTCGGCGTGATCAACGGGATCCTCGGACTCGGGATCATCAGCTTCCTGGCCTCGCTCGTCGTCGGGCTGGCCATCAGCGCGGCGTACTTCACCTACACCTGGACCGCGATGCGCGGCACCATCGGGATGCGGGCGCTCGGCATGCAGATCGGCAACGCCGGCGACGGGGCGACCCTCAAGCAGGACCAGGCCGTCCGCCGCTGGCTCATCCTCTTCGGGCCGCAGGTCGTCTCGACGGCGCTGCAGTATTCCCTGAACTGGACCCTGGGCCTCGTGGTCTCGATCGCTGTCCTGGCCTGGTACATCTTCCTGCTGAAGACGACCGCGGACAGCCCGACCAAGCAGGGCTATCACGACATCTTCGCGAACTCGATGGTGGTCAAGGCGACGCGCACCGCCGGCTGAGAACCCGCGCGTCAAGTCGGGTCCCTCAGGCGCTGCACCCGGTCATCGGGCGCAGCGCCTTTTCATGCCCGTGCACCTCGGTCAGAACGGCGGCCAGGGGATAGCCGGCCAGGTCGGGGAGGGGAGCGGGAAGCGGCCGTCGGTCAGCAGGCCGTCGACGCGCCGCCGGGTGGCCCGGACCTCGGCCGCGGAGAGCAGCTCGCGCAGCGACGCCCCGAGGTCGCCGTCCATGGCGTCGCGGATCCGCTCGAGGCCGGCGACCTCGTCCGTCGTGAACGGCGTCCCCCGCCAGGCCCACAGCACGGTCCGCAGCTTTGGCACCGGGGAGAAGCAGACCCCGTGGTCGACGCCGTAGATGTGGCGGCCGCCCTCGACCGGGAGGATGTGCCCGCCCTTGCGGTCGGTGTTGTTCATCACCGCATCGAGCGCGGCCATGCGGCGCAGCCGCGGATCGTCCTCGACGACCCATGCCCAGACGTCCACCTCGGGATCCGCCTCGACGAACGCCTGGACCATCCCCTCGCCGAAGGGGCCGTCGCGCAGGATGGTCGGTGGCACGATCCCCCAGCCACTCGCCTCGGAGACGAGCCAGGCGGCCATCTCGCGGTGGCTGAGCGTGCCGTCGGGGAAGTCGTCGAGCGGCCGCTCCCCGAGCGTCGGCTTGTAGACGGCGTCGATGACCGTCGCCGGGCCGGGCTCCGGACACGGTCGCGTGACCGAGACGAGCATCGCGTTGTTGGACGAGCCCACGATCCGGCCGACCACCGCGATCTCGCCCTCGCGGAGGACGTCCAGCGTCGTCGCCGCCTCGAGCATCGGCGCGCCTAGTTGAGGTAGTGGCCGTTGCGCCGGGCGCAGATGTGGCCCTGCGGGTCGAGCGGCTGGCCGCACAGCGGGCAGGGCGTCCGGCCGCCGGCCACGACCCGGTTCGCGCGTTCCACGAACGAGCGGGCGGCATCGGCGGTCAGGCGCACGCGCAGCAGGTCCGGGCCGTCCTCGTCGGCATCGTCGTCGTCCTCGGGATCGATCGGGTCGCCGTCCTCGTCCAGGCCGCGAGCCTCGAGGAGCACGCGCTCCGCGCCGACATCCCAGCCGAGCGTCAGCGACCCGGCCCGGAATGCCTCGTTGAGCGGTTCGTCCAGCGGTTCGTCGTCGCGGGCGGCCGCTGCCGCCGCGGCTTCGGCCGCCTCGGGCACGCCACGCCGCTCCAGCTCCTCGAGCAGCGCCCAGAGGCGCTCGGCGAGGACGCTGACCTGGACCTTCTCGAGGGCCACGCTCACGACCCGCTCGCCCTCGCGGGCCTGCAGGAAGAACGCGCGGTCACCGGGCTCGCCGATGGTGCCCGCGACGAAGCGCTCGGGCGGATCGAAGATGTAGCGACGTCGGGGCATGGCCCGAATCTATACCGGATTCGCGGGGGCGGCGGTCGGTCAGCTGACGCGGACCGTCCGCGTGTCCCAGCCGCGGGCCCCGTCCGGTGGCGGCGGGCTGTGGAGGTCGGTCTGCGTCTGACCGGTGCCGTCGGTGGCGCGGACCATGATCGTGTGCTCGCCGGGGGTCGCCGCCCAGTCCACGACCCACTGCACCCAGGTCGCGTCCGAGATCGGCCGCGACAGCCGGGCATCGGACCACGTCCCGTCGATCGACACCTCGACGCGGCTGATGCCGCGGTCGGGCGCCCAGGCGATCCCGGCGATCGGCACGGTGCCGGCGGCGACGGAGACGCCCGGGGTGTCGATGCGCGACTGCGTCAGGATCGGCGCCTCCTTCGACCAGCCGAGGGGGACCCAGTAGCCGTCGAATGCCTCGAGCGTCGTCAGCTCCAGCTCGGCGAGCCATTTCGTCGCCGACACGTAGCCGTAGAGGCCGGGGACGATGAGCCGGGCCGGGAAGCCGTGGGCGGCCGGCAGCGGCTGGTCGTTCATCCGCACCGCGATCATCGGCTCGCGCCCCTTGTCCATCACCCACGCCGTCGGCATCCCGGCGGTCAAGCCGTCGACCGAGCGGCCGACGAGCTGGGTCGCGGACGCCTGGACGCCGGCCATCTCGAGCACGTCGCGCAGGCGCACGCCGGTCCATTTCGCGTTGCCCACGAGCTTCCCGCCGACCTCGTTGCTGACGCACGCGATCGTCACGTACTGCTCGAACATCGGCAGGCCGACGAGCTCCTCCCAGGTCAGCGTGACCTCGCGGTCGACGAGGCCGTGGACGCGCAGGGACCAGTCCTTGGTCTCCACGATCGGGGTCAGGAGGGTGGTGTCGATCCGGTAGAAGCGGTCGTTGGGCATGACGATGGGGGTCAGCCCGGAGATCGTGCCGGCGAGGTCCATGTCCTGCCCGATGGCGGGCACCACCTCCGACGCCGGCGGGATCGAGGCGTCGGCACCGTCGGGGATCGCCCGCTGCCGGTCGAGGAGCGCCCGGCCGCCCAACCCGGCGATGGCCGCGGCCGCGGTGACGCCTCCGGCGCGGACCAGGAAGGACCGCCGCGACCAGTCGGGCATCGCGGCCGCTGCGGTCGGGCCGACGACGCGGTAGGGCGTCCTGGCGCGTTGCGGCCCGACGAGCCAGCCCAGCACCCAGATCCCGAGCGCGACCGAGACCGCGGCGCTGATCGCCGTGATCGGCGCCGATGCCAGCGGGTCGCGCAGCGTGGCGAGGAAGCCGACGACCCCGAACAGGGCGAAGCCCAGCGAGGCCAGGGTCGATGTTCGAGCGCGCGAGGACGCCGAGGCCGGCACCGATGGCCAGCGCGACGACCACGATGAACAGTTCGAGCGCCAGCTTGTCGTTGGTCCCGAACAGCCCCACGATCGCGTCCTTCGCGCCCGGTGGCTGGAGATCGATCACCAGCTGGCCGATGCCCGCGACGAGCGAGCTCGCCCCGGGTAGCAGGCCGGCGAGCAGCTCGGAGGTGCCGATGGCCGCGGCGGCGGCCGCGATGCCGCCGAGGGCGGCGCGGGGGGTGGTGATCATCGTTCGCCGAGCGTGGCAGCCGCATGTGACGGCTCGATGTCGGCGCCGGGGCGCAGCCGCGCCCACGCCCGCCCGTCGCGCCGCTCCACGGCCAGCGGGAAGGCCGAAGGCCTCGCTCAGGACCTCGCCGGTCAGCACCTTCTCGAGCGCCCCCACGGCGACGGTCCGGCCGGACGCGAGCACGAGCCCGTGGCTGAACCCGGCGGGGATCTCCTCGAGGTGGTGGGATACCAGCACGATCGCGCTCGGCCGGGCGGCGGCCGCGAGGCGGGTCAGGTCCGCGAGCAGGGTCTCGCGTGCGCCGAGGTCCAGGCTGGCGGCCGGCTCGTCGAGGAGCAGCAGGTCCGGGTCGGGCATCAACGCCCGGGCGATCGAGACCCGTCGGCGCTCACCGGCGGAGAGCGTCCCGTGCGGCTGGTCCGCGCGTCGCGCCGATGCCGAGGGCCGCGAGGAGCGCACGGGCACGCTCCCGGTCCGCGTCGTCGTAGACGTGCCACCACGGCTCCGTCGCGGCGTGGCGAGCCGTCATCACGAGGTCGACCGGCGTCAGGTCGTCGCGCAGGACGGCCTCCACGGCACTCCCCGCGGAACCGATGCGCCGCCGCACCTCCCGGCTGTCGACCTTGCCGTAGCGCGCGCCGAGCACCTCGACCGTGCCCGCGGTCGGCCACAGCGTCAGGCCGGCGACGGACAGCAGCGTGGTCTTGCCCGAGCCGTTGGCCCCGATGACGACCCAGCGCTCGCCCGCCCGGACGTGCCAGTCGAGCGGCCCGAGGATCGTCCGGCCGGCGCGCCGCACGACCAGGCCCTCGATGGCGATGACGTCGTCCATGCCCGCGATGCTAGCGGACGACCGGCGAACCCTTACGGGGCGGGGGGTGGTGGCGTGGGCGTCGGGGTCGGGGTCGGGGTCGGCGTCGGCGTGGGGGTCGGCGTCGGCGTGGGTTCGGGGGTGGGTGTCGGCTCCGGTGTCGGCGTCGGCGCCTCGGATGGCGGCGGGGAGGCCGAGGCCGGCGGGCAGAAGACCGGCGCGGTGGCGCCCGACGCGCTCGGATCCGGCGTCGGGAGCACGAACGAAGGGATCACGCCGCTGGCATCGGGTGTCGGGAGCGGGATGCACGACGGCGACGGGCTCGGACTCGGCCCGCAGCCCTTGCCGGCTGCGATCGCGCCCCACGACCGGCCGAACGGATGGAACGAGTTGTTGTAGAAGTACGCGGTCCTGGTCCGCTCCGGTCCGCCGACCGTCCCGGGGCCTTTCTCGGCTCGCCGGATCCAGTCGCGGTCCGCCTTCATCCAGTTGTCGTAGCGGCTCTCGAACCCGACGCCGGGCTCCGACAGCACGTCCACGCCGCAGGTATCGGCCGCCAGCTGGCGCTTGGGCGCCGTGTCGCCGATGAACCACTCATCGACCGACTTGCCGCCCTTGCTGGCGAGCAGGCCGGTCCACGGATCGATGGACGCGCGGGTCAGGCCCTCCGGCCGGCTGAACTTCGCGATCGGCCACGACTTCGAGGCCTCCTCGAGGAAGCCCTGCCAGACATAGGTGGCGACATCGATCGAGAAGACCGGGCGCGCCGGCGTGGAGACCGGGGTGTTGTCGCTGTTGCCGTTCCACACGCCGACGGCCAGGGCATATGCCCCGTCCGCACGCGCGGCCTTCGACGGCGCTGCGACGTAGCCGTAGGCGTTGAGGTCCTTGGCGTCGTTGTTGGTGCCGGTCTTGAGGGTGGCGGGTCGCCGTCCATCGGGCGAGTCGATCTGGAACTTGCCCCAGAAGGGGTTCACGCTCGGGTTGGTGTTGCCGGCGAGGATGTCGGTGATCACGAAGGCTGCCTGCGGGCTGACCACGGGAGTCCCGGCGGGCGGGACGTAGTCCGGGATCACGGGCTTCCCGTCACGGTCCTTGACGGTCAGGAGCGTGGTGTGGTCGACGCGCTTGCCCGCATTGGCGAGCGTGCCGTAGGCGGTCACCAGGTCGACCGGGCGGACCTCCTGGACGCCCAGCGCGAGGGCGAGGCCGGCGTTGCTGGTCTCGGACTGGAATGTCATCCCGAAGTCCTTCGCCCGCTCGAAGACATGGGCCGGCGAGTTCACCTGCATGGCCTTGACCGACGGGATGTTGAGCGAGAACTGGAGGGCGGTCCGCACGCCGGACCGGACCGCGCTCGAGGTTGTCGGCGTCGCTCGGCGTGTAACCGCCGAAGTCGGTCCCGGTGTCCATGAACATCGAGCCGGCGGTGAGGGTCCCGTCGTCGAGGCCGACGACGTAGTTGAACGGCTTGAAGGCCGAGCCCGGCTGGCGGTAGCCCTTGCCGATGACGTCGTACTGCGGCTGGAACTTCTTGCTGGTCGAGCCCGAGTAGTAGTTGGCGCTCCCGACGTAGGCGACCAGCTCGCCGGTCTGGTAGTCGACCGCGACGAGCGCGCTGTTGCGCACGTCCTTGTTGCGCAGGTTCGCCATCCACGGCTGGACGCTCTTGAAGCCGAGCGCCTTGGCCGCCGCGAGCGGGTCCTTGGCGTGGGGCACGACGGCCGCGGCCTTCACCCATTTCTCGGCGATCTTCTGCATCGGGACGTCGAGGGTGGTGGTGACGCGCAGCCCACCCTTCTCGATGGCCGGGCACGTCTCGGCGTCGGGGCCGCACAGCTTGGCCGTCAGCTCGTCGCGGACGGCCCACACGAAGTGCGGCGCGATCCAGCGCGGCGTGGTCTGGCTCGCGAGGACCACCTGGTCGTGCTTGGCCGCCTCGAAGTCGGACTGGCTGTACGTGTCGCCGGAGATCGGTGTCCGGTCGCCCTCGGCCAGCAGGTCGAGGATGTCGTTGCGGCGCTGGACGATGGTCTTGTCCTCGGGGACCGCGAGGGTCGTCTTGCCGGGGCAGTTCCCGTCGTCGTCGAGCTCCTTGTCGCACTGGGCGATCGCGTTGCGCACGAGGTCGTAGTTGGACGGCGACTTCGGGAGCGCGGCGATGATCGCGGCCTGCGCCGGCGTCGAGCTTCTCGAGCGGCGATCCCGAAGTACTCCTGGACCGCGGCCTTCACGCCGTAGGCCTGGTTCCCGTAGTAGTTCTGGTTGAGGTAGGCGGTGATGATCTGCTGCTTGCCGGTCTCGCCCGGGAACGCCTCGGTCAGGCGGATCGACTGGATGATCTCCTTGAGCTTGCGCTCGGCGGTCCGGCTCGGGTCCTGGACGAGGGCGTCGTCGAGCAGCCGCGCGCGGACGAGCTGCTGGGTGATCGTCGAGGCGCCCCGGCTGTTGCCGCGGAGCGAGTCGATGCGCGGCCGAGATGATGGCCACCGGGTCGAACCCGGCGTTGTCCCAGAAGGTCTTGTCCTCGACCGCGGTCGTCGCGTCGAGGAGGATCGGCGGGATGTCCGCGTACTGGACGATCTCGCGCTTGGCGTCGCCGAAGCGGGCCAGCTCGATCTTGCCGGTCCGGTCGTAGATGATCGATTCCTCGGGCAGGACGTACGAGGTCAGCTCGTGGGGGTCCTTGAGGTCGCGGATCAGCGACGAGAAGACGCCGACGGCCGCCAGCGCGCTGATGACCCCGATGCCGGCCATGAAGGTCATCACGATGATCGCGAGCCATCCCGCGGTGGACGGGCTGGTGCGACGCGGGGGCGGTCGGTAGGCGGCGGTCTGCAAGGCGAACGGACTCCGGAGCGGTTCGATTCGACGGGATCGGCGGCTAAGGATGCCGCATGTGCCCGAACGACGACGTCAACGGAGAGGGGTGACGACGCGGGCGCAAGGTGCGCCGGGCTCGGACAGGTGACGGTCGGGCGCTCTCTGGTGTGTCGCCGGGATCAGCGAAGACGCCCGGCGCCGGCCGTCGCGCGGACAGGGAGGACCCGCGGTCGCAGGCCCGTCAGGACGGGATACTCGCGCTCCACGGCGATGCGCAGGGCCTCGACGGCCTCGGGCCGGACGAGGTTGACGGTACTCCCGCCGAAACCGGCGCCGGTCATCCGCGCCGCCAGGACGCCGGGCACCGCGGAGGCGATGTCGACCATCGCGTCCAGCTCCGGGGAGACGACCGCGAAGTCGTCGCGCAGCGAGGCGTGGCTGGCGGCGAACAGCCGCCCGACGGTCGCGAGGTCGTTGGCGCTCGAATGCCGCGATGGCCTCCTCGACGCGGGCGTTCTCGGTGACGATATGCCGCGCCCGGCGGTAGGCGACCGGGTCCATGCGGCCCTGCGCCGCGGTCGAGAGCCGTCAGCGTGACGTCGCGCAGCGAGGCGATCGACGGGTCGTCGCGGGCGAGCTCCGCGACCGCCGCCTCGCACTGGCTCCGCCGGGCGTTGTACTCCGAGGCGTTGAGCGAGCGCGGGGAGCCAGTGTGCAGGACCACGAGCACCACGTCGTCCGGCAGCGCGACCGGGCGCCATTCAAGCGAGCGGCAGTCGAGCAGCACGGCCGACCCATCGACCCCACACGCCGAGGCGAACTGGTCCATCAGCCCGCACTGGACGCCGACGTAGACGTTCTCGGCGCGCTGGCAGAGCCGTGCGAGCGTCATCGGGTCGATGGTCGCGGCCGCGTCGTCGTCGAGCATGGCCCAGGCCGAGGCGAGCTCGATGGCGGCCGACGACGACAGCCCGGATGCCGTGGGCAGGGTGGAGGCGATGACGCCCCGGAGGCCGCGCCGCGGATGCCCGGCATCGGCGAGCGCCCAGGCCGTGCCCGCGACGTAGTCCAGCCACGTGCCGGTTGGCCGCCGGTCCGCGTCGAGGTCGAACCCGTCGCGGTCGGCGGGGTCACCGCCGTCGCCGAGCCGCGTCAGCTCGACGCGTCGGTCGTCGGTGGGGAGGTAGGCGATCCGGATCTCCAGGTCGATCGCGGCCGGCAGCACGAACCCCAGGTTGTAGTCGGTGTGCTCGCCGATCAGGTTGACCCGGCCGGGCGCGCGGACGACGCGGATCCGGTCGCGCTCGCGCGCCGCCTCGGGGACGGCGGCGATCAGGGCATCGACCAGCGCGTCCGGCTCGAACGGTCCCTCCGTCGCCGGGTCGGTCCGGGCAGGGTCGGTCACTCGGCCGGGTCCGGCGCGTCGTCGCGGCGTTCCCAGCCGGGGCTGAAGAGGCGGATCAGGTGCTGGCGGCGGTACGGATGGCCGCCCAGCCGGTCCCAGTCCAGTTCGATCCCGAGCCCAGGTGCGTCGGGGATCTCGACGTAGCCGTCGACGGGCCGGATCGGGCGGTCGACGATCTCTCGCGTCCAGTCGGCGTTGAACTCGTCGAAGGTCTCCTGGACATAGAAGTTCGGGATGGACGCACCCAGCTGGACCGCCACCGCCCCGCAGACCGGCCCCTGCGCGTTGTGCGGGGCGACGACCGCCAGATGCGCCTCGGCCATGGAGGCGAGCTGGCGGGTCCGCCAGATCCCGCCCAGGTGGAGCGGCTCGGGCTGGAGGATGTGGACGACGTCGTGGGAGAGCAGGTCGGCGAACTGTCCGAGGGACGTGAAGCTCTCGCCGGTCGCGATCGGCACCGGCGAGCGGCGGGCGACCTCCACCATCGAGCCCATCTGCGAGTGATGCACGGGCTCCTCGAGCCAGGCGGGCCGGAACTCCGCCAGGCGCTCGGCGATGCGCAGCGCGGTCGAGCCGGTGAAGCGGTTGTGCGCCTCGATCATCAGGTCGACGTCCGCGCCGACCGCCTCGCGCACGGCGCGCACGATGTCGATCGAGAGGTCCTCCTCGCGGCGGTCCTGGACGCGCCACGCGGTCCCGAACGGGTCGAACTTCATCGCGGTGTAGCCGGCCGCGGCGACCTCGCGGGCCTTCGCGGCGACCGCCTCGGGCTCGCGCTCC
The DNA here is from genome assembly GCA_963834915.1 of uncultured Chloroflexia bacterium. GTDB lineage: Bacteria > Chloroflexota > Limnocylindria > Limnocylindrales > CSP1-4 > SPCO01. The sequence continues at coordinate 80,851 of CAWIDI010000001.1, forward strand.
GTGCGATACCAGCCATTGGCGTAGGCGCGGACCCGGTCGCGGACGCGGCCGCCGAGCAGGGCGTGGACCGGCAGACCGGCCGCCTTCCCGACGATGTCCCAGCACGCGATCTCGATCGCGGCGACGGCCGCCATGTGGATCTGGCCGCCGTCGGTGTAGACGTCGCGGACCATCCGCTGGAGCAGCGCCTCGACGTCGTGCGGGTCGGCGCCCAGGTACTGGTCGGTCAGCTCCTCGATGGCCGCCGCGACCGTCGCCGCGAAGCCGTTGACGGTCCCCTCGCCGTAGCCATGCAGGCCGTCGTCGGTCTCGACCCGGACGAACAGCCAGTTCTTCCAGGCGTTGCCGACGATCCGGGTCTCGACCGCGCTGATTCGCATCCGCGGAGCGTAGCGCCGTGGCACGATGGCGGCATGCAGCACCTGACCGCCGAGCTCGTCGCCGATGGCCGCTGGGAGCTGGGCGAGGGGCCGATCTGGGACGCCGGGACCGGGGAGCTGGTCTTCGTCGACATCCCGGGGCGCCAAGTGCTTCGCTACCGGCCGGGCGACGGGCACGTGAGCGCGCTGCCGACGCCGGGCGATGTCGGATGCGTGGCGGTCCGCCGCGGCGGTGGGCTCGTCGCCGCCCTGGCCGACGGGTTCTGGGTCACCGACCCGGGGTCCGAGACGTGGCGGCCCTTCGCGCCGGTCGAGGCGGAGCTGCCCGATCGCCGCTTCAACGACGGCAAGTGCGATCCCGTCGGGCGGTTCCTGGCCGGCTCGATGGCCTACGACAAGCGCCCAGTGGCCGGCGCCTTCTACCGGCTCGATCCGGACGGGACCGCGACCCAGCTGTTCGATGGCGTGACGATCTCCAACGGGCTCGTCTGGACGCCCGATGGCGGGACGCTCTATTACATCGACACCCCCACCCGCCGCATCGATGCCTTCGACTACGACCTGGGCAGCGGCGCCATCGCGAACCGGCGGACGCACCTGACCCTCCCCGACGACGAGCCCGGCGACCTCGACGGCATGACGATGGACACCGACGGCGGCCTATGGGTCGCGCTTTGGAACGGCTGGCGGGTCGTGCGCTTCGCGCCGGACGGCGGCATCGACGTCACGGTCGACCTGCCCGTCTCGCATGTCACGAGCGTGATGTTCGGCGGGCCGGACCTCGATGACCTGTACATCACCTGCGCCTGGTCGGAGCTGACGGAGGCGGAGCGCGCTGCGGAGCCGCATGCCGGCAGCCTCTTCATGGTCCGCCCCGGGTTCCGCGGCTACCCGGCGGTCGAGTTCGCGGGCTAGGCGAGGATCCGGCGAAGGATCTCGACGAAGCCCCACGCGTCGAGGAACGTCGAGTACAGCGGGATCGGCGCGACGCGGATGATGTCCGGCTCCCGGAAGTCGGCGATGACGCCCTGGCGCGTGAGGGCCTCGAGGACCGCCGCCGCGTCGTCGAAGCGGAGCGACAGCTGGGCACCGCGCGCATCCGGCTCGGTCGGGGTGAGGATCTCCATACCCAGTCCCTCGAGGAGCCCGGCGAGGTAGCCCGTCAGCCGGACCGACCGTTCGCGCAGGGCCGCCAGCCCCACCTCGTCGAAGATCGCGAGCGATGCCTCCAGCGCCAGCATGTTGAAGAGCGGCGAGGTCGACATCTTCCAGGCGGCGGCACCCGTGTCGGCGACGATGGGGCCGGCCTGGTCGAAGCGGTGCTCGGGCCGGGCGCCCCACCAGCCGGTGAGCCGTGGGGTCTCCGCGCCCGGCCGCGAATGCCGCTCGTGGACGAAGATCGAGCCGATCGAGCCGGGTCCGGCGTTGAGGTACTTGTAGGTGCACCAGACGGCGAAGTCGACGTCGTCATCGTGCAATGCCAGCGGGACGTTGCCGACCGCGTGGGCGAGGTCCCACCCGACGAGTGCCCCGGCCCGATGGCCGGTGTCGGTGAGGCGGGCGACGGGCAGCGCCTGGCCAGTGGCGAAGTTCACGCCATCGAGGACGACCAGCGCGAGCGATGGGCCGTGCTCCGCGATCGCGGCCTCGAGGTCGTCGATCCGGACCGTGTCCTCGCCGGCTCGCGGCCCGATCGCGACCAGGTCATCGTCGGGATCGAGGCCGCGCCACGCCAGGTGGCTCCGGAACGCGTGCCGGTCGGACGGGAAGACCGGGGCATCGGTCAGGATCCGCCGCCGCGCCCCGGCCGGTCGGAAGAACGAGGCGAGCATGAGATGGAGGTTGACCGTCAGGGTGTTGAGGATCGCGACCTCCGCCCGGTCCGCGCCGACCAGCCGGGCCATCGGGTCGCGGGCGGCCTCGTCGGCGGTGAACCACGGTCGTCCGGGCGCGAAGTGGCCGTCGACGCCGAGATGCGCCCAGGCATCGAGCTCCGAGAGGACGAGGCCGCGGACCGTCCGCGGCTGCAGTCCCAGTGACTGGCCCGCGAGGTAGATCGCGGGTGGGCCATCCGGGCCGTCCGGTCCGTCGGGAAGGAGGAACCGGTCGCGGTACGCCGTCAGCGGATCCGCCGCGTCCCTGGCGCGGGCGTCCCTCTCGCCGTCCGCGGCGAGCGATCCCATCAACGGATCGTGTCGGGGCCGGACGCCGCGAGAAGCCGCCCGAGCTCCGTCGCGTCCGGCAGCCCGCTCAGGTCGCCGAGGGCGGCCACGGCCGCCGCCCCGCACGCGTTCCCGGTCCGCAGCGACGCTTCCAGGTCCGCCCCGTCGAGCCGCGCGGCGATGAACCCGGCGCAGAAGCCGTCGCCGGCGCCGACCGGGTCGACGACCATCGGCACGGGGATCGCCGGGCTCACGACCGCTTGGCCGCCGCGTTCCTGTCCGAGTGCGCCGTCCGCGCCGAGCTTCACGACCGCGACGGCCGGTCCGAGATCCAGGACCGCGCGGGACAGCGCGGCAGGGTCGTCGGCGGCCGATCCGGTGACGACCGCCAGCTCGTCCGGGCTGCCGAGCACGATGTCGGCGCGCTCGGCGAACGAGCGGACGACCGGGGCCGCCACCGCATCGCTCCACAGCCGGCGGCGCAGGTTGACATCGAAGCTGATCGTCAGCCCGGCGGTCCGCGCCAGCTCGATCGCCTGGCGGGTGGCGTCGCGGGCGGTGTCCGACAGCGCCGGGGTGATCCCGCTGAGGTGCAGCCAGCGGGCGCCGGCGAAGAGCCCGTCGGCGGCCGCTCGGTCCACGTCCACGACCGACAGCCGCGACCCTGCCGATCCGGCCCGCGCATAGACGACCTGCGCGGCGCCGAGGACGCGGCGCTCCCGCAGCATCAGGCCGGTCGCCCCGTCGCCATCGACGCTGAGATGCCCGACGTCGACGCCTTCGCCGCGGAGCCGGCGCAGGATCGCGGTCCCGAAGCCGTCGCCGCCGACCCGGCCGATATAGGCGACCCGATGGCCCAGCCGCGCGAGCCCGACCGCGACGTTCGCCTCCGCGCCCGCGATGTGGCGCTCGAAGGCGGCCGCCTCGGCGAGCGAGCCCGGCGCCGTCGCGATCAGCGAGATCAGGCACTCGCCGAGGGTCACGACCTCCGGGGCCATCAGCGACGGCCCTCGCGGGCGGACGCCACCGCCTCGACGACCTGGCGCGCGCGGACCGTGACGCCCGTCGCGACGCCGTCGCCGACCAGCCAGCTGCCCAGCCCCACCGCCACGGCCCCGGCCGCGATGAACGCACCGGCCGTCTCGGCGGTCACGCCGCCGGTCGGGACGAGCGGGATGTCGGGGAACGGCCCGCCGCACTCGCGGACGAAGCTCGGTCCGAGCGCCGAGGCCGGGAAGACCTTGACCGCGGCCGCCCCGGCGCGCCACGCGGTGAGGATCTCGGTCGGGGTAGCGGCGCCGGGGAAGGCAGGGATGCCGCGCTCGGCCGCCCAGCGCACGAGCTCGGGGTCGGTCGTGGGCATGACGAGGAAGGTCGCGCCGGCATCGATCGCGAGGGCCGCGTCCTCGATCGTGAGGACGGTCCCCGCACCGATCGCGATGTCGCCGCCGCGGGCGGCGACGCTCTCGATGGCGCGGAAGGCGTGCGGCTTCGGGTCGTTGAGTGTGATCTCGAAGGCACGGACCCCGCCCTCGCTCAGCGCCTCCGCGACGGCGGGAGCGGCCTCGGCGGAAAGAAGTCGAGCGATCGCCACCACGCCGCCGGCAAGCAGGCCTGCCGGGATCTCGGGTCGGGCTGGCTGGCTCGTCACCCGGACAGCCTAGCGTCCGGCGAGCTCCCTGATGCCCTCCCTCAGGCGGCGGTCACCGAGAGCGGCGCGGGCGATGCGGTCGCAGGCGGGGGCATCTCCTCGTATCGCTGGCGGCACCGTCGCTCGACGTGCCAGATCAGCACGATGATCAGCAGGAACCCGACGGCCTGGACGCCGAAGCCCACCAGGCCGATGGTCGTGATGTTCGCGAGGCGATCGGTCCGCGATGTGAACAGGAACGTGAGCCGTGTGAAGAGGGCGATCACGAGCAACGGTCCGACGAGGGCGAAGAAGATGGCGGCGACCAGACCCTGGCCGCGGCCCGGGCGATCGATGCGGCGCAGGACCTCGCCGACCCGTGCCGGGAGCGAGATCACGTTGTAGCCGATGATGAGCGGCTCCAGGAATGCGATCCGGGGCGAGACCCGCGAGTAGCCGGCGCCGAGCGCCGGCAGGTTCTCGACGACGCGGCTGATCCAGGCCGCGTACAGGAGCAGGGCGACACCCGTCGACACGAGCCACCAGATCAGGATCGGACGACCCTCGTCGAGGATCACCCCGGCGACGTCGTCCGAACCAGCGGAGATCGCCTGGCTCGCCTCGTGGATCAGCCACCAGACCGCGCCGGTGCTGATCATCAACATCACGACGGCCATGCTGAGCAGCAGCGCTCGGACGTGCGAGCTACGGAACCGGGTGGAGACCGGCGGTGGTGCGGACGGCCCGACGGTCGGCAGTGCGGTCGGGGCCATGCCCAATTCGGTTCGTGGGGTGAAGCACCGGTAGCAGCGGTCGGACCGCTTGCCGTTCAGGGAGCGGCACGCGGAGCAGGCCCAGACGTCGTTGCCGGTCTTCATCAAGGCTAGGTTGGCCCTGCGCGCGCGCCGCCATGTATCCCACGGAAGTCCTGTTACGGCCCCCGCGCGGCGATCCGGATTGCAGCGTCCGGGCCGGCACAGGCGTGCCGACCCGGCCGGGGAATGGGCTAGTCGCCCTGGGTGACCTGGTGCAGCGTGTGCGCCTCGAGTCCATGGGCCTCGCGGTGGACCCTGGTCGCGGTCGCACGGTCGGGGGCGTCGACGAGGCAGAAGACCGTGCCGGCCTCCTCGTCGACCCAGTACTGCTTGTAGTCGACGCCGTAGGCCGCCTGGACGCGGAGATCGGCCTCGTGGGCCGCCGCGACATCGGCCGCCTTCACCCCGGGCAGGTCGTGGATATCCATGTACGTGGGCATCTGGGAGCTCCTTCGATGATCGGTGGGTTCAGTACGGGGGTTCATCCCCGTACTCCCTTACGCCTCCGCAGCACGGACCGGTTTGCCAGGCCGGGTTCCGACCCGCATCGTGAGACCGGCGCGTGTCGGACCCGTCCAGCGCCTCCCGGTCGCCCTTACGTCGCGTCGTGCCGCTTCTTGACGTCGAGCAGGGCGGCATCGGCACGCGCGGTGAGCTGGTCGAGTGTTTCGTCGTCCGCGTGGGCCGCGAGGCCGACGCTGATCCCGACGCCGATCGCGTCCTGGATGTCGCGCCCGATCGTATCGAACCGCGCCGCCACGGTCGCCAGATCGACCCCGCCAAGGCCGCACACGAACTCGTCGCCGCCGAAGCGGACGATCGGATCGAACGAGCGCATGTGCGCGCGCATGATCGAGACGACGGTCTGCAGGACCCGGTCGCCGGCGGCGTGGCCCTGGACGTCGTTGATCCCCTTCATGCTATCGACATCGACGTAGGCGACGACGAAGCGGCCGTCCCCCCGGCGCGCGCGTTCGATGCCGTTCGTCATCTCGGTCCGCCCGAGCTCCCGCCCGAGCGCGCCGGTCAGCTCGTCGAGGTGCGCCTTCTGCAGCTCCCCGTAGAGCCGGTCCCGCTCGCGGGTCGCGTGGGCCCGGTCGCGCGCGGCACGCTCCCGGTCCGCCGCGGCGCGGGCCCGGTCGGCGGTGGCCCGGCTCCGGATCTCCTCGAGCTTCTCGGCCAGGGACGCATCCGACGCGGAGACCGCATCGTCCAGCGCCTTCGCGCGCTCGTCACGCCGCCGCGCGCTCTCATCGCGGGCGTCCGCCGTCGCATCGCGGTCCTCCGCGGTGAGCCACCGGTCGCGCGCGGTCCGCAGGCGGCTCGCCTGGCTGGCCTCGCGATGGGCCTTGCCGGCCGCGCGCTTCGCGCGGGACGCATCCGCGTCCGCGGCGTCGTCGGGATCCGACCCGGCGTCCGATCCGACCGCCCACCGGTGGTCCGCACGGGCCTGGTCCGCGTCGGCGGCCTGTTGGTCGGCCCGTGAGTCGGCCTCGTCCTGCTCGGCCGACGTCAGGTCGGCGTCGGACAGCGTCTGGTCGGCGTCTGAGAGTGTCTGGTCGGCGTCGGACGCCGTCTGGTCGGCGTCGGACAGCGTCTGGTCTTCGACGACCCCGCTCAGGTCGGCGCCGGCTGCCCCCGATTCGGGGCCGGACGCCCGCGGTGCGCCATCGCCCCCGCGCGCCGCGCCATCGGCCGATGCATGGCCGTTCGTGAGACGCTGCTTGCCATTGTCCGGCTTGGGCGAGCCCGTTCCACCCATCGCACGTGTTCCACCCCACCTGCCACGGGCTGCTCGAACGAGCCCGCGGACACGCCGTCGCGCGTGAGCACATGGTAGTGAACCTGTCCAGCGTCGACGCACGACCTGATCGGACGGAGATTCCGGGAAGTATGTGCCCACTGGCCCGTGCCGATCGCGACCAACGGAAGATGCGCACGCCGGCCCTCGCCGTCCAGATTCACTCCGAGTGCGACCGCGGGATGCGCCGCGGCCCCGACGTGGGCCGCAGCACTCCGTGCCTGATTGCTCGGCCGTCGCACCTGGATGTCTTCAGAGTGGGCCGGATGGACCGTCGCCCGTCCCCCGCTCCCGAGGGAGGCCGGTCGGATGCGCTACCTGCGAAACCTGAGTCGCCGCCCGGTCAGGACGGTCCTGACGATCCTGGGCATCACCATCGGCATCTGGGCCCTCGTGGTCTTCGGGTCGATGGCCAACAAGATCAACGCGCTCGTCGAGGGCGGGTCGGGCTACTACGAAGACAAGATCACCGTCGCCGATGCGAGCGGCCAGCTGGGCGGCTTCGCCAGCGCACCCATCTCGCTGTCGGTCGCGGACAGGATCCGGGCGGTCGAGGGCGTCGATGTCGTGGATTCGGCCGTGATGATGCTGATGGACGACAACGCGAGCGCCATGACCATGGGCGTGCCGCCGATGATCTCGGGCAGCGTGCCCGGCGGCGACCAGGGACGGGAGACCTTCAAGACCGTGATCGCGGAGGGCCGGCAGGCGACGGCCGCTGACGGCGATTCGAACGTCACCGTGCTCGGGTCCGATATCGCCCGCAAGTTCGACAAGCACCCAGGCGACACGATCATCCTCAAGGGGGAGGCGTTCACGGTCATCGGCGTCCTCGAGCCGACCCTGACCGCCCCGGACCAGGCCGCGGGGATCCCGCTCGCGGCCGCCCAGCGGCTCTTCGTCGCGAGCCTGCCGCCGATGATCCAGGACAAGCTCGTCCCCTCGGAGGTCGCGACCTCGATGGTCGTCTACCCGGAGCCCGGCCAGGACATCGAGGCCCTCGCCACGCGGATCAAGACCGAGGTCCCCGGGATCTCGACGATGACCGGCAAGGACTTCGACAAGCAGATCGGCGGCGCGACCTCGATCCTGAATTCGATCCTCGTCGGCATCGCCCTGATCAGCCTGCTGGTCGGCGGCCTGTCGGTCGTCAACACGATGGCGATGTCGATCGCCGAGCGGACCCGGGAGATCGGGATCAAGCGCGCGATCGGCGGCACCCGGACGCGGATCGTCCGCGAGCTGGTCATCGAGTCCGGGCTCATCGGGTTCATCGGCGGCGCCGCGGGGCTCATCCTCGGGGCGATCGTCGTGACGGTCGTCAACGAGGCGGGCCGGGCGTCAGGCACGGTCCTGTTCGAGCTCACCGCCGGCACGGCGCTCACTGCCGTGGCCTTCTCGACGATCCTCGGCGCGCTCGCCGGCTTCGTCCCAGCCCTCCACGCCGCCCGGCTCGACCCGGTCTCGGCGCTGCGCTACGAGTGACTGCCATGAACACCCCGACGAAGATCCAATCCATGCGACTGCTCGCCGGCCGCTCGCTGCGCAAGACCTACAAGCTCGGCAAGCACAACACGGTGGAGGCGCTCCGCGGCGTCGAGTTCGCCATCGACGCTGGCGAGATGGTGGCGATCATGGGGCCGTCCGGTTCCGGCAAGAGCACCCTCATGCACATCCTCGGGCTCCTGCATGCCCCCGACGTCGATGACGGCGCCGCGCCGGAGCTCTTCTTCGATGGCCGCGACGTGGTCGACATCAACGACCGCGAACGGACCCGGATCCGTGCCCGCGAGATGGGCTTCGTCTTCCAGGACTTCAACCTGGTCCCGACCCTCAACGCGGTCGAGAACGTCCTGCTCGCGGCGGACTATGCCGGGAACGGCGGCGCGGCGGGTCGGACGGCGGCGCTCGAGGCCCTCGACCGCGTCGGGCTGGCCGACCGGGCCGGCCACCGGCCCTCCGAACTCTCGGGCGGCGAGCAGCAGCGCGTCGCGATCGCGCGAGCCCTGGTCAATCGACCGCGTCTCGTGCTCGCCGACGAGCCGACCGGCAACCTCGATTCGGAACGGTCAGCCGAGGTGCTCGCGCTCCTGCGGCGATCCAATCAGGAGACCGGGCAGACGTTCATCCTGGTGACCCACGACCAGGAGGTCGGGGAGGCGTGCGACCGCATCGTCAGGATGCGCGACGGGCTGGTCCGCGAGCCGGCACGGCCGGCTGCACCGGTCGAACCCCGGATGGTGGAGCGGCGCGAGCCGGTCGGAGCGGGTTCCTCGTCCATGTAGACCGGGACGGTGGCACCGAGCCAACCGTACGATGAGCCGATGACGTCGCAGCTTCGGGTGCTCATCGAACAGCCCACGCGGGGGAAGCGCTGGGTCGCCGTCGCGGCCGACTGGCCGGGTCTCGAACGGGGCGGCAGGACGGAGGACGAGGCGGTCGAGAAGGTCGCCCGCTACGTGCTGCGCTACCTCCCGGTCGCGACGCGCGCCCGGCTGGGCTCGGAGTTCACGACCCAGACGGACCTCGAGATCATCGACCGGTATCCGGGGACCGGCTCGACCGACTTCTGGGGCATCTCCTTCGCGCCATCGCCCCTCGATCACGAGCCATTCGATGCACCGATCTTCGACCGCCAGGAGCGGCTGCTGCGCGCGGCATGGGCCGAATTCGACGAGACGGTCGCACGGGTCTCGGCGGACCTCCGGCCGGGTCCGCGGGGCGGTGGCCGCTCTCGTGACCGGATCGTCGAGCACGTCCTGGGGCAGGAAGCCGATGACTTCGCGAGGCGCGTCAAGGCCGCCCCGTCGGACGTGGACGACGTCTTGACGCCGGGCGGGCTCGCCCAGCACCGCGACCGCTTCGTCGAGGCGATGCGCGCCTGGTACGCCGACGGCAAGCCGCTCGGCAAGTGGACGATCCCGTACCTGCTTCGACACACCGCCTACCACGTGCTCGACCACACGTGGGAGATGCAGGACCGGGACCTGACGGACGACGCCGCGGCGGGGTAAGCCCTGCAGCGGCGGTGGGTCAGCCCGTCCTTCAACCTGGCAATGCGAGCTCGGCGGTCGGGTGGACGGCAGCCATGACCGATGGCTGGTGCGTGATCAGGATGACCGTTCGGCCAGCCGACGCGGCGAGCAGATCCGTGACGAGCTGGCCGGCGGTGAGCTCGTCGACGTGCTCGGTCGGCTCGTCGAAGACCACGATCCGTCGATCGGCGAGGAGGACCCGCGCCAGGCCGAGCCGCTGGCGCTGACCACCCGAGAGCCGGGCCCCGTGCTCGCCGACCATCGTCGCGATGCCGTTCGGCAGGGCATCGACGAAGTTTGCGAGACCAGCCTGCCGGAGCGCCCGGCGGATCGCGCCGTCGTCCGCCTCGGGCCGGGCGAAGCGGACGTTCTCCGCGATGCTGGTGTCGAAGACGTGGACGTCCTGGGCACACAGGCCGACCGCGGCGCGGATGTCGTCGCCGGCCAGGTCGTCGAAGGCGATCGACCGGTCGGCCCCGACCAGCTCGATGCGACCGGCGGTCGGAGCGAGGAACCCGACGAGGACCGCGGCGAGCGTGCTCTTCCCGGAGCCGCTCGGGCCGGTGACCAGGGCGAGGCCACCGGGGGCGACCTCCAGGTCGACATCGCGGAGCACCGCCGCGTCGGGGGCGTAGCCGGCGGCCAGGCCCCAGATCCGCAATCCGAGCGGTCCCTGGGGCAAGGTCCCCGGATGGGCGGGTTCGACGGTGGGGTCCGGTCGGTCCAGCACGTCAGCGAGGCGGGTGGCCGCCGCGGTCAGGCCGGGGAGCCGCTGGGCTCCTGAGGCGAGTCCGGCCACGACCTCGTGGGCGGCCATCGGGGTGAGCACGACCACGGCGAGGAGCACACCCCCCGACCGGCCGTCCGCCACGGCCTGCACGCCGGCGACCAGCGCACACCACACGGCAAGTCCGGACGCCAGCCCTGTCACCCAGGCGCCGGCACCGGTCCCGGCCGCAGCTCCGGCCTCGGCATCGCGGACCGCGGCGTCCGTGGCGGCAAGGGCGTCCAGGCGGCGCTCCGTCGCGCCGGCGACGACGATCTCGGGGGCACCGCGGACCGCGTCCAGCGCCTCGCCCGCCCAGCGGCCGCGGAGCGGTGAGATGCGGCCGTCCGCGTGGCGCGCGACCCGGATGGCCACGAGCGGGGCGACGACCGCCGCCGCGACCAGGGTCAACGCGAGGACGAGGCCCGCCGCCGGCACCAGCCAGCCCACGAAGAGCACGGTCAGGCCGCCGACGATGACCGCGCTCCCGTACGGCAGCAGGACCCGGAGCCACAGGTCGGCCAGCCCGTCGATGTCGCCGACCAGCCGGGCGAGGAGGTCGCCGGACCGATAGGCGTCCAGACCGGCGGGAGCCAGTCGCTCCAGGCGCTGGTAGGCGTGGACGCGCAGGTCCGCAAGGACGCGGAAGGCGGCGTCGTGTGCCGTCAGCCGCTCCAGGTAGCGCAGGACCCCCCGGGCGATGCCGAACGCCCGGACCGCGACGATGGCGACCATGAGGTACAGGACGGGCGGCTGCTGGGAGGCGCGCGAGATCAGCCAGGCCGAGGTCGCCGTCAGGGCGACCGCCACGGCTGCCGTGGCCGATCCGATGAGCAGGGCGAGCGCGAACGGACCCCGGACGGTCCGACCCTCATGGACGACCCGTCCGAGCGCGGTCACGCGGCCGCCTCCTGGACGGGCGCGATGCGGACGATCCGGTCGGCCGCGGCGATCGCCGCCGGGCGGTGGGCGACCAGGAGGACGGCCGCGGACCGCGACCTGGCGACCGCGACGATCGCCTCGAGGACCTGGCGCTCCGAGTCGCCGTCCAGGCCGGCCGTGGGCTCGTCGAGGAGCAGGAGTCGGGCGTCGCGAACCAGTGCACGGGCGACGGCAAGGCGCCGCCCCTCGCCACTGGACAGGCCCGTTCCGTGTTCACCGAGTCGTGCGGCGGGATCGACATCGTCCAACCCGACCGCGGCGAGCGCCTCGAGCACCTGCCGGTCACTTGCATCCGCTGCCCCGAGGCGGACGTTGTCGGCGACCGTGCCGGCGAACAGGTAGGGCAGCTGCGGGACCCACCCGACGGTCGCCCGCCATGCGGCCGGCTGGAGTCCGCGGAGGTCGACCGATCGCCCGTCCGTCCCGCCCCATGCCTGGATGCTGCCGGTGGAGATCGGGACGAGCCCCAGGATCGCCGCCAGGAGCGAACTCTTGCCGCTGCCGCTCGGACCGGTCAGCGCGACGACCTCGCCGGCCCGCACGGTGATGGAGAGCTCGTCGGGCGTCGCCGCCGCCCGGTCCGGCCGCTGGACCGACACGCGCTCCACCCGGATCCCGCCACCGGCGCGGATGTCCGGCACGTCCGCGTCGAGGTGGAGCCCGCCCGCGTCGAGCACGCCCGCGGCGCCGGCCGCCGGGTGACTCGCATCCGCGTCGCCGATGATCTCGAACGCCGCTTCCGACGCCACGAGCCCGTCCTCGCTCGCGTGATAGTGGACACCGAGCTGGCGGATCGGGAGGTAGGCCTCCGGAGCCAGCACCAGCACGAACAGGCCGGTCGCGTAGTCCATCGAGCCCGCCACCAGGCGCAGTCCCACGCCGACCGCGACGAGCGCGACGGCCAGCGTCGCGAAGAGCTCGAGGACGAGGGCCGACAGGAAGGCGACCCGCATCGCCGCGAGGCTCTCCCGGCGGTAGTCGTCGGTGGTCGCCGCAAGGCGTTCCACCTGGATGCGCGACCGTCCGAAGAGCTTGAGCGTGGGCAGTCCCGCGACGACATCGAGGAAGTGGTGGGACAGCCGCGCGAGGGCGGACCAGCGCCGTCGACGCCGGGACTCGGCGACCTTCCCGACGAGCGCCATGAACACGACGATCAGCGGCACGGTCGCGGCCACCGTCACGGCCGCGATCGGGTCGACCGGCAGGATGGCGATCACGACGGCGAGCGGGAGGATGACGGCCAGCACGACCTGCGGGATGAACCGGGCGTAATAGACGTCGAGGGCGTCCACCCCGGTCGTCGCGACGGTGACCACCCGGGCGGTCCGGTCCTCCATGGTCTGGTCGGCACCACGTCGCAGGGCGGCCGCCACGATGTCGCGACGGAGGGCCGACTTGACCGACGCCGAGGCGCGGTGCGCGGCGACCTCCTGGGCCCAGCCGACGGTCGCGCGCCCCAGCAGGACGACGGCCAGGGCGACGATCACCGTCTGGAGCGAGCCGAGGGTCGCCCCGCGCCAGAACGCCCCGTCGATCGCGATCGCGATCAACCCGGCCTGCCCGATGGCCAGGAGGGCGGTCAGCAGACCGAGGCCGACGGCGATCGCGAGGTGGACGCGGGCGGCCCGCGTCCGGCGCAGGAGTCGAGGATCAGGTCGGTTCACGACCAGCCGGCGCGGCGCCTGCGACCCCGTCGGGGACCGGCTCCACGCCGATCCGCTTACGGAAGACCCAGTAGGTCCAGCCCTGGTAGATCAGCACGATCGGCGTGAAGATCACGGCCACCACGGTCATGATCGCGAGCGTATACGGCGTCGATGACGCGTTCTCGACCGTCAGGCTGAAGGCCGGGTCCGTGCTGGACGGCATGACATCCGGAAAGAGCGCTACGAACAGCGCCAGCACGGCGAACAGGATCGCCCCGGCGTTCCCGAGGAACGCCCAGCCCTCGCGCCCGATGCGGTTCGCCAGGATCCCGCCGACGAGCGCGACCGCCGCGACCAGCGACAGCGCGAGCGATGCCGGGTCGCCGGTCTTCTGCTGGGTCCAGGCCAGGAATGCGACCGCGGCCAGCGCGGCCAGGAGCCCGACGCGGCCGGCGATCCGGTTCGCGCGAACGCGGATGTCGCCGGTCGTCTTGAGCGCCAGGAAGACCGCGCCGTGGGTGGTGAACAGCAGGAACGTCGTCAGGCCGCCCAGCAGGGCGTACGGATTGAGCAGCGTGAAGAGGTCCCCGGTGAACTCGTGGTCTGCGTCGAGCGGCACGCCGGCGACGATGTTGGCGAACGCCACGCCCCACAGGATCGCCGGCAGCAGGGAGCCGAAGAAGATCACGGCGTCCCAGCGCTTCCGCCATGCCGGGTCCGCGCGCTTGCTGCGGAACTCGAAGGCGACACCGCGGACGATGAGCGCCACGAGGATCAGGGCCAGCGCCAGGTAGAACCCGGAGAACAGGGTCGCGTACCACTCCGGGAACGCCGCGAAGGTCGCCCCGCCGGCGACCAGGACCCAGACCTCGTTGCCGTCCCAGACCGGCCCGATGGTGTTGATGATGGTCCGCCGCTCGCGCTCGTCACGCCCCAGGAACGGCATGAGGATCCCGACGCCGAAGTCGAACCCTTCCAGCAGGAAGTAGCCGATCCAGAGGATGGCGATGAGGGCGAACCAGATCGTGGTGAGTTCCATCTCCGTCCTCCTCAGTACGCGAACGCGGTCGGCTCGTCCGCGGCATCACCCTCGAGGTGAGCCGTCGGGTCCGGAAGGCCGAGCCGGATGCGCCGGACGAGGAGTCCGACCTCGATGACGGCGAGACCGCCGTACAGGAGCGTGAACGTGACCAGCGAGATGATCACTTCGGTGGATGACACGGACGGTGAGACGCCGGCCGAGGTCGGCATCAGTCCCCAGACGATCCAGGGCTGACGTCCCATCTCGGTGAAGATCCAGCCGAGCGAGTTGGCGGCCAATGGCAGCAACGGCAGCGCCAGCGCGGCGGCGACCAGCACCCGGCCCGGCCGAAACCCGTCCTTCCGCCGAAGCGCCCACAGGAACCAGAGCGCGACCAGCGCCGCCAACGCCCCGACCCCGATCATCAATCGGAACGACCAGTAGGCCACCGGCACGTTCGGGACGTAGTCGCCCGGGCCGAACTTCGCCTCGTAGAACGCCTGCAGGTCGTTGATCCCCTCGACCTGGCCATCCAGGGTCCCGGTCGCGAGGAACGACAGCAGGTTCGGCACCCGGATGGAGAAGACCTCCGACGAACCGTCCAGCGTGCCGATCGTGAACAGCGAGAACGACGCGGGCGCCGAAGTCGTCCAGAGCGCCTCCGCGGACGCCATCTTCATCGGCTGCTGGTTCGTCATGACCCGACTCAGGGCATCGCCGGAGACGACCACGAGGATCGCCCCCACCAGCACCGTGACCGCGCCCAGCCGGGCGGCCGAGCGGAACGCCTCGACGTCCTGACCGGGGTGGCGGGCCAGTCGCCAGACGGCGATCCCGGCCATGAACGCGCCGGCGGTCAGGAACGCGGCCACGATCGTGTGCCAGAAGGTCACGAGCGCCGTCGTCTGGGTCAGGACGGCGATGATGTCCGTCAGCTCGGCGCGTCCGGCTTCCGCGTTCAACGTGTACCCGACCGGATGCTGCATCCAGGCATTCGCCGCGAGGATGAAGTACGCCGAGAGCACGGTGCCGATCGCTGCGACCCAGATGGTCCCGAGGTGCACGCCCTTGGGCAGGCGGTCCCAGCCGAAGATCCACAGTCCGAGGAAGGTGGATTCGAGGAAGAACGCGAGGAGCCCCTCCATGGCCAGGGGAGCGCCGAAGATATCGCCGACGAACCTGCTGTAGTCGCTCCAGTTCATCCCGAACTGGAACTCCTGGACGATGCCGGTGACCACCCCGAGAGCGAAGTTGATGAGCAGGAGCTCGCCGTAGAACTTGGTCAGGCGGAGGTAGCGCTCGTTCCCGGTCCTGACCCACGCGGTCTGCAGCCCGGCGACCAGGAATGACAGGCCGATGGAGATCGGCACGAACAGGAAGTGGTAGACCGTCGTGATCCCGAATTGCCAGCGAGCGAGGATGAGCGGATCCATGGGCGCACGCCTCCAAGGTGGGTCAGCCAGACCCTAGCGCTGCGCCGAACGGGTCTGACCGGCCGAACGGACCAAAGTCCCGGGCCGTTACGCCTACGCCCTCGGGCGCGGCCGATGATGACCGCGGGTCTCCTGCCAGGAGCTATCTTGACGCTGCGGTCGCCCGCCTGCCCCGATGCCCTGTATCGTTCATCGCGGTGCCGTGAGCGTTCGTCGGGAGAGGGACCCTTTCCTGGGTCAAAACGGTTCGCCGTGATGCGCACCCAGAACATCAAGCAGATCGAGGCGACCCATGCCTGGTGAGGCCCTCCTGATCGGGATCGCAACGATCGCTGTCGTCGTGGCCGGTTTCGCGGCGATCGCACCAGGACTCGCGTCGGACAGGGCCGGCTGGACGGTCGGCCAGCGTTACCGACTCCGGGGCATCGTGTCGACGAGCTTCAATGTGACGTTCGAAAGCCTGCTGCCGGCTGTGCTCTTTCCTGCATTCGACGACGCCCGAACGACGATCATCGCGTCGAGCGCGATCGTCTTCTTCTACGCACTGTTCGTCATCAGCGTCCGGGGTCGACAGCTGGTCCGATCGCGTGTGCCCTGGGTCGCCTGGACGCGGTTCGTCGTGGGCTCCGGGATCACGGCGACGGCGCTGTTCGGGCTGAACGCCTTGGTGTTCGCATCGGTCACGGTCTACGCGCTCGCCCTGTGCATCCAGCTGTCCGTGGCCGCCATCAGCTTCTATTCGCTGGCGGCCGGCACCGATTGAGGCGGGAGGCGCCAGGGACTCCCGAGCGAGTCGTCGTACTGCAGCGGAGTGGCCGCGAGGTCATCCGGCAGCGCCACCTGGGGCGGCGCGCTCCATGAACATCCAGCGGTGTCCCTCGACGTCCTCGACTCGATAGAGCCTGCTGCCGCCTGGACCCGATTCGAGCTCGGACAGGAGCGTCGCGCCAGACGCACGCGCTCGGTCGAAATGCGCGGTGATGTCCTCGACGTAGACAAGGACGCCGTCGATGACCCACGGTGACTGCGCCCACTCGGCCGCCGCGGCACAGCGGGCACGATGCCGACGTGGACTCTCGTAGTCGGACGTCGGCGTCGCCAGCATGATCAGTCCGCCGCCAGTGGACATCTCGCCGTGGGTGAGCTCGCCCCGCTCATCCAGCCAGCGCTCGCGCTCCTCGAAGCCGAACGCCTGCGCGAGCCAATCCATCGCCGCTGGCCCATCCATGTACGAGAGCATCGGTACGACGCCCGGCCTGCTGCTCTCCATCGGTCTTGCCCCTCCTGTCGGGCCTACTCGGCCGTCCACCGCTGCGACGCATTGCGAACACGGAACCGAAGGATCGTGACGGCGCCCGACCGCGCGCTGCTGAGCGGCTCCAGGTCGATCCTTCCGACGCCGGGGGCCGAGAAAGGAACGCCGTCACCGAGCAGCACCGGCAGGACATACACCAGGATCTCGTCGACGAGCCCTCGCCGCAGGCACTGACCCGCCACGTCAGCACCGAGGAGCTCCAGGTCCTTGCCGCCCGCGGCGCTGCGGGCCGTGGCGACCGCTTCACCGATGTCACCGCTGAGGAACGTGACCTCCGGATGCGGCCGCTTCGGCGGCTCGTGGGTCAGGACGAATAGCGGTCCGGAGAAGGGATACGTTTCCCCGCTCGATGCGGTCCTCCGCTCCTCGGCGGCGTGCATCCTGTTGCCCACGTCGTACGTGCGCCGGCCGATGAGCATGGCGCCCGTGGCCGCCGCGATCTCCGGGAACTCGTCCGGGGCCACGAAGTCGAAGATCCAGTCCATCGCGTCGCCGGGACCGGCGATGAAGCCGTCAAGCGACATCGACCTGATCACGACCACCTTGCCATTTCCGGTGCTCGCGCCGGGTTTCACTCAGGCACGACCCTCTGCTGCCAGTCCGGCTTCGAGCTGAGTTGGATCGGGACCGTCTCGGTCAAGGTGCGCGACCGAATCATCGGCTCGGTGGTTGCCCGGTACCTGCGGAAATGGGGCGACTGTAGGTGCCCGCTGTAGGCGGCTTCGTCGGCGTAGATCTCGAAGAATCGCAGGCGGGAAGGGTCGTCCTTCTCGACGACGGCAAAGAGGGCCAATACTCCCGGCTCCACCCGAACCGACTCGTCCATCTCTTCCTTGACCGCCGAGATGAATGCCTCCCGCTGTTGGGGGTCGACTTCGATGTCGGCTACCCGCACGAGCGGTATCGGCGTCATGAGTCGAGTGTAATGAACCGTTGGATCAGTCGACGTACTGCAGCGGCGTGACCACGAAGTCGTCCGGCAGCTTCACGCCGGTCGAGTGGTTCGGGCAGTAGCCGCGCGGATTCTTGTCGAGGTACTGCTGGTGGTAGTCCTCGGCGTAGTAGAACGGGTAGTCGGCCGCGTCGGCGATCTCGGTCGTGATCTCGCCGTAGCCCTTGGCCGACAGGCGCTCCTGGTACATCGCCTTCGACGCCTCGGCGGCGGCGCGCTGCTCGGCATCCGCGGTCAGGATGATCGAGCGGTATGACGTCCCGCGGTCGTTGCCCTGGCGCATGCCCTGCGTCGGGTCGTGGGCCTCCCAGAAGGTCTTGAGCAGGCGCTCGTAGGAGACCTTGGCGGGGTCGTACGCGACCAGCACCACCTCGGCGTGACCCGTCCCCTCGGAGCAGACCTCCTCGTAGGTCGGGTTCGGGGTATGGCCTCCGGCGTATCCGACGGCCGTCGTCACGACGCCCGGGACCTGCCAGAAGTCCTTCTCGTCGCCCCAGAAGCAGCCGAGGCCGAAGATCGCGGTCCGGGTGCCCTCGGGCCACGGTCCGGCGAGCGGGGTCCCGAGGACCCGGTGGGTACCCGGGGACATGATCGGCGTCGAGCGCCCGGGGAGGGAGTCGGCGGGGGAGGGGATGGACGCGGGCTTGGTGTTGAAGAACCTCATGGCCGCAGTCTAGTCACCAGGGATGACGACGCCATGACAGCGGCTCAGCCCGGACGCGTCACCCGGACGTCGTCGACCTCGACCTCGAGGACGTTCGACGGGCCGCCGTCGGCGGCGGTGAACCGGAGCCGGATCGTCTGGCCGGCGAAGGCATCGAGCGGGACCGAGACCGTGCGCCATGCGCCGTCGACGTCGGTCGAGGTGCCGGTCCGCGTGAAGACGACGACCTTCGATCCGTCATCTCGCTCGACGATCGCCTGGAGGACGTCGGCCGAGGTGGACCGGGCGTCGTGGGCGAACACGTAGCGGAAGGTCAGCCGCTGTCCCGCGGCGGCCGGCAGGACGATGGGTCGCGAGCGCGCGGTCGTCCGACCGTCGAGGTCGCCGGCGCTCGGCGAGCTCGCGGCCGACAGCCCGGTCACCAGCGCGCGGGCGCCGGATGGCACCTTGTGGAGCTGCTTCGCCCCGTTGTAGGTCGTCTGGGCCGGTGTCCCGCGTGCGAAGCGGCCGGACGCGGGCGCGGTATCCGTGCCGTCGGGGTCGATGGCCCAGCCGCGGGCGGCCTCGAAGTCGTCGTCGAAGGCCCCGCAACGGGCCTGCCGGACGGTCGCGCCGAGGACCGAGAGCGGGCACCACGCTCGCTCCATGAGGTACAGCACGGCCTCCTTGTTGCGCCCGGTCTCCGACGCGATCTTCGAATCGTCCATGTAGGCGCCGATCGACATCTCGAAGGTGTACGAGAAGATCCGGTACATCCCGTACTCGTAGTCCCGGGTGGTGCCCGAGCTGATGTACAGGTCGCTGGCCTGCTCGGGCCGGTAGCCGTTGGTCGCCGCCATGCGTCGGCCGATGGACACCATCGCGTTGTGGTCGTCGGCGGTCATGTCGGCCGGGATGTTCGTGTAGGTGTAGCCGTACGGCCACATGACCAGACGGCCGTCCTCGTGGAACGTGATCGCCGTCCGGATCTGCTGCCGGCCGTCGACGACGCGGCTGGCCAGGAAGTCGCGCATGTTGCGGGTCTCCGGCGCCGAGAAGGCGCTCGGGCCCCGGTACGTGATGGCCTGCGGATTCGAGCTGGTGCGGCCCCCGCCGCCCCACTTGTAGCCGAAGTTCCGGTTGAGGTCCGTGCCGACCGAGGTGGTCCCGGGCGTGGGCTGGCGGTTCTTGCGCCAGTAATGGAACTTGCCGCCGGAGATGTCGTGCTCGACCCCGTCCGGGTTCACGATGAAGACGATCCAGATCTCGCGCGAGTCGACGATGGCCTTGATCCGCGGATCCGTGGCGTACCCGTCGACCAGCCAGTGGAAGATCTTCAGCGTCATCTCGACGCCCATGTGCTCGTCCGAATGGGTGCCGCCGTCGAACAGGACCTCGGGCTCGGCCTCGTCGACCGTCACGTTGTCCGAGATCTTGGCGGCCCACATCTGGCGGCCCTGGTACGTCGTCCCGATCGAGAAGCGCTGGACGATGTCGGGATGGGCGCTGGCCGTGGCCGCGACATCGGCCGCGACCTCGGTGTAGCTGTGGTAGCCGGTCTTGCCCGCGGGGAACTCGGTCGCGGACGCGGTCGCCGGGATCGCGAGCGAGGCAAGGAGCAGCGCGATGAGGGCGGTCGTCGCGCGACGCGACGATCCGATGCGGACTGGCACGGCCCCATGGTGACCCACCGACGCAAGGGGCGCCACCCCGCCGGGGCCATCCGGCCGGTGCGGTGCTAGCGTTCCGCGCCTATGGGATCGCATCCATCGGGACCGCTCGCCGTCATCGACACCTGGGGCGCGGACCATGCCGCGGCCGCGATCGTCGGTCCGGAGGGGATCCTGGCGAGCCACGGCGATCTCGCGCGGACGTTCCGCTGGGCCTCGCTGACCAAGCCGGTCACGGCACTCGACCGTGCTGCTCGCCGCGGGCCGCGGGCTGCTCGACCTCGACGAGCCGGCGGGACCGCCGGGATCGACGGTCCGCCACCTCCTGGCGCATACCTCCGGCCTCGCCTTCGAGGGGACGGCCACGCTGGCCGCCCCCGGATCGCGCCGGATCTATTCGAATGCCGGGTTCGACGAGCTGGGACGCCTCGTCGCGGAGCGCGCCGGCACCCCGTTCGCGGCCGCGCTCGCGGACTGGGTCGCCGAGCCGCTCGGCCTGACCGGGACCACGCTGCTCGAGCGCCCGTCCGCGGGGCTGCATGGGTCGCTGGCGGACCTGGCCGTCGTCGCCCGGGAGTTCCTGCGACCCACCCTGCTCCCGCCCGACGCCGCGCTGGCGATGCGGACGGTGGCGTTCCCGGGCCTGCCGGGCGTCGTGCCGGGTATCGGGCGGTTCGATCGGTGCGACTGGGGGCTGGGCGTCGAGATCCACGGCGACAAGCGGCCGCACTGGATGGCCGAGGCCGATAGCCCGGCGACGTTCGGCCACTTCGGCGGGGCCGGCGGGTTCCTGTGGGTCGACCCCGTCGCCGACCTCGCCCTCGCCGTCCTGACCGATCGCGAGTTCGGCCCGTGGGCGCTCGAGGCATGGCCGCGACTCTCGTCCGACGTCCTGCGATGAACGTCATCCGCTCGTTCCTGCGCACGCTCGGCACGACCCCGCTGGTCTATCCCGCGCTGATCGTGGCAGCCGTGGTCGCGGCGCTGGCGGCGTCCTGGGCCGCGCGGCGGACCGGGCTCACGCGGGTGCTGGCCGGGCTCCTGCTCTTCAGCTTCTGCGCGATCCTGGCGATCACCCTCACCCCGGGAGTCGGCGGCGACCCGTCCGGGCCGATCACCTGCCAGGGCCTGGTCCCCGCGCCCAGCCTCTCCGAGCTCTGGTCGCTGACCGACGAGAACGGCCAGAACGTGCTGCTGTTCGTGCCGCTCGGGCTGTTCATCGGACTCATCCCGCGGCGGAACGTGCTGATCGCGGCCGGCGTTGCCGCCGCGGCGACGCCCTTCGCCATCGAGGCTATCCAGGCGGTGCTGCCCGGGTTCGCCCGCTCCTGCCAGGCCTGGGACATGGTCGAGAACGTGCTGGGCCTGGCGGTCGGGCTCGTCATCGGCTCGCTGCTGGCCGGGTTCGTCCGGATCGTCGACCAGCCGGAGGCGGACGCCGACCGTCCCTAGTCACTCGCCGGCATCCTGAGCCAGGCGCCGACCGGCCGTAGTCACACGCCGGCATCCTGTTCGTGTCAGATGGTCACCAGGCGGTCACTCGTCACCGAGTGCGCTCCTCGACCGGCGGGCCCACCCGCGCTCCACGCACGGATCCATGACGACGTCTGGCTGAGAAAGGTCAGAAGGTCACTCACCCGGGCACTTGACACCGCGGCCGTGACGATGGACCGCCTGAGGCACATCTGACGGGGACGCACGGCGCGCGGTGCGCGATCGCGGCGGGCCGGAGCGGGATCGCGGGCGGGTCGGTCCGCGATGAGCCCCGAGCGGACCGGGTGCGCTCCGCGCAGGGAGCCGACGACGCCGGCCCGCCACCCTCAGCCGGGCGCGGTCGTCCGCCGCGACACGAGCTCGGCCGCCCATTCGCGAAGCCGGTCGGTGTGCTCCAGGTAGTGGTCGACCGCGGACTTGCGGATCCACCACGCGGCCTCGTCGTTGGGCTCCGTGAGCTCCTCCCAGGTCTGGACCATCCGCGTCCGGCCCGATGTCGCCTGGACCCACGCGATCTCCCACGGCTGGTCCTGCATCGCCGCGAGGAACGCCGCATTGAGGCCATCGATGTCGATGTCGTGACCCTCGTAGGTCCCGGCGCGCATCCGCTCGAACTGCACCTGCGCCTCGGCGAGCCACGTCCCGAGATGCGCCACCACGTCGCGGACGGTCCAGGCGGGGTCCTCGTAGTAGCCCGGCTCGAGGCATTCGCCGGGGGTGAGCGACCGGACCAGGTCGGCGATCTCGTACCAGCCGGTCCGTTCGGCCTCGATGTCGCTGGCATACGGGTTGGCCATGCGCACCAGCCTACCGCGAGGGCCGGCGGATACGCAGGGCCGTTGTGCGGTCAACATGCCTGCCAGGCTCCTCCTGCCTGAACCTCCGCCTCGGGCGGCTCGAGCGACTCGATCCGGGTCGACCGCGAGGCGGCATCTGCCGCCCGCTAGCATGGCCCGATGCATGACGACCCGGTCCTCGGTGCCATCGAGCTGTTCGTCGCGCTGCTCGGGGCCTTGACGCTGGTCGCGCTGGTGGTCCGACGCGTCAGGTTGCCGTTGAGCGTCGCCCTGGTGGTCTTCGGCTTGATCGTCGCGGCCTTCGCCGACGGCCATCTCGGGGTCTCTCCGGATGTCGTCCTGGTGGCGTTGTTGCCGGGACTCGTCTTCGAGGCAGCGTTCCGCGTCCACCTCGACGACCTGCGCCACGTCGTGGGTCGCACCGCCATCCTGGCGGTCCCCGGTGTCCTTGTGACCTCGGTCGTGGTCGCCCTCATCCTCCATCTGATGACCGGTCTCGACCTTGGCGTGGCATTCGTCGTCGGGGCGGTCGTGTCCGCGACCGACCCCGTCGCTGTCGTCGCCACGATGCGTGACGCGAAGGCCCCGCGCCGGCTCGCGACGCTGGTCGAGGCCGAAAGCCTCTTCAATGACGGCACCGGGATCGTCTTGTTCGCGATCGCCATCGCAGCACTGCGATCCGGGATCGATCTGCCATCGGCCACCGGCACCTTCATCGTCACCATCGTGGCGAGCCTCGCCATCGGCGCGGCGGCAGGGGTCCTCGCCGTCCGTCTCACGTCCCTCATCGACGACCATCTGGTGGAACTGACACTGACCGTCGTGCTTGCCTACGGGACCTATCTGGTCGCCGAGCTTGTCGGCGAGTCCGGCGTGATCGCCACGGTGGTAGCCGGGATCATCCTCGGTAGCGACGCGGGCCAGGCAGGCATGATGGCGCGGACGCGGCAGGCGGTCGACACGGTCTGGGAGTACGTCGCATTCGTGCTGACGGCATTCGCGTTCCTGCTGATCGGGCTGACGATCGAGATCGGGGACCTCCTCGCGGCGACCGGTTCGATCATCTGGGGCGTCGTGGCGATCTTCGCGGGGCGAGCCATCGTCGTCTTCGGGATCCTTGGTGGCATCCGCTGGCTCGCCAGGCGGATGGCCGTCGACGGGCCGACGCGTCCGGGAGACCGCCGCCGTTGGCCCGAGTGGCGCGAGATGGCGGCCATGTCGACCGGCTGGTTCTACGTCCTGTTCTGGTCCGGTCTCCGCGGCGCGGTCGCCTTCGCGCTGGTGCTCTCCCTGCCGCTGGACGTGCCCGAGCGCGGCGTCATCACGGGCACCGTCTTCGGGATCGTGCTTTTCACCCTGCTGGTGCAGGGGACGACCGCCGCGCGAGTCATCGCCTGGGCGGGAGTGGGTCGAGGGTCCGCCGCGAGCCCCGAGGCCTGACGCGACCCGACCCGGAGGACAGGGGTCCGGCCCCGGGCGGAACGCCGTCAGGCGTGATGCGCTTCCTCGAGTCGCCGCCGGTCGGCGGTCTCCAGCTGGAAGGTCGAGTGCTCGATGTCGAAGTCGCCCGACAGGCAGCGGCAGAGCTCGTCGAGCACGGACGGCGGGTCGGCGCCCTCGGCCAGCACCACGTGCGCCGAGACCACGTCCATCCCCGAGGTGATCGTCCAGGCATGGAGGTCGTGGACATCGGCGACGCCGGCCGCGCCCAGGATGTGGGTCCGGACCTCCGCCAGGTCGATCCCCTTCGGCGTCGCCTCGAGCAGCACGTCGACCGCCTCGCGGAGCAGCCGCCACGTGCGCGGGATGATGAGGAAACCGATGACCGCGGAGGCGACGGCGTCGGCCGGCGTCCAGCCCGTCATGGCGATGACGACCGCCGCGACGATGACGGCCGCGGAGCCGGCGAGGTCGCCCATGACCTCCAGATACGCGCCGCGCATGTTGAGACTCTCGCGCTGGGCGTCGTGCAGGAGCGCCAGGGAGATCGCGTTGGCGGCGAGGCCGGCGAGTGCGATCACGAGCATCAGGCCCGAGGCGATGGCGGGCGGCTCGGCCAGGCGGCGCCACGCCTCGTAGAGGACGAACCCCGCGATCCCGAACAGGACGACCGCGTTCACGACGGCGGCGAGGATCTCCAGGCGCAGGTAGCCGTAGGTCCGGTCGTGCGTCGCCGGCCGCCCTGCGAACCAGATCGCCACGAGGGCCAGGCCGATGCCGCCCAGGTCGGTCGCCATGTGCCCGGCATCCGCGAGGAGCGCCAGGCTGTTCGCCACGATCCCGCCGATCAGCTCGAGCAGGAACACCATGAGCGTGATCGCGAAGACGATGACGAGACGGCCGCGATGGGCACTTGCGGACGAGCCGACCCCGTGGGGCATCAGGCCGCGCTCATGGCAGTCGTCGTATCGTGCACGGACGCAGTATCGCCCAAGGCGGCGCAGCTGCCGCGGCGGCACCAGCGTGCGGCGACATCCGCGGCGGGCGAGGCTATCGCGGCCAGGCCCTGAACCGGCACACTGGCGGTCCACACCCGCGCCGTCCGCCAGAGGAGCCCACCGATGATCAACGTCCTGATCCTGCTCGCCGGTCTCGCGATCATCGGCGTGAGCCTGGCCATCTGGATCGTGCTGCCGATGGGGCGCACCGCCCAGGCGGGGCGGGCAGCCCCTGGCGTGCCCAGGGGCCACGTCCTTCGCGGCGCGTTGTGGACCGCGCTCGGGCTCGTCCTCGTGGTCGTCGGGCTCTCCAGCCCGTTCGTCGAGGTCCCTGCCGGCAACGTCGGCGTCGTCACCAACTTCGGCTCGGTGCAGTCCGGCACGCTCGAGCCCGGCCTGCATGTGGTGATGCCGATCGTCCAGCGCGTCGCGACCATCGACACCCGGGTACAGCCGCACCAGTTCCAGGAGATCGACGCCGCATCGGCCGAGTACCAGACCGTCCGGCTGACCGGGGTCATGAACTACCACGTCGACGGCCAGTTCGCTTCCGACCTGTACCAGCGGGTGGGCACCGACTTCGCGTCGAAGGTCATCGACCCGGCCTTCAACGACTTCATCAAGACCGTCGTGCCGGCCTACAAGGTCGACCAGATCCTGGGCGCCCGCGACGAGATCCGGTCGAAGGCGAAGGACGCCCTGGCGACGAACCTGTCCCAGTACCACATCATCGTGGACGACATCTACATCGCGAATATCAGCTTCAGCGACGAGTTCCAGGCGGCGATCGAGGCCAAGCAGGTCGCCCAGCAGCAGGTCCAGACCGAGACCCAGATCCTCGCCCAGAAGAAGATCCAGGCCGACCAGGCGGTCGCACAGGCACAGGGCCAGGCGGACTCGAACGTCAAGCTGGCCGAGGGCCAGGCCGCCGCGACCATCGCCCTGGCGAACGGCCAGGCGACCGCCAACAAGGCGTTGGCCGCGTCACTTTCTGACCAGATCCTCCAGTACCAGTACATCCAGAAGCTCACCGACAAGATCACGGTGATGCTGCTGCCGTCGGGCAACGCCTCGATCTTCGATCTCAAGGGCCTGTTGAACCCGGCGCCGTCGGCCTCGGCGGCGCCCTGACGGCGAGCGACTCGACAGCGGTGGGACCATAAGCGGACCCCCACAGCGATCCAGAGAGGAGGCTCGCATGCACGGTCTAGCGCGAATCCGCCGGTCACGCCGGCTGTCGGCCGTGGCCCTGGTCCTACTGCTGACCCTGGTCTCGGCCGGCGTGGTCCTGGCGGCCGGCCCGGCGATCCGCACCTTCACCCCGAAGTCGGCGAACCAGATCACGAACATCGACGTGCTCCGCCAGCAGATCCGGAACTACTACGGCGATCCGTTGGGGACCGGCGTCTTCCCAGCGGACGGCAACTACGCCAAGGAGGCGAAGTCGGTCGCGGCCAGGGGTCAGCAATGGCTGCGCGCCGCCTCACACCATTGGAAGCACGGGACGAAGGCGATCGTCTTCGACGTCGACGACACCACGCTCGCGACCTGGAACTACGAGATCTTCAGCAACTGGGCGTACAACCCGACCACCAACGCGACCTATGTCAACGGTCAGCTGTTCCCGGCGGTGCCGGGCATGGTCGAACTGGCGAAGTGGGCCGCCAAGCGGGGCTACGCGATCATCTTCCTGACCGGGCGGCCGGCCGCCCAGGAAGCGGCCACGCTCGGCAACCTCACCTCGGACGGGATCGGCGTCGACGCCGGGTATCCAGTGCCGACGGCCCTCAAGAACGGTGAGGACGGGCTGTTCACCAAGCCTCCGGTCGCGGACTATCCCGACTACCTCAAGGCGGCGTGTGCGGGTGATCCGAACGGGTCGTGCACGACGATCCATTACAAGTCCGCCACCCGGGCGCATATCGAGTCGCTCGGCTACGACATCGTGGCGAACTTCGGCGACCAGTTCAGCGACCTGAAGGGTGGATCCGCGGATCGGACCTTCAAGATGCCGAACCCGAACTACTTCCTCCCGTAGACCGGGGCGGAGCGATCGGATGAAGGCCGGGCCGCGAGGCCCGGCCTTCGCGCATCCCGGGGCAGCGGCGGTGGCTACAATCGGGCCGGTCCGGAACGCGCGGGGCCCAGATCCCGCTCGACCGTCCGCGGGGAGGATCCCTCATGGCCGTCGCCGACGATCTGATCGCCAACGAGGCGATCGAGTTCCGCTCGCACAAACACTGGGCCGCACCGATCCGGGCGTCCTGGATCGCGTTCCTGCTGCTGATCGGGTTCGTCCTGATCCGCCTGATCGCTCCGACCGGCGACGGGTTCTTCGGGGCCATCGGCGACCTGCTCCGGATCCTCAGCCTGGTCGTGCTGATCGCGGGTGTCGTCTCGATCATCTACAACATCGTCGCGTGGCGGACCGCGGAATTCGCCGTCACGAATTTGCGGGTCATCCGCGAGGAGGGCCTGCTCCAGCGCAAGTCCTCGGCGTCACTGATCTCGTCGATCAGCGACGTGAAGTCCAGGGTCGGGCCGGTCGGCAAGCTGCTCGGGTATGGCGACCTGGTGATCATGGGCCAGTCGGGCGGGGCCGGCTCGGACCGCTTTACGACCATCACGGAGCCGGACGGGTTCCGGAACGCGATCATGACCCGGAAGATGACCGGCGACACACGGCCCGGGACGGTCGCGACACAGGACGCCGCCGCCGCCGTCCCGCCGCCACCGGTCGCGGCTCCCGCGCCGCCTGACCCGGCCGCGGCGCTCAGCAGCCTCGCGGACCTGCGCGACCGCGGCGTGATCACGCCCGAGGAGTTCGAGTCGAAGAAGGCGGAGATCCTCGCGAGGATGTGATCGGCCACACCGCACCCGGGCCACCGGGCCGCCCCTGAGCGATACTGCCCTGGGGTATGTGGGCTGGTATACTCGTCGGGAGTATGGACGACCCGACACACGACCACGACCACGACCGACCCGCCCCGCACGATCGAGCTCGTGCTTCCGATCGGCGGGATGACCTGCGCATCGTGCGTCAACCGCATCGAGCGCTTCCTCGACAAGACCGACGGGGTCCTCGAGGCCAACGTCAACCTCGCCACGGAACGGGCGACCGTCACGGTCGATCCGGCGATCGCCGGACGGGCCGAGGTCGTCGCCGCGATCTCCTCGGCCGGCTACGACATCCGGCCCGACGCCCCGGCGGCGTCGCCGCTCGAGGCCGACCCCGATGACGTCCACCGCGAGCGCGAACGCCGGACGCTGCTGACCCAGGCGATCGCCTCGATCGGGGTCGCGCTCGTCCTGATGGTCATGATGTTCTGGCCGCAGACCGTCATCGAGATGACGATCATCAACCGCTTCGCCCTGGTGCCGGCGACCGTCATCCAGTTCTGGGCCGGTCGCCGCTTCTACAGCGCCGCGCTGCGGGCCGCCCGGCATGGCACCACCAACATGGACACGCTGGTCGTCGTCGGGACGAGCGCCGCGTGGGCGTACAGCGTCTTCGTCACGTTCTTCCCATCGGTCGTCCACGAGGCCGGCCTGCATCCCGAGACCTACTTCGACAGCTCCACGATCATCATCGGGCTCGTCCTGCTCGGACGTTGGCTCGAGTCCCGCGCCAAGGACCAGACGCGCGGGGCCATCCGGCGGCTGATCGGCCTGCAGCCGCGGACGGCACGCCGCCTCGAGGACGGACGGGAGGTGGACGTCCCGCTCGAGGCGATCCTGGTCGGCGACCTGATCCGGGTCCGCCCCGGCGAGAAGGTGCCGGTCGACGGCATCGTGATCGAGGGACGCGCGTCCATCGATGGTTCGATGCTCACCGGCGAGCCGCTGCCGGTCGACGTCGGCCCTGGGGACGAGGTCATCGGGGCCACGTTGGCGGTCGCTGGCACGCTGCTCGTGCGCACGACCCGCATCGGCCGGGACACCGTGCTCGCCTCGATCGTCGAGCTGGTCCAGCGGGCGCAGGGCTCGAAGGCGCCGATCCAGCGCCTCGCCGACCGGATCAGCGCGGTCTTCGTCCCGTTCGTGCTCATCGTGGCGGCGGCGACCTTCGCGATCTGGTGGCTCGCCGGCCCGGAACCACGCATCACCCTGGCCCTGACGTCGTTCATCGCCGTGGTCGTGATCGCCTGCCCGTGCGCCATGGGGCTCGCCACGCCGACGGCGGTGATGGTCGGCACGGGCCGGGCGGCGGAGACCGGGATCCTGATCCGGAGCGCCGCCGCCCTCGAGGCCGCGGGCAAGGTCGATGCGATCGTCTTCGACAAGACCGGGACGCTCACCCGCGGACGGCCGACGGTCCAGCGGGTCGTGGTCGAGCCCGGCTTCGATGAGGACCGCGTGGTCGACCTCGCCGCGTCGGCGGAGCGCGGCAGCGAGCATCCGCTCGGCGCCGCGATCGTCGTTCGGGCGAACCTCACCGAGCTCGGCTTCCGCCCGATCGAGGCCTTCGAATCGTTCGCCGGTCGGGGCGTCCGGGCGGTGGTCGACGGCCAGGAGGTCCTCGTCGGGAGCCCGCGACTGCTCGAGGAGCGCGGCATCGCCCCGCCGGATCATGGCGCTTCCGGGGAGACGCCGGTCCACGTGGCGGTCGACGGCCGGGCCGCCGCAACCTTCTTCATCGCCGATCCGCTCCGCCCGAGTGCCGGGCCGGCGGTCGCGGACCTGCAGGCCGCCGGGATCGAGGTCTGGCTGGTGACGGGCGACACCCCGGCATCGGCCTCCCTGGTGGGAGCGGCCGTGGGGATCGCGCCGGAGCGCGTACGGGGCGGGATGCTGCCGGCGGACAAGGTCGCGATCGTGGCCGAGGTCCAGGCTCGCGGCCGGATCGTGGCGATGGTGGGGGACGGCATCAACGACGCGCCGGCGCTCGCCCGGGCCGATGTCGGCATCTCGATCGGGTCGGGGACGGATATCGCCATCGAGGCGTCCGACCTGACCCTCGTCGGCGGCGATCCCCGCCTGGTGGGCTCGGCGCTCGCGCTCTCGAGGCGGACGACGGCGGTGATCCGCCAGAACCTCGGCTGGGCGTTCGCCTACAACGTCGTCCTGATCCCGGTGGCGATGGGCCTCCTGTACCCGGCCTTCGGGATCCTGCTCAGCCCCGCCTTCGCGGCGGCGGCGATGGCGATGTCCTCGGTCAGCGTCGTCGCCAACTCCCTGCGCCTGCGGCGGCTGGACGTGCGGCCCGGCCCGGCGGCCACCGCGGGGCTGCGCCCCGGACCGCTGGCGCGCCTGCGCGAGTCGGCCTTCCTCGCCAGCGTGGGCCTGGTCGCGATCCTCCTCGCGGGCGGTGGGATCGCCGTGCAGCGTGCCGTCGAAGCGGGCGGCCAGCAGCGGGCGATCACGGCGACCGACATCGCCTTCTCGACCCCCACGCTCGAGGTGACGAGCGGGGACCTGGTGGTCCTGACGTTCACCAACGCCGGACAGCTCTTCCACGATTGGCAGGTCGAGGGCATCGCGAATGTCGACGCCGCCGCGCGACCTGGACAGACCCAGCGGATCACCTTCGTGGCCCCGGCCCCGGGCCGCTACGCCTACCGGTGCTCGGAGCCCGGGCACGCCGACGCGGGGATGGTCGGGGTCCTGGTGGTCGACCCGGCCCCTTGACGGGCGCCGGCGCGCCTCAGAACGACCAGAAGACCGGCACCACGAACACGGCGACGACGAAAGAGAGCGCGAGGAGCGGTAGGCCGAGCTTCCAGTAGTCGCCGAACCGGTAGCCGCCCGGCCCCATCACCATCATGTTCACGGGCGTGGCGACCGGGGTCAGGTAGGAGGCCGCCGCCGCCACCGTCACCGACATCAGCACGGGTTGCGGCGACACGCCGAGCTCGATGGCGGCCGCCACGGCGATCGGGATCACGATGAGCGCCGTCGCCATGTTGCTGATCAGCTGGCCGAACACCGCCGTGATGGCGAAGAGGCCGGCGAGCAGCGCGTAGGGCCCGGCGCTCCGGACGACGCCGACCAGCGCGTCGGCGACCTGGTCGGCGGCACCGGTCTGGGTCATCGCCGTCGAGAGCGGGATCATCCCCGCGACCAGCACGACCGTGGTCCAGTTGATGGCCCGGTAGGCACCGTCCACCGTGACCACCCGGAGCAGGACCATCGCACCGGCCGCGAGCAGCCCGGCCACCACCGACGGCACGATGCCGGTGGCGAGCAGGATGACCATCGCCGTCAGGATCACGATGGCCTCCCTGGCCCCGAGCCCGAGCGGGATGGTCTGGCGGCGGACCTGTTCCGGCGCGTCCACGACGAGGATGTTGCGATCGTCGAGGTTCTCGTCGAGCGCGGCCCACGGCCCGCGGAGGAGCAGCACGTCGCCGACGGCGAGGGTCACCTCGCCCGGCCCGAGGTCCTCGCCCTTGCGCTGGATGGCCAGGACCACGAGGTCGCCGCTGTCGGTGACCATGCCGGGGAAGACGGCATCACCGACGAACTCGGAGCGTGGCGGGATCACCACCTCCGCGACCCCGGAGGTCCGGCTCATCAACCCGAGGGCCTCGTCGAGCCGGTACTGGTCGACGAGGGTCCGGGCGTGCTGGCTGAAGTCGGTCGGCAGCCCGCGAGGCTTGCGCGAGGGCAGCAGCCGTTCGCCGAGCAGCAGCACGATCAGGATCGTGCCCACGACCAGGGGGATCCCGACGAGCGCGAACTCGAAGAACCCGAAGGCGCGGCCGCCGTACGTGATCGCGGCCTCGTTGACGATGACGTTGACCGGCGTCCCGGTCAGCGCGAGCATCGAGCCGGCGTGGGCGCCGAAGACCAGCGGCATCAGCAGCTGCGAGGGCGAGCGCCCGAGCCGGACGGCGATCACGACGATGACCGGCAGCAGGGCCGCCACGGCGCCGTTCACGCTGATCAGCGCGGTCAGCCCGGCGACGAGCAGCATCATCAGGACGATGAGCCGCGTCCGGCTGTCGCCGACCCGGGCGATCAGCTCTTGTCCCGCCCAGGTGGTCACCCCGCTCGCGTCGAGGCCCTCGCTCACGACGAAGAGCGTGGCGATGAAGATGACCGCCTGGTCGCCGAATCCCGCGAGGGCCTGCGTCAGGTCCAGGACGCCGCTGAAGTAGAGGGCGAGCGCCGCCCCGATGGCGACGATCCCCACCGGGAACCGGTTCGAGACGAAGGCGAGGACGACCGCGAACAGGATCGCGAACGTGATCGCGACGTCGCTCACACCGCGCCCCGGGGCCGCCGGCGATCGACGGCGCGGATCACGTCAGGTGCACGGGCGCTCCCGGTCCGAGCGGGATCCCGATCAGGAACCAGACCACCAGGAAGACGGTCCAGGCGAGGAGGATCACGATCGAGTACGGGATCATCAGCGAGACGATCGTGCCCACCCCGGCCTGCTTGTCGTAGCGCTGCGCGAACACCACGATGACCGCGAAGTAGGCCATCAGCGGGGTGATGACGTTGAAGGGCGAATCGCCGACGCGGTACGCGGCCAGCACGAGCTGGGGCGCGATGTCGAGCCGCAGGAAGAGCGGGATGAAGATCGGGGCGAAGATCGCCCACTTGGGGATGACGCCCGGGATGATGATGTCCAGCAGGGCGGTCACGAGCACGAACCCCACGAGCAGCGGGACGGGTCCCAGCCCCGCGGCCTCGAGGGCGTCGGCGAGGTTCACGGCCAGGACGGTCGCGATGTTCGTGTAATTGAAGAAGGCGATGAACTGGGCGATGATCAGCAGCAGGAAGATCAGCCCGGCCAGCCCGGAGTAGGTCTTCACGACCGCGTTGATGGCCTGGACGCTGCCGGTGATGGTGCCGGCGCCCTTGCCGTAGGCATAGCCCGCGACGCCGAACAGCAGGCTGATGATCACCAGGATGCCGGTCATGAACGGCGAGTCGCCGAAGATGGCGCCGGTCTCCTCGTTGCGCAGCGGAGCACCGGGCGGCAGCGTGATCAGCAGGACGACCGCGAGGGTCGCGAGGAAGCCCCACAGCGCGTACTTCAGGCCGCGGCGCTCCTCGTCGGGGACGATATCCGTCGGCTCGGCGACGGCGTCGCCGCCGTACGCCCCCAGGCGCGGCTCGATGACCTTCTCGGTCATGATCGTGATGATGATCGCGAGGAAGAACGTCGAGACGACCGCGAAGAAGTAGTTCGCGGTGACGTCGATGGTGCGCGACGGGTCGACCAGGGCGATCGATTCGTTCGCCACCTCGGTCATGATCCCGTCGATCGGGGCGATCAGGAGGTTGACCCCGAACGCGGCCCCGACCCCCGCGAACCCGGCCGCCAGCCCGGCGAGCGGGTGCCGTCCCATGCTGTGGAAGGCCGCGGCGGCGAGCGGGATGAGCACGAGGTAGCCGGCGTCCGTGGCCACGCTCGAGAGGATGCCGATGAGCACGATGATGAACGTGATCAGGCGACGTGGCGAGGCGCGGACCAGCAACCGGATGAGCGCGCCGATCAGCCCGGCCTCCTCGGCCAGCCCCACGCCGAGCATCGCGACCAGGATGATCCCGACGACCCCGAAGTTATTGAAGTTGGCGACGGGCGACGTGACCATGAACCGGATGCCGTCCGCCGTGAGGAGGCCCTTCACCGCGGTCGTCTCGGTCTGGACCTTGAGGTCGTCGCCCTGGTGGTCCTCGTCCGCCGGGACCTGCGGGACCTGGACCGCGCTGCCTGGCGGATAGCCGACCTCGGCCGTGATGGGGGCCGGCTCCACGACCTCGTAGGTGACGCTGACGCCCGCCCAGAAGAGCAGCTGGGAGAGGACGATCACGCCGGCGATCAGGATGATGAAGATGATCGCGGGGTGCGGGACCTTGTTGCCGACCCGCTCGATCGTGTCGAGCATCCGGCCGAGGAACGTGTGCTGCGGGGCGGTCGTTTCGGTCATGGGTCGGCTCCCTCGGGTAGGCGGGTCGGTCAGCCCTTGGGCGGGCGGAACTGGATCGCGAGGTCGCTGAGGAGGCGCGTCCCGAAGGCCGTCGCGCCGATGGATCGCCACGAGTCGTCGGTGTCGGTCATCATCGGGCCGCAGATGTCGAGGTGACCGAACGGGATGTCGCCGGTGAACTCCTCGAGGAAGAGGCCGGCGGTGATCGTCCCGGCGTTCTCGCCACCGAGGTTCTTGATGTCGGCGATGGCCGAATCGAGCTTGCGCCGGTAGCGCTTCACCAGCGGCAGCTCCCAGACCGGCTCGTCCGTCCGGGATCCAGCGGCCTTGATCTGGTCGACGAGGTCCGGAACGTTGCCGAGCGTGGCGGCGAGCGCCGTCCCGAAGGTCCGCAGCGCGGCACCGGTCAGCGTCGCGATCGTGACGATGGCGTCCGGCGGGGGATCGAGCTCCGTCGCGAGCACCAGCGCGTCGGCCATCACGAGGCGGCCCTCCGCGTCGGTGTTGAAGACCTCGACCGTCATGCCGCCACGGATCGTCAGCACGTCGCCGAGCCGCATGGCCTTGCCCGACGGCATGTTGTCCGTGCACATCAGGTAGCCGGTCACCGTGGTCGGACAGCCCAGCGCCTGGAGCGTGAGCATCGAGCCGAGGACGGCCGCCGCGCCGGACATGTCCTGCTTCATCGCGGCGTGCATGGCATCGGACGGCTTGAGGCTGATGCCGCCGGCGTCGTACATGATCCCCTTGCCGACCAGCGCCAGGTGGCCGGTCGGCTTGGCCGGCGAGCCGTCCGGCTTGCGGGGGGTATAGGTCAGCTTGATCATGCGGGCGGGCTCGTCGCTGCCCTGGTTCACCCCGAGCAGCCCGCCGCAGCCGAGCGCGACCAGGGCGTCGTTGTCGAAGACCTCGACCGTCAGGCCGCGCTCCGCGCCGAGGACCATGGCGACCTCGGCCATGCGCGCGGCGGTGAGGTGGGTGGCCGGCGAGTTCGCGAGGTCGCGGGCGATCTGCACGGCCTCGGCCGTGACGCGTCCACGCGCGGCGCCGGCCTCCAGCCCGGCCGTCCGTCCGCTCGTGCCGACCAGGGTCAGTGCGGTGAGGGGCGCCTCGCCCGGGCGGTCGACGAAGGCGCGGTAGCGGTAGCGCGCCAGCAGGACGCCCTCGACGATCGCCTGTCCGGCCGTCCTGGCGTCCACGCCCTTGACGTCGCCGAGGGTGGTCGCGAGGCGGCCATCGCGGGCCGCCGCCCGGGCGAAGGCCGCAGCGGCATCGCGCAGGCTCGATGCATCGAGGCTCCCTGGATCGCCGATCCCGACCGCGACGACGACCGGCCGCTCGCCGCGCGGCAGCACCATCGTCTGCCCGACGGCACCGGTGAACCCGCTCTCGAGCAGGAGGGCGCGATCGACGCCGACGGCGGCGGGGACGTCTCCGGCGGTGGCGACCGGGATCCCGATGGCCTCCGTGTCCGCGGGCGCGGCTCGATCGACACCGATCCGCAGCAGGGACGATCTTGCGCGCGATGGCGTCTGGTCGAACCCGGAGGTCGCGCGGGTCGCCCGGTTGCCTGCAGTCGTCGTCATGGTCGCTCGCCCTCCGTCCGGACCCGCCGGCGAGAGGCCGACGCGTCCGCGAGCGGTCAGGATACGCCGTGGACCTGGGCGCGCGAGGCCCCGGCGCATAGCATGGTGTCCTGATGGACCAGCCTCATCCGCATGCCGCCCTCGGCCTCGAGCCCATCCGGACGATCGGCCGCGAGGAGCTCAAGGCCAAGCTCGACCGCGGCGACCCGTTCAAGCTGATCATGGCGCTCACCCGCTGGGCGTTCGATGCGAAGCACATCCCGGGCTCGCTCCATTTCAATTCCCCGGAGGAGCTGTACGCGGCCGTGCGGCCCGAGGACGAGGTGGTCGTCTACTGCTCGAATGTCGACTGCCTCTCGAGCGTGGCGCTCTATCGCGACCTGCTCCGCCGCGGCTACCGGGACGTGCGGCGCTACTCGGGCGGCCTCCTCGACTGGGAGGACGCGGGCCTCCCGCTCGAGGGCGACCAGGGGAACGTGCGCGCCAGCGGCGAGATGTCCGGCATCGACCGCTGAGCCGCCGTGGTGCGGCCGGGTCAGCCTAGACCCGCCCCTTCGGCACGGTGTGCCAGTACGTCTTGTTGAAGACGATCTTGCCCAGGTGCCAGATGCGGTTCGGCTTCGGCGGGCGCGGCGGGTGCTCGTAGTCGAACTGGAGCAGGGTGCCCTTGCCGTCGCCGATCTCGAAGAAGCACATCACCTTGCCCAGGTAGTCGCCGCGGGCGTGGTCGACGGCGCGGCCCTCGATGGCGGCCACGATCCGTTCCGTGACCACAGGTGCCTCGAAGTGCGCGGTGGAGCCCGCCTTCGAGAGCGGCAGGTCGGTCGCGTCGCCGAGGGCATAGACATCGGTCCGGCCGCCGACCTGGAGGGTCGCGCGGTCGGTCGGCAGCCAGCCGCCCGGCGCCGGCGCCAGCCCCGAGTCGATCAGGAACTGCTGGCCCTTGTGCGGCGGCACGAGGATGAGGAGGTCGTACGGCAGCTCCTCGCCCTCGAGGCTCTCGACCATCCGGCGCTCGGCGTCGATCGCTTCGACGTTGAAGAACGTGTGCAGCTCGATGCCCTTCTCGGCGAGGATGGGTGTCGCCATGTCTGAGACGCTCTCGATGGTGAATGCCCGCCCGATCGGCGAGCAGAAGTCGATGGTGGATCGGTCCCGGATCCCGCGGTCGCGCAGCTCGGCCTCGATGAGGAACGCGACCTCGAGGGGCGCCGGCGGGCACTTGTAGGGCATCCCGGCGATCCCGATGACGATCCGCCCGCCATCGAACCGGTCGAGGGCCTCGCGCAGCTCGGCGGCGGCCTCCGCCGTGTAGAAGTGGTGGGCTTCCGTGTCGAAATGGTCGATCGCCTCCGGCACGATGCGCGAGCCGGTCGCAAGCACGAGGTGGTCGTAGCCCAGGGGCAGGCCGTCGGCGAGCGTGACGACGCGGCGATGCTCGTCGATCGCGGCGACCTCGCCGACGACGAGCGACACCCGCTTGTCGAGCAGCGACCGCTCGGGCCGGTGGAGGTTCGCGGCACGTTCGCCGCCCATCGCGATGTACATGAAGCCGGGCTG
This sequence comes from uncultured Chloroflexia bacterium, assembly GCA_963834915.1. Taxonomy (GTDB): domain Bacteria; phylum Chloroflexota; class Limnocylindria; order Limnocylindrales; family CSP1-4; genus SPCO01. The sequence goes on from CAWIDI010000001.1 coordinate 117,822, forward strand.
GTAGACGTGTTCGCCGGTCGCATCGACCACCATGACCTCGACCTCGCCGCGGTCGATCCGCGCTCGGAGGCGCTTGACCAGCAGGTTCGCGGTCAGCGTCCCCCCGACGCCGCCACCGAGGATGAGGATCCGGTGCATGGCGGCTGCGCTACCGGCGCTTCTCGACGAGGATCTCGTCGTAGCCGTCGCGGGCGACGAGCGCGACCAGGCGGTGTCCGGCCTTCTCGATCCACTTCGGGATGTCGGTCTTGGAGCCCTGGTCCGAGGAGTAGACGGCGATCACGTCGCCGACGGCCCCCTCGCGGATCGCCCGGATCAGCTCCATCAACGGCCCGGGGCAGAAGCTGCCGCGGGCGTCGACGACGCGGGTGATGGCGACGGCGGTGTCGGTCATGTCCGTCACGCTTCCTAGATGAACAGGGGAACGGAGTCCCCGGTCAGGAGGCCGATGACCGTGGCGGCCCCGGCCGGCTCGCCCATGCCCTCGATCATGTCCTCGGGCTTGAGTCCGAACATGTCCATGGTCATCTGGCAGGGGATGAACTCGACGCCCAGCTCCTGGGCGGCCTCGAGGAGTTCCTTGGGGCTGGCGACGCCGTACTGATGCGCGAGGCGGCCCATCATCCACGGCCCCATGCCCAGGAAGTTCATCTTCGAGAGCTTGCGGTGGCTGATCCCGGGGCGCTGCATCGCGGACAGCATCCGCTGCATCCAGTTCTCCCCGGTGATGCGCTTCGAATCCTTGACGAAGACCTGGAGGCCCCAGAAGGTCACGAAGACGCGGGTCTTCACGCCCATGGCGGCGCTCGTGGAGGCCAGGATCATCGTCGCCCAGACCTTCTCGAGGTCGCCGCTGTAGTCGATGATCAGGAACTCCCGGGTCTTGACCGCTCCCTCGTCGGCGGGGTCGGGGAGGGGCGCGTCGACGTCTTCGGGCAGCTTTTCGACGGCCGCGATCGCGTCCGCGAGCGGGTCTGTGCGGGTCGGCGTGGCGATGGTCATCTGGTCCTCACTTCCTGCGGATGACGAAGCGGTAGACCGCCCCGTCCGAGGTCTGCTCCAGGAGGGCGTTGCCGGTCGCCCGGCACCACGCCGTGACGTCCTTGATCGAGCCGTGGTCGGTCGCAAGGAGCTCCACGGTCGCGCCGGACGGCAGCGTCTTCATGGCCTGCGCCGTCTTGACGATGGGCAGCGGGCAGGAGAGACCGCGAGCGTCGATGTTCAGGTTGATCTCGATGACGGGCATGGCCAATTCCTTTCGCTCCTTGGTCAGATGAAGACGACCTGGCCCTCGCCTGCGTTCAGGTAGAAGGACGTCACGCCCTCCACCCCATCCACGAGCGGGTCCAGATCGGTCTGTTCGAGGCGGAGCAGGTCCATCGACAGCGAGCACGCCTGGATGTCGACACCGCCGAGTTCCTTGGCCTGGCGGAGCGTCGCCGCCCAGGGCGCCTGCCCCGCGAGCGCCAGCGCGTCGACGGCGGCGCGCCCCGCCGCCCCGGCCTCGGGCGCGAGACCGTGGTCGCCCGCGATACGGTCGGACCGGAAGGCGTCGAGCGCCCAGTACTGGAGGAAGATGTTGACCGGCTTGCCGAGCGCGGCGGCGCCGGCGGTCAGCACGGCCGCCGCCTGCAACTTGTCGTCGGTCCCCGAGAAGAGGACCAGGTTCAGCGGCGCGTCCATCGTTCGTCTCCTCCCAGGGGGATGTCGTCGAGCGCGAAGGAGAAGACCGAGGAGCACGCGACGCCTTCGATCGGACCACTGGAGAGCCCGCGATACGACGGACATCGCCAGCACTGCTCGATGTCGACGAAGCCGCGTCGCGGGCAGATGACCTGGCCGGACTCGACCGCGAGGACCCGTTCGTTGCGTCGGCGTGTCGCTGGACCGTGGCTGAATCGCTGCATGGCGTCGACCTCCGGACCTGATCGTGGACGCGATCCCCGGCACACGGAGGGGCCGGAAGTCACGATCCGGACACGTCGCCCGGCACGTTCGGGCGGGCGGTCCGCAAGGCCCTTGGAGGACGTGCCGGGCGGCACTGGCGCGAAGGGCCCGCCCGGCCGAGGGTACGGATGACAACCAAGCAGGAGGCCGGGGACATGACACGAACGAGCACCATCGGTGACGAGGTCATGCGCTCCTTCGTCCACCATGAGCACAGCGACCTGGCCGCCGGCATCCAGGCCATCCATCAGACCGCCTGCGAGCTGGCCTCGCTCCCCGCCGACCGCATGTCGAGCCGGATCCTGGAGGTCACCCGCTGGGTCGACCACGTGCTCAAGCCCCACATGCAGTGGGAGGAGGCGTGGCTCCTGCCGCAGGTGGACCATCGGGCGAACACCCCGTGGCTCGCCAGGCTGGTCCGCTTCGACCACCGCCAGATCGTGCAGCGGGCGGAGGCGCTCGGGGCCGACCGGGTCCGCCTCGCGCATGGTCCCCAGCACGACGCCACCGCCGACGGGCGCTGCGACCTCTTCGCCCTCGAAGCCCTCCTGCGGGCGCACCTCGAGCGCGAGGAGCAGTTCCTGCTGCCCCTCCTGGATCCCGACTGAGCCGCGGCTCGGCGGCAAGCTCGACCAGAGGAGAGGCGGCCATCGGATGCAGACCGACGAGACCATCCACCCTGACGCCGCGAGGCGGATCTCCGACTGGGGATTCCTCGCGAACCCGGACCTGCCTGATCGCCCGGGTCCCGCCTACCTGCTGGTCGCGCTGCGCCCCGACCCGACGCTGCGCCACTACGACCCCGAGAGCATCGAGTACTGGGTCACCGACGAGGACCGCGGGAGGCGCCGGTCGCTGACGCGGGAGACGCCGATGCCGCGCTCCGAGGCATTCTCGTGGGGATTGATCCGGCTCATCGACCGGCTGCACGTGACGAATGAGTACCTGACCTTCGGCGGCCGGCTCAATGCCGCTGCCGTGGACGACGCCGTCGTCGCGGCCTTCACGTCCCCGGCGCCACTCCTCCGGCGCGGCGGCCACTCGCAGGGCTGGGACGCCGGCGCCGACCTGCTCGGCGGGTTCTTCGGGCGCCTGATGATCGCGGTCGACTACCACCCCGGCTTCGAGGCGGCCATGGGCCAGGCGAGCCCGACGGCGCGCTACGCGGCATTCATCCGTGATGCCGAGGCACGCCGCCGCGCGGGCGGGCCGTCGGCGGGCGACAGCGACATCGCCGGCCTCATCCGGCACGAGGCGACACGGCTGCGCGCCGAGGCAGCGGACGACTGGGCAGCCGGGGCGCGGCTGCTGGCCATGGTCCACCGCGACTGAGCGGTCCTCGGCGGGGGGATCCGGACGGGCCGACCGTCACCGACGGAAGGGGTCCGCTGGCACATGTGCGCACCCGAGCGCGGGGCGAGCATCGAGGCAGAAGGAGGCCCCATCATGAAGGCCCTGCTGGCGATCGATGGCTCCCGTGAATCGGCGATGGCGCTCGAGACCGCGGCGAGCCTGACCTGGCCTCCGGATTCCCGGCTCGAGATCATCAGCGTCGTCCCGGGCGACGCTGAGCTCTACGGCGGGCCGTTCTCGGTGGCCCTCGTCACCAAGACGCCCGAGGTTCGCGAACGACTCGTCGACGAGTGCCGGCGGGCGGTCGACGAGGCGGCGGAGCGGCTCCGGCGGCCGGGCCTCGGGATCGCGGTCCGTGTCCTGGACGGCCGCGCCGCATCGGTCATCCTCGACGAGGCCGAGCGGATCGCGGCCGACCTGATCATCCTGGGCGCCCGGGGACACAGTGGGATCGAGCGGGCCCTGCTCGGATCGGTCTCGGCCGAGGTCGTGGATCTGGCCCATCGCCCCGTGCTCGTCGCCCGCAGGCCGACGGCGTGGCGGGTGCTCATCGCGACCGATGGCTCGCCCGATGCCTCGCTCGGTGCCGACTTCGTTGCCACCTCGGGCCTCTTCGAGGCGGCCGGGGCGCGGATCCTGAGCGTGGTCGACGTGCCGTCGGCCTGGTGGCTGGGTGGCACCCCGGTCGACTCGATCATGGTGACCGACGTCTACACGGCGGTCCTCGGCGAGGCCGGGAAGCATGGACAGGCCGTGGCCGGGGACGCGGTCCGTCGCCTGCGGACCGAGGGGATGGAGGCGCAGTCGGTGGTCCGCGAGGGCACCGCGTCCACCCAGATCATCGCCGAGGCCGAGTCCTGGGCGGCCGACCTGATCGTGGTCGGCACGCGCGGCCACGGCCTCCTGAAGCGGCTGCTCCTCGGCAGCACCGCGCGCAACGTCCTCCAGCACGCACCGATGTCGGTGCTGATCGTCCGCCCGCCCTCCAGCAGCGGAGGTGACCGCCCGTTGATCGAGCCGATGGAGGCGGTCACGCCCGGGTAGGATTCGCGGATGCGGGTCGTGTCAGCAGCGGAGGCGGTGGCCTCCGTCCGTTCCGGTGATCAGGTCTACGTGCAATGCGCCGCGGCGACGCCGTCAGTGCTGCTCGACGCCCTCGTAGCGCGCGCGTCGGAGTTGCGGGACGTGGGCATCGTCCACCTCCATATCGAGGGGCCGGCACCGCATCTGGCGCCGGAGATGGCTGGGCACTTCCGCCACCGCGCCCTGTTCATCGGGCCGAATGCGCGGGCGGCGGTCAACGAGGGCCGGGCAGACTTCGTGCCCGTCTTCCTGTCCGATGTCCCCCACCTCTTCGACTCCGGGTCCATCCCGCTGGACGTCGTGCTGGTCAACGCGACCCCGCCCGATGCCCACGGTTTCTGCTCGCTCGGGACGAGCGTCGAGGCGATGCATGCGGCGGTCCGTGCCGCGACGACGGTCATCGTCCAGTTCAACCGGTCGATGCCGCGGACCCTGGGCGAGAGCTTCATCCACGTGGACGACATCGACTTCGCCGTCGAGGTCGACCAGCCGCCGTACGCGCATTCGACCGGGCCGATCGGCGAAGTCGAGCGGCGGATCGGCGAACACGTCGCGGAGTTGGTCCCGGACGGAGCCACCCTCCAGTTGGGGATCGGGGCCATCCCGGCGGCCACGGCGCTGGCCCTGACCGACAAGCGCGACCTCGGCATCCACACCGAGATGTTCACCGACGCCGTCGTCGACCTTGTCGAGGCCGGGGTGGTCACGGGCATCCGCAAGGATCGCAACCGCGGCAAGATCGTCACGGCGTTCCTCATGGGCACCCAGCGTCTGTACGACTTCGTCGACGACAACCCGATGGTCGAGATGCGCTCGGTCGATTTCACCAACGACACCCATGTCATCCGCTCCTTTCGGCGGATGGTCGCGATCAACTCGGCGATCGAGGTGGACCTGACCGGCCAGGTGGTCGCCGATTCGATCGGCCACCGCCTGTACTCGGGCGTGGGCGGGCAGATGGACTTCATCCGCGGGGCGGCCCTGGCGCCGGAGGGTCGGGCGATCATCGCGCTGCCATCGACCGCCGCCGACGGCACCGTCTCGCGCATCACCGCCACGCTGCACGAAGGGGCCGGGGTCGTGACGACCCGCGCGCACGTCCGGACGGTCGTCACGGAATGGGGCGTGGCGGACCTCTTCGGACGCAGCCTGCGCGAGCGCGCGCAGGCGTTGATCGGGATCGCCCACCCGGACCTTCGCGAGGACCTTCGCGCCGACGCCCGGCGTTTCCACCTGGTCTGACGGCGGTTCGCCCGGCTTCGGGCCGAACGGACTCCGGCCTTCGCGACGAACGGCGCTGGGCGCCGCGCCCCCGGAGGGCCACCGTGACCATGACCGCGCGTCAGCGGTGCCGCGCTCTTGCGCGCGCCGGCGGTCCTCTCGGAGGAACCATCATGAGACGGCTGCTCATCGTCCTTGGCCTGGTGCTCGTCGCGTTCCTGATCGCGGTGCCCACCGTGGTCGCGCAGGACTCGTCGACGGCGGACACGGGACGCGTCGTCATCTCGACCAAGGGCGACATCTCCATCCCGGCCGGCGATCAGGCCGATGTCGTCCTGGTGACCGGCGGCAAGGCGACGATCGCCGGTCAGGTCAAGACCGTGGTGGTCGTCGACGGCTCCGCCGACATCACGGGCGCCACGGTCCAGACGATCGTCGCGGTCAACAGCCCGGTGACCCTCGGCGCCGGCACCCATGTCCTCGGTGACGTGTTCACGGTCGGCTCGACGGTGTCGAAGGATGCGACCGTGGTCGTCGGCGGCAGCGTCCGCGACGTCGCCCAGGATCTCGCCGGTCTGTGGTTCGTCCTGGTGCCGGCCGCGTTCCTGCTGTTCCTGGGGTTCTCGATCGCCGCCATCGTGGCCGGCCTGCTGGCCGCGGGCCTCGCAGCGCGCCAGGTGCGTGCGGCGGAGCGCCTGATGGTCGAAGAGCCGTTGCTCACCTTCGCTGTCGGCATCCTCGGGGTCATCGCCCCGATCGTGCTGGCGATCCTGCTGGCCATGACCATCGTCGGCGTGCCGCTCGCCGTCGGCCTCGTCTTCGGGTTGTGGCCGATGGCCGCCTTCGCCGGGTACCTGGTGGCCGGCATCGCCATCGGCGAATGGGTCCTGCGCCGCACGAGCCCGACGGTCCCCCGCGACCGTCCCTATCTCGCCGCGGTCATCGGGATGCTGCTGCTCGAGGTCATCTCGATCGTCCCGTTCCTCGGGGCCATCGCTTCGCTGTTCGGGTTCGGAGCCGTCCTGCTCCTCTCGTGGCGGGTCCTGCGTGCCGGGCACCCGACCGCCACGACCCATGTCGTGACGCCGACGGCGGCGCCGATGGCCTCGTGACCATCGCGAGGGGCGTCCGCCGGGCGCCCCTCGCCGCCAGGCGCGCGGGCGATGTCAGTCGCTCGAGTGGGTCTTCAGCTTTGCGACGAAGGCCGCCGCCTGGGCGCGCCGCTCGAGGTTGAGCTTGGCCAGGATCGAGCTGACGTAGTTCTTCACCGTCTTGTCGGACAGGAAGACGTCGGCAGCGATCTCCTTGTTGGTCTTGCCTTCCGCGACCAACGCCAGGATCTTGCGCTCCTGCTGGGTGAGGGCCGCAAGCTCGTCGGGCTGGTCGGAGGTCGCGATCCGGCGCATCCGCTCGAGCACCTTGCCGGTGACGGCGGGGTCGAGCAGCGACTCCCCCCGGCCGACCGCCTCGAGGGCGGCCACGAGGTCGCGCGCCCGCACCTGCTTGAGCAGGTAGCCGCTTGCCCCGGCGATGATCGCCGCGATGACGGCTTCCTCGTCGGGGTAGCTGGTGAGCATCACGACCTTCGTGTCGGGCAGGTCGGCGCGGATCTCGCGGCAGGCCTCGACCCCGGAGCCGTCCGGCAGCCGGACGTCCATCACGACCACGTCGGGCTGGAAGCGCCGGGCGGCCTCGATCGCCTCGGCCACCGTGCCGGCCTCGGCCACGACCTGGAATCCTGGGCGGCGGTCGAGCATCGCCGACAGCCCCTGGCGGACCACCTCGTGGTCGTCGACCACCAGGATCGTCAGCGCCCGGGCTGGTCCGCTCGAGGTCTCAGTCATGCCTGGTCGCTCCAGTGTCGGCCGAGTCCGGTCCCGGCGGGAGGATGATTCGGACGGTGGTGCCGCTGCGGCTGCTCTCGAACGTGATGGTGGCACCGATCCCGACGGCTCGCGAGCGCATGTTCTGCAGGCCCTGGTGGCCCAGGCTCCCGACCGACGACGCATCGAACCCATGGCCATTATCGGTCACCGCGATGCGGATGCTTCCGTCCTTGTCCACATCGACGCCGACCAGCGCGCGGGACGCCCCGGAATGGCGTGCGATATTGCTGAGTGCCTCGTTCACGATCCCGAGCAGGTGGGCGGTCGTTTCCGGCGATGGCTCCATGTCATCTTCGGCAGCGCGCAGCTCCACGTCGATCACCGAGTTGTGCCGGAACTCCTCGAGGATCGCGGCCAGGCCGACCGTCAGCGTCGTCCCACTCAACAGCTCCGGGCGCAGGCCGAAGATGAAGTTGCGGATGTCGCGGATCGCGAGATGGAGGTTGTCGATCGCGCGCTCCACTCGGCGGACCACCTCGTCGGGGTCGTCCTGCAGCATCTCCGGCACGTCCTCGAGCGAGAGGCCCACGCCGTAGAGGCTCTGGATGATGCCGTCGTGCAGGTCCTTGCTGATGCGCTCGCGCTCGTCGACGATCGCCAGCCGGCGCACCTGCTCGTGGAGGCGGGCGTTCTCGATGGCGATCGCCGCATGCCGCGCGAACGTCTCCACGAGCTCCTGGTCCGCGACCGAGAACTCCGCGGCATCGGCCTTGTCGGTGAGGTACAGGTTGCCCACCGAGCGGCCCTTCACGGTGACCGGCACGCCCAGGAAGCTGTGCATGGGCGGGTGGTTCGGCGGGAACCCGTAGCCACGCGGATCCACGCCGATGTCCGGGATCCGGAACGAGCGGTTCTCGCGGATGATCAGGCCAAGGAACCCGTGTCCGCGCGGCAGGGCGCCGATCCTCGCCCGCGTCGCGTCGTCCATGCCGGACGTGATGAAGCGCTCGATCACGCCGTTCTCGTCGACCGTCCCCAGGGCGGCGTATCGCGCGCCGACGAGCGGCCGGACCTGGTTGACGATGACCTGCAGGACATCGTCCGCCGAGACGAGGCCGGCGATGGCCCGGGTCGCCGCATCGAGGGCGTCGTAGACCTGCTCGCGCACGGGTGGATTCTCGTCGATGCTGGTCACGGTCCCGAGCGTAGCAGAGGCGGCAGGCCGGGAAGCATGGGCCACTCGGCCCCCGGGAAAGGCGTCCCATGGACCGTGGCGGACCGGCAGCCAGCGGGCAGGATGCGTGGATGGAAGCCAGCCTCGTCGAGTCGCCCCGCCGTGTGCTGCTGGCCGTGGACCTCTCCAACTCGTCGAAGGCGGCGATCGATGAGGCGATCCGGCTGGCGGCGACCGAGCACGCCGCCCTCCTCGTGTTCAGCGTGGTCGAGCAGTCCAACCTGCACCTGCCCGGCGGCCGATCGCGACGCGTGGACCAGGAGCGGGACCGCCTCGAGGCAGGCGTCCGCGAGATCGTGTCCCGCGCCCGGGCGTCCGGGGTGACGGCGACCTACCTCATCTGGGAAGGGGACCCCGCCGAATCGATCCTCGAGGCATCGGCGTCCGAGGGCGCCGACCTCATCGTGCTCGGGTCGCGGCGCCGGACGGACCTCCGTCGGATGCTCCTCGGCAGCGTCTCGTCCGAGGTGTCCAAGCGGGCGCGCTGCGAAGTGATCGTCGTCCCGGCCTGAGCCCGGCGCGTGACGGGTAGTCTTGTGCGGTCACCGGACCGACGGCGATCCGACGGCCGGCGGCCAGGCAGGCAGGGGACGCGACATGGCTGATCAAGGACTGGCGGGCGCTGCGACCACGGGCATCGGCGCGACGGACCGGACGCCGACCCGCTCCGAGCTTGAGACCATCGACGCCTACTGGCGCGCCGCGAACTACCTCTCGGTGGGGCAGATCTACCTGCTGGACAACGCCCTCCTCCGCGAGCCGCTCCGACCCGAGCACGTGAAGCCGCGGCTGCTGGGCCACTGGGGCACCACCCCGGGGCTGAACCTGGTCTACGCCCACGCCAGCCGGGTGATCAAGGCGCGCGACCTCGACGCGATCTGGATCGTCGGGCCCGGGCACGGCGGGCCGGCGGCGGTCGCCAATGCCTACCTCGAAGGCACATCCGGCGAGGTCGACGCCGCGCTGTCGCGCGACGAGGCGGGCATGCAGCGGCTCTTCCACCAGTTCTCGTTCCCGGGCGGCATCGGCAGCCATGTGACGCCCGAGACGCCCGGGTCCATCCACGAGGGTGGCGAGCTCGGCTACGCGCTGGTGCATGCCTTCGGCGCGGCCTTCGACAACCCGCGCCTGGTCGTCTTCTGCGTCGTCGGTGACGGGGAGGCGGAGACCGGCCCGCTGGCCGCGAGCTGGCATTCGAACACGTTCCTGGACCCGGCGGTCGACGGTGCCGTGATCCCGATCCTGGCCCTGAACGGCTACAAGATCGCGAACCCGACGATCCTGGCCCGCATCGGCGACGACCGCCTGCGGCTGCTGTTCCAGGGCTACGGCTACGAGCCCATCGTCGTCGAGGGCGACGACCCGATGACCGTCCACGCCCTGCTGGCCGCCGCGATGGACCGTGCCCTCGACGGCGTCGAGCGGATCCAGGCAGCGGCGCGCGCCGGCGACCCGCCGCCCGAGGCGTGGCCGATGATCGTCCTCCGGACGCCGAAGGGCTGGACGGGGCCGAAGGTCGTCGACGGCAAGCCGATGGAGGGCACGTGGCGTGCCCACCAGGTGCCACTCTCCGACGTGCGCAAGAATCCGGCCCACCTGGCCCAGCTCGAATCGTGGCTGCGCTCCTACCGACCCGAGGAGCTCTTCGACGACGAGGGGCGCCCGATCGCGCCCCTCCTCGACCTCCCGCCACGGGGCGAGGCGCGGATGAGCGCCAACCCGCATGCCAACGGCGGGGTCCTGCTCCACGACCTACGGCTGCCCGACTTCCGCGACTACGCGGTCGAGGTCAGCTCGCCCGCGACCCAGACCAGCGAGGCCACGCGCGTGCTGGGGACGTGGCTGCGGGACGTGATCCGGGACAACCAGACGAACTTCCGACTGTTCGGGCCGGACGAGACCGCGTCGAACCGGCTGGATGCCGTCTTCGAGGTCACCGACCGGGTCTGGATGGCGGAGACGCTCCCCACCGACGAGCACATGGCGCCGGACGGCCGCGTCATGGAGGTGCTGTCCGAGCATCTCTGCCAGGGCTGGCTCGAGGGCTACCTCCTGACCGGCCGGCACGGGCTCTTCAACTGCTACGAGGCCTTCATCCACGTCGTCGATTCGATGTTCAACCAGCATGCGAAGTGGCTGAAGATGACGCGCGAGATCGGCTGGCGGCGGCCGATCGCATCACTCAACTACCTGCTCACGAGCCACGTCTGGCGGCAGGACCACAACGGCTTCTCCCACCAGGACCCGGGCTTCATCGATCACGTGGTCAACAAGCGCGCGGAGGTCATCCGCGTCTACCTGCCGCCGGACACCAACTGCCTGCTCTCGGTCGCCGACCACTGCCTGCGCAGCCGGAACTACGTCAACGTCATCGTCGCCGGCAAGCAGCCGGCCCTGACCTACCTGTCGATGGACGACGCGATCCTGCACTGCACACGCGGGATCGGGATCTGGGACTGGGCCAGCAATGACGATGGCGAGCCTGACGTGGTGATGGCCTGTGCGGGCGACATCCCCACGCTCGAGACGCTGGCGGCGGTCGCCCTCCTGCGCCAGCACCTGCCCGAGCTGCGGGTCCGGGTCGTCAACGTGGTCGACCTGATGCGCCTCGTCGACGAGACCGAGCATCCCCACGGCCTGGCGGGCGCCCAGTTCGATGCGCTGTTCACGACGGACCGGCCGATCATCTTCGCCTACCACGGCTACCCGTGGCTCATCCACCGGCTGGCCTATCGGCGGACCAATCACGCCAACCTCCACGTCCGCGGCTACAAGGAGGAGGGGAGCGTGACCACGCCGTTCGACATGGTCATGCGCAACGATCTCGACCAATTCCATCTGGCCATGGATGTCATCGACCGTGTCCCGGGCCTGGGGGCGCATGCGGCGTCACTGCGCCAGCACCTCGCGGACGAGCGCCTGCGCGCCCGCGCCTACACCCGGGAGCACGGGGAGGACGCGCCCGAGATCCGCGACTGGACCTGGCCCGGCGCGAACTGACCGGCCGGTGCGGATCCTCATCCTGAACCCGGGCTCGGCGACGCTCAAGGCGACCGTCCTGGACCTGCCGGGGACCGAGGCGCGGTTCGACTCGACCACGACCTGGACTGATCCTGACGGCCCCGCGCGGCAGCGGGTCGTCACGACCGCGGTGGACGGGATGGCCGCGTCTGGCATCGCCCCGGACACGATCGACGGCGTCGGTTACCGGGTCGTCCACGGCGGTGACCGATTCATCGGCCCGGCGCGCATCGACGATGACGTGGTCGCGGCGATCGAGGCGCTGAGCGATCTTGCGCCGCTCCACAACCCCCTCGCCGTCGACACGATCCGGGCGGCCCGCCAGGCGCTGCCCGGGGCTGCCCACGTCGCGGCGTTCGATACTGCCTTCCACGCCTCCCTGCCCGAGGTGGCCCGCCGCTACCCGGTGCCCGATGGATGGGTCGCGACGGCCGGGATCCGGCGGTTCGGGTTCCACGGCCTGTCGGTCGGCTGGTCGGTCCTGCGCGCGGCCGAGCTCCTCGGTCGGCCGGTGGCCGACCTGCGGCTCCTCGTCGCCCACCTGGGCGGCGGCTGCTCCGTGACGGCCGTCGACGGCGGCCGCTCGGTCGACACGTCCATGGGGATGACGCCCCTGGAGGGCCTGATGATGGGCTCCCGGGCCGGGTCGATCGATCCCGGGATCGTCTTCCGGATGCTGCGCGACGGCCGGTCGCCGTCCGATGTCGAGGAGGACCTGGACCGCCGGTCCGGGCTGGTCGGGGTGGGCGGCACGGCTGACATGGCCCGGCTCCTGGAGCGCCGGGCCGACGGCGACCCGGCCGCGCGCCTCGCGATCGACCTGTTCGTCCGGCGCGCCGCCGCCGGGATCGCGGCTGCGGCGACGTGCCTGCCGCGGGTGGATGCGCTGGTCTTCACGGGCGGCATCGGCGAGCGCGCCGCGAGCGTGCGCGACCGGATCTGCGAGCGCCTCGCCGTCGTCGGCATCCCGACACCGGGCGGTCCCGCCGGCGACGACTCGACCGACGCGGTCCTGGCTGCGGTTCAGGGAACCGCGGTGCTCCGGGTCCGTGCCCGCGAGGACGTCATGGTCGCCCGCGCCGTCGCGGAGGCGGTCGCCGGGGAGTCCTGATCAGGCGGGAACTGCCGTGTCCAGCGACGTGGCCAGTTCCTTGCCCCACGCCGTGGCCCGATCGAGCTCGCCGTCCTTGAGCGGCCCATACCGGCCGGTGACGACGAACCGCTTCCCCTTGCCGATCGGCGCGAAGCCCGCATGGGCGAGTCCCTGGGCGATGGCCCCGGTCGCGCCACCCGGCGACCAGCGCACCCCGGTCTCGAAACCCGCAGAGCGGCCGCGGCCCTTCGGGAGGCCGGCCAGCCAGGTCCGCATCGAGGGATGCGAGAGGTCGGGCGGCGGTGCGCCCCTGGTGCCCTCGGCCGCCAGCCCGCTGAGCATCCGGTCGGTCGGCAGGCGGAACGCGATCACGGGCGAGCCCGCGACGACGAGATCCGCATCGGCCACGACCTCGGGCGTCGCCTTGTCGGTCGTCAGCGCCTGCGCCTCCGGCCCGAGTCCCGCGGCGATCGCCCGCGCCACCGCGGCGGTGTTCCCCCAGTGTGATTCGTAGACGACGATCGCCTTCATGGCCTCTCCTTCGATCGGGCAGGGGACGTCGACCCACCGCCCCCATGAAAGCGTCCCGGCGGCCCGCTGCCGAGTGCCGTCCGGCACTCCGTGGGCGTCCGAAGGGCCGGTTCCGGCGCTCGAGAGCACATGTCGCGCGGAGGTCCCGGCCCCGCGTGACCAATGGCCCTAGCGACCGCTCGGGGGCGACGGGACGATGGGACTCGACCTGTCCGACCATGTCCGAAGGAGCTGCCCGGTGGATCCGCTCGACGAATGCCTCGATGGCAATGAGGCGGCGGCGCGCATCGCCTATGCGCTGAGCGAGGTGATCGCCATCTATCCGATCACCCCGGCAAGCCCGATGGCAGAGCACTGCGACGACTGGTCCGCGGCCGGAAAGCCGAACCTGTGGGGGAAGGTGCCCGACGTCGTCGAGATGCAGTCCGAGGCGGGCGCCGCGGGCGCGCTCCACGGGGCGCTCCAGGCCGGTGCGCTGGCCACGACCTTCACCGCCTCGCAGGGCCTCCTGCTGATGATCCCCAACATGTTCAAGATCGCCGGCGAGCTGACGCCCGCGGTCATCCATGTCGCCGCCCGGACGATCGCCACCCACGCGCTCTCGATCTTCGGCGACCACAGCGACGTCATGCATGCCCGTGCGACGGGCTGGGCGATGCTGGCGGCCGGGTCGGTCCAGGAAGCGCACGACTTCGCCCTCGTGGCCCACGCCGCCACGCTCCGGGCACGGGTCCCGTTCCTGCATTTCTTCGACGGCTTCCGCACCTCGCACGAGATCGACCGGATCGCGATCCTCGACGACGACGACATCCGCGCCCTGGTGCGCGAGGACGATGTCCTCGCCTTCCGCGGCCGGGGCATGACGCCCGAAGCGCCGGTCGTCCGCGGCACCGCCCAGAACCCGGACGTGTTCTTCCAGGCCCGCGAGGCGTCGAACCCGTTCCACCTCGCCGTGCCCGGGATCGTCGAGGAGGTGTTCGAGGAGCTCGCCGCGCAGACCGGCCGTCGCTATGGCCTGGTCGACTATCGCGGCGCGCCCGATGCCGAGCGCGTCGTCGTGGTCATGGGCTCCGCCGCCGGTGCCCTCGAGGAGACGGTCGACGCCTTGACCGCCGCAGGCGAGCGCGTCGGGATGCTGCAGATCCACCTCTTCCAGCCGTTCCCGGCCGCGCAGCTGCTGGCGGCGCTGCCGCCGACGGTGCGCTCCATCGCGGTCCTCGACCGGACCAAGGAGCCGGGGGCCATCGGGGAGCCGCTCTACCTCGACGTGGTCGCGGCGCTCGCGGAGGCGATGGACGCCGACCAGCCGCCGTTCGCGACGGTCCCGCGGGTCATCGGCGGACGCTACGGCCTCTCGTCGAAGGAACTGACCCCGTCGATGCTCAAGCCGGTCTTCGATGTCCTCGCCACGGAGCGTCCGCTGCGCCACTTCACGCTCGGCATCGTGGACGACGTGACCCACCTGAGCCTGCCGGTCGATGCGGGCTTCCGGCCCGCGCGCCCGGCCGGCGAGGTGCAGGCGCTCTTCTTCGGCCTCGGGTCCGATGGCACCGTCGGGGCGAACAAGGCCTCGGTCAAGATCATCGGCGAGGACTCGGACCGCTACGCCCAGGGCTACTTCGTCTACGACTCCAAGAAGTCCGGGTCGATCACCGTGTCGCATCTCCGCTTCGGGCCGGAGCCCATCCGCTCCACCTACCTCGTGGACGAGGCGGACTTCATCGCCTGCCACCAGTTCGGCCTGCTCGGCCGGGTGCGGATGCTGGAGTTCGCGAAGCCGGGCGCGACGTTCCTGCTCAACGCGCCGTACGGGCCGGACGAGGTCTGGGAGCACCTGCCGCACGAGGTGCGGCGAGGAGATCGTCGACAAGTCGATCGACCTGTGGGTGATCGATGCGCTGGCGGTGGCCGCCGAGGTCGGCATGGGCAGCCGGATCAACACCGTGATGCAGCCGTGCTTCTTCCAGCTGGCCGGGATCCTCCCCCCCGAGGAGGCGATCGCACGGATCAAGGCGTTCGTCGAGAAGACCTACTCGAAGCGCGGCGAGGCGATCGTGGCCCGCAACTTCGCGGCGATCGACCGGTCCCTCGAGCGCCTCGGGCGGGTCGTGCCCGGTCCGGTCGCGGCGGCAACACCACCCGCGGCGGCGACCGACGAGGTTCCGGACTTCGTGACCCGGTTCACGGCGCGCCTGCTGGCCGGCGACGGCGACCGGCTGCCGGTCAGCGCGATGCCGGTCGACGGCACGTTCCCGTCCGGGACCGCCGCCTACGAGAAGCGCGCCATCGCCCAGACCATCCCGATCTGGGACCCGGCGATCTGCATCGACTGCGGCAAGTGCGCGATGGTCTGCCCGCATGCCTCGATCCGGATGAAGATCTTCCCGGCCGCCTCGCTCGAGGGCGCACCCGCCGGCTTCCTGCACAAGGAGTTCCGCTCGCGGGAGCTGCCGGACCACCGGCTGACCATCCAGGTCGCCCCAGACGACTGCACCGGCTGCGGGGTGTGCGTCGACGTCTGTCCGGCGAAGAGCAAGACCGACACGAGCCACAAGGCCATCGACATGGCGCCGGTCGCCGCGCACCGCGACACCGAGCGCACCCGCTGGGACTTCTTCCGTTCGATCCCGCGCCTCGACCGCGATCTGCTCCCCCACGACACGGTGAAGGGATCGCAGGTCCTCGAGCCGCTGTTCGAGTTCTCCGGCGCGTGCGGCGGCTGCGGCGAGACGCCGTACATCCGCCTCGTCAGCCAGCTGTTCGGCGACCGGATGATCGTGGCCAACGCCACCGGCTGCTCGTCGATCTACGGGGCCAACCTGCCGACGACGCCGTGGACGGTCGACGCGACCGGCCGCGGCCCGGCATGGGCCAACTCCCTGTTCGAGGACAACGCGGAGTTCGGGCTGGGCATGCGCCTGGCGCTCGACGCGCAGGGCGACCATGCCCGGCGCCTGCTCGAGCGGCTCGCCCCCCATCTCGATGCCGAAATGGTGACCGAGCTGCTCGCCGCCGACCAGGGCGACGAGCCGGGGATCGCGCGGCAGCGCGAGCGGGTGGGCCGTCTGCGCGAGGCACTCGAACGGATCGACGGACCGGCCGCGGCCGACGCCCGCCAGCTGCTGGCCCTCGCCGGCGAGCTCGTGCGCCGGGGCGTCTGGATCATCGGGGGCGACGGCTGGGCCTACGACATCGGCTTCGGCGGCCTGGACCAGGTCCTCTCGTCCGGTCGCAACGTCAACATCCTCGTCCTCGACACCGAGGTCTACTCCAATACGGGTGGCCAGTCGTCCAAGGCCACCCCGCGCGGCGCCGTGGCCAAGTTCGCCGCCGCCGGCAAGCGGACCGCCAAGAAGGACCTCGGCGCGATCGCGCGGGCGTACGGCGATGTGTACGTCGCCCAGGTCTCGATGGGCGCCAACGACGCCCAGACCGTGAAGGCCCTGCTCGAGGCCGACGCGTGGCCGGGGCCGTCGCTGGTCATCGCCTACAGCACCTGCATCGCGCACGGCATCGACATGTCGAAGTCGATGTCCCACCAGAAGGACGCCGTCCGGAGCGGCTACTGGCCGCTCTACCGGTTCCATCCCTCGGAGGTGGAGGGCGGCAAACCATTCAAGCTCGATTCGGCGGCCCCGACGATCCCGATCGCGGAGTTCGCCGCGAGCGAGACGCGGTTCGCGATCCTCGGGCGGACCCACCCGGAGAAGGCGGCCGAGCTGGCCATCCTGGCCCAGGCCGACGCCGACGAGCGGTGGCGCTATTACCAGGGCCTGGCCGGCATGGAGCGGACCGTCCCGCATCTGAGCTACCCCGATGGGGAGCACGACGGCAACGGCTCGGACCTCCTTGATGGGGCATCCGCGGCCGTCGGGGAAGGGGAGCTGGCATGACGATCGAGCTGCGCACGTCCTATCTCGGGCTGGAGCTCCGCTCGCCGATCGTCGCGTCGGCGGCGCCCCACAACGGCGAACCGGAGATGGCCGCCCGCCTCGACCGGGCCGGCGTCGGGGCCATCGTCCTGCCCTCGCTGTTCGAGGAGGAGATCCTCGCCGAGGAGCTCGAGCTCGACCGCTCGCTGGAGCAGGGGACCGAGCATTTCGCCGAGGCCCTCGACTACTTCCCCGCCATCGACCGCTTCGTCGGCGCCGCGGACCGGTACCTGCTGTCGCTCGAACGGGTCAAGGCCGCGGTCGGCGTGCCGGTCATCGCGAGCCTCAACGCGAGCACGCGGGGTGGCTGGGTGCGCCAGGCGCAGCGGATCGAGGCTGCCGGCGCGGACGCCCTCGAACTCAATCTCTACCACCTCGCCACCGACCCGCGCCGCGACGCCACGGAGATGGAGGCGGTCGACCTGGGCCTCATCGCGGATGTCCGCGACGCGGTCACGATCCCGCTCGCGGTCAAGCTCAGCCCGTACTACTCGGCCCTCGCGCACTTCGCGGCCGCGGCGGTCAGCGCCGGCGCGGACGGCCTGGTCCTGTTCAACCGCTTCTACCAGCCGGACCTCGACCTCGTGGCCCTCGACGTGGTGCCGCGGCTCGAGCTCAGCCATCGCTGGGAGATGCGCCTGCCCATGCGCTGGATCGCGATCCTGCGCCCGCAGCTCGGCGTCGCCACGTCGCTGGCGGCGTCATCAGGCGTCGCGACCGGCACGGATGTCGTCAAGGCGCTGATGGTCGGCGCCGACGCCGTGATGATGACCTCGGCCCTGCTGCGCCATGGGCCGGAGCACGTGGTCACCGTCCAGGGCCAGCTCGAGACATGGATGATCGAGCGTGACTACCACTCGGTCGGCCAGCTGCGCGGGAGCGCGAGCCAGGCCACGGTCGCGGACCCGGACGCCTTCGAGCGGGCCAACTACCGCCAGACACTCCGCTCCTGGGATCCCGCCACAGAAGAGGCCCTACCCCTCTGACGCCTCTGCCGGGCCTCCGCTCGGCCCGCCATGACGTGACCTTCGGACCTGTGCCGTTGGCGCACGGAGCGGCAGTCTTTCGTTGAAGGGCAGGTGATCCCGATGCTCACGATCCGAGATGTGATGGTGCGAACGGTGGTGACGGTCGAGCCGGGCACGCCACTCAAGGACGTCGCCCAGTCCCTGATCGATCATCGGATCAGCGGCATGCCGGTGGTCGACGCCGACGGAGTGGTCCTTGGCGTCGTCTCCGAGGCCGACCTGCTGGTCAAGGAGGGGGGCGCCGATGCCATCCAGCACCGGCCGCTCGCGCGCATCCGCGGCGAGTCCCGGGAGTCGCAGGCCCAGCTGGCCAAGGTCAAGGCGTCGACGGCCGGCGAAGCCATGACCGTGCCCGCCATCACGATCGATCCGGACCGCTCGATCCCCGAGGCTGCCACGCTCATGACCAGCCGGCGGGTGAACCGCCTGCCGGTGGTCGAGGACGGGCGGCTGGTCGGGATCGTGAGCCGCGCGGACCTCGTACGGGCCTTCATCCGATCGGACGACGAGCTCGCGCAGACCATCCGCGAGGATGTCCTGCTCCGGGTCCTGTGGCTCGATCCGACGCTCTTCACGGTGGAGGTCGAGGACGGTGTCGCCGCCGTGAGTGGCCGCGTCGAGCGCCGCTCGACGACCCAGATGATCGAACGCTGCGTCCGCCTGGTGCCCGGGATCGTCGGCGCCCACGTTTCGGTCGAGTGGTCGATGGACGACAGCCGGCGCGAACCGCCCCCCGTCGACGCCAGCGGTCTGCCCTACCGGCCGTTCTGAGAGTCCTCGGCATCGGGCCATCGGACCCCTCCCGAACAGGAGGAGTGGCCGTCGTCGCTGGGGCCGGGCGAAGCGCACGCTGGCCTGTGGACGACCGGACATGTGCCGGCCGGGATCCTCGACTGGAGGCCCCTCGATGAAGAAGATCCTCGTGGCATACGACGGTGGCGAGCCTGCCAAGCGCGCCCTCGACATGGCGATCGAGCTCGCTCAGAAGTTCGGCGCCACGATCGCCGTGGTCAGCGTGACCCCGACCCATCCGGGTCGGTCGCCGGTGGACCCGTGGGACGACCGCCCTGTCCATCTCCAGGAGCTAAAGGAGGCCCAGCAGACCCTGCGCGACAAGGGGATCGAGGCGGAGATGTTGGCGCCGTCCGGCGATCCCGCGATCACCATCGAACACATCGCCGCCGAGGGCCGGTTCGACGCGGTGGTCATCGGGTCGCGCGGGCTCGGAGCCCTGGCGCGGACCCTGCAGGGCAGCACGTCGGAGCATGTCGCCACCCATAGCACAGCGACGGTGATCGTCGCCCGCTGAGGAGGCGTTCGCGGACGCGACGAACGCCCCGGCCGGGCCGGGGCGTTCGTCTGTCCGGTGTTGGGGCACCGGCGCGCTCGTGCGGTCCGGGTCCTCCCCCGGACCGCGGCGCTTAGATGGTCAGGTTGGCGACCCGGATCTCGCGCTCGGTCCAGGCGACCAGGTCGGCCGTGGCGGCCGGGGACAGCCGGTCGCACGCCCACGACCAGTGGACCGAGATCACGTCACCCACGGCGACGCCGTCGACGAACGCAGCGCCATCGCGCCAGGCCTGGATCCGTTCGGGGCGCGCCGGCCCGAGCTCGAGCCGGCCGTCCACCATCGAGAGCGGGACCACGTTGACGACCAGCCACTCGCCGTCCCGCTCGAGCACGCGGCCCCAGCGGATGCGGCAGGAGTCCATGACCTCGAGCGCCCGGTCGATCGATCCCGAGCGCATCAGGCCCACCCGCGGGAAGACATCGAGCACGTGGAACGCATGGACCGGGACCGCGCCATCGGCGGGCTTCCCGGCGAGCCAGCGCCAACCCTCGGGACGGAGGCGCGGCCGGAACCGGCTGGCCAGCGACGCCTCGAAGGTCCCGGGGCGCACGCCGTCGAGCAGCGCGTTCCCCAGCCAGTAGGCCTCGACCACGCGGCGGTCCAGGGGGTCGGCCACGCCGTTGGACCGGGCAATGAGCTCCAGGTACGGCCACGCGCCCTCGAAGCCCTGGGCGAGCTCGCGGAGCGCGCGATCATCGCCGCCGACCGTCCCCTCGGCGAACAGCTCCTCCACCGCGTCCGGCCCGCAGTAGCCGAGCCGGTTCGGGCCATAGGCGTAGCGGGCGAAGAGCACCGGCCCGGAACACGGCGCGACCGGGGCCGGGGGCGCGACCACCGCTGGCGGTCGCGCGCCATAGCTCAGGTCAGGCAGCATCGGCATCATCGAGCCGGGCCTTCAGGACGGGATCGGGGGCGTGCCGGGCGGCGCGCCGGGCAGCCGCGGCGACCGCGACGGCGGCCACCAGGATCAGCAGGTAGCCGGCCACGACGGTCGGGCTGGGGGCGGAACCTTTCGTGGCCGAGGTGAGCGCGCCCGTGACGACCGCGCCGAGCACGAGGACGCTCGTGACCACCGAGGCCGGTGCGCGCTCGAGGGCCGCGAACCAGGTGGCCACGTAGCCGGCGAGGATCCCGCCGGTGACGAGCACCCAGGCCCATTGCGAGCCGTCGAGGGCCGCCACGGAGCCGAGCCGACCGGAGACGGCGAGGTAGCCCATCAGCACGACCAGGCCGATGCCCATCCGCAGGCTGGCCATGACCGAGCTCGGGACGCTCCCCAGCAGACGGCGCACCAGGACGGTCTCGACCGCCCAGAACGCGGTCGCGATGAGGATCAGCGTCTCGCCGGAGCCCCAGACGATGCCGCTCGGCGGCAGGACCAGCGCCTGGCCGACCACGAGGAGGGCCAGGCCGGCGATGGTGGCGATCCCGAGGCGCTCGCCGAGGAACGGTACGGCCAGCAGGGCCACCCACACGAAGAGGGTCTTCTGGATGAACGCGGCGCTCGGTGCGCTCGCCTGGGCGAGGCCGGTGAAGAAGAGGATGAACGGGATGCTGCCGCCGATCACGCCGACCGCGATGACCATCGGCCACTGGCGGCGCTCGATGCGCCGGAAGCCCCCGGCAGCGCCCGTGGCGAGCACGAGGCCGATCAGGACGGTGGCCGCGACGGCGTTCTTCAGGGTCGTGAAGACCGCGGCATCAGGCAGCGCCTTGACCGCGGAGGCGTTGAGGTAGATGGCGAGCCCGCTGATGAGGGCGGCGCCGATCGCGAGGGCGATGCCCCGGTCGACGCGGTCGGGCAAGGCCCGCACGCTGAGGATCGATCGAGGGGACGGCGTGGACATCATGGGCTCCTTCATTCGGACTGCGCAGGGGCATGGGCGGCGCCGATGGCGTCGCGTTGGTCGAGGCCCTTGACCACGGTCACGAGGGCCTGGAGTTCGGCAGCTTCCGATTCGTCGAGGCGGTCGACGACGGTCCCGGCCGCCACGGTCACCCAGTCGCCGATCGCGATGTCGGGGACCAGGAAGGTGGAGGCACGACGGCGGCGCCCTTCGGTCTCGACGAGCGCGCCGAGGCCGTCAGGGTCGATCGCGATGACCTGGCCCGGGAAGGCGATGCACATGGGATCAGGCCCCAGCGCGCTCGACGGCGTCGGACACGGCCCTGGCCAGTGCCGGGATCGCCCGCGCGACCCGGTCGCTCAGTGCGGCACCGAGCCCGAACCGCTGCCCTCCGATGGCGACGATGCGGCCCGCGAGGGGACGGCCCCGGATGAGCGTCGCGAGCCCGATGACCTCAGGGAACCCGAGCGCGTGCGAGGAACGCGGCCGCAGCCCGTCCTCGCGCTCGACCAGGCCGTCGAGCGGCAGCTCCACGATCTCTCCCGGCCGGATCCCGGTGGCCGCATCGACGACGATCACCTTCGCGCCCTCGGGCACGGACAGGAGGTCGTCGATGTCAAGCTGGCCGACGGTCCGCATGTGGACGGTCGGGGGCAGGTGGCCTTCAAGGGTCGCGGTGGCGACCGCCGGCGCACCGTCGTCGCCGCGGTCCGGAGAGCCGCAGACGAGGACCTCGACGAGGTGGCTCGCCGGGGCAGGGGTGGTCATGACACGTCCTCGACGTGGAGGTCGAGGAAATGGGTCGCGCAGCTGATGCACGGGTCGTAGCTCCGGATGAGCTGCTCGATCCGGAGCGTGGCCTCCGCGTGCGGCAGCCCCAGGACGCTCGGGGCGAAGGCCGCGAGGTCGGCCTCGATGGCCGCCTGGTTCTGGCTGGTGGGCGGGACGATCTGAGCGTGGGCGACCAGGCCGTCGGCGTCCAGCTCATAGGCGTGGAAGATCAGCCCGCGCGGGGCCTCGGTCGCCCAGGCGGCACTGGCCTGGCCGGGCTCCCACGCCGTCCGCGCCGCACGTGGCGGTTCGTAGGCGTCGATGATCTCCAGCGCCTCGGCCGCCGCGTGGACGAGCTCCACGGCCCTCGCGACGATGCTTCGATACGGGTTGACGGCGATCTCGCGCGCGAGGCCCGTCGACGCCAGCGCGGCGGCCGCCAGGGGATGGAGCTGGTCCGCGGCGAGGGTGATGCGCGCCGATGGCCCGAGGAGGTAGGGGCGTCCATCGCGTCCCCGCGCCTGGAGCGCGTTCGACCAGGACACCTGCTGCTCCGCGAACTCGTTCCGCCACTCGAACGGGGCGAGGTCTAGGCCGTCGGTCGAGACGATCCGGCCGTCGTTCATCGGGTATTCGTCGGGGTGGCGGAGTCCCACCAGCCGGCCGTCGCGCTCGAAGGCCGGCGTCTGCAGGCCGGCGACCAGCTCGACCGTCCCCTGGGCGATGGCGAGGGCGTTGGCGACGGACGCGCGGATGGCCGTGATCTCGCTCCGCCGGAACGTGCGCGAGAAGCCGCCCACCCGTACGGAGACGGGGTGGATGGCGCGGCCGCCGATGAGCTCGACGATCTGGTTGCCGGCCTTCTTGAGCGCGAGGCCGCTCTCGACCGCGGCGCGGTGGTCCTGCGCCATGTCGAGGGCGCTGGGGTAACCGAGGAAGTCGGGCAGGTGGAGCAGGTAGACATGCAGCGCATGGCTCTCGATCCACTCGCCGCAGTAGAGCAGCCGGCGCAGCGCCCGGGTGGATGGGTCGATGGGGATCCCCAGCCCGTACTCGAAGGCGTGCACCGCGGTCATCTGGTAGGCGACCGGGCAGATCCCGCAGATGCGGGCCACGATGTCGATCACCTCGTCGGGCGTCCGCCCGACGACGAGGCGCTCGAAGTAGCGCGGCGCCTCGAAGATCTCGAGGTGCGCCTTCTCGACGACGCCGTCGCGGACCTTCAGCCGGAGCGAGCCCTCGCCCTCGACCCTGGTGAGGCCGGCGATGTCGACCGTGAAGTCGCCGGTCGACTCGACGAACGTGTCGGTGTCATGCATCGATGGGTCCCTTCGGGCGGGCGCCGATCCCGGGTGGGCCGCCACGGGCGTCGATGACGGCGCGGAACGGGTCGGACCAGGCCGTGAAGCCCGCGAACAGGCGAGCGACCTCGTGGCGGGACCGGTCGTCGCCGAACCAGGTCGCGAGCGACGCGGTGTTGGCGGACTCGCGCGGGCCGAAGCAGCCGTAGCAGCCGCGGCCATAGGCCGGGCAGATCGCCCCGCAGCCCGTCCGCGTCACCGGCCCCAGACACGCGATGCCCTGGGCGACCGCGACGCAGACGACGTTCCGCCGCTTGCACTCGAGGCAGACCGCCTCGTCGGGGAGCTGGGCACGCCGGCCGGTCACCAGGGCGACGAGGAACTCGCGCAGCTGGCCCGGGGAGATGGGGCAGCCGCGCAGCTCGCCATCGACCGCGACGTAGTCGGACACGGGCCGTGCCTGCGCCAGGGAGTCGACGTAGCCCGGCTGCGGGTAGACGACGGCGCGGACCTCCTCGTGATCGAACCAGTTGCGGATCGCCTGGATGCCGCCCGCGGTCGCGCACGCGCCGATGACCACGAGGCGATGCGAGACGGCGCGCAGCTTGACGATCTCCTCGGCCTGCTCAGGGGTGCTGACCGAGCCTTCCACGAAGAGCACGTCGAAGGGGCCGGACGAGCGGTGCGAGGTCGCCTCGGCGAACTCGACGAGGTCGACCCGGTCGGCGATCGCCAGCAGCTCGTCCTCGAGGTCGAGGAGCGTGAGCTGGCAGCCGTCGCACGACGCGAACTTGACGACCCCGATGCGGGGCCGGCGTGGCGTCTCGGCCCGTGCCCGGTGGGCCTGGGCGGGGAGGATCGGGAGGTCCATCACAGTCCTTCGCGCCCGAAGGCGCTGCCGAGTTCGGCCATCGAGAAGACCGGCCCATCGCGGCACACGAAGAACGGCCCGAGCTGGCAGTGGCCGCACGTGCCCACCCCGCAGGCCATGTTCCGCTCGAGGGTCAGCCACGTGTTCGCCGACTCGACGCCCCGGCGGGCCAGGGTCGCGGCCGTCGCGGACATCATCCGGTCCGGCCCGCAGACGAAGGCCGTCACCTGCTTGCCGTCCCAGGTCGCCTGGTCGAAGAGCTGGGTGACGATGCCGACCCGTCCGAGCCAGTCCGGCCCGGCGCGGTCCACGATCTCGGCGATCTCGATGTCGGCCCGGCCGGCGAGCGCGGCCATCTCGGCCACGAAGAGCCGGTCGCGCGGCGTCCGCGCCCCGAGATAGAGCCGGACCGCGCCGACCCGCGGACGCTCGGCGAGGATCGCGTCGATGAGCGGTCGGAGCGGTGCCAGGCCGATGCCGCCCGCGACGATGACGATGTCCCGACCGGTGGTGGCCTCGACCGGCCAGCCACGGCCGAGCGGACCGCGGAGCGCGACCTGGGCGCCGCTGGCCAGCCCGGTGATGGCGGCGGTCGCCGCCCCTGAGGCGCGGATGGTGAGGTCGACGCCGTCGGGTCGGATCCGCGAGATCGAGATGGCCGGTGCGGCGAAGGCCGGCAGCTCGACCATGACGAACTGGCCGGGCCGGGCCGCCAGCAGCGCCGGGTCGGATGTCTCGAGGTGCAGCGTCGAGGTGTCGGCGGTCTCCGGCGTGACTGCCCGGATGGTCGCGATGGCGTGGGTGGCCGGCTCGACGACCGCCAGCGGGGCCGGGGCCCGGCCGCCGGCCGGCGACACCGGCCACGGGATCGGCCCGGCCGGTGCAGACACCGGGGCGATCGCTGCGAGCTCCTCGCGCACGTCGATGCCCACCGGGCACCACGCGATGCAGCGCCCGCACCCGACGCAGCCGCTCGAGCCGAACTGGTCCCACCACGTCGAGAACTTGTGGGTCAGCCACTGGCGGTAGCGGTCGGTGGTCCGTCCGCGGAAGTTGGCGTCGCCGGCGACCCGCCCGAAGCCGAGGCTGAAGCAGCTGTCCCACTCCCGCGTGGTCGAGGCATCGATGCCGTCGAGGTCGGAGGCGACGCTCACGCTCGTGCAGAAGCAGGTAGGGCAGACTAGGGTGCAGTTGGCGCAGGCCAGGCATCGCTCCGCGACATCGGCCCAGCGCGGGTGGTCCAGGGCGGCGCGCAGCCGCTCGGGGAGTCCCTCCGTCGCCACCGGGTCGCCGATGGTGGCGCGGACCGCGGCGACCTGGGCGGCCGCGGCGCTCGTCTCGGTCTCGGTGGCGTCGCGCAGGTCGAGCCGTTCGAGGATCACGGCCCCGGTGTCACTGCCGGCCCGGACCGTGAACCCGTGGTCCAACTCGGCCAGGACCAGGTCGGCACCCTCGCCGACCTCCGGACCCGTCCCCATGGAGGTGCAGAAGCAGGTGCTCGTGGCTCCGGCGCATTCGACCGCGACCACGATGGCCGCATCACGTCGAGCCGCATGGTCCGCGTCGCCGAGGGGTCCGGCCCGCATCGCGCGCTCCTGGATCCCGAGCGCGGCGATCTCGCACGCGCGGACCCCGAGGAAGGCGACGTTGGGCGCCGGCTCGACGACGGGCACGACGGTGACGGATCCACCGTCGCGGGTCGCGCGGGTCAGTGGCACGAAGGACGGATGGGTGAACCGCTTCCACGCGGTCAGCGCGATGCCATAGTCGAAGGCGCGCTCGCCGCCGCCGTCGGCCATGCGGTAGGAGCCGGGTGCGGTCTCGCTCGTCCAGCCGTTCGGGAGGTCCGCCGGGCCGGTGATCTCGTCGTACACGACGGCCCCGTCCCCGACGGTCGGCCCGAGGATCTGCCGGCCATCTGCGCGCAGCGCGTCGAATAGGCGGTCCAGGTCCGAGCGGACCAGGAACCGCGGCGCGGACATCACCACGGCTCGTTCCCGGGCCGATAGAGATCCAGGAGCTGGACCCGGGTGGCGAGCAGGCGGCGGATCACGCAGGCGAGGAGGCGCTGGTAGACCACCGAAGCCAGCTCGTCGTCGATGGCGAGCGCCAGCCGCAGGTCCACGCCATTGAAGAGCGCGACCTCCGTCGGCCCGACCGCGACGCAGGTGGAGGTCGAGATGCCTGGCGGCATGACGGCGGACCAGCCGAAGACGTCGCCCGGCTCCACCGTCAGGATCGTCCGGTCGTGGGCTCCAGGCACCTCGACGCGGAGGGCGATGCGGCCGCGGACGACGATGCCCATGTCCTCGCAGGGCAAGCCCTCCTGGACGACGATCGCGCCGTCCGGCAGGTCGACCACCCGCCCGACCGCGGCCAGTCGTGCGCGCGTCCGCACGGACAGGTCGGCGCCGAACCAGGTGTCGCCCAGGAGCTCGGTCAGGGTGGTGGTCTTCATGGACCAATCGTTGCCGGGGCGCCAACGCCCCGCGAGGGCCGAAGGTCCCGCGCGGACGTGACGCATGGCCGTCATTCGGCGGCCGCTCCGCCCCTCGAGCCGCATTCGGGCCGAACCACCCCCCGGGGCGGGCCGTCGGACCCTGCCGCGGGCATCGCCGTGTCCGTACCGTCCGGGTATGACGACGCCGCTGATCCGGGCGATCGAGCCGACCGACGTTCCCGGGCTGGAGCGCTTCTACGCGGAGCTGTCCCCGGAAGACCGACGCACGCGCTTCCTGCATGTCGGCGCCCGCCTGAGCCCTTCGCAGGCGATCTCGTTCTGCACGCCCGATCACGCCCACGAGGACGGGTTCGTCGCGATCGTCCGGGAGCCGGGCGACGAAGAGCGGATCGTCGGCCACCTGTGCCTCGAGCCCGACGGCGTGGATACCGCCGAGGTGGCGATCGCGGTCGCCGGCCGGTGCCAGCGAGCCGGGCTCGGAGGTCGCCTCCTGGCGGCCGGCGTGGACCGGGCCCGCCGCGACGGCATCACCCGGCTCACGGCGACGATGTTCGCGGAGAACGCCCCCATCCAGCGGCTGCTGCGCGGCCTCGGCGCGCCGACGACCGAGCGCTGCATCGGCGCGGGTGTCACGGAGGTCACGATCGACATCGCCGCCGACCGGATCGCGTCGTAGCCGTCTGAAGGACGTTCGACCCTGCAGGTCGTGACCGTCGGCACGCGCGCTGGCAGGTCCGAGCGCGCACGCTTCCGGGGCTCGCAAGGGTGCGGCATCGTGCCGCCCATCGGCGACCGAGAGTCTGCTGGAGGACGCCATGCGCGTTCGACGCGGCCCGCTCTTCTGGGGCCTCCTGCTCATCCCGCTCGGCGGCATCCCGCTCCTCGTCCAAGCCGGCTACATCGACGGCACGCTCCTCAAGGACGCGTGGCGACTCTGGCCGCTGCTGCTGGTCGGGCTCGGGCTGGCCCTCCTGCTCGGCCGTGGACGGGCGGGCTTGGCCGTGACGGTCATCCTGGCCCTGGTCCTGGGTGTCAGCGGCGGTGCGGCGCTCGCGAGCGGCGGTTCCTGGATCGGCCCGTTCGGGTCGTGTGTCGGCACGTCGTCCACGCCGGACCACCTGACCGACGGTGGGGCGCTCGATGCGCCGGGCAGCGTCGAGATCCGCCTCGACTGCGGGGTCGCGACGCTCTCGCCGGCCGCTGGCGTGAACTGGTCGCTGAACGCCGACTACCGCGGCGACCCGCCGATCGTGACCGCTGGTGGATCGAGCCTGCGGGTCTTGACGCCGGACGCCGCGGGCGACCACTACCAGCGTTGGACGATCGGCCTGCCGACGGCGTCGACCCGGAGCCTCAAGATGACGGCCAACGCGGCCTCGACCTCGGCGGACCTGGCGGGGATGACGCTGGACCGGCTCGACGCTGACGTGAATGCCGGGGACCTGCGCATCGACGCGAGCCTGGGGACGATCGGCCGGGTGGATGTCTCGATCAACGCCGGACGCACGCGGGTGACGCTCGGCGATGGCTCGACGCAGGGTCGGCTCGCCGCCAATGCCGGCGCCATCGACCTGTGCGTGCCGAGCGGGACCGGCCTGGTCCTGCACGTGACCGACCAGCTCACGTTCGTCCACAACCTCTCGAGCCGCGGGCTCGCCCATGACGGGACCACGTGGACGCGGGCGGGCTCCGGCCCAGGGACGATCGAGCTGACGATCGACGGCAATGCAGCCGGCTTCACGCTGGATCCGGACGGAGGGTGCTGAGATGGACGAGCGACTCTATCGGTCGACCGACGACCGCATGCTGGCCGGCGTGGCCGGCGGGCTGGCCGAGATGTGGGACGCCGACCCGTCCCTGGTGCGGATCATCTGGGCGTTCCTGGCCCTCTTCACCGGGGGCCTCGCCCTGGTCGTCTACATCGTCATGGCCATCGTGATCCCCGAGCGACCTGATGCATGGATGCCGGCGAGCGGTCCGGTGACGCCCGGCGCCGGCTGGACACCTGGTGCGGCTCCGGCGGCCGGCATGTCCCGATCCGAGGCGCGGGCGGCCCGGCGCGCGGCGAGGGCTGCCGCACGAGCCGAGCGCCGCCGCCACGGGCCGTCGGGGGCCGCCATCGTGGTCGGTACCCTGCTGATCGTCATCGGGGCGGTCTTCCTGGCCCGCCAGTGGCTGCCCGAGATCGAGTTCGACTGGCTCTGGCCGGTCGCGCTGATCGTCCTTGGCGGCGCGCTGCTCGTCACGGCTGTCAGCCGCGGTGACGACACCAGCCGCGCGCCCTCGATGCCAGGTGCGCCATGGACGCCCGGGACGCCTGGGTCGACCGCGACATCCGCGACGCCAGACCCGCTGTCGATGCCCGGGACGCCAGGCTCCGCCACGGCGCCCGGCCCGACGGAGCCCGATGGCGGGCCCGGCTGATGGCCGCCCGCCGCGGCTCGATCATCGGCGCGACCTGGCTCATCGGCCTGGGTGTCGTCTTCCTCATCCGGGAGGTGATGGGCTGGTCGTGGGGTGAGGCATGGCCGCTGTTCCTGGTCCTGGTGGGGGTCGCCGGTGCGGTCTCGGCGCTGGTCGGCGGCGCCCGCGGGTGGAACATCCTGTGGGCACTCACCTGGCCGGTGGCCTGGATCGTCATCGGCAAGATCCTGCTGGCCAGCACGACTGGGTATCTCGGCGTGGGTCCGGGCGAGCTCATCTCGACGTGGTGGCCGTGGGTCCTCGTGATGCTGGGCGCCTGGTTCCTGATCGTGGCGTTCGTACCGGGAGGTCGAGCGGTGGAGGCGCTGGTGGTGCCGCTGGGCGATGTCCAGCGAGCACAGGTCGAGATCAAGTTCGGGGCAGGGGAGCTGACGACCCATCGTGCCGCTCCAGGCGCGCTGGTCGACGGGTCGTACCTCGGCGGCGTCAAGCATCGGATGCGCGGCCCGGGCCAGATCGTCCTCGAGCAGGTGTTCGACGGGATCCCGTGGCTCGACCATGACGCCCGCTGGGAGGTCGGCCTGACCGGCGAGGTGCCGCTCGACCTGCGCCTCGATGTCGGCGCCTATCGCGGCAGCATCGACCTGAGCGACCTGCGGCTCGCCACCCTGGACCTGCACACGGGCGCCAGCGGGACCCGCGTCCGCCTGCCTCGCGCGGCCGGGTCGACGTCGGTCACCGCGGAAGCCGGCGTCGCCTCCCTGACCATCGAGGTGCCGGCCGGCGTCGCCGCGCGGATCCGCTCGCGGATGGCGCTCGGCAGCAGCCAGGTCGACCCGGCACGCTTCCCGCGCATCGGCGACGTCTACCAGTCGCTCGACTACGGCACCGCCGAGAACCGCGTCGACATCGATGTCCGCGGCGGGGTCGGGTCGCTTCGAGTGGTCGGCGTTCCGTAGCGGCGCAGGTCGCCGCCCGGTTTCGCCGACCCGCGAGGCCCTCCGCCGTCAGCTGGTCGGCAGCACCAGCAGGTACCCGGGCGGCACGCCGAGGTTCACGCGGCTCTGGTCGCGGATCACGAACTGGCGGGCCAGCGTGGCCGGCGAGACCAGCGCGTTCGGTTTCGGCGACGGGCCCCACTTCGCGCTGCCGTGCGGGTAGAGCGGGTCGAGGACGCGGATCCCGGTGACCTTGACCTCGTCGTGGATCGCCGGGTCGCCGATCGATTCGAAGCCGCTCATCACCCAGGCATGGCGGCCGCGCCACATGACGAGGCCCACCGGGCGCTTCGTCTCGCGGATCGCGTGGACCGCGACCTGGAGCGCGCCGCGGAACGTCGGGATCGAGACGAGCTCATACGGCCCGACACCCAGCTCGTTCAGGGCGGCCACCCAGCCGCGTGGATTCGCACCGCCGAACGGGCTGTCCGATCCCGCCTGGGCCATCTCCCAGAGGCGTTCCTGGCTCGCCCTGGTCGTGTGCGACGCGTCGGTCGTCATGTTGAGGGCCATCTGGAGGCTCGCGCCCACGCACCACTCGAACGTGTACTGGGCCACGTAGTCGCCCTTCCGATAGAGGTTCATCCGGAAGGCCGCCCGTGCCGGCTCTGGGGTCGCCGAGGTCGTCGCTGACGGACGCGCGGAAGGTGCCGCGGAACCGGCGGCGCGCTCGGCCGGACGGGGCGGCGCGCCGGGGCCGGCGACCGCCGCCGATGGGGAGGCGACGACGCGCGGGGCCGCGGGCGGGGCCGACGTCGGGGTGTCCGCGCGGACCTCCGCGACGCTCGGCGGCCCGACCGCACAGGCCGAGACGACGATCGTGGCGGCGATGGCGATGAGCGCGTGGACCGGGCGGCGTCGGGCGGGCATCCGGCCCCGAGTCTACCGCGACCCGCCGGATCGTCCGTCGGCCGAGGGCGAGGACGTATCCTCCGACGATGGGTGAGGCGTGACGCAACAGGAGGTCGCCCGCGTCCTCAGGGTGTCGATGCGGACGGCGGTCGCCATGCTCAGCTCGGGCGCCCAGACCGACGATGTGGAGGCCGCCGCCGTGGCGGTCGCGACCGCCTTCGGCGTGACCGGCGTCCAGGCGTCCGTCTACTTCTCGAGCATCTCGATCTCGCATGATCCACACGGCCCCGAGGCGCCCCTGACGCTGCTCCATATCGTGCGCGACCGGACCGCGGAATTCGCCCGCCTGGCGGCGGCCGCATCCCTCGTCCGCCGGGTCCGCGGCGGCGAGGTCAGCCTCGACGAGGCGGAGGCGGCGCTGGAGTCGCTCGAGGAGCAGCCGTCCGCCTACGGCCCAGTGGTCTCGTTCGTCGTCCCGGGTGTCTCCGCCGCGGCCTCCACCATCGTCTTCGGCGGCAATCTCCTCGACGCGGCGATGACGCTGCTGATCGCGCTGCTGGTGCAGCCGGCCCTCAACCTGCTCGACCGCTCGACCCTCCCGCCGTTCTTCCGCGTGGTGTTCGGCTCGGCGGCGTCAGCGCTCCTGGTCGCCGTGATCGTCAAGCTCGGGGTGCCGATCACGGGCGGTCTCGTGCTGACGGGCAGCCTGCTGCGGTTCCTGCCGGGGTACGCGCTGGTGTCCGGGTTCCGGGACCTCATCGACCAGTCGATGATCTCCGGCTCCGCGCGACTCGCCGAGGCGCTGCTGCTGGCGGCCGGCGTCGCGGGCGGGACCGTGCTCGGTCTGGCGGTGGCGACCAGGTTCGAGGTCTACCTCTCGATCGTGACCGTCGGGCGGGCCGAGTGGGGTCTGGTCGCCGCCGGCGTGGCCGCGTTCATCGCGGTCGGTGCGTTCGCGATCCGCCTCGGCGTGCCGCCGGGCGCCGTCGCCCAGGCGGCCGCGTTGGGCGGCGTGGCGTGGCTCGCCTTCATCGCGGTGACGGACGTCGGTCTGCTGGACCCGGCCCTGGCGACGCTCGCGGCGGCGATCTCGATCGGGGCCGCCGGCCGGCTCCTCGCCCGGCACGCCGGCGCGCCCGCCGCGCTCTGGGTCGTGCCGGCGATCCTCCCGCTGCTGCCCGGTCTGCAGCTGGTTCAGGGGATGCTCGCTGCCACGGATGTGGCCCGGCTGACCGGCCTCCTGGCGGCCGCCGCGACGGCATTCCTGGTGGGGACCGGGGTCGCCTCCGGCGATATCCTGGTGATGGCGGTGCGGCGTGTGCGCGAACGTCTCGTCACGCCGGCGGTCGACGCCGTGACCGGCGGGATCGAGGTCTACATCGTCGCGCCCGTGGAGCGCGTGGTCGGGCGGTCGGGCCGGGAGACCGACCGGCCGGCGGACCCGGCCACGAGCCGCCGGAGATCCTAGCGGGGGACGGCGGTGATCCGATCGTCGCTGTAGCCGTGGGCCGCGATCTGGCCGGCCCGCTCGCGATAGACATCCGCGCTCGGCGCGGTCCGGGCGCGGAACCCCTCGACCAGCCGGTTGTACATCGAGAACCCGGCCGCGATGAGCACTGCGAGCTGGACGTCCGCGTCGGTCGCTCCCGCGGCATGCGCTGCGGCGACATCGTCCGCGGTGAGCTCCCGGGCGTCGCCGCGGACGGTCCGGGCGATGTGGAGGAGGGCCTGCATCTTGGCGTCGAAGCCGTCGGACGAGCCGACCTTGATCACGTCGACCAGCGGCAGCCGGTCCGTCGCCCCGTGCACCTCGAGCAGCGCGCTCGCGAAGGCGCCGTGCGAGTCCATGCAGTAGAAGCAGTCGTTGGCCGCCGAGACCGCGGTCGCGAGCATCTCGCGCTCCGGCCGACTGATGGTGGCCCCGGCGAAGTCGTTGACCAGCAGCTCGTCGGCCAGGCCGCGCAGATGGACGCCCAGCTCGGGGGTCAGCCGGAGCGCCGTGAGGATGCCGGGGACATCGGGCAGTCCGCCGACGATGGGCGCTTCCTGGGAGCGGACGAGGCGCTCGTCGTCGCGGGCCATGGCTGTCATCTCCTGTCGTGTCACCGCGCTGTCGAGGGCCAGTATGCGACAACCGCCCGGCGCGGCCGCCTGGGGCTCGATTAGCATGCCGCCATGACGCTTCCCACTGAACCGATCGGCAGCATCCCCCGTTCCCCGGAGCTCCAGGCGGCCATCGCCGGAGCTCGTGACGGGACGACCTCGCCGCCGGAGCTCGACGGCCTCTACGACGACGCCGTCCGGGACACCCTCCAGCGCTTCGAGGCCACCGGTTCTCCCGTGGTCACCGACGGCGAGCAGCGGAAGCCCAGCTTCGCGACCTATCCGGTCGCGGGCCTGCCGCTCGCACCGGGTGGCGTCACCATCCCGTTCGAGGACGGCCACACCCGCCAGCTGCCGGTCCTCACGACCAGCCCGTTCCGGTACGCGACCAAGGCATACGAGTACCTGGACGGCGCTCGCGGCAAGACCACGGCGCGACTCAAGCAGGCCGTGATCTCGGCATCGGCCATCAGCCTCATGTACCCGGGCGAGGGGATGGACGGCTATCCGCGCGAGGCCTTCGTCGAGGACCTCGTGGCCGAGGCGCTGTCCGAGATCCGCGGTTGCCTCGACCGGGGAGCGATCGTCCAGATCGACTTCACCGAGGCGCGACTGTCGCTCAAGCTCGATCCGTCGGGCGGGCTGCTCAACGCCTTCGTCGACCTGAACAACCAGGTCCTCGACCAGCTGAGCGACGAGGACCGGACGAAGGTCGGCGTGCACTCCTGCCCCGGAGGTGATCAGGACTCCACCCACAGCGCCGACATCGACTATGCGGCCCTGCTCCCGACCCTGTTCCGCCTCAACCTGGACAACTTCTATGTCCAGCTCGCGAGCGAGGCCGACCCGGAAGGGGTGCTGAAGATCCTCGGCGGTCTCGCGACCGGTCATCGGCGGGTGTTCGTCGGCGTGATCGACCCGATCGACGCGCGGATCGAATCCCCCGAGATCGTGCGCGACCGGGTCCTCCACGCCGCGCGCCACATCGACCTGGACCACCTGGGCACGACGGACGACTGCGGATTCTCCCCGTTCGGCGATGACACCTCGACGTCGCGCGACACCGCCTTCGCCAAGATCGCGGCCCGGATCGAGGGGACCGCGCTCGCATCGAACGAGCTCGGCGTCTGACGACGGATCCTGGCGGGTCCCGACCCTGTCCCTCGCCTAGCCCGTCGACCGGCCCGGCAGGACGGCCACGTTGAGCCAGCGGTCGCCGGTCGCGCGCCGCGTCACGAACGTCTGGTCGAACGGCGTCGTCGTGCTGGACCGGAGCGTCCCGGCCGCGCCGTAGGTCTCCTCCGTGACCGTGCCGGTCGCGTGGATCCCGATGCTGAGGCCGGTCTGCTTGCCGAACGGCTTGAGCAGGGACATCGAGACGTCGTCCATGTGGTAGTGGCGGATCGTGGTGGCGCCGCTCGCCGCGGCGTCAGCGAGGCGGCCCTGCATCTCGATGAGCCGGTCGCCGTGGTCGATGGCGATGAGGATCGATCCGTCCTTCCGCAGGAGCGCCTGGTTCTCGAGCTCGAGGTTCTCGGCGACGGTGAGCAGGAGCTGCTGCGCTCCCGGCCCGGCCATCGTCGCGTCGAAGTCGGTCACGTCCTGGCCCACGGTGATGGCCGGGAACGTGCCGGGATCGATCTGGTGCGGGACCCGGTCCAGGACCTCGGCCATGTCGGGGGCGACCGCACCGCGGGCGGGCGTCCCGGCGAAGACGATGCCGACCCCGAGGCCGAGGACGGCGATCGCGATCAAGCCCACACGGGCCGCGGCGCGCGCGACGCCCGCCGGGTGGGTGCCGGCGACGAGGCGTGAGGCGAACCGGCCGATATCGTCGGCGGCCGATCGGGGTTCCGGCACCAGGCGGTCCAGGATCGGCCGCGCGGCGCAGATCACGACCAGCCCGGCGAGCAGCCCGACCTTGGTGCCGAACTCGTTGGTCTGCGGCGCCATGAGCAGCGTGCACGCGATGGCCACGAGGACCCCGAACGCGACGCGCCCGACCTGGCCGCCGGGCGTGGTCTTGGGGTCCGTGATCATGAAGAACAGGAAGATCAGGACCTCGGGCGAGGTCACGATGACCCGCCAGAAGTCGACGCCGCAGACCGGCGAGAACGACCAGTTGGCGACCATGCAGTGGCCGGAGCCGGCGAGGACCGCCACGCTCGCCGACAGCGTCAGCCAGAAGGCCGCCGCCAGCCCCAGCAGGTGCAGCCGGCGCGTGATCAGCAGGCCCCCGATGACGATCACCGCATAGGCCGCGGTCATCCAGATGTCGAGCGGCGCCCACCAGAAGTCGAGCGGCTCGACCCGCGTGCTCCCCAGCACGACGAAGGCGACCACGAGCCCGATGTTGGACGGATTGAAGACGTGCGTGCCGCGGTACTTGATGACGTACTTCGTCAGCAGCGCAAAGGCGGCGACCCCGGCGAAGATGTACCAGGCGTCCGTGTTCCACGGATCGTCCGGCGGTGTCCCGACCACGCGCAGGATCAGGGCGACGCCGCTGCCCGTCAGCATCGCGCTTGCCGGCCAGACGAACGAGCGGCTCTGCCGGAAGGTGAGCGCGATCTCGATGACCGCGGTGGTCAGGATCGCGGCGAGGATCTGCGGCACGCTGACCCGGAAGTGCAGGCCGACCTGGCCGAGCACGTGGATGGTGATGATCACCGACGCCACGTGAAGCCGTGGGTCGCGGAGGCTCGGCAGGATCAGCGGGTAGGACGTGCCGCCGAGCGTGAGCGTCCGGGCGGTCATGTCGCAGTCTGCGCCGTGGCTGGCACGGGGTCGCCGGGCTGCTGACGGGGCTCGGCTGGCAGGGCGGGCATCCGCGGAAGTGTACCGAGACGTGCGTCTCGTGCATGACGAGCGCGCGTGGGTCGCCGCGGAGCCTGGGCCGGTTCGCGATATTTCGCGTGCCCGACCGGCGTCAGCTCGGGACGGCCAGCTCGATGGGCGCGTCCCCGAGGGTGGCGACCGGGCCAGGCGCCCGGGCTGCGGCCCCGTCATGCCCCGGGGGATCGGACCTGTCGACGACCCGGTTGCGGCCGGCGGACTTGGCCCGATAGAGCGCCTCGTCGGCGGTCCCGAGGAGGGTCACCCGGTCGGTGCCGTGCTCCGGGTAGTCGGCGATGCCGATGGAGACCGTGACCCGGTCGGTCAGCCCCGGGGCCAGGGCGATGATCGTCGCCTCGGTCCTGGCGCGGATCCGCTCCGCGATCGTCCCGGCGACGGTCGTGTCGACGCCGCGGAGGAGGACCGCGAACTCGTCGCCGCCGTAGCGGGCCGCGACATCGCCGTCGCGCATGCAGGAGTGCAGGACGGCGCCGAACGCCCGCAGTGCCTCGTCGCCGGCTGGGTGGCCGTGGCGGTCGTTGAAGACCTTGAAGTTGTCGATGTCCATCATCAGGACGGACATCGACTCAGCCGGGCTCCGCCCGGCCAGCGCGTCCTCGAGGGCCAGGTCGAAGGCGCGGCTGTTGGCGAGGCCCGTCCGTGGGTCCGTGTTGGCCTGGCCGTGCAGCGCCGCGAGCATGCGTCGGTTCCCGATGGCCAGCGCCGCGTGTTCGGTGATCCGGGAAAGGTTCGGGCGGATCGCCAGCGGCAGTGCGCCGGGACGCGTCCAGTAGAGGTGCACGGTCCCGACCGATTCCCCGCTGATGAGCGGGATGCAGGCGAGGGTGCCGACCGCGGCCGGGTAGACCGGGCAGTGGACGACTAGCTCGTCCGAGAGGTCGTCGGCGACGTACATGGTCCCGCGCAGCACGCCCGCGCAGCGCTCGATGGCGTGCATCGGCAGGATCTCGGCGATCGCGTCGCCGGTCGAGGCCTCCGGAACGGCGCGGTCCATCGAGCGGTTGAGGATGTGCGTGACGGATGCGTCCGGCATGGCGAGCTGGCCGAGGGCGGCGAGGTTGCTGGCCGCAACCTGGCGGTCATCGTTCGCGAACGACGTCACCTCGGTGAAGCGGTTGAGGACGCTGGCCTGACGCGCGTCGAGCTCGAGGGCATGGCCGAAGCGCCGGACGGCGACGAGCGCCACGATGAAGGCCAGCAGCAGGAAGCTGAAGGCGATCGTCACGCCGACCACCATCGTAGTCGTCGCGCTGGTCTTCCGGATCTCGTAGTCGTCGCTGGCGGCCCCGAGCTGGCCGTCCATCAAGGTGAGGCCGGCCGTGATGTCGACGCGGTCGTTCGCCGCCTTTGCGACGAATCGCGCGATGGCCGGGGCGTCATCGCTGGCGACGGCGGAGAGGGCTGGGGCACCCACCTGGTTCTGCCACGTCAGGCTCGCGGCGGCGAGCACATCGAGCACGGTTCGGAGGCGAGGGAAGTCGGCGCTCGCCGCGCGGATCGCCTCGACGGTGCGTCGTTCGGTGGCGGCCGCGTTCCCATATCGCCGAAGACCGGAGGAATCGTGGGTCAGGACGTAGTCGTCCACGCCAGCCTCCTCATCGCCCATGGCCACGGCGAGCTCGTTGGTCATCTGTCGCAGGTCCGCCAGCTGCGCCCGCGCGGCGTCGAGGGCGGCGCTCTCGGCCGTGGTGACTTCCAGGACGAGCCCGCCGATCGCGAACGAGCAGGCTGCCATGAACGCGATCAAGGCGAGGACCCTGTTGTTCTTGGACAGCATGCGGGACATACATGCACGCTAGCGGGCGCACGCCGACCTGCACCCCACCCAATCGTCCGAGACCGCCGGTCATTCGCCGGACCCCATGTCGTTGCAGACCGGTCGCGCGCCACGAAGGCTCGCTCCACATGACAGAGAACGGCGTGGGCTCCGATGGAGCCCACGCCGTCGTGGCCCGGATGTCGGGTCGGGGGAGTCCCGACGGATCGTGCCCTTAGGCGAGCGAGGTGGCTGGCTTGAGGACCGGCGCCTTGACCTTCTCATCCGCGGCTCGCGTGGCCCACACGAGGCCGAGGCCGAAGAAGACGAAGGTGAAGCCGAAAGCTGCGAGGAGGGCGGCCACGCCGAACCCGATCTCGAGTGCGGAGGCAGTGACGCTGCCGACGCCG
Organism: uncultured Chloroflexia bacterium; assembly: GCA_963834915.1. GTDB lineage: Bacteria > Chloroflexota > Limnocylindria > Limnocylindrales > CSP1-4 > SPCO01. The sequence continues at coordinate 156,092 of CAWIDI010000001.1, forward strand.
AGCTCGGCGATCAGCGCGTGCGCCGTCCCGGTCCAGACCTGGTCGCGGGCGATGGCCTCGATCGGGTTGGTCCGGTCGAAGCCGGTCCAGTAGCGGCCGTCGGTGGAGAACTCGTAGGTGCCGGCGGTGTAGGTCTTGTCGCCGACCGTGACGTCCTTGTCGAGGACGACCGTGGTCGTGCCGTGGAGGGTGTGATAGGCGATGGTGGACATCTGGTACATGTACTCGCTGGCGGTGTTGACCAGCGGGTCATTCGGGTTGAAGTCCGCCGTGTTCACCGCGTAGCCCCAGTCGTTGGTGAGCTGCGCCATGATCTTGTCGGCTCCGGCCGTCTCGCCGCGGTCGACGAGCTGTCCGGCTTCGTTGTAGGTGAGCTTGACGTTCTGTGCCGCGCTGAACGCCTGCAGCGAGTGTGCACCCAGGTTCGTCTTGTAGAAGGCGAAGCCGCCGCCCGCGATGAAGGCGAGCCCGAAGACTGCGAGCGCCACGCCAAGGATCTTCAATCGACCGTTCACGATGAACCTCTTCCTGACTTGTCTTTCCATTTGGTGAGACAAGCGTCGCCGCTGATGGCGATCCGCGGCAGGGGCCATGCCGACCGATATGACGGGCCTTTCCCTCGGCGATAGGGCCGAACGGCCCGGGGCGTCGGGGGCCGTCAGTTACCCGGGTGGGCGGCCCGAGGCTCCGACCTGGGGAGGCTGAGGACGAACGTGGTCCCGGCCCCGATCGTGCTGGCGACCGACAGGCTGCCCCCGCTCCGTTCGACGATGCTTCGCGCGATCGCCAGCCCGAGGCCGCTCCCGGCCGGCCCCCCAGCGTCGGCCCGGACTCGATAGAACGGGTCGAAGATCCGGGCCAGATCGGCGGGGGCGATCCCCGGCCCGTCGTCGGCGACCTCGACGATCGCAGCGCCATCCGCGGCACGTGTCGTGACCAGCACCGTGGCGCCCGGGCCGCTGTAGCGATAGGCGTTATCGATCAGGTTCGAGACGGCCCGTCGCATCTCCTCGGGGTCGCCCGAGACGAGCAGGTCCGAGGCAAGCCGCACCTCGGGTGTGCGATCCGCGGGCGACGCTTGACGAGCCGCGTCGAGGACCTCGGCCACCGCGACCGAGAGATCGAACGTCGCAAGGCGCGGCTGGAGGAGCCGGTCGTCGGTGCGGGCAAGGAGCAGGAGGTCGTTCGTCAGCTGCGCCAGCTGATCGGTCGAGTCCACGATCGACTGCAGGCTCGAGCGCATCTCCTCGGCCGACCCGTCGCTTCCCATCGCGCTCTCCGCGACCGCCCGGATCCCCGTGAGCGGGGTCCGCATCTCGTGCGAGGCGTCCGCCACGAAATCGGCGCTGTCGGCGGTGGGCTTCCTGGATCGGGCGCAACGTCCTGGTCGCGAGGACCCACGCGACGAGCCCGACGAGGCCGACCACCGCGATGTCCGCGACGATCAGGGCGATGCCGATCCGCTCGATGGTCGCTGCGTACGCGATCTGTGCCACGGCCAGATTCGGGACGTCCGGGTCGACATCCAACGTCGGCTGCAGGACCGTCGCCAGCGCGACGTAGAAGACGGCGCTGAAGACGCCGATCACGATCACGAAGATCGCGATGTAGAGCAGCGTCAACCGAAATCGCGCGCGCTCGAACATCAGCCGCGTGCCGGAGGATCCGCCTGCAGGCGGTAGCCGGAGCCTCGAACGGTCTGGATGAGCCCGTCCCGGCGGCCGCCGTCGATCTTGCGCCTGAGGTTCCGGACGTAGACCTCCACGATGTTCGATTCGGGCGCGAAGTCCGCGTTCCACAGCTTGTCGATCAGCCGGTCTCGGTGGAACACGTGCCCCGGATGGCGAGCGAAGAGCTCGAGCATCGCGAACTCACGGACCGACAGCGGGATCGTCTCGCCACCCCGCCGAACGACGCTCGTGGCGGGGTCGAGCTCGAGGTCGTGGACCCGGATCGTGGGGAGCCGGCCCTCGGTCTCGCGACGCGCCAGGGCGCGGACCCGGGCGCGAAGCTCGGCCATCGCGAACGGCTTGACCAGGTAGTCGTCGGCGCCGCGGTCGAGTCCGGTGACGCGGTCCTCGAGCGTGTCGAGCGCCGTCAGCATCAGGATGGGGACGGTAAGACCGCGTTCCCGTACCCGCGTGCAGACCCCGAAGCCGTCCAGCCCGGGGAGGACGACATCGAGGATGAGGAGGTCGTACGGGTACGATTCCACCCAGGCGATCGCCTCGAGGCCGTCCTCGGCGACGTCCACGGCGTGGCCGTTCGCCGACAGCGCCGTACGCACCGCCGCCGAGATCGCGGGTTCGTCCTCGACGACCAGGACTCGCAGGACCGACGCACCTTTCTGCAGCTCGCGGACCCGGACCCCGGGCGCGTTCGGGCTCGATCGTAGTCGCATCGGCGTGTGGCGTCCGTCGAGGGTCCGCGACGGCGCCGGCGGACCGTCGGTGACGTGATTCATCTGGCTCTCACGCTGCGAGGCCAACCTCGGATCCCCGACGAGGTGACCCATGAGTTCACGCGACCGCGCCCGACATCGAGCTTCGCCCCGCAGACCCGATCACGTGGCGCGTCCTGCCTTGCCGACGTCGGCTGTGGCGGGGGACGACATCCGGGGCGCCGAGGCCGGGCGGCGGTCCGGGATCCCGCCGGTCGCGCTGCTTCCGCTCCGCGTCTTCCTCGGGGTGACCTTCCTCTATGCCGGTCTCGACAAGCTCCTCGACCCCGCCTTCCTCCACGCCACCGGTCCCGGTTCCATCGGCGTGCAGATGGTCGGGTTCGCCCACGACTCGCCACTCGCACCCCTGGTCGTCGCATTCGGCGAACCGCTCCCGGTCGTGGTCGGTCTCGGTATCAGCCTCGCCGAGATCGCCGTCGGCCTCGGCACGCTGACCGGACTCCTGTTCCGGGCGAGTGCCGCCCTCGGCGCCGTCCTCGCCATCCTCTTCTGGCTGACCGCGTCGTGGGCCGTCAAGCCCTACTACTACGGGCCGGATCTGCCGTACGCCATCGGGTGGATCACCCTCGCCCTGGCCGGCACCGGCGGGATGTTCGTGCTGAGCGCGTGGGTGCCGGCGCTGAGGCCGGGTCCCACGATCCGCGAGCTGGAGCAACGGCGGTTCGCCGCCGCGCGAGGCCGGCCCCTTCCCGACCCAGCAGAGGACGTGACGCGCCGGGCCTTCCTGGAAGCCGGCCTCCTGGGCGGCCTCGCCATCCTGCTGGCTTCGGCGGCAGGGTTGCTCGGACCGATGCTTCGCGGCCAGCCTGTGGTTCGCTCAGCGCTGGCGTCCTCGGACACGGATCCCTCCAGCGCATCGTCTTCACCGACGCCCAGCGCCGCGGCCTCGGCGGAAGCGAGCGCCGACCCCGTGGTCGCCGCGGCGACCCCGCCGCCGACCGGCCCGGTCATCGCCAGGATGAGCCGCCTCTCGAAGGACCGCCCCCTCGGGTTCGACGACCCGACGACCGGCGATCCGAGCGCCGTCCTCCTGCTGCCCAGCGGCAAGGTGGTCGCCTTCGACCTGACCTGCACCCACGCCGGTTGCGAGGTCGGGTATGACCCCTCGACGGGTCTGCTGATCTGTCCGTGCCATGGAGCGACGTTCGACCCGAGGCATGGCGCAAGGGCCATCGCCGGCCCGACCGATCAACCGCTGACATCGCTGCCGATCCACGTCGACGCGGCGACCGGGGAGATCAGGCTGACGGCCTGAACCGGCCCGCTGGCGGGCGTGGACGGCGCTCGGCTCAGGGGCGGGCCGGCGCCGCCGCGGAGGTGGGCCGTTCGGCCGGCGCGGTGCTGTCGCCGATGGAGAGATACAGGTCTTCCTCCTGCGCCTGGTGCAGGCGCAGGATCGCTTCCAGTCCGTACAGCAGACGCTGCAGGTCGGTCCGGTCACCGCTGCTGGGGCCTTCCGCCGGGAGGTCGCGGACAAGCCGCTCGAGCAGCCGCGCGCGCCGGAAGATCTCCTGGTGGGTCCCGTGCATCGACGCGGTCGCGTCATCCGAACCCATCGCGGCGGCGAGCATCGGGTAGATCGTCTTGTCCTCGAGCTCCTCGTGGGGCAGGAGGTCATCCGCCACGAACCGGCGGATCTCCTCGAGGGCGGCCGCCGCGGCCGGCGCGGGCAAGCCGTCGAGGACGTCGGCGGTGGCCCGGATGCCGGCGATGGATGGCTCGAGTCCGAGGTGCGCCGCCCGCAGCCGAGCGCTCGTCTCGGTCCAGCCGGGGATCTGGACCGGGACCTCCACGCCGCCGCGCAGCGCGCGGAGCGCATTGAGGATCACGATGACATCGATGGCCTCCTGGAGGATCGCGCCGGCGACGACGGGAAGGAGCCCGACGGCCGCCGCGCCCATCGCGACGATCGACATCCCCATCCCGAGGACCACGCTCTGCACGGCGATCGAGCGCGCCCGCCGTGCGATCTGGACCGCCTCGGTGAGGCGGTCGAGCCGGTCGACCGTGATGACGATGTCGGCCGCTTCGGAGGACGCACTCGCGCCCCGCGCGCCCATCGCCACACCCACGTCGGCCAGCGCGAGGGCAGGCGCGTCATTGAGCCCGTCGCCGACCATCACGATCGGCCCGGCGGCGTCCGCGCGCTCGGTGTTGACCGCGTCCACCTTCTCGGCGGGCACCCGATCGGCCAGGATCACGTCCACGCCGATCGCCGACCCGATGGTGTCGGCGACGGACGCGTTGTCGCCGGTGACCATCACGATCCGGGTGAAGCCGATCCGCCGGAGGGAGCGGATCGCCCGCGGGGTCTCGGGGCGGAGCGGGTCGTCCATCACCAGCGCACCGCGGACGGCCTCGTCGATCCGGACGAATGCGCTCGTCGAACCTTCGAGCGCGGCGCGGCGCCGGACATCGCGCGCCCATGGCGGCAGCCCGCTCTCGCCGGCAGAGAATGCCGCGGTGCCCACCGCGACCCGCCGGCCGTCCACCAGGCCGATCACGCCGGCCCCTGGCGTCTCGACGACGTCCTCTGGCATCGACAGCTCCAGGCCCCGTTCCCGGGCGGCATGGACGATCGAGCCGGCGAGCACATGGGGTGACAGCTGCTCGACCGAGGCGGCCAGCCGGAGGACCTCGCCCTCGTCGATGGCCCCGGGTTCCGTGGAGGGACCGACGTCGATGGTGGCCAGCCGCGGCCGGCCGGCGGTCAGCGTCCCGGTCTTGTCGAACAGGATGACCCGAGCGCGTGCCAGCGCTTCGAGCGGACCGCCGCCCTTGACGATCACGCCGCGGCGCGCCGCGCGCGAGATCCCCGCGACGATCGCGATCGGCGCGGCGAGCAGGAGCGGACACGGTGTCGCCACGACCAGGACGGCAAGCCCGCGAACGGGGTCGCCGGAGACGAGCCATGCCGCCGCGGAGATGGCCAGCGTGAACGGGACGAAGATGAGGGCGTAGCGATCGGCCAGGCGGACGAATGGCGCCTTGCTGTGCTGTGCCTCCTCGACGAGGCGGACGATCCCGGCGTAGGCGCTCTCGGCAGCCGTCGCCGCGGCACGAAGATCGAACGACGACCCGGCGTTGACGGTCCCCGAGGAAACCTGGTCGCCCTCCTCCCGGGTCACCAGCCGGGACTCGCCGGTGAGTGCGGATTCATCGAGGACCGCCGGATTACCGGAGACCATCCCGTCGACCGGGACCACCTCGCCAGGGCGGATCGCCAGCAGGTCGCCCGGAACGACCGCCTCGATCGGCGTCGTCTCGAGCCCGCCATCGACATATCGCTGGACGTCGCGCGGCGCCCGTCCGAGCAGCGCGGTCAGTTCGCGGTGAGCGCGGCCCTGCGCATACCGCTCCAGCGCCTCACCGGTCGCGAGCATGACGGCGATGACCGCTGCGGCGAACGGCTCGCCGAGCAGGAGCGCCCCGGCGATGGCCAGGATCGCGATGAGATCCACGCCGAGCTCGCCGTGCAAGAGGTCGCGCAGGATCGCCCAGGCGAGGCGGACCGCCACCAGGACCGAGGGGGTCGCCCAGGCGAGGTCTGCCGCCTCGGTGTAGCCGGCCCACGTCAGCACGATCCCGGCCAGGAGCCCGACCAGGGTCATCGGCAGGATCGCCCGGTCGATGAGGTGGCGCGCCCGGTCGATCGGGCTCGTGGGTGGGTGGGTGGCAGCGCGCGCGGTCGTGCCGGGCGGCGTGACGCTCATCAAGGGATTCTATCGCCGCGCCCGGCGCGCGCCTCCCGGCCGGACTGCCCCTTCGAAGGGGGCCATCGGGCCTACACGGATCCGGATCGGCCCGGCCGTGCGAGCCGGACCCGGCGACCGGCCCACGACGGTGAGGGCGATCCGATAGCTGAACAGGAACAGGACGACGACCGACGACCCGACGTAGAGCCACCACGCCCACGGGGACGCGCTGTCGGTCCCGGCTCCGAGCCCATGAGCCGTCGCCCCGATGAAGGCGAAGAACGTCAGGTAGTGGAAGAGGCGCCACGCACGTTGCCCGATCCGCCGCCGCAGGTAGAAGCTCGCGAGCACGGCGGCCATCAGGTAGAACGCCACCTGGCCGGCGGCGACCCAGACCGGCGCGTACGGGGCCAGGCCGGGAACGGCGATCTGGGCGAGGCTGAACGGGACGGTGCTGTCGAGCGCGAGGAGCATCCCGTGGATCGCCGCCAGCGCGACGCCGAACGAGGCAAGGTCCTGGTGCAGGGCGAAGGTGATCGGGCGGTGGGCGATCGCGTCAAGGACCTTCGTCGAGAGGAGCAGGCCATAGATCACCGAGGCCGCGACCGCGCCGTAAGCCAGGAACGCGAAGGTCCGCTCGAAGAGCCACGGCAGGCTCGCCCGGTTCGCCTCCCACGCGGCCGCCAGCCCCGCGACCGCGGTCGGCGCGGTCGCGCCGACGACGATGCCGATGGCGACGGCGTACAGGCCCCAGCGGGCCGCCTGCGTCCGCGCGTCGAGCCCCCGGAACTTCATGACAGCAGGCTCATGGTGGACGGGGTCGCGAGGACGTCTCCCCGATCGGTGAGGAGGATCGCCCCGAGGATCCCCGGGCGATCGAGACGCTCGAGAGCCGCCTCGGACCCGACGATCACGGCGGTCTTGGCGATCGCCTCGGCCTCCCGCGCGGAACCGGCCAGGACCGTCGCCTGGACGAGATCGGTGCGGGCTGGGCGACCGGTCCGCGGATCGATGAGATGGTGCGACGGCCGACCCCTGATCGTCCATCGGTGGACCGATGTCCCGGACGTCGCCAGACCGAAGGTCCTGGACCCCGTCAGCGGGCCGCACAGGTCGAATCCGACGAGGGTCGTCCCCGTCGTCCGCGGGTCGGCCACGCCGAACCGCATCCGCCGGCCAGGCCCGAGCCTGATCGCGATGTCGCCGTCGGCATCGACGACGGCCGACGGGTGGGCGGCCAGTCGCCGGACGGCCCGGTCGGCCAGCCAGCCCTTGGCGACGCCATCGAGGTCGAACGTCAGTCCGATCGGCCTGAGCACGTGGTTCCAGCGCGGCCCTCGGGCCATCGACCAACGGCGGGAGGCGGGGCTCGCGAGCATCGGCGATGCCGGCGAGCCGATCCCCTCGGCCTCGAGGCGGGCATCGAGGAGGGCGATGTCGACGATCCCGTCGCTCATGCCCTGTGCCTCTCGTCCCCAGTCGATGACCGCCGCCAGGGTCGGGCGGACCGGGGCGCGCATCGACGGCCAGGTATTGAGGCGGACCAGGTCGGAGGTGGGGGAGAAGCGGGTGAGCGTGCCTGCCCACGCCTCCATCCGATCGAGCACTCGGTCCGCGTCGCGTCGCGCCGCGACCTCGCCGCCGGCGGGAGCAGCAGGGTACAGGTGGATGCCGACGTGACCGCCGAGCATCGCCCGGTGGACGGACACGGGGGCCGCATCGTCGACACCGAGGTCGGCAGCGGCACTGACGGACGCCAGGTCCTGCAGCGACGGTCCCTGGTCCGGGAGCGTGAGCGCGATCACTTCTTCCCTCCCGACTGTCGGGTGGTCACCACGACGACCTTCGGGGGAAGTGCCGGCGCCTGCTTGACCACCGCCTTCGGTGGAGCCGTCTGCCCCGGCTTGAGCTGCACGTACTGGATGATGTGCCTGACCGATGGCGCCGGCTCCACGGCTCCGGTCACCGTCGTCTGGACGGTCGTGGTCGCGGTGCCGGCGCCTGGTGCCGCGAACGCGGTGATCAGGGCGCTTGCCGTCGCCACGGCGCCCATCCCGAACGCGATCCGGAGGGGACGGGGATCAGGCCGAGCCTTGGGCGTCGTGGCCGGGGGCTTCCTCGCCCCTGCGGCACGGTTCGCGGTGGTCGGCGGTGCCTCCGGACCGCCTTGGCCCTCGGTGATCTCGGCCATCAGTCGTCGCCCTCTTCCTGCTCCGACTCCCCGCCGGCAGCCTTGACGACCTTGTGGACGGTGACCGTCTTCTGCTTCGCGGGCGGCGCGACATAGACGGTGTCGACCTGGACCTGCGGCTGCGCCGTGGTGTCGGCCGTCGTCGTCGGGGCCTCGACCTGCGTAGCGGCGGTGGACGGGGCCGCCCCGGGCGCGAAACCGGCCAGGGCGAGCGCCCCGGCGAGCGCGAGTGACGCGACGAGTGAAGCGATGAACAGGGCGACCTTGTTGACCATGTGGATGGACCTCATCGTGGGTGGGGTGATGAGGCACAGGCTCGGGCAGCGCGATGGGACGCCGATGTGGCCCGGATGAGAAGCTTCAAAGACGGGGCGCAAGGCCTCGACTCCGCAGCGTTCGCGGCGCAGGATGCCGGATGTGCGGATCCTGCTCGTGGAAGACGAACCGAAGATGGCGGCCCTGATCCATCGGGTCCTGACCGCGGAGCGCCACGTCGTCGATGTGGCTCCGGACGGCGTGACCGCGGTCGCGCTCGCCCAACGAGCGCCGTGCGACGTGGTGGTCCTCGACCGGATGCTGCCGGACATCGACGGCGTCACGCTGCTCGGCCTCCTGCGAGCGCAGGGCATGACCACGCCCGTGCTGATGCTGACGGCGCTGGGATCGGTCGAGGACCGCGTCGGCGGACTCGAGGCCGGGGCCGACGATTACCTGCCGAAGCCGTTCGCCTTCGCCGAGCTCATCGCCCGGATCAACGCCCTCGGGAGGCGATCGACGGGCTCGCCGGACCGATCGCTGCGGGCCGGCGACCTGAGCCTCGATGAGCTCCGTCACGTCGCCCAGGTCGGTGAGCGCACGGTGGACCTCTCGGCCCGCGAGTTCGCGCTGCTCGGCTACTTCATCCGCCACGCCGGGCAGGTCCTCACGCGGCAGCAGATCCTCGATGCCGTGTGGGGCGCGGAGCCGGACGTCTACTCGAATGTCGTCGACCTGTACGTCCATTACCTTCGCCGCAAGCTCAGCGAGCTGGGGCGGGCGGACTGGCTCAAGACGGTCCGCGGCGTGGGCTACACGCTCCGCGCCGAGCCCTGACCGCACCGATGACCGACCCGACCACGCGGCTCCTCAGGGCGACCCGCCGCCGCCTCTTCGTCACCACGCTCGCACTCGTCGCCATGCTGATCGTGTTGATCGGCGCCGCCACGGCCTTCGTCGGGCTCCGCGCCCTCGACGCGGATGTCGATCGGGCACTCAGCGCGACCGTCGATGCGGCGGTCGCGCGGCTCGACGGCGAGCTTCCCGACGGCGAGTCCTCGGGCGAGTCCGAGGACGGATCCCCGGCCTCGGCCGACACGCTGCTCCTCTACCTCGACGCGACGGGCCGGGAGATCGCCAACCCGTCGGGAGTCACCCTCCCCGGCCTGCCCGACCAGGGCGCCGTCGCGGCGGCCCGCGAGACCGGTCGCGACCTTCGCACGGTGGACGTCGGTGGCGTCGAGGTCAGGCTGATGACCGAGCCCGTGGTGCCGGCACCCGGCCAGCCGCCCATCGGATATGTCCAGGGCGGCTTCGTGATGACCCTCCATGACCAACAGTCGAACAGCCTCGTCGCGGCGGTCGCCCTGGTCGGCGTCGTCGGGCTGTTCGGCGCGGCCATCGTCACGGTCCTGGTCACCGGTGATGCCCTGGTGCCGATCCGGCGGTCGATGGCGGCCCAGCGGCGATTCGTCGCCGACGCCTCGCATGAGCTCAGGACCCCGCCGGCGATCATCCGCGCCAATGCGGAGGTCCTCGAACGCGAAGGGCTCGTCAAGGACGAGGGCCACGTCCTGGTCGCCGACATCGTGACCGAGACCGATCGGCTCGCCCGCCTCGTCGGGGACCTCCTCCAGATCGCGTCGTCGGATGCGGCCGGTCTCGTCATCGTGCGGCGCCCGACCGACCTGGCGGTGGTCGCCGTGGATGCCGTGCGGCAGGCGGCTGCGCTGGCCGCCCTGCGCCAGGTCGAGCTGCGGTTCGAGGCCGGCGAGCAAGGGGGAACGTCGGCATCCGTGTCGGGGGATCGCGACCGCTTGACCCAGCTCGTCCTCATCCTGATCGACAACGCGCTCGACCACGCGCCGTCGGGGACGACGGTCCGCGTGGCGGTCGGACGATCGGCCCGCCGGGTCGAGCTCACCGTCATGGATGAGGGGCCGGGGATCCCGCCCGCGGAACGCGATCGAGTCTTCGAGCCGTTCACCCGCCTGCCCGGGGTCCGGCGCGACCGCGCGGGCGGGACCGGGCTGGGGCTCGCGATCGCCCAACGGATCGCCGCCGCGCACGATGGGACCATCGCGGTCGACGACGCACCCGGGGGCGGTGCGCGTTTCGTGGTCTCGCTGCCGCGCAGGGGCGACGGCCCGGCCGCCGGCTGACGGTCCGAATCTCGCCCATCGCGGACCAGATGAGCGAACCCACATCTGGCGCACAGGACCCTCACATCGGACACCGCCAGTGTCGGAGCCGGTCGCAGTAGCAAGGATGCTCGTCGCGCGGCCACCGACCTCGTCCGTTCCGGAGGATCCACCATGGCGTACGTCATCGCGCAGCCGTGCATCGACCACAGCGACCAGTCATGCGTGGCCGTCTGTCCGGTCGACTGCATCACGGCCGACCCATCGGTCGACCGCAAGTTCTACATCGACCCGGACGGCTGCATCGACTGCGGCTCGTGCGAAAGCGCCTGCCCGAATCAGGCGATCTTCCGTGCCGACCGGCTGCCTCCTGCCTGGACCGGGTTCGCCCGGATCGACGCGACCTGGTATCTCGATCCCGAGGCGGCCCGCGAGGCGGTCGACGGTGTCGCGGCCGCGGCTTGATGGTAGAGACGAAAGCGGTCGGGCGGCTCGTGTCGGCGGGCGTCTCGGCTGGCACCGCCGGCAGGCTGGTCAGGCCGGGCGCCGAGCCGAACGCGACGCTGCTCGCGCGGATCGATCTGACCGGGATGGTCGCCCGGTTCACGGTCCGGCCGGACGCCGGGGCACTCCCGTTCGAGCCGGGCCAGTACTTCGCGCTGGGCATGCTGTCCGATGGGCGGCTGGTCCAGCGGCCCTACTCGACGGCGTCCTCGGCAGGATCGGGCCGAGACCTCGAGTTCCTCATCCGCCTCGTGGATGGTGGTGCGTTCACCCCGCTGCTGTGGGCCCTTCCGGTCGGCGCCCGGCTTCACATCGGCCCGGCGAAAGGCCTCTTCAAGCTGCGTCCCGGCGACCCACGAGCTCACCTGTTCATCGCCACCGGGACCGGGATCGCGCCGATGCATTCGATGCTCGGGGCGCTCGCGGCTGATGCAGCGGCCTGTTCCGCCCACCGCGCACCCCGCGCACCCCGCGCACCCCGCGCGGTCGTCGTCCACGGCGTCGCCCACGTCGGCGAGCTCGCCTACCGCGACCGGTTCGAGCAGCTGGCCGGCAGCGCCACCCGGATCCGCTACTCGCCGGTGATCTCTCGCCCGGCCCATCCCGACAACGCCGGGTGGACCGGTCTGACCGGCCGGATCGACGCCCGCCTCGGCGAGCTGTGCGACCTCCACGGGCTCGTCCCCGCCGACAGCGTCGCCTATCTGTGTGGGAATCCCGGGGTCATCGCAGCCGCGGGTTCGATCCTCGTCGGGCGCGGGTTCGCCGCCGACGCGATCGTCAGCGAACAGTACTGGCCGGCTGAAGCGGACGCCCAGGCGGGCTAGCGCGCGTGCCCGCCCCGGGTCACGAGGCCAAGGGTGTGCGCGACGCCTTCACCGATCGCGCTGTTGCCGGGGCGCGCGACCCGGCCGCTGGCGCCACCGCGACACGGTTCCGGCCGGCGGCCTTCGCCTGGTAGAGCGCCGCGTCCACGCGGGCGAACCACAGGCCGTCCGACTCGGCCGCCTCCGCCGCCCCGATCTCGCCCGCGCCCACGCTGATCGTGACGATCCCGAATGGAGGGTTCGACGGATGGGTGATGCCGAGGTCCTCCACCGCCCGACGCACCCGCTCGGCCGCTTCCCGGATGTCCCCCGCCACCGCGCCGAGGACGACCAGGAACTCCTCACCGCCATACCGATAGACGGCATCGTCGGCGCGCGTGGTCGCGGACAGCGTCCTGGCGACCTGGCGGAGCACGTCGTCGCCGGCAGGATGGCCAAAGGCGTCGTTAACGCCTTTGAAGTGGTCCAGGTCGACTTCCAGCAGGCCGATGGTCAATCCGGTCCGGGCGAGTCGACCACGGACGATCCGAAGGTCCTCGTCGAGCTTGAGGCGGTTGCCGACACCCGTCAGCTGATCCGTTCGAGCGGTCACTTCGAGGGCCTTGTACACCCGTTCCAGCTCTGCCCGCTGACGGCTTTCATGGCGTTGGAGCCGCCGGAGCGCCTGGACCTGGACGAAACCACGGACCCGCTGGCGGAAGATCAGGACGTGTCCGGTGAACGCGCTGACCAGGACGACCACGAGTCCGAACACCAGATCGGCCCGCTCGGTCGCGGAAGCCGGATTGTTCGGCCCGAGGTCCGATAGGTAGAGGATGACCAAGATCCCATAGATGGCCAGCCAACGGATCTCCGTCCAGCTGCGCCACGGCAGGACGAGTGCCACGAGGGTCGGCAGGAACAGGAGATACCCGATGGTGAGCGCGCCGAATCGTGGACCGAACACGGTGAGGGCCATGGTCGCGGCCGCCACCGCCAGGCTCATGACGAACGCGACAAGCTCCGGCTCGTGGCGCAGCCATCGACCCAGGAGCCACCAGGCAGCGAGCGCCGCGGATCCCAGTGCCGCCGTGACCGCGGCGATGGTCGTCCAGTCGGCCGGGTGCAGGAGAGAGAACGCCACGATGTGGAGCGGGGCCGCGATCGCGATGACGAGCATCGCCGCCCGGCTCGCCTGCCATACGAGCCGGCGTTCGCTGGCACGGAATTGGGGATCGGACGCGACCGCCATGTAGTCCTCGGCCCGCAGCAGGACGAGGACGTGGCGGAGCTGGCGCCGGAAACGTTCGGACACGATGACGTCCTGACGTGATGAGAACCTCAGTCTCGGACCCGCTCGGCCGGTCGATAAGGGACCAAAAGGACCATGGTCCGGCGCCGCCGCATGTCTGGGGACGCGGGCCTATCGCTTGGGCCGACCAGCCCGGCCGCTGGTGACCTCTGGCGCTATGCATCCCGCGCCACGGGGCGTTCGATGGGATCCGATCCGCTCGGTGCGCCCGCCCGAGCGCCTGGCCCGAGCAGCGAGGAACGGCACGCCATGCAGATCGAGATCGCGCCCCGCTCACATCAGATCGATCGACCCGGGTATGTCTGGGTCGCGGTGGTCCTTGAGGTCCTGACCGGCATCATGGCGATACCGGTCGGCCTGTCGTTCATCCAGGACCCGACCGGTCGCGCGATCGGGGTCCCGCAGGGCTGGATCGAGGCGTCGGTCTTCGGCAGCTATCTCGTCCCGGGCCTGTATCTGCTCCTGATGAACGGCGTCGCGATGCTGGCGTTGGCGGCGCTCACCGTCCGGCGACACTGGATCGCGCCATGGCTGACCGGGATGCTGGGGGTCGGGATGATCATCTGGATCGCCGTCGAGGTGATCGCACTCCCCGAGACGATGATCCTGACCTGGGTCTTCCTGGCCGTCGGGATCGTCCTGGGCTTCATCGCCCTGTTCTGGCTTCGGCGGACAGGCCAGCTGCGGCTGTCGTGACTGCCGCCCGCTATCACGTCGCGGTCGTCGCCCTGAAGACCGTGCACACGGTCATCTTCTTCGGGGAGCTGTCGGCCATCCTGTGGCTCGTCGCGACCGGCCTCCTCGGGCGGCGCGACCGGACGGTCGGCATCGCCGCCGCGGCGGTCGCGGCCGAGGTCGCGGTCTTCCTCGGCAATAGCGGCGTTTGCCCGCTGACCCCGCTGACCGAGCGGATGGGCGCTGCGGACGGCTCGGTGTCGGACATCTTCCTCCCCGATGCCGTCGCCCGGACCATCCCGATCTGGACGACCGCGCTCCTCGTGATCGCCGGACTGCTGCACCTCCGAGGGATCCTCGCAGCCAGGGGTTGACTGGCGCTTGCGCCGCGCACCGGCCCGCAGTGGGCCGTCGACACCGGGCGGATCAGGTCACGCTTCCGGCTGTGGCTCCGGCTGCGCTGCCATGGCGGCCTGGATCGCCTCGTCGAGCCGGGCGCCGGTCGGCTGGCCCAGGAGCACGGTCACGGCGTGCGGGCCGGTCGTCTCCTCCCAGCTGAGGGCCAGCCCGGGTGAGGTCAGGACCACTGGCGTTTCCGGATGGAGCTCCCGGATGTTCTCGATCAGGGTCTGGCCCCCGTCCGCGTCACCGCTCGCCCAGACGTCGTACACGAGCACGTCGGCCCGTTCGGCGAGGTCGCACGCGTGTCCGGCCAGGACCGGGCAGCGATTGCGCGTCGGTCCGCCACACTCGGTCACGTCGTAGCCGAGGCGGCGGAGGGAATCGACCTCCTGGCCGGCCAGGTCGAGGTCGTGATGGACGACGAGGACGCGAGTCATCTGATACCTCCGCGCGGTTGGATCCGCGGTGATCGGCGGAGTGTGGGCGCTCACCAGGCCTCGAGCGAGGGGCGAAGGTCCCGCATCGAGGGGCCGTCTGGCCCCGCACCCGCCTCGTCGGCCCGCCGCGTCACGGGCGGAGTCCGGCGGCTTCGGCCGCGGCCTCGACAGCCGCCAGGTACCCGGTGCTGAACGCCGCGTAGTCCATGTCGATCATCTCCGGCCGCTTGTCACCGAGCACGTCGATGAGCGCGCGTCGGATCGATTCGCGTTCGACGATCGGCCGGCGGGCGATGAGGCCGCCCAGCGCGACGACGCTGACCAATCGATCGTCGCCGCCCGACCGTGCGAGGGCGGTGCAGGGGATGCCCGCGATCTCGACATCGGTGCGTCGCGGCTCCGCCTCGATCAAGGTGGCATTCAGGACCACGAGACCGCCCGGGACGAGCAACGGCTCGAACTTCGCGAGCGACGGCGGGTTCAGGGCGATGAGGCTGTCGGCGCTGTCGACGATCGGCGAGCCGATCGGATGGTCTGCGATGATGACCGTGCACGACGCCGTCCCGCCGCGCATCTCAGGCCCGTAGGAGGGCATCCACGAGACCTCCCGACCCTCGATGACCCCGGCCTGGGCGAGGACGTGGCCGGCGAAGAGCAGGCCCTGCCCGCCGAACCCACCGAAGACCGTCGCGTGCTGCATCTCAGCCAGCCCCTTCGGGTCGGCCGGACGCCGTCCGGTCGAGGAGGACGCCCAGCGGGTACGTCTGGACGACGTCGTCGGCGAGGTGCTTCATCGACTCGGTCGGCGTCATCCCCCAGCCGACCGGGCAGGTCGACAGGATCTCCACGATCGAGAGGCCGCCGCCGCCCAGCTGGGCTTCGAACGCGTGTCGCAGCATCGTCTTGGTCTTCCCGACCCACGACGGATCGGCGATGGAGCCGCGAGCGGCGTAGGAGACGCCTGGCAGGAGCGCCAGCATCTCGGTGATCGGGATCGGGTACCCGGCCGTCGACGCTTCGCGCCCGCCCGGGCTCGACGTCGTCCGCTGCCCGAGCAGCGTCGTCGGCGCCATCTGTCCGCCGGTCATCCCGTAGATGCCGTTGTTGACGAAGATGACGCTGATCCGCTCGCCGCGCGCCGCAGCGTGGACGATCTCCGCCGTCCCGATCGCGGCCAGGTCGCCGTCGCCCTGATAGGTGAAGACGAAGGCATCCGGGCGGGCACGGCGAACACCGGTCGCGACGGCCGGCGCCCGGCCGTGCGGCGACTCGACGAAATCGACGGCCAGGTAGTCGTAGGCGAACACACTGCAGCCGACCGACGCGACGCCGATGGTCGTGGGGCCGAGGTGCATCTCCTCGAGCAGCTCCGCGACGAGGCGGTGGACGATGCCGTGGCCGCAGCCCGGGCAGTAGTGCGTGGACGTGTCGGCGAGCAGGTCAGGTCGCCGATAGACGATCCGCCTTGGGTCGGCTGTCAGGATCGCCATCGGTTCACCGCCCCTCCCGATCGGTCGCGTCGCGTCGGACATCGGTCCAGGCACCCAGCTCGATCAGGCTGAGGGGATCCGGCTCCTCGTCGGCCGCGGTCGCGCCCATGGCGGGCGCGAGGGGCTCCGGCTTCGGTGGGGTCAGCGCCCAGGCGCGTCGCAGGACCTCCACGACCTCTCCCGGTGTCGGGACCATGCCGCCGGTCCGACCGTGGAAGAGGACGGGGGCGCGCCCCTCGACCGCCAGCCGCACGTCCTCGACCATCTGCCCGGCCGACATCTCGAGGACGACCACCGCGCGCAGGCCGGCCGCGATGCGGTCCAGGTCGCTCGACGGGAACGGCCACAGGCTGATCGGTCGGAAGAGGCCGACCCGCAGGCCCTGTTCGCGCGCCCGCTCGATCGCGGTCCGCGCGACCCGCGCCGCCGTCCCGTAGGCGACCACGACGATCTCGGCGTCCTCGAGGAGCTCACCCGCCCAGCGGGTCTCGCGCTCGGCGATGGTCGCGAACTTCGACTGCAGGTGCCGGTTGTGCGCCTCGAGGTCCTCGGGCCGCAGATGGAGCGAGCGGACGACCCGTGGCGGGCGGCCGTCGGCCCCGGAGAGCTCCCAGCCGGCTGGCTCGCGGGCCGGCGTGCGATAGACCGGGACGACGGGCTCCATGGCCTGGCCCATGACCCCGTCGGCGAGGATGATCACCGGCGTCCGGTAGCGCTCGGCGATCTCGAAGGCGTCGGCCGTCAGCTCGACGGCCTCGGCGATGGACGACGGGGCCAGGACGGGCACGCGGTAGTCGCCGTGGCCGTGGCCCTTGGTCGCCTGGAAGTAGTCGGATTGCGAGGGTCCGATGCTGCCGAGACCGGGACCGCCGCGCATCACGTTGACGAGGACGATCGGCAGCTCGGAGCCGGCCAGGTAGCTCATCGCCTCGGCCATGAGGCTCATGCCGGGGCTCGACGAGGAGACGAGCACACGGGCACCGGTCGCCGCGGCCCCGAGCGCCATGTTGATGGCGCCGAGCTCGCTCTCGGCCTGGACGAAGACGCGCCCCAGCTCCGGCATCCGGCGCGCCATCCACTCGAGCAGCTCGGCCTGGGGCGTGATGGGGTAGCCGAAATAGGTATCGCAGCCGGCCTGGATCGCGGCTTCGGCCATCGCCTCGTTGCCCTTCATGAGGACCGGCCGCACGGCGTCCATGTCGGGATGGATGGCCTGGGCGTGGACCATGGCGGTCATGTCAGGCGGGCCTCGGGCGGGCGTAGACCGTGAAGACAGCGTCGGGGCAGATGCGGGCGCACAGCGCGCAGCTCGTGCAGCCCGCGGCATCGATCAGCCGGACGGGGTGATACCCGAGCAGGTCCACGATGGACCCGTCGAGCTCCAGGACGGCCTTCGGGCAGACCGCCACGCACAGTCCGCAGCCTTTGCACCGATCCACGGCGATGGCCAGCGGCTCGAACGCCTCGAGCGCGCGCATCCCGGACCGGGACGGATGAGTGGCGACCGTCATCGACTACCTCCGGTCGAACCGTAGGCTCGCGGCCGCGGCCGGGTGAGTGCCGAATGGCGCGATCCCAAGGGCCGTTCGGCCGACGGCGGTTCGCTCGCTCCCTCGACGGGGGAGAGACGGGTGGCTCCCGTCGGGGCGCCGTCGAAGCCCCGGATCAGCTTCCCGCGGTCGTTCTCGTTCCGCGTGCGATGAGGACCGACGTGTGCGTGTGCAATAGGACGTTGCGGGCGACGCTGCCGAGCAGCCAGCGGTCAAGACCCTGTCGCCCGTGGGATCCGGTGACGACCAGGTCGGCCTCGCGCTCCGACGCGGCCGCGATGATCTCGTGCGCAGCGTCGCCGAGCCGGACCTCCGCTTCGGCGGGGATGCCATGCTCGGAGAGCCGCCCGGCCATCTCGGTCGCAAGACCGAGATGGATCTCCCGGAGCGCCTCTGGCTGGATCTCCGCCGGCTCATTCCCGAGCGTGTAGAGGGTCACCAACAGCTTGAACGCTGGCGAGTCGACCGGGGCGACGCTCAGGGCGACGGCCGGCAGGCCGCGGAATGCGCCCCACCCGGCCAGCGTCTCCGGGATCATCGTGGCGCCGTCGGATCCGTCGCTCGCGACCAGCAACCGGGAGACGACGCCCGCGCGGGCGACGAGGACCGACTGGCGAGCCTGCTCCGCCACCTCCGCGGACACGGATCCGAGCAGCATCGAGCCGATCTGGCCATGCCCCCGCGAGCCGACCACGATCAGGTCCGCCCCGACCTCGTCGGCGACCGCGCGGATGACACTCGCGGCGCGGCCCCGGACGACCCGCCGCTCGATCACCTGACCGCGGCCCTCGAGTGGCGCCGCCATCGAGGCCAGGGAGTCCTCCGTCTCCTGGCGCAACGCGTTCTCGGCCTCGCCGAGCCAGTCTCCGGTCCCGGCGCCCTCGGCGAACCACGCGGTGGGGAGGTCGTAGGCCGCCACGAGGGTCACGGTCGTCCCGGCTGGCCAGGGACGGGACGCAACGAGATCACGGGCCTGCGCCGACGAGGGCGAGCCGTCGAGTGCCAGCACGAGATGCATCGATCGGGACCTCACGTCCGGGATGTTCACGAGCATTGTCGCACCGCCAGGAGCCACTCGACCGCCAGCCCCCGGCTCCTGGATGCTCCGATCGCGGCGCGCTATGCCGCGGACGCGATCCGCCGAGTCGTCTGCAAGGAAGCAGCGCGTACCATGGCTTCTCTCCACCCTGGAACCTGGAGAGTCTGATCGTGGATGACCATCGTGCTCGGAGACTCGTGGCGGCGGAGCGGGCCAGGATCGAGGCCGCGCTTGGCGAACTGACCGGCGAGGTCCGGGCCGAAGGCGCCCTCGAACGCCAGCAGGAGGGTGAGTCCGACGCTGGCAGCGAGCTCGCGACCGAGATGGTCGAGCAGGCCCTCATCGCCAACCTCCGCGCGGAGCTGGAAGCCGTGTCCCGGGCCGAGGCACGGATCCAGGCGGGAACCTACGGCTTCTCGACAGAGAGCGGGCTACCCATCCCCGACGAGCGACTCGAATCCGAGCCGCTGGCGGAACTGACCGTCGAGGAACAGCGCCGGCTCGACGCCGGCGCCCGCTGACCAGCACGGCGAGCGAGCCTCGGTCGTCGGGACCATTGGGTCCTACCGGCGGCGAGGCCATTCCGAGAACCTGCGGACAACCTCATGCCTGACCTTCGAGACCTGACGGTCCGCCTTCGAGATCGGCGTCATCCCGAGCGGACCAATCCGGCCGTTTGGCGCCGCTACCGCCTCAGCCACGTTCGCGAGCTGCGGCGACGCGTGCGGATGGCATCGTCGGCATCGGCGGGCCTGTTCTTCGTTTCAGGACTCGTCCTGGTCGTGCGCTACCCCAATTCTGCGAGCGCGAACGTGGTCGCGAACACGATCCCTGGGATCATCCTGCTCATGCTCGCTTGGCTCGCCGCCGGCGTCTCGACGCGCGGCGTGGCCACCTTGGCCGTCCTCTTCCCGGTCGTCGTCTCGCTCGGCATGGTCGGGACGATCTTCGCGGAGCCCGCGACGGTCGGGGCGGCGTCGGCGTCGCTCGGGATCATCGCCATCTCGGCGCCGGTCCTCCTTGACTGGGATACCCGCACGAGCCGGCGCTGGGCGACCGCCTATACGGTGGGCATCGCTGTCCTCGTGCTGACGACCGGCCTCGGGGCGCTCACGGTGAACGAGCGTGTCGACCTGGTGTCCCTGGTCGCGGGCTGCAGCGTGATCGGCGTGCTGGCGGCGAGCCTCGTCCACGGCCTCCGCCTGGGCAGCATCGCCCAGGAGCACGAGCTGCGACGACTGAACCGGGTCCTGTACGAGTACGCCACGACGGATCCGCTCACGGAGCTTCGAAACCGGCGACAGCTCGACGGCGACATCGCGATCATCTGGCCGACCATCCGTCTGGGCGGTGAGTCCTGCGCCGTGCTGATGTTCGATCTCGACAACTTCAAGCGCGTCAACGACGAACGCGGCCACGCCGCCGGGGACATGACGTTGCGATCGGTCGCGGTCGAGCTCGAACGCCAGGTTCGGGGTCGGGACAGCGTCTACCGAGTGGGCGGTGAGGAATTCCTGGTCCTGCTGCGGGACACGACGCTCGAGGGCGGTCTTGAGGTCGCCGAGCGGATCCGTCACGCCATCTGGAACCTCGCCTTGCCGGGCAGCGGCGGCGCCGAACCGACGCGGCTGACGATCAGTTGCGGCGTGTCGGTCGCCAACGACATCGCCCAGTCCTGGCAGGCGGTGGCCGCCGCGGCGGACGCGGCCCTCTACAAGGCCAAGGTCCACGGGCGGGATCGCGTGTTCGGCCCGGCCGGCGCGTTCGCCCTTCAGGCCTGAACCCATCGCTGGGTCACGTGAACGCCGCCGCTGCCCGCCGTCTTCGTCGATGGTCGGTGCGGGCTATGACGCCGACGTCCTAGCCGCGGTCGGCGCATCGGGTTACCGGTACACGGTCACCTGGGACATCGACACCATCGATTGGCGGCCGATCTCGCTGGGCTTCTTCATGGCTCCGCTCGCCCTCCAGGAGACGGTCATGGCGGTCTGGCTGATCGCGAAGGGATTCGATCCATCTGCCGCCGTCGCGCAATCTGCCGGAAGCACGTCGACGCCGAGGGCTGTCGCGTCAGCGGCGTAGGGCGGTACCACGGTCGAGCGGACCCCGCCACGGTCGATCAATCGGCGATCAGGTAGAACACGCCGGACGGTCGTTTGGAGCGTCCGGACTGTTCCACGCGCTCAAGGCTCGGAGCCGGGTCGGGAGCAGGCCCGCCGATCGTCATGCGCCAAGTCCTCGGCATCCCGTTCGATGTCCTCCTCCACAAGGCTCGCATTGATGGCGATCGCCGCAGCCGATCCTGCTCCGGCCGAAGTGATGACCTGGAGGCGCGGGTCGACGACGTTGCCCGCGGCCCAGACACCGACGACGCTGGTCTGGCCGACGGCATCGACCACGGGAAAGCCAGCCTGATCGACGTCGCAGCCGAGACGCCCGAGAAGTCCGTCGCCGTGGGGGACGTTGCTCGGCCGGATGAATACAGCGACGCGGGGGATCACCCGACCGTCGACCAACTCGACCCCCGTGAGTCGGTCCTCATCGACCACGAGTCGCCCGACCGCACCATGCACGACCTGCACGCCTCGAGCTTCCAACCGGCGCCTCTCGTCTGAGCCGAGCTCCATCGTGTGCACGAAGAAGACCACGTCGTCGGACCACTGCCGAACCAGCAAGGCATGCTGCACCGATCCAGGTCTCGTCCCGAGCACACCGATGGGCTGGTCGCGGACCTCCCACCCGTGACAATACGGACAGTGCAGGAGGTCGCGACCCCATCGGCCTCGGGCGCCCGCGATGTCTGGCAGCTCGTCGCGGACGCCCGTCGCGATCAGCAGGCGGCGCGCTTCCAGCACCCGGCCGCTCGCCAGCCGGACGGCGAATCCGGCCTCGACCCCGATGACCTGATCCTCGATCAGCTCCACCCCATAGACGGTCACCTCAGCGCGACCTGCCGCCAGCAAGTCAGCAGGCGGCATCCCGTCGCGTGACAGGAATCCCTGCATGTGCGCGGCCGGCGCGTTGCGGGGCGAGCCGGCGTCCACGACAGCGATTCGACGCCGGGCGCGGCCCAGGACGAGCGCTCCACTCAGCCCAGCCGCTCCGCCACCCACGATGACGACGTCGTATGGACTCGACGTCATCGCCACGTCCACAGCGGGCGACGCCATCCCTCAGCCGTGCGGAGACCGTGGCCGAACGCCAGGTCGACCACGATGTGCGAGAACCAGGCGAGGGCCGCAACGAACCAAAAGGGCGAAAGGATGCCGGCCCCGGCGACGGCGAGCAGCGCCAGCGGCGGGACCGGGTGATGCATCGCGTTGAAGAGTGGCACCGCGCGGGGCGCCATCTGCCCGCGGGCATGCGGTTGGCCGACGCCAAGCAGGGCAGGGAGGTGGGGAACGATCCCGAAGAGCAAGAGCACGCCCAACCCCAGGGCGTGCTCGCTGGCCTGCGCGTTGGCGTAGACGGCGATGGCGAGCCCCGGGACGAGCCAAAGGTGCCGGCGGGCAAGTCGCCACCGCGACGGAGACGCCACCGGGGGCGCCTCTCGCGAGCTTCCGAGGCCGATGTGTGCAGGTGCGAGGGCTGCGTCGTTGCTGGTCATGTGGCTTATCCCTTCATCAGGCGGGGAGGTGGGGTTGCCATCCGGCAGCGATGGCGCTGCCGGATGACGTCACATCAGAGGGGGTGGGAGGCCGGCCGGGGCTCGAGGACGACCACGGCCGTCTGGCCCGGACGGCGGGAGGCGAAGCCGTCGATATCGTCACCCCAACCCGGGTAGTCGCGGAACGTCACCCACAATCGATCACGTTCCTCCCCGGCCGCAGCACGTGCCCGGACGGCCCGCGTTTCGCCGGGAAGGTCGACCGTCGTCTCCGGCTGCGCCTGGAGGTTCAGCCACCAGGCGGGTTCGTTCTCGCCCCAGCCGTTCATGGCCAGGGTGACCAGGTTGGGGCCGTCCTCGTAGTAGCCGACGATGGCGACCCGTGACTTGCCGGAGCGTCGCCCGACGGTCTTGAGGCGGAGCATCCCGAACTTGCTGCCGGCCACCGGGCGGGAGAGGCCGAAGCCTCCCCCGGTGACCCGGTAGGCCGCGCGATGCAGCATCCAGAACGTCCGGACCACGAACCGTGGCGGGGTTCGGGGCGCCTGCTCGCGGGCCGCCGTCATGCGGCGCCTGCGCTCGACGCGACGCCGATCGACGAGCGGGTGACGCTCGCCGAGCCGTCCAGGCGCGCGTCCTCGGCAGCGGCCTCGACCATGAGCGGTGCGTCCTTCCGGAAGCCCTTGAAGGTCATCCACAGGCCGATGGACAGTTCCCAGATGAAGATCGGGGCGACGCCGAGTCCGTGCCACGCGGTGCCGGGTTCGGTGACGCCGAGCACGTATCCGATGATCCAGGAGGTGAACAGCGGCGCGCCGATGAGCCCGATCACCGGGATCGCCCGCGGGACGAGCCGCGACTTGTACATGATCCAGCCAAGCAGGAACGCGTTGAGGGCAGGGACGCCGGTCCCGAGCACGAAGGTCCAGTTGCGGACCGTGACGAGCGTGTGCTGCACGCTGACCAGCAGCGAAGCCTCGGCGCCCGTCGCGCCCGGCTGCTGCAGGGTCACGATCGACAACATGCTGATGACGCCGATCATGAGGACCGTGCCTTCGAACAACCGCGAGCTGACGAAGCCGATCGCGAAGCCCTGGTGCTGGCGCTTGATGACGGCATAGAGCGCCACGGCGGTGCCGATGGCAGTGAGGCTGTTGACGATGTCGAAGAGCGCGCCGAGCCGGACCTGGGTGTTGAGGTCGGCGCTCCCGATGATGAAGTTGGGATCGTTCAGGACCGGCCCCTGCAGGAAGACGGCCGGGATCGAGCTGAGGAAGGTGAGCAGGTAGAGGACGCCCGCGACGAACGCGGTCTTCCGCATCGTGCTCATCGAGGAACCCTTGTTCGTGGATGCCTGGGTGGCGTGGGACATGTCAGTCTCCTCTGTGGTGGTGAGGTGCGCTCTCGCGCATCGGAGGGGTCTGGTCCGGCTGGTCGTCCTCGACCTGCCTGACCGAGACGAGTGGCAGGCCCAGATCTCTTACCCGTTGAAGGAGACCGTGGAGGGCTGCCTGGTCGACGATCTCTCCGCTGATGACGGTGGTGCCGTCGTTGCCGTAGCTGACCGCCAGACCGTCGAACCAGTCGGTCCAGCGCGCGTCGAGATGCCCCGTGAGCCGGATCTCGTAGCGATCGGCGTCGCGGTGTTCGGGGACGGGGTTCCGTCGTTCGGTCATTCCGCTCCTCGTGCGTGTTGCCAGTCGGAGCACCGGTCGGCAGCACCGACCTGACTCACTGGGCTCACCGTGAGGGCGGACGTGATGAGCGCGCATCAGCACATGTGATGAATGAGCTGATGAAAACGAGGCCGGACCAGCCGACGGCTGGCGGGCAGGGGGAGGACCGACTACGCGCTCGGGCGACCATCCCGGAAGCGCGCGAGGAGCCCGAGTTCCCCGGCGCGGCGCACGGCGGCGCGTCGGTTGTTCACGCCGAGCTTGGCATAGATGTTCCTGGTGTGGGTCCGCACGGTAGCCAACGACAACGTCAGCTCGCGCGCGATGTCCGGACCATCCAGCTCGCTCGCCAGGAGGCTGAGGACGTCGAGTTCGCGTTCGCTGAGAGGTTCGATCAGGGGCTGGTCGGCAGGCGTTCGTGCAGCCGGCGCGACCGTCGCGGCCAGGAGCCGGCGCAGGTAGTCGGACGCACCCCGCTGCTGGGTCGCCATCCTCAGCAGACCCGCCATCGCCGCGCCTTCGTCGGCGAACACCCGAACGTACCCCTCAGGCTCGGCGAGCTCCGCCGCGCGCTCCACCGACGCGACCGCCCCCGGCATGTCGTTGGTTGCGCGACGGGCGAGCGCCTGGACGACCAGGATCTCGATGACGCTTCCCGTCCTTCCACCTTCCTCCGCGGCCAGCCGCAGGCGCTCAATGAGCGCGACCGCGTCTCCGATCTTCGCGGCGGAGTGATCGCGTTCTCCCTCCGCGAGGATCAGCCTGGCTAGGGTCACGTACTCGAATTCGCGGATGTAGTCGAGTTGGTCCGTGGCCGACAGACCGTTCCTCTGCGCCCAACCCATCGCCTCCGGGAGCATCCCCTGTGAGAGCCAGACCCGTGCTTCGATGGCATGGACCGGCCGCACGTCCGGAGAGAAGTCACTGAAATAGACGTGACCGGCCTCGGCTAGCAGTCGGAGGGCCGCATCGGGATCCCCTTCCGCCTGTCGGACCCGGGCAGCGGCGACGCGCCATCGGTAGGGGTTCTGCGGCAGGCCGTTCTCCTCGCCCAGGTCCATCGCCCGGTCCAGGTGCTGCGCAGCGCCTGTACGGTCGTCACGCTGGCGGAGGATCTCGCTGATGCCCACGTGCATGTCCGCCGCTCCCCGCAGGACCGGGCCGCCGCGCCCGCTCGCAAGCTCCACGCCTCGTTCGTAGGTATGCATCGCATCGCGGAGTCGGCCCTGCGTGATCCGCATGTCGGCCATGGCCAATGCCAGCCCGAGCGCGTCCGAGAGGTGCCCGGCCGCCTCGAACCGCACCATGGCGCCGGCATAGAGATCTGTCGCCGTTTCCAGGTCGCCCTTCATCCAGTAGGCGAGACCGAGGAGCGTCGAGGCCGCCCCGCGCCCGAGGTCGTCGTCCTCGCCGACGAGTTCGAGGGTTCGGCGGGCATGGGCCATGATGCCGTCGACGTCGCCGCGGAGTCGGGCCAACCCCGCCCGGTGCATGGCGATCCTGGCCGGCAGCGTTCGGAACGCTTCCTGGTCCACCACGACCATCGAAGACGCGGGATCTCCCGACTCGCTCGCGGTTGCGTCGGGGCCGTCCAGCCAGCGCTCTGCGTCGCGCAGCCGAGCCTCGGCGCCCTCGGTCTCGCCTCTGACGAGGATGGACCCGGCGTAGCCGTTGCTCAGCACGGGACGTGTCCGGATCAAGTCGTCGGGGAGTGCCTCGAGCCATCGACGAAGCGTCGCGTCCTGGCGGTCCCGCGTCGTGGCCGGCATAGCGAGTTCGACGAGGTCCGCGGCGCGCGCGAAGTCCTTGCCCGCCATCGCGTGACCGATCGCCTCAGCGCGTTCGCCGACCTGCTCGAACCACTCGGTCGCACGTCGATGGAGTCCTGCCACGCGTTCGGGCCGCTCGTCGCGGAGGCGCGCCTGGAGCACATCAGCGAACAGTTGGTGGTACCGATACCAGTCCCGCCGGTCGTCCAACGGGATGAGGAGCAGGTTCCCCCGCTCGAGCGCCTCCAACATCGCCTTGCCGCCGACCTGGCCGGTGACGGCATCGGCCAACGGGCCATTCAGCCGGCTGAGGATCGACGTCTCCAGGAGGAACGCGCGGACAGGTTCAGACTGGCGCTGCAGGACTTCTTCGACGAGGTAGTCGACGATGTAGCGATCGTCCCCGGCGAAGCGCGCGATGAAGCCCGCCATGTCGTCTCGCCCTTGCATCGATAGCGCCGCCAGCTGGATGGCGGCGATCCAGCCTTCGGTCCGGCCCTCCAGCACCGCGACGTCCTGTGTGGTCAGTCCGAGCGTCATGACCCCGTTGAGGAACGAGCTGGCTTCGTCAGGCGTGAAGCGCAGATCGACCGCGCGGATCTCGGTCAGTTCGCCCCGTGCCCGGAGGCGGGCCAGCGGCAGCGCCGGGTCGGAGCGGGTCGCGATCACGAGGTGGACCTGCGCCGGCAGGTGCTCGAGCAGGAACGTCATGCCGACCTGGATCTCGGCCGAATCGACCGCGTGGTAGTCGTCGAGGACCAGCGCGACGTCGTGGGGCAGCGCGTTGAGTTCGTTCAGCAGGGGAGCCAGAACGACGTCGATCGAGCGGTCGGGGGAGTCGAGGAGCGTCAGCGTCGTCGCGCCCACCGTGGGCAGGACCTTCTGGAGCGCGGCGATCACGTGGGTCCAGAACGCGACGGGATGGTTGTCGCCGGAGTCGAGCGAGAGCCAGGCCGTGACCGATTCATCGGCCTGTGAGCCGGACCATTCGGCCACGAGCGTCGACTTGCCGAAGCCGGCCGGAGCGGAGACCAGCGTCAACTTCGACCGGGTCCCGCGCTGCAAGCGAGTGGTGAGGTGGGGCCGGGACACCAGGGTGGCCCGATGGCGGGGCGCGTACAGCTTGGTGTCGAGCAGCGAGCTAGTCACACCGCACGATAACGCTCGCCGCGCACGCCGGTCGGCGCCTGATGAGCGCTGGTGCTCAAGGGTAGTAGCTGCGCCCTGAGGAGCGCAGGTCGTTCGCCACGCTCTCGACGGCCTTGCCGGCGGCGCCAGCGTCGGTATCGCCCCTCACGAGCGCCTGCACCTGGTTGCCGATCTCGGTATCGATCTCGGGCTCCCAGAGCCAGTTGAGCGACGTGATCGAGTCGTCGAGCATCGGCAGGAACTCGCGCTCCACCGGGTCATCGATCCCGACGTTCGATCCGGCGATGGGCGAAAACGACTGCAGACCCTGGACGACGGCCGCGTCGACCTCGGGCCGACTGGCATATTCGAGGAACGCATACACCTCGTCGCGACTCGCCGCAGCCTTGGCCGGCAACGCGAAGCCCGACCAGGCGATGATCGAGCGGGCCTTCGCTGCTCCATCGACGAGTGGGAGCGCCGCCACGTGCAGGTCGAACGGACCGGTGGGTGTGCCCGCCTGGAGTGCTGACAGGAGCCATGTGCCGTTGTAGGCCGTCGCCGCCTTCCCTTGGAGGAAGAGCCGTTGCATCGTCGCGTAGTCCATCGCACCGGAACCTTCGAGCAGGACGCCGCTGCTGGCCAGGTCGGCGATGGTCTGGAAGGTTTCGGTCCATTCAGGGCTGTCGTAACCCACCTCGCCCTTGATCGTCCGTTCGACGAACGCGACGGGGTCGCCATCCCGCTCCGCGATCATCGGCAGTAGCCACATCACGAGCAACGGGTTGAAGGGTGTGTCACCGGACGGGTGGACGAGGGGTGCGGCTCCCATGGCCGCCAAGGGTCCCACCATCGCCTTGAGGTCGGCGATCGTCTTCGGCGGTTCGAGGCCTGCCTGGTCGAGGAGTGCCTTGTTGTAGTACAGGCCCGTGGTCTGGACGCCCCTGCTGAGGGCGAGCGGAAAGGCTCTGGTGGTGGTCTCAGCAAGCCCTCCCAGACGGAATTGATCGGGCACTCGAGCAAGGACGTCGGCCAGTTTCGGGTCGCCCCCGAGGTCCGCCAGCAGCCCGTCCCGAGTCCACGACCGAACGAAGAGGCCGTCGAGGACCACCAGCCCCACCGGCTCGCCCGATTCCAGGGCTCCGCGCGCGAGCCGATCGAAGTCAGGGCCAAGGCCGGGGATCGCGCGGATGTCCCATTCGATGGCAGGGTTCTGCGCCTTGAAGTCGTCGTAGACCTTCTTGATCGCCGGCTCGGTCCCCGGATCGCCTTCGGCAAGCAGCGTGATGGGGCCGGACAGTGTCGCGGCGCTACCGCCTACAGAGGTTGCTGCAGAGGTCGACTGGCTTCCGCTCGGAGCGGCGCACGCCGCGAGCAGTGGCGTGGCAGCGGCGCCCACGGCGAGGGCAGCCCCAAGCTTCAGGACGTCGCGACGATTCCACGTGCGGCTCCACGGGTTCTCAGCAAACGCAGGTACAGGTCTCACCGGTCCTCGGGCCACGGAGAACGAGTATGGTTCGGCCGGTCATATCCCGCTCGGAACTGGATGTCGCTTGGCGACTCTCCGCCCACCGCGCCGCGAAAGCGCCATCGACCTGCTGTTCCTCCTGCCGGTGCTGGTGATCCTGGCCGTCTTCCTCGTCTACCCCCTGGCCTACGGCATCCTGCTGAGCGTCCATGACACCAGGGGCTTCGATGTCACCCGGTTCGTTGGCCTCGATCACTACGTGCGGGCGATCGCCGGAGACGCGGTCTTCCATCGGAGTCTGCTGAACACGCTCCTCTTCACCGGTGCGGCGGTCGTGCTCCAGACTGGCCTCGGCCTGTTCCTCGCCGTCCTCGTCGCCGACTTCGAGCGCGGAAGGACGTTCTTCCAGTTCGCCTTCTTCGCGCCCTTCGTGCTGGCGTCTGTGGCTGTCGGCGCGGTATGGAAGTTCCTGTACGCCCCGTACTTCGGGGTGGTCCCGACGATGGGATCCGCCGTTGGGCTCGACACGCTGACGATCGCGCCACTCGCGGACGCCAACACGGCGCTCTGGGCGATCATGGCGGCGTTCCTGTGGCGGTTCGCCGGCTTCAACATGGTCGTCTATCTCGCGGCGATCAAGGCGCTCCCACCCGAGTACGACGAATACGGTGTGCTGGAAGGCGCCAGCCGGTTCCAGCGGTTCCGCCGGATCAAGTGGCCGATGCTGTGGCCGCAGACGTTCACCCTGATCCTTCTGACCACGCTGGGGACCCTGCGGATCTTCGACATGGTCTGGATCATGACCGCGGGCGGTCCCTCGCACGCCACCGAGACGGTCGCCACCGACATCTACGTGACCGCGTTCCGCTTCCTTGATGTCGGCTATGCGCAAGCGATGGCGATGATCCTGCTGATCGTGATCCTGCTCGTCACCGTCGTGGAGTATCGGATCCTGGATCGCCGCGCCGAGATGGTCAGCTCGTGATCCGGCTTCCCCGCCCTCGCTGGTCCGCCGTCCTGCTCGGCGTCCTGGCCATCATCTGGCTCTACCCGGTGGTCTGGACGTTGGCCAACTCGATCAAGTCGAGCGCAGACATCTATCGCGCCCCCTGGGACGTGCCGTGGCCGCCAGCCGTCGGCAACATCGGTGAGGCGTGGAGTCGCGGCCATCTCGGTGTGGCGTTGGCGAACTCGGCCTATGTGACCGCGATGACCGTCGCCGTCGTCCTGGTCTTGTCGGTCTCCGCGGCCTACGCGCTGACGCGACTACGACCACCGGGTCGAGCCGTGCTCTTCCTCCTGGTCCTGGCGCCGCTGATCATCCCGACGGAAGTCCTCATCGTTCCGCTGTTCTCGATCTTCCGCGGTCTCGGTCTGATCAATAGCTTGCCCGGCCTCGCCCTGGTCAATGTGGTCGCCTACGTGTCGTTCGCCACGGTGATCCTGATGGGCTACTTTCGGACGATCCCGCGTGATCTCACCGATGCCGCCCGCGTCGACGGCGCCGGCCGGTCACAGGTCCTGCTGCGGATCGTCATCCCGCTCGCACGGCCAGGGATCCTCGCCGTCGCCATCCTGGTGGCGGTGTTGACCTGGAACGACTTCGGCGCGTCGCTCGTCCTCATCCAGAAGCCTGACGCGTTCACCGTGCAGCTCGCCCTGAGCCGCTTCTCCACGTTCTATGCCACGGACCAGGGGCTCACCTTCGCCGGCATGGCGATCGCGATCCTGCCGCCCCTGGTGCTCTTCCTGGTCCTCCAACGCAGCTTCATCCAGGGCTTGACGGCAGGAACCTCGCGTCACTGAGACTGGCGAGCCCAGCCGTCCCGGCGACAGGGACGGCACGTCATGCCGCGGGTGTGATCGGCTCCAGGCCGCCGACGCGACCAAATGGGTCGGCGACGGCATTCGGCCCTCGACCGCGAACGTGACCGCGTCCTCGAAGACCATCGCGAGTCCGCGCGCGCACGCGTCGTCATATGGCCCCTGCGCCGAAATGAGGCCCTGCGCCGAAGCGAGTGCGGCAGCAGGGCCCTCGCGCCCCGACGATATTGACCTCGTCGGCTCGCCTTGGTATAGGCTTCGCCGCCCAGCTCCGCAGCGTCCTAGCCAGTACTCCAGGCGTTTGTCTTGGCCAATGATGACCAGCGCCATGCTGCCAAGGGGCCACTCGAGGGTGGTTCGATTGACAGCGGGCCCCGCTTCCGCCTCCTCGTCGAGCGCAGCCCGGACGTCTTCTACCGCATCCGGCTGACGCCTGAGCCGGTGCTCGAGTATGTGAGCCCGGCCGCAGAGACCGTCACGGGGTACAGCCCCGCCGAGCTCCTCGGTGATCCGACGCTGTGGCAGGAGCTCGTCCATCCTGACGATCGGGCCCTGATCCCCGACGGCGCGTCCTTCGCCGCGGCGACGGCGGACGAGCTCGAGGCTCCCGTCGTCCTGAGATGGGTTCGCCGTGACGGGTCGGTCCGCTGGACTGAGCACCGAAGCGCCCCGATCTTCGCCGAAGACGGCGCCCTGATCGCGCTCGAGGGCGTCGCCCGGACGTGACCGCGCGGATCACGGCCGAGGAGCACGTGCGTGCTGCCGATGCCCGCCTCCGTGACCTACTGTCGGGCATCGATCTGGGCGCCCTCGTCCTCGACCCCTCGGGTCGGGTCGAGTTCATCAACGACTTCCTCCTTGGCCTCCTGGGCCGGAGCCGCGATGAGCTCGTGGGACAGGACTGGATCGATATCGCCGTCCCCGAGGACGAGCGCGCTGCCCTGCGCGAGACCTTTGCGGCGGCGGTCGATTCCGGCGCTGGCGCCGGTCAGCGCGAGGACGGCATCGTCACGCGCTCAGGAGAGGAACATCGCCTGCTTTGGACGAGCGTCATCCAGCACGACGCCGATGGCCGGGTCGTCGGGCTGGCCGCCATCGCCCATGACGTCACCGAGGCTCGCCGAATCGCGGCCGAGCAGCCCGTCTCGCGGCGGCCATCGAGCAATCGGCCGAGTCCGTGATCATCACGGACCCGGCGACCCGGATCCTGTACGTCAACCGCGCCTTCGAACGCCTGTCTGGGTATGTGAGCGCCGAGGTCGTCGGCGAGACGCCGCGAATCCTGGCCAGCGGCGTCCAGTCGAAGTCGTATTACGACGCCATGGGCGCGGCCCTCGCCCAGGGCGTGGCGTGGACGGCCGATGTCGTCTATCGGCGGAAGGACGGCTCGCACTACCGCGTGAGCTCGGTCACCTCGCCAATCTGGGCCGCGGATGGCTCGATCACGGGGTACGTCGACGTGGCCCGTGACGTGAGCCACGAGCGGGAGCTCGAGTCGCAGACCGAGCAGCTCGTGCGCGAGCGTGCCCTCATCGCCGAGACCCTGCGCAGTCTGCCGTCCGGCGGCGACCCCGAGGCGACGGCCGAGCTGTTCTGTCGCCAGGTCGCCAGCCTGTCCGACATCGTCGTCGCGTCGCTCCTGGGTTTCGAGTCCGACGGCGCGGCGACGCCTCTCGCGTTCGTCGTACCAGGGGTCGCCGGACGCTTGGGCTTCGACGGTTCACGGTGGAGCGAAGCCGATATCTGCACGGCCGCGCAACGGCGGGCCCGTGGGTCTCGGAGTGGATCGACGATCCGACACACCCATATGGCGACATCCTCCGGAGCCTCGGCGTCCGCGCGTTCGCCTACGCACCGGTCCAGAGCCAGGGCGCCCTGCTCGGCCTGTTGGCGATCGGCTCTTCAAAGCCCGATGGTGTGGCGCGGCTGTCGGAGCAGCTCGGGGCCCTGGTCGACTTCGCCGATCTCGCCGGCGCCCTGCTCGGGCGGCAGCTCGCCGACCGAGGCGTCGCGCGACGGATGCATGCCGAGATCGAAGGCGTCATCGAGGAGCGTGCCTTCGCGCCGGTGTTCCAGCCGATCGTCGACCTGAGGAACGGGCCTGACGATCGGATACGAGGCACTCACGAGGTTCGCCGACGGCACACCACCCGACCGCCGCTTCGGCGAGGCAGCCGCGATCGGCCTTGAAGGCGAGCTCGAGCTGGCGACGCTCGAAGCCGCGATCGGCGCGGCGCGGAGGGGCATCTCCCGGAGCAGGTTCGTCCACCTCAATGTCTCGCCCGAGCTCGTCGTGCGAGGGACCGACCTCAGGGACGCTTCTTCATGACGTGCCGCACCGACTCGTCCTCGAGATCACGGAGCATGCCATCGTCCGGGACTACGCGGCGTTCCGGAGGGGCATCGCGAGGCTTGGCCGCCCCGTGCGCCTCGCCGTCGACGATGCCGGCGCCGGCTTCGCCAGCCTGCGGCACATCCTTGAGCTCGATCCGGCGTTTGTGAAGCTCGACATCTCCCTGATCCGGGGCATCGACCGCGATCCCGCGAAGCAGGCGCTCGTGGCCGGGATGCGGCACTTCGCCCGGACCACGAAGCGCCGGCTCATCGCCGAGGGTGTCGAGACGGAGGCCGAGGCCCAGACCCTGGCCGAGCTCGATGTCCGCCTCGTCCAGGGCTACCGATTCGGCCGACCGGCGCCGCTTTCCCAGCGGTCGACCAGCGATCGAACCTCCTCGGCGCGGGGCCGAGTGAGGTCGAAGCCTCAACATCTGGTGGTTCAGCGTTGGCAGTGCCTAGATGCTGTGCTGGCTGGCGAGGAACGATTCGAACCTTCGATCTCCTGATCCAGAGGACTCCCGACGTTTCCACCGATGGTCGGTGCGATTTGAGCGTGGCGCGGGCTCGAGTTTCGGTCGATCCGGCGGGCAATCAGGTTGAACATGCCGGACGGAGTCAGGTGAACGTCATACGTTCAAGTGAGCCCGGGAGCGAACGTAACGGTCGAGCCAATCGCAGGGAAGGAGCGGTTCCTGATGTTCCGACTACTCCGAGATCCCGCCCTAGGTCAGCACTCAGGGTTGAGAGAATTCCATGTGGGGTGCGATCTTGGCGTTGCCCCGGAGCGGGGCGCTGTGAACCGCTGGACGTCAGCCGGAGCTGCGGTCCGCTGGTGGGTGGCTCGGGACGTCGAGGTCCAGGCTGCCCGAGTGTCTCGTGACGCTCGTATGGCGGCGAAGCGGATGATGGATCGGACGAAATCGTGGGTCAGCCGCGACGCGCCGCGACGGCGACCACGCCACATGAGCCTGCGGCGGCAAAGTACCTCGACCGGTGCGTGATTTCAATGTGACCGGGACACGCTCCGGCAGCATCGCGGGCCGCGCGGTCGGCGCTGGCCGGCTTCACGCGCTCGACCCGGCGCCGAATGAGCTTCCCGCAGCCATCCACGCTCGGAACCTGCAGGCAAGGGCAGACTGCCTCTCTGACTCCAGTGGCGGTTCGCACAAGGACTGCGAAATCACGGGATGCGGGGTCGGAAACCGAGGAGTACGGTGCAGTCGGACCAACGGACTTGGAGACAGGAGGCCACGGAAGGTGGCGAGCCATGGATATCCGCCAGATCGAATTCGTTGACGCGGTCGCCCGCCATGGCAACTTCACGCGGGCAGCGAACGAGCTCCACGTCGCGCAGCCGGCCGTTTCGGCCGCGATCCGGCATCTTGAGGACGAGCTCGGCGTCCGTCTCTTCGAGCGTACGAGCCGGCATGTCGCCCTCACAGACGCAGGCGAGGCATTCCTCTCTGGCGCGCGGCGGGTGTTGGCCGAGCTGAGCGACCTCTCGGATGCGATGCGCGAGTTCGAGCAGGGCACCCGCGGCGTGCTTCGGACATCGTGGTGGCACCAGACCGATCCTCAGATGGTCAGGTACCTGAGCGACTACACGACGGCGAACCCCGGAGTCGAGGTCTCGATCGTCGAGTGGTCCACGTCTGAGTCACTCGCCGGGCTCCGTCGAGGGGAGCTCGACCTCGCGATGGTTGCGCTGCCGGAAAGCATCGATCTGACTGGCCTGGGCCACACCGTCATCCGACGCGAACCGTATGTCCTCGTGGTCACACAGGATCACCGGCTGGCTGAGAGGGAATCGGTCAGCGTTGGCGATCTTGCCAACGAGCGTTTCATCGTGACCCGACCGGGCACCGGGCTCCGGAGCTGTTTCGACTATGTGTTCGCCGGGCGCGACGCTGCGCCCCAGATCGTCATCGAGACCAATGCGCTGAGCGCGATGCTCGCACTCGTGGCCGATGGCGCAGGGAGCGCGATCCTGCCGCCAACGATGGCCCGACAGGCCTCTCAGGACCTCAGACTCGTGACGCTCGTCGATGCTCCCGACTTCGTGCTCGCTGTGCTATGGCTGGGGGGTCCCCACACGAGGGTGGTGCGGCGGGCCATCGACCTGGTGCGGCGGCCGAGGTCGGGCACGTCGGTGGTGTCCGAAGGGGGAGCACCCATACAACGACGCACGGTTCCCGCGCGCGACCGACGACGGGCCTGATCGTCGACTCCGAGCGCGGCGACCGGCAGATTCGGCGGACCTTGGTACCTGACGCTGTCAGGTCGTTCAGCCCGCGCGCGCATGAGAGCGATAACCCTGGACGCGGAGCTGCGAGTGGATCCACGTCTTGGACATGCGCGTCCTCGGCGGCTAGAACCATCGATATGACAGGCGCCCACATCTGTCCGGCCCGAGCCGGAAACCCCGCCTGCCGCGTCGACGAGGCCGGCGTCGCGCAGGATTGGGAGTGCCGTCGCGGATGAGCTCAACGAAGCCAGCCGCACCGCCCGGCGTTGAGAGCGCTCGTCCAGCGCGGGGCGCCGGATCCCTCCGTCCGGGTGCCCCGCGCGGGACGCGCATCCGCTTCCAACGGCTCGTCGAACACCTGCCTGACGTCGTGTATCGCTTCGGGCTCGTCCCGCCGCGGCTCGAGTTCGTCAATCGAGCCGTCGAGGGATTGCTCGGCGTCACGGCGGAGGAGCTCTACGCGGATCCCGAACTCGCATACCAGCTCGTCGATCCGGCCCACCTGGGTGAGATGCGGTCGACGCCTACGGATCCGCGCGAGATCCGTCCTTCCACCTGGCGCTGGCGGCGGGCAGACGGGACATACGCTGCGCTCGAGTCCATCCCCGTGCCAGTTCTTGATCGAGCCGGTCGTCTCGTCGCTGTCGAAGGGATCGCCCGCGATGTCACCGCACGGGTGATCGCGGAAGAGGCACTGGAGCGGACGCGGCATGAACTCGATACGGTGGTTGGCGGCGCGCCGGTCATCGTCTGGGCGCTCGACCTGGCCGGGACGATCACTCTCGCCCGTGGCGCCGGCCTTGCGGCCGTGGGACGCACCAGCGAGGAACTCGTTGGACGACGTTTGGACGAGCTGGGATCGGGTACCTCTCGGCTCCTCGCCCAGTTCGAGCGTGCGGTGCGCGGAGAGCGACTCTTCGTCGATGTCGGGCTTGCCGGGCGTGTCTTCGCGACCGTGGTTGAGCCGCTCCGCGATGCGGCAGGGGCGATCTCGAGTCTGATCGGCGTCTCGACCGATGTGACTTCGGAACGCCGGCTCGAGGACCGAGCGGCCCGCGAACAGCGGGAGCGGGCCGTCGTCGAACTGGCTCTCGAGGGGCTTGACCCACTGCTCGGGCTCGATGCCCAGGCCCGCGCGATCGCGACCGAGCTCGTGGATCTCCCTGATGTCGACCGCGTGAGTATCCTCGGCTTCGGACCCGGGGGGCTGGTCTTCCTGTTCGCCGCCGAAGGGCTCTCGGTGCCCACTCTGACAGCAGGTGTTCGCCTGCCGGCTGCGCGGGCGCGCTATCTGCGCCGTCGGGCCTTGCAGGGAGCGTGGGTTGAACCCTGGGACCCTCGCGAGGTCGATGGAAGCTACGGGTTGGCGCTGAGCCGTGTGGGGATCACCGCGGTCGCATACCAGCCGCTCAGGACAGCCCGCGAAACCCGTGGGCTCATGGTTCTCTCGACGTGCCAGCCAGCCGGAGTCACGGCGCTCGAGCGTCACCTGAGCACGTACGCCGAGGTCGGGGCCATCGTGTCTGCCCGCCTCGGACCCGACCTGCGTGAGCGGGAGAAGTCCGACGTCCTGCGGGACGAGATTCGGGCGGTCATCGCCCATCAACGATTCCGGGCCGTGTTCCAGCCGATCGTCTCTCTCGATGATGGCCTCACCGTGGCGTACGAGGCGCTGACCCGATTCGATGACAACGCTCCACCTGAACGACGGTTCGCCGAGGCGGCAGCAGTCGGGCTGTCACCGGAACTCGAGCATGCGACCCTCGCGATGGCGTTGACGTCTGCCCGTGGGCTCCCGCCCGACGTCCCAGTCAGCCTCAATGTCTCGCCAGCGCTCGTCCTCGAGCCGAATGGTCTTCGCGCACTTCTGGGACGATGCCAACGATCGCTCACACTTGAACTCTCCGAGCACGACCAGATCGACGACTACCGGGGGCTGCGGGCCGCCCTCACGAGCTTTCCAGACATCCGCTGGAGCATCGATGATGCGGGAGCCGGATTCGCAAGCCTCCGCCACTGTGTCGAGCTTCGACCAGACGAGATCAAGCTTGACCGATCCCTCGTTTCTGGCGCCGACCGCGATCCCGCGCGCCTGGCTGCCATCGTGGGCTTCCAGCGATTCGCGGCGGAGCTCGGTGCGCGCCTGGTCGCGGAGGGCATCGAGACCGACGCGGAGCGCTCCGCCTTGCTTGCGATCGGCGTTCGCTTCGGGCAGGGCTATCTGTTCGGCCGGGCGGCGTCGGTCGAGTCATGGTCGACAGGCGACTCTGGCTGACTTCGATCGCGCCCGCCCGCGGCTGCGAACGGGGACGGCATGAGGAGGAGCCGCGGATTAGTGGCCAGACGATCACCAGCGTTTGACCGTGAGCGATACCCGCCCCCTCGATGCACGCGGTCGACGCGTGCAAGCCCCCGCGATACTTCCCCCTGAGAGGCAACTGGCTGGGAGACGATTTCGATGAAAGCGATCGTGGTCACGGATCAAGCCGCTGGAGCGGCTGGGATGACATTGGTGGAGCGGCCGGAGCCGTCGGCAGCGATCAACGATGTCATCGTTGAGATCCATGCGTCTGGGTTCGTGCCGACCGAGGTGGGGTGGCCTTCGACCTGGACCGATCGCGCCGACCGTGACCGCACGCCGTCGATCCTTGGCCATGAGCTGGCCGGGGTGGTCACCTCGCTCGGCTATGGCACGACCGGCTTGTCGGTAGGGCAGCGGGTGTTCGGCCTCGCAGACTGGCATCGTGATGGGACCCTGGCGGAGTATGTATCGATCGAGGCACGCAACCTCGCACCGCTGCCGGGTGACGTGGACTTCACGGTGGGCGCGAGCCTGCCGATCTCCGGCCTGACCGCGTGGCAGGGACTATTCCAGCACGGCCACCTTCAAGCGGGGCAGACCGTCCTGGCGCACGGCGCAGCCGGCGCCGTCGGGACGATGGTGACGCAACTCGCCCGAGAGGCCGGCGCGTACGTCATCGGCACCGGACGCGCCGCTGACCGCCAGAAGGCGCTTGACTTCGGCGCGCACGAGTTCGTGGACCTCGAGAACGACGATCTGGAAGATGTCGGTGCTGTTCATCTGGTGTTCGATGTCATCGGCGGAGACACCCAGAAGCGGTCCGCGCGGTTGGTTCGGGCCGGCGGAACATTGGTGACCGTGACCGGGCCGGCCGAAGCGAGGCCCGCAGACGGCCCTGCGATCGACTTCGTTGTCGAGGCCGATCGTGCCCGATTGGGTGAGATCGTCCAGCGGGTGCGGGACGGACGACTGCGGACGAACATCGGCAACGTCGCGACACTCGATGAAGCCGTCGCCGCCCTCAACCCGACCGAGCGACGGACTGGGAAGACGATCATCCAGGTTCGACCCTAAGAGCTCGACGACGGCGACCGGTTCTATCGCCATGCCGGTCAGCGTCAGCCGCGGCGCGTCGGGCAGCTCATGGCGACGCGAAGCTGTGCGTCGGTCTGAGAACGGTGGCTGAAGTTCGTGCGGGAGTCGGATAGGGTGAACATCGTGGCATCTCGGGGCTCCTTCTTGGAGCCCGCGCCACGCTCTAGCCACACGGAACCACCAGATGTGGGTCGGGGAGCCACTGAACCCCTACGCCTGGCAGGGATGGCTGGCGAGGAAGGATTCGAACCTTCGATCTCCTGATCCAGAGTCAGGCGCCTTACCGCTTGGCCACTCGCCAGTGGAGCGGCGGCGATGATACCGCATGGCGTCCGGTGGCAGGCCCAAGCGACCCGTGACGCCCGGGCCGACGTCCGCGGGATGCCCCGCCACGAACGCTGCTACCCTGCGCCCGTGACAGACGACGCCGCGGACACCGTCACGTCCGCCACGCCGGGGCGGCGCTCGCGCTACCTCCCCGCCGTCCTCGATGCGATCCTGCCCGGGCTGGGGCACGTGGTCGCCGGGCGTCGGCTGCTCGGCGCCATCTTCCTGACCCCCTCGATCCTCGCTCTGCTCGCCGCGCTGTACATCGTGGCCACCACCTCCGGGCCTCGCCTCATCGCGACGCTCCTCGAGTCGGAGGTCATCTGGGGCCTGCTGGCCTTCCAGGGCGTGCTGCTCGTCTGGCGGCTGCTGGCGGTCGCTTCGAGCCTCCTGGCTCCCGGCCTGCCTCGCTTCGGCCGCGCCGACGTCCTGCCCGTGGTCCTGCTGCTCCTCCTGATCGTCGTCCCACAGGCCTATGCGGGCTACGCGACCGAGATCGCCCGGGAGACCGCGGACGAGGTCTTCGTCGAGCCGTCGCCGACCGCGGTCCTGCCGTCGCAGGAGCCGGAGCCCGACCCGAGCAACCTCATCCCGGCCGAGCCGTCGCCGTCCGGTCTGCCGAGCGCGTCGCCGTCGCCGACGCCCGCGCCGCGGGACCCCCGGATCACCGGCGTCATCGTCGGCGTCGATGCCGGGGTCGGCCGCCGGACGTACGGGACCGACACGATGATCGTCGTCTCGATGGACCCGGCCACCGAGACCGTGTCGATGGTCTCGGTGCCGCGCGACATGGTGGACGTGCCGCTCGCCGACGGCCGCAAGTACCGCGGCAAGATCAACGGCCTCGTCGCCTACGCTCGGAACCATCCCAAGCAGTTCCCGAATTCTGACGGCACCGGGTTCGACGTCCTGATGGGCGCCCTCGGCAAGCTGCTCGGCGTCAAGATCGACTACTACGCGGCGGTCACCCTCGGTGGCTTCGTGCAGGTCGTCAACACCCTCGGCGGGGTGGACGTGAACGTCGCCCATGCCTTCTGCGACCCGCGCTACGACGAGTACGGGTTCACCCGCGGCTTCTCGATCAGTGCGGGCAAGCACCACCTCAACGGGAACCAGGCGCTCGCCTACGCGCGCGTCCGAAAGGCCGCCGGCGAGAGCGACTTCACCCGCGCAGCGCGTCAGCAGGAGGTCCTCTCGGGCATCCGCGACCGGGTGGTCAAGGGCGGCTTCATCAACGATCCCATCGGCCTGCTCAAGGCGGTCGGCCAGACGGTCACGACCAATGTCCCGCGCAAGCTGCTGCCCGACCTGGCGGATGCGGCCAGCAACATCGGCCGAGACGGGACGTATCGGGCGGTGATCTCCCATCCGCTGGTCGGTTCCGGTAACGACGCCCGTGGCTCGATCCAGATCCCGGACCTCAAGAAGATCCGGGCGCTCGCCGCGGACCTCTTCCCGACCGACGGGTCGCTCCCCAAGAAGACCTACGCGGTCCCGAAGGGCTCGACCAAGGCCGCGAGCGGCAGCGGCGTGAGCGGCTGCGCCCCGAGGCCGACGGCACGGCCGACGCCGAAGCCCACGCCGAAGCCGACCAAGAAGCCGACGCCGACCCCGACCGCCTCGCCGTCGCCGTCCCCGGAGACGAGCCCCAGCGGCGAGGCGCCATAGGGGCCGGACGAGCGGCCGCTGGACAGGGTGTCGACCGTCGGCGCAGGGCGCCGCCCGTACGTTCGGTCGGGTGGCCACGATCGGCGAACCGTCGTAGGCTTGGGGAGACATGCCTTTCCCGCCGACCATCGCCGGGCCGACCGCCCGCTCCCGTGGCCGCACATACGCCGCCTCGCTGATCGCCCTCGTGATCGTCGCGTCGCTGGCGACGGGGCTCGCGGCCAGTGTCGCCGCCGCGAACCCGAAACTCCCGACGTGCAAGGTCGCGGACACGCTCACCAAGCAGCGGTCGCTCGGGCAGTGGCAGCGTTCGGTGCTCGACTCCGGCCTGCGGCTGGGATCGGGCTACATCCCCACGGATCTCAAGAGCACCTCGGCCGCGGGGCTGAACAGCGGCGAGCGCGTCCGCAGCTTCGTGATCCCCGACCTGACTGCGATGGCGAAGGCCGCTCGCGCGGCGGGCGCACGGCTGCTGGTCCAGTCCGCCTACCGGAGCTATACGACCCAGAAGTCGACCTTCGCCTACTGGGTGCGCGTGCACGGCATGGCCTACGCGCTCAAGGAGAGCGCCCGCGCGGGGCACAGCGAGCACCAGCTCGGGACCTCGATCGACTTCCGCGCCTACGGCGGGTCGGTGCCATGGGCCTGGACCGACTGGGGCAAGAGCAAGGCCGGCAAGTGGCTCGCCGCGAACGCCTGGAAGTACGGCTTCATCCTGAGCTACCCCAAGGGCAAGACCTCGCTCACCTGCTACATGTACGAGCCGTGGCACTACCGCTACGTCGGCCGCGAGGTCGCCGCGAAGGTCCATGACAGCAAGCTCACCCTGCGCGAATACCTCTGGCGCGCGCAGGAGTGGCCGGCTCCGACACCCACGCCGACCCCGACACCGACACCGACCCCCACGCCCACGCCGACCCCGACGCCGGTCCCGCCGCCGCCGGACGGGGGCTAGCCCCAGGCGGTCAGTCCCCGACCGCCTCCGCGAGCAGGTCCGCCAGCTGGTCCCACTCGACCAGGAACGCGTCGTGCCCCTTGGTCGAGCGGATCTCCCGGTAGCTGGCATCGACGCCGGCCGTCGCGGCCGCGTCCACCAGGACCCGCACCTGGCGGGGGCCGTACAGGATGTCGTCCTGGATCCCGATCCCGGTGACGGCCGTGCCGGCCGCCGCGAGGCTCGCGAACGCCGCTTCGATGCCGCCGCGCGCGTGGCCGATGTCGTGCCGGTCCATGGCCCCGACGAGCACCCGGTAGGTCTCGGGGTCGAAGCGCTCCACGAGCTTCCCGCCCTGGTGATCGAGGTAGCTGACGATCGAGGGCCGGCCGTCGGGCTCAGACGCGCGGCCGAACCGCTCGTCGAAGTCCGCCTCGCTGCGGTACGTGGTCATCGCCAGCTGGCGGGCGAGCGCCAGGCCCTCATCGCCGAGCCGCTCGATGAGCGTCAGCTGGAGGTGGTTCCAGGCGATGGCCATCGGCCCGGTCGCGGCCGGGGCGGCGATCGGCATCACGCGGTCGACGGCGTCGGGGCGCTCCAGCGCGACCTCGAGCGCGACCATCCCGCCGAGCGATCCGCCGACCGCCAGGGCCAGCCGGTCCGCGCCGAGGGCGTCGAGGAGGCGCCACAGCGCGCGCGCCTGGTCGCGCGTCGTCACCCGGGGGAACGACGCGCCGAATGCCCGACCCGTCGCCGGGTCGAGCGAGGCCGGGCCACTGGTGCCGTAACGGCCACCGAGGAGGTTGGCGCACAGCACGCCGAAACGCGCCGTGTCCAGGGCCCGGCCATCGCCGATGAGCGGCTCCCACCAGTCGCCGGCCGCGTCGGCCGAACCAGTGAGCGCGTGGATGACGAGCAGTCTGCGGCCCGTCCGCCGGGGCGAGGCCGTCGTGCCGGTACGCGACGGTCAGCTCGGGGAGCACCGTCCCGTCGTCCAATTCGAACGGCCCCAGGTCGACGGTCTCGAGCCGGCCGGTCCCCGTCGGGAGACCGGCCGGCCGCGTCGCGCGGGCTTCGACCGTCATCCGGCCGCGCCGACGAGAGCCCCCTCGTTCGGGGCCTCGGCAGTCGCTGCTGCGAGGGCCTGGGTCAGGTCGGCGATCAGGTCGTCGACATGCTCGAGGCCGACGGACAGCCGGATGAGATCCGGGGTGACGCCGGTCTCGACCTGCTCCTCGGGCTCGAGCTGCGAGTGGGTGGTCGATGCGGGGTGGATGATCAGCGACTTGGCGTCGCCGACGTTCGCGAGGAGCGAGAAGATCTGGACGTTGTCGATGAGCCGGCGGCCGGCCTCGACGCCGCCCTTGACCCCGAACGTCACGATCCCGCCGTAGCCGCCCTTGAGGTACTTCACGGCCTGCTTGTGCGACGGATGCGAGTCGAGGCCCGGGTAGCTGACCCAGGTCACCTCGGGCCGGGTCTCCAGCCACTTGGCCACGGCCAGCGCGTTCTCGCTGTGGCGGGTGATCCGGAGCGGCAGGGTCTCGAGGCCCTGGAGGAACAGGAATGCGTTGAACGGGCTGAGGGCGGCACCGATGTCGCGCAGGCCCTGGACGCGCAGCTTCAGGATGAACGCGAGGTTCCCGAAGGCCGCCGTGTAGCTGATGCCGTGGTACGACGGGTCCGGGTCCACGAAGTCCTGCTTGAACCGCTCTGACGCGGCCCAGTCGAACGTGCCGCCGTCGACGACGACGCCGCCGATCGCGGTGCCGTGGCCGCCGATCCACTTCGTGGCGGAGTGGATGACGATGTCCGCTCCGTGCTTGATCGGCTGCGCGATGAGCGGCGCGAACGTGTTGTCGACGATGACCGGGACGCCGCGTGCGTGCGCCACGTCGGCGATCGAGGCGAGGTCGTGGACGTCGAGCCGCGGGTTGCCGATCAGCTCGAGGAAGACCGCCTTGGTCTTCTCGTTGATCGCGCGCCCGAATGCCGATGGATCGGAGCCGTCGACGTAGGTCGTCGTGATGCCGATCTTCGGCAGCGTGTGGGTGAAGAGGTTGTAGGTCCCGCCGTAGAGCGACGACGAGCTCACGATGTTGTCGCCGGCACGGGCGAGGTTGAGGATCGAGAGCGTCTCGGCGGCCTGGCCTGAGGCGACGCCGAGGGCCGCCACGCCACCCTCGAGCGCGGCGACGCGCTGCTCGAAGACATCCGTCGTCGGGTTCATGATCCGGGTGTAGATGTTCCCGAACTCCTGGAGCCCGAACAGCCGCGCCGCGTGCGCCGCGTCGTCGAAGACGTAGCTGGTCGTGGCGTAGATCGGGACGGCCCGGGCGTTCGTGGCCGGGTCGGGCTTCTGGCCCGAATGGAGCGCCCGCGTCTCCGGGCGGAAGGTGGTGGGATCGAGCTCTGCCATCTTGGGTTCG
Organism: uncultured Chloroflexia bacterium; assembly: GCA_963834915.1. Lineage (GTDB taxonomy): Bacteria > Chloroflexota > Limnocylindria > Limnocylindrales > CSP1-4 > SPCO01. Next base: position 199,859 of record CAWIDI010000001.1, read on the forward strand.
GTGCCTCCTGCTGGTTCCTGGACAAACAAAAAGACCGCGGCTCCTGCATGGAGTCCGCGGCCCCGGGACCTGGTTCTGTGGTCCCGCTCCTTTACGTCATCTCGAACGTGCGCGGGATCTCAGACCCTTGCCTTCCGGCGGGGCCGCCTGCGCATACACATGTTCGAACGGACGAAGGTGCTCATGACTCCGGGATGGTGCCCGTCGCAACCATCGGCCGTCAACGCCTGCGACCGAAACGCAACCAATGCGCGCAGCCGGTCCTGGCAGACGTACGATTCCTCCATGACCGCCATCCCGGACACCTTCCGTGCCTATGTCGCCGAGAAGACCGAGCGCGACGGGGCGCCCACGGTCGAGCGCGGCGTCCGCGAGTTCCGCGAGGCGGACCTGCCGGGCGGCGAGGTCGAGATCCGGGTCGAGTGGTCGAGCGTCAACTACAAGGACGGCCTCGCGACGCGCGTCGACGGCAAGGTCGCCCGGATCAGCCCGCTCATCCCCGGCATCGACCTGGCGGGTGAGGTGATCGCCAGCGACGACCCGGCGATCGCGGTCGGGGCGAGCGTCCTCGCCCATGGCTACGAGCTCGGGGTCTCCCGCCACGGCGGGTACACGGCGTATCAGCGTGTCCCGGCCGACTGGGTCGTTCCGCTCGCGGCCGGCCTGACGCCGCGGGACGCGATGAGCATCGGGACCGCGGGCTTCACCGCGGCGATGTCCGTCGTGGCGCTCGAGGAGCGCGGCCTGCAGCCGGACGCCGGGCCGGTACTGGTCACCGGGGCGAGCGGCGGCGTCGGCGGGACGGCCCTCGCGATCCTGGCCGATCGCGGCTACGAGGTCTGGGCGGCGACCGGCAAGCCCGACGAGGCGGACCGGCTCACCGCGCTTGGCGCGGCCGGGATCCTGGCACGCGACGAGGTGACCGCCGAGGGCAAGCCGCTCGAATCGGAACGGTGGGCCGCGGCCGTGGACGCCGTCGGCGGCGCGACGCTGCCCTACGTGCTCCGGACGCTGCGCATCGGCGGGGCCGTGGCGGCCAGCGGCAATGCCGGCGGCCCGGCGCTCGCCACGACGGTGTTCCCGTTCATCCTCCGCGGCGTCGCGCTCCTCGGGATGGACTCCGTGAACATGCCGATCGACCGCCGCCGCCGGATCTGGGACCGGCTGGCGACCGACCTGCGGCCGCGCGACCTCGGGATCCACTGCCGGGAAGTGACCCTGGAGACGCTCGATCCGGCGCTCGACGCCATCGTCGCCGGTCAGGCCCGCGGTCGCTGGATCGTGCGGATCGGCGCCTGAGCCGCCGGGCCGCAGCGGTCCCGCCGCGTCAGTCGAGCTCGCCCCCGAGCTGCGCCAGCGCCCGCTTGAACCCGCCGCGGGCATCCTCGGGCGGCTGATCCGGGAACGGGTGGACCGCGATGGCGTCGTCCAGCGCCAGGTCGCCGCCGTGCACCCGGCGCGCCAGATCGGCCAAGGCGGCCAGCGAGGCCGCCTGCGAGGCCGCGAAGGCCCGCCCGGCATGGTCGCCGTGACCGGGCACGACGACGCCGCTGACCAGTGGGACCAGCGCGGCCGAGGTCTCGGCCCAATCGAGGGGATAGCCGTCGCCGAAGAACGGGACGTTGCCCTGCTCGACCAGGTCGCCGGCGAAGAGAACGTCCGCGTCGGGAACGGCGATGACGATGTCGTGGTCGGTGTGGGCCCGGCCGAGGTAGGCGAGCTCGACGGGACGGCCGCCGACCTCGATCGTCACCCGCTCCGTGAAGGTGCGGTCCGGCACGTCGATGACGACCTCGCGGAGGTCCTCGGCAAGGTCGGGCTCCTCCCGGGCGATGGTCTCGCGACGGGCTTCGCCGGTCCGCTCCATGAACGTCACGCAGCGCTCGTGGCCCCAGATCGTCGCGGGCCGGAAGACGTGGTTGCCGTAGGCGTGGTCGAAGTGGCCGTGCGTGTCGACGACGACCGTGACCGGGTCACGTGTGAGCTCGTACAGGTCGGCCAGGATCTCGCGCGCCTGGACGTGCGTGGAGCGGGTGTCGATGACGAGCGCCTCGCCGCCGCCGAGGATCACCCCGATGTTCTGGTCGTAGAACGCGTATCGGCGCACGAAGACCCGATCGCCGATCTCTACCCAGCCATCACCGACGCCCATCGCCTGATGCTAGCGGCCGGGGTCGGTCGCCCGGCCGGCGGTCGCGTACGCTGCGCCGATGTCGTCGATCGTCAGCCATGTCCGGACCGCGGACGGTACCGACCTGCTCGTCCGCCACTGGCCGACCGATGGGGTCGGGGCCGGCGGCGCCTGGGCGGGCGAGCCGTGGGCGTCGGTCCTGCTGGTCCACGGTCTCGGCGAGCACTCCGGTCGGTATGAGCACGTCGGCGACCAGCTGAGCGCCGCGGGGATCGAGGCCTGGTCGTACGACCACCGCGGCATGGGCGGATCGGGCGGGCGCCGCGGCGACGTGGCGTCCTGGTCGCAGTTCCACGACGACCTTGCCGAGCGGCTGGCCGCGGTCCGGGCCGTCTCGGCCGGGCGTCCGGTGATCCTCTACGGCCATTCGCTCGGCGGCCTGATCTCGGCCGGGTACCTGCTCACGGATCGGTCGAAGCCCGATCTCGCGGTCCTGACGGCGCCGGCCCTGGACTCGTCGATCCCGGGCTGGAAGCGGACCCTCGCCAGGGTGGTCGCCCGGGTCCGGCCGACCACATCGATCCCCAATGGCATCGATGGGACGACGCTGTCGCGAGATCCCGCCGTGGCCGCGAAGACCGTCGATGACCCGTCGTGCGTCAAGACCAGCACGGCGCGGTTCGGCGTCGCCGGCCTCGCCGAACAGGCCAGGGTCCGCGCAGCGGCTCCGGCCGGCTTCGGCATCCCGACCCTCGTCCTCCACGGCGAGGACGACCGCCTCATCCCGACCGACGCGTCGGCGATCCTGGCGACCGCGCCCGGCGTCGAGCGACGCACCTACCCGGACCTCCGCCACGAGCTCCACAACGAGCCCGAAGGCCCCGCGATCCTCGACGAGGTGATCGCCTGGATCCGCGCCCACCGGCAGAGCTGAGGATCGCCCGCGGGATCGGCCGCCAGGCAAGCCGCCGTGGTAAGTTGCCACCAACCGAATATGCCTCCGGGGAGCGCAGTGCGCTGAGAGTGTGGCTTGTGCCACAGACCCGCCGAACCTGATCCGGCTAGTACCGGCGAAGGAAGCAGGCCGAACGTCATCGACGACGCCGTCCCCGGCACCCGGAGGCGGCGTTCTGCATGTTCGACCTCGGAGGACCAGCGACCCATGGCTACCACCTACGACGCTCCGGCGACCGTCCCGGACCTGCGCTGGCGGACGCGTGACATCGTCGTCACCGCCGTCATCGGCGTCGCGTTCGGCGTCTTCTTCATCGGGATGGGCGCGCTATGGGGCGCCCTGGCGGGGCTGGGGCCGGTCCAGAACATCCTGTACGCGGTCTGGCTGCTCCCCGCGATCCTCGCCCCGCTCATCGTCCGCAAGCCCGGCGCGGCGTTCTTCGCCGAGGTCGTGGCCGCCGGCGTCTCGGCCTTCCTCGGCAGCACCTGGGGCGTCGACACGCTGATGTCCGGCCTGATGCAGGGTGCCGGGGCCGAGCTGGTCTTCGCGGCGACCCGCTACCGCTCGTTCAGCTTCCCGGTCCTGGCCACGGCCGGCCTGGCCGCGTCCGCCGCCGCATTCGTGCACGACTGGTACTTCTACTATTCGGGGTATGCGACCGACGTCCTGGTGATCACGGTGATCGCGATGGCCATCTCCGGGCTCGTGCTCCTCCCGCTCGCCGCGATCGCCATCGTCCGCGCACTCCGGCCCACCGGCGTCCTCGACGGCTTCCCCACCTGACGGTCGCGATGGTCGATGCGGCACACCCGGCCGATGTCCGGGCACACGACTTCGGGTTCACGTACCGCGGATCGACCAGGGCAGCCCTCGACGGGCTGGAGTTCCATGTCCCGGCCGGTGCCTCCCTCCTGGTGGTCGGGCCTTCAGGATCCGGCAAGAGCACGCTCGGGCTCGCGCTGTCGGGCCTGATCCCGCGCGAGCTTCCCGGGGAGTGGCGCGGATCGCTGACGGTGGACGGCATCGAGACGCGCGCGTTCCCGCCCGGCGGCCTCGCCGCACGTGCCGGCCTGGTCTTCCAGGACCCGACCCGGCAGGTCGTGATGGACCGCGTCGAGGACGACGTCGCGTTCGGGCTGGAGAACCGGGCGTGGCCGCGGGAAGCGATGCACGAGCGCGTGCCGGTCGCGCTCGACGAGGTGGGCCTCCGGGGGTCCGGCCGGCGGCCGACTCGCGAGCTCTCGGGCGGCCAGCGGCAGCGCCTCGCGCTCGCCGGGGTGATGGCCGCGCGGCCCGGCCTCCTGGTCCTGGACGAGCCGACCGCCAACCTCGATCCCGACGGCGCGGTCCTCTTCTTCGAGCAGCTGACCGCGTTGCGGGCAGCCCGCCGCGCCACGATCGTGCTGGTCGAGCATCGGGCCAGCGCCGCCTGGCCGATCGCCGATCTCGTCCTTGCGCTCGGGCGCGACGGGACGCCGATCGCGTTCGGGTCGCCCGGTTCCGTCCTTGCCGAGGACGGGCCGCGACTGGCCGCTGCCGGCATCTGGCTGCCCGACGACGGCCCGGTGTCGCGGTTCCGCGAGCGCCGTCCGTCGTCGTCCCGGCCCGCGATCGATGGTGCGCCGCTCCTGGCCGCCCGGGATGTCACCTTCGGGTACGACCGCCGCGTCCCCGTCGTCGAGCAGGTCGGACTGGAGGCGGCGGCCGGGGAGCGCATCGCGCTCGTCGGCTCCAATGGCGGCGGGAAGTCGACGCTCGGGCGTCTCCTCGTCGGTCTGCTTCGCCCGGACCGCGGATCCGTCCGATTGCTGGGGGACGATCCCGCCGGCCTCCCCGCGGCCGCCCTCGCCCGCCGCGGCGGCTACGTCTTCCAGGAGCCGGAACGCCAGTTCCTGACCCAGAGCGTCCGCGATGAGGTCCTGCTCGGCCTGCACGCCGATGAGGCGGCGACGGCCGACGAGCTGCTCGTGCGACTCGCGCTGCCGCCCGGGATCTTCGGCGCGCGGAGCCCGTATCGGCTGTCCGGGCGGCGAGCAGCGCCGGCTCTCGCTGGCGACCGCGCTCGTCCGGCGTCCGGACCTGCTGATCCTCGACGAGCCGACCTTCGGCCAGGATCACGCCGGCTACGACGGGCTGCTCGAGATCCTGCGCGAGCGGCTCGAGGCCGGCACGTGCCTCATCGCCGCGACCCACGACGAGCGGTTCGTGGCCGACCTCGCCGAACGGATCATCCGCTTCGAGGCCGGTCGGATCGTGGCGGACGAGGTCGTCGTATGAGCGGCCGGACGATCGTTGCGGACCGCCAGGCGACGAGCCCGCTCGGGCGCACCGGTCCGCTGACGAAGCTGGTCATCGCCTTCGCCTGGCTCATCGGCCTGGCGACCACCCTGCAGCCGGAGCCACCGGTCGCGATCGCGGTCGCCGCGCTGGCGGCAGGTCTCGTGCTGGGCGGGATCCCGCTGGGACGGCTGTTGCGGGCGATCGCGCCGCTCTGGTCCATCGCACTCGTGGTCGTGCTCAGCAACATCGTCTTCGGCAGCGCGAACACGGACCCGACCGCCACCGAGATCGCGCGCATCGGACCGCTCCGGATCACCGCCGAGACGGTCGCGATCGCGGCCGCCATCGGGCTGCGCATCGTCGCGATCGCCTCGGTCGGCGCGGTCTTCGCCCTGACCACCGAGGCGACACGGCTCGCGGACAGCCTCGTCCAGCAGGCGCATGTCTCGCCGCGGTTCGCGTACGGCGCGCTCGCCGCGTACGGGTCGATCCCTCGCTTCGGGGACGACCTGACGACGTTGCGCGAGGCCCGTCGCCTGCGCGGACTGCGCTGGTCGTGGCATCCGCGGCTGCTGGTGAGCCTGCTCGTGCTGGCGATCCGCCACGGGGACCGCCTGGCGCTGGCGATGGACGCGCGGGCGTTCGGGTCGGGACCGCGGACCTCGTTCCGGATCATCCGCTGGACGTGGCTGGACCCGCTGATGGCCATCGGGGCGGTCGCGATCCTCGCCATCGCCCTTGCGCTCGGTCGCTAGACTCGCCGCCATGCCCGCCCGCACCGTCGTCTTCTTCCCCGAAGGCGCCTACGGCCCGACGAACAACTGCGTCGGGATCGGCCAGGTGCTGCGAGCGCGCGGCCATCGGGTGGTCTTCGTCGTCGAGGAGTCGTTCGCCGGGACCCTCGAGGCGAAGGGGTTCGAGGAGCGGCTCATGCGGCTCGGCCCGCCGCCGGCGGAGCCCGAGGTCCCCGGCCAGTTCTGGATCGACTTCATCCGCGACACCGCGCCGGTCTTCCGCAAGCCGACGATCGACCAGCTGGGCGAGTTCATCGCGCCGACCTTCCAGGCCCTGATCGACGGCGCCAAGTACGTCGATTCGCGGCTGCTCGAGGTCTTCGACGAGGTCGCGCCGGACGTCATCGTCGAGGACAACGTCGTCTCGTTCCCGGCGATCGGTGCCTCGGGGCGTCCGTGGGTGCGGATCGTGTCGTGCAACCCCGCCGAGATCAAGGACCCGGCGATCCCGCCGTTCTCGTCCGGCTACCCCGCCGCGGACCGGCGCGACTGGCCGCGCTTCCTCGAAGAGGTCCGCCGGACCCACGGCGACACGTGGGCCGACTTCGACGCGTTCTGCCGCGAGCATGGCGAGCCCGGGCTGTCCTACGGCCCGCTCGGCCCGGACTTCACCGCCGAGTCGCCGTGGCTCAACCTCTACGCGTACCCGGCCGAGGCGGACTACGACCGCGATCGCCCGCTCGGACGGCGGTGGCATCGGGTCGATTCGTCGGTGCGCGCCGCGGAGACGACGTGGCAGCTGCCCGAGCACCTGCGCGAGCGCGACGGGGCATTGATCTACCTGTCGCTCGGGTCGCTCGGGTCGGCGGATGTCGGGCTGATGCAGCGGCTGGTCGACCTGCTGGCCACGACCGAGCACCGGGTGATCGTCTCGAAAGGCCCGCTCGCCGACCAGATCGCGCTCCACGACAACCAGGCGGGGGAGGGGTTCCTGCCGCAGCCGGCCATCCTGCCGCAGGTGGACCTGGTGATCACCCACGGCGGCAACAACACCGTCACCGAGGCGTTCCATCACGGCAAGCCGATGATCGTGCTGCCGCTCTTCTGGGACCAGGTCGACAACGCCCAGCGGATCGACGAGACCGGGTTCGGGCGACGGCTGGCGACCTACGACTTCCGCGACGAGGAGCTGTCGGACGCCATCGACGAGCTGCTCGACGACCGCGCCCTCGCGCGGCGGCTGTCCGAGATGTCGTCGCGCATCAAGTCGGGCAACGGCACGGTCCGCGCCGCGGACCTCATCGAAGGGGTGGCCGTCGGCCGGATCCAGCGGTAGAGAGGAGGGCTTCGATGGGAGACGCCGACACGCTGCGCCTGCTCGAATCGATCGCCACCGGATTCGACACGCACGATCTCGACCGGATCCTCGAGGCGTTCGCCGACGATGCGGTCTTCGATGCCCCGCGTGGCCCGGACTCCTGGGGACGGCGATACGTCGGCAAGGACGAGGTGCGCAAGGCGTTCGAGGGTCGGTTCGCCGGCATCCCCGACGTCCGCTACCTCGACGCCGAGCACTTCGCCGACGGCGATCGGGGCGCCTCCGAATGGACGCTGAGCGGGACCACGACCGATGGCGTCCGCCTGGAGATCCGCGGCTGCGACCTGTGGCGGCTCCGTGACGGCAAGATCGTCAAGAAGGACTCGTTCTGGAAGATCCGGACGACGGACTAGCGGGGCCTCCGCCCGCGCTCCACGTGGCGGGACGGGCTATCCGTCGCGGGCTACGATGGCGGCACCATCCAGCGGACTGACACGACTGCCGTCACCAGCCAGGAGGACTCCCCGATGACCGACGTCGCCGAGCGCGTCAAGACCTACCAGCAGCTCATCGGCGGCGCCTTCGTGGACGCGGCCGACGGGCGGACCGCCGAGGTCATCAACCCCGCCAACGACGAGCAGATCGCGACCGTCCCGGCCAGCTCCGCGGAGGACGTCGATCGCGCGGTGAACGCCGCGGAGACGGCCTTCCAGACCTGGAAGAAGACGACACCGCAGGATCGCTCGCTCCTCCTGCTCAAGATCGCCGACGCCCTCGAGGCCCGGGCCGACGAGTTCGGCCGGCTCGAGAGCGCGAATGCCGGCAAGCCGGTGGGAGCGGCTATCGACGAGATCGCCGTCTGCGCCGACCTCTTCCGCTTCTTCGCCGGCGCCGGCCGCGTCATGGACGGCCTGGCCGCCAACGAGTTCGCCGCGGGGCACACCTCGATCATCCGCCGCGACCCGATCGGCGTCGTGGCCTCGATCGCCCCGTGGAACTACCCGCTCTACATGGCCTCGTGGAAGCTCGGGCCGGCGCTCGCGACCGGGAACACGGTCGTGCTCAAGCCGTCCGCGCGAACCCCGCTGACCGCACTGCTCTTCGCGGGGATCCTCGCCGACATCCTGCCCCCGGGCGTCGTCAACGTCCTCTCCGGCGCCGGTAGCGACATCGGCGACGCGCTCGTGGGCCATCCCAAGGTGCGGATGGTGTCGATCACCGGCGACACGGTCACCGGCAAGCGCATCGCGCGGATCGCCTCGGAGACCGTCAAGCGCCTGCACCTGGAGCTCGGCGGCAAGGCTCCGATCATCGTGTTCGACGACGCCGACGTGAACCTCGCCGCGGAGACGCTCCGGTTCGCGGGCTACTGGAACGCCGGGCAGGATTGCACGGCGGCCACCCGCGTGATCGCCGGCCCGGCCGTCTACGACCAGTTCGTCTCGGCGCTCGCCGACCAGGTCAAGACCATCAAGTGGGGCGATCCGGCCGAGGGCGACGACATCGAGATGGGCTCGCTCATCGCGCAGGCCCAGGCGGACAAGGTCGAGGGCATGGTCGATCGGGCGCGAGCCACGGCCGAGGTGGTCGTCGGCGGCGTGCGCCCGGATCGCGCCGGCGCCTATTACGCCCCGACCGTGATCGCCGGTCCGGACCAGAAGTCGGAGATCATCCAGGACGAGATCTTCGGCCCGGTCGTCACGGTCCAGCGATTCAGCGACGAGGAGCAGGCGGTGGCCTGGGCGAACGACACGCCCTACGGGCTCGCGTCGTCGGTCTTCACGTCCGACATCGGCCGGGCGATGCGCGTCGCCAAGGCGCTCGAGTTCGGCCACGTCTGGATCAACGAGCACTTCACGCTGACATCCGAGACGCCGCACGGCGGCGTCAAGCAGTCCGGCTGGGGCAAGGACGGCTCGAAGTACGCGCTCGAGGACTACACGTTCGTCAAGCACGTGATGATCAACACTGGCGGCTGACGCGGGCGCCACGAGGGCGGCTGTCGAAGCCGCCCTCGCGCAGCTCGATCGCGGCGCGCTCGCCGGCGAGCGCTGGTTCGCGGCCAAGGGCCGGACCGTCGACTCCATCGACCTCGAGGAGGCGTTCGAGCTCGATCCCGGCCCGCCGCATGTCCTGGCGATCGCGCGCATCGTCCTCGATGACGGCTCGGCGCAGCGCTACTCGATCGCGCTGACCGGCCGACCGCTGCGGGCCGCCCTGCCCGGTGATGGTGCCTGGAGGGCCCTGGCCGCCGCGATGGCCGACGGGCGGGCGATCGGCTCCATGCCGGCCGGTGACGAGCCCCGAGCCGCCCCGACGGCCGCGCTGGTCTGCCGGCCCGGGCCGGCGATGACCACCGGGATCGCCGCCGCAACGGAACGGGATATCGGCGCCGACCAGTCGAACACCTCGGTCGTCCTGGACGAGGCGGTGCTGCTCAAGGCCTACCGCTGGCTCAGCGGCGGGCTGAACCCGGAGCTCGAGCTCGTCGCGTTCCTGTCGGAAGAGGTCGGGTTCGCGGCGGTGCCGCCGCTGGCCGGCTACGTCGAGATGGTGTCCGCGAGCGACGGATTGACCACCGTCGCCGTCGCGCAGGCGTTCGTGGCCGATGGCTCCGACCTCTACGAGTCCCTGGCCGACGCCTTGGTCGCCTGGCTGCTCGCCCCCGGCGAGGTGAGCCTGGAGTTCGCGACGGAGGTGGTGGCGGACCTCGGGACGCTCACCGCGGGACTCCACGCCGCCCTGGCCTCGCGTCCCGACATCCCGGAGTTCGCGCCGCGCGACGCGACTCGGGCGGAGATCCGCGAATGGGCGGCAGCGGCTCGGGGGCACCTCGACGAGGCGATCTCGGCAACGGGCGGCGAGACGCGGGCGCTCTTGCGCGATCTCGCGCCGCCGATCGCCGAGGCGTTCACCGTCCTCGACGGGCTGCCGACGGTCCCGCGGGTGATCCGGGCGCACGGCGACCTGCATCTGAGCCAGATCCTGGTCGCGCCTGACGGTTACCGGGTCGTTGATTTCGAGGGCGACCCGCTCCATCCCACCGATGCGCGGCGCGCCCACCGCTCCCCGCTCCGCGACGTGGCGTCGATGCTGCGTTCGATCGATCACGTGGCCGGGAGCGCCGGCCGACGGGCGCAGGAGCTCGCCGGCGGCCCGCTCGAGCAGCCCGGGCTGGACCTGGACGGCTGGGTCCCGCGCGCGCGACAGCGCTTCCTGGCCGCCTACCGCGACGGGTTGCGCGAGGCGGGCGAGCCGTCGGCCATCGATGCGGCGCTGCTGCGTGCCTTCGAGGTCGACAAGGAGGTCGCCGAGTTCGCCTATGCCTCGATGTACATGCCGTCGTGGCTGTGGGCGCCGACCGAGGGGATCCGCTGGCTGATGCGGCCGGAGAACGCCTGAGCGTCAGCCGACGAGGGCGGCTCGCACCTCGCCGAGGCGCTCGATGGTCTCGAGGTCGAACGGCGAGCGGAACACCGCGATGACCTCGCCGACGCCGATCCGCCGGTAGCCATCGACGTATTCGGCCACCTCGGCCGGGGTGCCGCCGACGTTCAGCCCGCGGTCGCTGCCATCCGAGCCTTTGCGGCTGTCGAGGTCGTGGATCCGGGCGATCTCGTCCCAGGCGCCGGCCGCCGCCGCGGCATCGCCGCGGACCACCGCGTGGATGGTCACGGTCGGATCGATCTCGTCGAACGGCCGGCCGATCTCAGCGCAGCGCCGCCGCAGGATCTCGCCCGTCGCCGCGATCCGGTCCGGCTCGCCGTACGCGTTCCATATGTCGGCGTACCGGGCGGTCGTGCGGAGCGTCTTGGTCGGGCCGGACCCGCCGATCAGGATCGGGAGCCGCGCCTGGACCGGGAGCGGCCGGCAGATCGCGTCATCCATGCGGTAGAAACGCCCTTCGTGCGTCACCCGCTCCCCGTCGAGCAGCCGGCGGATCAGGCCGGTCGCCTCGTCGAGGCGGTCCAGCCGCTCGCCGAACCCCGCGCCGAAGTCGATCCCGAAGGCCTCGTGCTCGCGTTCGAACCAGCCGCCGCCGAGGCCGAGGACGACCCGCCCACCCGACAGGTGGTCGACGGTCGTGGCCAGCTTCGCGGTCAGGCCGGGCGGTCGGAAGGTGTTGGCGCCGACGAGCAACCCGAGGCGCACGTGCTCGGTCAGGACGGCCAGGGCGCTGAGCGTCGACCAGCCCTCGAGCTTGGCGTCGGCCGGATCGCCTTCGTCGGCCAGCAGGTGGTCGTCCACCCAGAGGCTGTCCCAGCCGGCCCGCTCCACGGCCAGCGCCGCGTCCCGCAACGACGGCCAGTCGGTCCGGTTGGTCCAGAATGCGGCACCGAACCGCACGTCAGATGGAGGCCAGGTAGCGCAGGAGCGGGGTGCCGACCGCGAACGATTCGGCCAGGAACGACGGCAGCTCGGGGCTCGTCGCCTCCGCGTCCGACAGCTTGCGCCCGAAGGTGACGTTCTTCTTGCGGAGCAGGTCGGCCGCGGGATGGTCGGCGGGGTAGCCGGTCGGGACGCGCTTGAGGGTCTCGCCGTCGTCGCTGACGCTCCCGAAGGTCTCGCGGAACGCGGGCGCCTCGACGATCGCCCGGAAGTCGGCGTCGTCGGCGACGATCCGGTCGCGGAAGCCCTTGAGCCAGCTCGTTTCCGGATGCCAGACGCCGCCGCCGACGTAGATCTCGCCGGGCTGCAGGTGGAAGTAGCCGCCGCTCGCGTGGACGTTGTCCGCGTGCGAGCGCCCGGGCGACTCGGTGCCGTCGCCCGCCCAGCCGAAGCTGGCCGCCACAGCCGTCTTGTACGGCCGCTTGTCCTTCGAGAACCGGACGTCGCGGTAGATGCGGAACGGCGACCTGGCCGGGTCGGCGTGGAGCGGGATGCCCTGCGAGCGGAACAGCTCGTCGAGCGCGACGCAGAGCTGCTCCATCGGCACCTTGAGGAGCCGCTCGAAGTCGGCCTTGCGCGGCTGGAACCAGGCGCGGTCGTTGTTCTCGGCGAGCTCCGCCAGGAAGTCGATGGCGTCGGGTGAGAACCCGCCGAAGGTGGACGTGGCGATGGTCATCGTGGGACTCCGGTCTGAGGGTCTGCGAGCCTCGTACGGTACGCCGCGCGGCTCACCTCGGGATCACCGGCGCGCCCCGCGGCGATACTTCGGCCATGGACGAAGCGTGCGCGGTCCCGTCCGAAGCGCAGCGCGCGATCCTCGACTGGTATGCGACTGCCGGCCGGTCGCTCGCGTTCCGTCGGACGTCGGATCCCTACGCCGTCCTGGTGTCCGAGGCGATCGCCCAGCAGACGCAGGCGGCGCGGGCCGCCGATCGCTGGGAGCGGTTCATGGCCCGCTTCCCCACGGTCGAGGCGCTCGCCGCCGCGACCCTCGCGGAGGTCCTCCGCGAATGGCAGGGCCTCGGCTACGACCGCCGTGGCATGAACCTGTGGCGCGCCGCGCGGGTCATCGTCCGTGAGCACGGGGGTCGGGTCCCGTCCGACGTGGCCACCCTGGAGACCTTGCCCGGCGTCGGTCCGTACACGGCCCGGGCGGTCGCGGCGATCGCCTACGGGCTGCCCGTGGGCGCGGTGGACACGAACGTGCGCCGCGTGCTCACCCGCGTCCTCATCGGCGAGGAGGCAGCGGCGCCGACCTCCCGGCAGATGCAGGCCATCGCCGACGCCTCTGTCCCGGTCGATGCGGCCGCCGCCTGGACCCATGCCCTGATGGACCTCGGCGCGACGCTGTGCCGGGCCGGTCGGACCGAGTGCGCGCCATGCCCGGCGCGGGCGTGGTGTCGATCGGCGGCGATCGGCGCGAAGGCCGTCACGACGCCGGGGCGCTCGCGAACCGGCGCCCGGGCGCGTCCCGCCGCCACGCCATTCCCGGCCACCAATCGCTGGCTGCGCGGGCGGCTCATGGACCGCCTCCGGGCGGCCCCGGGCGATGCCTTCATCCAGGTCGCTGGACCTATCGGTGTCCACGGCGGCGACGCCGTGGACCGGGCGCTCGAGGCGCTCGCGCGCGACGGCCTCGTCGAGCGTCGCCCGGACGGGCTCGCCCGGCTGCGGATGGGCTGACTGGCGTTCGGCTACGCTTGCCGGCGCGATGCCCACCACCGTCGAGCCCGCCGGTCCCGCCCTTCCCGCCAACGACCCGTCGATCTTCGAGCTCGACCTGCGCGGGCTCCGCGCGCGCTGGGCCGCCCAGGCGGCGCTTCCGCCGATCACCGCCGAGGCGATGACCGGGACCGATCTGCGGGCACAGGCCATGGGCATCCCGCAGGAGCGGCTGATGGAGCATGCGGGCACGGCCGTCGCGGCCGCGGTCCGCGCCCTCGCGGTCGACCTCGGGCGATGGGGGACAGGCCCCATCGTCATCCTCTGCGGCCCCGGCAACAACGGCGGCGACGGGCTGGTCGCGGCCCGGCGGCTGGCGCTGGCGGGCGCCTCGGTCATCGTCGGGCTGGTCACCCCGGACGCCCGGCCGTCGGGGGCGGTGAGCGCCCGGAACTGGGATCGCATCGCCCGCGACAGCGGCATCCGCAAGGTCCACATGCCGGTCGCCCGGGACGTGGCGATCTTCGGGACCGGTATCGACAAGGCCGCGGTCATCGTCGATGCCCTGCTCGGCACCGGCGTGACCGGGCCGCTGCGCGACCCCATCCGTTCGGCCGTCGAGCTGATCGTGCGTGCCCGCGCAGGGGGGATCCCGGTCGTAGCGGTCGACACCCCGACCGCGGTCGACCTCTCCAGCGGTGAGCCGTCGGAGCCCGCCGTCCGGGCCGACCTGACCGTCACCTTCCATCGACCCAAGACCGGACTCGCGACCCGACGCGGCGTGGCCCATGCCGGGAAGGTGCTCGTGGCGCCGATCGGCATCCCGGCGGAGGCCGACCGTGGCTGAGTCACGGCCGGCGGGGCGTCAGCCGGGCTGGCGGGAGGTCGCGGTCGTCGCCCTGGTCGTGGTCGCGATCGTGCTCGGGCTGGCTGTGCTCACGAGCCTGCTCCCGACGACGATGCAGGAGGTCGTCTTCCACACGCCGCTCGCCATCGTCGTCCTGATCGTCGGCACCGGCTGGCTGCTCTGGCGCATCTCGCGCCGCGCCGGCGACGAGCGGAGGGACGAGCCGCGGACGTGATGGCGGCCGACCCGGTCGCCGGTCGCCGCTCCGAGCCTCGGAGGACCTCGCTGCCGATTCGTGGGACGTCGTCATCGTCGGCGGCGGGATCGTCGGGGTCGGCGCGCTCCTCGACGCGACCACGCGCGGGATGCGGGCCGCGCTCATCGAGCAGGACGACATCGCCTCGGGCACCTCGTCGCGCTCTTCGCGGCTCATCCACGGCGGCCTGCGCTACCTGGAGCAGTTCCATTTCGCCCTGGTCCGTGAGGCCCTCGCCGAACGTTCGCGGCTGCTCCATCTTGCGCCCCACCTCGTGCGCATCGAGCCGCTCCTGTTCCCGATCTACGGCCTCCCGTACGCGTCGAAGGCGTTCTACGACGCCGGCCTGACGCTGTACGACATCCTCGGCGCCCGGCACGACGGCGGCTGGCACCGGCGCCTGTCCCGTGCCGACACGCTGGACCTGGCGCCGACCCTGCGCACGAGCGGCCTGCGCGGCGGCCTGCTGTATCACGACGGGGTGGAGGACGACGCCCGTTACACGCTCGCGGTGGCTCGCTCGGCGATCGCCGCCGGCGGGACCATCGCCACCCGGGTCCGCGCAACGGGGCTCCGGGCCGGCCGGTCGCCGGGCTCCATCGAGGCGGTGACCGCCCACGACGACCTGACCGGCACGGACCTGGAGATCCGGACCGCGGCCGTGGTCGACGCCACGGGCGTCTGGGCGGCCCGGGCGGACCATCCGCTCGGCAGTGGCTCCCTGCGCATCCTGCCCAGTCGCGGTGCACACCTCGTGGTGCGGCGCGAGCGCATCCCCAACAAGGTCGGGCTGACGATCCGCGTCCCGGGCAAGGTCGTCTTCCTCGTGCCCTGGCCCGAGCACTGGCTGATCGGCACCACCGATGCGCCGTACGAGGGTTCCGACGAACATCCGCCGGCCGATCCATGGGAGGTGACCAAGCTCCTCGACACGGTCAACGCGACGATGGACGTCGATCTGCGCCGCGAGGACGTCGTGGGCACCTTCGCCGGGCTGCGCCCCCTCATCGCACCATCGGACGGCTCGACGGTCAAGGCGTCCCGCGAGCACCGGGTCTCGGTCGAGGCGAACGGCGTGGTCCGGATCGGCGGCGGCAAGTACACGACGTACCGGGTCATGGCCGCGGACGTCATCGATGCGGTGCTCGGCCGGGACGCGGCCCGGGCACGTCCCAGCGCGACCGCCGACCACCGGCTCGTCGGCGCCGCGGACCTCCCTGAGCTGGCGCGGCTCGCCGCGGAGCTGGGCACCGACCCGGGGATCGCCGCCTTGGGCTCCGGGGCCGCGGGCCAGCTCGTGGCGCGACACGGCACGGAAGCGCCGCGAGTGGTGGACCTCGGGCGGTCGCTGGACCTGGTCCGGCCCTTGGTCGACGGCCGGCCGTTCCTCCAGGCGGAGGTCCCCTGGGCGGCCCGGCACGAGCTGGCGCACACGATCGACGACATCCTCGCCCGCCGGACCCGCCTGGCGCAGGAACTGCCGGATCGGGGCGCCGCGGTCGCTCCCCGGGTCGCGGCGCTGCTCGCGCGCGAGCTGGGCTGGGACGAGGCGCGCCAAGGGCGCGAGGTCGGGGAGTACCTCGACGTGGCGCGCCGCGAGTTCTCGGTGGCGCCCGCCCTGCCCGAGGGTGCGCCCACCGCCTGACGGCCGATGCCGGCCGTCATCGGGACGTCACGCATTCCCGCCAAGGTCCGCTCCATGGCCTTCCTCGGGGACCTCGGGCGCACCGTCTTCGGCGCCCTCTACGACTACCGGCTCGCGGTCGCGATCGCGGCGGCTGCCCTGACCGTCGCCGTCGCGCTGATCGCGCTGCGGAGGGGCTGGCTGGCGGCGGCGCGTCGGCATCGCGGCCGGACCGCCGTGGTGGTCGGGCTGGCCCTGGCTCTGGGACTCCCGGTGACCTGGTATCTCGGGTCGCCGCTCTTCCTGCGGACGGCCCTCGTCGAGGCAGAGCCGGTCCTCGTCGTCCCGACGCTCCAGCCGACGGCGACGAGCGCGATCCCCTCGCCGACCGTGGCCGCGACGGGAAGCCCGCCGCCCGATCCCACGTCCACGCCCGCTCCGACACCGGCGCCGACGTCCTTCCAGCCCTCCGTCGTCGCGACGGGCGAGTTCTACGGCTCCGACGACTTCCATTTCGGACGGGGCACCGCCACGATCACCGAGACGCGACCCGGCCGCTACCGGCTCCGGTTCGAGGACTTCTCCGTCCGCAACGGGCCTGACCTGTACGTCTACCTGTCACCGGCGGCCGATGGCTATGCCGCCGGCTCCCTGGAGCTCGGCAAGCTCAAGGCGACCGATGGCGCCTTCGGGTACGACCTGCCGGCCGGTGCCGATCCGGCGGACTACGCGAGCGCCGTGGTCTGGTGCAAGCAGTTCAGCCACCTGTTCGCGACGGCACCCTTGGCCGGGGCCTGAGTCCCGTTCGGATCCGCTGAAAGTCGGGGCTATGCAACCGCGTTTCCGATTTGTACCATCCCGCTCGTAAACGCCGTGGAGCGCGTCCACGGCCAGAACGTAGCTCGACGCTAACTCGGACTCCTCTCACGGCTGACGCGAGAACCCGACGGGCTCGCGCCGGCTACCGAGAGGAGTCTTCATTTCGTGTACAACGACAAGAACCTGACCTGCGCGGACTGTGGACAGGAGTTCGCCTTCACCGCGTCCGAGCAGGACTTCTACGCGCAGCGCGGCTTCACCGAGCCACGCCGCTGCCCATCCTGTCGCGCCAGCCGCAAGGCCGCCCGCAATGCGGAGGGCGGCGACTCGTACGGTGGCTATAGCGCCGGCGGCGGCTACTCGGCCGGTGGCTCCGGTGGGTACGGTGGCGGCGGCGGCTACGCCTCCCGTGATCGCGGCCCCCGCGAGATGTTCAGCGCCACCTGCTCGTCCTGCGGCAAGGAGGCCCAGGTCCCCTTCCGCCCGACGAGCGGCAAGCCCGTCTACTGCAGCGACTGCTTCCGCAGCCAGCGCGGCTAGTCCTCATCCGCTCGGCGCGGGCCGACCAACGGCCCGCCGAACCAGCCTGAGCAGCGATCCGGGTCGTCAGCCGACCCGGATCGTTCCGTGCCCGGGTGCGATCAGCCGGGCCGCTTCCCGGCCAGCAGGCCCAGGTCGAACTTGCGCTCCGTGCCGTGGAGCAGGCGGTCGATGTTGTCGGCGTGGGCGAGCCAGATGAGCGCGGCGCCGAACGCGGAGTAGAGCACGTAGGGGAGCGGCGTCTCCGGCACGAGCATGAAGACCAGGAGCATGGCCGGGAACATCGCGGCGGAGCCCAGGAGCGACCCGAGCGACACGTAGCGGGTCAGCAGGATCACGACGATGAAGACGGGCGTCGCCAGCAGCACCGCGACGGGCTGGATCACCAGCATGGTGCCGACGCCCGTGCCGACGCCGCGGCCGCTGCGGAACCCCGTGAAGACCGACCAGATCGCGCCGGTCACGGCCGCGCCGCCGCACAGGACCTCGGCGAGCGGATCGCCGCCGGTCACGACGCGGGCGAGCAGGATCGGGACCACGCCCTTGAGGAGGTCCCCGATCACCACCATGGCGGCCCAGCCGCGGCCGAGGGCCCGGAGCGTGTTGGTCCCGCCGGTCCTTCCCGAGCCGACCGTGCGCGGGTCCGGCCCGCCGGAGAGCTGCGCGGCCAGGACTCCCATCGGGATGGACCCGATGAGGTAGGCGATGAGCACCAGGACCGCAAGGCGGAGGATCGCCGGATCCATCACGAGGCTCCCGTGTCGCGGGGCTGACGCCCGAAGGCCGGAGTCTAGCACCGGGCAGCGCCTGGCCCGGGAGGGGCGGTCGGTTGCGGTAGGCGCGACGCCGCGCGTACCATCGACCTCCATGATCCTTCCGACCGTCCGGCCCGTCGACGCTCGATCGAGGCCGCTGGACCGCCGGCATCCCGAGGCACCCTGACCCATGGCTGTCGGCTCGTCCAATGACTTCGACCTCGTCGTGCTCGGTGCCGGCACGGGCGGCTACTCGGCCGCCTTCCGCGCCGCGCAGCTGGGCCTGAAGGTCGCCCTCGTCGACCAGGACAAGATCGGCGGGACCTGCCTGCATCGCGGCTGCATCCCGACCAAGGCCCTCCTCGAATCGGCCGCCTTCGCCGATCGCATCCGCCACGCCAAGGACTACGGCCTGGACCTCCCCGGCGAGGCCGTCGTCGACTACGCCGCGATGGCCGCCCGCCGCGACGCGGTCGTCAAGCGCATGTGGACCGGGCTCAAGTCGCTCATCGACAAGAACAAGGTCACCTGGATCGAGGGCCGCGGCCGGCTCGACGGCCCGGGCAAGGTCCGGGTCAGCCAGCCCGGCGAGGACGGCACGCCCGGCAAGGGCGGCGACCGCGTCCTCAACGCCACCGACGTGATCATCGCCACCGGCTCGCGGGTCAAGTCGCTCCCGGGCCTGACGCCTGACGGCAAGCGCATCGTCACCAGTGACGACGTCCTGCGGATGGACACGCTCCCCAAGGACATCGTCATCGTCGGGGCGGGTGCCGTCGGCGTCGAGTTCGCCTCGATGTTCCACGACGTCGGCGTCAAGGTCACCGTGCTCGAGTACCTGCCGGGCATCGTCCCGCTCGAGGACGGCGAGGTCAGCAAGGCCCTCGAGCGCAGCTTCACGAAGCGCGGCATCACGGTCATGACCAACGCACGCTTCGATCCCGCCTCGGTCACGACCGACAAGGATGGGATCTGCGTCATGGTCGGGCCGGAGGGCAAGGACCCGGCCGAGCTCCGCGCGGAGCTGATGCTGGTGGCCACCGGCCGCGCCGCCAACATCGAGGACATCGGCCTCGAGACGACCAAGGTCGAGACCGACCGCGGCGTGATCAAGACGAACGGGCACATGCGCACGAAGGAGCCGCACGTCTACGCGATCGGCGACGCGATCGGCGGGCTGTGGCTGGCCCACACCGCCGGACACGAGGGGATCATCGCGGCCCACACGATCGCCGGCGACAAGGACGTCCACGAGATGGACTACACGAGCCAGCCGCGAGCGACGTACTGCCGCCCCGAGATCGCCTCCATCGGCCTGACCGAGGAGCAGGTCAAGGCGGCCGGCACCCCCTACAAGGTCGGCAAGGTCCCGTTCCAGGCGATCGCCAAGGCGATCATCGGCGGCGAGTACGAGGGCTTCGCCAAGGTCATCGCGGACACCACCACGGGCGACACCATCGGCGTCCACATCATCGGCCCGCACGCGACGGACCTCATCGCCGAGGCGAGCCTGGGCTTCACCCTCGAGGCGGCGCCGTGGGAGATCGGTGCGGCGACGCACCCCCACCCGACGTTCTCCGAGATCCTGGGCGAGGCGGCGATGGCCGTCGACGGACGAGCGATCAACTTCTGATGCGAGGCGCGCCGCGGATGCCGGCGCCACGGCAGGCGACCGGACGAGGAGGCCCATCGGTCCGATGGCGGTGAGCAGGGGACCATCGGCGCTCGCGGCCTCCGTCGGCCTGTCCGACGACGACCTCGTCGAGATGTACCGCCTGGTCGCGCTCGCCCGGGCGGTCGACGAGCGGATGTGGATCCTCAACCGGGCCGGCCGGATCCCGTTCGTCATCAGCGGCCAGGGGCATGAGGGCGCGCAGGTCGGCATCGCGATGGCGTTCGAGAAGGGCCACGACTGGATCGCGCCGTTCTATCGCTCGATCGCGACCTGCCTCACGTTCGGGATGTCGGCGCGCGACATCATGACCGCGCAGTACGCGACCGCCAGCGATCCGTCGTCGGGCGGGCGCCAGATGCCGGGTCACTACGGCTCGCACGAGCACAACCTGCTCTCGGTCAGCTCGCCGGTCGCCACCCAGCTGCTGCATGCCGTCGGGATCGCCCTCGCCGCGAAGATCCGCAAGACCGGCCAGGTCGCGATGACCTCGATGGGGGAGGGCTCGTCGAACCAGGGTGACGTCCACGAGGGGCTGAACTTCGCGGCGATCCACAAGCTGCCGTTCGTGTTCGTCGTCGAGAACAACGGGTACGCCATCAGCGTGCCGGCCGCGATGGAGGTCTCGGTCGAGGATGTCGCCGACCGCGCGTCCGGCTACGGCATCCCGGGCGTCGTCGTGGACGGCGTCGACGTGCTGGGCTGCTACGCGGCGGCACGCGATGCGGTGGCCCGCGCCCGGGCCGGCGAGGGGCCGACCTTGATCGAGGCCAAGGTGACCCGTCTCACGGGGCACTCCTCCGACGACCAGCAGACGAAATACCGCGCCGCCGAGGAGCTGGCGTCGGAGCGCGAGCGGGACCCCCTGCCACGTTTCCGCGAGCAGCTCCGCGACGCGGGCGTCCTGACCGACGAGATCGAGGGCCGCATCGCCGACGAGCTGAAGGCCGCGGTGGAGGATGCGACCGACTACGCGGAGGCGGAGCCCGATCCCGACCCCGCGACGGCGATGCGCTACGTCTATGCCGATGACCCCGACGACTCTGACGCGCTGGCCGCGCCCTGATGCCGACCCGGACCTTCATCGACGCCATCCGCGAGACCCTCGCCGACGAGATGCGGCGTGACGAGTCGATCATCGTGCTCGGCGAGGACGTCGGGAAGAAGGGCGGCGTCTTCCTGGCCACCGACGGCCTGTGGGCGGAGTTCGGTGAGGACCGGGTCATCGACACCCCGCTGACCGAATCGATGATCGTGGGGGCGTCCATCGGGGCCGCCGTGAACGGGCTCCGCCCGGTCGCCGAGATCCAGTTCGCGGACTTCATCCATCCGGCGTTCAACCAGATCGTCTCCGAGGCCGCCCGGATGCGCTACCGCTCGAACAACGGCTACGGCGTGCCGATGACGATCCGGGCTCCGTACGGTGGCGGCGTCCACGGCGCGCTGTACCACTCGCAGAGCGTCGAGGCGTTCTTCACGCACGTGCCGGGGCTGAAGGTCGTGGTGCCGTCGACGCCGTACGACGCCCGCGGCCTGCTCCGCTCCGCGATCCGCGACGAGGATCCGGTGCTGTTCTTCGAGCACAAGAAGATGTACCGCTCGGTGCGCGGCGACGTCCCCGATACCGACTACGTCGTCCCGCTCGGCAAGGCGGCGGTGACCCACCCGGGCTCGCAGGTGACGGTGGTCGCCTACGGCCTGATGGCCCACTACGCCCTGGAGGCGGCCGATCGCGTGGCGGAGGAGGGGATCAGCGCCGAGGTCATCGACCTGCGCACCCTGCGGCCGCTCGACCGCGAGACGGTGCTCGACAGCGTCCGCAAGACCGGGAAGTGCCTGATCGTCTACGAGGACAACAAGTTCGGCGGCTACGGGGCCGAGGTCGCGGCCATCGTGGGCGAGGAGGCCTTCGACTACCTCGACGGCCCGGTCACCAGGATCGCCGGGCCGGAGGTTCCGGGCGTGCCGTACAACCACGTCCTGGAGGACTGGTTCATGGTCGACCCCGAGAAGATCGCCGCCGGGATCCGCAAGCTCGCGGCGTACTGACGCGAGCCCGCCCCGCGCCACTCCCCATTCGACCCTCGTTGCCCGGATGGGCGACACTACGCGCGACGACCGGTGCGTCACGCCTCGATCGGTACGCGACTCGGAGGACCAGCGAACGTGGCCAAGGTAACCATGCCCCAGCTCGGCGAGAGCGTCGCCGAGGGCACGATCGGCAAATGGCTGAAGCAGCCCGGCGACCACGTCGACAAGTACGAGCCGCTGCTCGAGGTCATCACCGACAAGGTCAACGCCGAGGTCCCCTCGCCGTTCGCGGGCATCCTCACGGAGATCCTGGTCGAGGAGGGCGCGACCGTCCCCAACGACGCCGAGATCGCGATCATCGACACCGGCGACGAGGCGACCGCCCCGGCGGCGACGGCCCCGGCCGCCACGTCCGTGCCCGCGGCCAAGCCAGCGGTGGAACCCGCCGACGGCCCGGCCGGCTCCGATGAGCGTGCGACCGCGCCAGCGCCGGCGGCGGCCGTGGCCGCACCGGCAGCGGCTCCGGCCGCGGCGGCTCCGGCGGCCGCACCCCTCGCACCCGCGGCCACTCTCGCCGCGACCGGCGATGCTGATGCGCGCATGACGCCGGCGGTCCGCCGCCTGCTCCGCGAGCACGGCCTCAGCCCGGAGCAGGTCCCCGGCACCGGCGGCGGCGGCCGGATCACGCGGGACGACGTGCTGGCCGTGGTCGAGTCGATCCGGACCGGCAGCGCGGTCCCGGCCACCAACGGATCTGCGGCTCCCTCGGCCCCCTCGGCCGCGCCGATCGCGGCCCCCAAGGCGAGCGCCCCGGCCGGCGGCGCCATCGTCTTCCCGCCCGGCACGGACGAGCTCCTGCTGCCGATGACCCAGATGCGCAAGGGCATCGCCGCGCAGATGACCCGGTCGCTGGCCGTGCCGCACGCCTACGTCCACATGGAGGTCGACGCGAGCGGGCTCGTGCGCGCTCGCGAGGCCGCCAAGCGCGACTACTCGGCCCGCGAGGGGCTGTCGCTCAGCTACGTCCCGTTCGTGATCAAGGCCGCGGTCGAGGCGCTCAAGCATTACCCGACCTTCAACGCCCACTGGACCGATGGCGGCATCCTCGCCAAGCGGCGGATCAACATGGGCGTCGCGGTCGCGGTCGATGACGGGCTGCTGGTCCCGGTCGTGCGCGACGTCGACCAGCTGTCGATCAACGGCCTCAACCACGCGGTCGCCGAGGTGGCGGCCCGTGCCCGCGCCGGCAAGCTCCGCCTTGACGATTTCGGTGGCAGCACGTTCACCATCGACAACACCGGCTGGTTCGGTTCGAACCTGACGATGCCGATCATCAACGTGCCCGAAGTCGCCATCCTGACCATGGAGGCCATCACCAAGCGCCCGGTCGTCCGCGAGACGCCCGAGGGCGACGTGATCGCCATCCGGCCGGTCATGAACATGGTCCTCGCGATCGACCATCGCGCGAACGACGGCGCCCAGGGCGCGGCCTTCCTGCGCGCGGTCAAGGCGGCCCTCGAAGCGGTCGGGACCGACACGCCGGTCTACTGAATGCGCGTCGCGGTCACCGGCGGCGGGGGGTTCGTCGGCGGCGCGATCGTCCGGCAGCTCCTCGCCCGCGGGGACGAGGTCGTCGCGCTGGTGCGTGATCCCGGCAGGTCCAGCCTCGCCGCTGCGCCGGGTCTCACGGTCGTCACGAACGACCTCGCCGAGACGGCCGCGATCGCCGCGGCGCTGGCCGGGATGGACGGGGTGATCCACGCGGCCGGCTCCTACCGGATCGGGATCGCGGCGGGCGAGCGCCCGGCGATGGAGGACACCAACGTCGGCACGACGGGCCGGACACTCGATGCCGCCATCGCGGACGGGGTCCCGCGGATCGTCTACGTCTCGACGATCAACGTCTTCGGCAACACGCACGGCGCGACCGTCGACGAGGACTACCGGCGCGACCCGGCGGACGGGTTCGTGAGCTGGTACGACGAGACGAAGTGGCGCGCCCACCAGGAGGCGGAGCGGCGCATCTCGGACGGCGCGCCGGTGGTGATCGTCATGCCCTCGCAGGTCTACGGTCCTGGCGACCACACGCCGATCGGCGGGCAGCTCGCCCAGGCCTATGCCGGCACGCTCCCGTTCGTGGGGCTGGGCGGCGTCGGGCTCGGGTTCGTCCACGTCGAGGACCTGGCGCGCGGGATCCTCGCCGCGCTCGACCGCGGGGCGGCCGGCCGCACCTACGTCCTCGGCGGGGACAACGTGCGGATCCGCGACGCCCTCGCGATCGCGGCGAGGGCCGGCGGTCACCGGCTGCCGCGGCTCGAGATCCCCGACCTTCCATTGCGCATCGGGGCGGCGATCTTCCCGGGACGCGGGGCGTGGTTCGGGCTCTCCCCGAACCTGCGCGAGATCGTGAGCGCGTCGATCGGCGTCACGTACTGGGCGACAGCGGCCCGCGCCGCGCGCGAGCTCGGCTTCGACCCGCGGCCGCTCGCGGTCGGGCTCCCCGCTGTGCTCGCCGAGACCGCCGGCCCCCGCTCCTGACCCGTCGTACACTCCCCACGATGGGCCGAGACCTCCCGATCTTCACGCCACCCGACGCCGCGCCGGCGGGCACGCCGGCGCGCACGGCCGGCCGGACCTGCCGATCGCGCTCGGCGGGGGGATGGCCGGCGTCGCAGCGGCCGACGGATCCCTCGCCGCGCGCCGCCACCCCGAGTGGATCCGCTCGCGCTTCCCGTCGGGCGACAACTACCACGACCTGAAGGGCCTCCTGCGCGGCCTGTCGCTCAACACCGTCTGCGAGGAGGCCCGCTGCCCCAACATCGGGGAGTGCTGGGACCAGCGCACGGCCACGATCATGATCCTCGGCGACACGTGCACCCGGGCGTGCGGGTTCTGCGCGGTCAAGACCGGCCGGCCGACGTGGTTCGACGACGACGAGCCGCGCCGCGTCGCCGAGGCGGTCGGCGCGATGCGCCTCGAGCACGTGGTCGTCACCAGCGTCGCCCGCGACGACCTGCCCGACGGCGGCGCGCGCATCTTCGCCGAGACGATCGGCGCCATGCGCGCCACGTCGCCCGGGATGGGCATCGAGGTGCTCATCCCCGACTTCGACGGTGCCGACGAGCGCCTCCAGACGGTCATGGACGCCCGGCCCGACATCCTCAACCACAACCTCGAGACCGTGAAGCGGCTGCAGAAGCCGGTCCGCAAGCGCGCCCGCTGGGAGCGCTCGCTGTACGTGCTGCGCCGGGCCAAGGAGATGGCCCAGGGGATCGGCTACCCGGTCCACACCAAGTCCAGCCTGATGGTCGGCCTGGGCGAGACGCGCCCCGAGCTGGCCGAGGCGTTCGCGGCGCTGCGCGCCAACGACGTCGACATCCTGACCATCGGCCAGTACCTGCGGCCGTCGCTGGAGCACCTGCCGCTGGAGCGCTACTACCACCCCGACGAGTTCGCCGAGATGAAGGCCGAGGCGCTGGCCCTCGGCTTCAAGCACGTCGAGTCGGCGCCGCTGGTGCGCTCCAGCTACCACGCCCGCGACCAGGTCCCGGGCGCCGAGCTCAAGCGCCTGCGCCGCCAGGCCACCATCGACGCCGAGGGCCGCATCGTCCCGCTTGCGGGCTAGCCGGCGGCTGCGGCGGGCTGACGGTATCCTGCCGGTATATGGCCCGACCTCTCTCGCGCAAGATCGCCCTCGCGGAGCTGCACTGCCACCTCGGTGGCGCGGTGACCCCGGCGATCATGTGGGGGATCGCCCACTCCCAGGGCATCAAGCTGCCGACCAAGGACTACTGGGAGTTCCGGGACATGATCACGGTCTCGAGGCGCTCCCAGAGCTTCGATGGCTACCTGCAGCTCTTCCACTGGACCGAGCTGATCCAGAGCTCCCCACTCGCGGTCGAGCGTGCCGTCTACGAGGTCGTGGGCGGGGCGTACCGGAAGAACAACGTCACCACGATGGAGCTCCGCTTCAACCCCATGAAGCGGAACCGCGGCGGCGAGCAGGACCTCGACCACATCATCGCGGCGGCGGTCCGCGGCATGGACAAGGCGACCCTCGAGTACCCGGTCAAGCCTGGCCTGATCTTCTGCCTCGACCGGGCGTTCCCATACGAGCTCAACGAGATCATCGCGGAGAAGGCCATCGCCTGGCGGGACCGTGGCGTCGTCGGCATCGACATCGCCGGGCCGGAGGCCACGACCTTCCGCGTCGCCGACTACCGTCGGCTCTTCCGGCGGGCGCGCCAGTTCGGGCTGGGGCTGACCGTCCACACCGGCGAGTCCGGCCCGATCGAGGAGATCGCCCGGGTCGTCGAGCTGCTCGAGCCGGACCGGATCGGCCATGGCGTCAAGGCGGCTTACGACCCGCGCGCGATGTCGATGATCCGGGAGCGCGGGATCGTCCTGGAGATCTGCCCGACCTCCAACCTGAACACGAAGGTCGTGAGCGGCTGGGAGGAGTTCCGCTGGATCTTCGACACGCTGCGGCGGAACGAGGTCCGGTTCACGATCAACACCGACGGCCCCGAGATGCTCAAGACCTACATCCGCGACGAGATGGCCCAGCTGGGTCGTCTCGGGATCCTGTCCGCGGCCGACCAGGTGCAAGCCGCGGAGACATCGCTCGCCGCCTCGTTCGTGCCGAACGTCACGGACGTGCCGGCACCGGTGCTGGAGCCGGCGCGCCGCGCGGTCGTGGAGCGCGAAGAGGCGTAGGCTGCCAGGCGCCCGGCCGATCCGCGGCCGACGCTCCGCGAGGTCCCCCCGTGGGACACGTTCTGCCGCGTTTCATGCCGCCCATTCATAAACAGGGCAGAAGCCGTCCCGATCCCGTCCTCGATGACCGCTCCGCGCCGCCGGCGAGGTCTGCGCGTGCACGACGAACCTCGCAAGCGGTTCGTCGAAGTCGCCAGATCGAGCGTTATCGGGGCGACTGCTCAGATCCTATGAATGAGCGGCATGACGGCGGACGAGGCTGGGCAGAAGTCGGCGATGGAGCCGCAAGTGGGATGCGATGCGCACATGGCGCCGAGTTCCGCCGCGGAGGTCCGGTGGCCCCGGCCCGCCGTCGCGCTGCGAGCCCGCCGTCGCGCCGCCTGGGACCGACGCCCTGCCGCCCGCCCCTGCCGCCCGCCACCGCCCCGACCGGCTGACCTCGCCACTTCCCTCAGTCCCCGGCGCGTTCCTCGACGCGGTAAGAGCAGCAGCGGTCGCCCGCGGCGATGTGCGTCTCGCGGGTGACGTCGGCGCCCAGGACCTCGCGGAACAGGTCCAGCTCGGCGCGGCAAGCCGCGGGCGTCGCCTTCGCCACGTGGTAGATGGCGCAGTTGTGTTCCTTGAGGCGGATCGCGCCGTTGGTCTCGACGACGGTCTCGGCCAGATAGCCCTGCTGGGCCTGCATCTCGGCGAGCTCGCGAACTCGCTCGGCGAGCGGCGCGTCAGGAGAGACCCGGTCGGCCAGCTGGTCGCGGACCCGGTTCCCGAGCTGGCGCCGACGGGCCGCGAAGACCTCCTCGAGCAGCTCGTCGCCGCCGACCGCCCCGATCGCGGCCAGCAGCCCGGCCGCCAGCGCGTCGTAGGTCGCGGGAAAGAGGTCCTGTGCGTCGGGGGTCACGTCGTAGAGGTGCCGCGGCCGGCCGACGCCATGCCGGACGGTGTGGCGGCTGACCAGGTGGGCGGCCTCGAGCGCCCGGAGTTGTTGCAGCACGCCCGTCCGAGACGCCCCGAGCCGGCTCGCGAGCTGGTCCGGCGACGAGGGCCCATCAAGGCGGAGCCGCAGCACGAGGTCCCGGCGAAGGCTGGACGGCCCTCCGACCGATCCCGCGCCGACCGTCGGCGGGTGCGGGCTGGCGGCGGGCGCCGATGCGTTCGGAGCGGGCGCCGATGCATTCGGATCGGACATCCGGGAAGGCTAGCACCGGTGCCCGTCCCTCGCTGTCCCGGTGCTACGCTCGCCGGTGCATGGACCTCGACCTCTCCCCCGAACACGCGCTGCTGCGCGACACGATCCGCGACTTCATGCTCACCGAGGTCGCTCCGGTCATCGAGGCGCATGAGCGAGAGCGGCGCTTTCCGATCGAGATCGTCCGGCGTATCGGCGAGCTCGGCTGGCTGGGCATCCCGATCCCCGAGGACGAGGGCGGCGCCGGCCTCGACACGCTCGCCTACGCCATCGCGATCGAGGAGATCGGACGGGTCTGGGGATCGCTCGGGCTGATCGTCGCCGCCCACACGAGCCTCGGCTGCGGCCCACTCCATCTGGCCGGCACTAAGGCCCAGCAGGACCAGTTCCTGGTGCCCATGGCGCAGGGCCGGGTCATCGGCGCCTACGGGCTGACGGAGCCCGGTGCCGGCAGCGATTCGGGCGGCACGCGCACGACCGCCCGATACGAGGACGGCCCCGAGGACGGCCTCGACGGCGGCACGTGGGTCATCGATGGCGGCAAGCGCTTCATCACGAACGCTGGCCAGGCCGGGACCTACATCGTCACCGCCCGGACCGGCACCAGGGAGGCCGGCAACCCGGAGATCAGCGCGTTCATCGTTCCCGCGGACACGCCGGGCTTCAGTGTCGGGCGGCTCGAGGACAAGCTCGGCCTCCACGCGTCGGCGACCGGCGAGCTGCATTTCGAGGGCGCCCGGGTCCCCGCCGCGAACATGCTCGGGGAGCAGGGGAGCGGCTTCAAGACGTTCCTGGCCATCCTCGATGGCGGCCGGATCAGCATCGGGGCGCTCGCGGTCGGGCTGGCGCAGGCCGCGCTCGACGCGTCGATCCCGTATGCCCGGACGCGGGAGCAGTTCGGCCGGCCGATCGGCTCGTTCCAGGGCGTCGCGTTCATGATCGCCGACATGGCGACCGAGATCGAGGCCGCCCGCGCGCTCGTCTGGCGCGCCGCATGGCTCAAGGACCAGGGCCGCGACTTCGGGCTGGTCGCCGCGGAGGCGAAGCTCTTCGCGTCCGAGGTCAGCTCGCGCGCGACGAACAACGCGATCCAGGTCCACGGCGGGTACGGCTACGTGACTGACTACCCGGTCGAGCGCTTCATGCGCGACGCCAAGCTGACCGAGATCGGCGAGGGGACCAGCCAGGTCCAGCGTCTCGTGATCGCGCGCAGGATCCTCGGGCTGCGGGTCGTCTAGGGCGCCGCGCGGCGCCCCGCGGTCAGTCGGCCTGGGTCAGGCGGACGATCAGGCGGTACTGGCTCTGCGAGCCAAGGCATGTCTGGAGGGTGAGGCTCGCCTTCGCCTGCGCGGCGTATGCCCAGACACCCTTCGTCGGGGTCGTGACCTTCCACCAGGCGACCACGTAGGTGTGCACCTTGCCGTCGTTGCCGGCGTAGAAGAGCCGCATGCCCTTCTTGAGCCGCCCGTCGACATAGGCGTCGTGGAGCGGCTGGAACACGCTGGAAGCATGGCCGAAGAGGTAGATGTTGTTGCCGCCGGCACAGCCCCAGCGGTAGACCCGGTTGCCTGGGTAGGCTGTGTTCGAGCACGAATACCACGAGACCGATTTGTCGATGCCGAGCGCGGGCATCCAGACGTGGTTGCGACCCCGGTAGCTCGCCGCGGTCGGCGTCGAGGGCTTGGCGGCCTTTGGTCGTGGGGTTGCGGCGGGTGCGGCCTCCGGGGCCGCGGCCGCCGACGCGACGGCGACTGGGCTGGTCGCCGCGACCGGACCGGCGAGGACGGTCCGGACCGGCACCGCGAGGTCTTCGGCGCCAACCTGGGGGGCCGCGGGAGCGACATCGGACGGCGGGTCGGTGATCCCCTCGACGGCTCCCGGCGGGATGGACGGCGCCGCCGGCGCCGCCTGGACCGGGGCTGCGACCGGCGCCGGACCGCCGGAATCCTGCGCGACCGTCCCGGCCACGACCGCGATCCCGAGGACCAGCGCGAGCAGCGTTGATGAGAGCAGTCGCCACACCGGGCGGTCGGGGAGGGGCATGCCCCAACCATGGCCGTGGGATGGTCCCCCTGACCGTGACCCGGTCGTCCCGGCGGGGGTGAGAAGGACGGCGCCGCGGCGACATCACCCGACCGCACCAGATATCACCGGACCAGACCGGACCCGACGCGAGGACCCGGGACTAGTAGCCCCCGTAGCCCCCGCTGTCGCCGCCGTCGCCGGCCGCGACCTTCAGCCCGTCCCGCAGCGCCGCCTCGAACTGCTGTCCCCACGGCCCCTGGCCGGCGAGGACGTACGGCGACTCGTCGATCGACTCGAACGTCTGCGGGTCGGTGACGAAGCTCTGGGCGCACGTGTCGACGGTCTCGCGCAGCTTCTCGAACGAGGCGCGGTTCCGGAAGATGAAGAGGTGGAGGCGGACGATGGACCCCTGGTCCAGCCCGGCGGCATCGAGGCCGATCGCGGTCGGGATCAGGTCCGGGTCGGTGCATCCGGCGTCGCCGGAGACGACGTGGTCGATGCGGATCCCGCGGCTCGCCAACCCGTTGGCGATATCCGTGAACCCGGCTGGGCTGGGGACCGGCGGGGTCGTGCTGACGACGCCGCAGCCGGCGACGAGCACGCTCAGCAGCAGGGCGCTCAGCGCCCGACGGACGGGGGACATCGCGCGGAAGGTATCACCGGTCGTCGCCGGTGTCTGGCGGGGCCGTCCGGAGCGGTCAGCGGCCGCGGGCGCGCTTCGAGTCGCGGAGCTTCGTGAGGGTGTCGGCGGCGTCCGTCGGGGCGGCCGCCGGTGTCGCGCTCGGTGCGGCCGCCGGTGGAGGCTCCGGGGCGGGCGCCGTGCCCACGGGCGGAGCCACCGTAGCAGGCGCCGCCTCCACTGGCCCCGTGGCGGCCGTGGCCGTCGTCCCGCCACTCGTCGGCGCTGCCGTGCTGCCCGGGCCGCGCAGCGATGCCCGCGATGGCGCCCCGGTCGCGCGTTCGCGCGCCGCGAGGAGGCTCTCCCCGGCGGCGGTCCGCGGCGCGGTCGTCCGGCGTCGTCGGCGGAACCCCGTCAGCCAGCCGCGCGCCAGCACGAGCTCGCGGCGGCCGACGGACACCCGCCGCAGCGCGATATCGAGCGGCCACAGCAGCAGCGCGAGGATCAGCAGCAGCGGCCACAGGTCCGTGAAGTGGCTCGTGGTGCGCAGGTCGTGGATCCACGGCTGCAGCGGCGTGGTGACGACCTCGCCGCCGGTCGCCGCCCGCAGCGAGCCGAGGAACGCCTCGTCGGTGCCCAGGAGCCGGTACTCGGCAGACGTCGGCGCCACCAGCCCCACGGTCCGTCCCAGCGGCGACGACCCGGGCTTGGTCTGCGTCACCCGGACCGCATATGCGCCCGGATCGACCTCGCCGAGCGTCGCCTCGTACTCGCCCGGCGCGACCTGCGCGAGGGCCACGTCGTGCGGCTCGAGGTCCGGCCCGACCAGGACCACGCTGGTCTGGTAGAAGTCGCGCGGCGAGCCATCGGCCTCGACGCTCTGGATGTGCAGCGCCGTCTGCCCGTCCTTCGTCTGGAACGTCGCCTCGATGCCGTCGGTCTCGTCCCCGGGGAACGTCCAGCTCACCAGCTGGGAGAAGAACCGGTCGAAGCCTGGCCACGCGAGCCAGTCCTTCGCCCATCGACCGGTCGAATCGGACGTCCACGCCACCGACCGCCCCAGCCCGTACTGCCACTGGGCGAGGAGCGGGTCATCGCGCGACGTGACCAGCACGGTCTGCGCGGCCGACTTCGCGGTCGTCCCGTTGTACCCGAGCAGCTTGGGCAAGCCCTGGTCGAGCCCGCGCAGGATCGGCGAGGACGAGGTCTGGATGGGGAAGAACGGCTCCTCGATGATCTGCTGGCCGGAGACCTGCTGCGTCTCCTTGAGGAAGATGTCGGGGATGCTCGCCGGGTTCGCGGCGGCGTAGAACCGACCGCCGCCGCGGGTCGCGAGCTGTTCGAGGAACGGGTTGGCGCCGCCGCCCGCGCCGACCGTCGAGAGCGTGATCCCGTCGGCCTTCATCTTCGCGAGGATCGCGTCGTACTGGCCGGAGGTGGACCAGCCGTCGGTCAGCAGGATGATGTGGCGGCGCGTGGCCGCGACGCCCTCGAGCGACTTGACCGCCTCGTCCAGTCCCGAGTAGATGTTCGTCTGGCCGTCGGCCTTGATCCCGGCGAGCTGGCCCTGCAGGTCGCCGACGGTCCCGAGCGGCTGGGTGTGGACGACCCAGTGCGCCGACTCGTTGAAGGCGACCACGCCCAGCTCGTCGCGGTCGGTCATGGCGGCGGCGGCCCGCAGGATCGCCTCCTTGCCGATGTCGACCTTCTGGACGCCCGCGATGCTGCTGCCGGTCCCGCGGTCGAACGTGTTGCAGTGGCAGGCCGCCATCGAGCCCGACTTGTCGATGACGACCACGAGCGCGATGTCCGGCTGCTTCTGGCGGTCGCGCACGCCCATGTCGACCGGCAGCGACTCCTCGAGCGGCGTCTTCTGGTAGCCGCCGGCCCCGAAGCTGTCCTCTCCGCCGACCATCACGAGCCCCTTGCCGAGGTCGCGGACGTAGACCTGGAGCGCGGCGAGCTGCTTGTCGCTGAGGCGCAGCCGGGGCACGTCCACGAGCACGATGCTGTCGTACGTCGCCAGGCCGGCCAGGTCCGTCGGCAACGCTTCGGGGATCATCGTGTCGACCTGCTGGCGCTGTGCCTTGAGGGCCGCGACGAGCTGGGTCGCCACCTGGTCGTTGCCCTTGAGGATCAGCGTTCGCGGCTCGCCCTTGACGATCGTGTTGGAGTCGGCGCGGTCGTTCTGGCTGAACGTGTCGCGAGCCGCCTCGACGACCGCTCGGAACGTGTGGAAGCCGGCTTCGGTCGGCTTGAGGTCGAACGTGACCCGCGTCACGCCAGCCACGAGCTGGACCGGCTGGGTGGCCACCAGCGCCCCATCCGCGAACAGGCGGACGGTCGCTGATTGGGCGACCGAGGAGCGGACCTCGGCCAGCGCCTGGACCGACTCGCCGAGTCGTGCGGTCGATGGCGTGGTCAGCCGCTCGATCAGCACCTCGTCGACGTTCCCGAGGCCGATGGCCTTCGTCTCGATCCGGATCCCGCGGCTCGCCGCCAGCGACGCCTCAGCCTGGCCGCCGCCGGTCGTGTCGTTGCCGTCGCTGAGCAGGACGATCCGCTTCTGGGAATCGTCGGGGAAGAGCGCGGTGGCGAGGCGCAGCGCGGCCCCGATGTCGGTCGCGCTCTCGACCGGCGCGGAGGCGATGCGGTCGAGCTCGTCGAGCTCGGACGGGAGGCGCTCGACGAGGGCGTCCTTGCCGAAGGCCACGATGCCCGCGACGTCGCCTTGCGGCTTGTCCTTGAGCGTCTCGCGCAGGAAGGTTAGGGCCTCGCTGCGGCCGGGGTTGCCGACCGAATCCGAGAGGTCCACGACGAAGACCGTCGCGAGGCGGTCCACGGGCAGCACCAGCTGGAACCCGGCGATCGCGAAGACCAGGGCGCCGAGCAGGAGCGAGCGGATCACGAGCGCGGCGCGGCGCCGGCCGGCCCCGATCCGCCGGCGGGCCGCAAGGTGCAGCCCGATCGTCATGGCGAGGGCCGGGATCAGCAGCAGGAGCCACTGCGGCTCCGTGAAGGAGATGCCCATCAGGCAGTCCCGCCGTCGGGTCGTCGCTTGCCGGAGCCGCCGATCGTGCGGCGCAGGCGGATCACCGCGTCGCGGTGGTAGATGGCCCACTCGAGGCACAGACCGACGAGCACGGCGAGCACGATCGGCACCCACAGCTCGTCACGCGTCGTCGGCCGCTCCGTGGCCGCCGGGGTGCCGGGCGCTGGGGATGCCCCCGGAGCGGCCGCGACGGTCCCGAGGGCCTCGATGGCGGCCGGCGACCCGGGTGCGATCGACGACTCCCCGAGATCGAACAGGTCGACCGCGAAGCGGACGGGCGCGTTCGGGTCGACGGGCAGCGGGGTGGCGCCGGGCGACCCGGAGGGGCCGGCGCTGGCGGACGGTCGCGGCGTCGGACCCGCGCTGCCCGACGGGGCGGGGGAGGCGGCGACGAGCCCGGTCGGCGTGACCGTGTAGATCCCGGGCAGGTCGGTCAGCGCGTAGGTCACGGCAGACCCGCTGGCCAGGCTCGGGGCCAGCTCGGTCGCGGTGCCGTCGGGCCGCGCCACGGACAGCCCGGTCGCGCCGGCGGGGACCTGGAGGGTGACCGGCGATCCCCGGGGCGACGGCGTCGGTCGGGGCCGTGGAGCCGCCGAGCAGCTCGCCGGTGAGGTTCGAGAGCAGGATCGGGAAGGCCACCTGGAGGGGCAGGTCGGAGCGGCGCGGCTCGAAGGCGAGGACGGCCGTCGGCAGGCCCGCGCGGATGCCTGTGTAGAGCAGCGGCGCGCCGTTGGGTCCCGGGATGACGGTCCGCGCCCATTCGGGGGCGACCAGCTTCTGGGCGCTGGAGATGTGGGTCGTCGAGAGGTCGACGTAGCGGAGCACCGGCTCGGCCGGGTCGAGCGATCCGATCCCGGGGTCCTTGAGCGTGCCGGTCACCTCGCCGAGCGGGCTGGTCGCCGGCGGGGCGATGGCCAGGATGGGGGTGCTCGGCAGCTTGGCCGGGAGGTTTCCCTCGAAGATCGTCAGGTCCCAGGGGCGGCCGTCCGTGCGCTGCGTCGAGGCGCCGTAGTCCTTCGGCGCGACACCGTAGAGCTCCACGTTCGGCAGGTACGAGAGGGCGGTCTCCAGGTATGGATCGCCCTCGCCGACGACGAGCACGAGGCGGGTGCGCGCGGCCGGCAGCACCGCCCAGGCATGGTCGTCGACCGCGAGCTGGTCCGGGGTCGTCACGCCCGGGTCGCGCGACGACCAGGCGCGCCTCGACCACCGCGACATCGTCCGGGACGTCGTCGATGACGACATCCGAGCGCGCCTGGGGCTCCAGGACGATGTCCCGCGCCTCGAGCAGCCGGTCGTCGCCCCACAACTCGATCCGGCGGCTGGCGAGCTCGAGGTCGACGTTCGCGACGCTGATGAAGACCGAGCGCGTGACGGCCGATGGGGCGGTGCGGACCGCGAGCGCGACGATCGCCTGGTTCTTGCGGTCGCGCCCGACGGGCAGGACCTTGATCGGCGCCGAGACCTTGACCGCCGGTGGAGAGGAGAGGGCCGCGTCGGTGGCCACCAGGATCTGCGCGTCGCCGGACCGCGTCGCCAGCTTGGAGGCGAGCTCCAGGGCGTCGCCGAGGTCGCCGCGGGTCGGGGCCGGTACGAGGCCGTCGAGCGCCTGCCGGACGCGCCCCAGGTCGGTCGTCTCATTGACCACGATCCGTGCCGTCCGGTCGGCGGCGATGACGCTGACCTTCCCGCCCGTGGGAAGGTCCTTGAGGGCGGCCATCGCCGCGTCGCGCGCGGCGGCCAGGCGGTTCGGCGCGACGTCCGTGGCGCCCATGCTGGCCGAGGTGTCGATGACCAGCACCACGTCGCGCGACGAGCCCGGCAGGGCGTTCCAGGAACGGTCGTGCCGCGAGCAGCACCAGCACAAGGACCAGCAGCAGCTGGACGAGCAGCAGGAGGCTTCGGCGCAGGCGCTGCCATGGCGCGTTGGCCTCGACATCGGTCAGCAGCCGGCTCCACAGCAGCGTGGACGGGACGACGGCCTGGTCGCGTCGCAGCTTGAGCAGGTACATCGCGATCACGGCGGGGATGAACACGAGGCCGGCGAGGGCGAGCGGGCTGATGAACGGCATCGCGTCAGCCCAGGACCCGGCGCCGGCGCAGCTCGGCGAACATCAGGTCGGCGAGGTTCTGGTCGGACGAGAGGTCGACGTAGCTCGCCCGGCGCTTCGCGGACAGGTCCGCCAGGTCCGTCTTCCAGGCGTCGAGCCGCGCCTTGTAGGCATCGATCGTGGCCAGGTCCACCGTGACGTCGAGCCCCTCGCCGCTCTCGCTGTCGATGAGGCGCAGGTCGCCCTCGAGCGCCGGATCGAGCTCCTCGGGCGACAGGACGTGCATGACGATGAGCTCGGAGCCGGTCGCGGCGAGCTCGCGGATGACCTTGTCGGCAGCGGGGTCGAGCAGATCCGAGAGGAGGATGACGATGCCACGGCCGTGGAGCTGTGCGCCGGCATGGCGGGCGGCGACGAGGAGGTCCGTCGGTCCCTCCGCGGGCTCGATCGCCGACAGGTCCGCGAGGAGCCGGAAGACCCGTCCGGAGCCCCGGAGCGCGGTCCGTCGCCGTGCGGTCCGCCCGGAGAGTGCGGTGACCGCGACCCGGTCCTCGCTGGCGAGGCCGATGTACCCGAGCGCGGCCGCGGCGCGCTTCGCGAACAGGAGCTTGCCGGGCGTCCCCGATGCCATCGAAGCCGAGGCGTCGATCAGCAGCGTGACGGTGACGTCCTCCTCCTCGACGAAGAGCTTCACGAAGAGGCGCTCGAGCCGGGCGTAGACGTTCCAGTCGAGCTGGCGCAGGTCGTCGCCAAGGGTGTAGTCGCGATAGTCGGCGAACTCGACGGACTGGCCGCGCTTGACGCTGCGCCGGCCGCCCTTGAGGCCGCCACGGACCGGGGAGCGCATCAGCAGGAGGAGGCGCTCGAGCTGGCGCAGGAAGCCTTCGTCGAAGACGGTCGGATCGATCTCGTTCGGCAGGAACGCGGGGCGAGCCGTGCCGACCGGCCGCTCGACGGGGTCGGAAGCGGGCGGCCCGACGGAGGGTCCGGTCATGCGCGCTCGGCCAAGGCGGGTCCGGGACCCGCTATTCGACCGACGGCGGGATGACCGTGTCGAGGATGCTCCGCACGATCGCCTCGGTCGTGATGCCCTCGGCCTCGCCCTCGAAGTTGAGGATGATCCGATGGCGCAGGGCCGGCAGGGCGACCGCCCGGATGTCGTCGATGGCGACGTTGAAGCGGCCATCGAGGAGTGCGTAGATCTTGCCGGCCGCCACGAGCGCCTGGGCGCCGCGGGGCGACCCGCCGTAGCGGACGTACTCGCGGACGAGCTGCGGCGCGCGCGGCTGGTCCGGATGGGTCGCGGCGAGGACGCTGACCGCGTACGCCGTCACGTGCGGGGCGATCGGGACGGCCTTGGCGAGGCGCTGCATCTCGACGATCTCGGCCGCCGTGCAGACCTTGTCGGCGGTCACGGACTCCGAGCCGGTCGTCCGGTCCATGATCGCGATCAGGTCCTCTTCGGACGGGAACGGGACCATCACCTTGAACAGGAAACGGTCGAGCTGGGCCTCGGGGAGGGGATACGTCCCCTCCATCTCGAGCGGGTTCTGCGTGGCGAGGACGAAGAACGGGGCGTCGAGCGGGAACCGCTGGCGCGCGACCGTCACCTGGTGCTCCTGCATCGCCTCGAGCAGGCTCGACTGGGTCTTGGGCGTCGCGCGGTTGATCTCGTCGGCGAGGACGAGGTTCGCGAAGATCGGGCCGGGCTGGAAGCGGAAGACGCGCTGCCCGCCCTCCTCGATGAGGATGTTGGTGCCGGTGATGTCGGCCGGCATGAGGTCGGGTGTGAACTGGATGCGGTTGAACGTGCAGTCGATGACGTCGGCGATGGTTCGCACGAGCATGGTCTTGCCGAGCCCCGGGACGCCCTCGAGGAGGACATGCGAGTTGGCGATGAGGCCCGTCACGGTCTGGCGGACCAGCTCCCGCTGGCCGACGATCACACGGCCCACTTCCTGTTCGATCGATCGGGCACGCTCGGCGAATGCCTCGGGTGCCAGCCGCGGCGCGGTCGCCACGGTAGTCGTGCTGTCCATGCTGGCCTCCGGTCGGGGCTCGGTCCGTCCCTGGTTCGCGGTCGTCACTTCGACGGGTCGAGCGAGGTGAAGTAGTCCTTGACGTAGTCCTTGATCGAGAGCGGGACGTAGCCGCGCTCGAGGGATGTCTGGGCATAGGACGCGAAGTCCTGGTAGACCTGCTGATACGGCGTCAGGACGCCGTTGTTGGTGCCGTGGCCGGTGCCGTTGCCCTGCTGCGTCTGGCCGTCGCCACCGGTGCCCGAGACATACGACGGGTCGCCCGGCTTGCCGATCCGGTCGAAGGGTGCGTAGACCGACGAGAGGTCCGCGCCGAGCTCGGACGGGCGGTTCGGGTTGGTCGGTCCGGCGGGCTGGCCGTTGCCGCCGGTGCCGTTGCCGAGCGACCGCGCGTTCGATCCGCCGCCGCCGATGGCGCCTTGGCCCTGCCCCTGCCCCTGCCCCTGGCCCTGCCCCTGGCCCTGCCCCTGGCCCTGCCCCTGGCCCTGCCCCTGACCCTGGCCCTGGCCTTGGCCCTGGCCCTGGCCCTGGCCTTGCCCCTGCCCCTGACCTTGTCCTTGGCCTTGCCCCTGGCCCTGACCTTGGCCCTGCCCTTGCCCTTGCCCCTGACTCGCGCCGGGACTCGGCTGGCCCTGGCCCTGCCCCTGCCCCTGACTCGCGCCGGGACTCGCCCCCGGGCTTCCCTGCGCCTGGCCCTGGCCCTGCCCCTGCTGACCCTGGCCCTGCGCGGTCGCCGGCTTCCCGGCGTCGGCGAGATCGCGCCGCGCATCCTGGAGCCCTGACGCCGCGGATGCCAGATCGCGGTTGGTGGCGACCTGCTGCTGCGCGCCCGTGAGGCTCTCCCCCAGCCGGTCGAGGGCGGCCTTCGCACCCGCCGTGTCGCCTTGCGCGAGGCTCTGCGCCGCATCGTGCAGCGCGGTCGAGGCGGCGCCGCTCGCGCCCGCTGCGGTCGCTGCCTGTTCGGCGAGCTGGCGAGCCAGGTCCGCCCGCTGCTCCGGGGTCATCTCATCGAGCTTGTCGCCCAGCTTGTCGAGGTCCTGCTGGGTCTGCTTCGGATCGCCGTCGGGGTTCGCGTTCTGCTGCCCGGTCGCGGACCGCGAGAGCGCGCGGCTGAGCGAGGCGAGCGAGGCCGCGCGTTGCTCGGTCGCCGGGTCGATCTGGGAACGCACCTCGCTCTCCATCGATCCCAGCTTCGCGAGGTTCACGTCCAGCTGGTCCGGGTGATCCCGCAGCTGTCGGGCCAGGTCGCGGAGCTCCTGGGCGAGCCTGGTCCGGGGATCGTTCGCATCCGGCCCCTTGCTCTCGAGGTCGTGGGCGAGGTCGTCGATCCGCTCGGCCTGCTGCTGCGCGGCCTCGCGCTCCTGGCGAGCCTGCGCGATGACGGGGTCCTGCGGGTTCGGGAGGAGCAGCACGGGTGCCAGGAGGAGGACGGCGACGAGCGCAGCACCTGCCGGCCGGATCGAGAACCGCGGTCGGAAGAGGTCCAGCGGTAGCGCTCGCAGCGACGCGAGGGCGTCAGCGCGCTGGCGCCGCACGAACCGGTCTGTCTGGGCCGCCTCGTCGAGGACATGTGAGGCGAGGGCCACCGAGCCGGTATCGGCCACGGTCTCGTCAGCGACGACCGGCCCGGCCGAGTCCGGGAACCCGACGGCCAGCTCGAGCGCGCTCGACACCCGGTCGCCGAGGCGACCTTCGACATCCACGGCGATCGCAGTCTCGCCGATGGTCGGACGGGAGCGGACCACCGCGACGAGCAGGACCAGCGCTCCGATGACCGGGATCGCGGCGCCGACGAGCGACGCCCACTCGAGCGGGATGAAGCGCGCGATCGTCCACAGGACCAGTTCGGCGATCACGATGCCGGCCAGCGCGAGCCAGGACCGGCGGACGATGCGGCGCAGCCACAGGCGACGGCGATGCGCGGCAAGGCCGGACCGCACGGCGAGCAGCGCGGGATCGAGCGGGCCGGTCAGACGCGGCTCGGGGGTCAGCGGGGATGTAGGCGGCCTCGGCGACCGCGGCGGTCCGATCGCGGAAGGAGCGCTTCATGCGGGCGTCTCCGTCGTCGACCGGCGTCGCCGCGAGAATCGCCAGCGCCGGGTCGGCGACACCAGCTGCACCGACGCGATGATGAACACGACCGAGAGGATGACCCAGGTCACGACGCTCCTCGGCCAGAAGGTGTCCCGCTGGGCGCCGAACGCCACGACGTCGGCCGCGATCGGGTTGCCGTTCGCGTCGACGGCGACGTTCGGCCCGGCTCCCGCCGCCTCGGATGTCGGGGATGGGAGCCGGGAGCGGGACGACGACGCCCCCATTTCCGACGCCGCCGCCGCCGGTCTGATCGATCGTGACGATGCCCGCCTGGTTGGGGATCAGCACGTTCACGACGGAGCACCACGTCCCGTACTGGGTCGTCTCGGTCCCGCACAGGACATCAGACTGGGCGATGAACGGATTCACCAGGGCGACGATCTCGGGGACGCGCCCCTTGATCGGCCCGAGGCCCCGCCCGTTGTCGCTGTTCGCCATCCCGGTCCAGAACGCGAGCACGAAGACCGACCCGACCGTGATGGCCAGCACGCCGAAGATGGAGACCGCGGTCGCGGCCTGGGTCCGGCGGACGAGGCTCGAGCAGAGCAGGCCGAACGACCCCAGCCCGAGGGCGGTCACGAGGAGGACGAGGTAGCCGCGCAACACGTCGTCCGGACCGACACCGCCGTAGACGAAGACGACCGCGGTGAGCGGCAGCGACGCGATGATCAGCAGGAAGACATAGGTCAGCGCGCTGAGCAGCTTGCCGATGACGATCGCCAGTGACGAGATCGGCGTGGTGATGAGGTCGCCGACGACCTGGATCTTGTCGCCGACCTTGGCGACCAGCGTCGCTCCAGTCGCCCCACTCGTCCTCGCTCAGCGGGTCCTCGAGCGAGACCAGCGGGTAGTCCGCGACGAGCTGCTCGTAGAACGCGACCATCTGGTCGGCGAGGTCTTGGCGGCGCCCTCGAACCGGTAGGCGCCGTCCTTGAAGAACTCGGTCGCGGCGACGTCGAGCGCGAGCCCGACGTCGGTGCCCGGCGTGAAGCCGGCCTTCTCGATCGCCTCGAGGATCAGGTCGAGCGCGGCACGGTTGCTCGGCAGGTTCGGCGCGAAGCCACCCTCGTCGCCGAGGCCGGTGGCCAGGCCCTTGCTCTTCAGCACGGACTTCAGCGAGTGGTAGACCTCGGCGCCGGTGCGCAGCGCCTCGCGGAAGGTCGTCGCGCCCGATCGGGGCGACCATGAACTCCTGGATGTCGACGTTGGAGTCGGCGTGCGACCCACCGTTGAG
The DNA here is from genome assembly GCA_963834915.1 of uncultured Chloroflexia bacterium. Taxonomy (GTDB): domain Bacteria; phylum Chloroflexota; class Limnocylindria; order Limnocylindrales; family CSP1-4; genus SPCO01. Next base: position 240,888 of record CAWIDI010000001.1, read on the forward strand.
GATGTTCATCATCGGCACCGGGAGGACGTGCGCGTTCGGGCCGCCGATGTAGCGGAACAGCGGCAGGTCGGCGGAGTCCGCGGCGGCCTTGGCGACGGCGAGCGAGACGCCGAGGATGGCGTTCGCGCCGAGCTTGCCCTTGTTCGGGGTGCCGTCCAGGTCGATCAGCATCTGGTCGACCAGCCGCTGCTCGGTGGCCTCGAAGCCGATCAGCTCGGGCGCGATCTCGTCCATCACGGCGTTGACGGCGTCCTGCACGCCCTTGCCCAGGTAGCGGCACTTGTCGCCGTCCCGACGCTCGACGGCCTCGAACGCACCGGTCGACGCACCGGACGGGAACGCCTGCGCGAGCGATCGTGCCGTCGTCGAGGGCGACCTCGACCTCGACGGTGGGGTTGCCTCGCGAGTCCAGGATCTCGCGGGCGCCTACGGCCTCGATTGTGGCCACGGAATGCTCCTTCGGACGAACGGTTGGGTGTGGGGCTTGCGGGCACCGACGCTCGGGGCTCCGAGCGCGGGCGACCGGCTGGTCACCGGTCCTCGTCAACCGGCCGCGGTCCAGCGTAGTGGCCCCCCGCGCGGGGCGACGGGACGTCCGACGCAGCGCCGGGGGCCCGATCCAGCGGCACAGGACAGGCCTCGGCCCCGCCGGCACGAGGGCACGACGGGGCCGAGGTCGCGAGTCAGCCGGCCGCTGCCGGCGGGCTCAGCCGACGGTTACGGGCAGCGCGGCGAGGATCGCCTCGACCTGGGTCTTCGCGTCGCCGAACAGCATGTCCGTGTTCTCCTTGAAGAACAGCGGGTTCTGGACGCCCGCGTAGCCGGTGGCCATGGAGCGCTTGAACACGATGACGTGCTTGCGCGTTCCAGACCTCGAGCACCGGCATGCCGGCGATCGGCGAACGACGGGTCGTCGTTCGCGGCCGGGTTGACCGTGTCGTTGGCGCCGATGACCAGCACCACGTCGGTGTCGGCGAAGTCGTCGTTGATCTCGTCCATTTCGAGCACGATGTCGTACGGCACCTTCGCCTCGGCCAGCAGCACGTTCATGTGTCCGGGCAGGCGACCTGCGACCGGGTGGACCCCGAAGCGGACCTTGATGCCCTGCGCCCGCAGCTTGGCAGTCAGCTCGGCGACCGGGTACTGCGCCTTGGCCACGGCCATGCCGTATCCCGGCGTGATGACCACGGACTTGGCGCTCGACCAGCATGCTCGGCACCGCGTCGACGTCGATCTCGCGGTACTCGCCCATCGGGCCGTCGGCACCGGCGGCGGGGGCGCCGCCGTCGGAACCGAAGCCACCGAGGATGACCGAGATGAACGAGCGGTTCATCGCGCGGCACATGATGTAGCGAAGGATCGCACCGGAGGAACCGACCAGCGCGCCGGTGATGATCAGCAGGTTGTTGCCGAGCATGAAGCCCGCCGCGGCCGCGGCCCATCCGGAGTAGCTGTTCAGCATCGACACCACGACGGGCATGTCGCCGCCGCCGATGGCGGCCACCATGTGCCAGCCGAGCCCGAAGCCGATCAGCGGCCATCACCAGCGACGAGCACGAGGCCAAGCGCGATCGCTCGTCGCCGAGGGCCACGAGCCAGAACATCAGCGCGAGGAACACGACGAAGCCGGCGAGGTTGATGAGGTTGCGACCAGGCAGCACGAGCGGCGCGGACTTCATCTTCGCCGACAACTTCAGGAACGCGACCACCGAGCCGGTGAACGTGTAGGCACCGATGAGCACGCCGAGCGCGACCTCGACCAGGTGCACGGCACCGCGCCTGCCCCTCGGCGCGAGGAACGAGTTGAAGCCCACCGAGCACGGCTGCCATCCCCACGAACGAGTGGAATGCGGCGATGAGCTCGGGCATCTGGGTCATCTCGACCTTGCGAGCGATCGGCGCACCGATCGCCGGGCCGATCGCCAGCACGGCGACGATGAGCAGCGCGCGTGACGAGCACCGACTGACGGTTCGGGCGGGTCCTCGGCCGACACGTACAGCGAGTACCAGACGGTCGCGCCGAGGGCGAGGCCCATGCCGGCGATGCCGGTGGTGTTGCCCATCCGGGCGGTGGCTGGCTTGGACAGGCCGGCCAGCGACAGGATGAACATGACGCCGGCGATGATGTACAGGCCCTGAGACGAAGTGGATGATCGTCATGGTCACGCCTCCTTCTGGAACATGCCGAGCATGCGGTAGGACACCAGGAACCCACCGAAGATGTTGATCGAGGCGATGGACGCCGCGATGAAGGACATCACCAGGACCGCGATGTTCGGTCGAGCCCAGCTGCATCAGCGCGCCGACGAGGATGATCCCGGAGATCGCGTTTGTCTGGGCCATCAGCGGCGTGTGCAGCGAGTGCGACACACCGCTGATCACGTAGTAGCCCACGACCACCGCGAGCGCGAAGATCGTGAAGTACGACGACGAAGCTCGACCGGGCGAGAACGTCGACGGCGAGCACGACGAGCGCCGCGGCGACGGCCGACCCGATCAGGCGCCTGCTCGACCTGGGCTTCGCGGCCGCGGCCTCCGTGCCGCGAGCCGACTGCCGGGTCCTCGACCGGGCGACCTCGGCGACGGCGCGGGCGCCGCGGCCGAGACCTTGACCGGCGGCGGCGGCCACAGCACCTCGCCCGCGTGCGCGACGGTCATGCCGCGCGCGACCTCGTCGTCAAGGTCAGGACAGCCAGACCGTCCTTGCCCGGCGTCAGCAGCTTCATCAGGTTGACGATGTTGGTGCCGAACAGCTGCGACGTGTGCTGCGGCATCCGGCTGGTGAGGTCCGTGTAGCCGACGATGATCACGCCGTTGTCGGTCACGATGCGCTCGCCGGGCACGGTCAGCTCACAGTTGCCGCCGCCGATGGCCGCGAGGTCGACGATCGACGCGAGCCGGGCTTCATGCCCGCGACCATGTCCGCGCGAGATGGTGCGCGGCGCGTTGCCGCGCACGAGGGCGGTCGTGATGACCACGTCGGCCTTGGCGCTCTCCTCGGCGTACATGATCGGCGGTGAGCTTGCTCCTGCTCCTCGGTCAGCGCCTTCGCGTAGCCGTCGGAGGAGACCTCCTGCTGGGCGGCCTCGGCCTGGACGAACGTCGCGCCCATCGACTCGATCTGCTCGCCGACCTCGGGCCGCACGTCGAACGCGCGCACCTCGGCGCCGAGGCTGGCGGCGGTGCCGAGCGCGGCCAGACCTGCGACACCCGCGCCGATGACGAAGACGTTGGCCGGGCGGCGTCTTGCCTGCCGCCGTCATCTGGCCGGTGAACATCCCGCCGTAGTTCTCGGCGGCCTCGATGACCGCGCGGTAGCCGGCGACGTTCGACATCGTGGACAGCACGTCCATCGACTGGGCCCGCGAGATCCGCGGCACGGCGTCGAGCGCCATCCCGGTGATCTCGCCCTCGGCAAGGTCGGCGACGTAGCTCGGGGCTGCGCGGCCGGCATCATCATCGAGATGAGGTCGAGCCCTGGCGCATCGCGTGCGAGCTGGGCGTCTGTCGGGCGCGTTGACCGCGGTGACGATGTCCGCCTGCCACGCGGCTCTCGCCGTCGGCCGACGTCGCGCCGGCCGCCGAGGTACGTCCTCGTCGGAGAACGTGGCCTCCGCCCCGGCGCCCTTCTGCACGACGACGTCGTAGCCGAGGGCCACAAGTTGCGCCACGGTCTTGGGGGTGGCGGCGACAAGGCTCTCGCCGGGCCGCGACTCCCGAGGGACTGCGATCTGCATCCTCACTCCTTAGCGAGTGGCCGTCGCGCGGCCGATGACAGGCTGCACCCGGCACGCTACCGCGACGCCGACCGCCGGCCGGAGACGCCGCTGTCGCCGACCGGCGAGTCCGCGGGCGTTGTGGGCGAGAGCATCATCGCGGCCGACCCATCGGACGACCTGAGACCTTCGACCCGAGGTGGCGGTGCCGGCCGGCGGTCCGCGCCCGGAACAGCGGGACGGCGCAGCGTTGGCTGCGCCGTCCCATCCCCCACGGGTGGCGCGGGGCCCCCGGACCGACCGCGCCACCCCGGCGTCGATCAGAAGAAACCGAGCGGGTTCTCGTCGTAGCTGACGAGCAGGTTCTTCGTCTGGCTGTAGTGCTCGAGCATCATGCGGTGGTTCTCCCGGCCGTAGCCCGACGCCTTGTAACCGCCGAACGCGGCACCCGCGGGGTACACGTGGTAGGTGTTCACCCACACCCTTCCGGCGTGAATATCCTGGCTCCTCGCGGTGCGCACGGTTGCTCGTCACGGCTCCACACCGCCGCGCCGAGCCCGTATTCCGTGTCGTTGGCGATCGCGATGGCCTCGCATCGTTGTTGAACGGCACCACGGTGAGGACCGGACCGAAGATCTCCTCCTGGCACACCCGCATGTCGTTCTCCGCGACCATCACCGTCGGCTCAAGTAGAAGACCGCCAGTCGATCGGCCCGGCAGGTCGGCGCGTTTGCCGCCGGCGAGAACCTGGCAGCCTTCCGTAGGACCGAGGGCCAGGTAGCCGTCGATCTTGTTGACCTGCTCGTGCTGTTCTGCGGACCCACCATCTGTGGTGGTGTCCAGCGGGTCGCCGAGCTTGATGCGCTTCACCCGGTCGATAGCGTCGTCCAGGAATCCGCGTCATAGCGGCCGCTGCAGCAGAGCGCGCGACGGGCACGAGCACACCTCGCCCTTGTTGAAGGCGAAGAGCACGAAGCCCTCGAGCGGACTTGCGGTAGTAGCGCGTCCTTCTCCATGGCACGTCCTCAAAGAACACGTTTGGCGACTTGCCTCCCAACTCCATCGTGGACGGGATGATGTTCTTGATCGCGTACTGCATGATCTGGCGTCCGGTGGCCGTGGAGCCGGTGAAGGCCACCTTGGAGATGCCCGCGTGCTCCACGAGCGCCTTGCCCAGCTCGGCGCCCGGTCCATTGACCACGTTCACCACACCCGGCGGGAGCAGGTCCTGGATCAGACTCCATCACGTACAGGATCGACACCGGAGTGGCCGATGCAGGCTTGAGCACGACCGTGTCACCCGCAGCGAGGGCAGGCGCGAACTTCCACGCCGCCATCAGGATCGGGAAGTTCCACGGGATGATCTGGGCCACCGCGCCGAGCGGCTCGTAGAAGTGGTACGAGACCAACTGGTCGTTCAACTTCTTGATGTTAGCCCTCTTGGGTGCGGATGGCCGCCGCGAAGTAGCGGAAGTGGTCCACGGCGAGCGGGATGTCGGCAGCGAGGGTCTCGCGCACCGGCTTGCCGTTCTCCCAGGACTCCAGCGACCGCGATCTCCTCGAGGTGCGTCTCGATCCGGTCGGCGATCGCGTTGAGGACGGCGGCACGTTCCTGCAGGGTGCTCAGCGACCAGGTCGCGAACGCCTCGTGGGCGGCATCGAGCGCGTCCTCGACGTCATCGGCGTCCGAACGTGGACCTCGCAGATCGCAGCACCGGTCGCCGGCGTGATGTCGGTGGAGTAGCGCCCCTTGCGAGGTGCCAACCACTTCCCTCCCACGAAGTTCTCGTAGCGAGGAAGGACCTGGACGATGCTGTCAGCCGTTCCAGGAGGGGCGTAGACGGTCATGTGGGACCTCCACTGCGACGCGCCGACGCCCGGCCCCGTTGCCGAGCGAACGTGTTGCGGCGCATCGGACTCCACGACGGTAGACCCGGCGCCCCCCGGAGGAACAGAGGACGTTGGTCCCTTGCGCGGATCCCGGTGGGCGCTTCAGCCGACCGGGGTGCATCCCGGGCAGGAGCCCGGGCCGGAGTGCGAGCGGCTCGGCCCCGAGAGACCTGACCTCGTCGTCCGTGAGCAGCCGGGACTTGATCAGCAACCGCATGTCCAGCGTGGTCTCCAGCGAGAACTCCGCGCCGAAGCCGGGCTCCGCGTCGATCGTCTGGAACAGGTGGCGCGAGTAGGTGTACTGGTGGCTCGACTGGACGAACGGCACCACCCCGCCCGGCACCTCCAGGTCGGCGACATGGACGTCGTCGTCGGACAACCCGAACTCGTCTGCCCGCAGGCAGACCGGCGCTGAACCGTCGCAGCAGCCGCCGCCCTGGACCAGCAGGATCTCGCCGTGCTCGGCCACCAGCTCCCCGAGCACCTCGGCCGCGGCCGGTGTGATCGCCACTCGCCCCTGATCGGATGCCGCCATGCTGATCCGCCTCCTCGCGTCGGCACGTGCGGCTCGGCGGTACGCGCAGCGAGCCGGGTCGTCAGTCCGAGGTCTCCGCCGCGCGGGTGCCGGCCTCGGCCCGCCTCGACCCGGTCCTCCAGGTCGCGCACCGCGGCGCGCAGCGCCGCCTCGGCGTCGATGCCGGCCGCCGACGCGCGGCGCGCCAGCTCGAGCAGCTCGGTCCCGATCCGCGCGCCGCGTCCCCCTCGCTTCCGGCACCGGCTCGAACCCCGCGCGCTGGACCCGGCCGAGGACCTTCTCCGCCCGGGCCAGGGCGGGCAGCGCCGGCGGGACGCCGTCGAGCACGGAGTCGCGGGCCTTCTCGGCCGCCTTGATCTGCTCCCAGCGGCGGTGCACCTCCTCGGCGTCCGCCACCTCGCACGTCGGCGAACACGTGCGGGTGCCGGCGGCGCAGCTTGGCGGCGATCCCGGCCGCGACGTCCTCGAGGTCGAACGGCTCCGTGGGGTGCTCCTGCGGCGACCCGGGCCTGGAACACGACCTGCAGCAGCAGGTCGCCGAGCTCCTCGCGCAGGTGCTCGCGGTCCCCGGTCTCGACCGCCTCGGCGACCTCGTAGACCTCCTCGACGCGTAGCGGACCAGCGACTCGGGCGTCTGCTCGGCGTCCCACGGGCAGCCGCCGGGCGAGCGCAGCCGGTCCATGACCGCGACGAGGTCGGCCAGGTGCGGACGGCCGCGGCGACGGCGCTCGTCGCGTCGGTCACTGGGTGGCGGTGGCGATCCACGGCCAGGTGCTGGCCGTCACCGGAGCGGTCGCCACGGGGCTCGCAGCGTGCCGTACCGGCGGGTTCACCGACGTCCCGTCGCCGTGACGTCCACCTTCACGCGCCGCGATGAGGTCGGTCGCCGTTGGCCAGCGCTCAGCTCTGCTGCGCTGCGAGGTGAGCTACCGGGCGATCGCGAGCAGCCCCGCTGCCGAGAGTCGCGGCGACCGGTGTCCGAGGCTCGCCTGGGCGGCGACGCGTCGCGAGCACGGCTCGCCGTCCTGCTCGCCGAGACCCCGACACCGTTGTCGGCCGCGCGCCTGGACGAGGTCGGTGCCTGGATGAGCACGCCGAGGATCGCCGCCGCGAGGGATCCTGCGAGCAGCGGCCCGAGCTCGTCAGCGTCTGCTCGAGCTCGGCCTGGCTGATCACCCGGCCGTCGACCACAGCCGCCGCGCCGGGACGAGCCGAGCAGCCGGCCAGCACCGCGGCGGTCAGCAGCAGCACCAGGAACGATCCGCCTCATCGTCTTCCTGGTCAGGCGCCACGCGGCCTCCTGCGGCGACAATGTAGGCGCGCACGGGGGTGCGACGTCGGCACGCCGGGACCCTCACGCCGGGTTCAGGCGGGCGCACCGCGAGCACCTGCTGGACGAGATCGGTCAGCCAGGCCAGCAGCTCGGCGCCCGCCAGCGGGCGTCCGCCGACCCGCGCCGTCGTCGGGAAGGCACCAGCACCGTGCGGACCGCGGGCTTGAGCACGACGCCCGGGTACAGCCGCCGCAGCCGCAGCGACGCCGACTCGGGCAGCTCGACCGGCGCGAACCGGATGAACTTGCCCTGCGCGGTGACGTCGGTCAGGCCGGCCGCGCGCGCCAGGTTGCGGAACGTCGCGACCTCGAGCAGCGCCTCGACCGGCGCGGGCAGCGGGCCGTAGCGGTCGACGAGCTCGGCCCGCACGCCTCGACAGCGCCTCGGCGGTCGTCGCGTCGGCGATCTTGCGGTAGGCCTCCAGGCGCAGCCGCTCGTGCTCGATGTAGTCGTGCGGCAGGTGCGCGTCGACCGGCAGCTCGAGGGTGACCTCGGCCGGCTCCTGGCCGGCCTCGCCGCGGAACGCCGCGACCGCCTCGCCGACCATGCCGCACGTACAGGTCGAAGCCGACGCCCGCGATGTGCCCGGACTGCTCGCCGCCGAGCAGGTTGCCGGCGCCGCGGATCTCCAGGTCCTTCATCGCCACGGCCATGCCCGAGCCCAGGTCGGTGTTCGCGGCGATGGTCTGCAGCCGGTCGTGCGCGGTCTCGGTCAGCGGCCGCTCCGGCGGGTACATGAAGTACGCGTAGGCGCGCTCGCGGCCGCGCCCGACCCGGCCGCGCAGCTGGTGCAGCTGGGACAGGCCCAGCAGGTCGGCGCGTTCGAGGATCAGGGTGTTCGCGTTGGAGATGTCCAGCCCGGTCTCGACGATGGTCGTGGCTGACCAGGACGTCGAACCTCTTCTCCCAGAAGTCGACGATGACCTGCTCGAGCCGGTGCTCGCCCATCTTGCCGTGCGCGGTGGCGATCCGGGCCTCGGGCACCAGCTCGGCGAGCCGGGCGGCGGCGCGCTCGATCGACTCGACCCGGTTGTGCACGTAGAAGACCTGGCCCTCGCGCAGCAGCTCGCGCCGGATCGCCGCGGTGACCTGCTTCTCGTCGTACGGGCCGACGAAGGACAGCACCGGGTGCCGCTCCTCCGGCGGGGTCGCCAGCGTGGACATCTCGCGGATGCCGGTGACCGCCATCTCCAGGGTCCGCGGGATCGGCGTCGCGCTCATCGCCAGCACGTCGACGTCCGTGCGCAGCGCCTTGAGCGTCTCCTTGTGCTCGACGCCGAACCGCTGCTCCTCGTCGATCACCACCAGGCCGAGGTCCTTGAAGCGCACCTGCCCCGTGATCAGCCGATGGGTGCCGATGACCACGTCGACGCTGCCGTCGGACAGCCCGTCGACGACCGCCTTGGCCTCGGCGTCGGACTGGAACCGCGACAGCGCCTTCGACCGTCACCGGGAACGGCGCGTAGCGCTCGGTGAACGTGTCGAGGTGCTGCTGGACCAGCAGCGTCGTCGGCACGAGGACCGCGACCTGCTTGCCGTCCTGCACCGCCTTGAACGCCGCGCGGACCGCGATCTCGGTCTTGCCGTAGCCGACGTCGCCGCACACCAGCCGGTCCATCGGCACCGGCTTCTCCATGTCGGCCTTGACCTCGTCGATCGTGACGAGCTGGTCGGGGGTCTCGACGTACGGCGAAGGCGTCCTCGAGCTCGCGCTGCCACGGGGTGTCCGGGCCGAACGCGTGGCCCGGCGGTCGCCATCCGGGCGGAGTAGAGCCGGATCAGCTCGCCGGCGATCTCCTTGACCGCCTTGCGCGCCCGGCCCTTGGTCTTGGCCCAGTCGGAGCCGCCCATCCGGTTCAGGCTCGGCGACTCGCCGCCGACGTAGCGGGTGACCTGGTCGAGCTGGTCGGTCGGGCACCCAAGCCGGTCGCCCGGCTGGCCGCGCTTGGACGGCGCGTACTCGATGACCAGGTACTCGCGGGTCCCGGCCGCCGGCCGACGGTGCGCTGCGGTCAGCTCGACGAACCGGCCGACGCCGTGCTGCTCGTGCACCACGAAGTCGCCGGGCCGCAGCTGCAGCGGGTCGACGCGTTGCGCCGCCGCGACGGCATCCGGCGCATGTCCCGCGTCGACGTGCCGGCCCGGCCGGTGAGGTCCGTCTCGGTGAGCACCGCGAGGCGCAGGTCGGCGGCCGACGAAGCCGGGCTCGATCGGCGCCGGCGGTGACCAGCACGACGCCCGGCTCCGGGCTCGCGTCGAGCCCGGTCGCGACCAGGCGCGCCGGCACGTCGGCCGCGCGCGAGCTGCTCGACCATCCGCTTGGCCGGGCCGTGGCCCTCGGTGACCAGCACCAGCCGCCAGCCGTCGCGCTGCGAGGCCGCGCAGGTCGGCGACGGCCGCGCCGACGTCGCCGCGGTAGCCGTGCACGTCGCGGGCGCCGACGACGAGCGACCCGGCGTCGTCGCCGGCGTCGGCGTCCTGCGCGTCGCCAGCGTCGGCGTCGCCGGTCGAACGACGGTCAGCGTCCACCAGCGCAGCGCCGGTCGACCGCGCGCGCGCGCAGCCCGGCGTCGCCCAGTCAGCCGGCGAGGACGACGCGGCGCGCAGGTCGATCGGCGTCGGCGTCCCCCGCCGCGGCGGCCGTCCAGGCCGCGGCGAGGAACTCCTGCGTGGTCGCGACCAGGTCGTGCGCGCGGCGGCGGACCCGCTCGGGGTCGGCACGACCACGACGTGCGTCCGGCCGGCACCAGGTCGAGCAGCGGCACCATGCGGTCCACCAGCACCGGCGCGAGGGACTCCATGCCCTCGACGGCGATGCCCTCGGCGAGCTTCGTCGAGCATCTCGGCGACGCCCGGGCAGCTCGCTCGGCGAGCGCGCCGCGCGGGCCCGGACCGCGTCGGTGAGCAGGATCTCGCGGCACGGCGGCGCCCACAGGCCGTCCGTCGCGACCTCGAGGCTGCGCTGGTCGGCGACCGACGAACCAGCGGATCTCCTCGACCCGGTCGCCCCAGAACTCGACCCGCAGCGGGTGGTCTCGGTGGGCGGGAAGACGTCGAGGATGCCGCCGCGGACCGCGAACTCGCCGCGCCGCTCGACCATGTCGACCCGGGTGTAGGCGGCGGCGACCAGCGCCTCGGCCACGTCGGCGAGGTCGGCCTCGTCGCCCGGCGTGCAGCGCGACCGGCACCAGCTCGCCGAGCCCGTCGACCACCGGCTGGAGCAACGCGCGCACCGGGACGACGACCACGCGCACGCGGCCCCCCGGGCCGTCGGCGTCGGGGTGGGCCAGCCGGCGGAAGCACCGCCGAGCCGCCGGCCGACGGTGTCGCTGCGCGGGCGAGAGCCGCTCGTGCGGGAGCGTCTCCCATGACGGCAGCACGGCGACCGCGTCGGCGTGCGCCGGGGCCCAGCGGCCCAGCGCGGTCGGCGAGCTCGTCGGCCTCGCGGCCGGTCGCCGTGACCACGACCAGGAGGCCCGCGGCGGGCGGCTCCCGCCCGTCGCCCGGCCCGCGCGCCAGCGAGCAGGGCCGCGAGCAGCGCCGGCCGCACACCCGCGGGCGCCACGACGTCGAGCTCCGGCTCCGCGGGCCGCCGGGTCGGGGCGTCGGCGCTGCGGCGACCGCCCGGGCGATCGCGGGGTCGGCGACGAGCAGGGGCAGCAGGCCGGAGAGGTCATCGGTCCTTCGCTGTGGGTGGGGCCGCGAGGCGCGCAACGACGGGCGCCCGGGGCTCAGGATTCTCAGGTGACGCGCGGAGACCGCACCCGCCGATTGCCGCTGCGGCGGGCGCGTCTGCGCCGGCACGGATGCGGCGGCCACGCGACGGCCACCGCGGGACGACAGCCGACGGCTGCGGGATCGTCGCCGTCGAGGCGCCGCGAGCGCTCGGCGCAGCACGGTGCTCGACGTGTGCATCGTGTAGGGGAAGTACACGACCTCGACGCCGACCTCGGCGAAGTCGCGCTCGAGCCTGTCGCCCTTCGGGGTGCCGCGCCAGTCGTCGCCCTTGAAGATCACGTCGAACCGCACGCTCGCGCCAGGTGTCGAGCTTGTCCGGCTCCGTCTCGGCGTAGACGTCGTCGACGAAGTCGATGTGGCGGACGATCTCGAGCCGCTCCGCCAGCGGGATGACCGGGCGCGATGCCCTTCGTGAGCTCGAGCATCTCGTCGGACGACGACGCCCGGCGATCAGGTGGTCGCAGTGCGCCTTCGCGTGCCGCAGCAGGTTGAGGTGCCCGATGTGGAACAGGTCGTAGGCGCCGGGGGCGTAGCCGACGCGTTCATTCGTGCTCCTCCTCGGCGACGGTCTCGGGTGGTGGCTCGCCACACCGTCGTGCCGGGCCGACGGCCCAGGCCACCGATGATCAGAGGCTACAAGGGCGGCCCTTCGTAGGACAGGGGCAGAACGGGTGAAATCGGACACAAGAGGGCCTCGGCACTGGACGGGAGCGGGGCCCCGCCGCCTACGATCGTCGGATGACGGGAGCACCGACCACTCACACCGGCACCGTGGCGCGGGTCGTCTCGATCGCGCGCCGGTACGTCGGCGAGCTCAGCCGGTTCCTGTCGGTCGGTGCGGTCGCCTACGTGATCGACACGGGTCTGTTCAACCTGCTCCGCTACGGCCCCGGCGAGGTCCTCGCAGACAAGCCGATCACGGCGAAGATCATCGTGTCGGCGTGGCGACGCTCGTCGCATGGGTCGGGAACCGCTACTGGACGTTCTCCAGGCGCCGAACCGACCACCCGTGCGGGAGCTCGTCGGCTTCGTCGTCGTCAACGGGCTCAGCATGGCCGCCGCCGCGGGTGCCTGGCGTTCTCGCACTACGTCCTGGGGCTGACCTCGCCGCTGGCCGACAACATCTCCGGCAACGTCGTCGGCACCATCCTGGGCACCGTGATCCGATACGTCGCGTACCGGACGGTGGTCTTCACCGGCATCGACCCGGCGGCGGAGCGGCTGAGCCGACGACCGCACCCGTGACGACCGTGCCGACCGGTCGTAGTCAGCCGCTCGCACCGCCCACGCGACGTCCAGGAAGGCTGTTCCGCAGCCGTTCGAAGCCCCACACCGTGACCCGGAGCATCGCCTCGCGGACGATCCGCTGGCTCATCTTGGACTCGCCGCGCACCCGCTCGACGAAGGTGATCGGCACCTCGACGACCCGCAGCCCGCGCTGCACGGCCCGCCAGACCAGGTCGATCTGGAAGCAGTAGCCCGGGACGCGACGTCGTCGAGATCGATGCGCCGCAGCGCCTCCGCGCGGAACACCCGGAAGCCGCCGGTCGCGTCGCGCGAGCGGCACGCCGAGCGCCAGCCGGGCGTAGAGGTTGCCGCCGCGCGACAGCAGCCGGCGGCTGCGCGGCCAGTTCACGACCGCCCGCCGGGCACCCAGCGCGAGCCGAGGACGAGGTCGGCCGGTCGGCGAGCGCGCCAGCAGCTCGGGCAGCTGCTCGGGCTGGTGCGAGCCGTCGGCGTCCATCTCGACCAGCGCGTCGTAGCCGCGCTCGAGACCCCAGGCGAAGCCGGCCAGGTAGGCGGCGCCGAGACCCTCCTTGCCCGTGCGGTGCAGCACGTGGACGCGGCGTCGGCGGCGGCCAGCGCGTCGGCGAGCTCGCCCGGTGCCGTCGGGCGAGTTGTCGTCGACGACGAGGATGTCGGCGGCGGGGACGGCCGCGCGGAGCCGGCCGACGATCGGGTCGATGTTCTCCCGCTCGTTGTAGGTCGGGATGGCCACCAGCACTCGGCGTGGCCCCGCCCCGCCCTGCTCGGCACTCATCATCCGTTCCTCTCCTGCCGACGGGACGGGGCGCCTGAGGGGCCGTCGGTGCCGACGATCGTATGCGGCGTGGCGGCGGCGCGGCGCCCACGCGCCGACATTCACCCGATGCCGAGACGCCTGGACCACCCAGCCGGACCTCGCCGGTAGGATCCGGAAGTTGATGAGCGACGAACGGGTCGTCGGTCCGCGAGGCGGTGGTGTGCATGACCCTCGCGGGGAACCCGGGAGCCGCAGTGTCCTACGGCGCGCGGTACGGCCCGCGGCACTCGCGGCGTCAGAGCCGGCCCGCGGTCCCGGTCGCGGCGGCGTGCGTCGTGCTGATCGCGATGCGTCACGACGTCAACCACGGAATCACGCTCGGGACCATCGCTGCGCTCGTGCTCGCACCCGCGTGGGCCACCAGGAGCTGCTCGGTTCCGCAGCGCCCGCCTGCTGCTCACGACCATCGTCGTCGCGGTGATCAGCGGCGCTTGGCTCGACGTGGCTGTCCGCCGTCGACCACACGACGTCGAAGACCCTCGCGTTCGCCACCAGTGTCACCGCCCTGAACCTCGCGATGGGCGTCGGTGTGATCCTCTGGGCGCGGACGCTCATGCCGCGCTCGGCGGTCGGGATGCTCTTCGGCCTCGGGCTCGTCCTCGGCATCTCGACGGGCGGCCGCTATGCGGAGAACCCGTGGCGCTTCGGTTTCGCCGTGCCGCTCACGGTCGTCCTGCTCGCCCTCGCGTGGTATCTGGGCAGACGTTGGCTCGAGGTGGTCCTGGCCCTCGCGCTCGGACTCGTCACGGTGTCGAGGGCGGGCGTTCCATGTTCGCGTTCCTCGTGCTCGCGGCCGTGCTGGTCACCTGGTACGCCCTGCCCACGGCGACCAGTCGTGCCTCCTCCCGGGTGCGGGTGGTGTCTCTGCTCGCGGTGCTCGGCTTCGTCGCCTACCAGGGCGGGCAGGCGCTGATCCTCGAGGGCTATCTCGGGCAGAACGCCGAGCAGCGCACGGTGGCACAGATCGACACCGCGGGCTCGCTCCTCCTCGGGGCCCGTCCCTAGCTCGGCGCAACCGCCGCTCTGATCAGCCATCACCCATTGGTACGGCTCCGGAACCTCGGCGAACTCGCACGACCTGCTGGTCGCGAAGTCCGGCATATGGCCCGGCTCAACTACGACCCGAACAACGGTTACGTCGAGACGTACATGTTCGGCACCGCGATGGAGCTGCACTCCATGACGGGTGACCTGTGGGTGCTGTACGGCATCCCCGGCGTCGCCCTGGCGGTCGTGATCGCCGTGGTGGTGATCAGGGGACTGTCCGGCGAAAGCTCGCCGCGCGACGACCGCGTGCGCTCACCACGTTCATCGCGGCCAGCTCGCTGTGGAGCCTCGGGTTCGGCCCCTTCTACACCGACTCGCTGCTCCTGACGCTCACTCTCGGGCTGCTGCTACCCCGGGTCGATCAGCGACGGGCGTACTCCGAGTAGACGTGTCCGAGAGCGCCGGACACCATCCCGGCGCCGCGCACCGCAGTGCGCACGCCACGAGCTCGCGCACGCACGTCCCTGGCCAGGACACCGATCAGCAGGCGCGCGCCGCCACCGGCCAGGCGGACCATGCCACGGCCCGCCCAGATCGACCGCACGCCCAGGCGCTCGGCAGCTCCCGTGCAGACGTGCGCTGCGGCGCGAGCCCCCGAGTTCCCCGAGCGGAAGGCCCGCCGGACGACCCAACGTCGCGTCAGACGCGCAGCGGGGACCACGTCGACCACGACTGCCTCGTCGCACCACACGAATCGTCCACCGTGCCTGCTCACCTCGAGAGCGAACACCGTGTCCGAACCACCGCTGAGGCCGAACTCCTCGTCGAACCGGACCCCCCACCGGCGCAGGGCTGCGACGTTGACCAACAGGTTGTTGGTGGCGACCACCGGCACGGTCGTCCCCGTCGGATGACGCAGACGGTCGAAGTACCCCCCCGCGGTGATCCAGGGGTCCGGCTCGACGTCGAACGTGGACACCACCCTGCCGGCGACGCCCGTGCAGGCGTGCGCGTGGAAAGCTGGCCACCAGGGCGCCGAGCCAGCCCTCACCGGGGCGCTCGTCGTCGTCTATGAACACCACGAGGTCGGAACCGGCCGACTCGTCCAGCGCCCGGTTCCTGGCTGCTGCGATTCCCGGCCGCGGCTCGTGCAGGTATCGCACCGCGTGCTCCGCGCTCCAGACGGAGACCACCTCGGCCGCGCTCGGCACGGTGTCGTTGTCCACGACGACGAGCTCCGCACCGTCGACCGTCTCGACCTGCCGCACCAGCTCCGGAGTGCCGCCGCGAGGTCGCTCGGGCGGCGGAACGTCAGCGTGACGACGCTGATCCGCTGCCCGGCGCCCTCCCGGCTCACCCGACCGGACCGCGGAGAGGTCGTCGATCGCGAGGGTGACGGGGTCGTCGGTGACCGAGCCGGTCAGGTAGGCGATAAGCCGATCCCGCCGGCGGTCTGCAGCCCCGCGGTGGAGTCGGTCGCGGTGAGCTGCCACGCGCCGGTTCGGTGTCGCCGACCTTCCAGACCTTCGCCCGGATGGTCGTGGGACTGGTCCCGTCCACCTGCACCCGCACCCGCAACCGGTCACCGGCGGCGAACGTCAACCCGCTAACCGTGCCACCGGCGAAGGCCGTGCCGTTGCCGCGCGTCAGGTGCAGCTGCACCGACCCATCCGCGTTAACCGGACCCGCGCCCCGTAGAACGCCGTCGCAGAGACCCGCCGGGCCTGCACGTGCACCCACGCACCCGACCCGTTCGGCACCACGTCGGCCGAGACCGTCGCCGTCAGGTCCGTCGAGGTGGAGGACACCCCGTCCAACCACGACGACAACGTCAGGCCCGGCTCAAGGACAACACCCCGGCCGCTGCCGTTGACCGAGAGCGGCTGGCGGACCCCGAGGTCGACCACGCACCACCGTGTCGGCCGCGCCCCAACCGTCGGCCACCGTCGGGCGAACGCGTCCGCCGCCAACGGCGTGAGCCCACCCGGAGCCGTCACGGTCACCACATGGCTGACCGTTCCGGTCGCGCCCTCGTCGTCCGTCACCGTCAACACACCGGGTAGGAGCCCGCCAGCCGCGTAGGCGTGCGACGCCGTCGGCCCCGTGCCGGTGGCACCGTCACCGAAGCCCAGCCGTACGACGACGACCGTCCCGTCCGGGTCGACGAACCGGTGCCGTCGACCGTGACCCCCACGTCCAGATCACTCGACGATGTGAACGCCGCCGCCGGCGCAACGTTCGCCGGCGGGAACCGGCCGGGGCTGGTGCGACCTCCCCTGCCCACAGGTCGTCCACACTGACCGTGACCGGCTCATTACCCGCCGACGACGTCAGATAGGCGATGAACCCCACACCACCGGGCACCTGCAACGTCGGCGACGAGTCCGTCGTCTGCACCTGCCACGTCGCGGGCTCGGAGGTCCCGACCTTCCAGACCTTCGCCCGGATCGACGTCGGAGAGGTCCCCTCCACCTGCACCCGCACCTGAAGGTGGTCACCCGCTGCGAACGTCAACCCCGCGACGGTCCCACCGGCGATCGCCGTGCCGTTGCCCGCCGTCGCATGCAGCTGCACCGACCCGTCCGCGTTCAACCGCACCCGCGCCCCGTAGTACCCCGTCGCCGAGACCCGCCGAGCCTGCACGTGCACCCACGCACCCGACCCGGACGGCACCTTGTCCGCCGACAGGACCGCCTGGACCTCCGTGGAGTCCGAGGACACCGCAGCCAACCACGCAGCCAACGTCTGACCATGGTTCAACCGCAAAGCACCCGCACCACCATCGACCGAGAACGCACCCGCCGTCCCCGACAACGACCACGCACCACCGGTGACGGCCTGTCCCCAGCCGCCGAGGGCAGAAGCAGATGGGCGACGCCGGCATCGACGACACCATGCTCCGCCGCCAGATCGCGCTGATCGACTCGATGACCAAGAAGGAGCGACGCAACCCCGAGCTTCTCCAGGCGAGCCGCAAGAAGCGCATCGCCGCGGGTGCCGGGCTGGAGGTTCAGGAACTGAACCGTCTCCTCAAGATGCACCGCCAGATGGCCGATGCGATGAAGAAGCTCGGCGGCATGGGCAAGAAGGGCCTGCTCCGCGGCGGCCTCGGCGCGCTCTTCGGCAAGGGCGGCGGGATGCTGCTGGGGCGGGCCGGGAATGCCGCCGATGCCGGGCGGGATGCCGCCGGGGCTCCCCGGCTGGGGCGGCGGCCTGCCCCCGGGCATGACCTTGCCCTCCGGGCTCTCCGGCCTCGGGAAGAAGAAATGAGCGGCCCCGCCAAGAATTCGGAAGCGGCAGGGTTCGGCAAGCTGGCGCGTTCGGAAACCATCCGCCGCGCCGCCGACCTGCTGCACGGCCATCGCGAGTTCAATCGACCGGCTCGACGCGATCCTCGTGTTCACGCTCGCCGAGCGGTTCAAGCACACCCAGTCCGTCGGCGTCCTCAAGGCGCAGCACGGCCTGCCCCCCTCGACCGGCGCGCGAGTTCAATCCAGATCGCGCGCCTCGAACGGCTCGCGGAGGAGGCGGATCTCGACCCCGCCTTCGCGCGCAAGTTCCTCAACTTCATCATCTCGGAGGTGATCCGCCATCATGAGCGGCACCTCGAAAACAACACCCAAGGAGACTGACCAATGGCCATGAAGATCCGGCTCGCCCGCGGCGGGTCCAAAGAAGCGTCCGCACGATTCGATCGTCGCCGCCGACTTTGCGCTCGCCGCGTGACGGCCGCTTCATCGAGAAGCTCGGCACCTACGATCCCCTGCTCGCCAAGGACAACGAGGGCCGGGTGAAGATCGACCTCGAGCGCGTGCATTACTGGCTCGGCCAGGGCGCGCAGACCACCGACCGCGTTGCGCGCTTCCTCGAGGCCGCCGGCGTCGTCGAGAAGAAGGCGCGGTCAAACCCCAAGGCGGGCGAGCCCGGCAAGGCCGCGCAGGAGCGGGTGAAGTCCCGCGCCGCGAAGACCGCCGCCGCCGAGGCACCGGCCGAGTAAGGCGCCGATGGCTGCCGAGGCCGTCGCCGGGGGCTGCTGGATCGGGGTCGCCGTCGCCGAGCACGTGGCGCGCGGCATGCGCGGGGGCTTCGCCGCCCTCTCGCACAGGTCGCGCGCCGCTGCGGCGCGTCCTGGCGCAGGGCGACCGCGTCCACCTGTTATACGCCACGCGAGAGCGTCGACGGGCCCGTCCTGCAGGCTTCTGTCGCGCTCGGTACCTTCGCCGACAGCGGCCCGGAGCAACGCGACCTCGGGGACTTCCGGCCCTGGGTACGGCGGGTCGACCGGGAGGCGGTGACGCAGGCGCCGGTGCGGCCACTGCTCGACGCCCTTTCCTTCGTCACCGACAAGCGCGGCTGGAGAATGGCCTTCCGCCGCGGGCTCTTCCGGGTGCCGGCAGCGGATTTCGCGGTGATCGAGGCGGCGTTGCGCGATGGATGAGTCGATGACCTGCGTCGGGGCGATCGCCGGCGGCTTCGGCGTCCAGGGCGAGGTGCGGCTGAAGTCGTTCTGCGCCGACCCCGCGGCGATCGCAGACTATGCGCCGCTGGTCACCGAGGACGGGCGCAGCTTCGGGGTGCGGC
Source organism: uncultured Chloroflexia bacterium (assembly GCA_963834915.1). Taxonomy (GTDB): domain Bacteria; phylum Chloroflexota; class Limnocylindria; order Limnocylindrales; family CSP1-4; genus SPCO01. The sequence continues at coordinate 259,751 of CAWIDI010000001.1, forward strand.
TGCTCCGGCCAATCGCCGGTGCCTTCGCGGCGCGCCTGACCGGAGTGGCGACGCAGGAAGCGGCGGAGGCCCTCAAGGGGACGCGGCTCTATGCCCCGCGCGACCGGCTGCCGCCGCTCGGCGAGGACGAGTATTACCACGCCGACCTGATCGGGCTGGCGGTGGTCGACACCGGCGGGGCTTCGCTCGGGACGGTGCGGGCGGTGCTCGACCACGGCGCTGGCGACATCCTCGAGATCGCCCGCCCGGGGGCACCGGACCTGCTGCTGCCGTTCACGCTGGCGGCGGTCCCGACCGTGGACCTCGCCGGGCGCCGGATCGTCGCGGACCCGCCGGAAGGGCTCGTCGACGGCGCGTGAGACGGGAGGCGGCCGCTTCTCCCCCAAGCGTCGCGAGGGGACCGGCCTCGGGGGGCATCGAGCCCCCCTCAGCCGCGAGTTGGCGGGCGCCGCCTCGGCGCCGGGTTGGCGGCGGCAGTGGCTGTTGCAGCTGCGGGACGCAGCCGTTGCTGCGAAGAAGAGCGCGCAGGTGCGCGCATTTTTCTTTCTGGTTTTCGGCCTGTGGGCCGAAAACGACTGCTCTCCAGGTTTCAGGGCCGTATGAAAGCCGTGGGGTTGCGCGCGACCCCCCGCGGTCAGCGGCGGACGCAGCGGATGCCGATGTGGCTGGTGCCGGTGTCGACCATCTGGGCGTGGCGAGCCGCCGGGCGGTAGCGGCGGCAGTAGGACGGAGCGCAGAGGAAGGAGCCGCCCTTCACCACCCGGCGCGGGATGGTCATGTAGGGTTGCGCCGGGTCGTAGCTGCCTTCCTTGCCGGGGCCGCGCGGGTTCTCGGCGACGCAGCAGCCGGGCTTGTCGGGATTTTCTGCGGTGTGCCTGGTCGCGAACCAGTCAGTGGTCCACTCCCAGACGTTGCCGCAGACCTCGTGGAGCCCGTAGCCGTTCGGGGGATAGGATTTGACCGGGCAGGTCCCGGAATGGCCGTCCTCGGCGAGGTTCTGCCAGGGGAAGGCACCCTGCCAGGTGTTGGCGACGTGGCGGCCGCGCGGCGTCAGTTCATCGCCCCAGGCGAATTCGCGGCCATCGAGACCGCCGCGCGCCGCGAACTCCCACTCGGCCTCGGTGGGAAGGGCCTTGCCGGCCCAGGTGGCGTAGGCAAGCGCGTCCTCGAAGGCAACCTGCACGACGGGGTGGTCCTTCCGGCCCTTGACCGAGCTGCCGGGACCCTCGGGGTGGCGCCAGCAGGCGCCGCTGACCCAGCCCCACCAGTTGCGGAAGTCGCGGGTGTCGACCGGCCCGGAGGTCATGTGGAAGACGACCCCGCCGGGAAGGAGCTCGTGCGGGGCGGCGCCGGGGTAGACGGCGGGGTCCAGCGGGCGCTCGGCGACGGTGACGTAGCCGGTCGCGGCGACGAAGGCGGCGAACTGGCGGTTGGTCACCGTGGTCTCGTCCATCTCGAAGGGCGCGACGCGGACGCGGTGGGCGGGCGCCTCCTCGGGATAGTGATGGTCCGAGCCCATCAGGAAGGTGCCGCCGGGAATGCGGCGCATGCCGTCGCTCGCGGCCTGCCGGATCGGCTTGTTCATGGACTGGGCCCTCCCTCGATAGCGCGGGCGCAAAATGCGCCACGCGCCGGCGGGAGGCAAGGCGCTGCGTTGCGGCGCGCCCCCTCGGCGTGGCGGCAGTCAGTCGCGGCGCCGGCGGCGGCCCTCGCCTCCGGCGTTGAACGAGACCGCGGGGAGCGTGGGCAGGTGGGGGAAGGCCGCGGTCGCATGGGGGATGGCGCTGGCAGCGACGAAATGTTCCTGGAAGCGGGGCTCGGTGGCGGTCTCGACTTTATGGATGCGGGAGACCAGCGCCTCGACCTCGCGGCGGGCGGCGACGTTGAGGAGCGCGATGCGGGCACCGGTGCCGGCGGCATTGCCGGCGGAGCTGACGCGGGTGAGGTCGCAATCGGGGATCATGCCGAGGATCATCGCGTGTTTCGGCGAGATATGCGCGCCGAAGGCTCCGGCGAGGACAATGCGGTCGACGGCGTCGGTGCCGAACTGGTCCATGAGCAGGCGGGCGCCGGCGTAGAGGGCGGATTTCGCCAGCTGGATGGCGCGGACGTCGCCCTGGGTGACCAGGATGTCGCCGTGCAGGCGGTAGGCGTGGGTGCGGCCCTGCGCGACCATGCGGGCGGTGCCGGTGGCCTCGGCGGAGCCGATGAGGCCGGAGGCGTCGACGAGGCCGGCAAGGCGCATCTCGGCGATGACCTCGATGATGCCGGAGCCGCAGATGCCGGTGACGGGCGTATCCGGCGGAAAGGCGGGGTCGTCGGACCAGGGCTCCGTGCCGATGACGCGGAAGCGCGGCTCCTTGGTCGCCGGGTCGATCTCGACGCGCTCGATGGCGCCGGGGGCGGCGCGCTGGCCGGAGGAGATCTGGGCGCCCTCGAAGGCGGGTCCGGTCGGCGAGGAGCAGGCGAGGACGCGGGCGGTGTTGCCGAGGAGGATTCGGCATTGGTGCCTACGTCTACTACGAGGGTGAGGGCCTCGGAGGTTTGCGGGCTTTCGGAGAGCGCGACGGCGGCGGCGTCGGCGCCGACGTGGCCGGCGATGCAGGGCAGGATGTAGATGCGGGCGTCGGGGTGGAGGCGGAGGTCGATCTCCTCGGCCCAGAGGTGGAGCGCGTCGGCGGTAGCGAGGGCGAAGGGCGCCTGGCCGAGCTCGGTCGGGTCGATGCCGAGGAGGAGATGGTGCATGACCGGGTTGCCGACGATCACTGCCTCGAAGATCAGCGCGCGGTCGATGCCGGCCTCGGCCGCGGCCTGGCCGGCGAGATCGTTGAGGGCGGCGCGGACGGCCTGCGTC
>CAWIDI010000002.1:0-284867 GCA_963834915.1 uncultured Chloroflexia bacterium
CGCGTCACCAAGGCCACGGGCGGTTTCTGGGACGCCATGATCGCGGGCGCCAAGCAGTATGAGACCGATCACCCGAACGACATCGAGCTCACGACCAACGCGTGCAAGACCAACGACGACACGCCCTGCCAGATCGCGGAGATCCAGGACGCTGTCACCAAGGGCGCCCAGGCGATCGTGATCTCCCCGATGGGCGTTGGCGTCACCGATGCCCTCAATGAGGCTCAGCAGGCAGGCGTCCGGATCGTCTTCGTCGACAACACGATCCCCGGTGTCGTGCCGGATGCGGTTGCCGCTACGAACAACGTCAAGGGCGGCGAGGCTGCCGGCGCGTACATCAAGACCCAGCTGAAGTCGGGCGACACCATCGGTCTGCTCGAAGCCGTGCGTGGCGTGCCGAACCTCGACCAGCGCATCGACGGTGTCAAGGCAGCGCTCGACGGTACTGGCGTCAACGTCGTGATCGGGGCTCAGCAGACCCTGTGTGACACGAAGACCGGCGCCTCGGTGACGCAGGACCTGCTCACCAAGTACCCGAACCTCACAGCGATCTACTCGGCGTGCGACTCCCCGGCGATGGGTGCCGTGGCGGTCGCGGAGTCCAAGCAGCACCCGCTGCTGATCTTCGGCTACGACGGTGACCCGGAAATGGCCAAGCTCATCGAGGCAGGCAAGACCACAGCCACGATGGCGCAGTCGCCGTTCAAGATGACGAACCTCGGCGTCGAGGCGGCAGTCAAGTCGCTCAAGGGCGAGAACTACGTGAAGGCCATCGACACAGGCACCACGCTCGTGACGAAGGACAACGCGGCCGACTTCACGTCAGCCTGGCAGTAACTCCTTCCACATGGGAGCACACTTCGGACGCCGGCTCAAAGGGCATCCGCAAGGGCCCAGCACTACCGGTTCAAGTAACTCGCGAGCTCCCAGGGGTGCCCGAGGCCTCCTCCCTCGGGCACCCCGATCCCACTCCCCCACTCGAGCCCGGAGTCCGTCCCCGTGCCCATCACCATCACCGAGGTCGTCGCGATCGACGTCCGCTTCCCGACATCCGACTCGCTCGACGGGTCGGACGCCATGAACGAATCGACCGGACTACTCGGCGGCGTACGTCATCCTCCGGACCGATCGGCCATCAGGGCCCGAAGGACACGGCATCACGTTCACCACCGGCCGCGGCAACGAGCTGTGCGTGGCGGCTGTCGAGTCGCTTCGCTACCTCGTCGTCGGCCGGACCCTCGAGTCGATCGTCGCGGACTTCGCCGGCTTCTGGTACGGCCTCGTCAGTGACGGACAGCTGCGCTGGGTCGGGCCGGAGAAGGGCGTCATCCACCTCGCCACCGCGGCGATCGTGAACGCGGTCTGGGACCTGTACGCCAAGATCGAGGGCAAGCCCGTCTGGAAGCTCCTCGCGGACATGACCCCCGAGGAGATCGTCGGGCTCATCCCGTTCCGCTACATCAGCGATGCGCTGACGCCCGACGAGGCGCTCGAGATCCTGCGCCGCCAGGCGCCGACGAAGGCCGTCCGCGAGGCCGAGATGCGCTCCAAGGGCTATCCCGCCTACACCACGTCGATCGGCTGGATCGGCTACCCGGACGACAAGGTTCGCCGCCTTTGCCGCGAGGGCGTCGCGGCTGGCTGGCAGCATTTCAAGGTCAAGGTCGGCACGGACCTCGCCACCGACATCCGCCGGGTCGGCATCGTCCGCGAGGAGATCGGCCCGGACCGCTTCCTGATGATCGACGCCAACCAGGTCTGGGACGTCGACCAGGCCATCGAATGGGTGCGCGCCCTGGCGCCCGCCCGGCCGTGGTGGATCGAGGAGCCGACCAGCCCCGACGACATCCTCGGCCATGCCCGGATCGCGCGGGCGCTCGGCGCCGCTCGGGATCCGGGTGGCGACCGGGGAGCACTGCCAGAACCGGGTCATGTTCAAGCAGTTCCTGCAGGCCGACGCGATCGGCTTCTGCCAGACTCGACAGCTGCCGGCTGGGCGGCGTCAACGAGGTCCTGGCGGTCTTGCTGCTGGCGGCCAAGTTCGGCGATCCCGGTCTGTCCGCACGCGGGCGGCGTCGGTCTCTGCGAGTATGTCCAGCATCTCGCGATCTTCGATTACATCGCGGTCAGCGGCTCCCTCGAGGAAAGGGTCGTGGAGTACGTGGACCACCTGCACGAGCACTTCGTCGACCCCGCGATCGTGCGCGACGGTCGATACGTCGCCCCGACGGCGCCGGGGTACAGCATCACCATGCGACCCGCATCGCTCGAACATTTCGCGTTCCCCGGCGGTGCCGCGTGGGCGCGGCCGGCCGACCCGGTGGCGTCCCGATGAGCGACCGGCTCGCCGGCAAGGTCGCGCTGATCACCGGGGCGGGCTCGGGCATCGGCCGCGCCACCGCACGGCTCTTCGCGGCCGAAGGTGCCGAGGTCGCCGTCGCCGATATCGACCCCGCAGCCGCCGAGGCGACCGTCGGGTCGATCGACGGCCGACGGGGGCCGCGCCGCCGCCTTCTCGGTGGACGTGACCGACCCGGCCTCGACCGAGATGCTGGCCCGCGACGTCATCGCGCGCTTCGAGCGGATCGACGTCCTGTTCAACAACGCGGGGATCGCCGGGGTCGGCGTCCTCCACGAGACCTCGGTCGAACTGTGGGACCGGGTCATGGCGGTGAACGTCCGGGGCGTCTTCCTGGTCGCCCGAGCCGTCCTGCCCGCGATGATCGCCGCCGGCCGCGGCTCGATCATCAACATGTCATCGACCATCGCGGAGATCGGCCTGGCGAATCGCGCGTCGTACGCCGCGTCCAAGGGCGCCGTGCTGTCGCTGACCCGCCAGATGCAGGCCGACTACGCCGCGAGCGGGATCCGGGTCAACGCCCTGCTCCCGGGGACCATCCACACGCCGTTCGTGGACCGCTACCTCGCCGAGAGCTACGACGACCCGGTGGCCGGCCTCGAGGTGCTCAAGAAGCGGCAGCTGACGGGCGATCTCGGGCAGCCGGAGGACGTGGCGGCCGCCGCGCTGTTCCTCGCCTCGGACGAGTCGCGCTTCGTGCTGGGTTCCGGGATGTTCGTCGACGGCGGGGTCCGCGGCTCGAAGTGACCGAGCGATGCGACTCCTGAGCCGGGTCGCCGACGCCGAGGAGCGGCTCGCGGTCCTCGACGGGGCCGGCGACGCGATCGACGTGGCGGACCTCCTCGGCGAGGGGCCATGGACGATGGCCCGGCTGCTTGCCTCGGTGGACGACTCGCTGGCCGCGATCCGTGCCGCGCTCTCCGGTGGCCACGTCGCCGCGCGGCGCGACCCGGCGACACTTCGGCTGCTGCCGCCCGTCGTCCGCCCCGGGAAGATCATCGCGGTCGGCCGGAACTACCGCGAGCACGCTGCCGAGGAGGGCGCGTCGGTCGCCGAGGACCCGATCCTGTTCACGAAGTTCGGCAGCGCACTCGTCGGGGACCGGGCCGATATCGTCTGGCGCGCGAGCGACACCGGCCAGGTCGACTACGAGGCGGAGCTGGCGGTCGTCATCGGCCGGATCGCCCGCGATGTCCCGATCGACCAGGCGCTGGACCACGTGCTCGGCTACACCTGTCTCGACGACGTGTCCGCCCGGGACCTGCAGTTCGCCGACGGCCAGTGGGTGCGCGGCAAGAGCCTCGATACGTTCTGCCCGATCGGTCCGTGGGTCGTCACGACGGACGAGATCCCGGACCCGGACGCCCTCCCCATCCGCTGCCTGGTCAATGGCGAGGTCCTCCAGGACGCGAACACGAGCGAGATGGTCCATGACGTCCCGACCCTCATCGCGTTCTGCTCGCGCTTCATGACCCTCGAGCCGGGAGACGTCATCGCGACGGGCACGCCGGCCGGCGTCGGCGTGTTCCGGGCGCCGCCGCGATTCCTCGGCGACGGCGACGAGGTCGTCGTCGAGATCGGCGGCATCGGCCGTCTGACCAACACCTGCCGGGTCATCGGCGGGTGAGCCGGTGAGCGGTCGGCAGGCGTCGATCGATGTCGAGCTGGCGTACGGGTCGGACGGGCTGACCGTTCGCCTGCCGGCGCGCGCGACGACCGTCATCACGCCGCGGCACCGCACACCGGCGCGCGGACCCGCGGGCAGTGCTCGCGACCGCGCTCCGCGAGCCTGTGGCCGGCCCGCCGCTCCGCGACATCATCCGCGCGGGCCAGCGCGTCGCGATCTCGGTCTGCGACGTCACCCGGCCCCAGCCGCGCGCCGAGATGCTCGGGGCGATCATGGCGGCCATCGACGGCATCATCCGACCGGAGGATGTCGTCGTCCTCATCGCGACGGGGACGCATCGCGCGTCCACCCCGGACGAGCGGCGGGCGATGCTCGGCGACGCCGTCCTCGGGCAGTGGCAGGTCGTCGACCACCATGCCCGCGACGATGCGAGCCTGGTCGACCTGGGGATGGTCGGCGACGTGCCGCTCTTCCTCGCCCGGGCGTGGGTGGACGCGGACATCCGGATCACGACCGGCTTCGTGGAACCGCATTTCTTCGCCGGCTTCAGCGGCGGGCCCAAGATGGTCGCTCCGGGTCTCGCCGGCCTGGCCACGACGCTCGAGCTCCACAACGCCCGACGGATCGGCGACCCGCGCGCCACCTGGGGCGTCATCGAGGGCAACCCCGTCCACGACGCGGTGCGCGCCATCGCGACGGCGACCCGGGTGGACTTCGCGCTGGACGTCCTGCTCGACGACGCCAAGCGGATCACCAGGGCCTTCGGCGGCGAGATCCTGGCGATGCACGCGGCCGCCTGCGCCGAGGCACGTCGCGAGGCGATGCACGAGGTCGAGCGGCCGTTCGACATCGTCGTCACCACGAACAGCGGCTACCCGCTCGACCAGAACCTGTACCAGGCGGTCAAGGGGATGTCGGCGGCGGCGGAGGTCGTCCGTCCGGGCGGCACCATCATCTGCGCCGCCGAGTGCCGCGACGGGCTGCCCGACCACGGGTCGTACGGGACGCTGCTCCACGCGGGCCGGTCACCAGCGGACCTGCTGGACCGGATCGCGGCCTCGCCGGTGACCATCCCGGACCAGTGGCAGGTCCAGATCCAGGCCCGGGTCCAGACCAAGGCGAGGGTGGTCCTGCGGACCGACGGGCTGACCGACGATGCGGTCCGGGCCGCGCACCTCGAGCCGATCCCCGACGTCGGCGACGAGGTCGAACGCCTCCTGGCAGCAGATCCGGACGCCACCATCTGCGTCCTGCCACAGGGACCCCAGACGATCGCCTACGTCGCCTGACGCTCGGGCGCGGCGGTGCGGCCGCGGCCGGTCGCGTCAGCGCGTCACCACGCGGTCGCCTCCGCCAACCGGTCGAGCCAGCGCTGGCGGTCAGCCTCGTTGCCCGGGGCCGCGGCGCGGCGCGACAGCTCGTCGAGCATGAGCGCCCGGAGGGTCGGCCCGTCCCGGTCGGGGTCGGCGCCGGCCGCGGCGCAGAAGGTCGGCCAGGCGGCATGCCAGGCGTCCGGGTGGTGGTGGCGGACCACCCAGCCCCACCACGCGACGTCCTCGAGCGGGTCACCGGCGTGGGCGTGCTCGAAGTCGAGCAGGGCGGCGATCGTCCCGTCGGGGGCAACGACCACGTTGACCGGCGCGAAGTCGCCGTGGACGAAGGCGAGCGGCCCCAGCCTCGGGTCGATCGCGCGGATCGCGCGTTGGAGCGTGCCCATCGCGCGCGCCAGCGCCCGTGCCCGCTCGGGCGTGTCCAGCCACCGGGCGCCGAGGTCGCCATCGACCCACGGCGTCACGAACCAGGTCGCGCCGCCGGCGTCCAGGACCGTCGGGACCGGGACCGGGATGGCGGCCCGCCCGGCGTCGGCCATGGCCCGGGCGGCGCGAACCGCGTCCTCATGCCGCCCGGCCACGATCGCCCGCGCGGCGACGCGGCGTCCGTCGGCCAGGCCGACCCGGTGGGTCGCCCCCAAATCGCCCCACGGGACAGGCGCGACGTCCACGACCTGCGACCCCAGCGCGATCGCCAGGGCATCCAGACCGGCGGCGGTCCTCGCATCGACTCCCATGCGCCGAGGATGCCACCTTCGGCCGCGGCTCGGGCCTGCGGGACGCGCCTGGAGCCGATGATCCTCAGCCGACCGGCACGACGAGCTTGAACAACTGGCGCTCGCCCGCCAATCCCTTGAGTCGATGGGCTCCCGCGTCCTCGAGGACCAGGCCAGACCCTTCAAGCAGGTCCTTCGTCGTGGACGACATGAGCACCTCGCCGGCGCCCGCGAACGACATGACCCTCGCAGCGGCGTGAACGGCGACGCCACGCGCGTCGGGACCCACGAACTCGACCTCGCCCGTATGGAGGCCCACCCGGATCCCGAGGCCGATCTCCTCAGCGGATCGGCACATCGCGGCGCCACACCGAACGGCACGCGTCGCGCCATCGAAGACGGCAAGGAACCCGTCCCCGGTCGTGGCGACCTCGCGCCCTCTGAAGGCATTCAACTCGCCGCGCATGACGCGGTTGTGGGCCGAGAGCAGCTCCCGCCACGCCGTGTCGCCGATGCGCTCCATGGTGGCCGTCGAATCGACGATGTCGGTGAACAGGACAGTTGCCAGGACGCGTTCCCCCGGACCCTCCGGGGGAACCCCGAACGTCCGGGCACTCGTCCACTCCACGGTCACCCAGGGCAGGTCGCCGACGACCCAGGCGTCGTGGCCGGCAGGGATCTCGTACACCGACTGGGCCTCGATGTCGATCTCCTGCCCATCGTCCATCACGACATGCATGCCCCCGGAGATCGAATAGCCGAGATGATGGAGCTGGCAGGTCGGCGTCCCCGCGATCGCGGGCATGTCCGTCGTCCATCGCCACCCGGGCTCGTAGGTGGCCCGCCCGACAGCGGAATCACCGAGCCGGAGGACTTCGGCACGGCCGTGCACGAACGTCCGCACCTCGTCCGGTGTGGAGAAGCGTCGGCTCTGCAGGCGAGGCACGCACCCATTCTGGACCGCGCCGCCCTCATTCGCGGAAGCGCCGCGAGTCCGCCCCACCTGGCCCTCGCCACCACGGCTGCCGCGTCTTGCGATCCCACCTTCGGCGGAGGGCTCGCGTTCAGGCGGTCGCCGGCTCGACGTCGGTCGCCTCGCCGGGCCGAAGTACCCGCACATCCAGGCCAGGGGCCCGCACGGCCGCCGCCTCGGCGAACGCGTCCCCGGCCCCCAAGGAACCCCAGCCCCAGCGTCCTTGGCCGAACCCGGGTACGTACAGAGTCCCCCAATGGATCGGGATCGCGATCCTGGCGCCGACCATCCTCGCCGCATCGACGGCGGTCACGGGTGTGAGGCGGGCGGGGCCACGCGGCGGACCCCAGCGCCCGACAGGCAGGAGGGCCACGTCGACCTGACCCTCGAGGCGCGCCATCGCAGGGTAGAGAGTGGTGTCGCCGGCGAAATAGACGCTCGACGAAGCCTGGATCAGATATCCGATCGGGCGCACACTCGGGTGCCCCGGCCAGCGCCCGTGACGCGCCGGGACCGCGGTGATGCGGACGCCGCCGACGTCAAGCCGATCCCCGACATCCACCTCGCGCACTGCACCCGCCCGGCCCGCCACGCGACGCCCGAGGCCACGCGGGACGACCAATTGCGGTCGTCCCAGTAACGCGCCGATCGAGGCCCGGTGGAAGTGATCGGGGTGACCGTGAGAGATCACGATGGCGTCGATCGTCCCAAGCTGGCCAGGATGCGGAGTCGGCCCCAGCCGGCGCAACGGCCCGAGCCGTCGGCCAAGGATCGGATCGGTCACGATCCGGACCCCGTCGAGCTCGATCATGACGGTCGCATGGCCGAGGTAGGTCAGGCGCAGGCCGGCTCCATCCTTCCTCAGGGTCGCCGTTCGTGACGCAACCCCAACGGGGCGCGCCAGCCGTCCCAGGCGCGGTCGGCTCGAGCGCGCGGCACCCGGGCGATGGTGAACAACGCGCCGATGAACGCTCCGAGGAAACCCTCGGCCAGGTCGGCCATCGTGTCCTTGTAGGTCAGGTCCATGCCGTTGGCCCCGAGGCGCATCGCGCCGTACTCGGCCACCTCCCATGCGGTTGCGCCGGCGATCGCGACAGCCGCCCCTGACAGGGCTGCCTGCCAGGGCTCGTCCACCCGTGGCGCGAGGAGGGCGCCGGCGACCCCGCTGACGATCGCCGCGTTGGCGAGGTGGACGACGTCATCGATGTGGGCTTCGTTGTAGAGGCCCAGCGCGTTGCCTCCAGCATCCAGCAACAAGGGGACAGTCACGGCAAGGTCCAGGCCTCGCGGATACCGGCCTCGATCGGGCACCAGCCGCCACACGACGGGGACGATCAGCAACGCGCCGGCGTACCCGATCGCCCGCGTGCGGATCGCCTTGCCGCGAAGCCGGGGCGTGTCCGCGTTGACGAACGCATCCATCGCGAACGCCAGCGTCGCGCTCTTGGCGGCCAGGACCGCGATCGATAGCCCCATCTCCGCGATGGGGGCGCGCTGGGCGCGGTTGCTCGCGTTGTCGGCGTCGGGCGGCGTAGGCGTGGCGCGAGCGTCGGGTGGCATCGGGACGCATACGGTACGGCCGATCGCTGGGTCCGTGCGGCTCGACACACCGGGTCGTGCCGCAGGCTCAGGCGTCGGCGGCCCTGCGCAGGCGCTCGAACTCGCGTCGCAGGCGCTTGCTCGGCCGGCCCTCCCCGCGCACGAGCATCATCCCTGGCCGGGACTCCGGCACGACTGGCGGGCTGTGGTCCACGAAGCAGGTCGCGGCGACGGCGGCCGCGACCCGCGACTCGATCGGCACCGTGACCTCGACGATGCGCTCGCGATCGGCGATGAACGCCTCGACCCGATCACCCGCGCGGACCTTCGTCGACGGCTTCGCCGGCGATCCATTCACGAGGACGTGGCCGCCCTCGCACAACTTGCTCGCGAGCGGGCGGGTCTTCACGAGGCGCACCGCGCACAGCCAGCGATCGATCCGCGTCTCGTCGGGAGCAAGGGGACCCGTCACGCGTCCTAGGATGGCACGGCTCGCGACGGCGTTCTTGCGACCGACTCCGCGATCGACGACGTCATGACCGACCCTCGTTCGCGCCACGGGTGACGAGAAGCTCGTCCAGTTGGTCGAACGTCTCGCGCAGCCCCTCCCCGAAGCCGATGGCTTCGTCGACCGCTTCCTTCGAGGGATGGCGCTCGCGCAAGACCAGCAGCGTCTTGCCGGCCTTCTCCTCGAAGGTCATCGTGGTGACGGCCTCACCGCCGTCACCTTCCTCGTTGGTCCAGACGAGGCGCGAGTGCGGTTCCACTTCGAGGTATGTGCCGAAGAACGCCATGGTCTCCGCGCCACCGAGGCCGAACTCGAAGCGGTACGTGCCCCCGACACGAACATCCGCCTCGCACGAGACCAGGGACATGCCCATCGACTTCGGTGCCCACCAAAGCTTGAGCAGCTCGGGCTTGGTCCACGCCTCGAACACGAGGCGCGCCGGGGCGTCGAAGGTTCGCGTGACGGCGAACTCACGATCGGAGGTCCGTTCCACGGTCGTCCGGTTCTTCACCGGGGTTGGCTCACTTCCTCTTCTTGCGTCCATCGCCTTTCTCCTTGCGTTTCAGTTCCTCGAGGACGTTGTCCAGCTCGGCGAAGCGGGAGTCCCAGAGCTGGCGGTGCCTCTCCAGCCAAACCGTCTCTTCCTCCAGTCGGTGCGGGCCGAGCTTGCACGTCCGCACGCGCCCGACCTTCTCCGTGGTGACCAGCCCGGCCTGCTCCAGGACGCCGACGTGCTTCTTGATGCCCGTGAGGGTCATGCCGAACTTCTCGGCAAGGTCCGTGATCGAAGCGTCTGCTCGTCCGAGCTGCTCCAGAACGCCACGTCGGGTCGCGTCCGAGAGCGCGGCGAAGGAGGCATCGAGCAGGTCGCTCACATACTGAACCATAGGTTCAGTATTTCACGACGAACCGGTGGATGCAAGCCCTGACTGCCTCCAAACGGAGAGCGTCAAGCGCAGCGGCCACGAGGTCGAGCTTGTCGGGCATCACGGTGAAGGCATTGAGGAAGCCGCCGTTCATGACGAGGCTATGGAACGAGACCGTCGCTTCAGTCCGCTCGTCCTGCGGCTGGCCCCGGCTCTGCACGGAGCGATGCGGGCCGCCAACCGTCGACCGGGGTCTCGAACAGGAGGCCCTGGGCGGATCGATAGTCGGCCGGGGCGTCCGAGTCTGCTTCGACGCCGGGGCGCCATCGCCCTAGGATGTCGCCATGCCCGGTTCTCGAGACCAACACGGCCCCTACGCCGCACGGACGTCCCCGACGTCGGACGACGACCCGGTCGTGCAGTGGCTGCTGGAGGGAGACCCCGCGATCCGGTGGCAGGTGATGCGCGACCGGCTGGACGCCCCCGAGGCCGAGTGGTCGACTGAGCGAGCCCGGACCGAGCACGAGGGCTGGGGCGCTCGTCTCCTCGCGCTGCGCGCACCCGACGGGCTGTGGGCCGACGGCGCCTGCTTCCCGGGTACGGCTGACTTCGCGCAGGCGACGGCCGACGCGCTGGCCGCGGGCGGGACACCGCCCCCGTTCCCCGAACCGGACGATGACCTGACGCGGGCAAGCGGCGAGCCGTGGACCGCGACGTACCCCGTGCTCCTGGACCTGTGCCACCTCGGCGTACCTCCGGACAGCGCGGTGATGCAGGAGACCGCACGCCTGGTGGAGCGCAACTGCCGGTGGGAGTACGACGGGCTCCCGTTCTTCGGCGGCGAGGTCGACTGCTGCATCAACGCCGGCACGATCCTGATCGGCACCTATCTCGGTGTCGACGTCGAGCGGGTCGTGCAGCGGCTACTGGCCGACCAGATGCCGGATGGTGGCTGGAACTGCTGGGCCGAGACGCGCCCCGCGCCGGGATCGTTCGCCAGCACGCTCGACGTGGTCGACGCGTTCCTTCGCTGGGAGCGCGTGACCGGAGGCACCGACAAGGTCCGGGAGGCGCGAGCGCGGGGCGAGGAGTACCTGCTCCAGCGTCGCCTGTTCCGGTCCCTGCGCACCGGCGAGGAGGTCAAGCCGGAGTGGTCGCAGTTCTCCTACCCGCCGCGGTGGCACTACGACCTGCTCAAGGCCACCGACTACTTCGCCCGGCGTGGGGTGCCCGACCCGCGGCTCGATGAGGCGATCGAGCGAGTTCGCGCCAAGCGGCAGGCGGATGGCCGTTGGCTGCTCGAGAACACCCACCCGGGCGCGGTGCACTTCCGGTTCGAGGAGCCGGACGGCGCGCCGAGCAGGTGGAACACACTGAGGGCGCTCCGCGTGCTGGACTGGTACGACGCGTCCGTCGCCTAAGACTCTGAGGCGACCGTCTCCTATTGGCGTCACGGCCCCCGAGGGTTTCGGGCGCTGACCCCTCGGACGATCCGCCAGGAATCGACCGCCGCGGCCACGCGCGCCGGTCATCGAGGGCGGTTACCTCCGGGCGTGCGGTCGAGGTCGACTCGACGGTAAGTCGCGAACACAACCCGAACAACTGGAGGACTACGGGGTTTTCTGGTGCGATGACGCACCCGAGAATATCTACGCGACATCGTGGATCCATGTCCCCGTACCTGACCCCCGGTGCAAGAACGCGATATGGTTGGTGCACGCTGAGGAGGCCCACCACAACGTGCGAATGGCGGATCTCCAGCCCGGCTGGGTGGTGGTCGGGAATGATGGAAAGCGGGTCGGTGCCGTCCAAATGGTCGGCCAGAACTACGTGCTCACCTCGATCGACGGGCCGGCCGGTGAGATCTACATTCCCGCTTCTGCGATCGGCAACGTCGAGCACGACGTGATCCATCTCTCGATGCCGCAACGCGACGTCGCGCAGATGGGATGGGGGCAGCCGCCGCGGGACGACGACGCCCCGAGCACATCCGAGTCAGACCTCCACCGGCATGTCTGACCCGGCCTCGAGCCCGATAGGGTCGAAACGCCTCGATGGGGTAGGCCCGACGCGCGACGGAGTTTGGGCGGAGGGTGGCAGCCGCCAGTAGTCGAGGCGCCGAGCGCCTTGCGGTGGAGGTCGCTGTCGATGTCGACATCCGAAGTTCGGGTCTTCGACCCGGTCGCATACAAGAGCGCGACCCGCGAGCAATGGCAAACGACCGCGGAGGCGTGGCACCGGTGGGGGCCGGCGCTGGGGGCCTGGCTTGGTCAAGCGACCCAGGCGATGCTCGACATGGCTGGCGTCAACCGCCGTGCTCCGCTCCCGGCTAGCCGCGGCATTGGGGGAGGCACTCGATCCGAAGTTCGTGTTCGCAGCCGTCATCGGCACTGGAGTGGCCCACTTCCACGAGCACTTGTTTGCACGACACCGCGGAACCTCGGCCGAGGTGCCCTGGGATGCGAGTGATGAGGCGGCACCCCGGGCCGACCGAGGACGGGTCGCCGAGTTGGTCGATCGGCTGAGGTCCGCGTTCGCATAAGCCCGACCAAACCTCCGGCGTTCCGGGCTCCTCGACCACTCGGGCGGATCGGCGGCGATTGGCGCATGCCAGCTAGAAACCGCGACCCTCCACCCAAACGCTACAGCGCATGACGGCGCGCTGGTCCGATCCACACCGACTCCCGAGCCCCCCGCTGGTCGGAGAAGGCGGCCGCCCACCGCCTCGGCCTGTCGCACTGAGCTTCACGTCCTAGCCCGTCCCGCCTACCCCAGAGGCAGCTGCTTCGAGGCGCGAATTGTGGCCTCCTGGCGGTCAACCGGGTCATGGAGGCGTTACGTCGTGGCTCGTGACCGGATGAGCTTTCGGCAGCATCCGGCCCCCGCGACTGGACCGCCGACTTCGATGCGAGGACCGGGAGATCCCAGATGGTGATCGTGCGAATATCCACGAAGCACAGATCGTCGATAATCGACATCATGACCTGATATCGCGCGTGGATCGACGCTCACCATTCGTGCTTGGTGACATTCCCCACCGGTGGGGAGAGCTGTCGCGCAGAATTCTCGCCGTCAGGGCAGGACCTCGAGGACGGCCATCGTCGGGGGCGGGACGAAACCAGCAGGATCAGCGGTCGGGTCCACGCTCGCCTCCGTTTGCTGCTCCGTCCATCCCGGCCCGAGGATCGCGTACTTCCCCGGGAGGAGGACGAACCTCCAGACGTCTCCGCAGTGGCCCTCTTGAACCAGGTGACCGCGGTCGGCCCCTGACGGCCCGCTGCATGAGGGACCGTAAGCCGAGAATGAGGTTCCCCGCGTATCGCCGTGCGCGAGCCGTTCCAAGTCGTTGTCGGTCAGGGGGCCGGGCGTCTCCTCAGCCGTGCTTTTCCGTTCGACGAAGTCGAAGGAGCCCCCGTCGAGGGGCTCGTCGAGCTGAAGGAAGACAGCCCCCGCATGCACGCTGGCTGAGCCCAACCGCACCTCGGATTGAGTGGCCACGAGATGGACCAGCTGGGCCCCGGGTGGGATGGTTGCCGGGCTCTGGCCACACCCCGCGAGCACGCTGACCAGCAGGCCGACGAGTGCCGCTACTCTCTTGGACCAACGCATCAGCGCAGGCTCCCGAACCTCGATTGGGCCGACTCGAGCACCCAGGCCCAGGACGCTGCCTTCGCCAGGACGGAGAGTCGATGCGTGCGCAGCGTTCGCCCGAGCAGATCTTGCTCCCGTCCCAGGTTGCGGTCAATTCCACCGACTGGAATTGGCCCTATCGTCTCCCACGATCGTGATCAAGACGGCGGCGCCGACGATGCGGAGGAGGCGATCGCTCATCGACCGGTCGAGCGCCAACGGCTCAGCCCCCCGAGATCGTGGACTACCTGCGCTCCTTGCCCCGGCTGTGGGCCGATGCAGGACCGGACGGACGTCAGGCGCTGGTGGTGGCGATCTTCGCCAGGCTCGTCTTCTTGGGGTTCCAGCGGCTCGAATTCGAGCTCACGCCGGACGCGATCGACCTCGGGCTCGACGTCGCGCTGCCGGCACGGATGGAGCTCGAACTCCCAGATTGCTGAGTTTGGTCGGGGCGAGAGGATTAGCGCCGACACTTTCCAACCGTCGATCAGGATCGTCGGCGTTGGCGGTCCCAGCAACATTCACCGTTCCGCGCAAATCGCGTAGCCCAAATACCGCAGCCGACTTCGAACGAACGCTTCCGCAGTCTGTGCGACGGCGTCAGTGCCGTTGGGCCGACATCCCACCTCGGCGAATCCGACCCCGGACGGCTCAACTCCCGATACGCACGTTGAGCTGGAACCCCAAGGTGGTCCCGGCGATCCAGCCGAGCGCGCCGCCAATGAACAACAGGATTCGGGCAAGATTCCGGTCGATCGGAGAGGCATCGGCCGAGATGCGCTCCGAGAGGTCGGCGAGTGCCGCGATCAGGAAGCCAATGATGCCCCCGATGAAGAAGCCGGTGATGAACATCGCCAGGACGCCACCGGTTACGGCGACAACGCGGACGAGCCGTGTCGAGCGTGATGCGGTCTGGCCGTGACGCTTCTCGACGTCGGCGGTGCCGATAATGATCCCGGTCGCGATGGCGAACGGCCACGCCCAAACCGTGAACGGAGCGAGCAGGCCGATGGCAAGGGCGACGACCAGGTGACGTCCGAACTCGAATCGCATGGACTCTATCGAGCTCCTCCTTGGCTGTGTCCGCCGCGCGGCGGTCGGCAGTGCCATTGTGACGCAGCATGCACACGATCCGTTACCTAGCCGGTCACGAGCCTCCCGACGCCGGAGCCCGATGCGCAAGGCTGGTCGGAAGCGTTCGGCACCCAGCCGCTGCTACTAGACGCGGGAAGGGCGTTTAGTACGGATGGTCGGGGCGAGAGGATTTGAACCTCCGACCTCATCGTCCCGAACGATGCGCGCTACCAAGCTGCGCCACGCCCCGACCGAGGGTGCCCGTTTGACAGGGCCTGCGGATGATAGCGCACCGGCGCGCCGCCCCGGGATGTCGGCCTCCGGCGTGGCCCGGCCCAGCGTGACCGCGGCCTGACCAAGGTCCCACCGCTGACCGGACCTCCGCGACCCTGACCCGGCCTCGGCGCGAGCCTAAGGTGCGGGCAGGCGTCACCCCGGAGAGCGGTGACGCCGCGCTACGGGAGCCCGATCGGAGCATGCAGCCGGACTTCGCCACGCGGCTAGTCGCTGAAGCCGGCCTCGTGCGCCGCGTTCGAGGCGGCCCGCGCGTCCGCGTGGATCGGCAGCGTGCCGAGCGCGGCCAGGATGAACGCCACCGCCATCAGGCCGAAGACGATCGGGACACCGGACGCCGTCCCGGTCGCCTCGATGACCACGCCGTAGATGGCGGTCCAGAGCGAGCCGATGCCGAAGGCCATCGCGAAGTAGACCGCGTATGACGCGTCGCGGATGGACGGTGGCGCGATGTCCGCGAGCAGCGCCTGGAGCTGCGGGCTCTCGGCGAAGCTGAACAGCCCCATCAGCACGATCCCGACCCACAGCCAGGCCAGCGACGTGCCCGCCAGCAGGAAGACGACGAAGCCGATCGCCCCGCCGAGGTAGACCCCGACGATCAGCGGCTTGCGGCCGATCCGGTCCGACAGCCAGCCGGCGACGAGCGGCATCGGCACCGAGAAGACGATCAGCGCGCCGTACATCAGGCCGGACGTCGCGTCGTCGAAGCCGAGCACCTGGGTCAGGTACAGCAGCACGAACAGGTTCACGACCCCGAGGCCGCGTCCGCCGCCGCCGAGCGCCGAGGTGAGGTACAGCCAGCGCAGGTCGCGGTCGCGCATGATCCGCCCGAAGGCGGTCCTGACGCTGCCGCTCGCGATCGCCGCGGCCCGGTCGGTCCCCCGCTCCTTGACGAAGACCAGGATCAGGAGGGCGAGGACGATCGCCGGGATCCCGAGGACCACCGACGCGCCGCGCCACCCCGCGACCGCGATGAGCGGTACACCGACGATCGCGACGACCAGCGTCCCGACGTTGCCGCCGGCGATGTGCGCGCTGATCGCGAACCCGCGCCGCTCGGTCGGGAACTGCTCCGCGAGCAGCCCGTTGCCGACCGGGTGCTGCTGCGAGCCGCCGATCCGCGACGCGACGTTCGGGATGGCGAACGTGAGGAAGTTGACCGCGAGCGCCTGGAGCGCGAACCCGCCGCCGAACAGGATCCCGCCCGCGGCCAGCAGGCGCCGCCGCGAGAACCGCCGGGTGAGCCCCGCGTAGCTGAGCTGGACGACCCCGGACGCCACGGCCCCGAACGCCGCCAGGAACGCGATCGTCTCGACGCTGACCCCGAACTCATCGATGATCTTGAGGAAGATCAGTGGCAGCAGTACGGCCTGGGCGTGATTGACCGCGTGGGCCACCGAGAGCAGGCCGAGCGATCGCATCGGCCGGATCTCGGCCACGTCGTGCATCCGCGTATCGTGCGGCATCGTTGGCCTATCACGTCGGTCCAAAGCGCCCGCAGCGGCCGGCGGTCGGTTGCATCCACGGGCGCTTTCCGCCATCGTGCCGCGGTGACCACGGTCCTCATCGTCGACGACGAGCCGCACATCCGGACGCTCATCGAGCAGGCCCTCGAGGACCTGGCGGACGAGGGTGTCGAGGTCGTGACCGCCGCCGACGGCGACGAGGCGATCGAGGTCGTCCGGGCGCAACGGCCCGCACTCGTCTTCCTGGACGTGATGATGCCCAAGCGGAACGGCTTCGACGTCTGCCGGGCGATCAAGACCGAGCTCGGCCTCCCCGGCACCTATGTGGTGATGCTGACGGCCCGCGGCCAGTCCTATGACCGCAAGGCCGGCACCGATGCGGGCGCGGACCTCTACCTGACCAAGCCCTTCGATCCCGACGTGCTCCTGCGGCACGCCCGCGAGGCCCTCGGCCTCGACAGGGCCGGCCCGGCTTGATCCGCGGGGCGCCACGGACCATGGGCCGCGGGGCCATCGCCCTCGGCGTCATCGCCTCCCTCCTGGTCCTCGCGTATCTCGTCGCGCGCGGCCCGGGCTGGGAGTCGATCGCGGTCGTGATGGCGGCGATCCTGCCAGCGTCGCTGGTGCTGTACGGCGGCGCGGCGCGGCGCCGGTCGCGGGAGCTGCGCCACCAGCAGGGCCTGACCGAACGGGCCTACCGCCAGTCCGAGTCCGCGAACGTCGACCTCACCGCCCGCCTGGCCGAGCTGATGACCCTCAACGAGCTCGCCGTCTCGGCGAGCTCGACACTCGACCAGGACGAGCTGCTCGACCGCTCGCTCGAGGCCGTGATCCGGCACCTCCGCTTCGATCGCGCGCTCATCCTGCTGGCCGACGACGAGCGGCGCGTCCTCGGCCAGGGCCGCTCGGTGGGCGGCAGCGCCGAGATGGCGGCGAGGGTCGCCGAGCTCGAGCTGCCGTTCGACCTCGAGAGCTCGCAGCTCGTCCAGCTCTTCGGGTCGGACGGTCCGGTCCTCTTCCGCGATGTCGACCGGGACCCGGACGAGCGGAACCGCGCCTTCGCGGAGCTGCTCGAGGTCGATTCGTACCTCGGGACGCCGCTGACCAGCAAGGGCCGGGTCGTCGGCATCCTCGCCGTCGACAACCGGCTGTCCGGCCGCGACGTCCAGCCCGGGGACGGGCCGCTGCTCTACACGATCGGCAACCTCATCGCGGCGGGCGTCGTCAACGCGCGGCTCTACGCCGAGGTCGAGAGCCAGAAGGCCGTCCTCGAGCAGCGGGTCGTGGAGCGGACCGCGGCGCTGGCGACCGCGATCGAGGAGGCCCAGGCCGCGCGCATCGCCGCCGAGGCGGCGTCGGAGGCGAAGGGCTCGTTCCTCTCGAACGTCAGCCACGAGCTGCGGACCCCGCTGACGTCGATGGTCGGCTTCTCGAAGCTCATCCGCCGCCGGCTCGAGGAGGTCGTCTTCCCGGCGGTCGAGGCGGGCGACGCGAAGCGCGACCGGGCGATGCGCCAGATCTCGGAGAACCTCGGCATCATCGTCGACGAGGGCGACCGGCTGACCGCGCTGATCAACGACACCCTGGACCTCGCGAAGATCGAGGCCGGCCGGATGGAGTGGCGCCGCGACGCCGTGGAGGTGCGCGAGGTCGTCGCCCGGGCGACCGCCGCGACGGCGTCCCTGATCGAGAAGGACGGTCCGCGCATGGTCATCGACGTGGCCGATGGACTGCCGCCGATCGTCGGGGACCGCGACCGCCTCATCCAGGTCGTCATCAACCTGATCTCCAACGCGGTCAAGTTCACGCCGGCCGGCACCATCACCTGCTCCGCCCGACACGTGCCGCCCGCGGCGGGAACGGACGCGGCCGATGCGATCGTCGTCTCCGTCGCCGACACCGGCGTCGGCATCGCGCCGGAGGACCACGAGAAGGTCTTCGAGCAGTTCGGCCAGGCCGGGGACACGCTCACCGACAAGCCCCGCGGCACCGGTCTCGGCCTGCCCATCTGCCGCGAGATCGTGGAGCACCACGGCGGCCGGATCTGGGTCGAATCTGAGCTGGGGCAGGGGGCCACGTTCAGCTTCACGTTGCCGGTGTCCGCCGAGGTCGCGGCGGCGCCGATTCCCGCCTAGGACCGCGGGGGGCCGCCACCAGCCGCCTGCGGTGCGCGGGGCCGCGCAGCGCCCCCGCCCAAGACCGCCGCCGTTCACTGTGCGTGAACGATGGCCACCTCAAGCCCATGCACACGACGGTTTGGACGGAGTTCGGGGCCTTTCGTCCGCTGGCACTGAACAGATCGGCTTCGAAACTGATGGGGATGCCGTGCCGCGCCGCTTCGCCATGCATCCGTTCACCTTGGGTGAACGACCGACCGGACCGGGCCGGAGCGGACGCCCGGTGACGCGCCACGCGGCGTCGTGACGCGCCTCTCGGGCTACTTGCGCTTCGGGACCTCGTACAGGTCGGCGCGCGGGTCCTTGCTGCTGGACGGCGTCCCGCCGGAGGCCTTCGGGAGCACGTACAGCACCATCAGGGCGATCGGTCCGAAGACGATCCCCAGCGCGCCCCAGACGTTCGCCCGCCGACCGAACTTCGGGGCGCCGCGGTAGGCATAGACCGCGCAGACCACCCAGACGACGGCTCCGAGGATGAGCAGGCCGCCCGTGTAGATCGGTTCCATCGATGACTCCCAGCGGGTGACGGTCCGTTCGGACGTCGTCGGGCAAGGATACGCCCGGCCGAGGGGCGCCCGGCCGGGCGTTCGCGCTGCGGATGCTGGCCCGCCGTGCGGCGGGCGCCGGTCAGTACAGGAAGAGGAGCTCGCGGTACTTCGGGAGCGGCCAGAGGTCGTCGGAGACCAGCGTCTCGAGCTCGTCGGCCACCTCGCGCAGGGCTGCCTGGGCGGGGATGACCTTGTCGACGAAGGCGCGCGCCTCCTCGTGGACCGAGCCGGCCTCGTGCGCGGCGTGCTGTGCCTGCTCGAGCGCCGAGATGGCGTCGACGAGCTGGTCCGCCAGTCCCGAGACCTTCTCGCACATGGCGTTGATGCCCCGTGAAGAAGGCGCTCCGGCGAGCTGGCCGATGTACTTCGCCGTCGCCGGCAGGATCATCGTGCGCGCCATGTCGAGCGCACAGCTCGCCTCGATGTTGCTGACCTTGACGTAGCGCTCCCAGTTGATCTCGACGCGCGAGGCGAGCTCGCGCTCGGAGAGCACGCCGAACGACGAGAACAGCTTCTTGGCCTTCGCCGTCGTCAGGGACGGGAGCGCATCGACGGTCGTCCGGTTGTTGGGCAGGCCGCGCTTGGCCGCCTCGGCATGCCATTCCTCGGAGTAGCCGTTGCCCTCGAAGAGGACCTGCTGGTTCGCTCCGACGATCTTCGAGAGGATCGTGGTCAGGCCGCCGAAGTCGTCCGGCTTGAGCTTGTCGAGCTCGTCGGCGAGCTGCGAGAGCGAATCCGCGACGGCCGTGTTGAGCACGGTCTGCGGCCAGTAGATCGGCGCTGACGAGCCCACCGCCCGGAACTCGAACTTGTTGCCCGTGAAGGCGAACGGCGAGGTCCGGTTGCGGTCGGTGGCGTCCTTCGGGAGCTCCGGCAGCGAGGTCGCCCCCAGCCGCATCGAGCCGCCCTTCTTGGAGGTCGAAGCGGCGCCCTTGCCGAGCTGCTCGACGACGTCCTCGAGCTGCGACCCGAGGAAGATCGACATGATCGCCGGCGGGGCCTCGTTCGCCCCGAGGCGATGGTCCTGCCCGGCGTCGGCGATGCTCGCGCGGAGGATATCCGCGTGGACGTTCACCGCGCGGATGACCGCGACGAGGAACGCGAGGAACTGGGCGTTGGCGTGCGGGTCGTTGCCCGGGTCGAGGAGGTTCTCGCCCTCGTCCGTGGCCATCGACCAGTTGTTGTGCTTGCCCGAGCCATTGATGCCGGCGAACGGCTTCTCGTGGATGAGGAACGTCAGCCCGTGTTGGCGCGCGATGCGCCGCATCAGGCTCATGACCACCATGTTGTGGTCGGACCCGACCGAGGTCGCCTCGAAGACCGGGGCCATCTCGAACTGGCCGGGGGCCACCTCGTTGTGGCGGGTCTTGGCGGGGATGCCGAGGCGCCACAGCTCGCGGTCGAGATCCATCATGAACGCGAGGATCCGCTCGCGGATCGGGCCGAAGTACTGGTCCTCCAGCTCCTGGCCCTTCGGCGACGGGGCGCCGAACAGGCGTGCGGCCGGTGAGGACGAGGTCGGGGCGCTGCTCGGCGAGGTGCCGGTCGACCAGGAAGTACTCCTGCTCCGGGCCGATGTTCGTGAACACGCGGGAGGCCGAGGTGTTCCCGAACCAGCGCAGGACGCGCAGGGCCTGCTTGCCGAGGGCCTCCTGCGACCGAAGCAGCGGGATCTTGTGGTCGAGCGCCTCGCCCGTATACGAGACGAAGGCGGTCGGGATGGTCATGGTGACGCCGTTGGGCTCGACCTGGAGGAAGATCGGGCTGGTGACGTCCCACGCGGTGTAGCCGCGGGCTTCGAAGGTGGCGCGGATGCCGCCCGACGGGAACGAGCTGGCGTCGGGCTCGCCCTGGACGAGGTTCTTGCCCGAGAACTCGGCGACCGTCCGAGCCTCGCCGCTCGGGTTGAGGAAGGAATCGTGCTTCTCGGCGGTGGAGCCCGTCATCGGCACGAACCAGTGCGTGTAGTGCGTGGCGCCGTGCGCCATCGCCCACTCCTTCACGCCGTGCGCGACCGCATCGACGATAGCGGGGTCGAATGGCTCGTTGCCGTCGATGGCGCGCCGGAGCGCCTTGAAGATCGGCTTGGCCAGGTATTCGCGCTGCGCGTCCTCGTTGAAGACGTACTGGCCGTAGATCTCCTGGCCGGCATGCTCGAGGTAGTCCTGCGTGGACGCCACCTTGCGATCGGCGATCGCCGCGATGGCCGTGCGACGTGCGGTCATGGCTCTCCTGTCGGTCCAAGGGCGTTGCGGGACGCCGCGGTCCAAGTCGTTTCGTAACGGTAGCAGCGGGTCGGGTTGCGGTTCAGTACCCGTCCGTCCGTCGCAACCTTGTGCATCGGCGTTAGCGGACGTCGGGCGTCGCGTCCCGACCGCGCGACGACCGCGCCAGACGGCCTCAGGTCGCGGGCTGGGCCGCTGGCGGCTGCCGGACGGCGACGAGGTCGTCGAGCAGACGTCCGAACTCCCGCTCGACATCGACATAGCGATCCGAGCGCCAGACGATGGCCATCTGCCCGTCGGCGGTCCGTCGCGTCCAGACTCGGCGGCGCGGCAGGTAGAACGTGATGGTGATCCCCGCGATCAGCGAGATGAACGCGAGCCAGATGATCCCCTGCCCTGGATCGTGCTTGGCGATCAGCAGGGTGTACGCGCCGACGTCCCGCAGCTGCACCGACAGGCCCAGGGCGTCCGAGACACGGACGTCGCCAGGGGCGAGCGCCACGGCGTCGTAGTTCTGCGTCTGCGGCGTCCCGTCCGGGTTCTGGCCGATCACCTTGTACGGCAGGACCAGCACGACGGTCGAGCCATCGTCGGCCTTGCGAAGCAGCATCTGGAGCCCGATGTCCCGACCGGGCACCGCCAGGATGCCGTACGGCGAGCCATCGGCGGCATCGGTGAGTGGCACGGCGCCATCCCACAGGGGCCGGCCGTCGGCATCCTTGACGATCAGGTACGGGGCCGGCCCGAAGCCGTTCTGGTGGAACGTGTACCCGCCGATCGAGAGCGGGTCGTTGACCCGGATCACCTTCCGGGCGATCTCCTGGCCGTTCTGGTAGACGGCCAGGTCGGTCGTGAAGTCGGTGGCCTGTCCCGTATCGAACCCGGGCGCGTCGAAGGCGAGGTTCTTGACCAGCAGCAGCCCCGGCGTCCCGATGGGCTGGACCGTGAGCGATTCGCCCTCGGGGACGACCAGGCCCTGCTCGTCGCCCAGCCGCGAGGTGACGGCCGCCGCGACCAGGAACAGGACAAGGCCCGTGTGCGTGAAGAGCGTCGCCATCTTCGTGAACTGGTGGCGGTCGCCATAGAGGAACGTCGTGCCGTCCGGCCCGGTCGCCTCGCGCACCCGGAAGTGGTTGCGCCGGAGGACGGTCCGCACGTCCGCCGCGGCCACGCCGGTCATCGCCGCGCGGTCCGGGAGCCGCAGGTCGAAGTAGGGCTCCGGCTGGTCGACGCGCACGTCCGCCACGCCGCGCCACAGCTTGGGGGTCCGGTCCAGCGTGCAGACCACGATCGAGACGACGAGCAGCGTCAGCCCGGCGCTGAACCACACGGAGCGGAAGATCGAGAAGACCGACAGCCGCTCCAGGACGTCGACCAGGGCCGCGCCCATGACCGGGTCGTAGCGGCTGTGGATGTCGTCCATCGCGGCCGCGTAGTCGCCGGCGGAGCGGAACGCGAAATCGGGGAGCTGCTTGATGGTCATGCCGATGATCGCCATCACCAGAAGGACGATGATCTGGGCGACCGCGAAATCGACCGAGGTCAGCAGCCGCCACAGCCCTCGCCCGATCCGGGCGGCGGCGTTCGACGGAGCGGGTCGGGTGATGGCGGCCGGGACGGCCGTCCGGGTCGCGATGGCGGGACTCCTAGACGGCGGCCGGGGTCGGGGTTCGGCTGACCAGCCGGGCGGCGACGGGCGGGCGGCGCGGGTCTGGGTCGCTCACGGCCGGATGCTACACCGGACTCGCGACGCGGGGGTCGGGCCTGCCTGGATCGCGGTTAGACCGCGCGCTGCAGTGGCATCGGGACGCCGGTGACGCGGTCCTTGCCCGTGCGCTTCGAGACGTACATGGCGTGGTCCGCGCTGATCATGAGGTCGTCTGCGGCGCGACCGTCGTCGGGGTAGGCCACGACGCCGACCGAGATGGACGGCCGCGGGGCACCCGAAGGCAGCTCCAGCGACATCGACCGAACGCCGATCCGGATCTTCTCGGCCAGCACGAACGCCCCGGTCGGGTCCGTCTCGGGGAGCAGCGCGACGAACTCGTCGCCGCCATAGCGGGCCGCGGTATCGATCCGACGGATGCTGGTCTCGATCACGTCGCCGACCGCCCGCAGGACCCGGTCGCCGTGGTAGTGCCCGGCCCGGTCGTTGATGGTCTTGAGCTCGTCGACGTCCATCATCAGCAGGCAGAACCCGCGCCCGGACCGGGCCGACCGGGCGATCTCGCGATCGATCGCGGCGAAGAAGAATGCCCGGTTGAAGAGGCCCGTGAGCGAGTCGACGGTCGAGAGGCGGATGGCCGCATCTCGGGCACGGCGCTGCTCCCGCCCGATGGCCATCGCCACGAACGACAGGAGGATCAGCGCGGTCAGGTTCACGGTGACGAGCGCGACGGTGTCCGAACCGAGCGAGCCGGGCGCCGACCCGGCGAGGACCCCGACGATGTAGCCGACGCTGGCGATGATCGTCAGCGCCACCGTGACCCGGCCGCGGACGACGAGCGCCGCCCCGGCCACGATGAGCGGGAAGGCGAAGAAGAACGGGCTGTCGGCGCCGCCGGTCAGCGCCACGAGCAGGGACGCCCCGATCAAGGCGGCCGCGCCCTCGATGACGAGGCGCGCCGGGCCGAGCAGTGACGTCGGGAGGAGATCGTGGACCACGACGATGAACAGGCCGCCCAGCGCCAGGAGGACGAGGATCGTGGGCTGCGTCTCGGGCCACTCGCCGGTGACGGCGACGATGACCGTGGTCGCCATCAGGAAGATCCACGCGGCGATGCGGACGACCCGGTCGTAGCCGGGGGTCACGTCGGGGTTCGCAGGGAGGATCTCGTCGTCGCCGAGGATGACTGCCGCCTCGGCGTCGCGCGGCGCTACCTCGCGGCTGTCGGCATCGTCCCACGCGGTCGCGTCGACGAGCAGGGGCACGACGAGCGCGGCCATCACGCCGAAGTTCGCCGCGACCGCGACCACGATGCCGGCGATGATCGCCTCGACGGGCAACGTCCAACCTCTCGAAGGGGTCAGTCGAACGCCGCCAAACGCGCGCTCGACTGAGCATCATCTTAGCGGGTGGCTGGGTGGGCTCCGGGGAGGAGCGGTCGCCTCCGGTGCGGTCACGCACCATCGAGTCCGATCGTGCCTAGCGGACGCCCCACTGGTAGGTCTGCTTCACGAGCCGCAGGTAGACGAACGTCTCGGTCTCGCGCACGCCCTCGATCGCGCGCAGGCGCTCCGCCAGGAACCGCAGCAGGGCTTCGTTGTCCTCGCAGACGGTCTCGACGAGGAGGTCGTACGTGCCCGCGGTGATGACCACGTAGTCGACCTCGGGCATCGCCGCGAGCTCCTCGGCCACGGCGACCAGCCGGTCGCTCTGGCAGCGGACCCCGACCATCGCCATCTGGTGAAAGCCCAGCTTCAGCGGATCCGTGACCCCGACCACCTGGAGGATCCCGCGTTCGATGAGGCGGTTCGTGCGGGCCCGTACCGCCGCCTCGGAGACGCCGAGCTCCGCAGCGATCTGGGTGAACGGCCGGCGACCGTCGGCCTGGAGGTGCTCGATGATCCGCTTGTCGAGGTCGGACACGTCTTCGGCACTCCGGCCGCTGCGGGTGCGAGGGGCGGGGCGTCCGTTGTCGGTCATGGGCCCGAGGCCTCCCGTGCGATGCGCAGTACGCGGCCGGATGCTAGCACCCGGCCCGTCACGGTGCCGTTCGACTCGGGACGGCCAGCCCTCAGCCGCGCTCGAGCTCCGCGAGTGCCGTCGCGACGAGCCGTATCGAGGGCTCGGTGATGGGATCGAGGACCAGCTGGACGGTGCCGATCCCCTCGTGCGCCAAGGCACGGAAGGCATCGGCCATCTGGCCCGGGTCGCCGGTCAGCGGCGGGATGGCGGCCTGCGCCTCGTCCCCGGACAGGCGCCCGGTCCCGCCCGGCAGGCCGACCAGCACCGCCACGGTCCGCTCGACCGTGGCCGGGTCGCGCCCGACATCCCGGCAGGCCTCGTCGACGACGTCGCGAAGCCTGGCGACCCCCTCGGGGCGGTTGTCGATGTCCGCGTACCACGTATTCCATGCCGCGACATGCGGGAGCGCGATCCGCAGCATGCGCGGACCGTTCGAGCCGATCAGCAGCGGCGGCCCTCCGGGGCGGGCGCTGGGCGGCAGCAGCTCGCAGTCGCGTGCCTGGTAGTAGCGCCCGTCGAAGTCGATCGCCCCATCGCGCAAGAGCGTGCGGATGATCGTGAACGCCTCCTCGAAGCGGTCCACGCGATGGTCGTAGGGGAAGCCGAACGCCTTGAACTCCGTCTCGTTCCAGCCCGCGCCCAGCCCAAGGATGAACCGCCCGCCGCTGATCTCGTCGATGGTCGCGGCCTGTTTCGCCAGGAGGGCCGGGTTGTGGAAGCTCGTACACGCGACGAACGGCCCGAACTCCACCCGGCTGGTGGTGGCCGCGATGGCCGCCATCAGCGTCCACGCCTCCCACGGGCCCCGCGCCGGCCGGCCCTCCCAGCGGTAGAGCAGGTGCTCGCCGAGCCAGATCGAGTCGAAGCCCAGGTCCTCGATCGCGCGGACCATGTCGAGGAGCTCGGGCCAGCGGACCTCGCGTTCGACTTCCGGGAGCTGGATCCCGACCTTGATCGGGCGGTCGGCCATCAGCCGTGCGTGGCGGTGGCGGCGGCGATGGCCCGCAGGTGGTCGGGCGTGCTCCCGCAGCAGCCGCCGACGATCGTGGCGCCGGCCTCGCGCATCTCGATGACCTGCGCCGCCATGACCTCCGGTTCGGCGCGATAGACGGCGCGCATCTCCACGAGCTCCGGCATCCCGGCATTCGACTTCGCCACAAGGACGACGTCCGGACGGGCCGCGTGCATCTTCGCGATGACCGGGATCAGCTCGTCCGGGCCGTTGCCGCAGTTGCCGCCGATCGCGTCCGCGCCCCACGCGGCCAGCGCGTCGACCGCCTGCTCCGGGGTGACGCCCATCATGGTGTGTCCACGGGTATCGAACGTCATCGTGGCGATCAGCGCGATCCCCGGCGAGGCGCGCCGGACGCCCTCGATCGCCGCCTTGATCTCGTTGAGGTCGGACATCGTCTCGATCCAGATCAGGTCCACGCCCCCGGCGATCAGCGAGGCGGCCTGCTCGTGGAAGATGTCGACGGCCTCCTCGTACGGCAGCGTCCCCAGCGGCTCGACGATCTCGCCCGACGGGCCGATATCGCCCGCGACGAGCGCATGGCCGCCCGCCGCGTCCACCTCGGCGCGGAGCAGGATCGCGGCAGTCCGGTTGAACTCGTCCACCGAGTCGGCATGGCCGCTCAGCTTCAGTCGCGCCCGGTTGCCGCCGAAGGTGTTGGTGAGCAGGATCTGCGAGCCGGCATCGACATAGGCGCGCTGGATGCGCCGGATGACGTCCGGGTGGGCGAGGTTCCAGACCTCGGGCGGGTCGCCGAACTGGAGGCCGTTCGCGAAGAGCATCGTGCCCATGGCACCGTCGGAGACGATCGGGCCGCCCTCCGCGAGCAGGGCTCGGAACTTCGCGCTCGCGGCCCCGTCTTCGAAGGCCAGGCGCGTCGGGAGGTCCGGGAACGCGGAGGCATCGACCTCGGCGGGTGGCGACGGTGCGCCCTCCTCGTGGCTCGCCCCGTTCGTGGCGCGCGCGGCCGCCGCATCGAGCCGCCTGTTCCGGGTGCCGCGTCGAACGCCGTCCATGCCCGGCATCATACCGGCGCTTCGCGGGTTGACAGGGAGGCGGCTCGTCCCGCACCCTCCGCCCGACATGCATCACGTCATCGCGACCAGCCTCGCGACCGGGTCGCAGCAGCAGCCCTGGAGGGCCTGCTCGACCTGATGCGCCGCGCCCGGAACGGGCGCCACCACATTGAGACGACCGCCCTCAGCTCGGTGCTGAGGGCGTTTCCATTTTCTGGAGGCATCCACATGGATCCCGCGCTCCTGGCCAGGGGCTTCATCCTCGGGTTCACCATCGCGGCGGCGGTCGGCCCGATCTCGCTGCTCGTCATCCGCCGGACGCTCGCGGAGGGAAGGGTCGTCGGGCTCGTGTCCGGCCTGGGCGTCGCCACGGCGGACGGGACGTACGGCGCGGTCGCGGCGTTCGGCCTCTCGGCCATCACCGACCTGCTCGTCGGTGGCGGGCGGTGGCTCGGCCTCGTCGGCGGCGTCTTCCTGCTGTGGGTGGCATGGACCACGGCCCGGGCCAGGCCCGGCGCGGTCGCGACCGTCACCGAGCGCCGCGGCGGGCTCCCGGGCGCCTACCTCTCGATCCTCGGGCTGACGATGACCAACCCGATGACGATCCTCTCGTTCGGGGCGCTCTTCGCCGGCCTTGGCGTGACCGGCGAGAACGCGGTCGAATCGACGCTCATCACGCTCGGTGTCTTCCTCGGCTCGAGCGCCTGGTGGGTCGTGCTGACGAGCGTCGTCGGGCGGCTTCGGACACGGGTGACCGCCCGCTGGCTGCGGGTCATCAACATCGTGTCCGGCGTCGTGCTGGCGGTCTTCGCGACCGCCGCGATCGTGCTCGCGGTCCGCGGGCCGGCCTAGGCGTCGGCCGGCTTCTCCTGGATCGCCCAGCTGTTGCCGTCCGGGTCGTCGAAGAACATGAACGAGTTCCACGGTCCACCCGGGCCGTCGACCCAGCCGCCCGCGTCGTTGTGGCGGACGGGCGTGATGTCCAGCCCGCGCGCGACGAGCTCGTCCGGCATGCCGCGATGTCCGAGACCACGAGCTGCATCCCCTTCACCGAGCCCGGTGCGGCCTCGTTCAGGCCCTTGCCGATCGTGACCGAGCAGGCGGAGCCGGGCGGGGTCAGCTGGACGACCCGGAACGCATCCCCGAAGGTCTGATCGACATCGACGACGAACCCGACCTTCTCGGCGTAGAACGCCTTGGACCGGTCGACATCCGAGACGGGGATGACGACGACCTCGAGCTTCATGTCCACGGGACGCTCCTTCTGTGCTTGCCAGTCGGGATATCATCCTCGCGACGGCGCTTCCTCGCGCCGCACCTCCGTCCCGGCGCTCACGCCGCCGGCCCGTGGAGGCAAAGGGGCTCCGCCTCGAGGTCGTGTCGTGTGCAGACCCTGGTCGTGGGTCCAGGAGCGTGAGTCCGGATCGGCGGCCGGATGGGAGTCGCACACCATGACCACCGACAAGGCCCGCAAGCGGGCCGTCCGGACCCGGATGCAGAAGACCGGCGAGCGGTACGCTGCTGCCCGCCGGCACGTCGTCGCGGACGTCGATCCGCCCGACGCCGTGGTTCGCGCACCCGGGGCCGATCCGCACGCACCCGACACGGCGGCCCCCGCCCTGCCGCCTCGCATCGCGGACCCCGGCATGGCCGACGAGGGGATCCGCAAGGGCACGGGTCGCGGCTGGGACGACTGGTTCCGCGACCTGGACGCCTGGGACGCCACGACGAAGACCCACACCGAGATCGCCCGGCACCTCGCGGCGTCCTACCCCATCACCGGCTGGTGGGCGCAGACCGTGACGGTCGGGTACGAGCGGGCGCGCGGGATGCGGGCGAAGCACGAGACGACCCGCGGCTTCGAGGTGAGCGTCTCGAAGACCGTCACGGCGCCGCCGGACGTCGTGTGGGAGGCGATCGGCGATGCCGACCGACTCGCCGACTGGGTCGGCCCGGATACCGGTCGAGCCGCGCCCGCGGGGCTCGAAGGCGGGCGTCCGCGCCCGCTTCGATGTCCCCGGCGACGGCACGCGGTTCGCGATCTTCCTCACGCCCAAGGGCGACACCAGGACGGTGGTCACCGTGACGCACGAGCGCCTGGCCGGCCCGGAGGCGGTGACGGAGCGTCGCGCGGTCTGGCGCGAGCGGCTGGGGAGGCTGGCCAACTCGGTCTGAGGCAGGCCCGGGCGGCGGGCGGCCGTCGGTGCCGGATACTGTGCGCCGATGGCCTCCTCCGCCCGCGCGTTCGTCCTGCGCCACACCCGACTTCGTCCGGTCCCCGGACTGGAGGAGGTCCGTCTCCAGCTGGCCGACGAGATCCTGCCGCTGTGGCGGGCCGCCCAGCTGGAGACCCGCGATCCGGACGCGCCCATGCCCTATTGGGCATTCGCCTGGGGCGGCGGGCTGGCGATCGGGCGGTACCTGCGCGATCACCCGGACGTCGCCGCTGGACGGCGGGTGTTCGACCTCGCGTCGGGCTCGGGGATCTGCTCGCTCGCGGCGATGCGGGCCGGTGCGAGCGAGGCGACCGGCGCCGACATCGACCCGTTCGCCATCGCCGCCATCCGGCTGAACGCCCGCGCCAACGGCTTCCGGATCGACACCGTCGCGGACGACGTGCTCGACGATCCGCCGCCGGATGCCGATATCGTGCTGGCTGGTGATTGCTGCTATGACGCAGAGCTCGCCCGGCGGGTCATGCCGTGGCTCCAGCGTGCCTCCGCGGCGGGGATCGACGTGCTCGTCGGCGATCCGGGCCGCATCCACTTGCCAAAGGACGCACTGCTCGAGCTTGCCGCCTACGACGTGCGGACGACGACCGACCTCGACGATCTGGCGTTCACGCAGGCACGCGTCTATCGGCTCCGCGACGCCCGCTGAGGCGACCGGCCGCTCATCCCGCGCCGGGTGCGATCGCCGCACGGAGCGCCGCGATCTCGGCGCGCAGACCGGCGAGCTCGGTCGCGATCGCCTCCATCGACGCGTTCGCGGGGGCCGCGACGCTGGTGGCCGGATGCGATTCGGGCTCGGCCGCCGGCGACGACACCAGCACGCTGGCCAGGATGCTCGCAAGCGCGCCGATGATCCCGATGCCGCTGATCATCACGAAGACCGCGGTGAGGCGGCCGAGGAACGTCACCGGGAAGAAATCGCCATAGCCGACGGTGGTGATCGTGACCAGGCTCCACCAAAGGGCGTCGCCGCCCTTGTGGATGTTGGCGGCCTCGCCCGCCCGGCTCTCCTGCTGCAGGACGAGGATGCTCGCGACACAGAGGACCATCCCGGCGAGCAGGATCGTGATGAAGGTCGCGTACTGGCTACGGTTGGCGAGGACGTCGGCCACGAGCGCCTTGCGGTTCTGCCCGCCCAGCAACCGCATGACACGCGCCAGGCGGCTCAGCCGCGCGAGACGGAACAATGCTGTGAAGGGGAGGACCCCGAAGCTCGGGATCGATCCGAGCAGGTCCAGCCAGCCACGCCTCGAGATGAAGTAGGCCCGCCTCGGCCGCGAGCCCACGAGGTTCATCGCGAAGTCCATCAGGAAGATCACGCAGATCGCGTTGTCGTAGAACGTCACGAGGGTGCGCGTCTCCGGGTCCATCGGCAGGAGCTGCATGACCATGAGGGCGAGCGAGAAGATGGTCAGGACCAGGATGAAGATGTTGTAGGCGTTGCCGTGCTCGCGAACCTCGACTGCGTCGGCCGTCATGGGACTGCACCTCCTCGAGTCACATCCTGGGACAGGGCTGCCGGCCATGGTAGTGACCCGCTTGACTCGCTGGGGCGCGCCGCGGCCATCCAGAGGCCGCCCGGAATGGTCGGGGAGGCGGGATTCGAACCCACGATCTCGTGCTCCCAAAGCACGCGCGTTGCCAGGCTACGCTACTCCCCGGGGACCCGACGGGCGGTCGCCTAGCCTACACCGCCGACGCGCGGGGTCAGGCGAACCACGAACCGGCAGCGGACTCAGGCCGGCGGCGCGGGCAGGCCGGCGAGCCACGCGAGCTCCCGCTCCGCGTCGGCGTCCTCGCCGAAGTGGCCGAAGTCGCTGGCGAAGACCTCCACGCCCGGGATGTGCGCGGCCAGCCAGTCGCCATGGGCACCCGGCACGAGCGTGTCGCCGCGGCCGTACCAGAGCGAGGTCTGGACGGTGATCGAGCCGACGTCGAAGCCCCACGGCATGACGAACGCCAGGTCGTCGTCGACCCAGCCGTCGACGCCGTCGCGCAGCGTGTCGGTCATGACCTCGTCGAAGACCACGCGGTCCTTGCGCTGCTGCTCGCGATCCGAGTCGGACAGCTGGTAGGCATCCGGCAGCGCGTCGACCACACCACCGGCGATGCGGTCAAGGATGGTGCGGCGGTCGGCCTCGAGCTGCGCGCGCAGGGCGGCCTCGCCGACCAGCGACAGCTCGCCCTCGGTGACGTTGCCGGGCGTCTGGCCGGCGAACCAGTCGAGCCCGTCGGCGTCGAACGGCGCGACTGCGACGACCGCCGCGCAGCGGATGACCCGGTCCGGCAGGAGCGCGGCGCAGGCCAGGGTGTGCGGACCGCCGCCGGAGCGGCCCGTGACCGCGAACCGGTCGATTCCAAGCGCATCGGCGATGGTGCGCACGTCCTCGGCGACGTCGGCGACCCGCCGCCCCGGCCGTCGCGTCGAGCGCCCGTAGCCGGCACGGTCGAAGGTGATGCGCCGGACGCCAGCCCGCTCGTAGATCCCGGGGTCGCGCCAGCGTCCGAGCCGGCTCCCGGGCGTGCCGTGGATCGCGATCAGCGGCCAGCCGGCCGGGTCGCCCCATTCGGCGACCGCGAGGACCCGGCCGTCGGGCGTGTCGATGCGGTGCTCGATCGGGGCGCTCACAGGGTCCACGCGGCCCCGCCGCGGCGCTCACGGAGCACGTTGCCGAGCCACATCGTGGCCCCGCCGATGGCGAGGAACCCGACGAAGATCCCGACCACGTAGACCGCGACGCTCCCGTAGCCACCGTTCGCGGGGTCAAGGAACGGGTATGGATACCAACCGTCGAGCGCGCCGCGGAACAGCGTCAGCGCGACCCAGATCAGTGGGAACACCAGCCAGACGGCCGTCTGACGCGCCGTCAGCCGCGTCGAGGGCGGGTCGATCAGCCAATCCACGACGAGGAAGACCGGCACGATCTTGTGGACGACGAGGTCCACCCAGTTCACCGCCACCTGGAGGTCCTCGCCGGAGAGGAACAGGATCACCACGATGAACGTGACGACCAGGTAGACGACCGCCGCGCCACGGAACAGGTCGATCCGCCTCGAGTGGCGGTCCCGCCACACGGTCGCCATCGCGAGCAGCAGGATCGCCGCGAAGAGGTTGCTCAGGACCGTGAAGAACGCGAAGAACCGCGTCGGGTCGAAGGTGCCCGCGGACGCGGACGTGGCGACCTGGTAGCCCAGGGCGATCAGGCCGAGCAGCCCGAAGGCGGCGCGGACCACGGGGAGTACCGAGCTTCGACCCATCGCCCCCGATCGTACAGGCTCGTCAGGCCCCGGTCGCGTCCTCTGGGTCGAGCTGCAGCGACGCCGAGTTGATGCAGTAGCGCAGGCCGGTCGGGTTCGGGCCGTCCTCGAAGACATGCCCGAGGTGACCGCCGCAGGCCGCGCAGTTCGCCTCGGTCCGCGTCATGAAGAACGAACGGTCGGTTTCGGTGGCCACGGCGCCCGGGTCGGCCGGGGCGAAGAAGCTGGGCCAGCCGGTCCCCGACTCGAACTTGGTCTCGGAGCTGAAGAGCGGCGCCCCGCAGCCGGCACAGCGGTAGGTGCCCGCTCGGTGCTCGTCCCACAGCTCGCCGGTGAAGGCTCGCTCGGTGCCCTTCTGGCGGAGCACCCGGTACTGCTCGGGGGTGAGTTCGGCACGCCATTCGGCGTCGGTCCTGTTCTGGGCGGACGTGCCCTTGGTCTCATGCATGTGACGATCATGCCTCGGATGTGTCTCGCCACGATGACATCCGGGCCGAGATCGGTCCGGGCGTCACGCCGCCGGCCGTCCGGTCGTCCATGTGCCAGACGCCGGGTGGTCAAGGCAGGCTGAATCGACCGCCCGGCGTCACCACGTCGCGACGCCGCGGTCGCAGGCTACAATCGGATGCGACCACCGGCGCCTGGCGCCTTCGTACGGAGGAACCGAAGCCCGCGTGCAAGCCCGCCGGATCCGGCCAGACACCGGACCCACCGACCGTCGCCGCCTCGCCGCGGCCGGCCTGTCGGCCGTCCTCCCCGGACTCGGCCAGGCCTTCAATCGACGACGGCGCCTTGCCCTCTGGTTCCTGATCCCGTCCCTGCTGGTCCTGGTCGTGACGCTCATCGTCGTGAAGATGCAGACGCCGGCCCACCTCGCGGCCTGGGCGATCGCGCCGGCGGTGCTGGGCACGCTCCTGCTGCTGAACGTCGTGCTCCTCGCGTGGCGGCTGGGCGCCGTCGGCCAGGCCTTCCTCGACACGCGCCGCCAGGGTCCGACCGGGAAGCTCGGGGTCATCGGGCTGGCCGTGATCGTGGTCGTGGTCATCGCCCCGCACGCCCTGGCCTGGCAGTACGGCGGCATCCTCCGCGATACCTTCGGCAAGGTCTTCTCGGGTCAGGAGCTGGCCGCGGCGGCCGACGGCGGCCCGCGCGACGCCCGACCCGGCCCCGGCGGGACCGAGCGGATCAACATCCTGCTGATCGGCGTCGATGCGACGTCGACGCGGACCACCGAGCTGACCGACACCATGATGGTCGCCTCGCTCGACCCGGTCGGCCACACCGTCTCGATGATCTCGATCCCGCGCGACCTCGTGAACGTGCCGCTCGGGAACGGCGACACCTACGGCCCGAAGCTGAACTCACTGCTCTCGTATGCGGACCGCCATAAGGAGCTCTTCCCGAACGGGGGCATCGCCGCGCTCGAGGACGCGGTCGGCGAGCTGCTCCAGATCCCGATCCACTATTACGCGCGGATCGACTTCGTCGGGTTCATCGGCATGGTCGATGCCGTCGGCGGCGTCGACATCGACGTGGCGAAGGGCTTCTCCGACCCGAACTACGACGGCTTCGGCCTCCCCGGCGGGAAGCGCGGGTTCAGCGTGACCGCCGGCAAGCACCACTTCAGCGGCGCCGAGGCCCTCGCCTACGCCCGCGTCCGCAAGGCGCCCGGCGAGAGCGACTTCACCCGCGCCGCCCGCCAGCAGGAGGTCATCGCCGCGCTGCGCGACCGCGTGCTCCGCGGCGGGAGCGTCCTCTGGGAGCTGCCGAAGCTGCTCGACAGCGTGGGCGACACCGTCCGCTCGGACGTGCCGATCGATCGCCTGCCGGACCTGGCGGCCGTGATGGACGAGATGGGCCGCGGGTCGATGGTCCGCGCGGTCATCAAGTGGCCGCTGGTCCACCCGATCAGCACGAAGTTCGGCGCGTCGCAGGATCCGGACATCCCCGCCATCCGGGCGATGGCCGCGAAGCTGTTCTCCGCACCGGGTGTCGCCCCGATCCCGTGGCCGACCCCCAGGCCGACTCCGACCCCCAAGCCGACGAAGGCACCGAAGGCGACGCCGACCGCCGATTCCTAGTCCGACCAGCGCGCAGCGGGCGGGACCCAGCCGGCGAAGCGGGCCAGGAGCGACTCGAGGTCGTCGTCGCGGTCGACGAGCGTCCGGTGCCCTGGCGAGATGAACCCATCCGCGACCGCGCGGTCGAGCCAGGCCAGCAGGCCGTCCCAGTAGCCGTCCGGGCCGAGCAGGCCGATCGGCTTGCGGTGGAGGTCGAGCTGCGCCCATGACGCGACCTCGGCCAGCTCCTCGAGCGTGCCCAGGCCGCCAGGCAGCGCGATGAACCCGTCCGCCAGCTCGGCCATGCGGGCCTTGCGCTCGTGGAGCGTGTCGACGACGTCCAGCTCCGTGAGGCCCGGGTGCGCCAGCTCCCGCTCGACCAGTTGGCGCGGGATGACCCCGACCACATCGCCGCCGGCCGCCAGCGCCGCGTCCGCGAGGGCGCCCATCAGGCCGACGCGGCCGCCGCCGTAGACGATCCCGATCCCGCGCGCCGCGAGCCCGGACCCGACCGCCTGCGCGAGCGCGACGTACGCGGGCGACCCGCCGGCGCTCGCGCCGCAGAAGACGCACAGGCGCGTGGCGGGCATCAGAAGCCGAGCGCGCGCAGGTGCGGCGTCATCCGCCTGGCCGCCGCCGAGCGATGCGAGATCGCGTGCTTCTCCGCAGGTGTCCAGAGCCCCAGGGTGCGGCCGCCCGGCGGCTCGCTGGCCGGCTCGAAGATCGGGTCGTAGCCGAACCCGCCGGTCCCCTTCGGTTCCGTCGCGATCCGGCCGCGGCACGTCCCGCGGGCCAGCGTGACCGGCAGGCCGCCGCGCGGTCCGTGCACCTCCGGGAGGGCCAGCGCGAGCACGCACACGTAGCGCGCGCCGCGACGCTCCGGTGGGAGGCCGGCGAGCGCGCCGAGCAGCTTGCGGTTGTTGTCCTGGTCGGTCGCGTCCTCGCGAGCGTAGCGCCGCGTCCGGACGCCCGGACCGCCGTCGAGCGCGTCCACCTCGATCCCGGAATCGTCGGCGAGCGTCGGCAGGCCGCTGGCACGTGCCCCGAAGCGGGCCTTGAGCGCGGCGTTGGTCTCGAAGGTCTCGCCGTCCTCGACGGGGTCGCCCGGGATGTCCAGCTCCTCGAGCGAGACCAGCTCGCCGCGGTCCAGCCGGAGGAGCTCGCGCAGCTCGCGCAGCTTGTGGCTGGATCGGGTGGCGACCAGCAGGCGCGGACGAGCCACCGCGGGCTACCGCTTGACGGTGGCGAGGATCGCGGCCTGGGCCGCGAACAGCTGGGCGAGCCCGGCATCGGCCAGGTCGATCAGGCCGTTCGCCGCCGCGCGATCGAAGGGCTTCCCCTCGGCCGTGCCCTGGAGCTCGACATAGGCGCCAGAGTCGGTGCCGACCACATTGAAGTCGACGTCCGCGCGCGAATCCTCGGAGTAGTCGAGGTCGAGGAGCGGGACGCCGTCCACGAGCCCGACCGACACCGCCGCGACCTTGCCGACGAGGTGGCGCTCCATGCCATAGGTGATGAGCGCGGCCGCGAGGGCGACGTAGCCGCCGGTGATCGACGCGGTTCGCGTGCCGCCATCGGCCTGGAGCACGTCGCAGTCGACAGTGATCGAGCGCTCCCCGAGCCGGGTCAGGTCCACGACACCACGCAACGAGCGCCCGATGAGCCGCTGGATCTCGTGGGTCCGCCCGCCGATCCGGCCCTTGGCGGATTCGCGGTCGGTGCGCTCCGCGGTGGCCCGCGGCAGCATCGAGTACTCGGCGGTGACCCAGCCGGTCCCCTTGCCGCGGAGATGCGGCGGGACCCGGTCGACGACCGTGGCCGCGCACAGGACCTCGGTGTCGCCCATGCGCACGCGGCACGAGCCCTCGGCCCACTTCTGGACCCCCAGCTCGAAGCTGACCGGCCGGAGGTCGCGGGGGCTGCGCCCGTCGGCTCGCACGGTGGGTCGGTTGCCGATGCTCATGTCGTCGTCTTCTCCTCTGCCTTGGCCGTATCCCACAGCGCGTCGAGCGACGCGAAGTCCATGTCGCGCAACGCGACGCCCTTGGCGGCCGCCTGCCGTTCCACGCTGCCGAAGCGTCGCCGGAACTTGGCGTTCGCGGCGCGCATCGCCGCCTCGGCGTCGACGGCCTGCTTGCGAGCGACGTTGACGAGGACGAACAGGAGGTCGCCGAACTCCTCGGCCCACGCCCGGTCGTCGCCGTCGGCGGCGGCCTCGCGCAGCTCCTGGGTCTCCTCGATGACCTTGTCGAGCACGCCGTCGAGCGACGGCCAGTCGTACCCGAGGTGGGCGGCCCGCTCCTGCATCTCCTGGCTGGCGGCGAGCGCCGGGAGCGACGGGCTGATGCCGTCGAGCGCGCTCTTCCGGGCCGTCTCCCCGCCGGCGTCCGCCCGTTCCGTGGCCTTGATCCGCTCCCACTGGCGGTTGACGTCCGACGCGGTCGCCGCCTCGGCGTCGCCGAAGACGTGCGGATGGCGGCGGACGATCTTGGTCGCCAGCGCGGCCTCCACGTCGGTCAGGTCGAAGACGCCGGCCTCCGCCGCCAGTTGCGCGTGGAGGATGACCTGGAGGAGCAGGTCGCCGAGCTCACCGGCCAGCTCCGGGGTCGCGCCGCCCTCGAGGGCGTCGTAGACCTCGTAGGCCTCCTCGAGCAGGTGGTTGCGCAGCGAGGCGTGGGTCTGCTCGCGGTCCCACGGGCAGCCGTCCGGCTGGCGCAGCCGGTCGCTGATCCAGGGCATGGCCCAAGGGCCGGCGACCGCGGCCTCGGGCGCCAGCGGGGCGAGGTACAAGGGCGCGCTGAGGCTGTCCCCGTCGAGCGCGTCGACGGTGGTCGCGTCGGCGGTGCCGAACCGCCCGACCGGGTGGCTCCCCGGGTAGAGGCGCCGGAGGACGGACAGCGGATCGCCGCCGCCGGGGCCGTGGCGGCCGGGCAGCGGCACGGCCTCCGTCGCGGTCGACGGCCCGAGCAGCGCCAGCGGCACGACGAGGACGGGACGCGACGGCTCGATCGGGGTGGCGATCAGCCGCTCGGCCGCCACGAGCTGGACACCCGCGCCCGGATCCAGTCCCCAGCGCAGTCGCGCCTCGGCCAGCAGGGCATCCAGCATGGCGCCCTGCTAGCCCGCGCTGGTTCCCGTGATCGACGGGTCGCGCTCGATCTTGACCACGGCCTTCTGGGCGCTGTACCAGTTGGAGAACGCGTTCGACTTGATCGACTCGAGCTGGCGGCCCTCGGGCGTCTTGGTCTCCTCGGCGAACACCTTGAAGAGGTAGGTCCCGTCGCCGGGGATGGCGACCACGGAGGTGGTCTTCCCGACCGAGGCGACGAAGATCGCGTCCGTCAGCCGCGGGTCGAGCTGGTTCCGGGCCACCCAGCCCAGGTCCCCGCCCTTGCTCGCGGTCTCGGACTCCGAGTTGTCGCGGGCGAGGGCCGCGAAGTCGCCGCCGCCGTCAGCGGTCGTCTTGAGCTGGGCCATCCAGGCCGAGTCGGGGGCGTGGTACATGACCTGGATCACGTGCCAGCCGAGGGAGGTCTTCACCGGGGCCAGGATCTGGCCGGGCTGGACGCCGGGGGCCAGGATCGCGGTCTTGAAGTCCTCGGCCTGCGAGAGGTCGGAGTCCTTGTCGAAGTAGCCGAGCTTCCCACCCGTGCCGGTGCTGCCCTGCGCGCTGGCCTCGTCGCTTGAGGTGCGGGCCATCGAGTCGAACAGGCTCGGGTCGGACTTCAGTTTGGCGTACGCCGCGTCCGCCTCCGCCTTGGCTGCCGCCCACGCCGGGTCGGTGGCGGGGAGGTCGGCGGCACCCTCCGGGTCGTCCTTGGGGGAGAACTGGATGTGGCGGACCTTGACGGCGTCGGTCGCCGGCGTCGGCGAGGTCTCCTTGATGTAGATCTCGCTGACCTGGCGCTGCGGCCCTGGCTGCGACGCGTCGGCGACGATCTTCTCCTCGAGCTTCTGGTGGAGGGCGTCGCCGGCGACCACCTCGCGGTACTTGGCGAGGTCGATGCCGTTGTTCTGGATCTTGGCCTCGAATGCGGTGTCGACGGTCTTCGCCACCACCTCGGACGCGCGCCCGATGCGGTAGATCCCGTCGGCGCCCTCGACGACCGCCGTCGGGGTGTTCACGGCGACCCCGAAGACCGCGTTGATGAACGCCTCGTCGGTCGAGCCGTCGTCCTGCTGGATCCAGCCCAGGTCGCCTGCCTGCGGCGCCGTGGACGTGTCGGTCGAGACGACCTTGGCGACCTCGTCCCAGGCCTTGCCGGCCTGGAGGTCGACGAGGGCCGCGTCGGCCTTCGCCTTGGCGGCGGCCTTCTGCGCCTCGGTCGGGGAGGTGGCGCCGGCATCGATCGACGGGGCGACCTCGATGACCCAGGCGTGCCGCGACTCCGGGGTCGTGGCCTCGGTCACGAGCCGGGCGTCGATGTCCGCGGGGACGATCGAGACCCCCTGCGCCGCGGCGAGCTTCGCCTGGAGCTTCGTGTCGATGATCCGCTCGAGGGTGAGCCCGGCCAGCTGCGAGGTCTGCTGGTCGAGGTACGACTGCGCCGTCGACGCCTGCGCGTCGGTCAGACGGCCGACCTGGCGCTGGTTGACGATGCGGCTGCCCGCCTCGGCGATGCGCCACTGCTCGATCTGGTAGCGATCGCGGAACTCGTCCTTGGTGATGGACTGGCCGTCCACGCTCCCGACCGAGGCGAGGTGCTGGTTGTACCAGGACAGCCCGGCCGCGAAGAGCAGGATGAGGACGGCCGCCAGGACGACGAGGCCGAAGGCGAGGTTGGTGTAGAAGTTCCGCCGGTCCTGGCTTTCCCACTGCGCCTTGTGGGACCGCTTGACGACGGGTTTGGCTCGAAAGGTCATGGGGTGGCTGGATCCTGTTCGAATGGCGTGGCCGGTCGGCTCCGGGGAGAGACGGGGCGCGTATCGTACCGCAACGTGGCGCCGAACCGGTCCGCGCCGGGGATGCTCATCGGCGGGCCAGCCGGTCGACCAGCTCGAGATACCCGCGCGCCTCGGATTCCCAGGACAGCGCGCCCACGCGCGCGCGGGCGCGGGCGATCCGCGCCTCGCGCGCCGGCGGGTCGTCGACGATGGCCTCCAGCGCCGCTGCGAGGGCTGCGGCGTCGCCCGCCGTGTAGGTCACGACATCGTCTCCGAAGGTGCGCTCCACGAGCGGCAGCCGGCTGGCGACGACCGTCCGGTCCATGGCGGCGTACTCGTAGGCCTTGGTCGAGAGCGAGTAGTCCGTGAACTCGGTCCGGCGCGTCGGGGCGAGACCCACATCGGCCGCGGCGATGGCGGCCGGCACGTCCCCGAGCGGGATGCGTCCGTGGAACGTGACCCGGTCCGCGAGCCCGAGGCGGTCGGCCTGCTCGTGGAGCGGGACCTCCTCGAAGTCGCGGCCGTACAGCTCCAGCGCCACGACGAGGTCCGGCCGGCGCGCCCGCAGGGCGGCGATCGCGTCGAGGACGACGTCGAGCTCGTAGATGGGGCTCAGGCCGCCGGCGTAGACGAGGACGAGCCGCCCGTCGGCCATGAACGGCCGGGCCGGCGCCGTCGTCGGGTCGAAGCGGGCCAGCGACGGCACGTTCCGGACGATCGTCAGCTTCCCGGGCGGGACGCCGAGGCCGAGCAGCCGGTCGCCGAGCGCCTCGTTCACGGTCACGACCGCGCTGGCGTAGCGCGTGGCCAGGCGCTCCTGGAACGCGAGGATCCCGCGCGCGATCCCGCCCAGCCGGTGGCGGAAGCGGCTCCCGAAGAACACCGGCATCGCCTCGTGGAGGTCCAGGATCACCGGCACGCCGGTGAGGCGCAGCGGCAGGGTCGCGAAGACCAGGAAGTCGGGCAGGGTGTGGACCTGGACGAGGCCGTATCGGCGGCGTGCATGGGCACGGGTCAGGGCGAAGCCGGCGCGGACGAAGAACGCCAGATATTCGGCGAGGTACACCCCGAGGCCCGCGCCCTGATGGCGCTGGACGCCGAGCCGCCGGACCGCCACGCCGTCCAGGGTCTCGGTGGCCGGGTCGGACGGGCGGCGGAGGGCGAAGACATCGACGGCGTGGCCGGCCGCGGCCAGGGCCTCGGCCTCGCGCCGGACGCGCGGGTCCTCCTCGTAATAGGAGTGGGTCAGCATCGCGATCGGCCGGCGTGACGAGCCGCTCGCGCCTGACCGGTCGGTCGCCGTCTCCATGCCCGAAGAGCGTACCGCAGCGGTCCGCGGCGGGTCGCCGGCGGCGGGCGGCCGGGGACCTCGGGGTCGCCGTGTTACCCTCCGCGCCGATGAACGAGACGGCCCGCGCCTCTGCCCATTTCCGCACGAGCGCCGTCCGCCCCGGACCGCTCGGCCTGTTGCGCGAGGCATTCACCGAGATGCTCGGGCGGCGGCGCCTGATCTCGTACCTCGTCCAGGCCGACATGAAGAAGAAGGGCGCCGACACGCTCTTCGGCAACATCTGGTGGGTCCTCGACCCCCTCCTCCAGATGATGGTCTACGTCGTCTTCGTCTCGGTCGTGCTCGACCGCGGCGGCCCTGACTACCCGCTCTTCATCTTCTCCGCCATCCTGCCTTGGAAGTGGTTCCAGTCCTCGATCCAGGATGGGATCAGCTCGGTCTCGAGCGCGGACAAGCTGATCCGCCAGATCCAGTTCCCGAAGCTGGTCCTGCCCGTCTCCTCGGTCTTCGCAGGCGTCGTGAACTTCGCCTTCGGGCTGATCCCGCTGCTCGGGTTGATCCTGCTCCTGTACCGTGATCGCCTGGCACTGACCCTCTTGTTGATCCCGGTGATCGCGGTCGTCCAGTTCTTCCTCAACCTGGCGCTGGCGATCGGCCTGGCCGCCCTGAACGTCTTCTACCGCGACGTCGGGAACGTCTCACGGCACTTCCTGCGGCTGTGGTTCTACCTGTCGCCGGCGCTCTACTCGGTGGACCAGCTGCGCCATGGCACCGAGGGCCTGCCGATCATCGGCACGATCCTCCTCGCCAATCCCTGGACGACGCTCTTCACTGCCTATCGCGACGTCATCTACTACAGCCGCCTGCCGAACTGGGTCGCGCTCGCCGAGGTGCTCATCGGCTC
This sequence comes from uncultured Chloroflexia bacterium, assembly GCA_963834915.1. Taxonomy (GTDB): domain Bacteria; phylum Chloroflexota; class Limnocylindria; order Limnocylindrales; family CSP1-4; genus SPCO01. Next base: position 41,678 of record CAWIDI010000002.1, read on the forward strand.
GATCGTGCTCTTCGCGCTGCTGACGATCGCGTTCAAGCGGGCCGAGCCCTCGTTCGCGAAGGTCCTCTGATGACCGATGTCGAGCGGCTCAGCGCCGCGACGCCCTCGACCATCCGGCCCGATGCGCCGGTGGCGATCGAGGCACAGGGGCTGGGAGTCAAGTACAGCCTGAAGTTCACGCGAAAGACCACGCTCCACCGCTCGTTCGTCAACATGTTCACGCGCCGGCCCGGCGATGACTTCTGGGCCTTGAGCGATGTCAGCTTCAAGCTCGTCCACGGTGAGTCGCTGGCGGTCATCGGTCCGAACGGAGCCGGCAAGAGCACACTCCTCCAGGTCCTGGCCGGGATCATCACGCCGTCTTCAGGGGTGGTGGAGGTCAACGGCCGCATCTCGAGCCTACTGTCCCTCGGCGCCGGGTTCGACCAGGACCTGACCGGTCGCGAGAACGTCCGGCTGGCGGGCGCGTTCATCGGCATCGAAGGCGCGGAGATGGAGCGGATGACCCCGGGGATCATCGCGTTCGCGGACCTCGGGCCGTTCATCGACGCACCGATCAAGACCTATTCGTCGGGCATGCGCGCGCGCCTGGGCTTCGCGATCGCGACCTCCGTGGACCCGGACATCCTACTGCTCGACGAGGTCCTGGCGACCGGCGACCAGGTCTTCCGCGCGCGGTCCAAGGCCCGCGTCCTCGAGCTGGTCCACGCGGCCAAGGGCGTCGTGTTCGTGACCCACGACCTCAACTGGGTCATGGAGTTCTGCAACCGGGCGATCCTGCTCGAGCGCGGGCGCATCATCGCCGAGGGTGACCCCGCGGAGGTCGTCGCGATCCATCGCGAACACTCCGAGCGGACCAAGCTCGAGCGCGAGGCTGCCATCGCAAAAGCCCTCGCCGGCGCGGGAGCGGGACCGCTCCCGCCGGACGCGGCGAAGGCCCGCCTGGGCTAGGCGACCGGCGCCGCCGCGCGGGCCGACCAGCCCGCGCCGAGGCGCAGGACCTGGCGATCCTTGATGGCGCGACCGCGCGAGCTGTCGACGGTGTCGAGGACAAGGGTCGCCCGATCGTAGACGCGGTCCCAGTCGATGGCCCGATGGGCCGTCACGACCACGACCACGTCCGAGTCCGCGAGCAGCGTGTCGAGGTCGACCGAGGCGCGCTCGACGCCGTCGGCGTCCCGGAAGATCGGCACGTGCGGGTCGTGGAACGTGACCTCGCCACCGCGCTGTGCGAGGCCCGCGAGGACCTCCGCCGCGGGCGAGTTCCGGGCATCCTGGACGTTCGGCTTGAAGGCCACCCCGAGCACGCCGACGCGGGCGCCCTTGAGCGCCTTGCCGCGGTCGTTGAGGGCTTCGGCCGTTGAGGTCGACGACGTGGCGCGGCATCGCGAAGTTGATGTCGCCGGCGAGCTCGACGAAGCGATCGATGAAGTCGAACTCGCGCGCCCGCCAGCTCAGGTAGTACGGGTCGACCGGGATGCAGTGGCCGCCGACACCGGGACCGGGGGTGAAGCGCATGAACCCGAACGGCTTGGTCGCGGCGGCGTCGATGACCTCCCAGACGTCAAGGTCCATCCGCTCGCACAGCAGGGCGAGCTGGTTCACGAAGGCGATGTTGATGTTGCGGAAGACGTTCTCGAGCAGCTTGGCCAGCTCGGCCGCATCCGGCGAAGACAGCGGGATCACGCGGTCATTGATCCGCCGGAGCAGGGCCGCCGCGCGCTCGGTCGCCTCGGGCGTGGTGGCCCCGACGAGGCGCGGAACACCCTTGGAGGCCGAGGCGGGGTCGCCCGGGTTGACCCGCTCGGGCGCGAACGCGAGATCGAAATCGCTGCCGGCAACCAGGCCGGACCGCTCCAGCTCCAGCCGGAACGGGCCGGTCGTGGTGCCGGGGAACGTCGTCGACTGGAGGATCACGAGTTGCCCCTTCCGGAGATGCTCGCGGATCATCGAGGCGGCCGAGAGGACCGGGGCCAGGTCGGGGTCCTTGGACTTCGTGATCGGCGTGGGCACGCAGACGAAGATGACGTCCGCCTCGGCGAGTCCCGCCGCTGCCGGCGCCACGACGCTCAGCCCGCTGCCGAGGGCGGCGACCAGGCGATCGTCCTCGATATCGTCGATCGGGGAGCTGCCGCTCGCGAGCTGCGCGACCCGGGCCACGCTCGCGTCGACGCCGACGACGCTGAGGCCCGATTCGACGAAGGAGATCGCCAGGGGCAACCCGACGTAGCCAAGGCCGATGACCGCCAGTCTCGTATCGCTCACGGATCCTCCATCTGGGTCGGACGCGCCGTCGGCGCCGGGTCGGGATGCCCGATCGTGAGGATAGCGGGTCCGGGCTGACGGACCCTCAATGCGGCGTGCCGACCGCCGCGCGCACGAGATCGCGATACGTACGCGCGGCGACCGCCCAGCTGAACTCGGCGCGGGCCGTGGCCTGGATCCGTCGCCGCCACGCCCGCCGTTCCGCGGCGGGTCGATCGAGGACCGAAGCGATGGCCGCGGACAGGCTTTCCGGTGCCAGGGACGGTGCGACGACTCCCAGGTCGTGCGCCCGGACGAGCCTCTCCATGGCGGGCAGGTCCGGCCCGATGACGACCGGCGTTCCAGCCGCGACCGATTCCCAGAACTTGTTGGGGGTCGCGTGGCGCTGGTTGAACGAGACCGGCGGCAGGGGCACGAGCGCGACATCGGCCGAGGCGGTCCACGAAGGGAGCTCGTCCGGGTGGACGGGCGGCAACGTGAAATGGCGTCCGAAGAAGCGCGCGTCGGCGTCCCGCGCCCTGGAGCGTGCCAGCCACCGTCCGAACCCGATGAGCACGAGGGCCGAGTCGGCGACGCGCAGGGCCGCCTCTGCCGCCTCGTCGAGTCCGAGGTTCGGCCCAAGGCGACCCTGGAACAGGATGATCCGCGTGCCGGGTCCCAGGCCGAGGGACGTTCTGATGAGATCGTGCTCACCGTCGTCTGTCTCGTCCATCTCGGGATAGTTGGGTACGACCACGACGGGTCCTGCCAGGCGCCACTGCGTGGGCAGCCTGGCGGCCAAGGCGTCGTTCACGGTCGTGCGGGCGTCGGCTCGCCTCGCCCATCCTCGCTCCCGGCGGGCGTGCCACAGTCGGAATGGACGCGGCATCGCGAGGACGTTGTTGCCCTCGAACACGTCGTCGATCGCGTCGTAGATGACCGTCGCGCGATGGCCCTTTCGGGCGCTTCGGTCACGGGCTGCGAGTGCGGGAGCGATGGCCAGGCTGCCGCAGGCGTGATAGAGATCTGCCGGGGCCAGGTCGGTGGCCAAGGTCCGCCACCAACCACGGACGGTGTGCGGCCACAGCGCCCAGCGGACGAGTGCCATCGAGCGGCGACGGACCCTGGCCGCGATCGACCGGGGTGTCCGTGCGATACGCGTCACGGCGCGTCCAGCCGGCCCTCGCCTCCGAGGGCCGGGGGCCTGGGGAGTCGGCGACGTCTCGAGGGCGTCTGGACGTCGGTCTGGCGCGACGCCGGTGTGGCGTCCGGCCATCACCGCGAACGGTCCACTCGGGCGATAGCGTCGGATCTCGATCGTCCCGTCACGCTCGCGATCCGGCAACCCAGCGACGGCGACGGCCGCGATCTCGACCGTATAGCCCTCGGCCTCGAGCGCCCTGGCGATCCGCAGGCCCCGGGAGTACGGCGCGGCCGGATTGCCCACCAGCACCACCGCGCGTCGGCCGCCAGACGTGAACGCGTCGATCGTCACGCGGCCATCACCAGGGCTGACCGGTGAGCCGGCCGTACTCGTCGAGCAGCAGCCCGACCTGCGTCTCCCAGTTGAAGGTGGTGTGCGATGCCACGAGCCCACGGTGGCCGAATGCGAGGCGCTCATCCTCGGGCGCATCGAGGATCCGGCGTATCGCGGCTGCGATCTCGGTCGCGTCTGTGGGGTCGCACAGCACGCCGCAATCGGTAGCCCGGACGATCGTGGCCATTCCCGGAAGATCGCTCGCGACGACCGCGACCCCCGCGGCCATCGCCTCGAACAGCTTGTTCGGGGTCGTGAGCCGGTGGTTGAGGGTTGACGGCTGGATGGGCATCGCGACGACGTCCGCGCAGGCGACCCAGTCGAGCAGCTCCTCCGGGCGGACCGCCGGCAGGAGGCGGACGCGTGCCGGCGGATGCCGGCGCCGCCGCGCGCTCGCGCAGGACCGGCTCGAGGACGCCCGTAGCCCATCAGCACCAGCGTCGCTGACGGGACGTCGGCGATGGCGTCATGAGCTCCTCGATGCCGCGATGCGGGAAGAGGCCGCCGTGGTAGAGCACCACGCGCTGGTCCGGCGCGAGGCCGAGGGCCTCGTGGAAGCGCCGTTCGCGGGGGACCGGCGGATCGAAGCGATACGAGCAGTTCATCACGACCAGGGGGAGCGGAACGCCGAACCGCTCGGCCATGACCTCGGCGTAGGCCTGATTGACCGTGATGACCCGATCCGACCGATGTGCCCAGCCGCGTTCCGCGCGCGCCAGGAGCCAGCGCGCCGGCCCGCGCATCCGCGCGAGGTTGCGGGCCTCGAGGTAGATGTCGCGGGCGTCGTAGACGACCTTGGCGTTGTGCCGGCGCCCGAGGTCGAGGGCGACCGGGATGCCCATGTAGGCCATGCCGTGGTAGAGGTCCGCGGCGGGCGCGGCCGTCCGGGCGAGGCGGACATGCGACCGGATCGTCAGCGGGATGGCCGCCCGTCGGATGGCGCCAGAGACCATCCGACGCGGGAGCGAGGCACGCCGGACCGGGACGCCGGCCACGGCCGGGGCCGAGGGTGGGGCAGTGGGGTCATCGCCGGTCGCCTCCGCGCCGGTCACCTCCGCGCCGGTCGAGGCGCCCGCGGCGGCCCGCCGCGTCGATGGCGCCTTCCCGACGAGCCGCCGCGCCCAGCCGACGACACTTCGGATCACTCGCTGGATGCCCGGGAACGGCACGCCGTCGATGGCTGTCGGGGCGACGCGGATGATCCGGTAGCCGGCGGGATGGACCTCCTCGGCCAGGGTGCCCGCCGACCGCCGGGCCAGCACGGTCACCTCGTGGCCGCGCGCGACGAGCGTGGTGGCGATCCGGTAGGTCCTCGAATCGAACTCGCCGGTCGACGGCAGGACCAGCACCGCGCGCTGCGGCACGGGCGCCGGACCCTCTGGCGCCCGGCCCAGGGGCGCCGGGGCCGAGCCCTCGGGCGGCGGGGCGTCAGCCACGCTCGGCTGCCAGCCGATCCGTGATCGCATCGACCGCGCCGGCGGGCGCGATCTCGACCGTCGCCGCGCGGGACCGCGCACGCTCGGCGGTCCCGTCCGCCGGCGCGAGCCGCGCCAGCTCCGCGAGCGCTCGCTCGCGGTCGAGGCCGATCACGACCATCCGTCCGCCCGACTCGGCGACGGCCTCGACCCACTCCGTGGTGTCGCGCAGGACCAGGCACGGCACGCCGAGCCACGCGGCCTCCCGCTGCACGCCGCCCGAATCGGTCAGCACGGCCGCGGCGTGAAGCTGGAGCGCGATCGTCGTGCGGTAGCCCTGCGGCTCGACGACCCGGACGGCCGCGGGCAACGCGATCCCGGCCGCATCGAGCGCGGCCCGCGTCCCGGGATGGAGCGCCAGGATCACCGGCCGGTCGTCGGACGCCACCGCGCCGAGCAGCTGGCCCCAGGCCGCCATCGCCGCGGGGTCGCGGTTCTCCGCGCGGTGGATCGTGGCGAAGAGATAGCCGCCCGGTCGGAGACCCGAATCGAACCGGGCGAGCGCCGCGGGATCGCGGACCTCGGCCGCGGTCCGCGCCGCGAGGTCCTGCATGACATCGCCGACCTGGGTCACGCCGTCCACGATCCCCTCGGTCGCGAGGTTCGCGACGGCCGTCGGCGTCGGGGCGAAGAGCCAGCGCGAGAGGTGGTCGGCCACGACCCGGTTGACCTCCTCGGGCATCCGCCGGTCGAACGAGCGCAGACCGGCCTCCACGTGGGCGACCGGCACCGACAGCTTCGCGGCTACGAGCGCGCCCGCGAGCGTCGAATTGGTGTCGCCATACACGAGGACCGCATCGGGTCGCGCGGCCACGACGATCGGCTCGAGGGCGAGGAGCATCCGCGCGGTCTGCTCGGCGTGGGTCCCGCCGCCGATCCCCAGGCTGTGGTCCGGCCGGGGCAGTCCAAGCTCCGCGAAGAACGCTCCGGCCATAGCCTCGTCGTAGTGCTGGCCCGTATCGACGAGGATCTCCTCGTGACGGGCGCGCAGGACCGGGCTGAGCGCGGCGGCCTTGATGAGCTGGGGCCGCGTCCCGACGACGCTGACGATGCGCATGACGAGAGGGTAGCCGCCCGCTAGGAGACGGGGACGCCGCCAGGTCGACCCGGGGCGCCGACGCCCTGGAATCCGATGGACGCCGGCAGGGTCGCGGCGAGGCCCCCCAGGCTGTTCCGGCCGTCGTAGATCATCTCGAGGCCGGGGAACCAGGCGGGATCGAGCTGTCCCCACAGCGGGTCGGCGGTCTGGGTCACGATCCCCTTGACGCCCGGGGCCGGATCGCCCCACGCCCACGGGGTCGCGCCGGTCCGGCTGATCTCGCCCGGCGTCAGCAGCGGGTCGTGGGCCAGCACCCTGGCACCGGCCAGCACCAGCCGCTCGATGAGCGGGATCGCCCGCGAGTACGCGAGCTCCTTCACCCCGTGGCGGTAGGTCAGCCCGAGGACCAGCACCTCGACGCCGTCAAGGCCCCCGAGCGCGAGCTGGAGGCTGCGGATCGCCACGCCGACCTGGCCGTCGTTGACGCGACGGCTGAGCGCGACGAGCTCGAGCTCGGGCGCCCGGTCGAGGAGGAAGTGCGGGTAGACCGGGATGCAGTGGCCGCCCACGCCGATCCCCGGCTGGTGGATGTGGCTGTACGGCTGGCTGTTGGCCGCGGCGATGACCTCGGTGATGTCGACTCCGATCCGGTCGGCGTAGCGGCTGAACTCGTTGGCCAGCGCGATGTTGACGTCGCGGTAGGTGGTGTCCGCGAGCTTGGCGAATTCCGCGGCCTCGGCCGAGCTCATCGCCACGACCTCCGCGTCGAGCACGCTCTCGTAGAACGCCGCCGCGCGGGCGGTGCCGGCCGGCCCGAGGCCGCCAACGAGCTTGGGATAGGTCGCGAGGTTCAGGAGCGCCGCGCCGCTGTACAGCCGCTCCGGCGAGAACGCGACCACGAAGTCGTCCGTGTCGGCGCCGGTCGAGCGCAGTCCGGTGACGGCCTCGAGCCGCGGGGCGTACCGCCCGCGGGTATCGCCGACCGGCAGTGTCGTCTCGAAGATGACGGTCGATCCGGCATGGACCCCGGGCGCGATCGCCTCGACCGCGGAATCCATCCAGCGGTGGTCCGGGCGCAATTCGTCGTCGAGGATGACCGGGACGATCAGCACGACCACGTCGGCCGCCTTCGCCGCCTCGGTGCCGTCTAGCGTCGCTCGTCAGCTTGCCCGCCGCGTGCGCGTCGCGGACCAGCTCCGCGAGGCCCGGCTCCTCGCCGACGTGCGAGACGCCGGCGTTGATCGAGTCGACCACGCGCGGGTCGATGTCGACCGCGATGACCGACCAGCCGTGCGAGGCGAACTGGCCGGCCAGCGGCAGGCCCATCTTGCCGGCGCCGACGACCGCGACGGTCCCGGTCGTGCCGGGCTCGCCGACCCAGGGCGAGACCTGCCGGGCCTGACCGTGGCGGCAGGGAGCGGGCGGCAGCGAGATCTGCCCGCCGAGCAGGCTGGCGGTCGTGGTCGGGCGGGCGCTGGGGCTCATGCCGACACCAGCTCGACCGAGCGGCGCTCGCGCGCCGAGGTCAGCAGGGCGTGGGCGAGGACCACGGCCCAGCGGCCGTCGTCGGCGTCGACCATCGGGCGGTCGCCCGTCCGGACGACGTGGATGAAGGCCTCAAGCTCGGCCAGCAGGGGCTCCTCATTGGAGACCGGGAGCTCGGCGACCTCGCCGGCGAAGGTCGGCGCGTAGCCGGCGATCAGCCGCGGGTTCGTCAGCTCCGAGGAGCGGGTGAAGGTCAGGCGCTGGGTGAGGAAATCGAGCTCGAACATGCCCTCCTCGCCGACGACGGTGAGCTGTCGTCGCTTCGCCGGGGTCAGCCAGTCCACGTCGAGCATCGCGACGGTCCCGGATTCGAAGGACATCAGCCCGAACAGCAGGTCCTCGTGGTCCGCGTGGATCCGCTGCGCGGTCTCGGCGTAGACGCGGATCGGCCGCTCGCGGGCGATCCACGACAGGATGTCGACGTCGTGCGTGGCCAGGTCGATGGTCACCCCGACGTCCCGGATGCGCGCCGGGAAGGGGCCGGCCCGGCGGCTCGTGACGGCATACACGGTCGAGAGCCAGCCGGCGCCGAGAAGGCGCCCTAGCTCGAGGACCGCGGGGTTGAAGCGCTCCACATGACCGACCTGGACCGGCACGCCGGTCGCCTTCGATGCAGCGACGATGGACTCGGCCTCGGGCGGCGTGGCCGCCAGCGGCTTCTCGATGAGGGCGGCGATCCCGCGCTCGATGGCGGCCAGCGCCAGGCCGACGTGGGTGGTGGTCGGCGCGGCGATCACGACGGCATCGAGCTCGGCCTCGGCGAGCAGCGCCATCGGCTCGGCGAACCCCTGGGCGCCGGTCGCGGCCGTGGCGGTCTCGAGGGCGACCGGATCCGGGTCGGCGACCGCGGCGAGGCGGGCGCCGGGCATCGAGGCCAGGATGCGCAGGTGGTTGCGACCCATCGAGCCGAGCCCGATCAGCCCGACGCGGACTTCCTTGTCCCCGACGGGGGACCAGCGGGAGGTCATCCGGCGGCGACGCCCTGCGCCGCCCGTGAGCCCGAGACCTGCTGGCGGACGGCGTCGATCACCTCGGCCTGGTCGGCTTCGCCGAGACCCGGGTACATGGGCAGGGACAGGGTCCGTGCGGCCGCGCGATCCGTGATCGGCAGGTCCGCGTGGATCCCGCGCTCGAGGACGTACGGCTGGCGGTGCACCGGGATCGGGTAGTAGATGCCGGTGCCGATGCCCGCGGCGGTCAGGCCGGCGATGATCTCGTCGCGCCGTTCGCCGACATCGATCGTGTACTGGTGGAAGACATGGCGGCGGCCCTCGGGCGTGACCGGCGTCCCGATCGGCTGGTCCGCGAAGCCCGCGTCGTAGCGGGCCGCGATGGCCTGGCGCTTCTCGGTGTTGCGCGCCAGCTTGTCGAACTGGCACAGCCCGATGACCGCGGCGATGTCGGTCAGGCGGAAGTTGTAGCCCAGGATCTCGTGGTGGTAGCGCTCGCGCATGCCCTGGTTGCGGTAGAGCCGCATCCAGTCGGCGAGCTTGTCGTCGTTCGTGGTGATGAGGCCGCCTTCGCCGGTCGTCATGTTCTTGGTGCCGTAGAGGCTGAAGGCGCCATGGCCGAAGCTGCCGACGCGCTGCCCGCGGAACTCGGCGCCGTGCGCCTGGCAGGCGTCCTCGACGACCGCCAGACCGTGGCGGTCGGCGATGGCCTGGATCATCGCCATGTCCGCCGGCAGTCCGAAGAGGTGGACCGGGCAGATGGCGCGGGTCCGCGGCGTGATCGCGGCCTCGATGCGCGCGGCGTCGATGACGTACGTGTCCGGCTCGATGTCCACGAAGACCGGGGTGGCCCCGGTGAACAGGATCGCCGAGACGGTCGCGTTGAAGGTGTGGCCGACGGTGATCACCTCGTCGCCGGGGCCGAGGGCGAGCGCCTCGAAGATCATCATCAGCGCGACGGTCCCGTTGGAGACCGCGATCGCGTGGCGCGTGCCGATGAACTCGGCCCAGCGCTCCTCGAGCTCGACGACGCGCTTGCCGCCGGCCAGCATCCCGCTGCGCAGGACGGCCGTGACGGCCTCGACCTCTTCATCACCGATATCTGGACGTGCGACGGGGATCATGCGTTTGCTCCCTGCGGGACGACCGAGCCGGGATGCTCTCGGAGCGACTCGTCGTCGGGTACGTAGGTATAGCGCCGCCCGCACTCGGGGCAGGACAGGTCAGGATCGCGAGCGTAGCGTTCGACGTCGGGCGGTGCGGGGTGCCCGGTCGAGTCGGCCAGCCGGGCGCCGCAGACGCAGACCCAGCCGATGCGCCGGGCCGGATTGCCGACCACCAGCGCGAACGTGCCGACGGAGCGCGTGACGACGGCCCCGGCGCCGACCATCGCCGACGCGCCGATGTCGGCGCCCGCCACGACCACGGCGCCGGCGCCGATGGAGGCGCCGTCGCCGATGTGGATCGGGGTGACCGTCCAGTCGGCGTCGCGAGCGAGGTCGCCGGAGGAGGTCACCGCGCGGGGATGCCGATCGTTGGTGAGGATGGCCCCTGGGCCGATGAAGACCCCGTCCCCGACCGTGACGCCGTGGTAGACGAGCGCGCCGTTCTGGATCTTGACCCGATCGCCGATGACGACGCCCTCATCGATGAAGGCGTCACGGCCGATGATGCAGTCGGCCCCGAGGGTGGCCCCCGTGCGGACCTGGGCGCGATGCCAGATGGAGGTTCCAGGGCCGACGGACACGTCGGCTTCGAGGTCGGCACTCGCGTGGACGCGAGCCGATGGATCGATCACAGCGGGGTGGGCTCCTACGAGTGACGGGTCACCGAGTATAGCCGAAGGTCCCCGGATCCCCGGCAGGGCCAGATGGCCGGGTGGCACCGGTACTTCCAGCCGGTCCCGACCGGCTCACCGGCGGCGGAGAAGCCCGACGACGACGCCCATCGCGGCCCCGAGCGCGAGCGCGCCCCGCCAGTCGAGCAGCGTCCTGACGGGGCCTTCGACCCGGCCGGCGATCAGGACGAGCACGCCGGCATTCCGCCCGAAGGTGGCCCGCCCGGTGATCACCGTGCCGATCAGGCCCTGGTCGACGTGCGCCTCGCGAGCCAGCAGCGTCCGTGCCGCCCCCTGGGTGATCCGCAGCTCGTCGGCCAGCCCGATGCCCATGCCGCCGAGCTCGACGGAGATCTGCTCGCCCCGGGCCAGCCCGATGCCACCCATGCTGACGGCCACATCCTTGGCCTCGAGGCGAGCGATGCCGCCCTGCCGCACGTCGACATGCTCCGCGGTCGCGCTGCGGATGCCGCCCTGGGTGATCGAGATGCTGTCCGCGAGCACATCCCGCGCGCCGCCTTCGCGGATCGAGACCGACTGGGCGCGGACGACGCCCGCGCCGCCTTGCACGATGTCGACCCGGTCCGGCGTGGTCGTGTCCACGGGCTCGAGCGCCATCACGGGGGCGGGGATGCGTTTCGGCGCGGCAGCGGCCGGCTTGGCCGCGGCAGCGGCGGGCTTGGTGGTCGCTGTCGACTTGCTGGTAGCGGCCGGCTTGGCCGTGCGCGCCGCAGGCTTGCTGGCGCGGGGCTTGGATGCCGGCGCCTTCGCGGCTGCCGCTTGCGGCTTCGCCGCCTTCGGCTCGGGGACGGTGGGGTCGGTGTCAGCCATTCGTGGATCCCTCGCGAGACGCGGCGCATCGGCGGTCGTGCGTGTCCAGCGTTCGGGTCCAGCCTACTCGCCCGTCTGGCGTGTCGCATCGACGGCCGCGCCGGACGCCGATCTGCGAGACCTCCTGTATCCTGCGGCGCGACGCGGCCTCCCCAGGGCCGTGGCAGGGGAAGAGCGAGGGGTCACATCGTGGCGACCATGAATCGACCGTTGGCGCTCGGGATCGGGGCGATCGCCCTGGTCGCGGTGATCGGCGGGGCCGTCGTCGCCGGCGGAGCCGCCTCGTCCACGGCCAAGCCATCCGCCAGCACCGTCGCCGGGGCGACGCCATCGGGCCCGACCGGCTCCGGCTCGCCCAGCGCGTCGGCGTCGCCGACCGCGTCCCCCACCCCGACGCCCGAGCCGACCCCGACCCCCGAACCGACCCCGGTCCGCGTCCCCGACCCGCTGACCGGCCGGATGGTCAGCGAGGCGGCCGCCAAGCGGCACCCGATCGCGGTCATGATCGACGACCTCGGCCCAGCCCGACCGCAGTCCGGGTTCAACGCGGCCTCGATCGTCTGGCAGGCGCCGGCCGAGGGCGGGATCCCGCGCTACATGATGATCTTCAGTTCGACCGTCCCAGGCCTGGTCGGCCCGGTCCGCAGCTCGCGCTTCTACTACATCACCTGGGCCGCTGAGTGGAAGGCGCTGTACGGCCACGTCGGCGGCTCGCCGCAGGCCATGTCGACGCTCCAGGCCAAGGGCAACGGCCAGTACGTCTACAACGCCGACCAGTTCCGCTGGGGCGGCGCCTACTACTGGCGCATCAAGACGCGGTTCGCTCCCCACAACGTCTACACCGACGGGAAGCACCTGCGTCGCCTGGCGGCCACGGTGGGCGCGAAGGACGGACCGGTCAAGGCGCACTGGAAGTTCGCCCCGGACGCGCCCCTCGAGGCGCGGCCCCAGGGTGGCACGATCGTGCTGACCTACCCGCAGAACAAGATCACCTACAAGTACGACCGTGCCACCAACACATACCCGCGCGCCGTCACCGGCGAGGCCAAGCAGATCGACAAGGCCGACGGCAAGCGGGTCGCACCGAAGAACGTCGTGATCATGAACATGATCTTCGGGCCGCTCAACGACGGCCACCCCAACAAGCACCGCCTGGAGGCGCAGGTCGTCGGCACCGGCAAGGCCTGGATCTCGACGAACGGGAAGACCATCAAGGGCACGTGGAGCAAGAAGTCGAACACGGCGCCCACGCTGTTCTTCGACTCGGCCGGCAAGCCGGTCACGCTGACCGTGGGCCAGACCTTCATCCAGGTCATGCGCGTCGGGCAGGGCTACTCGATCTTGATCAAGGACGGCAAGGTCCCGGCCGCCTCCACGACGAGCGCGAGCCCCAGCCCCAGCGCTTCCTAGTCCGGGCCGAAGCCGTCGACGGCGCTCGCCATCGCGGCCGGTCTCAGGGCCGGCGGATCCCGACCTCGGCGTAGACCGCGCGTGTCTCGGCGGCGACGTCGGCCCAGGTCCGGCGCCCGGTCGTCGCCCGACGCCGGGCCGCGCCGGCCAGCCGGCCGTGGACGCGGTCGTCGGTCCAGATCGTCCGCAGCGCCGTCGCGAGGCGGGCCGGATCGCGTGGCTCGACCAGGACGCCGGCCGTGCCGATGATCCCGGGCAGGATCCCGATCGCCGAGGCGACCACCGGCGTCGCGCAGGCGAGCGCCTCGATCGCGGCCAGGCCGGCCGAGTCCGAGACCACGGGGAGGATCGCCGCGCGGGCACCGCGCAGCAGCCCGGCCGCCGCGTCGGTGGGCAGCGCGGGCGCGTAGGTCAGGCACTCCCCGATCCCCTGCCGCGCGGCAGCACGCGCGAGCGAGGCGCGGTCGTCCGGGCTGGCGCCCAGCAGCAAGATCCGCGGAGGCCACTCGATCTCCTCGGGCAGGTCGGCAGGGCGGCCGTCCGCAGCGAGCGCAGCGAGGGCGTCCAGGAGCGTGGTCAGGTCCTGGCGCGCGTCGTAGCGGCCCGGGTAGACGAGGTAGCGGCCGGCCAGGCCGAGTCGCTCGCGATCGGCGGCCTCCTGCGAAGCGGCCGCGGCATGGCGGCCGCGTTGCCCGCCCCCCGGCGCCACGTGGAACTCCGGGCGCGGCGCGAGGGGGATCACACGGATCCGGTCCGCCCGGACGTGGAGGAGCCGCCGCACGGCGAGCGCGACCGATGGCCCGGCCACGACGACCGCGGCGGCGTCGCGCAGCAGCTGGCCGCGCAGCCGCTGGCCGAAGCGGGCGGCCCGTGAGCGCCCGAACACCTCGGGGAGCTCCCACGGTGCGAGGTCCAGCAGCGTGGCGACGATCGGCAGCCCGGAAGCGATCGGCAGGGGTCCGGCGCCGGCCGTGTGATAGACCGCGCCGGCGGCCCCGCCGCGCTCGGCTCGCCAGGCCGCACCCAGCGAGGCCCCACGGAGCAGGAACGGGTCGAGCGTCATCGCCCCGGAGCGGAGGAGGTGGGTCGGCGGCAGCTGGCGTCGGCCGATGACCGTCAGGCCGCCGTATGCCGGCGTCGGGTCGTCGAGGTCGCTGCGCAGCAGGAAGGCGAACGACTCCCCGGCCACGGGCACGTCGTCGTAGGCGCGGAGCAGCGAATCGAGGTAGGCCGCCGTGACCGGTGCCCGCCCGGGCTCCTGCAGCGCCCGGACATCGAGCACCACGCGGACGCCCGGGGGTGCAGGCTCCTCCTGAGGTGCCCCGAGGCGGTCGCGTGCCACCGTCCCGGGCGCCGGCTCGCCCGGACCCGTCATCGCCCGCCGCGCCGCCGCAACAGGCGGTCGCGCAGCTCCTCCGCCCGGAGCTGGACGACCACGACGAGCGCCTCGACGATGATCCGGCGCGACATCTTGCTCTGCCCGACGCGACGGTCGCGGAACGTGATCGGCACCTCCACGACGCGCGCGCCGGCCCGGTCCGCGCGGAACGTCATCTCGATCTGGAACACATAGCCACCGGCGTGGACGCCGTCGAACGGGACCTCGGCGAGCGTCGACCCGCGCCACGCCTTGAAACCGCCGGTGAGGTCCTTCGGGCCGAGGCGCAGCACGGTGCGCGCGAAGACGCTGCCGCCGCGCGAGACGACGCGGCGGAAGAACGACCAGTCCGTGACCGCGCCGCCCGGCACGTAGCGCGACCCGATGACGAGGTCCGCGGAGCCCTCGATCACGGGCTCGATGAGCTCGGGCAGCACGGCCGGATCGTGACTGAAGTCGGCGTCCATCTGGACGACGATCTCGGCGCCGCCCTCGAGCGCCCGCGCGAAGCCATCGAGGTAGGCGCGCCCGAGGCCCGCCTTGACCGAGCGGTGGCGGACGCGGATCCGGGCGTCCGTGGAGGACATCTCGTCGGCGATGCGTCCCGTGCCGTCCGGGGAGCCGTCGTCGACCACCAGCAGGTTCGCGGCAGGGAGCGCCGCCAGGATCGCGGCCGAGATGGGCCCGATGTTCTCCGCCTCCTGATAGGTGGGGAGGACGACCCAGACGCCGGTGCCAAGCGGTCGTCCGCCGATCGTGCCGGCGCGGGATGGGTCGGTCATGGCCGGCAAGTGTAGGGGGCGTCGCCGGTCAATGAGGCCTGACCACGATCGTCCTCGCGACCTCGGTCGTCCCGAATCGGCTCGTGGCGCGCACGACGAGGCGGTAGGTGCCCGGGGCAGCCCACGACCCGGCGGCGGTCTTGCCGTCCCAGGTCCAGCGGTGCGTCCCGCGGTCGACCGCGCGGGTGTTCAGCAGGGGTCGGACCAGCGTCGTGCCGTGGTAGACGGCGACCTGGAGACGCGCCGCGCGCAACAGGCCGACCGTCGCCTGGCTCGTGGCGCCGCCGCGCGGATCGAAGGACGCGGCCGACCAGGACGCCGAGCGGATGGTGCGATCGACGAGGACCGTCGCCGTTCGGACGGTCCGGTTCCCGGCGGTATCGAAGCCGTCGACGCGCAGCGTGTAGGCGCCGTCGCGTACGAGGGCACCACCGGGGCGCGTCCCCGTCCAGCCCGTGGTCCAGCGCGCCTTCGACGTGATCGCCCAGCGCCGGACGGCCGCGCCCGCCGGGTCGAGCAGGCTTACCGTGCCGGTCAGCGCTTCGGTCGAGGTCCAGCCGATCAGGATGCGCGCGTTGGCGCCGGCGACCCCAGGCGTCAGGAAGGCCGGCCGGACCGACGGCGTGACCGTCGCGCGCGTCCGGTCGACGACGACGTCGAACGATCGTCGCGAGCGGTTGTCCGAGGCGTCCGCTGCCCAGAGCGTGATCCGATAGCGGCCGTCGCGGACCACCTTGCCGCCGGCGCCGGAGCCGTCCCACGTGAACGACGGCGTCTTGCCGGCCCTCGAGCCGCCCCGGATGGCCTTGCCCACCCGGCCACCGCTGATCGGCGCGACCGAGTAGCCCCAGCGGACGAGGGCGGTCGCGGTGAGCCGCATCGTGACGGTGTCCGCGTGGCCGTTCCCGTCCGGGGAGAAGCGAGCGGCGGAGATCCGCGCCGCGGTGATCGTCGGCGGGACCCTGTCGGTGATGAACTTCGCCTTGAGCGCCGCGTACAGCTCGGGCCGCTTGCCGTCGTAGCCCAGGGCCCAGATCCCGACGCCGCGCAGGCCGGCGCGGTTGACCAGGTCGTACTTGGCCTTGAGCGCCGTGACGTCGTCGTAGTAAAGCTGGCGCCAGGGAGTCACGCAGCCGTACTTGGACGTGCAGTTCCGGCGCCGATAGGCGATCCAGGAGACCGCTTCGACCCGGTCGTAGGTGCGCCCGTACTGGAGCGCGAACTCGCGGGCCGTGGTGTAGGGGATCGCGACCGACGCGCCGTACTTGGTGCCGGAGATGTTCGTCGCGTGCAGGCTCGAGGTCGGCGTCGACCAGGCGCGGCCGTAGTAGGGCACCCCGAGGATCACCTTCGAGGCCGGGATGCGCGCCACGTAGGCCGCCACGGTGTCCCCGATGTCGTAGCCCGGCCCGCCGAGCGGTGCCAGGGATCCGACCGTCTTCGAGCCCGACGAGCGGTAGTCGTAGCCCATCACGACGACGGCGTCGGCGGCGCCCTTGGCCGTGGCGTCACGGATGGGGTAGTTGCCGATCCAGCCGGTCGCGTCGAACGTGAGCTGGTAGCCCTTGGCGACGTGGTTCAGCTGGGCGCGGACCGCGCGGACCAGCGAGGTGAACTCGTCGCTGTAGCCCGAGGCGATCGGCTCGAAATCGAGGTTCACGCCGTCGGCGCCGCGGTCGCGGACGGCGGCCGCGATCTGGCGGGCGAGGCGGAGGCGGTAGGTCGGGCTCCCCAGGAGCTGCTTCTGGCGGGCAAGCCCGCTCGAGGTCCAGGCGAAGCTCTGCACGGTCAGGACGACCCGGGCGCCGCTCGCATGCGCGGCATTGATCACGTTCGTCATCCGCGAGCTCGTCCAGCCGCTCCAGCCGACCGTCGGCGAGCCGTTCGCGGCCTTCTTCTGGAGGAAGCCGGTCCCGTCGGCCCCGACGCCGAAGTACGCGACCGTCGAGATCTTCTCCCAGTCGAGGCGCGTCGAGCTGTCGCTCAGCTCCCAGTAGGGCAGGAAGCCGAAGACTTCGCGGCGGAGGCCGCCCGGGTCGACGGCGGCCGCCGGGTGGAAGGTCGACGGGTCCGAGCCGCCGGCCAGGCTTGCCGTCTCGGCAGCGATGACGCGGGACGGGTCGAGCACGGGTCGGTCATCGCCGAGGGAGACCGGCGCGAGCGCGTCCGTCGGCGGACCGGGGACCGCCGACGACGCGGTACGCATCGACTGGCCGGAGACCCGTCCGGACGGGAGGCTGCGGGGTGCCGCGCCATCGACCGTCCAGCGATCCGAGGTGCGGGGCGTGAACGGGACCGTGACCCGGGTGCCGGGGGTGAAGGCGATGCGGTCGCCCGCGTGGACAAGGGCCTCCTCGTACTGGACGGTCGGGCGCACGCCGGGGCTCGCGGGTGCCGCGGTGGTCGTGGCGGTGGCACCCTGGACCCCGCCGGGCAGGAGGCCGGCCAGCACGAGCGCGCCGAACAACACCGCCGGAAGGCGGGGCATGCGGGCAAGCGGGCGGCGGCGATCGAACGGCAAGGCGGTCCTCATCGGGAGCGGCGGTCGGTCGACGCTACTCGCGATGGGCGCTGCCGGGTAGGCGACGAAGGTCCCGGTGCGGACTGGTACGGTGCAGTCTGGTGTGGAGCGGGCTGGTCAGCCTCGCCGAGGCTTAGTGGATCGGCAGGTTCAGCTGCGTGAAGGACTTGCGCCCGGCCGTGTCCGCGCCGTAGACGCGCAGGGCGACGGTACCCGTCTCGCCACCGGTCTTGAGGTAGAAGACCACGCGGTACGTGTTGGCGGCCGTCTTGACCATCGCCATGCTCCAGGCCGGCTTGCCGGGCTGGACCACCGACAGCCGCGGGGCAGCCTTCTGCGTCTCGGCCGAGGTCGCATAGACGATCATCTTCCCGCCGCGGGCCGGGGTGGAGTCGCCGACCCTGAAACCGTAGGCGTTCATCTCGAACGCGACCGACTGGGTCGTCGTGGTCTGCGTATCGGTCGCGGTCACCACCGAGGTGTACTTGCCGACCGGGAGCCTGCCCGATGCGTCGGCCTTCATGGCGTCGTAGGTGCGCGCGACGGTACCGGCGGCGGTCGGCTGCGCGTCGACCAGCGTGTCGACCACGGTGCCGGCGGCGTTCCGGATCGTCCACGTCACCGTGGCGGGATGCAGCAGCCGATAGCCCAGGACCGTCGTGGCCGCGTACTGATCGCCGTCCTGCGGGTAGAAGAGCGTCCGTGAGGTCGTCACGAACCCGAGGGTCGTGCTGACGCGCGACGGGACGCGACACGGCGGCTCCGGTGTTGCCGGCCACGTCGGTGAAGGCGAGCTGGACGTCGTACACGCCGTCGGGGACGACGTCGCCGTCCGTGCCGCGACCGTCCCAGGTCACGGCCTTCGCGCCCGCGGCGGTCGGGACGACGAGCTTGCGCACCAGGGCGTCGGCGCTATCGAGGACGCGCATCGTGACCGACCCGGTCTCGGGCGCGGTCGCCGTGAAGGCGATGCTCTCGCGCAGGCCGTCGCCGTTGGGGCTGATGACCGCCCCGGGATCGGCGGGCGGCGTCACGGCCGCGAGCTCGGCGGGGGCCGTGTCGACGGTGAGCTGGCCGGCGGCCGAGCTGGAGGCGTTCCCCCAGGCGTCGACCGCATCGACGGTGACCGCGTACGCGCCGTCCGCCACGGGGCTGCCGCCGGACGTGCCGCCCCAGGTGATGCTGAATGTCGCACTGGTCCCGGTCGCGGTCTTGATGGTGCCGCCGTCGGCCTTCTTGACGGTCGCCGTCCAGGCGGCCGACTCGGAGAGGTTCCCGGAGATCGTGGCCGTGTCGATCACGTCATCGCCGTTCGGCGAGAAGCGTGCCGTGCCGCCGTCGACGCCCCAGATGCGCGGGGCCGCGCTGTCCTTCGGGACCAGGTCACCGGCCGCCACCCAGCCGTCGATCGAGGGGTCGTCGATGCCCTGGACGTGGATCGCGGTCCCGACGACCACGGCCGTCGCCAGGCTGCTCACGACGCGCAGGCGCGTCCCGGCCGGCAGGAGCACCGGCGGATCGCCGACGACGTCCGGGGTCAGGGTCGAGCTGTCGTAGATCTCCGCCGCCGCGCCCGCCGCGGCGTTGCCGGGAACGACGAGCTTCGAGGGGTCGGTGCCGGTATCGGCCCAGGTCGCCCCGGTCACGTCGTCGGTGGTCAGACCGGGCTTGGCGACCAGCGACCGGTAGTAGCCGGTGGTGCTGTTGTCGGTGTCGGTGTAGGCCGTGGCGCCCGGGGTCCGCGTCGAGGCGAACGACTTCACGTGGTTGTGGAAGTTCGGGGCGCTCCGCCAGACGTCCTGGATGGTGGCATGCGTCGTGAACAGCGCCCGGATGTACGGCTCCGGTCCACCATGGCCATCGGCGATGACCGCGCGGGCGCGGCCCTTGAGGAAGCCGGCGCCGAAGTTGTCGACGCGCTGGCGGGCGACGGTCTGGCTCGGGGCGGCGTCGCCCGGCTCCGAGTTCCCCGACGCGTAGCAGAGGTGGCTCAGGATGACGACCGCGTTGGGTGCCAGCTCGAGGGTCGAGACGTAGGGCTCGCCGTAGTACACGTTGTTGGAGTCGCCGTTGCCCGCGGTCGCGTTCAGGCCGAAGCCGTCCTTCGTCGCGTACTTCGAGTCGTAGGTGTACGGGCTGGGCCAGCCGTTGCCGTGGCCGAAGTAGATGAGGATCGAAGCACCCTTGGCCGCGGCCTTCACCTTCGACCAGGTCGCGTTGGGGCTGTAGACCTTGACGACGTTCGAGGTGTACTTGATGGCCTCGGCGTACGCCCGATCGGCGTCGGCGCGGTAGCCGGCCGTGGCCCCATGCGTCGCGCCCACGACGATGACGACCTTCGCGCCCGCGGGTGCCGCGCTCGCGGCCGGGGCGAACGCGCCCAGGGCGGCGAGCATGACGAGGAGGAGGGCGGCGATGGCCTTGCGCATGGGGGGCGCTCCGATGGGCGACGGGTGGGTTCGGTCGATCGGTCCTCAGGCTGGTGGATGCGCCGGCATCGCGGTATCACAGGATGGTCCGGCCGGCTCGTAGGCCCATCGGGCCGGACGAGGACGGTCGTGGGGTGGAGCGGTGCGGTGGGGGGCGGTCGGGGTCCGCCCGGTCATTGTCCCTCGTGGCGCAAGCGCACCACGAGGTCCGCGAGATGCGGGGCGGTCCGGTCGCGCTCGGAGATGATCGGGCGGCCGTCCGGCGTGCCCTCCACGGCCGGCCACGGCACCCCGACGGCGGGGTCGTCCCAGGCGAAGCCGAGCTCGTCGGAGCCGTCGTAGGCGTTGGTGACGAGGTAGAGCATCCCGAGCGTCGCGAGCGCCAGGAACCCGTGGGCGACGCCCGCGGGGATCACGACCCACTCGTCCTCGGCCAGCTCGCGGGTCTCGACGACCGCCCCGCCCGTGTCGTCGAGGACGGGACGCACGTCCACGAGGGCGACCAGCGCCCGGCCGGACGTCACGACCCAGTAGTCGAGCTGGCGGCGGTGGTAGTGCAGGCCACGGAGCACGCCCGGGGCCGAGGTCGAGAGATTGGCCTGGACGAAGGCCGGAGCGACGGACGGGTCCGCCCCGGTATCGCGCGGATCGATCGAGCCGAACGCGTCCGCGCGCCACAGCTCGCGGAAGGAGCCGCGGGTGTCCGCCATCCGCGCGACCGCCCCGTAGCGGACGCCCGGTAGCGCCGAGGGAGGACGATCGAGGCTCATCGGGCGCCCATCGCCTGCCGTCGCTTGCGCTCGATGGCCGGTGCGTCATCGGCCATCGCGACGGGCCACGGGCGCAGCGGCTCCCCGGACGGCAGCGGCGTCGCCGCCAGGACGCCCCAGCGCGGCGGGACGGACGGACGCTCCCAGGTCGAGCCGGGGACGTCCTCGATCCGGACAGGGAGCCCGAAGCGTCCGACGACGTCCTCGGCCCACAGCGCGCGGGTCGCGGTCAGCCCGTTGACGACGTGGTGGATCCCGGCATGCGCGTCATCGGCCAGCAGCTCCACGATCGCGTCGGCGACATCGTTCGTGTAGGTCGGCGTGCCCCATTCGTCGCCGACGACCCGGAGCGGCTCGCCGGAGCCGCTCGCGAGGGCGCGTCCGCCGCGGCCAGGATCTTGCGCGGGAAGTCCGGCGCGCCCGGGCCGAAGAGCCACGCCGTCCTTACGATCCCCAGCCGGCCGCCCGCTCCGGCCGCCTCGTAGGCATCCGCCGCGGCGCGCTCGCCGGCCAGCTTCGAAACGCCGTACGGGTTGCCGGGCGCGGTCAGGTCGGCGGGGCCGTAGCCGATGCCGTCGGTCCGCAGCCCGTCGAAGACCTCGTTGGTCGAGACGACGACGAGGTCGATCCCGCGCGCGGCGCAGGCCTGGGCCAGGACCCCGGTCGCGGTCCCGTTGCGTGCGAAGGCGCGCGCCGGCTCGCGGGCGCAGCCGTCCACGTCGGTCCAGGCAGCGGCGTGGACGACCACCTCCGGCCGGTCGCGGTCCAGGGCGGCGGCCACGCCCTCGGGCATATCCAGGTCGAACTCGGCGCGGCCCCATGCCAGCGGGCCGGCCGGGCCTGGGAAGGGCGCATCGGCCAGGGCCGCGACGAGCGCCGACCCGAGCCGTCCGGCCGAGCCGGTGACGGCGATGCGCATCAGCCGGCCGAGCGGAGGCGCGCCCCGTACTGGCGCTCGTAGTAGGCGTCCCAGTCGTCCGAGCGGGCCGCCCGCCACCACGCCTCGTTGGCGACGTACCAGTCGATCGTCTCGGCGAGGCCGGCCTCGAAGCCGGTCCGCGGCCGCCAGCCGAGCGCCGCGAGCTTCGCCCCGTCCATCGCGTAGCGGCGGTCGTGGCCGGGCCGGTCCTCGACGTGGCGGACCAGCGACCACGGCTTGCCGAGATGCTCCAGCAGCAGCCGGACGATCTCGCGGTTCTCGCGCTCGGCGCCGCCCGGGACGTTGTAGGTCTCGCCGGCGGTCCCCTGGCGCAGGACCGCGTCGATCGCGGCGGCGTGGTCGGCGACGTACAGCCAGTCGCGCCGCTGGAGGCCGTCGCCGTAGAGCGGCAGCGGCAGGTCGTCGATGGCGTTGGTGACGAAGAGCGGGATCAGCTTCTCGGGGTGGTGGTACGGGCCGTAGGTATTCGAGCCGCGGGTCACGACCGCGTCGACGCCGTGGGTGACGACGTAGCTCCGGACCAGCAGCTCGCCGGCGGCCTTCGCGGCCGCATACGGCGAGCGCGGCGCCAGCCCGTCCGTCTCGACCGAGGCGCCGGTCTCGACCGAGCCGTAGACCTCGTCGGTCGAGACCTGCAGGAAGCGCGGCCGGCCGGGCGCGGTGCGGACCGCCTCGAGCAGCACGTGGACGCCGATCACGCCGGTCCGCAGGAACGCCTCCGGGTCGAGGATGGAGCGGTCGACGTGGGTCTCGGCCGCGAAGTTGACGACGGCGTCGGCCTCCGCGACCAGCGGCCCGACGACCGCGGGATCCGCGATGTCGCCGCGCACGAAGCGGAACCGCGACGCCAGCTCCGGGTCGTCGCGGACCGGGGCCAGGTTCGCCTCGTTGCCGGCGTAGGTGAGCTTGTCGAGGACCGTGATCTGGGTCCCGTCGCGGCGACCCAGGACGTCGCGGACGTAGCACGAGCCGATGAACCCGGCGCCGCCGGTGACGAGCAGGCGGCGGTACCGGTCGGTCACGACGAGGGCCGCTCGACCGGCGCCGCCAGCCGTCCCGCCGCGTCGTCGTCGCGCGCCAGCTCGGCGGCCCGCAGCAGGGACGGGACCGTCCCCGCGTCGGTCCAATGGCCCTCGTAGACGGGCGCGTAGAGCCGGCTGTCGGGGATGTAGTGGTTGAGGACGTCGGTGATCTCGAACTCGCCGCGGCCGGACGGCGACAGCTCGTCGATGACGTCGAACGCATCCGGCCGCAGGAAGTAGACGCCGATCGGGATCAGGTCGCTCTTGGGCGCCTCGGGCTTCTCCTCGAAGCCGACGACCCGCCCGTCCTCGTCCAGCTCGGCGACGCCGAACCGCCCCGGGTCGGGGACCTCGTAGAGGAGGGTGCCGGCGCCATATGGGCCGGCCTCGAACGCCCGCGCCACCGGCGCGAGAGCCGGCCCGCGCAGGATGTTGTCGCCGAGGACGCAGCAGAAGGCGTCGTCGCCCACGAAGTCGCGGGCCAGCCCGATCGCATGGGCGATGCCGAGCGCGCCCCGCTGGTAGCGATACGTCAGGTCCAGCCCGAAGTGCGCACCGTCGGCGAGCAGCTCCACGACGTCGCCGACGCTCTTGCCGCCGACGATGACCATCACCTCGCGGATGCCCATCCCGGCGAGCGTCTCGATCGGGTAGTAGATCATCGGCCGGTCGTAGATCGGCAGCAGGTGCTTGTTGGTGACGATCGTCAGCGGGTACAGCCGCGTCGCCGTCCCGCCGGCGAGCACGATGCCTTTCATCGGTCGGCCTTCATCGCCTCCAGCCTACCAGCCGGGGAGCAGGGTCTTGGCGTCGATCAAGGGGCGGTGGACGGGGTGGGCGTGTAACACGGCTGCTCGCCGGGCGGCAGGACGCCGGTGCCGCTGCAGTCGACCGGCTGCTGGCTGATCGGCGGCAGGCCGCCCTCGTAGTCGAGCACGACCAGCACGTACTCGAGCTTGTCGAGATCCGCAGTCGGGCGCAGGAACGCGGTCTGGACGACGTCGTTGGCATCGAGCCGGACGTCGACGACCTGGCCGATGAGCAGACCCTTCGGGTACGGCGAGCGGATCCCGCCGGCGAGCTCGATCCCGGCGGTCACGACCTCGTCGCCGAGGGCGATCTTCTCGCTCGAGTCGATCTGGCTCATGACCATCACGCCGCCGAGCTGCCCGACGACTTCGCCGGTCGCCGCGCTGGAGACGAGCTGGCCGATGACCGTCGAGTCCGCGTCGGTCAGGAGCGTGACGGTCGCGCTGTCCGGGCCGACATCGGTCACGCGGCCGGCGAGCGCCCCGCCGGAGGTCACGACCGTGTCGCCGAGAGCGATGCCGGCGTTGGTGCCCTTGTCGATCGTCACGACCCGGCGGAACTCCAGCGAATCGCGCCCGATCACGGCCGCGGCGGTGGTCTTGTGGTCGAAGCCGGCCTGCAGCTGCAGGAGGCCGGTCAGCAGGTCGTTCTCGCGGCGGATCTCCTGGACCTGCGCGTTCTCGGCCTCGAGCCGGTCGTTCTGGTCGCGGAGCTGCGCGTTGTCGGTCCGGAGCCGGTCGATCTCGGTGATCGAGGTCGCGACGGAGGCGATCCCGCCGGCCACCTGGTCCAGCGCGCCCTGGATCGGCCGGAAGGCGTACCCGATGCCGCTCTGGAGGTCGCGCACGCCCGGGTTGGACGAGAACGCCATCATCAGGACGGTCACCAGCAGCAGGACCGTGAAGACGATGCCGCGGCGGCGTGCCGCGCGATTGGCGAAGGCCGAGCTCATCGCAGGATCCCCATCAGCGCGTGGGTCAGCGCGGCGGCCGCGAGTAGGTCTCGGCGACCAGCACGCGGTCCATGCCGTCGAGCTCCTCGAGCACGATGCCGGTGCCGCGGGCGACGCAGGTCAGCGGGTCGTCCGCGACGTGGACCGGCATCTGGGTCGCCTCGGCGACGCGCCGGTCGAGGCCGGCGAGGAGGGCGCCGCCGCCGGCCAGCACGATGCCCTGGTCCATGATGTCGGCCACGAGCTCCGGCGGGGTCTCCTCGATGGTGTCCTTGACGGTGTCGACGATCTGCGCCACGGACGGTTCGATGGCCTCGCGGATCTGGTCCGCGCCGACCTCGACGCTGCGCGGCAGGCCGGTCAGGAGGTCCCGGCCGCGGAGGGTCACGCGCTGGGCGTCCCACTCGCCCGGATAGGCAGAGGCGATGGCGATCTTGATGTCCTCGGCCGTGCGCTCGCCCAGGAACAGGTTGTACTCGCGCCGCGCGAACGTGACGATGTCCTGGTCCATCTCGTCGCCGCCGATGCGGATCGAGCGGGAGACGACGATCCCGCCCAGGCTCAGCACCGCGACCTCGGTCGTGCCGCCGCCGATATCGACGATGAGGCTGCCCGACGGCTCGCTGACCGGGAGCCCGGCACCGATCGCGGCGGCCATCGGCTCCTCGATGAGGCGCGCCCAGCGCGCACCGGCGTTGAGGGCCGCGTCGCGGACCGCGCGCTTCTCGACCTCGGTGACGCCCGACGGGATACCGAGCAGCATCCGCGGCCGCGGGATGAGCCCGATCCGGTCGTGGACCCGGTTCACGAAGTACTTGATCATCTGCTCGGTGACGTCGAAGTCGCTGATGACGCCGTCGCGCAGCGGGCGGACCGCGATGATGTTGGCCGGGGTGCGGCCGACCATCCGCTTCGCCTCGGCGCCGATGGCCAGGACCCGCCTGGTCTTGGCATCGATCGCGACCACGGACGGCTCGCTCATGACGATGCCGCGGTCACGGACGTGGACCAGCGTGTTGGCGGTCCCGAGGTCGATGCCGATGTCGCGGGAGAAGAGGCCGAGGATCCGGTCGAACATGGTGGTGGGACGCGTCCTTGAGCAAGATCGTCAGGTCACCGCGTGGGCACCGCGGATGCGTGCCGGGTCGCGCGGGATCACGAACGGCTGGGGAGAGCCCGCGCAGTATACCCGGTCGCCCCGCCATCCCCCGCCGACCCGCTCCAGGGACGGGACCCGTCGCGTGGGAGCAGCCGTCCCGATCTAGACGAGCCGCTGCACCGCATCGATCACGCGGTCCTGCGCGGCGACCGTCAGGCTCGAGGAGGACGGCAGGCTGAACGACCGCTCGAAGATGCTGTCCGCCACGTGGCCGTCCCCAAGGCGATCGACGTCGGCGTACAGCGCCATCCGGTGCAGCGGCGTCCAGACCGGCCGGGCGTCGATCTGCTGCGCGGCCAGGCCATCGAGCAATGCGTCGCGGGCACCCGGCACATCCGATGTGAGCGCAGCCGTGTATAGCCAGTACGTGGGATCCGCCCAGGGAGCGCGCACCGCGGTCCGGACAGCGTCGACCGAGGAGAACGACGCGTCGTAGCGCCCCGCGACCGCGCGACGCCGGGCCAACAGGTCGGGCAAGTGCTCCAGCTGGGCCAATCCGATCGCCGCCGCGACATTCGACAAGCGGTAGTTGTAGCCGATCTCATCGTGGTCATAGGCACGTCCCGCGAGCCGGGCCTGTGTCGACAGGTGGCGTGCCCGGCGCGCGATCGCGGGATCGTCGGTGGTCAGCATCCCACCGCCACCGGTCGTGATGATCTTGTTGCCATTGAAGCTGAAGCAGCCGATCCGACCGACCGAGCCGACCTGCCGCCCAGCAAGACTTCCACGCGTCCAGGTCCCACCGAGCGCCTCGCTGGCGTCCTCGACGATCGGGACGCCAAACCGCTCTGCGGCAGCGGCGATCGGGGACAGGTCCGCCGGATGTCCGAGCAGATGGACGACCTCGATGGCCGCTGGCTGCGGGACCCCGGCACGCGCCCGGCGCTCGAGCTCATCGACGACCAGGGCGGGATCCAGGCCGAGCGACGTCGTCTCCGAATCGACCAGGACCGGCGCGGCACCGACGTAGCGGATCGGATTGGCGGAGGCGATGAACGTGAGCGTCGAGACCAGGACGTCGGCGCCGGCCGGCACGTCCAGCACGCGGAACGCGAGGTGCAGGGCTGCGGTCCCGCTCGAAACGGCGACCGCGTACTCGCTCCCGACGTATGCGGCGAACGCCGCCTCGAACCGGTCGACGAACGGGCCGACCGACGAGACGTAATTCGTGTCGAGGCACTCACTGAGGTAGCGCGCCTCGTTCCCCTCGAGGGTGGGCTCGGCCAGCGCGATGCGCTCGAGGATGGTCGTGGCCGTCGCGCCGGGATCCGAGTCGCTATCGGACACGGTCGACCTCGCCGAGATCCGGATGGGTACGCATCCAGTCGATCGTCGCGCGGAGCCCGTCCTCGAGCGACGTGGCCGCCTCCCAACCGAGGAGCTCGCGAGCGCGGGCGGGATCCGACTGGAGGACCATGACCTCACTGGCGCCGGGGCGGATCCGGGCGGTCTCGAGGACCGGTTCCGCGTCGACGTCGAGGAGTCGGCGGGCCACATCGAACAGCTCGCGGATCGACTCGCTCCGTCCCGTGCCCAGGTGGATCGTCTCGCCGTCGATGTCGGGGGTCGCCGCCGCCCTCAGCAGACCATCGACCGTATCGGCCACATAGGTCATGTCGCGCCGCGGATCCAGGCTGCCCAGTCGGACCTGGGTGCGGCCGGCCAGCAGTTGGCGCAGGATGGTCGGGAGGACCGCTCGCGCCGACTGGCGCGGACCGAACGTGTTGAACGGCCGGAGCACGACCACTGGCACCCCGTAGGAGTGGTGGAACGATAGGGCGAGCTGGTCGGCGGCGACCTTCGATGCCGCGTACGGCGATTGCGCCCGGAGCGGATGGGTCTCGCGGATCGGCAGGCTCTCAGGAGTGCCGTAGACCTCGCTCGTCGACACCTGGACGATCCGGCGCACCCCCGCGCGGCGACCGGCCTCGAGGACGTTGAGGGTCCCTCGGACGTTGGTGTCGATGAACGACTCGACCGCGGTGTACGAGTACGGGATGGCGATCAGCGCCGCCAGGTGGACGATGATCTCGACACCGTCCGCGGCGGCCTCCACGAACCGTGCGTCGCGGATATCGCCCAACCGGACATCGAGGGCGCCCTGGACCGACGGGTCCGCATCGTGCAGCCAGCCCCAGGAGCCGAGTGAGTTGTACACGCAGAACGCTCGGACGCTGGCGCCTTCGGTGACGAGGCGCTCGACGAGGTGCGACCCGATGAACCCGTCGGAACCGGTCACCAGGACGCGGACGCCTCGGAGGGACGGGGGCATCAGGCGCCCTCCCGAGCACGCGACAGGGTTTCGCGCTGTCCGACGTCGATCCAGTCGTCCTCGATGCTGAATGCGCCGACCGGCTCGCCGCGTCCCAGTGCGTCCTCGACGAGGTCCGTCATGTCGAGCCGGCGACCGCGTTCGACGCGGGCGACGAGGGCCGGCTCGAGTGCGTAGATGCCGGTGTTCACGTCGCGGGTGATCGCCGGCTTCTCCTCGATCGAACGGACTCGGTCGCCTTCGCGCTCGACGCAGCCGAACGGCACGCCGTGGACATAACGGCGGATGCCGATGGTCGCGATGAAGCCGCCCCGCTCGTGGAGTGCCAGCAGGCCACCGAGATCTGCCTGGGTCACGAGGTCGCCGTTCATGACGAGCAACGGGCTGGTGGGCGGCTCCGGCAACAGCCCGATCGCACCGGCCGTCCCGAGCGGGGTCCCTTCGCGCAGGTACTCGATCCTGCAACCGAAGCGGGAGCCATCGCCGAAATGGTCCTCGATCACGTTGCCCAGGTAGCCCACCGCCAGATAGACGCGCTCGAGTCCGGCACCGACGAGATGGAGGACGATACGCTCGAGGATCGGCCGGCCGGCGACGCGCAGCATCGGCTTGGGGATCGTCTCGGTGAGCGGGCGAAGCCGGACGCCCTGGCCGCCTGCCATGACGACCGCCCAGTTGGGACGGTCGAGCGATCGGATCGCCTCATCGAGCAGGTGCAGGCCGACCGGGCGACCAGCCTCGTCGAGCACGGGGATGGCGCCGACATGCCGGGCGCCCATCAGTTCGAGGACAGCGGCCCGATCGTCGCCCTCGGCGACGGCCACATACGACGTCGAAAGGTGCGGTGCGACAGGGCCCTCCATCGGAGCTCCCCCCAGGAGCGCGCGGCGCAGGTCGCCATCGGTGGCCACACCGACGAGGCGGCCGTCCGCATCCACCGCCAATGCGATCCGCCGGGCGCCACGGTCGAGCGCCACCATGGCATCGCGGATCGTCCCGTCGACGGGGACCAGGCAGGCGCCGATGGCGTCAGCCATCGATCGACGCCGTGATCCGAGCGGGGACGCCGGTCACGGTCGCTCCGTCGGGCACGGACCTGACGACGACCGCACCCATCCCGACCACGGCGCCCTCGCCCAGGGCGACGTGATCGCGGATCCTCGCCCCGAGGCCGACGAACGTCCCGGCGCCGAGCCTCGCGCCGCCACCGAGGGCCGCCCCCGGAGCGACGTGCCCGAAGGCACCGATCTCGACATCGTGCTCGACGATCGCGGCGGTGTTGACGATCGCGTGCGGACCGACGGTCGCGCCCGCATTCACCTGGGCACCCCCGAGGACGACGGCGCCGGGGTCGATCCGTGCGGAGGGCGATACCCAGGCGGTGACATGGACGATCGTGGCCCAGGTGGCCAGCGGCGCGTACCGAGCGGCGATCGAGCGTCGGAGCATCAGGTCGCCGCCCACGCCGATGACCAGCCAGGGCCGATCGGCAGCCGGCGTCGCGACCAGGGTATCGATGAAGGCGTCGTCATCGCCGAGGTGCCGGACGCCCATGTCGGACATCGCCAGAGATGCCCCGTCCGGGTCGACGACCCCGACCAGCGTCCAGGTCTCGGCGCGTGAGAGCGCCGCGTCGATGACCACGCGGGCGTGGCCGCCGCCGCCCACGATGACGAGTCCCGGGACCGTCATCCGCTCACGTCGATCGGAGCCTTGCGGGGAGGGATCGCGGGGTGCCACCCGCTGATGATATCCACGATGCGCTGCCCCACATGCCCGTCGGCCAGCGGGTCGCGCGTCCCCCTGACCTGCGCTCGCGTCTCGGGATCGATGGCGCGCCGCAGCGCCGTCGCGATCGTCGTCGCATCCGCCTCGGCGTGGATGACGTTCGGGCCTCGCGCTCGCCCAGCCTGGCGGTCGCCGACATCGACCGCCGGCAGTCCGAAGGCAGGCGCCTCGATCAAGGCGCTGGAGGTGTTGCCGAGCATCGCGTCCGCGATGCGCATCAGGCCCCAGTAGCGGCGCTCCCCGAGGGCCTCGACGGCGACACGGCGCTCACCGCCCGACGCCGCGAGGACCGCCGCGCGGATCGCGGCGGCACCGGGGTCCGCGTTCGGCAGGGTCATCACATAGGTCGCCGGGACGCGGTCCATCGCCGCGATGATGGGCCTGGCGATCCCCGCCGGATCCGCATCGAGGGTGACCGGCTGGATCGTCACCAGGACCAACGGGGCGCGGTCCAGCGGGATCCCGAGGGCCGTCTCCAGCTCCGAGCGGTCAGCAAGGTCGGCGCGTCGTGCGGCGTCGAGCCCAGGGGCACCGACGACATGGATGGTGGCGGGGTCCTCCCCGAGCCGTTCGACCCGGCGCGCGTGTTCGGGATCGCTCACGAGGTGGAGGTGGCTCAGCTTCGTGATCGCATGCCGTAGCTGGTCGTCGAACGACCCGGCGGTCTGCTCGCCGCCATGGAGATGGGCGATCGGGACCCGCGCCAGGGTCGCGGCAAGGGCGCCGGCTGCGGTCTCGAACCGATCGCCGACGATGAGCAGCGCGTCCGGGGGAGCCGCCTCGAGCGTCGCGCCGATGGCTGCCAGTGCACGGGCGGCCTGTTCCGACGCCGGGGGATCGTCCCGACCCAGCCAATCGAGTTCCGCGGCGGGCTCGAAGCCGTCCGCGCGGACCTGGTCCACGGTATGGCCGTACCGATCGGCCAGGTGCATCCCGCCGACCAGCAGGCGAAGCTCGAGGTCGGGATGCTGACGCAGGGCCGCACACGTCGAATGCAGGATGCCCCAGTCCTGCCGGCCGGTGGTCAGGACCGCGATCGTCCGTGCGCGAGGGCGGGTGGCAGAGTCCGCCGGGTCGGTCACGTCGTCTCCTCCACATCGGTCAGGGCGAGGGCTTCACCTGCCCGCACCGCGCGGACGAGCGGACGTCCGATCAGCTCGTCGAGCCGGGCCGGGGAGACGCCGGTGCCCGGACGCAGTGCCCGCACATCCGTCGCGCTCACGACCTCGCCGGCCTCGAGTGCACGCGCCCAGAACAGGCTCTTCCGGGCCACGGCCGCGATGGCTGTCTCTTCGGCTGCCGGCCGTTTGTCGCCGTCGCCACGAGCGGCCTCGACCGCACGGACAGCCGACACCATCGCCGCGAAGGCATCCGGCTCGAGCGAGGCGCGATGGTCCGGGCCGGGCCGGGATCGATCGAGGGTCAGGTGTTTCTCGAGCAACTCGGCGCCGAGGGCGGTCGCGGCACCGGCCAGCTCGATCCCGAGGCTGTGATCCGACCAGCCCACCGGCACCCCGAAGGCTGCGCGGAGGGTCCCCATCGCGCGCAGGTTCGCGGTTGCTGGATCCGCCGGATAGTTCGAGACGCAGTGGAAGAGCGCGACGGGCGGATCGCCGGCGGCCGCGATCGCGTCGAGCGCGTCGGCGACCTCCGCGATATCCGCCATGCCGGTCGAGATCAGGAGGGGCCGGCGTTTCGAGGCCAGGACGCGCAGGAACGGCAGGTTCGTGAGCTCGCCGGAGGGGACCTTGAAGGCCGCCACGTCAAGCCGATCGAGCAGGTTCGCCGAGCCTTCGTCGAACGGGCTTGACAGGAACTGGATGCCACGGTCGAGCGCGTGGCGCTGGAGGGCCGCCCACACCTCCGGCTCGAGGGCGTAGCGCTCCAGCATCGACCGCTGGGAGCCGTCCCCCACCTCGCCGCGGCGCTGGTACTCGGCCAGCGGCGCATCTCCGGTCGCCAGCTGCGCCGGATCGAAGGTCTGGAACTTGACGACGTCCGCAGCCGCATCTACCGCGGCGTCGATGAGCCGGTGGGCGATCGCCGGATCACCATCGTGGTTGACGCCAGCCTCCGCGATCACGAGCAGAGGGCCGCTGCCGATGACCCGGTCGCCGAACGGCACGTGACGGACCGGCCGCGCTGCCGCGAATGCCTCCGCGACGAGGAGATCGAACGGTTCGTCGATATCCACGCTGCGCGGGGGTGGGACGTCCATGCCGGTCGTCCGGTCCGGGACGACGAACCGCCCGGTGGCGCGAAGCTCATCCGGAGCGATCACGTAGAAGGCGCCGGTCAGCAGGAGCGGCGCGTCACCGTCGATCGGCGAAAGAGCCTGCGGATCGGGTCCTCCGACCCGCTGATGCCAGGCGGCCGGGTGCGAGGAGGTGACACTCGTCACGCTCCGGCCGGTCGCGTCCGATCGCTCGACTGCCGCGATGAGGTCCGCGGGGTCGGTGAGCGGCGACGTCGGCTGGACCAGCACGATCGCTCGGAAGTGGTGCCCGGCCGCAGCCAGGGCGTCCAGCGCGTGGACGGCGACGTCTGCCGACGTCGCGGTGTCGGTGGAGAGCCCGGGCGGGCGCATGATCGATGGCCCGGCGTGCCAGCGTTCGGCGACGGCCGCGATCGCCGGGTCGTCCGTGCTGCAGACCACCCGATGGGGGCCTCCCGGGACCTCCGCGGCGGCTCGCCGGGCCAAGCGCACGGCGTGGGCGACGAGCGGGATCCCGGCGACGGTCCGCAGGTTCTTTCCCGGGATCCGGCGGCTGCCAGCGCGGGCAGGGATGAGGAACAGGACCGGGAGCATCAGCCGCGGCCCTCTGCCCGATCCGGCCCGGACGACCCATGAGGCGGACCCAGGTCCCGACCCGCCATCGCCAGGAGGGCGTCGCGGATCCGGCCGCTCGCGTCGCCCGAGCGGAAATGGTCCTCGAGGAAGGCCGCTCGGGCGGCGCCGTCCGACTCCTGTGGATCGTCAAGGGCGGCCAGGAGCGAGGCAGCGTCGGAGACCGGTCGGGCGACGCCCGCATCGACGTATCCCAGCAAGTCGGCGTGGGCCTGGGTCATGGCGATGAGGTTCGGCGTGCCGGTCGCGACCGCGTCCGTGAGTACTGTCGAGAAGAGACCGAGATGCGCGTCGGATGCCCGCAGGAGGCGGAACAGGTCCATGTCCCGGACGACAGTGATCGGGGGCGGGCTTCGGCCCGCAGCAGCCGCCAACCCGGTCACGAGCTCCCGATACGGACCCTCGTCCGCCTCTGTCGGGTGCTGCTTGAAGACGAGATGGACGTTCGGCAGGTCGCCGTCAAGGATCACGCCGAGCGCGTGCATCAGGTAGTAGTGGCGATGGAGCCGCTCGCGCGTCGTCGAGATCAGCAGGAGTCGGTCGCCGGTCGCGACCCCCAGGTCACGGCGCACCGAAGCGCGCTCGACGGCGGGGTCCTCCGCAGCAGACTGCTGGACCAGGTCGAGCCGGGGAGCGCCCGTCACCTCGACCTCGTCGGGAAGGTAGCCGCCATCCTCGAGCAGGACCCGTCGCTCGTAGTCACCGAAGAGGAAGGTGTGGTCCGCGAGCGGGATCCCCGGCCGTCGTGGATGCCGGTAGCCAAGGTGCCAGGGGTAGATGATCCCGTGCTGGACCGCGAAGACCGGCACGCCGGCCTTCCGGGCGCCGACAAGCCACTCGGTCCGCCCGTATTCGTCGATCAGGACCAGACCAGCCGGGCGGAGCTCCCGGAACGCGCGGGCGATGCGTTCGACCTGGCGGAGCCGAGCCGGCAGGCCCGCGGCCACGCTCTCACGCACGCTCGCGCGCAGAAGCGGGCCGAAGTCGACGCCGCCATCCTCGAGCGCGACCTCGGGTGCAGCGTCAACGGCATCGGCGACCTGCGCGGAGCGCGCCACGCTGCCCTCGATGTCCTCCGGCGACGCCCATCGCGTCGCGAGCAGCGTCGATGGCAGCAGGAGCGGGTCCGCGGCGATGGATGGCCAGCCGCGGTCATCCCGAGGATCCGCGCTGACATCGATGACGACCGGCGCCTGGCCCCGCTCGACGAGCCGTTCGACCACGGCCCCCAGGAAGGCGTCTCGCCGACGCTCGCCGCCCGGCGTGCGGACCATCTGGTGGACGCTCTGGTCGGTCAGGAAGAGGAATCGCCGCTGGTCGGTCCGGAGGTGCTCCACGCGCTCGGTGAGCATCGCCGACCGGCGGGCCAGCTCGCGGCGACGTCGACGCCGCCCTGGCGCGCCGAGGATCCGCCCGAGTGTCCAGGCACCGGCCGAGTCGACGACCGGCTCGGCCGCGGGCCGCGCCGCGGGCACCCGCGCGACGATGCCATCGCGAACGGCGACCAGCGAGACGACGTCGGCGAGCGCGAGGATGTCGGCGTCGAGCTCGATCCGGCCGATCGGACCGAAGCGCTGCAGGGCATCGTCCAGGACCGCCCGCCACAGCAGACGTTCGTGGAGCCACAGCCAGTAGCTGAAACGGCGCCGATACCACCAGGAGACGCCATCGACCGTGGCGCGATCGGGGAGCCCCAGCGCCTCGGTCCATGCTTCAAGCCGCGTGTATGACTCGATGAAGAAGTCCGCCCGGCGAACGGCGTCTGACACGAAGGGGCGGACCGGGGCAAGGTCCGACCGCGTGCCGACCAGGGGCGTCCATGCGGTGTCGAGCACCAGCACGCCGGCGATCGCGGGGTCGGGCGCAGGGGCATCCTGGGCGGTGGTCACCATGACCAGACGGCGCTCGGTCATCCAGGCACGTCCACCGGTCCATCGTACAGAGTCGATGCCGGCCTATCCCTCGGCAGCGCACACGCCTGCACTGCCGCCCGCCGACATGGGCCTCCGAACGCTCAGGCTCGCCCTGCCGTCCCTCGGTCGAACGCGATGCCGCGGTCGCGCATCGAGACGTACGCGTCGTGGCCGATCACGAGGTGGTCGAGGAGCTGGATGTCGAGCATCCGGCCGGCGGCGAGCGCCTCCGCGGTGAGATGCAGGTCGTCGGGCGACGGTGTCGGGTCACCAGACGGGTGGTTGTGGACCAGGATGACGCCGGCCGCGTTGAGCCGGACGGCGTCCCGGTAGAGCTCGCCGACCCGCACCAGCGAGGAGCTGACGTTGCCCTGGTAGACGGTCGCGACCCGCAGCACGTGGTTCTTGGTGTCGAGGATCACGACGCGCAGCTCCTCGCGCTCGAGCCGGCCCATCTGGAGGATCAGGCGGTCGGCGACATCGCGAGGACCGCGGATGGACCAGCGGCCGGACGGCCAGTCGGCCAGCAGGCGCCGGCCGAGCTCGAAGGCGGCCACCAGTTGGGCCGACCGTGCGGCGCCGATCCCGGCCTGGTCGGCCAGCTCCAGGTCGGTCGCGCGAGCGAGCCCGGTCAGGCCGTCGTGGGCCGCGAGCGCGTCCTCGGCCAGGTCCACCGCCGAGCGGCCGCGCGACCCCGATCCCCAGATCAGCGCGATCAATTCGGCCGAGGTGAGCCCGGCTGGGCCGCGCATCGCGAGCCGCTCCCTGGGACGTTCCGCCACGGGGACTTCCCGGATGGCCCGGCCCCGGGATGCCGGCGCCTGGTGCTCGACCATCGGCGGCCACCTCCGATACGAGGACGGGCGGTCAGGCGTCCCCAGGCCCGGACGACGGGAGCCCGCCAATTCCCCCCGCCATCCGGACCTCGAGGACAGGGTCCAGACTATCGGCGGGCGCTCACCCGGCCCTCATCGGCGCCTTCGCGGGCGCTCAACCGGGCGAAGCCGCACGGAGGGCGAGCTCGCCGAGGACCAGCAGGATGCCGTTGAAGGCGGCATGGAGCCCGAACGACGCCCAGATCGACCCGCGGCGGACGAACAGCCAGCCAAGCACGAGGGCCACCGGGACGCGCGTGGCGAACCCGATGATGGCCAGCCCGGCGGTCTCGCCGAGCGTGCTGCCGGCGACGCTCAGGATATGCACCACGGCGAAGACCAGGGCGGCACGGACGATGCCGCGACGAACGCCGAGCGAGCGGACCCATGCCGTGGTCGCCAGCCCGCGGAAGAGCATCTCCTCGCCGAATGGCGCGATCACCGCGCCGGCGAGCAGTTGGAGCGCGAATCCGGTGTTCTCGCCGGCGGGCGGCAGAGGACTATCGGGGGTCACCTTGAAGACGCCGAGGAGGATCACCGAGATCGGGACGGTCACGACGATCACCGGCAGCGCGTACAGCGCGCCGCCGCCCATCTCCGCGAACGCGTGCCCGTTCAGGCGCCGCAGGCCCATCTCGGCCCAGGTCAGCGCGCCGGCATCGACCACGAGCAGGCGGATCAGGGCGAGGTAGACGAGCGCGAGGATGGCGACCGAGGCGAACTGGCCGACGGGACCCAGGGGATCGATCTCGAACCGGGGCAGGATGCCGCCGATCAGGGCGCCGGCGAGCGCGGAGATCGGGATGGCTGGTGCGAAGACCAGGAACGGCGACGGACCCTGGTATGGGAGCCGCCCCGCCGCTCGGCGCTCGATCCCTTGCGAGCCGGCGGCGGCGATCAACCCGATCGTGAGGAGGATGAGCCCGGCGACCAGCACGATCAGCCTCGCCGTGCCGGCTCCCGAGAGCACCCCGATGACGATCAGGGCAAGGCCGGCGATCGAGCCGAGCCAGCCGATGACGAAGAGGGCGGGTGCGGCCCGCCCGTCGATGGTGAAGGTGGAGACGCCGGGTCGCTGCGGGGGCGGGGGCGGGGCCGGGGTCAGGTCGGCCGCGGCCGGAGCCTGGGGGTCGGCGGGAAGCGCCAGGTCAGCGGGAAGCGGCGGGTCCGCGCGATCCGGACGGTCCCCGTCCGGGCCCGATGCGATCAACGCTCGGGGAGCGGGTCCTGGGCGGGAGCCGTCCGCGCGGTCGCGCTCTTGCCGGTCAGCGATGGACGGGCCGGCCGGATCTGCGCCGCCGCCGTCGCGGTCGCCGGGACGCGGGCCGTCTGCTCGCGGCGGCTGCTGGTCGGCTCGAGCATCGCGGCTGCCGCCACCTCGCGGCGCTCGAAGTCCTTGCCGCACCACGCGCACAGCGACCAGTCCATCCCCACGAGACGGCTGCAGTTCGGACAGACCCGGTTGAGGCGCGTCCGGCAGCTCGGGCAGATGATCCACTCGTCGTTGATGGTCCGGTCGCAGCCGGGGCAGTGGTGGATCGACTCGACCTCCGCGAGGAGGGCCTCCTCCGCGAGGTTGCGCTCCCAGACCTCGCCGATCTTCTCGTGCGGCCGGATGATCTTGTAGACCCAGACCGCGAAGATGAAGAAGAGCGGGGTGAAGACGATGATCCCGGCAGCGGCGAGGTACGGCAGGATGACGTTGGCGGAGCGCTGCTGCATGTCGCGGAATGCCCAGTAGGCCGTCGCGAGCCAGATGATGACCAGGTAGATGCCGATGAGGCGGAGGCCCACCTGGACGACGGGGCTGGCGAAGATGCCGCCGACCGTCGAGCCGATCTGGCCGAGGATGTCTTCCATGCCTCTGGTCGAGTGCCTCCGTACGCGCGGGACGCTGGAACCACGCTGTGTGGACCGGCCACCGACGGCGTCCGGCGCAGTGTAGCAGGGGTCGATGAGGCCCTCGGATGTGGCCCCGTCGTGCTCAGACGGGTGGTCTCGCGCTCACGTGACGGGCCTGCCACGCGGCAAGTACCCCGGTCCCGACGAGGAGGACGCCACCGACCGCGACCACGAGGACGCCGATGCCCGCGCCGAGCGGGCCGACGAGGTACGGCCAGGTCAGGCCGACCGAGAAGACGCCGAGCGCGAGGCCAGCCAGGCCCGTCCGGACCCACGGCGGCGCGGGCGTGCGGGCGACCGAGAGCGCGACGACGGCCAGCGCCCAGACGAAGACCAGGACGTGCCCCGGGCCGGCGAGGCCCCACGTGTCGACGTAGTCGGAGCCCGCCGAGCCGATCAAGGCGCGGGACCAGGGCAGCAGCATCCCGATGACGATCAGGCCGGCCCCGCCGGCAGTGGCCCAGTCGAGGCCGGGATCGAGCCATGCGAGGTCGGGCCGCGCGGGGACGGGCGCAGTGCCCGGCACGGCCGCGGACGCAGTGGGCGCGTGGCCGGCAGGCCGCGGCGCGGGACCGCACGGCCGACGGGATGGGAACGGCCGACGCCGGGACGGGCGCATCGGTCGTCTCGGTGACCGTCTGGTCCACGAGCGGGATGATCGACGGGACGGTGGCGGCGACCGGCGCCGGAGCTGCCACCGGGATCGGCTCGGGGGGCGGCTCGGCGATGGCGGTGCCGACCGGGACCGATACGCCGGCCGCGCTCGGCGCGGTCGTCGATGCCGGCCTCGCGACCTGGGTCCGGCCACGACCGAGCGAGGCCCGGGGCGGCGGCAGCGCCCCGGCGCCGACGCGACCCGAGGTCACGGCGGCCGGCGCCGCGCCGCCCGAGGGCACGTACGCCCCGGCGACCGCGGCCGCGGCGGACCTGTGCGCGGCACGGAGCCGCGCCGGTTCGGCGGGTGCCTCGTCGATGGCCGGATCAGGCCCATGTCCGACCATCGAGTCGTCGGACGCGACCGGCTCGGACCGGTCGGCCGCGGAAACGTCGGCGGTGCGGACCGTGGGGCGGACCCCGCCGGCGACCGAAGCGAGGAGCGTGCCGCATGCCGGGCAGGAAAGCCGCCCGTAGGGCACGACCTCAGCGCATCCGGGACAGACGATCGCGCGCTCGGTCATCGCTCACCTCGACACCGCCCCACGCGCAGGGCGGCCTATAGGGTGCCAGAGGTCAGGTTCGGGTTCCAGTCCCCATCTGCGCTGGATCCGTCGACCGGCGCACGCGCCTCGAGCCGCCGCGCCGCGACGGTCCAGGCCGCGTGGCGCCAGGCGCAGGCCACGCCGGCGAGGAGCAGGCCGCCGCCCCACAGGGCCACGAACGCGATGACGGCGGCGACGATCGGCACCGAGTCGCCGGTCGATAGCCCGACCTGGACGGCGCGCCACGCCCCGGACGCCGCCGCGATGGCCGGGACGAGCACGAGCAGCAGTCCGATCGAGGGCACGGCGAACACGATCGCGGTGCGCAGCGGATGGCGGAGGAACCCGACGATCGAACCGCCGAGCGCGGCCGCGACCGATCGCCCGTCGAGCACCACGTTGCGCGCCGCGCGGCCGCCCACGATCTCGCCGAGCAGCCAGGTCAGCACCATCAGGAGGACGGGACCGGGGACGGAGCGGAGCACGCGCCAGGCGATCGGCGTGCCCGCGTCGCCGGGGAGGGTCAGCTCGCGGTACGTGGCCGCGACGATCGCGCTCGTCCCGATGGCCAGCGCGCCGGCGAACGGGAGCAGCGCGGCGAGACGGACCAGCAGGATCCGCCCGGCCACCCGGCCGTCACTCGCGGCGGTCGCGATGGGCTCGCCCGTCGCGACCTCCTCGTCGGTCGCCACGATGCGGATGAGCTCCGCCTCGGCCACGGCCGCGAGGAGGCCGCCGCCGATCAGCCAGGCGACGCCCGCCGCGGTGGCCACCACGACCAGGACCACGAAGGCCGTTGAGACGCCGCCGAAGACGAACGAGATCAGGAGCGGACCGACCAGGTCGGCCAGACCGGCGGGCGTCGGGATGACCACGATCGGCAGGAGGAAGAGCAGGAGCCCACCCCGGATCAGGAACGCGGCGAGCGCGAGGACCCAGGTGGACGGCCGCGCCAGGGTCACCAGCAGCGAGCCCGTCAGGATGGCCCGCACCGATCGCCTACTGGGCGGGGCTGGCCGACGGTGCGGGCGACGGCAGCCCGAGGCTCGGGGCGAGCTGGTCGAGCCGGTCCAGCGCGGCCTTCACCGCGTCGGTCTCGGCGCCGTAGCCGGCGAAGTCCCCGGCCCGCAGGGCGGCCTGCGCGAGGTCGTAGTGGCGGTTCGCGTAGGCGATCAGGCCGGCCACGTCATCGGGCAGTGGCTCGATCGTGCCGGGCGAGGAGGTGGGGCCTGGCGTGGCCGACGGTCCGGGCGTCTGCCCTGGGCTCGGCGACGGCGTGGGTGACGGGCCGCCCTCCCCGGCCTCGGCCTTCAGCAGCAGGTCGATCGCGCTGCTCAGCGTCGGGCCCCAGACGACGTTCCGGGTGGATGCCACCACGATCCGCTGGAACTCGGGGAACGACACGCTGGTCGACTTCAGGTACACCGGCTGGAGGTAGATGATCGAGTCGCCGAGGGGGACCACGATCAGGTTGCCGCGGATGACCGAGCTGCCGGACTGGTTCCACAGCGAGACCTGCTGGCTGATGATCGGGTCCTGGTCGATGCGCGCCTCGATCTGCGCTGGACCGAACACGGTCGTCTCGGCCGGGAATCGGTAGACCCGCGTGGTCCCGTAATTCGGGGCGTCGTTCCGGGCGGCGACCCACGCGATCATGTTCGGCCGGTTCGTGGGGACCATCGGCTGGAGCAGCAGGAACTCCGCGTGGGACTCCCCGGGCATCCGCATCACGACGTAGTAGGCCTCGGACGGAAGGGTCTGCTCGTTGCCGGTCGAGGTCGGCACGGTCCACAGGTCGTCGGCGCGGAAGAACTGCTGCGGGTCGGTGACGTGGTAGCGGCCGAACACGGCGGTCTGGACGTTGAAGAGCTGCTCGGGGACGCGCAGGTGGCGCTGCAGGTCCGCGGGCATCTGGTCGATCGGCGTGAAGAGCGTCGGGAAGACGCCCTGGTAGGCGCGGACGATCGGGTCGGTCGGGTCGCTGACGTAGAAGTGCATCGTCCCGTCGTACGCGTCGACGGTGATCTTGACGCTGTTGCGGATGTAGTCGATGTCGTCGGTCCCCAGCCCGGACCCGGCGAAGACGCTGGGGTCGAAGGCCTGCGCATTCGGGAAGCGGTCGGACGTCGTGTAGGCGTCCTGGATGTACACCAGCCGGCCGCTGTCGTCGACGACGATGTACGGGTCCTTGTCGAACTTGAGGAACGGCGCGATGCGCCCGAGGCGGTCCGCCAGCGAGCGGTGGAACAGCAGCTGGCTGTCGGCGGTCACCTGGTCGCTGATCATCAGGTCGAGATCGCGGAAGCGAAGCGAGAAGAGCAGGCGCATGAGCGTGTTGTCGAGACGGATCCCCGTGGTGCCCGTCCAGCGGGTGTCGGTGCCGTTCGCGGCCGAGGCATCGCCCTCACCGGTCGGATAGTCGAACTCGTCCTGCTTCGCCCCGACGACCACGTAGTCCGACGAGCGCTCGCCGAAGTAGATCCGCGGCTGGGTCACGGGCGGGGCGCCGCTGACCGAGACCGGTGGGAGGTTCCCGATGAAGAGGTTGGGCTGGCCCTCGCTCGTGACCTCGTTGACGGGAACCATCGCGACGCCGATCCCGTGGGTGTACACGATGCGCTGGTTGACCCAGCCCGTCGCATTCGGGTTCTGCTCGAGCGCGAGCTCACGCGCGGACAGCATCACCTGGCGCTGCTGGTCGTTGATCGTGTAGCGATCGGTGTCGACGTCGGTGAAGGTGTAGTACTTGCGCACGGTCTGGAGCTGGTCGAGCGTGTCCTGGAGCGGCCGGTAGTCCCACAGCCGCGCGTTGCGGAACGTGTCCTGCTCAGAATCGACGAGCGTCTGGGTGATCGGCTGGTCGCCCCGGAACGGTGAGTTCTCCCAGCCCTGGAGGTTGTACGCCAGCCGCGTCATGGCGATGTTGTTCGCGATGTACGGCTGCTCCTGGACGTACTTGTTGGGCTCGACCGTGAAGCGCTGGATCGCCTCGGGGTAGATCGTGCCGACCGCGATCGAGGCGAAGAACCAGACCGCCACCGTCAATCCGAGCGGCCAGACATACCGCGTGAACGCCGCCCCGACGAGGAAGGCCGCGGCGAGGCCGGAGATGACCGTCAGGACGTCGAAGGCGAAGAACTGTGCGTGCTGGTCGGTGAAGCTCACGCCGGTCGCGACGCCACGGGTGCTGTACACGAGCTCGTACTTGTCGAGCTGGTAGCCGAACGCGACCGACAGCAGGAACAGCCCGCCGAGGACCGCGAGGTGGAGGCGGACCGGCGTCGAGAAGACCAGCCCGCCGCGGGCAGCCCCCACCAGGTAGCGCGCCAGCACCACGATGATCGCGGCGATGACCAGCCCGTTGAAGAGGCCCTGCACCAGCCGCAGGAACGGCAGCTGGAAGAGGAAGAAGCCGATGTCGCGCCCGAAGATGGGGTCCGTGACCGCGGTCGCGCCGTCGGCCGCGAAGGGGACCTGGTGCGCCCACAGCAGCACGGTCTCCCAGGCGCCCGCGAGCGAGGCGCCGATGGTCAGCGCGAGCAGCACGGACAGGATGGCGAGGCCGACGCCGGCGACCGGCGTCAGGTCGGGGAGGTCGTCGGCATCGAAGACGATCGTGCGTGGCTCACCGAAGCCGGGTGGGCCGGGCCGGCGCCGCCCGCCGGCCGACGAGGCGCTGGCC
This sequence comes from uncultured Chloroflexia bacterium, assembly GCA_963834915.1. Classification (GTDB taxonomy): domain Bacteria; phylum Chloroflexota; class Limnocylindria; order Limnocylindrales; family CSP1-4; genus SPCO01. Next base: position 83,788 of record CAWIDI010000002.1, read on the forward strand.
GCGTCGTTCACGCGGTCGAAGAGGCCGCGGAGGCTTGACGGCCCATCGCCCGGCGGCGGGCTCAGCCGGGCGGCAAGCGCCAGGTTGCCGAGGAGGACCAGAAGCGCGAGCAGCAGGCCGCCGACGAAGAGCCCGGCCTGCGCGCCGATGCGCGTCCAGAAGACGCCGTCGAAGTGGACGCTGGCGTACCACAGGGCGTCGGTCCACAGGTCGATGCCGAACGTGAAGAGCAGGAAGACCAGGATGAGGAGCACGCCCATGACCCACAGGCCGATCCGTCGGCCGGTACCCAGCCGGGTGCCGTCATCGGGTCCACCTGGACCGCGGCGTCGCCGGATGGGCTGCGGGGGTCGCCGCTCGGCGCGGGGCGCCTCGCTCCCGTCCTCGCCGTCGGGCTCGTTCCCGTCCTCATCGGGCTCGTCGCCATCGGGGTCCGGGCCGTCCGGTCCGGGGTCGGCAGGCCGCTTCGGTGTCGGGTCCGGCTCGCCGCGCGCCTGCGCTTCGCGTCGCCGCAGCTCCTCGAGGAAGTCGTCGAACATGTCGCGCATCGTGGGGGGAGTCTAGACGGTTCCGGGGTCAGGGCCGATGGAGGCCCTCGACCGAGGTCCGAAACGCGGCCAGCACCGTGTCGGCGAGCTCGTTGGCGCGCATCGCCGCGGCACGAGCCGGCTCGAACCGGAAGGCCGCGCGGACCACCAGGGCCGTCCGCCATGGCCGCGTCGGGTCGTCGGGGGGTGCCAGCGTGCCGAGCCGGAGCTGGAGGCGCCCGTCGTCCTCGAGGATGAGCCCCGAGAGGGCGCCCGCGATCGACGGCCCGAGACGGGCGAGGGGCGGATCGGGCGGCGGCCCGGCGGTCGGGGCGACCTCGCGGAAACTGACGACGCCCTCGTCGTCGGCGACCCACATGATCGTCAGCCACCAGCCGTCGGGCGCGTCGGTCGGACGGGACATCCCGGCACGGAGCCGACGGTCGCCGATGCGGACCTCATGCTCGCGCAGGAATGACGGACCGGGCGGAGGGAGGCGTTCGGGCACGCAGGGAGGATAGCGGGCCGATGCACCGGGACGGTCAGGTGGGCGTGTCGCCCTCAGGCTGATCGCCTGCCGCTTCGGCGGCGGCGTCCGGGGCGGCGGCCGCGTGGGGCTCGGCAGCGGCGTCGGCGTCGGCGTCGACCGACTCGACGGTCTCGGGTGAGCTGATGGCGATGCCCGCGAGCTGTGCCGGGTCGGGCAGGTCCACGACCCGGCCCTCGAGGGCGGCGTCCGTCTGGATCGCGACGGCCTCGGCCTGGAGATTCGCGATATCCGATGCGATCTGGAGCCGCAGCATCTCGACCTTCACGGCCTGGTCCGGGAGCGCGATGGCGCCGGCATCGGCCGGCGAGATGGCGTCATCTGGCGTGTCGCCGCCGAACCATGAGAGCAGGCGGCTGCGCTGGCGCGTCGGGGTCTTCGCTCGGATGAGCGCCTCGGCGTCCAGGGCGGTCAGGCCGGGGACCGATTGCTCGGTGCTGCCGTGCAGCGCCGCGTTGCACGTCGGGCATCGCTCGACATCGGGGTTCGGCAGGGGAGCGGAACACCACGGGCAGACGGCCGCTGGGCTGTCATCGCCGTCGGTCATGGACTCGGTCACTCCTTCATGCTAGCCAGGGGTCCATGGTGGGCCATGGCCCATCCGTCAGGCGCGCTCTGGCACCGCAATGACTATCCGGCTACTCCCACTCGATGGTCGCGGGGGGCTTGGAGCTGATGTCGTAGACGACCCGGTTGACGCCCGGGACCTCGTTGACGATGCGGGACGAGATCTTCCCGAGCACGTCGTACGGGAGCTTTGCCCAGTCCGCGGTCATCCCATCCTCGCTCGTCACCGCCCGGATCGCCACGACGTTCGCGTAGGTCCGCCCGTCGCCCATCACCCCGACGCTGCGCACCGGGGTCAGGATAGCGAAGCTCTGCCACAGGCTGCGGTACAGCCCCGCACCCTTGATCTCGTCGATGACGATCCAGTCGGCCTCGCGCAGGGTGTCCAGCCGCTCGGCCGTGACCTCGCCGATGATGCGGATCGCGAGGCCCGGCCCCGGGAACGGCTGGCGCAGGACCATCGCATCCGGCAGCCCCAGTTCGGACCCGACGCGGCGCACCTCGTCCTTGAACAGGTAGCGAAGGGGTTCGATGAGCTGGAAGCGGAGGTCCGCTGGCAGCCCGCCGACGTTGTGGTGCGTCTTGATCTTCTGGGCGGCCTTGGTCTCGGAGGTCGCCGACTCGATGACGTCCGGGTAGAGCGTGCCCTGGGTCAGGAAGTCGATGCGGCCGAGCTTGGCGGCCTCCTCCTCGAAGACCCGGATGAACTCGTCGCCGATGATCCGCCGCTTCTGCTCGGGGTCCTCGACCCCGGCCAGGCGGGCGAGGAACCGCTCGCGGGCGTCGACCATGACCAGGTTCATGCCGAGGTCGCGCTCGAAGGTGACCCGTAGCAGCTCCGATTCCTGCTTGCGCATCAGGCCGTGATCGACGTAGATGCAGGTGAGCCGGTCGCCGACGGCGCGATGGACGAGCGCGGCCGCCACCGCCGAGTCCACGCCGCCCGACAGCGCGCAGATGACCAGCCCGTCCGAGCCGGTCTCGCGCGCGTGCTGGTCCACTCGGTCGCGGATCCCGGTGACGGTCGTATCGATGAAGTTGGCCGCAGTCCAGTCCGGCTCCACGCCGGCGATCCCGACCACGAAGTTGCGCAGCACGTCGCGGCCGCGCGGCGTGTGGACGACCTCGGGATGGAACTGGATGCCATAGAGGTTGCGCTCCGGCGCGGCCAGGCCGGCATACGGGTTCGAATCCGTCTGCGCCGTGCCGGTGAAGCCGTCCGGCAGCCGGGTGATCGAGTCGCCGTGGCTCATCCAGACCGGCTGGTCGCGGTCGATCCCCTGGAACAGGCCGTCGGCGGTCGTGATGCTGACGTTGGCCGGGCCGTACTCGCGCTTGTCCGCCGCGAGGACGTCGCCGCCGAGCTCGTGGGCCATGAGCTGCGCCCCGTAGCAGATGCCCAGGACGGGGATCTTGCCGTTCCAGACCGCCGGGTCGGGACGCGGCGCGTCGGCGTCGTAGACGGACATCGGGCCGCCGGAGAGGATGATCGCGCGGGCGCCCCGCCGCTCGAGCTCCTCGTACGGGGTGTCGTGCGGCAGGAGCTCCGAGTACACGTCGAGCTCGCGGACGCGGCGCGCGATCAGCTGCGCGAACTGGCTGCCGAAATCGAGGACGACCACGGTGCCCGGCGCGCGGGTCGCCGCGCCGCTGGGTCGGTCGTCGGGGGAGCGGTCCGGGGCCGGCGCCTTGAGCGCGGTCTCGAGGTAGGCCTCGACCTCGGCGTCGTCCGGGGCGAGGACCCGATGGCCCGCGTTGGCCGCTTCGCCGTGGACCGTCTTGCCCCGTGGTGGATGCGTCGAGTCAGACCCCTCGCCGTCCGCCAATGCCACCCTCCGTCGCGCCTCGCCTCGGGCCACGCCGCCCGTCGTGACAGTGTACCGGGAGCGGTCGTCCGGCCAGCGCCCGATGGACCACGGGTGTCGCGGATCCGTCAGCTGCGGTTGCGCATCGCCTCGGCGGCCATCTCGAAGTAGCGCTGGAGGTCGTGGGCCACGTCGGCCGGCGGCGCCATGTGGGCGACCGCGGCGCGCATGTGGACGAGCCATCGATCGCGCTCGACGGGGCCGATGGCGAAGGGTGCGTGGCGCATGCGTAGTCGGGGGTGGCCGCGCTCCGCGTCGTAGGTGGTCGGGCCGCCCCAGTACTGCGCGAGGAAGAGCGTCAGGCGGTGGCGGGCGCCGGCAAGGTCCGCCTCGGGATAGATGGGACGGAGGAGCGGGTCCGCCTCCACGCCCTCGTAGAACCGATCGACAAGACCCTCGAAGAAGGGCATCCCGCCGGCGCGCGCGAAGAGGCGGTCGGGGGCGAGCGGATCGGTCGCGGTCACGGCGCCGAGTCTAGCGGCGCACGTACGGGCGGCGCGGCACGTCGACCCGGCGCGGACGCCCTAGTCGGAGTGGCGTGTCCGGGCCGGGGCTCGCTCGGTGCCGGCGAGTTGCGGGGCCAGGAGGTCCAGGATGGCGAGGACGATGAGCGCGATGACCAGGAGCGGGATGGCGTCCATGACCGGGAGGATGCGCCCCGCCCGGCGGGGCGTCCCTCCGACGATGGTCATGAACGTTCCGGCGGATGCCTTGCCCGGCCGACCGGCTCGCATCCGGCCGTGCGGTGCCGCCGGGTCAGGCCGTGGCGGTCCCCGCGGGCGCCCTCCATCCGGTCCGGACCACCGCCCGCGACCCGCGCCACGCGAACCGCGCGGCGACCGACCAGAGCCCGATCATCCAGACCATCAGGCCAAACCCCTGCGCCCTGGCGACACCGGCCGGGAGGGAGCTGGTGGCACCGATCGGGTCGAGCCGGGTCAGCGTGACGAGCAGGCCGTACGCCGCGACGCCGATGCCGATGGCCGCGAGGTACGCCGTGAGCCGGCCGCTCCAGGCGCGGCCCCGGATGAGGCCGACGACGGCGACCAGGTGCGCGACGCCGAAGGCGACGGTCGGGATCACCAGCAGGCTCCGGGTGGTCGGCTCGATCGACGCGGACGGCAGGGCGACGAGGCCGATGCCCAGCACGGCCGCTCCGGCGAGGAAGGTCGTGAATGCGGCGAAGCCGCGGGTCCCGCGGCGGCGCGGGTCGGCGATCAGGGTCGAAGCAGGTCGAGGCGACGAACTCACGTGGTCCTCCAGGTGCGGGCGTTTCGATGACGGTCACGCGGCCGCCGCGGATGGAGGATGGGCGCACTGCTCGCCGCCGGGCATCGTCGGGCGCCCGGAAGGCGGATGGACGCATGTCCAGGCGGCCACCCACGCACGACCAGGGCGGGCGGCTTGCATCACGGGCGTATGCTGGCCGCCGCTCAAGGGGGGTGGGAAGCCCATGGCGCATCGCGATCCCCGGATACCGCCGGTTCGAACGGCCACCACGCAGGCGGCCCGACCTGGGCCGTCCTCTCGCCGACGCCCGCCTGATGCCGCCACGACGTCCCGAGCGCTGCAGCCCACGCTTCCGGTCCTGATCGTCGACGACGACCCCAGCACGCGCCAACTCCTCACGCTGACCCTCCAGCGCGCGGGGTTCGAGACGATCCAGGCAGAGTCCGGCGAGGATGCGCTCCGCGCCATCGAGGCCCAGGCCATCGGTCTCGTGGTCTGCGATCTCAACATGCCGGGGATGAGCGGGATCGAGGTCGTCGAGTCGCTCCGGTCACGGGCGGAGACGGCGACGATGCCGATCATCCTGTTGACCGGCTCGGGCAACCACCGGAGCGTCATCGAAGGGCTCGATGCCGGTGCCGACGACTTCCTGAGCAAGCCGGTCCGGCTGGACGAGCTGATGGCCCGAGTCCGCGCTCATCTGCGGACCCACACGGCATGGTCGTCCGTGCTCCAGGACGAGTTCGCGATCCGCTCTGGTGTGGTCGCAGCGCTCGGCTCGCTGGCACTCTCCGGCGTCCCCGAGGAGGCCGCGGAGGCGGTGGTCCGCGAGCTTGCCGCGCGGACCGGGAGCGACTTCGTGTCGGTCGCGCTGGTCGACGAGCACGGCGGCATGCAGGAGCTCGCCACCTTCAACCGGGTCGATGGCGTGCAGCGGGGTGGCGAGCGGTTCAGCGCAGGTCTCGCTGGGTACCTGCTCAAGCGGATGGGAGCGGGGCCGTGGGTGGACGAGGTCCGTCCCGGTGGGGCGACGGAATCGTCGGCGGCCCTGCAGACCGCCGGCCTCGATCTCGTGGCGGACGCCCCCATCTATGCCGGCGAGGAGCTGGTCGGTCTCCTGTCGATCGGCATCAAGGCCGGCGACGCGCGGTCGGCGAGGAGCCGCCACGCCAAGCTCCTTGCGTCGGCCATCGACTACGCGAGCGTCCTGAGCGCGATCGCCGGCCCCGCGATCGCGGGACTGCGACAGCGGTCCGCCCGGCGTTCCGCGCTCCAGGCGATCCTCGACGACCGGGCGTTCCACAGCGTCTTCCAGCCGGTGGTGGACCTCCAGACGCTCGAGACCGTCGGGTTCGAGGCGCTCACCAGGTTCGACGACGGGGTCCCGCCCCTCGTCCAATTCGCGGATGCCCTGCGAGCCGAGATGGGGCCGGCGTTCGAGCTTGCCGCGATCGCGATGGCGATCGAGCTGGGCGAGGGCCTGCCAGCTGGTGCGTTCCTCTCGGTGAACATCTCGCCCAAGTCGCTGATCGACCGTGCCGCCGAGGTCAAGGCGATCCTGGACCGGGCGCCCCGGGCGATCGTCGTGGAGCTGACGGAGCACGTGCCCATCGACGATTACGGCGACCTTCGGGCCGCGATCGCGACGCTCGGCGAGGACGTCCGGATCGCGGTCGACGATGCGGGCGCCGGGTTCGCCAGCATGCGGCACATCCTCGAGCTGCACCCGGCCTTCGCGAAGCTCGACCTCAGCCTCGTCCGCGGGATCGACGCCGACGACCTGCGGCAGGCCCTGGCGAGTGGCCTGAACTACTTTGCGCGGCGCACGGACTGCCGGCTGATCGCCGAAGGTGTCGAGACCGAAGCCGAGGCGGACACGCTGCGCGGCCTCGGCATCGAGTGCGGCCAGGGCTACCTCTTCGGGCGGCCGGAGCGCATCGCCGACCTCGTCCTGCCGACACGCCGCACGCCGTCAGCCGGCGGCTGACTCCAGGCGGATCCGGAAGGCCGCGAGGTCGAGGGCCGCCGCTCGCTTGACCTGCGGCGCCGCCATCGATTCGAAGGCGCGGTACTTGAGCGGCAGGGAGATCTTGAGCCGCCAGCGGAGCGAGCACCCGGTGGGCGTCGGCTCGAGCGTCGCGTCGATCTCGATGCCGATCCCGTCGGCGTCCTTGCCCGCGACACCGAACCGCGACGGCTCCTCGAGCGCCGTGACGCGGGCGTCGAGGGTCGCCGCCCGCCCGGCCACGCGCTGCTCGATCCGGAGCGCGTCGCCCGATGCGAGCGGTCCGTCCGACAGCCGCTCCATGCGGACGATCCCGCTGGCGATCAGCCACGTCGGCCAGTGCTCGACGTCGACGAGCTTGGCGAAGGCCTCCGCGGGCGGCCGGTCGATCGCGACGTCCTGCTCGAATGTGATCGCCATCAGCCGGGCGCCTGCGGCACGAGTCGGAACGACGGCCCGCGGCCCAGCCCCTCGGACGGCGTCCCGTAGCGGAGGATCAGCTCGCGGACCGCGTGCGCGTGCTCGGCCCCTTCGAGCGGGATGGCCAGCGCGTCGAAGGAGCGCTCACCGAGGGTGACGTGACATGACGGGTCGGCGAGCAGGTTCTCACCCCATGCCGAGCCGGGATTCGCCGCGACCAGGAACGAGCCGTCACCATCCTCGACGAAGCCCACGGCCGCGGACCGGGGCTCGCCGGTGCGCCGCCCGCGGGTCGTGAGCCGCATGACGCGTCCGTGGGCCACCAGGTGGTCGTCCATCGCCGGTCGGACCTCCGTCGGCGGGGCCGTCAGGCCGCCGCCTTCTCGTCGACCTTCTTGCCGCCGTAGGTGCCGGTCACGCTCGTGTTGCCGTCGGCGTCGCGCTCGTACGTCAGCCGGTCCTTCCCGGAGCTGAGCTTGAGCTCGAAGGTGCCGGCTTCGTCGTCGGTCTCCCCGCGCGCCGTCAGCGGCAGACCCGGCGTGAACTCGCAGGCGCGGAGGCGGACCTCCGTGCCGGTATCGGTCGGCGTGTAGGTGATGGTCCCGCCGAAGTCGCAGCCCGCCGTGACCGGCTCCGTCGCCTCGAAGTAGATGTAGTCATAGGTGTTGAAGACCTGCCCGTCGACCGACGTGGTGAGGCCGAGGGCGTCGCGATAGAGGCGGGCCGTCGGGGCCGGGTTGGCGACGTAGGCGCCGACCATCTCCCAATCCGTGCAGGTCGTGACCCGTGCGCTCGGCGGCGTCCGATCCGCCAGCCACGCGGTCATGAGGTCGTCCGGGCAGGCCTGCCCCCAGCCGTAGATGACGTGCGAGCCGCCGACCGCCTGGATGAACCAGGCGTCGCGCAGCCGGCTGTAGATGCGCATCCCGTTGGCGATCGGGGTAGCCGGGTCGGTGGTCGAGGTCAGGACGAAGACCGGGTACGGCGTGTCCTTGAGCGGTGCCGGGCGCTTCGAATCCGTGGTGGCGGTCGGCCAGTACAGGCACGGCAGGTCGCCGTAATAGGCGCTCTCGAGCCGCGAGTCGTTGATGCCGTTCGCCTCGGCGCTGGCGACCCATGCTGTCAGCCTCGCATCCGGATCGCCCGCATCGGGGAAGAACGCGTAGTCCTGGCACTCGACCGCGTAGTAGAGCGCGTCCGAGTAGCTCGGGTCGGCCTGCGGCTGGAGCGTGTCCGGGTCGAGCCCGACGGCCGAATACGCCAGGCGCGCCAGCGGCAGGTAGTCGCCCCGCGACGCGGCACCCATCGCGCGCTGCAGGAGCAGCCGGTCGTAGTCGTAGTAGAGGGCGTTGAAGGCCGCGTTCTCGAGGTCCGCGTCGGTCAGCGTGCGCGACTCGGTGCTGCCGTCAGACTTCGTGAAGTCGAAGGTGATGGGGCCGGTCTTGAGCGTCGCGGCGAGCGCGTCGTAGGCCGCCAGCGCGTCCCCGCCCTTGACGTCACGCCGACAGGTCGTGTCCGCGGTGCAGGCATGGAGGACGGCCAGGAGGGTGTCTTCGGCGGAACGGGTCGCCTCGACGTAATAGGTCGGGCCGTCGATGGTCAGGTCGACCGGGCCGTCGACGTAGAGCGTGGCGATGTGGTCCGGGTGCGCGGCCGCGTAGGTCTGCACGAACTGCGTGCCGTAGCTCAGGCCGTAGAGGTCCATCTTGTCGACGCCAAGGTAGGCGCGGACCGCTTCGAGGTCCTCGACCGCCTGCTTGGTGGCATAGAACGGGAGGTCCGCCTCGGCGACGCCCGACTCCGCCACGCAGTCCTTGGCGAAGGCCTCGGCCGCGGCGGCGGCATCGGCTCGCTCGGCGGGGATCTGCGGCCGCGCCGTCGTGACGTAGTAGGCGGCCGCAGCCTTGGTGCACTGGATCGGCCCCGACAGCCCGATCCCGCGCTGGTCGAGCCAGACCATGTCGTAGTCCTCGCTGATGGACGGCGCGTAGTAGTCGTCGACGTAGCCATCGCGGGTGGGGATGTCACTGTAGCCCGGGCCGCCGGTGATCTCGACGTAGGTCCCCTTGCGCTCCTTGGTCGCCTTGTGGATCGCGAAGGTGATGTCCCAGGTGGGGCCGCCGGCCGCCGCGAAATGGTCCTTGGGGACGGCGAGCGTGACGCACTCGAAGGTGGTCGTGTCCGGGCAGGGCTTCTTCTCGACCAGGGTGTAGGCGGGGGCCGCCGGCCCGGGCGACGCGGACGGGGCCGGGCTGGCGGATGCGCCCGGTGACGCGGCGGCGGCCGATGCGGAGGCGCTTGCCCCGGCCAATTCGCCGGCCGACGGCTCGGCGGACGGGGCCGTGGACGGTGCGGCGCTGCCGGGGGCCGCGGGCAGCTGGGCCGGGGTGAAGGTCCAGCCCGGCGCGACGCCGGAGCCGCAGGCGACGACGATCAGGGCCAGCACGATGGTCGTGAGAGCGAGCCGCGCTCGTGCGGGTGGGGAAGCAGGTGTGGCGTTCACGGCGGTCAGCCTACGACCGAGGTGTCGCGTCCGGACGCGTGTCGCGGTGCGCGCGTCAGCGGCTGCGCTGCCAGGACTTGCCCTCGGTCTGGGTCGAGGGCGCGTAGACCATCTCGACGCGCTGCATGTCACGGATCGTGCGAGCGCCGAGGGCCGCCATCGACTGGCGCAGCGCCCCGACGAGGTTCTCGCTGCCGTCGGTCACGTGGGCCGGCCCGAACAGGATCCGCTCGAGCGTCCCGACGGTCCCGACGTTGATCCGCGTCCCGCGCGGGAGCGTCGGCGAGGGCGCGGCCATGCCCCAGTTCGTGCCACGGCCGGGCGCCTCCTCGGCGCGCGCCAACGGGGAGCCGATCATCAGGACGTCCGCGCCGGCGGCGATCGCCTTGGCCAGCTCGCCACCGCGGCGCATGCCGCCGTCGGCCACGACCGGGACGTACCGGCCGGTCTCGGTGAAGAAGGCGTCGCGGGCCGCGGCCACATCGCTGATCGCGGTGACCTGCGGCACCCCGATGCCGAGGACCTCGCGAGTCGTGCAGGCCGCGCCCGGCCCGACGCCGACGAACACGGCTGCGGCACCCTGCTCCATCAGCGCGAACGCCGCCTCGGCGTTGGTGGTGTTCCCGACGGCGACCGGGATCGGCATATACCGCGTGAAGTCGGCGAGCGAGAGGGGGTCGTACTCGGTGGCGAGGTGGCGGGCGCTCGAGACCTGGCTCTGGACGAGGAAGAGGTCGGCGCCGTGCTCGGCGCAGAACGGGCCGAAGCGGCGGGCGGCGCCGGGGGTCGCTGCGACGGCCGCCTTCGAGCCGGCGTCGTGGATCGCCTGCAGCCGGGCGGCGATCAGCTCCTCGCGGATCGGCTGGGCGTAGACCTCGGCGAGGATCGTCTGGACCTCGTCGGCCGGGGCGGAGGCGATGCGCCCGAGGATCGCGTCGGGCTCGTCGTAGCGGGTCTGGACGCCTTCGAGGTTGAGGATGGCGAGACCGCCGAGGCGGGCCAGCTCCCCCGCGACGCGCGGGTCCACGACGGCGTCCATCGCCGACGCGATGATCGGGATCGCGAGCTCGATGCCGGCGAACGTCTGGGCGAGGTCGACGTCGGCGGGCTCGATGGTGTCGGTGCCGGGCGCGAGCGAGACGTCCTCGAATCCATAGGTCGGTCGGATCGTGTCGACCTTCGAGTGGAAGACGCGCCGCTGCGCCGCGCCGTCCGGGGTGTGCGTCGTCGCCGTTCGGTCGATCACGTGGCCCTCCTGTGCCGCCTCACGGTGGGCTGCCTGTGGCCCCGAGTCTACCAGCGGCGGACCGGCGGCTCAGCCGGATGGACGGTTGCCCTCCGGTGTCAACTCGAACCAGGCGGCGCGTTCCGGGTCCGCGAGGTCGTCGCGGATCCGCTCGATCGCCGTTCGGTAGCCCGGCCAGACGACCTCGCGGTGGGCGTCGTCGATCGGCAACCAGCGGGCGCCATCGTGCTCGTGGGACAGGGTCGGCTCGGCATCGGGCGCGACGCGCACCGCGAAGACCGCCGATGTCATCACCGCGTCGACGGACGGCTCGTGGAACTGGTTCACGAGGTCGAGGTCGTAGAAGGCCTCGATCGCGTCGGCATCGAAGCCGGTCTCCTCGCGGAGCTCGCGCAGGGCGCCCTCGGCGACGCGCTCGCCATCCTCGAGGCCGCCGGAGACGCATTGCCAGAGGCCGGGCAGGATTCGGCCCGGCGCGCGCCGGATCAGGAGCATCTCCGCGGACCGGATGTCGCGGGCGGACGTCCGGACGCGATAGATCCAGCAGTCGACCAGGTCCGGCCGGAACGGACTCACGCGGCGGACCCGCCCGCGAGCGCGTGCAGCTGCTCGAGGTGCATGAGGTCGTGGATGCCCGCGAAGACCAGCCACTCCCCGCAGCGAAGGCGCCCGACCTGCGGATGGACCAGCGGGCATGGCATCGACTCGTGGCCGGCGACGGTCCGGGCGAACCGGTCGATCAAGCGCTGGCTCTGGGCGATCTTGCGCAGCAGGGTGGCGCGATCCTGGTCCGCGGCGCCGGGGATGCCCTGGACGACCGTCGGGGCGTCGGGTGGCCAGCGGTCCGACGCCGCCAGCGATGCCGCCAGGCACAGCCCGACCCGCGACTCGCCGTCGTGGCCGATGCATTGGGCGACGTTCCAGTCCCCTTCCCCGCCGGGCTGGGTCAGCACCTCGTCCGGGACCTGCTCGACGAAGGCGGCGAGCGCATCGGCGAGGGTCGCCAACTGGGCGGAGATCGCCTCCGCCGTACCCGGACCGCCGCGCCGCCGGACCTCGCGCCGGACCTCGATGAATCGCCCCTCGTCGATCCCGCGCCAGGCGGCGACGATGTCGGGTGCACCGGGCTCGAGCGCATCGACCCAGGTCGTGGTCCCACGGATCACGGCCACGGGGACGCCCATCCCGTGCCCGACCGGCCGGCCGGCGACGACGATCCGACGCCGGCGTGGACCACAGACGTTCCAGTCGGAGGCTGGGCCTTCGTGCGGGCCTGATTCGCGGCCGCTCGGGCGTCGATCGTGTCGCTGGATGGTCCGAATGACGAAGGAAGGGCGGCGCGGCGGCGTCCTGGCGGGTTCCGGGCGTCGTTTGGAACATCCGTGGACCAGCCGGGATCCATGCGGCGGCGTCCTGGCGCGTTCCGGGCGTCGTTTGGAACATCCGTGAACCAACCGGGATGCATGCGCCGGACCGGGTCCTCGACTGGAACGCCGGGGCGCCAGCGGCGTGGGTCCGCCGGCTCGACCGACGGCGCCGGACCGCTCACAGCCGCTCGAAGCGCTCCACGGGGAGGACGAAGACCGTCGCGCCGCCGACCTCGACCTCGAGCGGATAGGGCATGAAGAACTCGCCCGGCTCCATGATCGGCGGCATCGGGTTGACGGTCTGGGTCCGCGACGTGCAGTTCTCGCGGACGATCCCGAGGACCTCTTCCACCTCCGCGTCCTCGACGCCGAGGATGATCGTCGCGTTCGACTGCTTCAGGAATCCGCCCGAGCTGTGCAGCCGGGTCGCGCGGAATTCCTTGTCGAGCAGGGCGTCGACCAGGGTCCCGGCGTCTTCGTGGTGGACGATCGCGACGACAAGCTTCATCGCGGGGAGTATCCGGGCGCGAGCGCCGCGGGTCAACGCGGATTCGCGAGGTGTACGATGCCGGCTCCGACCGAGCGAGTGCGTGCAGGAGTGACCACGTGGCCAGTGATGGACAGTCGACCGACCACCGCGATCCCCGCGGGACCCTTCCCGCAGCGATCGACGCGGTCGCCGGGTCGAGCGATCTCGACGCCGGCCTGACCGCGTTGCTGACGGTCGCCTCGGCGGCCCTGGACGCCTCGATGTCGGCGATCCTCATCCAGGATCCAGACCGGCCCGGCCTCCAGATCATGGCCTCGACCGGGATGGACGATACGTCCCGGGCTCGGCTCGCCGAGGCCCTCACCGACCCGGCCGATCCCTTCGTCGCCGCAGCGGGCGACCAGAGCCCGACGTTCGATCGCGAGGGGATGACCGCCGCCGGGGGCGCGACGGTCGCGGCCTATCTGCCGATCGCGATCACGAGTGCCGGCGTCGACCTGCCGCTTGGTGTCCTCGGGCTGACATGGACGGGACCGCGCACCCTTGACGAGACCGAGCGAGAGTATGCGACCGCGGTGGCCGCGCTCGCCGCGCTCGCGATCGACCGCGCACGCCTCGCCGCGACCGCCGCCGGAGCGGTCCGAGTGGTTCGAGCGCCTCGCCCACAGCGACGCGCTGACCGGCCTGGCGAACGAGCGGACCGTCGCGCGGGTGCTCGAGCTGGAGCTCGCGCGCGCCGGGCGCCAGGGCAGCGAGGTCTCGCTCGCGATGTTCGACGTCGACGACTTCCAAGCGACGAACCGAGATGGCGGCCATGCCGCCGGCGACGACGTCCTGCGCCGGGTCGCCGCGGTGCTGGCGGAGTCGGTCCGGCTCGTCGACACCGTCGGGCGGATCGGCGGTGACGAGTTCGTCCTGATCGCGCCGGGCTCAGCCGGGATGACGGTCGCGCAGCGCGTCCTCGACGGGATCGCGGCGCTCCCGGCGGTCGCTGGGCGGACCGTGACGATCTCCGCGGGCGTCGCGCGCTTCCCGGTGGATGGCTCGGACGCGGATTCGCTCATCGCGGCCGCGACGGCGGCGCTGCAGTCCGCGCGATCCGAGGGTCGCGGCCACGTCGCCGAGACCGCAGGAGCCCCGAAGGCCTGACGCTCCGGCTCAGGCTCAGGCGACGGCCGAAGCGGCCCCCGAGGAGACGACCGGGCCGGCCGGGGCGGTCGCGCCCGGTGCCGGTTCACGGGTCAGCACGACCTGGATGCCCGCCGCCGGCTTGACGCCGGACGTCACGAGGAAGCCGGTCCCATCGCGGCCGACGGAGAAGCCGCCGATCGCCACCGGGACCTTGTCCTCGCCGATGAGCCAGGCCTCGTAGACCTCGTTGCCGTTCGTCGGCGTCAGGTCGTGGACCGCCAGCGTCAGGCTGCCATCCGGGTTCATGGCGGCGAGCCCGGCAGCCGCGGAATCCGCGGCGGGACGGAGCACCGCCGTCATCGAGCCGTCCTTGGCGGCCAGCTGGAGCACCGCCGCCACGTCGCGCTGGTACTGCTCCGCGCCGTTGAGCTGGTTCTGCAGCAGCAGGTTCCAGCCGGCGAGCGAGACGATCGCGACGACCGCCGCGATCCGGAGCGCCCAGGAGGTCCGCGAGGTGGAGCCCCGCCCCGACGCCGAGGTTCGTTCGGCTCGTTCGGCCTCCGTCGGGAACGGGATCGGTACCCCGGCCGTGGTGGCCGCCCCGGCCGCGGGAACGGCAGCGGCTGGGGCGGGCGGCGCTCCCGATGCCGGGCCACCGCGCTCGGCCAGGTCGGCGGCCGCGGCCTCCATGATCCGGCCCCTCAGCGCGGCCGGCGGCTCGACGACCGGCACCGACGCCTGGAGCTCCGGCAGCACGGACGCCAGCTCGGCGATCTCCACGTGCGCGTCGGAGCAGGTGGCGAGGTGCTCGCGGACCGCCGCCTCCTCGCCGGGTTCGAGCGCGCCCAGCACGAACGAGCCCGCCATCTCGCGGACGTCGTCACAGGTCAGGCTCGTTGCTCGCATGTCGTCGCTCATGGTGCCCCGCCCTCGACGATGCTGCCGTCGCCGGCCGCCGTGGCCCGCGCCCCGGTCTCGTCGTCGGTGAGCGCCCGGCGCATCGCCAGCAGGCCGAGCCGCATCCGGCTCTTCACGGTCCCCAGCGGCGTGGACATGCGGACCGCGATCTCCTGCTGGGTCAGACCGCCGAAGTAGGCGAGCTCGATCGCCTCGCGCTGGACATCGGACAGCACGGCCAGCGCGCCACGGACCGCGTCGGCGTCGAGGTTCGCCGAGACCTCCGCCCAGATGTCGGGCAGCCGGAGCTCGGCCGGCGGGACCTCCTCGCGCTCGGGGAGCTCGGTCGTCGGCTTTCGGCGGCGGATGGCGTCGATCGCCCGGTGGTGGACGATCGAGAGCAGCCACGTCTTCACGCTGCCCCGGCCCTCGACGTAGCGGGCGGCATTGCGCCACGCGCCCGAGGAACGCGTCCTGGACGACATCCTCGGCGAGGGTCGCGTCATTCGTGATGCGGTAGGCGATGGAATAGGCCATGGTCCTGTATCGGTCGTAGAGCGCTTCGAGCGCATGCAGTTCCCCGGCGACGATCCGATCGAGCACGGCCCGGTCCGCGTCGTCCGCGGCCGAAGCCACGCGGCGCGGGAGCGAGCCGTTTTCGTCGCTCATCGTTCGATGCGTGCGGCGCGGCTGCCGCGGTTCACTTCCGGCGAGGCGGGCGTCGACCGCGCCGCACCACGGCCGACCGCCACCGCGTCGAGCCCCTGGGTCGCGTCGACGCACCACGAACCGGTCTGGTTCGGCCTCCGCCAGGGCCAGGAAGCCGTCGCGCACGCGCCGGTGGAAGGCAAGGTCGAACTCGGCCTCGAAGCGGGTCACGTCGTCCGGCGCCTTGCGCGCGAGCCCAGCCTCGACCGGGAGGTCCAGCAGGAGCGTCAGGTCCGGCCGCAGGCCGTCCGTCGCGGCCGCCTCGAGCGCGCGCAGGACGTGGATCGGGACACCGGCCCCGTAGCCCTGGTAGGCGAGCGTCGAATCGGCGAACCGCGCGCACACGACGGTCCGCCCGCCGCGAGCGCCGGGCGGAGGACCTCGGTCACGAGCTGGCGCCGCGCGGCGTCGAAGAGGAACGCGTCCGTGAGCGGGTCGCTCCGCGCGCCGACGCCGACGCCGCCGGTCCGGGCCAGGAGCACCTCGCGGATCCGCTCGCCGAGCCAGGTGCCGCCGGGCTCCCGGGTCGACGAGGACGTCGTGCCCGCGCGCACCCGAGCCAGGCGGCCAGCCGTTCGGCCTGGGTCGTCTTGCCGGCCCCTTCGGGGCCTTCGATGGTGATGAACCAGCCGCGGGTGCGCGGGGTCCCGGATGCCGTCACGGCCCGAGTGTAGCCGAGCCCGGATGCCCGTCCGACGGCGACTCATCCATCCGGGAGACCACCGCGTACCACCGCCGACCCGCCCGGCAGCATCCCGGCTGACCGCGGGGCCAAGGAGCGAGGAGGAAGCGCCCCGGACGACCGCCTGACCATGCCGGACCGCATCGTCCGGCCACCAGCGGCGCGTGGCCCCAGACCGCGACCAGCCAACCGCATCGACCCTCTACCGGAGGTCATCACCACCGATGACACGCTACCGCCGGATCGCATCCGGCCTCGGACTGCTTGCCGCGTCGGCCACCATCGCCGCGGTCGGAGCCGCACCGCTCCTCGTCAGCGGCGCCGACCACCTCGACGCCCCGACGACCAAGGCCAACCACCGCATCGACATCACCGACCTGTACGCATTCAAGTCGGCGGGCGGGACCACCCTCGTCCTGAACGTCAACCCGCTGACCAGCCCGGCGGACACCAAGACCGCGCGCTTCGATTCGAGGGCGCTGTACGAGATCAACGTCGACACCAACGTCGACGGCCTCGCGGACATCGTCTACCGCGTCAAGTTCGGCAACACCCGGTCGTACACGACCGGCGCCGTCATCCAGAACTACGCCATCCTCCGCGACACCGGCGCCTCCGCACGGATCCACCAGTGGCGCGGCGCGGTCGTCGGTGGCGGCACCACGACCAGCTACAAGCGGCACCACCAGGATCTCCCCGATCAGGGGTGGCGGCAAGTCCTTCGCCGGCCCGCGCGACGACCCCTTCTTCTTCGACCTCCCCGGCTTCGTGGAGTTCAAGAAGCAGCTCCTCGCCGGCTCGACGGACCTGCGGCGTGCTCCTCGGCGGCTTCACCGGCGTCGACACGTTCAAGGGCACCAACGTCAGCTCGATCGCCATCGAGGTCCCGAACTCGAAGCTCGGCGGCACCGGCAAGACCATCGGCCTGTGGGCGACCACGTCCGTGCGGTCCGGCCGGCGGCTACCAGCAGGTCGAGCGGATGGGCCGCCCGGCGATCAACACCGTCTTCAACACCACCAGCGCCGAGAAGGAAGCCGCCAACCGGCTCGGACCGCGCGATGATCGCGCGTTCGACAAGGCCAACGTCGTCGGCGTCCTCGACGCCATCGGGCACGTCCTCGACGCCAACAGCGCGCCCTCGTACTCGCCGGCGCAGAAGAACAGCATCGCCAACGTGCTGCTGCCGGACGAGCTCACGGTCAAGCTCGGCAACAGCGCCGGGTTCCTCAACGGCCGACGCCTGGCGGACGACGTCATCGACGCCGAGTTCGGGCTGCTGACCAACGGGGCCGTCTCGAGCGACGGCGTGAACGCCAACGACAAGGCGTTCCCGACGTCCTTCCCGTACCTCGCCAAGCCGAACTGAGCATCCCCGCGCCGGGCCGGCCACCGGTCGGTCCGGCGCGGACCCTCACCCAGCCATGCACCCACCGACTCGAACGACCAGCGACAGGACGCCGACCGATGAGATCCACGACCGACCGCTTCGCCGGCCTTCCCCGGGTCACCGCTCGCCGTCCTCGCCGCGACCCTGATCCTCGTGATCGGCGGCCGATTCGCGGTGGCCCTCCAGCCGCCGCACGTGGCCGTCCCGGAGATCGTGCCCAGGCCGCGCGGCCACGGGCCAGGGCGACACCGGCGGACCGCGGAGCTGGACCCGATCACGCCGGCCGGCGTGGCGCCATCGTCCGCGGATCTCGAGCGGATCCGCGCCAACATCACCTTCTGGGGCGACAAGCTCACCGCCGACGGCCGCGACTTCGTCAGCGCCTCGCGGCTGGCCGGCTCGCAGATCGAGCTCGCCCGCGCGACCGGCGACCTCGAGCGCCTACCTGGCGGCGAAGACCGCCATCGACCGCGCGCTCGCCGTCGAACCCCGACTACGGGCTCGCCCGCGACTACCACGGCGTGATCCTCGTCGCGCTCCACCACTTCGTGGACGCGCGGGCATACGCCACCGCGGTCCTCGCCGACCAGCCGGACGACGCCGCCGCGCTCGCCACGCTGGGCGACAGCGCGCTCGAGCTCGGCGACGTCGCGGCCGCCCGGACCGCCTACGCCGTCACTCGCGCCGGGTCTCGGACTCGGCGGCCGCCGCGCGTCCGCGAGAGCCATCTCGCCTTCATCGAGGGACGGACGGACGACGCGGTCGCGCTCTCGAGGGCGGCGCTGGCCGCCGCCCGGACCGAGGGTGCCGTCGCGAGCGGCCTCGCCTGGTACCACTACCAGCTGGGCGACACGCTCATCGCGACCGGGCGACCGGGCGGGTGCCGCCGCGGCCTACGCCGACGCGCTCGTCGACGACCCGACCTCGCATCTCGCCCACTGGGGACTCGCCCGGGTCGCCGCGGCCGACGGCCGCATCGACGAGGCGATCGCGCAGCTGGACGCCGCGATCGCGGTCGTCCCGCTGCCCGAGTTCGTCGCCCGTCGCGCGGACCTGTATGGCGCTGCGCGGCCGCCGACGGGCGACGCGAAGCGCGAGGCGAACGACCGCAAGACGGTCCTCGCCATCGCCCAGCTCAGCGGCGAGGCGGCCGGCGTCTACGACCGGACGCTGTCGCTGTACCTGTCGACCACGGCCATCGATCCGGCGCGGGCGCTGACGCTGGCCCAGGCCGAGATCGGGGTCCGCAAGGACGTCTACGGCTACGACGCGCTGGCCTGGGCGCTGCTCGCGAACGGCCGGGCGGCCGAGGCCGATGCCGCGATGGCCGACGCGCTCGCGTTCGGGACCCGCGACGCCAAGCTCCTCTACCACGCGGGGATGATCGCGGCGGCGGTCGGCGACCCGGGCCGGGCGCGGGCGCAGATGCAGGACGCGCTCGCGCTCGACGCGAGCTTCGATCCGGTAGGCGCCCAGCGGCGCGCGCGATACGCTGTCGCGACTGCCATGAGACGACGCCTGCTCGCCGGCCTTGCCTTCGCCTGGGTCGCGGCCCTCGGCCGTGCCCGGCGATCGCGAGCGCGCATCCGCTCGGCAACTTCACGATCAACCACTACGCCGGGATCCGGGTCGAGCCGCGACCGCGTGCTGCTCGACGTCGTCATCGACCAGGCGGAGATCCCCGCCTTCCAGGCCCGCCTCGAGTACGACACCGACGGCGACGGCGAGGTGTCGCGACGAGGAGATCGACGCGGGCCGGCTCGACGGCTGCGACGCGTTGGCGCCGGCGCTCCACCTCGACGTGGCCGACGCGGCGGCGGCCGCTGACGCTGACCGAGCCGGGCTGTCGTTCCCGCCGGGCGCCGGCGGCCTGTCCACGCTGCGGCTCGTCTGCGAGTTCCGCGCCTCGCTGGCGACGCCGATCGCGCGCGGCCACGACCGTCGACGTTCGAGGACACCTCGTTCCCCGAGCGGATCGGCTGGCGCGAGATCGTGGTCGAGCGGCTCCGGGCACGACCATCGCGCGTGACGACAGCGGCGAGCATCGAGCGACCAGCCCGTCGGCGCGGCTGACCGCCTACCCGACGGACCTGCATCGCCGCAGCCGCTCGACGACCGGTCCGTCGCGCTGACGGCATCGCCCGGCGGCGCCGACGCTGGCCGCCGTCGACATTCCCGGACGCGACGCCGGTCGAGGCGCCGGCCGCACCCGTGCGTCGCCGGCCGCGTCGCCGGCGGCGCACGAGCCGGCTCCGGCCAACGCCGTGGTGGACGCACCGGCCGCGTCGGGGCGCACCGGCGGCACTCGGCTCCGTCCCGGGCGGGGTGACCGGCGGCGAGCTGCCGTCCATCTTCGGCAGCGCCGACCTCACGCCGTTCGTGCTCCTCGTCTCGCTCCTGACCGCCGTCGGCGCTCGGCGCGGCGCACGCGCTCACGCCGGGCCACGGCAAGACGCTGATGGCGGCCTACCTCGTCGGGACGCGCGGGACGCGCGCTCCACGCGGTCGGTCTCGGCCTGTCGGTCACGCTGTCGCACACGATCGGGATCCTGGTGCTCGCGGCGGTCGTGATCGGCGCGCAGGGCGTGCTGCCCCCGACGTCGTGGTTCGGGCGGCGCCGGTCATCGCGGCCATCTCGATCGTC
This sequence comes from uncultured Chloroflexia bacterium, assembly GCA_963834915.1. Taxonomy (GTDB): domain Bacteria; phylum Chloroflexota; class Limnocylindria; order Limnocylindrales; family CSP1-4; genus SPCO01. The sequence continues at coordinate 104,005 of CAWIDI010000002.1, forward strand.
GCGATCGGCGGCTGGATGCTCATCTCGGCGAGGTCCGCCGTCGCCGTGCGGTGCGGGCCGCAGCGCTCGGGCATGCCGACGACCACGGGCACGCCCACGACAACGACGATGACCGAACGAAGGCGCTGACCACGCACGTGCCCACGCCACGCGGTCACGCCGAGCCGGCGCACGACCCCGGCGAGCACAGCCACGGCGGCGTCGCGCCACAGCCACCTGCCGCCGGCCGGCTCGACGATCACCTGGCGCAGCCTGTTCGTCCTCGGCCTCGCCGGCGGGCTGATCCCCTCGACCAGCGCGCTGCTGATCCTGCTCGGCTCGATCGCCGCGGGCCGGCCGGCCTTCGGGTTCGTGCTCGTCGTCGCGTTCGGCCTCGGGATGGCGCTCGTCATGGGCGGCGTCGGCCTCGCGCTCGTGCTCGCCCGCGGCCGGCTCGAGCGGTTCGACGGCGCGTCGGCGCTCGGCCGCGTCAGCACGCTGGTGCCGCTCGCGGCCTCGGTGCTGGTGCTCGGCCTCGGGCTCTACCTGACCGCGCAGGCGGTCGGCGGCGCCCCGGTCCTCTGACCCGCGCACTAGGGCATCCTGCCCATGGGGCGCCGCGGACCCCTCTGCTAGGCTCCGTGGCGCATGCGAGACCTGACCGACCGCGCCCTCGACACCGCCTCGGCCCTGGGCGCGGGCTATGCCGACGTCCGCGCATCGTCCGCCGGCTCGACGAGAGCGATCGCCGATCAAGACCGGGCCGGGTCGAGGGCGTCGCCTCCGGCGAGAGCGAGGGCTTCGGCGTCCGCGTCCTCGTCGACGGCGCGTGGGGCTTCGCCAGCAGCGCACATCCTGACCGCGGCCGAGGCGGACCGCGTGGCCGCCGAGGCCGTCCGCATCGCCCGGGCCAGCGCCACCGCCCTGCGCGACCCGGCCGTCCTCGACGACCGCCCGCCCGCCCACGGCACCTACGAGACGCCGGTCGAGGAGGACCCGTTCGACGATCCCGCTCGAGCGCAAGATCGGCGACCTGCTCGCCGCCGACCAGGCCGCCAGCCCGGGTCGAAGGGCATCGCCTTCACCGAATCGATGTACGCCGCCCAGCGCGAGTGGAAGACCTTCGCCGCGACCGACGGCAGCTTCACCGAGCAGACCATCACCCACGTCGGCGACCGCGGTCGAGGCCAACGCGGTCGACGGCGACGAGCACCAGCGCCGGAGCTACCCGGATTCCGGCGGCGGCTGGAAGGCGGCGCGGCTACGAGTACGTCCGCTCGCCTGGACCTCGCCGACCAGCGCCGAGCCGCTCGCCGAGGAGGCGGTCGCGCTGCTGAGCGCGCCGCAGTGCCCGTCGCGGCCGGTTCACGATCGTCCTCGACCCGAGCCAGCTCTACCTCCAGGTCCACGAGAGCTGCGGCCACCCGACCGAGCTCGACCGCGTCTTCGGCACCGAGGCGTCGCTACGCCGGGACCAGCTTCCTGACGACCGACAAGCTCGACGAGGGCTTCCGCTACGGCTCGGACCTGATCGACATCGTCGCCGACGCGACGGCGCCCGGCGGGATGGGCACGTTCGGCTGGGACGACGAGGGCGTCGCCGCCCAGGCCGTGCCGCTCGTCCAGGGCGGGATCTTCGTCGGCTACCTGAGCAGCCGCGAGACGGCGCCGCGGATCGGGCGGACCGAGCGGCGGCGCGATGCGGGCCGACGGCTGGAACCGCATCCCGCTCATCCGGATGACCAACATCAACCTGCTGCCCAAGCCCGGGCATGAGCCTCGACGAGATCGTCGCCGACACCGACGACGGCCTGTACCTCGCGTCGAACCGGCTCGTGGTCGATCGACGACCGCCGCCTGAACTTCCAGTTCGCGACCGAGGTCGCCTACGAGATCAAGGGCGGCAAGAAGGGCCGGCTCTTCAAGAACCCGACCTACACCGGCATCACCTACGAGTTCTGGCGCTCGTGCGACGCGGTCGGCGACGAGCGAGCTACGTGATGCTCGGGCACGCCGAACTGCGGCAAGGGCGAGCCGGGCCAGGCCGCCCATGTCGGCCACGCCGTCCCGGGCGCCCGGTTCCGCGACGTCCAGGTCGGGGTCGGCAAGTGGTGAGCGGCCGCACTCGGCGCCCGATGCGCCGATGATCGACGACCGCGCGCACGACGCCCTGGCGCTCGCCGAGCCGGCCCTCGCGCATGCGCGAGGCGCGAGGGCGCCACCGAGGCCGAGGCGCTGGTCATGGCCGACGACGCGGCGCTGACCCGCTTCGCCAACAGCGAGATCCACCAGAACGTGGCCGAGACCAACGCCGTCGTCAACCTGCGGTTCGTCGTCGGCAAGCGGGTCGGCGTCGCCTCGTCCGGGCCGGACCGACGACGAGGGCCTGCGGAAGCTCGCGCCGCGAACGCCGCGGCCATCGCCCGGGTCGTCGAGGAGCTCGAGGACTGGGGCGGCCTGCCCGGAGCCGACCGCCGACCGGGACGTGGATGGCGGCGTTCGCGCCGGCGACCGCCGAGGCCAGCGCCCGGAGCTGCGGGCGGACGGCGGTCCGCGCCGTCATCGCCGCGGCCGATGCCGCCGGGGTCACGGCCTTCGGCTCGTTCTCCACCGGGACGGAGACGACGGCGGTCGCCAACTCGAACGGCGTCCGGGCCAGCGCGGGACGCGCACGACGTCCGCAGCTGCTCACCGTGTCGATGGGGCCGAACGGCGGCACGGGCTACGCCGAGCAGGCCGCGGTCGACAGCGACCGCCATCGACGCCGCCGCGATCGGCCGCGAAGCGGCGGACGAAGGCGCGCGCGACCGCGAACGCGGTCGCCATCGAGGCCGGCGACTACCCGGTCGTGCTCGAGGAGTACGCGGTCGTCGACCTGCTGCGACATGCTCGGCTACCTCGGGTTCTCAGCGCCCTCGCCGTCCAGGAGGAGCGCAGCTTCGTCGAGCCCGGCAAGCGGATCGGCTCGGAGCTCGTGACGATCGTCGACGACGGCTGCGACCCGGCCGGCCTGCCCGATGGCGTTCGACTACGAGGGCGTCGCCAAGCAGCGGGTGATCGCTGCGTGCGAGCCGGGTGTCTGCCGCGACGTCGTCTACGACGCCCAGACGGCGGCGCGCGACGGCGTCGCCTCCACCGGTCACGGCCTCCCGGCCCCGAACACCTACGGCCCGTTCCCGCTGAACAGGTCATGGCCGCCGGCGACACCGCCGCGCGACGAGCTCATCGGCGGGCTGGACCGCGGCCTCCTCGTGACCCGCTTCCACTACACGAACCCGGTCCACCCGAAGCTCGCGATCGTCACCGGCATGACCCGCGACGGGACGTTCCTCGTCGAGGGCGGCAGGATCGTCGGCCGGTCGGAACCTGCGCTTCACCCAGAGCTACCTCGACGCCCTGGCCGGCGATCGTGGCGGTCGCCGCGGGAGCGGCGGACGCTCAAGGGGTTCCTCGGCGGGGTGGTCGTGCCGGCGCGTCCGCATCGACGGCTGGACCTTCACGGGCACGACCGAGCACTAGCGCCTGGACCCGGCGCGGTGAGGGCCAGTACTTCCGTGGCCTGACCCTCGCGTCCCACGACCCGTACGTCGCGTCCATGAAGGACATCTGGGTCTGCTCCCCGTGCAATTCCATCAATCGCCAGCGAACCGTGCCTGCTACAAGTGCAGGGCGCCGCAGACCGCGGCGACGGGCGCCATGGCGGACCAGCGCGTCGAGACGGCCACGTCAATCGGACGGTGGTGGCCTACCGGCGGACGATGCTCCTCTTCTGCTGGCCGCCGAGGCTGATCCTCGCGGTCGCCGGTGCTGGGGGTCCTCATCCTCATCGCCAGCCTGGCCGAGTGCGACTTCGCGCGGGACCAGCTGCGAGTCGTGGCCAACGGCGTCACCGTCGACGATGCGGCCCTCGCCGCGCGGTCGGCGCGACTCGTGGTCCCGCAGATGATCCATCTGGGGCGGTCGTCGCCGCGGTGATCTTCTTCGCCGCCGTGGCTGAGCCGGGTCATCTCGAACATCCCGGCCCTCGGCGGCGGCCTCCCGGGCACGACGCCGACCAAGGCGTTCATCTACCCGCTTATTCCGATCTGGAACCTGTTCAAGGTCCCCGGCATGATCCAGGACGCCCTATACCGGCTCGATGCCCAGGCCGGCGGGTTCTTCATGATCCTGTTCGCCTGGTTCGGCCTGGTCGGCAGCTGGTTCATCTCGTTCATCGCGAACATCGTCATCGCGATCCTCCTCGCCAGGGACGTCGGCCGCGCCATCGAAGCCGGTTCGCGTCCGCAGGTCGTCGACGCCGCCATGGCTGCTTTCGACCGGTCGGTCGCGGTCGAGATCGCGGCCGCGGCGATGGTGGCGATCGGCGCGGTGATCCTGGTGCTCGTGATGGCGCGGATCGAGCGGCGGTCGCGAGCGCGTGATGCCGAGGTCCGCGCGCAACTCACGCAGTTGCCGCTGGGCGCGTAGGCGCAGACTCCGCGGCCGACTCTCGCCGCGTCCTCGAAGTGGGGTACGCTCGGGCCCCCGACGATCGCCCGTCGGCGCGTGAGATGGCCGGAGGACCGATGCCCCGATTCGATGCCGACGCCCTGCGCACCGAGTTCCCGGCGCTCGCCCGCGAGCAGGACGGCCGGCCGGTGGCGTACCTCGACGGCCCCGGCGGCACCCAGGTCCCGCGGCGCGTGATCGACGCCGTCGTCGGCTACTACACGACATGAACGCCAACCACGAGGGCACGTTCGCGACCAGCGCGCGAATCCGACGCGATGGTCGAGGAGGCCCATGCCGCGGTGGCCGACTTCCTCGGGTGCGGGATCGCCCCACGAGATCAAGTTCGGCCAGAACATGTCGACGCTGACGCTCCAGATCGGGCGGAGCATCGGCTCCATGCTCGGGCCGCGCGACGAGATCGTGGTCACGACCCTCGACCACGAGGCGAACGTCTCCACGTGGAAGGCGATGGCCGCCGACCGCGGGGTCACGGTCCACCAGGTCGACATCCGCCCCGACGACGTGACCCTCGACCTCGAGGACCTCGAGTCGAAGCTCGGCCCGCGCACGCGGCTCGTCGCGGTCGGGCTACGCCAGCAACGCGGTCGGGACGGTCAACCCGGTCAAGGCGATCATCGAGCGGGCGCACGAGGTCGGGGCGCTGACCTACGTCGACGCCGTCGCCTACGCGCCGCACATGCCGATCGACGTCCGGGCGCTCGACACCGACTTCCTGGTGACCTCGGCCTACAAGTGGTTCGGCCCGCACCTCGGCGCGCTGTACGGCAAGGCCGGCGGTGCTCGACCGACCTGCCGGCGTTCAAGGTCCGACCGGCGGCACGACCGCTTCGAGACCGGGACGCTCTCGTTCGAATCGATCGCCGGCACCCTCGCCGCCACCGACTACCTGCGCGATGTCGGCCGTTCCTACGGCGATGTCTCCGGCGCACCCGGGGCGGACGGCGCCAGCGAGCGGCGGCGGGAGCTCGTCGCCGCGATGGTCGCGATCGCCGGCTACGAGCGTGGGCTGGTCGCCCGCCTGCTCGAGGGCCTCGAGGCGATCCCCGGCGTCACGATCCACGGCATCACCGATCCCGCCAGGTTCGCGGCGGAACGCGTCCCGACCGTCTCGATCTCGATCGACGGCGTCCACCCGCATGAGGCCGCGGCGACGCTCGGTCACGACAGGGCGTCTTCGTCTGGGACGGCGATTTCTACGCGACCAGCCTCATCGAGGCGCTCGGCAAGGCCGAGACGGGTGGGGTCCTGCGCATCGGGCTCGTCCACTACAACACCGCCGCCGAGGTGGACCGCGTCGTCGCCGGCATCGACGGGATCGCGTCCGCGGCGAGATGAGCGGGCGGCCGTCGATCCAGGCGCAGCTGGCCCGCGGCTTCGACCCCGCCGAGCTGCGCCGGATCAAGCGGCTCTGGGTGCGCCACTCGATCGCCGAGGACCGCCGCGACATCGACGGCCTGATCGCCACGCTCGCGCCGGACTGCGTCTACGAGGTCGTCGTCACGGGTCAGCGCTGGGAGCGGCCATGACGGAGCCCGCGCCTTCTACACGGAGCTCTTCGGGGCGTTCCCGGACAACGCGTTCGCCCTGAGCGAGATCGTCGTGGGACCGCAGGGCGTCTTCGAGGTCGCCACGCTGACCGGCACCAACCAGGGTCCGTGGGCGGGGTCGCCGCCCTCAGGGCTGCCGGTCAGCCTGGAGGTCCTGATCTTCTTCCCATGGGACCCCGCCACGGAGCGATTCCTCGGCGAGCGCATCTGGTTCGACCGGGGTGCGCTGGGCTGAGACATCCGGCGGGCTTGCGGGGATCGGCCCGCATCGCCATCATCGGGCCGAGCCGGCGGACGACCCGCCGCCGCAACCGGGGACTCCCACCTCATGATGCGTTCCTCCCGAGCCGCGATCGCGGCCGTGTTCCTGCTCCTGGCCGCCATGGCGGTCGCCGCCTGCGGCGGTAGCGCCGCCACCACGAATCCCGATGGGTCGACCCCGACCCCCGCCGGCGCCACGGCGACGGCCGGGGCGCCGACCGCCACGCCGGCCGAGGGCGAGACGCCGGCGGCGTCGATCGGTGTGCTCCCCTCGTTCGACCTGAGCGCGCTGTCCGGCGCCCTGCCGGTCGACTCCTACGTCGCCACGCTCTCGGTCGACGGCAAGGAGCAGTACCACACCGTCGTGGTCACCAAGCCCGAGCTGGCGAAGGACATCGTCACGTCGGAAGACGGCACCCAGAAGACGCGCTTCATCGTCATCGGCAAGGAAGCCTGGACCCAGAGTGGTCCGAACGAGAAATGGGTCCAGGTGCCCGAGCAGCTGGCGAGCTCGATGCTGGTGGCCTTCGATCCGTCGACCTTGCTGGCCGCCTACTCCGGCGTCGACTGGTCGCAGAGCTCGACCGATCAGGGCTCCGAGCAGAAGAACGGCGTCCAGGCCCGCCACCTCCACATCGACGCCAGCACCTTCGCCGGGGGCGCGATCGCCATCCCGGCCGGGGCCTCGATCGACGCCTGGATCGCTGACGCCGGGTACATCGTCGCGTGGGAGATGACCGGTTTCGGTGCCGGCCAGTCGATCGCGATCGAGATCACCAACATCGACGACCCCGCCAACAAGGTCGAAAAGCCGAGCTGACGGCGCTGGCGGCCGCTACGAGGCCGCCAGCATCCAGATCCCTGGGTCGGGGTCGGTCGGGTCGCCGCCGACCTCGGCGAAAGCCTCCACGGCACGCCGCAGATGCTCCATCGATGCCGTCTCGCGGCCCGCGGCATGGAGCATGTCCGCGAGGTGGTTCTCGACCGCAGCCTCGAGGTGGCGGTCGCCGATCCGCTGACATGCCTCCACGGCCGACCCGCCGCGGGTGACCGCCGCGTCGATGTCGCCGTCCGCGGCATCCGTCATCGCCAGCGCGACGAGGGCGGAGATCCCGGCGATCGGGTCTGGATCATCGGCGGCGGCGGACAGGGCGAGATCGAGCGACCGACGGGCGCCCGCGAGGTCACCCCGATCGAGCGCGGTGAGGCCGATGATCCGGTGCGCCGCGCCCATCGACGCGGTGTCTCCCGTGACCGTGGCATCGGCCAGCGCCGCAGCCGCCGCCTTGGCCGCGCCGTCGACGTCGTGGGTCCGTCGCCGGACCAGCGCGCGGTCCACGAGCATCCGCGCCCGGATGCCGCGGTCCTGGGTCACGGCGAGACCGGCCTCGAGGTAGCGATCCGCGGCGGTCAGGTCGCCACGCCGGAAATGCGCCCGGGCGAGGGCCAGCTCGAGGGGCGGGAGGTCGGCCGGCGAGGCGAGCGCGGCCGCTGATTTCGAGCGCCGCGATCGCGCCCGCGTAGTCCCCCAGGCGCGTCCGAAGGCCCCCGATCGCGGCATGGAGCCCGACCACGTCAGGGTGTCCGAGCGCCACGGCAGCCGCGTAGTGGCTGATCGCGTCGACGTTCGCGAACAGGCCCGACGCGCGGTCGCCCGCCTCCCTGAACGCTTCCGCCGCTTCGGCATCGCGGCCGGCATCCCGCTCGTGCTGCGCGATGCGGACGAGCCGGCCGAGGTCGTCGCGGCCCACGCCGCCGAGGTCCATGCGGAGCGCTTCGGCGATCCGCCGATGCAGCAACCGTCGTCGAGCGAGACTGGTCGACGCTTCGGCGAGGTCGCGGAGGGCCGCATGAGCGAAGTCGTAGCGCAGGACCGGGCTGGTCGGCGCCGTCGCGGACCGGCCGCTGACCGCGTCGGACGGATCCGGTCGTTCGGCGAGCTCGCGGATCAGCCCGCGCCGAAGCAGGTCGTCGAGCGCCTGGACCGTCTCGTCCTCGGACCGGCCACTGGCATGTCGCACCGTCGCGAGGTCGAAGGACCGCCCGATCGCCGCGGCGGCGGCAAGGACCTGCTCCGAGAGGCCGTCGACCGTCGCGAGCCGCTGGCGCAGCACCGCGCGGACGCCATCGGGCATCCCGTCCGGGGACGTGTGCCCGCCCGCCAGCACCTCGACGACATAGAGCGGCAGCCCCTCGGAGGCGGTGACCAGTGGATCCACCAGCGACGCCGCCGGCTCAGCCACCCCGGTCGCGGCGGCGACCAGCGCCTCGACGTCATCGCGGTCCAGTCGCTCGAGCTGGACGGTCGTCACCGCCGACAGGGCTTCGACCTGCCGGGCGAAGGACAGCGCGGCGGCATCGAGCTCCTCATGACGCCAGGTCAGCAGCAGGACGACGGACCGCCCGGTCAGCCGCCTCGCCAGGTAGGCGAGTGCCTCCAGCGACTCGGCGTCGACCCATTGGACGTCGTCGACCCAGACGATCCCCGGCCGCGTCCCGGACACCGCGGCCACCAGGGCTTCGGCGATCGCGGTCACCAGTCGGGCATGGGCGCCCGGTCCGTGGACATCGGTGCCACGGGCCGCGCCCTCGACGGTCGGCAGCAGCCGGGCGAGGTCGGCGAGGGACGCGCCGTCGAGGCGCCGGAGCCGGTCCGCGCAGGCAGGGTCTGCCTGGCCGGCCCGCAGCAGTTCGACGATCGGACCGTAGGCGATCGCCTGCTCGGCCGCGTGCGCGCGGGCGGACAGCACCGTCGAGCCGGCGGCGCGCGCCTGGCTCACGAACGTCTCAGCCAGCCGCGTCTTCCCGATACCGGCCTCGCCGGTGAGGACGACGACGCGGCCATCCCGCTCCGCGGCGGTCCGTGCGTGCATCAATGTCGCCATGCCACGGTCGCGTCCGACCAGGGGCAGGCCCCGGTGTCCCCGGCCAGGTGCGGCCCTGCGCGGGGCCGGGTCGGCTGGGACCGCATCGCGGATCGCCTCGTATCGCGCCGCCGTCTCCGGCAGTGGCGCGACACCGAGCTCGCGTTCCAGGATCGCAACGCAGGCCCGGTACTGGCGCATCGCGCCGGCACGATCGCCCGCCGCCGCAGACAGGTCCATGAGACGGACGTGCGCGCCCTCGTCGAGCGGATCGAGGTCCACGCGCCGACCGGCGGTCGCGATCGCAGCGGGCAGGTCTCCTGCGTCTTCCAGGGCCGCCGACAGTCGATCGAGCACGGTGTTCACCGTCCGCTCGGCCGTGATCGCGCGCGCCGCGCGCCAGTCGTCGAAGTCGGGGCTGTCCCGAAGCGAGAACCCGGCGAGGAACGGGCCGCGGGCCAGCGCGGCCGCGTGCTCCAGTCCACCGCGGTCGGCCGAGCCCGCCAGTCTCTCGAGGTCCAGGAGATCGATGCGGACGTGGTCCCGGACAAGATCGACCCTGGTGCGGTCGACGACCAGGACGTTCTCGCCGACAGCGGCCCGCAGCGCCGAGAGCGTCCTGCGGAACGCCCCGCGGGCAGCGGCGTCGTCCGCGTCGGGCCAAAGGAGCGCAGCCAGCTCGTCGCGCGCGAACGCCCGCCGTTCCGCGGCGAGCACGGCGAGGATCGCGATCGCCTTCCGGGTGTCGACCACGATCGGCCTCCCCGCGACCAAGATCTCCGGTGGGCCGAGCAGGCGAATGTCAAGGGGCGGCGGATGAGCCTTGGTCATCGCGTAACGGTACCCAACCGCGGGCGCATCCCGTAACGTTTCGGTGACGCTCCGTTCCGAGGATGGCCGCATGCCTGCACCGAATCGCCGACGGGGGGTTGCCCTCGGCCTGTGGACCGTGACGCTGGTGACCGCCCTTGGCGCCGTCCTGCTCATCATCGCGACCCGGGACACCACGGTCCCGACTCCATGGGCGTTCCGGGGGGCGTCGGAACTGTTCGGGATCACGTGTGGCACCGTCGGCGCGATCGTGGCGCTGCGGCGGCCGGGGAACCGCATCGGCTGGCTCTTCGGGATCATCGGCCTCGGCTTCGCGACGCAGGCCGTCGTCAACGGGTACGTCGTGACGAGCACCTTCCTGGTGGCGGGCGGCTTGCCCGCCACGACCTTCCTGGCGTGGACGCTGACCTGGTCATGGGTCCCGCCGCTGGGGATCGCCCTGATCTTCCTGCCGCTGCTGTTCCCGAGCGGACAGCTCCTGTCACCGCGCTGGCGAGCCGTGTCGGCCATCGGCGTGATGGCCGTCATCGGGTTCAGCGTGGCGGCCGCGTTCATCCCGGGGCCGATCCAGCAGGTGCCGTTCATCGACAACCCGTACGCCCGCCACGGCATGGACCGGGCGACGTATTCGAGCGTCGTCTTCGGTCCGGCATCGCTGCTCCTCGTCACATCGATCGCCTTGAGCATCGGCTCGCTCGTGGTGCGGTTCCGCCGGGCCGGGACGGAGATGCGCCAACAGATCAAGTGGTTCGCGCTCGCCGCGCTGCTCGCCGGGACCGCATTCGTCTCGTACGTCGCGGTCTCGTTCGTCGAGGTGGCCTCGGCGAGCAAGCCGCTCGAGATCCTGGCCGTCCTGGCCCTGATGGGACTCCCGACCGCGGCTGGGATGGCGATCCTCCGCTACCGGCTCTACGACATCGACCGGATCGTCAGCCGAACGGTCAGCTACGTGGTCCTGTCGTTGATCCTGTTCGGGATGTTCGCCGTCGTCACGATCGCGCTCCAGGCGCTGATCAGCCCGATCACGGGTGGCGACTCGCTCGCGGTCGCGGCCTCGACGCTGCTGGTGGCGGGTCTCGTCGCCCCGATCAGATCCCGGGTCCAACGCACGGTCGATCGCCGCTTCGACCGGGCACGTTATGACGCTGACCGGACAGCGGTCGCGTTCGGCGAGCGCTTGCGCGATCAGGTCGACATGACGGCGCTCGCCGAGGACCTGACCTCGACGGTGCGCGCCTCCGTGGCGCCGACGGCCATGGGGCTGTGGATGCGGGAGGGCCGCCGATGACGATGACCGCTGGCCCGGTCTTGCTGCCGCACGTCCGATGATCGGGCGCTGGCTGATCCGCATCGCAGCCTTCCTCTCCATCGGACTCTCGGTCGCGACGGTCATCGCCGACGCCGCGCTCGGCTGGCCCACCGGCTGGTACGACACGCTCTACGCCGGGATCATCGTCGTCTTCGCGGTGGTCGGGTGGCTGATCGGCGAGCGGCGGCCTGGCAACGCCGTCGGCCCGCTGCTCCTGCTGTTCGCCCTGCCCCTCGCTCTCTTCCTCCCGTCGAATCTCTTCCTCAGCCAGGCAGGATCGGCGCCCGGCGCGCCATTCCTGGCGCTCTTCAACACCAGCCTCGATGCGCCGATGTTCATCCTGCTCGCGCTCGTCCTGGTCCTGTTCCCGGACGGCCGTCCGCCGTCCCCGCGCTGGCGAGCGGCGATCGCACTCGGCGTGGTCGGCGTCGTGCTGCCGATCATCGGCTACGCCATCGACCCGAACCCGCTGCCGATCTACCCGGCCTATACCAGCCCGTTCGGCATCCGTGGCCTCAACGGCGCGGTGCTGGTGTACCTCGGCTACGCGATCATGCTGGTCCTGCTCGTCGGGTCGGCGGTCGCCCTCGCCGTTCGGTGGCGACGCGGCGATCCGCTGGAGCGCACCCAGATCAAATGGGTCGTGGCGGCCGCGGTCGTGACCCTCGTCACGGAGATCATCAACGTGGCGACCTTCCGGGCCGACGAGCCGAACGCGATCATGACCGTGATCGCCAGCGCCGCCATCGCCCTGATCCCGATCGCGATGGGGATCGCGATCCTGCGCTACCGGCTCTATGAGATCGACCGGATCATCAGCCGGACGATCGCCTACGCGGCCTTGACCGGCATCCTCGGCGCCGTGTTCGCCAGCGCGATCCTGCTGCTGCAGAGCGCCCTCGTCGCGTTCACCCAGGGCCAGACCGTGGTCGTCGCCGGGTCGACGCTCGCGGTCTTCGCGCTGTTCCAGCCGCTGCGGCGACGGGTCCAATCGACGGTGGATCACCGGTTCGACCGCGCGCGCTACGACGCGGAGCGGACGGCAACGGCCTTCGCGGATCGACTGCGCCACGAGGTCGACATGGAGACCGTCACCGGGGACCTCGCGCGGACCACCGACCTCACGGTCGCCCCATCGTCGCTCGCGATCTGGCTCCGCGGCGACGTATCGTGACGAACGTCGGCAGGATGCCCACCGCCGTAACGATTTCGGGACGTCACGCGCATACGGTGACCGTGAGATGACCGAATTGACCCGTCCCATCCGCCGCCTCCTTGGCCGCGGCGACGCCGCAGCGGACGAGACCCTGACATCGTCGGTGGAACCTGCCACCACGACCGTCCGGACGCCCCAGGACCAGTCGATCGCGATCGACATCGCCGAGTCCGACCCCCTCCTCGCCTACCTCCAGACGGCGCCGGGTCCCGTGGAGGTCGCCAGGCTCGAGCTCGATTCGCCGGCGCTCCGGGCGCTGCGCGCGGCAGGTGTCGCCCTGGTCGTGCCGCTGGTCTCGCAGGGCGAGCTCATCGGGACGCTCAACCTCGGCCCGCGACTGTCGGAGCAGGACTACTCGACCGACGACCGGCGCCTCCTGACCACGCTGGCCGCCCAGGCCGCCCCGGCCATCCGCGTCGCCCAGCTCGTCCGCGAGCAGGCGGCCGAGGCCGCCGAGCGCGAGCGGCTCGAGCAGGAGATGCGCGTCGCGACGCTGATCCAGCAGCAGTTCCTGCCGCGCGAGCTCCCGCACCTGCCGCAGTGGCAGATCGCCGCCTACTACGGCCCCGCCCGCGCGGTCGGCGGCGACTTCTACGACTTCATCGAGATGCCCGGCGGCCGCATCGGCATCGCCGTCGGCGACGTCACCGACAAGGGCGTGCCGGCCGCGCTCGTCATGGCCCGGACGCATTCGATCCTGCGCGCCGAGGCGTCGCGAAGCGACTCGCCGGCGGTGATCCTCGCGTCGCGCCAACGACCTGCTCGTGCCCGAGATGCCGGCCCGGATGTTCGTGACCTGCCTGTTCGCGATCCTGGAGCCGGCGACCGGGCCGGATCGTCATGGCCAACGCCGGGCACAACCTGCCGTACATCCGGACCGACGACGGCGTCGTCGAGCTGCGCGCCACCGGGATGCCGCTCGGGCTGCTGCCGGGCATCGTCTACGAGGAGACCGAAGGGGTCATCGACCCGGGCAGCAACGTCCTGCTCTACTCCGACGGCCTCGTCGAGGCCCACGACCCCGACCAGCAGATGTACGGCTTCCCGCGCCTGCGCGAGGAGATGGCCGTCGACGACGCCGGCAGCGAGCTGCTCGACCGGCTGCTCGACACGCTGCACCGGTTCACCGGCCCGGCATGGGAGCAGGAGGACGACATCACGCTCGTCACCCTCCGCCGCGCCGCCGGCGTGTCGCCGACGACGACGACGGTCCGACGGTCGGCCTGTCACGGCCTTCTCGGTCCCCGGCGAGGAGGGCAACGAGCGCCTGGCCATGGACCGCGTCGCCGCGGCGGTGGCCGATCTCGGACTGCCGTCCGCGCGACTGGAACGTCTCAAGACGGCCGTCAGCGAGGCCGCGATGAACGCCATCGAGTACGGCAGCCAGGGCCGCGCCGACGTCCCCGTCGACATCGTGGTCGAGACGACGCCCGACGACGATCGTCGTCCGGATCACCGACCAGGCCCTGTCCGGCTTCGTGCCGGCCGACGCGGAGGCGCCCGACATCGAGCGCAAGCTCGCGGGCGACCAGAAGCCGCGCGGCTGGGGTCTCTTCCTGATCAGGAACATGGTGGATTCGATGGACGTGACCAGCGACGGGTCGACGCAGACGGTGACCCTGACGATGGCCCGCGAGGAGCGCAGCGATGGATGACCGGACATTCGGTGCGGATGATCACCGAGGTCCCCGAGGAGGTGCGCGTCCGCTTGAGCGGCGACCTCAACGGCCGCGCCGACGAGACCCTCGCCGACGCCTACGCGCAGGTCGCCGCAGCTCGGCCCGCAGCGGGTCAGCCTCGACTTCGGCCACGTCGGCTACATCAACAGCACCGGGCATCGCGCTCGTCGTGCGGCTGCTCGCCGACGCGCGCCGCGACGGCCGGACGGTCCGGGCGGTCGGCCTGACCGACCACTACCGGGAGATCTTCCGGATCACCCGCCTGTCGGACTTCATGGAGATCGTCGAAGGAGATGCCGCATGAGCGCGACCGTCATCGAGTCCGATCGATCAGGGCCGACCTCGATCCTGCGGATCTCGGGGGACATCACCTCGGCGAGCGAGGCGGACCTGATGGCGGCCTACGCGAGGCCGTCGACGGGGGCGCGACCGCCGTGGTCCTCGACTTCAGCGAGCTCGAGTACATGAACAGCGGTGGCATCGGCCTGCTCGTGACCCTGCTCGTTCGCGCCCAGCGCGGCGGCGGCCGCCTCGTGGCGACCGGCCTGTCCGAGCACTACCGCCAGATCTTCGCGCTCACCCGGCTCGACGAGGCGATCGAGATCCACGACGACGAGGCCGCGGCGGTCGCGGCCGCCGGCGCGTGACCCGACGCGAGGAGTGCGAGATGAACGAACCGCTTCCCAGCGACCGCAGCGGCCGCGACGCGGCCAACTGGGCCCGCCCGGTCGATCGGCTGTCGGCCGCCGGCGTGGCCGGCGCCAAGGTCGATTCGGTCAGCGGCAAGCGCGTGTCCGGGCCGCTCCAGGGCTTCGGCCAGCTGTGGCAGAAGACGTTCAGGGTCCGGCTCGACGGCATCGAGCTCACGCCGATGGAGCTGATCGCCACGTGGAAGGAGCGATTTCCCGGCGTTCTGGCCGAAGGGCCCGAGGTTCTACGCGCCGCTCGCCGGGATCGCGCCCGGCGAGGTCGCGCTCCTGGACATCCAGCCCGTGCCGGGTTCGCCGGTCAAGCTCTCGACCGGCGTCCTGGTCCTCTACGCCGATGACGAGTCGTTCACGTTCATGACCCCCGAAGGCCATACCCTGTCGGCATGGATCACCTTCTCGTCGTACCGGGACGGCGACGTCACGGTCGCCCAGGCCCAGGCGCTCGAGCGGACGTCGGACCCGTTCGACGAGCTGGCGTACATCCTGGGCGCGAACCAGAAGAACGACCGGTTCTGGCGGCGACGCTCGGCAACCTCGCGCGCCAGTCGGGGTTGTCGGCGCCGATCGTCGAGACCCAGATCGTCTGCATCGACCGGAACCGCCAGTGGCGCCACGCGGGCAACGTCCGCAACAGCGCGACGCTCCGGTCGGCGCGGCGCACGATGACGGCCCCGATCCGCTGGATCACCCGACGGGGGTGAGGCGGCGTGCCGCATGAGCGGCTCGACATGAGCGGCCCGACATGAGCGACCCGACGCTCGACGCGATCGTCGTCGGCGGCGGACCGAACGGCCTGGCCGCGGCCATCACCCTGGCCCGTGCCGGGCGCTCGGTGCGGCGTCTACGAGGCCGCGCCGACGATCGGTGGCGGGACACGGACCGAGGAGCTGACGCTCCCCGGGTTCCGTCACGACATGTGTTCGACGATCCTGCCGCTCACGGTCGCGTCGCCGTTCTTCCGGACCATCGACCTCGCCGCACACGGCGTCGAGTTCATCCACCCGGACGCCCCGTTCGCGCATCCGCTCGATGGCGGGCGAGTGGCCGTGCTCGAGCGGTCGGTGGCGGCGACCGCGGCCGGCCTCGGCGCCAAGGATGGCCGGGCATGGCGGCGACTGTTCGGGCCGCTGGTCCGGGACGCCGACAACCTCGGCCCGGAGCTGCTGCGGCCGGTCGTCCACGTGCCCCGGCATCCCTTGCTGCTCGCCCGGTTCGGGCTGCCGGCCCTCCGTTCCGCGGTGGGGCTCGCGCGCGGCCGGTTCGATGGTGAGCCGGCACGGGCGCTGTTCGCCGGCATTGCGGCCCACTCGATGCTCGGCCTCGATCGCCCGTTGAGTGCCTCGTTCGGGCTGGTACTCGGGACCTATGCCCATGCCGTCGGGTGGCCGATGGCGCGGGGCGGCGCGGTCGCGGTCACCGACGCCCTGGTCGCAGAGCTCGCGGGCTCGGGGGCGAGATCGTGACCGATCACCGGGTCGCATCGCTCGGGGGGCTGCCGCCGCGCGGGTGACCCTGCTCGACGTGACGCCGCGGCAGGCCGTGGCCGTCGCGGGCGACCGGCTGTCGGGGTGGGCACGACGCCGGGCCGAGCGGTTCCGCTACGGCTCGGGCGTGTTCAAGGTGGACTGGGCGCTCGACGGGCCGGTGCCCTGGGCGGCGGAGGGCGCGCGTCGCGCGGCGACGATCCATCTTGGCGGGACCCTCGAGGAGGTCGCGGCGGCCGAGGCCGATGTCGCGGCCGGCCGGCATCCCGAGCGGCCGTTCGTGCTGTTCGTCCAGTACGCGCCGTGGGACACGAGCCGGGCGCCCGAGGGCAAGGCCGCGGCCTGGGCGTACTGCCACGTGCCGGCGGGGTCCACGGTGGACATGACCGAGCGGATCGAGGCCCAGGTCGAGCGCTTCGCGCCCGGGTTCCGCGACCGGATCCTGGCCCGCTCGAGCCACGGGCCGGCTGCGATGGAGGCCCACGACGCGAACTACATCGGCGGCGACATCAACGGTGGCATCGAGGACATCCGCCAGCTGGTCTTCCGGCCGTGGCCGGCGCTCGATCCGTATCACATCGGGCGTGGGCTGTATCTCTGCTCGTCGTCGACACCGCCCGGTGGCGGCGTCCACGGCATGAGCGGCTGGCACGCCGCGCGATCGGCGTTGCGCCGAGACCTGGCCTAGGTCCTGACCGTCCGATATGCACCTTCCTAGCCGGAAGTCGGGCTTCGCCATTGATGCATGTCGGATGCATATTCAAGCCGTTTCGGGCGGCTGCCCGCATGGCGCGCGGGTCCGAAAGAGCGTCCGCTATCCACTCGAGCGAGCGCATGCCGCCGACCGATCAAGAGCAGCCGATCCCGGCGTCTGTGCATGCCACCGACCGAGCACATGCAGCCGACGGCGCGTCCGCGCATCCAGCGCGGGCGCGTCCGCGCACGCCGCCGGTCGTGCATATGCATCCGACGTGCATACGCCAATGAAGACATCGCCCGTCCGGAAGACGTGCATATCCCGCTCGGCGCCGGCCCGGCCCGGCGTCGACGGATCAGGCCGGTCGGCGTGGCCTTCGTCGGCGCGTCGTCCGCCGCCGGGTCGACTGACGGTCCGGCGGTCGGACCCACGGGCGGGCCGACCTCGCGGCGCAGCCACAGGCCCGAGGATCAGCGCCCCGGCCGCCGGGATCGCGCTCCACGCGACGAACATCAGCAGCACGATCGTGAGCACCACGCGGAAATCGGCCACGGTCGACCTGGATGCTGCCGTCCTCGAGCCGCACGGCCAGGTCGTCGAGCGACGAGCCGAGCGCGGCCAGCGACGCCGAGTTCGCGGTCAGGGCGTCCTGGTCGGCGGTGAGGCTCGTCGAGACATCCTGGAGCCGATCGTCGAGGCCGGCCAGGTTGGTCGTCAGGGTCGCGACGGCGTCGGCCGCCGGCGCCAGCGGATGCTGGCCCAGGATCCCGAAGTCACGGAACGAGGCCTCGAGATCGGTGAGGGTCGGGCCGAGCGCACTGACCGTCGCCGCCGCCTGGGACACCGTCGCCGCGGTCGCGTCGAGGGTCCCGCCGACGGAGTCGGCGGTCGCCGCCGCATCGGAGAGCGTGTCCGACGTCCGATGGATGGTCGTCGCGAGATCCCGGATCGTGCCGTCGATCTGGTCGGCCGCGCCGTTGAGCCGACCCAGCGACCAGACGAAGGCCACGAGCCCGATGAGCGCGACGATGATGCCGATCGTGCCGTAGGCGATGAGCCCGACGCTGAGGCGGCGCAGCCCCTCGCGGAGGCCGACGGGTCGTTTCATCGCGGTCGGAGCGGTCACGTCAGACCTCCCCCAGGTCGACCATCTCGCCGACCTCGGTCAGCAGACAGCGCACGTCCGGCGCCAGTTCCGTAGCGTACTCGACGAACGCCGCCGGAGGCTCGATCAGCCGCTCCGGGTAGACCCGGCCCATCGAGTGCGGCCAGTACGTGCCCCAATGGATCGGCACGGCGGCCCGCGGACGGATGAGGCGCAGCGACTCGGCCGCGCGACGCGGATCGATGTGCAGCCCACGGCCGAGCGTCGGCCCCCAGCCCCAGACGGGGAGCAGCGCCACATCGATCCGTGGCCCGGGGAGCAGCGCCATCTGCTCGAACAGGTCCGTGTCGCCCGCGAAGTAGATCTCGCGGCTGCCGCGGATGACGAAGCCCATCGCCGGCGCGGTCGGGCCGAGCGGCGGCCGGAACCCCGAGTGGATGGCCGGCACGCCGTCGATGCGCAGCCCGCCGATCTCGAGCGCCCCGCCGATGGCGATCTCGCGGACGTCGCGGAACCCGGCCGCGCGCATCCAATCCCCGGCGCCGGCCGGGACAGGACCGGGGTCGTGACCCCGAGGTGCTGCAGCGACGGCAGGTCGAGGTGGTCCCAGTGGAGGTGCGAGATCAGGACGGCGTCGATATCGGCCAGCCGGGAGCGCGCCGGGACCGGCACCTGGCGCTGCAGCGGCCCGACCCGTGCGCGGGTGACCGGATCGGTCGGCAGCCGCACGCCATCGAGATCGATGACCACGCACGAGTGGCCGATGAAGTCGAGGGTCAGCCCCCCGGTCACCGCCAGGAGCTGCGCGCCGCGTCCGGATAGAGCCGGACCCGCCGGTACGGCTCGCGGCCGCGCGAGCGCGAGACGAGGTTCGCCCGCTCGGCCATCTGGTGCTGGAGGCGGCGGATGTAGGCGTTCTGCGGCGACAGCTCCACCGCCTCGGACGACGACAGGACCACCTCGATGGCGTCCTCGGTCTCGCGCATCGCCGCCTCGCGCGGATCGATCTCGAGCGAGAAGATCGAGGTCAGGCTCGACTGCATCTGCGGCATCGTGTTGCTCTTGAGGACGTAGATCGGCATCGCCCGGTCCTCCGCGTCGCGGAGCATCGGGGTCTTCTGCTTGTACTCGTTCTGGAGCGTCATCACGACGTCGGCCTCGTCGACGTCCCGGGCGATGACCACGGGGAGCTGCAGATCGCGGACCGCCTGCTCGAGCCGCTTGCGGCTGATGCCCTGGGGCAGGACCCGGAGCGTCGGCAGCGGCGAGCCGCCGGGCACGAGCACGGTCTCGCCGCCGGGGCCTTCCTCGCTGCCGAGCGGCAGCCCGTCGAGCTCGTCGTCGTCGAGGTCGTCGGCGTTGACCGGGCCGGTCCCCTCCTCGGCCTTCAGGGCATCGAGGGCGCGGCTGGCCTGGTCGCGCCACGCCTTCTGGCGCTCCAGCTCGCGCGCCTCGCGGGCGCGCTTCTCGGCGGCGGTCGGCGGCGCCGGCCGCTCGAGCGGTCCGCGGTCGGCGATATCGCCCGCGACGAACGGCGGCATCCACCGGGACCGTGCCGCCGCGCAGCGCCGACGACCCCGACGCGAATCGTTCACCGGGCATGGCCCCCGGTGCGCCGCCCTCCGATGTGCCGCCGCGCGAGGCGCGGCTCGCGCCCCGAGCCGCCGCGGGTCTGGCGCCACCCGCCGGACGCGCCGGGCCGATAGCCCGGCCCGCGAGCCCGTGCCGCGCTCCGCCTCGCGGTACCCGCCGCCCCGATACCCGGCACCGTCGCCGCGCCAGCCGGGCTCCATCCGCCACGGCGAGCCCGCGCCGACCAGCCCGGCGAACCGTTCCGCGCCGAGCTGCTCGCGGGGCGACGGCCGCGGCCGGCCCTGCGAGCGGTGGACGCCCTCCTCGTCGCGCCAGCGCAGCTCCGGGGCGACCGGGTCGCCGCGCAGCATCGCGTCGACGGTGTCGGCCACGTCGGCGTGGACGACGACCCGCTCGCGGTCCTGGATCTCGACGATGACGTCGAACGTCGGCGGCGCCTTGCGCTCGAGGACGCTCTTCTGGGTCCGCCGGCGGCGCGCCTCCTCGTCGCCGAGGGTCACGCTCTGGATCCCGCCGATCAGGTCGGACAGCGTCGGGTTGAGCATCAGGTTGTCGAGGTTGTTGCCGTGGGCGGTGCCGATCAGCTGGACGCCGCGCTCGGCGATGGTCCGCGCGGCCGACCGCCTCCAGCTCGGTCCCGATCTCGTCGATGACGATGACCTGCGGCATGTGGTTCTCGACCGCCTCGATCATCACCTCGTGCTGCAGCGACGGCGTGCGCACCTGCATCCGGCGGGCCTTGCCGATGGCCGGATGCGGGATGTCGCCGTCGCCGGCGATCTCGTTGCAGGTGTCGACGACCACCACGCGCTTGCCCATGTCGTCGGCCAGCACCCGGGCGGCCTCGCGCAGCATCGTGGTCTTGCCGATGCCCGGGCGGCCCATGATCAGGATCGACTTCCCGGTCTCGACGAAGTCGTTGATGATCTCGATGGTCCCGTAACACCGCGCGCCCGATGCGGCACGTCAGCCCGACGATCTTGCCGCGCGCGGTTGCGGATGGCGCTGATGCGGTGGAGCGTCCGCTCGATGCCCGCCCGGTTGTCGTCGCCGAACGTGCCGATGTGCTCGACGACGAACGCGATGTCGGCATCGGTGATCTCGCGCTCGAGCAGCGTCACCTCGGAATCCGGGAAGCGCGCCTCGGGCCGGCGGCCCAGGTCGAGGACGACCTCGATCAGGGCGGTCCGGTCGGGCAGCGCGTGGACCGCGTCGACGATCTCCGGCGGCAGTGCCGCGAGGAGGGCGTCGAGGTCGTCGACGGTCTCGAGCTGGCGGTCCGGTGATGCCACGCTGACCTCCGCTATCGGACGCCGGCCGGCACGAGGGCCGGTTCGGCGACACGGACAAGGGTTTCCTTCATGAGCAGCGTCACGCTGGCGATCGAATCGAAGCCGGCGTCCTCCAGGCGCCGATCGATCGGTGACTCGTAGGTTCGCACGGGCGCGATGATCCCGTGCTCCGAGCGGCGGTCGGCGCCCTTGGTCGTGCGGGCGGCGATGACGCCGAGGCCGAAGGCGATCAACGCGGACGAGTCCGCGTCGGGCCGGGCCACGACCTTCAGGTAATGCGGCTGGTCCTCCTTGGCGACGCCGACCTGGACGCAGCCCGGCCAGCTCCGTGCCATCGCGCCCGCCATCGGGCATCGACTGGACGAACGCCTCGACGTCGGCGAAGCGCAGGATCGGGGCGAGGCTGGAGCGCGGCACGCGCCAGTGGCCGCCCTGGCGCTCCCAGTCCAGCGAGGCGGATGGCCTCGAGCCGGGCGACCGGCGCCGGCGTGGCCACGGCGTACAGCCGCGACAGGGCCAGGGCGTCCATGCTGGGTGGCCGACCGGATCCCCGCCTGGGCCGCGCGCTTCTCGGACCACGGTGCCGGGCAGGGCGCTGGCCGCCGGGCCGGGAAAGGATGCGCTCCTCGCCGTAGCGCATGAAGCCGGCCTGCATCAGCAGCTCGACGTTGCCGTCGGCGTCGGCGCAGGCCACGTGGAAGCGCGCCGCGCCGCGCTTGGCGCCCTCGCGCAGGAGCTGCTGGACGAGCCGGTAGCGGATGTCGCCCGGCGTCGGCCATGCCGACCGCGTCGAGTTCCACGATCGTCCACTCGTCGCGGACGGCCTCGCGCTCCACGCGGACGAGGCCCGGCGATCCGGCCGTCCTCCTCGTAGACGTACATGAGGTCGTTCGGGCGGAACGCGCCGAGCGGCAGGCGGAACAGGCTGAAGACGCCGATCGGCGGGCCGGTGACCGGCAGGCCGAGCGAGCGGGTCTCGGCCCCGTCGGACTGGCACAGCCGCGACAGCTCCCCGAGGGCCGCGAGGTCGGTCAGACGCGCCGCCCGGACCTTGCCGGAACTGCGCGTGCGCGCGGCTCGGTCATCGTGGCTGCCTGGCCCGGCGCGTGGGGTGGGGGCGCCGGCCGGAGCCCTCGCCGGGGTCGTCGTGCTCGGCGGCCATCGTCGCGACCAGCCGGTGGAACCGAGTCTCGCCGGCGAGCTCCGGGTGGAACGCCGTGGCGATGACGTTGCGCTGGCGGACCGCCACGATCCGGCCGTCGTCGAGGCGGGCGAGGACGTCGACGCCGGCCCGACACGCTCGATCACCGGGGCGCGGATGAAGACCGCGTGGACCGGGGTGTCGCCGAGGATCGGCACCGACAAGGTCGGCCTCGAACGAGTCGAGCTGGCGGCCGAACGCGTTGCGCGCCACCGAGTCACGTCGAGCAGCGGCAGGATCGGCGGCTCGCCGCCGACGATCTGGTCGGCCAGGACGATCATCCCGGCGCACGTCCCGAAGATCGGCGTGCCGCGCCTCGGCGAGGTCCAGGATCGGCTGGCGGAGCCCCCAGCGCTCGATGAGCTGGCGCATCGTCGTGCTCTCGCCGCCCGGCAGGATCAGCCCGCTGACGCGCTCGAGGTCCGCGGGCTCGCGCACGCGGACGCCCTCGACGCCGATGGCGCGCAGCGTCTCGAGGTGCTCCCGGAAGGCACCCTGGAGGGCGAGGACGCCGATCTTCACTCAGACCCCTCCGAACGCCGAGGCGACGCCCCTGCGAGCCATCGGCGGGAGGATTCGCGGTGTCGTGGCGCTACCAGCCGCGGACGGCGAGTCGCTCCTGGTCCGGGATCTCCTCGAGGGCGATCCCGCGCATCGGGGCTCCCAGGCCCTTCGAGACCTCGGCGATCTTCTTCGGGTCGTCGAAGAAGGTGGTCGCCTGGACGATCGCGTTGGCCATCCGGGCCGGGTCCTCGCTCTTGAAGATGCCCGAGCCGACGAAGACGCCCTCGGCCCCGAGCTGCATCACGAGCGCGGCGTCGGACGGGGTGCTGATGCCGCCGGCGACGAAGTTCACGACCGGCAGCTTGCCGTTGGCCGCCACGTCCTTGACCAGCTCGTAGGGCGCGCCGAGCTCCTTGGCCGCGACGAACAGCTCGTCCTCGCGCATCCCCTGGAGCCGGCGGATCTCCGCGAGCACGTCGCGCAGCTGGTGGACGGCTTCGACGATGTTGCCGGTGCCGGCCTCGCCCTTGGTCCGCATCATCGCCGCGCCCTCGTTGATCCGGCGCAGCGCCTCGCCGAGGTTCCGGCAGCCGCACACGAACGGGACCTTGAAGGCGTGCTTGTCGATGTGGTTGTGCTCGTCGGCCGGGGTGAGCACCTCGGACTCGTCGATGTAGTCGACGCCGAGCGCCTCGAGCACCTGCGCCTCGACGAAGTGGCCGATGCGCGCCTTGGCCATGACCGGGATGGTCACGGCGTCCATGATCCCCTCGATCATCGAGGGGTCGGACATGCGGGCGACGCCGCCGGCCTTGCGGATGTCGGCCGGGACGCGCTCGAGCGCCATGACGGCGACCGCGCCGGCATCCTCGGCGACCTTGGCCTGATCGGGCGTGACGACGTCCATGATGACGCCGCCCTTGAGCATCTGGGCCAGGCCCTTCTTGGTGGCCCAGGTGGACGTCTCGACGGTCATGTGGGCTGGATCCTCTGGTGGTTCGGCGCTCGGTCGTGCCGGTCGGGTCTGGCCCCGGGGTCCTCGCCCGTTCGAGTCGACCGGTTTCCCGCGCGCGTCCCGATTATGTCACGGGTCTTCGCAACGTCCCACCCCTTGGTCCAGACGAATGGTCCATCCGCGCACCAGGGGGGAGTGGCGGGGGGTTGGCGAGCGGGGGGCGGCGAGCGGCGCCGCGTCGCCAGGCAGATATGTTGCCTATTCATCTGCCACGAACAAGACCACCCGCTATGCCGCATCCGGCCGGATCCCGAGGCCCGCCCGAGAGTCGCCCGTGCGTGGCTCAGCGCGATCCGAAGTTGATCCAGCTTCGGATCGGCACTCGTCGAACGCCTTGTCGCAGGAGAGCCCGGCATCTATGAATGAGCTGCATCAGGAGGAGCGTCGCGTCGGGAGGGGCGCCGCGACCCGGCACCGCCGCGCAACCGGGATTGCCGCCGCAACCCGGGAGGGTCAGCCCTCGCCGAAGCGGAACCTCGTCATGTCCGTCGGGAAGACGGACCAGGCGAACGCCTTGACCGGGGTGAGCTCCCAGAGCCCGCCCTCGGCCCAGTTCGCGGCGTCCGCCGCGTAGCCTTCGGCCGCCTTGTACTTCGCGTAGCCTGCCAGGAGCCGCGCAGCCAGCGCCGATTCCGGCTTGACGATCTCGCGGGCGACGCCCTCGACGATCACGACCTCCTTGCCGGACTCGACCTTGACCGCCAGCTTCGGGTTGGCCCGGAGGTTCCGCTGCCAGCGGGTCGGGCCGCCCTCGACGTACCAGCGGTCGTCGACCCACGCGCCCCAGATCGGGATCATGTGCGGGGTCGCTTCCGCGTCGGCGGTCGCGATCCAGTAGGTGATGGCGCTTTCGAGGCGCTCGCGCGCCCACGCCCAGTCGAGGATCCCGCGCAGGGTCTCGGGGACGCCGTAGCCGGGGACGTGCGGCCGGTCGGCCCGTGGTTCGGTCATGCCGCGATGCTAGCGCGAGACGGTGCGCACGACCCCGGACATCAGCTTCGTCGCGCGGCGGGCGTTGGCCGGCGACAGGCGCGAGAGCGCCTCGACCAGGCCGATGACGTCGTCATCGGGCAGCCCGCCCAGCAGGTCGAACAGGCGGAGGATGGTCGAATCCGGGATGCGCCCGAGGAGGTTGAGCGAACGCTCGAGCTCGCGCGGCTCGAGCTGCGGGACGAGGCCGACCGCGCGGTCGAAGAGGCGGACGAAGACGAGGAACGCCGCGAGCCAGTCGCGCAGCGAGGCGAGCTCGGTGTCGGCCGGGTCGGCGGCGGACGCCTCGGCCGCCTCGACCTCCTTGGCCTCGAGGACCGCGATGATCGGGTCGCCCTCGCGGACCTTGCGCTCGGCGATGACCCGCCCGAACCACTGCCAGTGGTCGCCGACGGCGAGGTAGGCCGTGCCCGCCGGTCCGCGGCGCCCGACGCGCCGGGGCTCCGGCACGCGCTCCACGATCCCCCACGATTCGGCCTCGGCCAGGGCCAGGCTCGCCGCCCGGTGGCTCAGGCCCAGTGCCTCGCGCACCTCGCGCTCGGTCAGCGGCTCTTGGCGGGCCATGAGGTAGGCCTGCACACGCGCGATGGCGGGCGTGACCCCCCAGGCCGCGCCCATCTCGCCCCAGGCTTCCGCGAGGTCTCGGCGGATGGCCTCGGCCGTCGGACTCGGGGCGTGGCCGTTCGTCTCCTGGTCCACGGATGCACCACGATCAATAACGTGCGACTTGACAGTAGCGGGTTTTGCGTCCATAACTTGCTATATCAGAGTAGCACGAGGCGAGATCATGAACGCCGTCGAGATGGCAGCCCGGGACTCGCACACCAAGATGTCGTCGGCAGACTCCCCCGACGTCCAGCCGATCGGCGCGTCGATCGCCGTCGCGATCTCGCTCGTCATCACGATGGGCGGACTCTTCGTGTCGGAGTTCGGCTGGATCCCTGGCACGGTCGGGTTGCCCATCGCGGCCGTGCTCGCCTGGCAGATGAGCCGCGAGCTCGTCGCTGCGCACGGCTGGCACGTCCTCGCGATCGCGCTCTGGCTCGCTGCCAAGACCATCCTGATCACGGCAGCGTTCGGCATCGTCGCATTGATGACCTACGTGGTCGTGGCCGGGTTCGGCTGGGTCGTGGACGGCCACCCGGCGATCCAGATCCCGCTGTACGTCATCACGGGTGCCGCTGCGCTCATCGTGCTGGCGGCCATGTACTACTTCATCGGCCTTGCCTTGCTTGGCCTGCCGGCGCTGGCCATCGTCGTGCCTGCGGCGATCGTCTGGGCAGTCGTCGTCCGGTTGGTCGTCAGCAGAAGGGCCGACCGGGGCACGCTGTCGTCCGCGCCCGTCGCCATCGGTCCCGCCCCCCGATGAACGAGATCGCCGCGATCTTCCTGGTGGCGCCGCTCGTCGTCGTGCCGCTCGGGTATCGGCTGACCGACGTGGCAGCGCCGGGGTACGGAGCGCCTGCGATCACGCGGGTCGGCCTGGTCGTCGCGGGCGCCTTGCTCGCCCTGAGCTTCCTCTTCCCCCCCGGGCTCGCCGGGCTCTACGTCATCCCCTGGCTCGTGCTGACCTGGGCGACGGCCCTCGTCGTCGGCGTGCGCCTGCTGCGCTCGCCCGACCTCTGGCGCCCCGGGCTGGCGCACGCGGTCGTGGCGGCGCTCGGGTTCCTGGCGATCGGTGCCGCCTTCGCCATGGCCGATCGACTGGGCGTCCAGCCCTTCGGCTTCCCGGCCGACGTCATCCGGCTGACGATGGTCCACTTCCACTTCGCCGGCTTCGCGCTGCCGCTCGCCGGCGCGCTCGCCTTCGCGCGACGGCCACGCCCCTGGCTCGATGTCGCGACGGGCGCCGTGATCGTCGGTATCCCGACGACGGCGCTCGGGTTCTTCGGCTTCGCCGCCGCGGCTTGGATCGGCTCGGTCTTGACTGCCACCGGCGGGTTCGCCATCGGGTTGGCGACGATCGCCGTCGCGCGAACCCTGTCAACTCGCGCGGCGACCGTCCTGGCGCTCGTCGCCGGAACCAGCCTGCTCATCTCGATGCCGCTCGCGATCGCCTACGCGACCGGGACGCTGATCGGTGCCGCGTGGTTGAGCGTCGGCCTGATGGCCGCGGTCCACGGGACGGTCAACGCCTTCGGGTTCGCGCTCGCGGCCGTCATTGCGTGGACGCTCGACCGGCGGGCGACCGCACCCGTGATCGCCGCGCCCCCTCGGCGCCGCCTGTCGCCAGCGCGTCGCTGGGCGATCGGGTTCGTCACTGGCCTGACGGTCGGGATCGGCGTCCTCCTCACTGGGGTCATCGGCGCGGTCCTTGGGGTCCTGGCGCTGGCCCTCCTCTCGATCGAGCCTGAGCGCGAGGCGCCAGTGGGCGGCCTGTTCGTCGGCTGGGGCCTCGGCTGGCTGGTCATCTTCGGCACGGCCCCGGCCCGCTGCGGTGACGGCTGTACCTCCCCGGACCTGACGCCTTGGATCGCGACGTCGACCGGCGCCCTCGCGATCGGCCTTGTCCTGACGCTCCTTGCCGTGCGACGGAGCGGCGGCCACGCCACGGCGACGGTGTCATGAGGATCGCGATCACCGGCGGGACCGGCTTCGTCGGCGGGCGACTGGCAGCGCGGCTCCGAGCCGCCGGGCACGAGCCGATCGTGGTGTCGCGACGGACGGGCGTCTCCCTCGCGGACGGGCTCGTGGCGTTGGCCGACGTCTTCGCGGGCTGCGACGCCGTGGTCCACTGCGCCGGCATCAACCGCGAGATCGGCGCACAGACCTACGACGCCGTCCATGTCCACGGCACACGCGCCGTCGTCGAAGCCGCACGGATCGCCGACGTCCGACGGATCGTGATGCTGAGCTTCCTGCGCGCTCGGCCAAACGGGCCGACGACCTATCACCGCTCGAAGTGGGCCGCGGAGGAGATCGTCCGGGCCTCCCGCATCCCCCACACGATCCTCAAGGCCGGCGTGATCCACGGGCGGGGCGACCACATGCTCGACCACCTCAGCCATGCGTTCCACACGTTCCCGGTCTTCGGCCTCGTCGGGATGCACGAGCGCCCGGTGCGACCGGTCGCCGTCGACGATGTCGCCAGACTGCTCCAGGCGGCGGCCCTCGGCGATGTGCGTCTGACGAACCGGACGATCGAGGTCCTCGGACCGGAGGAGATGCCACTCGGCGAAGCGGTCCGACGCGTGGCTCGCGTGACGGGTCGCCGGCCGCTCTTCCTCCGCCTGCCGATCGCCGTACATCTCGTCATCGCGCACGTCGCGGAAGCACTGATGCGCGTCCCCCTGATCTCGATCGCACAGGTCCGCATCCTGGAAGAGGGTGTCGTCCACGCGCTCCCCTTCGCGGACCGGCCGCCGGCGGACCTCACGCCATCGACAGCGGTTCTCGGACGATGTCATCCGCGCCGGCCTCCCGGAGCCCGGAGGCTTCGGCTGCGCCGACCTCCGCTGGGCACTCCGGACCGCTAGGTGACCGGCAGCGGGACCCACGGGCCGAGCGCGGTGGCGACCGCGACGAACAGCGGCAGGCCCTCGTCGATGTCGACCTCGCAGGACGCGATGCGCTCCGTGCCGGACGGCGCCGCGAACGTGTAGACGATCTCCTGGCCGTCGAAGGCCGTCGGGCACTCCCCGGTGAACGGATGCGCCCGCAGCACCGCGAAGTCGGTGAGCTTGATCGCCGTATCGATCTCGGCGAGCTGCGCCGGTGGCACCGTCCCGAGGTCGTTCGGTGGCTTGGCCGCCTCGTGGACGCGCCCGTCGCGCTCCAGGTAGACCGTCCGTCCGCAGGGGCCGGCCGGAGCACTCGCCGCCGCGCAGCTCGACGGTGACCAAGGGGCCGGCCGCAGGGATCAGCGCCTCCGCCCCGCACGCCCCGACCGCGAGCCCGACGAGCACCAGCACGGCGACGACGGAGAACGGAACACGGCGACGACCCTGCATGGCCGCCCGACGATACGGGACGCCGCGTGGTTCCCGCGGGGCTATCCTCGCGACCATGCCCGTCCTGCGCAGCCGCCTGGACCCGAACGCCCCCGAGACGCGCGCCAACCACGACGCGATGGCCGCCCTGGTCGAGGACCTGCAGCGCCCGCCAGGCCGTCGTCGCCGATCGCGGCGCCGGCGGCGACGACCGCTCGATCGAGCGCCATCGCGAGCGCGGCAAGCTTCCGGTCCGCGAGCGCATCGACCGCCTCATCGACCCCGGCTCCGCGTTCCTGGAGCTCAGCCCGCTGGCGGCGACCGGCCTGTACGACGACGACGCGCCCGGCGCCGGCATCGTCACCGGCATCGGCCGGATCGAGGGCACGACCTGCGTCGTCGTCGCCAACGACGCGACGGTCAAGGGCGGCACGTACTACCCGATGACGGTGAAGAAGCACCTGCGAGCCCAGGAGATCGCCCTCGAGAACCGGCTGCCGTGCCTCTACCTCGTCGACAGCGGTGGCGCGTTCCTGCCGCTCCAGGCCGAGGTCTTCCCCGACCGCGACCACTTCGGCCGCATCTTCTACAACCAGGCCCGGATGTCGGCAGCCGGCATCCCGCAGGTCGCCCTGGTCATGGGCAGCTGCACGGCCGGCGGCGCCTACGTCCCCGCGATGAGCGACGAGACCGTCATCGTCAAGGGCACCGGCACGATCTTCCTGGGCGGCCCGCCGCTGGTGAAGGCCGCGACCGGCGAGGACGTCACGCCCGAGGAGCTGGGCGGGTCCGTGGTCCATACCCGGCTGTCGGGTGTCGCCGACCACGAGGCGCTCGACGACGAGCACGCCCTCGCGCTCGGGCGGTCGATCGTCTCGAACCTCAACCGCAAGCCGCCGGCGCCGCCGTGGGACCGCCGTGAGCCGGATGCGCCGGCCGTCGATCCGGCTGGGCTGTACGGCGCGGTCTCGCTCGACCCGCGCCGTCCGGTCCCGGTCCGCGAGATCATCGCCCGGCTCGTCGACGGGTCGCGCTTCCACGAGTTCAAGCCGCTCTACGGCGAGACGCTGGTCACCGGGTTCGCGCACGTCGCCGGCTACCCGGTCGCGATCATCGCCAACGACGGGATCCTCTTCAGCCAGTCGTCGCTGAAGGGCGCCCACTTCATCGAGCTGGCCTGCCAGCGCCGGATCCCGCTCGTCTTCCTCCAGAACATCACCGGGTTCATGGTCGGCCGCGAGTACGAGGAGGCCGGCATCGCCAAGGACGGCGCAAAGCTCGTGACGGCGGTCGCCTCGGCCGAGGTGCCGAAGTTCACGGTGCTCATCGGCGGCAGCTTCGGTGCCGGCAACTACGCCATGGCCGGGCCGTGCGTACCAGCCGCGCTTCCTGTGGTCGTGGCCGAACAGCCGCATCAGCGTGATGGGCGGCCAGCAGGCGGCCCGCGTCCTCTCGACGGTCCGCGGCGGGTTCGCCGACGACGCCGAGCGCGACGCCTTCGAGGCGCCGATCCTCGAGACCTACGAGCGCGAGGGCTCGCCGTACTTCGCGACGGCCCGGCTGTGGGACGACGGGGTCATCGACCCGCTCGACACGCGGCGCATCCTGACGATGGGCATCGAGGCGGCGCTCCACGCGCCGATCCCCGAGACGCGTTCGGGGTCTTCCGGATGTGATCGAGGTCCGATGGGCCACGGCCGCGACCATCCTGCTCGCGGCGGCGTTGGTGGGTGCGGTGCTCGTTCGCGAGCGTGGTCGCGACCCAGCCGAAGCCGTGCGGCGCCGTCTACGGCGAGGCGCGTTGCCTGGCGATGGCCGACGCGGCGACCGCGGAGGTCGGCAAGACACGCGCGGATGTCACGGTGATCTCGATCGTGCCTGACAAGCCGCCGGATGGCGCACGCCTCGGTGGCGCCTGGCCGCTCCGGGTGCGAGTCGGATTCGCGCGATGGCTCGACGCACGACGCGCAGCTGTGTGGCGGGATCGGGATCGGGCCCGAATGCACGGACGATCCTCAACTCCTGGCGACCTCCGTGACGGGCGGGTATCTCGACGTACCATGCACCGGAGAGGCGACCCGTCGGCTGCGCGACACCGCTCCCAACGTTCGAGCCGGCCGCCAAGGCCGCAGCCGTGCCGCTGTCGATCCCCGAACACGACGATCACGATCGACCATCTCGGACCGCAGGAGGTCAAGCTCGGGGATGCCACGCTGCCGAACGGCGTCCTGACAGACGCGTCCTTCGCGTTTGCGGGCGGATGGCCGGTCGATGTCGCGCTCCGCGACGGCCGCGGACGGCTGGATGTCCGCTCGTCGGAACCCGGCGGCAAACCATTCGAGAATCACTACGACGCACGGCTGGCATCCCGGGACCGAACGGGTCGGCGTGTTCCTCGTGCTTGACGTCCTCTGGTTCGAGACCGGGCGCGCAGCTTTCGATCCGCAACGTCGTCGTCCGGTAGCATCGGCTGGCCATGCCGACCGTCAGCCGTCTCAGCATCGCGCCCGTGCGCAGCCTCGGGCTGGAGCACCGCGAGGAGATCCGCCTCGAGGAGAAGGGCGTCCTCGAGGACCGGCGCTTCTTCGTCATCGATGCGAACAACCGACTCATCGACCAGCTGATCGAGGGCACGCTCGTCCAGGTCAAGACGCTGGACCGACCCGGACGCCACGGTCCTGCGGCTGACGTTCCCCGATGGCACGGTCGTCGAGGACCGCGTCGAGCTCGGCCGAGCCCGTCGTGACCGCCGATCCACAGCCGGACCGGCGTCGGGCACGTCGTCGTCGGGCCGTGGGGCGCGGCCCTCTCCGACTTCCTCGGCCGCGAGGTCCGCTTCGTCCGCTGCGACCAGCCGGGTGGGACGCGGATCGCCCATCCCGCGACGCTCGTCACCGACGGCTCGATCGAGGCGCTCGCCGGCGTCCTCGGCGCCGGTGACATCGATGCCCGCCGGTTCCGGATGCTGATCGAGCTCGAAGGCGGGCGCGCCCACGAGGAGGACACCTGGGTCGGCGGCCGGGTCGAGCTCGGCGAGACGATCCTGCGCATCAGCGCACCGGTGCCGCGCTGCGCGATGACGACCCATGATCCGGAGACCGGCCAGCGCGACCTCGACACGCTCCGGGCGATCAAGGACTACCGCGGGCTGGTGAACGGCAAGGACCTGATGTTCGGCGTGTGGGGCGAGGTCGAACGGCCCGGCACGATCCGCCTGGGCGATCGCGTCAGCGTGCTGCCCGACTGATCTCCGCGCGCGCTACCTCGTGCGCTGGCCGGCTTGGTCGGTGCGCGCGATGGTCATCGCCGGCCCGGCGAGGCGGCGGACGAGGACGACCCAGGCTATCGACGCCAGGACGATGAGTGGCGAGAAGCGCACCGCCGCGATCACGCCGTCGCGCAGCACCACGCCGGCCATGTCCGCACCCTGGCCGAGTGGGTCCGTGCCGGCGTCGCCGTAGATGGCGACGACCAGGCTCGTGGCGATGAACGTCCCGACCAT
This sequence comes from uncultured Chloroflexia bacterium, assembly GCA_963834915.1. GTDB lineage: Bacteria > Chloroflexota > Limnocylindria > Limnocylindrales > CSP1-4 > SPCO01. The sequence goes on from CAWIDI010000002.1 coordinate 136,225, forward strand.
CGCCGAGACGACGGCGAAGAGCGGCGCCCCGACGCCGATGGCGAGCCCCGCACTGGCCGCCGAACCGCGTGATCCGAGGGCGGCCGGCGTGAGTGCGGCACCGAGGAGGGCCAGACCCGGCAGGGCCATCACGACGACCCAGACGCCGGCCCCGCCCGGCGCACCGAGGCCTTCGGGAGGCGCGAGCGGAGACCGCGATGGCGACGACGATGCCGAAGAGGAGCCCCGCGAGCAGCGACCCACGCCGCGTGGCGCGGATCATGGCGAGCCGCCGACCGCTCGGGTCGGGCCGCCAGCCGGGATCGCTCGGCGAGACCAGCGGCGGATCGACGGAGGTGTCCTGGTCCACGCTCGCGAGCCTAGCAGCGGGGCACGGGCGCAGCCCCGTGACGTTCGGGGCATCGTGATGGGTCGTTAGGATGGCGGCGTGAGCCCGACCGTCCGCCTCGAACGCACCGGCCCCGGTGGTGTCGTCGCCCGCGTGACCTTGTCCCGGCCCGAGGTCCACAACGCCTTCGATGCCACTTTGATCGCCGAGCTGCGGGCGGCGTTCGCGGGCCTGGCGCGCGAGAGCCCGGCGGACCTGCGTGCGGTCATCCTGGCCGGCGCCGGGCCGTCGTTCTCGGCCGGCGCCGACATCGCGTGGATGCGCGCGGCGATGTCGCTCGACGTGGAGGGCAACGAGCAGGACGCGATGGCGATGGCCGACACGCTCGAGGCCGTCGACACGTGCCCGGTGCCGGTGATCGCGCGGGTCCACGGCGCGGCCCTCGGCGGCGGGATGGGCCTGTGCGCGGTCGCCGACCTCGTGATCGCGGAGAGCGGGACCCGGTTCGGCTTCACCGAGACGCGCCTGGGGATCCTGCCGGCGGTGATCTCGCCGTTCGTGATCGCCAAGATCGGCGAGAGCCACGCTCGGGCGCTCTTCCCCGGCGGCCGCCGCATCGACGCCGTCCGCGCGCAGCGCATCGGGCTGGTCCACGAGCTCGTCGAAGGTGAGGAGGCGCTCGATGCCGCGGTCGATGCCGCGGTCGCCGACCTGCTGCTTGCTGGGCCGACCGCGGCACGCGCGGCCAAGGCGATCGTCCGCGAGGTGCGCGGGCTTGGCCACGGGTCGACGAAATGGCACACGGCGCGGGTCATCGCCCGCCAGCGCGTCAGCGAGGAGGCCCGCGAAGGCTTCGCGGCCTTCGACGAGCATCGGCCGCCGGCCTGGGCACCCGACAAGGAGCCGTGACGTCCGCCGAGCCGCTCGTCGCCTGCATCGGCTGCGGCGGACTCGTCCCCGATATCGAGGGTCCGACCCACCGCTACCTCGAGAGCTCGCCCGGCTGCTGGGCGATCTATACGGCGCTCCCATACGGCGGCATGGCCGGTCCCGCGGAGCAGCCCTATGCGTCGATGACGGTCGACGCCTACGCGGTCCAGCACCCGGGACGGCCGGGCCGATCGTCTACGCCATCGGTCTGGATCCACCTCGCGACGATGCATCTCGTGCTGACCCGCGGCTGGCCGGCCGACCGGCTGATCGAGATCCGACGGGTCGCAGCCGACGCCTACGACGGCTGGCCGTGGCTGACACCGCCGGCGTCGATGGGGCCGGTGACGGCCGTGGATGTCTCGAACGCCCGGGCTGACCAGGTCCCGGATCGGGTCCGCGAATGGGTCGTCGGCGCTCGCGCGGCGTGGGCGGCCTACGACCGCGAGATCGAGGCGCTGACAAGGCGGCTGTTCGGCTGATCGCTGGTCGCCTGTCGCTCGATATGCGACGATCGCGACAGACATGGCGGACGAACTGAGCCCGAGCGAGGTCGCACGACGCCTGGGGACGTCGACGCGGACGGTCCAACGCTGGATCGAGAGCGGGAAGCTGCCCGCACGACGGGTTGGCGGGCGGTGGCGTGTCGCAGATGTCGCGTTTGACGCGTTGGAGCAGGCTGGTGAGACGCAAGGCGGGAATCGAGCGGCCGATCCGGCGCCTCTTCGTCGCGAACCGCGGCGAGATCGCGACCCGCATCAGCCGAACCTGTGAGGTACAGGGGATCGTCGCGATCGTCCCGGTCGTCGACGGGCCGGATGCGCTGGATCTGCTGGATATCGAGGCCGTCGTCGCCCGCGCGCTTGCGGCCGGCGCCGATGCGGTCCACCCCGGTTTCGGGTTCCTCGCCGAGAACGCCGACTTCGCGGAAGCGGTAGCGACCGCCGGGCTGATCTGGGTGGGGCCGCCCCCATCGGCCATCCGGGCGATGGGCGACAAGGCCGCCGCTCGCCGGCTCGCGGCCTCGCTCGGCGTCCCGGTCCTCCCCGGCTACGACGACACCGACCAGTCCGACCCCGCGCTCATCGCGGCCGCCGCGACGATCGGTTATCCGCTGCTCGTGAAGCCGTCGGCCGGCGGTGGCGGCAAGGGCATGCGCACGGTCCGCGACGCCGCCGCGTTGCCCGATGCCCTCGCGTCCGCTCGGCGGGAGGCGACCGCGGCCTTCGGCGACGACCGGCTCATCCTCGAGCGGCTGATCGAAGGCGGCCGCCACGTCGAGATCCAGGTCCTCTTCGATGCGCAAGGGAACGGCGTCCATCTCGGCGAGCGCGACTGCTCGATCCAGCGGCGGCACCAGAAGGTGCTCGAGGAGGCGCCTTCGCCCGGCATCGATGCCGCCCTGCGCGCCCGGCTGGGCGACGCGGCGCTCACCCTCGCGGCGGCCGTCGGGTACGTGGGTGCCGGCACCTGCGAGTTCCTCGTCGACGACCGCGGGACGCCGGCGTTCCTCGAGATGAACACGCGGCTCCAGGTCGAGCATCCCGTCACGGAGCTCGTGACCGGACGGGACCTCGTCGCCGACCAGCTGCGCATCGCCGCCGGGGAGCCGCTCGGGTTCGGACAAGACGACATCGTGGTCACCGGACACGCGATCGAGGTCCGCCTCTACGCCGAGGATGCCGAGGCCGGGTTCCTGCCGCAGACCGGGCGCGTCGAGGCGCTGCGCTGGCCGGCCGGCGACGGGATCCGGGTCGACGCCGGGATCGACGACCGGAACCGAGATCGGCGGTCGCTTCGATCCGATGCTGGCCAAGATCATCGCCTGGGGTCCCACCCGCGCCGAGGCGCTCGACCGGCTGGCGGCCGCGCTCGACGGCACCGCGGTGCTGGGGATCGTCACGAACCTGCGGTTCCTGCGCTGGCTCGTCCGCCAGCCGGTCGTCCGCGACGGTGCCGCACGGACCGACACCCTGGACCGCATCTGGCCGCCGGACGACTGGGCCGAGCGGGCCGCGATCCCGGACGAGGCCTGGGCGACGGCTGCCTGGATGCTGGCGGGGACCGGCGAGACCGGCGATCCGTGGGCACGGGGCGTGGCGGCTCAACGGCCCCGGCCGGCTCCGCCTCACCGCCGACGCCGAGGAGCGCTCGGTCGCGCTCGGCGCCGCGGCCCGTGTCCGAGGCCGCCCGCTCGCTCGCATCGGTCCGCGTCGGCGACATCGTCCATCTCGACATCGCCGGTCGCAGCGTCGCCTTCGCGGTCGCGCCCCCGCCATCGCTCGAGCGGATCGGCCGTGCCGCGGCGGGCACGGGGACCGCACGGTGGCCCGGTCGATCTCCTCGCCCCGATGCCCGGGGCGGTCCTCGCCGTCCATGTGGACGTCGGCGCGACCGTCGATGCGGGCGATCCGGTCGTCACCCTCGAGGCCATGAAGATGGAGCACGCGGTCGTCGCCACGGAACGGGGAACCGTCAGGGAGCTCCTCGTCGCGCCGGCCGACCAGGTGACGCGTGGCCAGCGGCTCGCCGTCATCGAATTCGGCGCCGTAGACTTCGGAGCCATGGCCCATCACGACACGCCCCTGCCCACGACCCGCGAGGCGCTCCTGGCCCTCCATGCCGAGACCCGCAAGCGCCGCAACGCCGCGCCGTGGGGCAGCGAGGAGCACAAGGACGCCATCGACCTGATCAGCCGCATCGAGGTCGAGGTCGCCCGCATCGAGCGGGCGATGGATCCGCCGCTCGTCTGAGGCGGCCGACCTGAGCGCCGCCGTCCAGCGATGACCGAGACCGTCCGCATCTACGAGGTCGGCCCGCGGGACGGGCTCCAGAACGAGTCCGGCGTCGTCCCGACCGAGACCAAGGCCCGCTTCATCGAGCTCCTCGCCGATGCCGGCCTGCGCGAGGTCGAGGCGACCTCGTTCGTCTCGCCGAGCGCGATCCCGCAGCTGGCCGACGCGGACGAGCTGCTCGCCGGCCTTCCGCGCCGGGCCGGCGTCCGCTACCCGGTCCTCGTCCCGAACGAGCGCGGCATGGCGCGTGCGGAAGCCGCTGGCGCCGACGCGCTGGCGGTCTTCACGGCCGCGACCGACGCGTTCACCCAGGCCAACATCGGGATGACCGTCGACGCCTCGCTGGCCGCATTCGCGCCGGTCCTCCGCCGGGCGGGCGAGCTCGGCTGGTGGCGGCGCGGCTACGTCTCGACCGCGTTCGGGTGCCCGTACACCGGCCGCGTCCATCCGGCCACGGCGGTCAAGGTCGCGATGCGGCTGCTCGAGCTCGGCGTGGACGAGGTCTGCTTCGGCGACACGATCGGCGTCGGCGTGCCGGGCCAGGTCGGGGCGCTGACCGGGCTCGCCGTGGCGGCCGGGATCCCGCTGGAGCGGATCGCCTTCCATTTCCACGACACGCGCGGCACGGCCCTGGCGAACGTCGCGGCCGGACTGGACGCGGGGGTCCGCTGCTTCGATTCGGCTGCCGGCGGGACCGGCGGCTGCCCGTATGCACCCGGCGCGGCCGGGAATCTCGCGACGGAGGACCTCGTCTACCTCCTCGACGCGTCGGGCTACGAGACCGGCGTCTCGCTCGAGGGCGTGCTGCGCGCCGCCCGGTTCATCGCCGACGCGCTCGGGAAGCCGCTCGCCTCCAAGGTCGGCCAGGCGGGCGGCTGGGACCCGGCCACGGGGGCCTCCACCGCCCGAGCGTGACCGCGTATCGGGAGCGCGATCCGGTGTCTCTGCTATCGTCCGCGCGATGGACGGTGTCGTGCTCGTTCTGAACCAGAACTACGAACCGCTCAACGTCTGCAACCTGCCTCGCGCCTTCCGACTCGTCTTCGGGGAGAAGGCCGAAGTGATCGAGTACGACCACCAGGTGATCCGGACGCCGCGGACCGAGTACCGCGCGCCCTCCGTCATCCGCCTCCAGCACCTGATCCGACGGCCGCGGCCGCGCGTGAAGCTGTCCCGGCGCGAGATCTTCGCGCGGGACCGGCACACCTGCCAGTACTGCGGCCGGCAGGGCCACGACATGACGCTCGACCACATCATGCCCCGCCATCGCGGCGGCGGGCATACGTGGGAGAACCTCGTCACGGCCTGCAAGACGTGCAATCACCGCAAGGGCGGCAAGACCCTCGAGGAGGCGCGGCTGCACCTCGGGCGGCCGCCGTTCGAGCCGCGGAGCGACATCTACTCGCTCTTCACGCCGTACCTCGCCGACGAGCACAACGAGGCGTGGCGGACCTACCTGTTCCTGGGACGGAACTGACCGCGGCGGATCCCGGGGCGGACCTCGCGGCAACCCTGCGGACGGCGATCCCGACCGCGGTCCACGAGCTGCTCGCGACGCTGTGGGCGGGCGGCCACGCGGCGTACGTGGTGGGTGGATCGCTGCGTGACGCGGTCCTGGGACGCCCGGCCGAGGACTGGGACCTGGCCTCCGACGCGCTGCCGGAGCGCGTCCTGGAGCTGATCCCCGGCTCGGTCTACGAGAACCGCTTCGGGACCGTGGCGATCCGCCACGCCGGCGACCTCTACGAGATCACGACCTTCCGCTCCGACCACGACTACGCGGACTTCCGGCGCCCGCATCGGATCGAGTTCGGGGACACCATCGAGGTGGACCTCGCCCGCCGCGACCTGACCTGCAACGCGATGGCGTGGGGCGCGCGCGCCGACGCGGCCGATGCGCCCGGGCTGGTGGACCCGTATGACGGGGCCGGCGACACCGCGGCCCACCTGCTCCGCGCGGTCGGCGAGCCTCGCCTGCGCTTCGAGGAGGACGCCCTGCGGATGGTCCGGACCGTGCGCCTCGCCGCCACGCTCGGCTTCGATGTCGAGGCCGGGACGCTGGCCGGGATCCAGGCGAAGGCCGACCTCGTGCGCCACCTCTCGGGCGAGCGCATCGCCACCGAGCTCGACAAGCTGCTGGCCGCGGAGCGGCCGTCGGTCGGTCTGCGGCTGCTTGCCGATACCGGGCTGCTCGCCGGGATCTCGCCGGAGCTGGCATCGCAGCGCGGGATCCCGCAGAACAAGATCGAGGGCGAGGACCTGTGGGACCACACGCTGCGCTCGATCGACGCGGCCCCGGCCGGGCGGCCGGTCGTCCGGCTCGCGGCGCTCGTCCACGACATCGGCAAGCCATCGACCTTCGCCGACGGGCACTTCCTCCGCCACGACGCGGTCGGTGCGGAGCTGGCCGGCGAGTTCCTCGACCGGCTGCGCTCGCCGCGGGCCGTGCGCGAGCGGGTCGTGCACCTGGTCGCGAACCACATGTTCAGCTACGAGCCGAACTGGTCGTCGTCGGCCGTCCGGCGCTTCATCGCGAAGATCAGGCCCGACGCGATCGACGACCTCTTCCTCTTGCGCGAGGCGGACAACATCGGCTCGGGGCTGCCGGCCGATGCGGGACGGCTCGGGGAGTTCCGCACCCGCGTGCGCGATGCCCTGCGCGAGGGTGTGGTCCTCGGGCGCGGCGACCTCGTCGTCGACGGCGACGACCTGATGGCGGAATTCGGGATCGGACCGGGGCCACACCTCGGGCGCATCCTCGACGGCCTGCTGGAACGGGTCGTCGAGGACCCGGCGCTCAACGACAAGCCGAGCCTGCTGCTGCTCGCGCAGTCGATGCTGGGGGACGAGCCATGATCGAGATCCTGCTCCAGGCCGAGCGAGCGCTCGAGATGGGCCGGGTCGATGCCGCCGAGACACTCTATCGCCAGGTCGCGGACGTCGATCCGCGCAACTCGATCGCGGTCGTGGGGCTGGCGCGGGTCACGCTCGAGCGCGGCGACGAGGCCGGCGCGCTCCAGCTCGCCCGCCAGGCCCTGGCCATCGACCCGGAGAATGCAGCGGCCGGCCGGATGGTCGAACGGCTCGACGAGGTCATCCGCTACCGCGGCGGCGAGCCGCCGGCCGCCGTGACGGAGGGACCCCCGCCGACGGCCGGGACGCCCGCGCCCGCTGCCACGGAACCGGACGTGATCGCGGTCCGCGTCGAGGGCGCGCCGACGGCCGTGACGCCGGCCGCACCCGCGCCGCCGGCCGCACCCGCGCCGCCGCCGGCCCCGCCGAAGCGCCGCTCCTTCCTCGACCGTTTGCTCGGCCGCAACAAGTGAACCAGCCGCTGCCTCCCCTTCGACCCTCGCAGCCCGTATCGTTCGCGGCATGACGCGCATCCTGGTGACCGGCGGGGCCGGTTATGTCGGCTCGGTGTCGGCGGCGGCGTTCATCGACGCGGGCCACGAGGTGGTCGTCCTCGACGACCTGACCACCGGGCATCGCGCCGCGGTCCCGGATGACACCGCCTTCTACCAGGGCACGTACGGCGATCGGGACGAGATCAAGCGGCTGCTGATCGACGAGCGCATCGAGGCCATCCTCCACTGCGCGGCGCGCTCGCTGGTCGGCGAATCGATCCGCGAGCCATCCCGCTACTACACCGACAACGTTGCCGGCGGCGTCGCGCTGCTCGAGGCGGCCCGTGCGGTCGGGGTCGGTCGGATCGTCTTCTCGTCGACCGCGGCGGTCTACGGCGACCCGGAGACCACGCCGATCCTCGAGGACGCCACGCTCAAGCCGATCAACCCGTATGGGGAGTCGAAGCGCGCCTTCGAGGGCGCGCTGCGCTGGTACGGCGCGGCCTACGGACTGCGCGCCGTGAGCCTCCGCTACTTCAACGTCGCCGGCGCGACCGAGGCGCTCGGCGAGGACCACGATCCCGAGACGCACCTGATCCCGAACGTGCTGCGCGCTGCGGAGGGGAGCCAGGCGCTGACGATCTTCGGCGACGACTACCCGACATCCGACGGGACTTGCATCCGCGACTACATCCACGTCGCGGACCTGGCCGACGCGCACCTGCGAGCGATCGAGGCGACGGCGCCCGGCGACCCACGGACCGACGATTACCTCGTCTGCAACCTGGGCGTCGGCGGCGGCTTCTCGATCCGCGAGGTCATCGCGGCCGCGGAGCGCGCCGTCGGGCGCGAGATCCCGTACACGGTCGGTCCGAGGCGGGCGGGCGACCCTCCGGTGCTCGTCGCGTCCGCGGCGCGGGCCGCCGAGGTCCTCGGCTGGACGCCGGCGCGTCCCTCGCTCGACGAGATGGTCGGCTCGGCGTGGGCCTGGCGACAGCGCTTCCCGGGCGGCTACCCGGACTGATCGGTCAGCGCGGCTCGAGCGGGGCGCTCGCGGGGGCGAGGCGCTCGGGCGGGATGGTCGGCTCGACGTGCGGCCCGGAGGACGCGTCGCCGTCGTCCGGCTCCGACCAGCGGTCGCTGACGGGCCAGACCAGCCACAGGCCGATCCCCATCGTGACCAGCAGGCTCAGTATCGCGATCTGGTAGGCGCCATTGCCGAGCGAATCGATGAACAGGAAGACGATCAGGCCGTACAGCACCTGGCCCACGACCTGGCTGCCCTTGCCCACCAGCCCATACAGCCCGAAGAACTCGCCGAGCCGCGCCGGCGGGGAGAGGCGGATCATGAAGACCCGGTCGGCGACCTGGACGCCGCCGAGGCCGCTGCCGAGGATCGCACCGGCCACCACGAAGATCGCGATCCCCGGGGTCGTGCCGCTCAGCCCGAGGGAGACGACGCCCAGCAGCAGCCCGACCACCCACGAGACGAGGACCGCGATGAGCGTCTTCTTGGGTCCGTGCCGGTCGACCAGCCAGCCCCACCCGAAGCTCGCGACGATCGCGACCACGGTCAGGAGCACCGATACGATCAGCCACTGGCCCTGGGTCAGCCCGACGGCCTTCACCGCGACCACGCTCATCACCACGATCAGCGTGTTGACCGCGTCGCTGTAGAAGAATCGTCCGAGCAGGAAGCGCAGGAGTCCAGGCACGGTCCGGGCATGGGCGATGGTCACGCGGATCTGGTCGAGCGAGCCGGCGACGTCGCGCATCGTGACCTTGGGCGCGTCCGTCGTGCGTGGATCGTCGCGGACGATCAGGAAGATCGGGATCGCGAAGACGGCGAAGAGGACGCCGGCGATGAGGAAGATCGGGTCGGGCGACTCGGTGATGCCGAGGAGCAGCAGCGTCACCGCCGCGAAGATCGTGCCCATGTAGCCGACCCCGACGCCGATCCCCGAGAGCTTGCCGCGGGTCGCCGGGAAGCTGACCGTCGAGAGCGTCGCGTCGTAGTAGATCAGGGCCGCCTGGTAGGCGAAGTTGGCGATCGTGAAGAGGATCGCGCCGATGACCGCCGGCGTCGGCCCGATGATCGCCGACGGCACGATCGTCAGGACCGTGAAGAACAGCAGGAACGGCAGACGCCGGCCGCCGCGGTCGCTGAGCGCGCCGAGGATCGGCGACACGAGGGCGTTGAGGCCGACGCTGATCGCGATGGTCAGGCCCTGGACCAGCTGACCCGGCCCCTGGCCGAAGCGGGAATCGTCGGTGAGCCACAGCCCGATCGCGGTCGACACGATGGCGTAGCTGAAGATCGTGTTGGCGAAGTCGTAGAGGGACCAGGCGACCGGGACCCTCGCGCGGCCGCTGGGCGTCAGGCCCGCGAGCCGGCCGGGGCGTGGCGCGTCCTCGTCGGGACGTGCCGTCGTCGCGCTCGTCGCTGGACCGCTGGGCGGGGCGGCGTGGGTCACCGCTCGGATGATAGTCGGCGTCGCCGGGGCCGAACGCCCCGCCGCGCCGCCCGCGACCGGTACAATCTCGCGCGATGACCTCCACACGTCTCTGGGATCGCGCCGCCGCGCTGCCCGCCCTGCCCGATGGCCGCCGACGGCCCGCGCTGGCGGTGCTGTCCGCCGGCGTCCCGTCCCTCGACGAGCTGTTCGATTTCATGCGCGACGCCGAGCTCCGCTTCGCGACGCTGCAGATGCGCATCGAGGACCGGACGCAGACGTCGCGCGGCACGGATCTCGTCTCGATGGAGGTCGTCCTGCGGCACCCGGGGGACGCCAGGGTCACGACGACGCGGCGCACGGACGGACCGATCGGCGAGTACGAGATCTGGATCTCGGACGGCGAGCTGGTGCGGACCTACTCCGGGATCCACAAGCTCGGCACGCAGCGGCCGGTGCGCAACCGCCCGCGCGGCCTCGGCGACCCCGACTTCCCGGGCTTCGCGCAGGTCTACGAGCCGCTGACGGCCCTGCCGTTCGAAACGCTGCCGGACACCTTCGTCCACCCCGCCGGCTACTGCCAGAACGTGCTCGCCACCGGCCGCTGCCGGGTCTCTGGCACCGACGTCGTCATCGGCCGCGAGGCGGTCCTCATCGAATGCGACCACCCGCGAACGACCGAGATCGCCGGCGACCGGCCCGACCATCGGCTCTCGCTTGCGGTCGACCGCGAGACCGGCGTGATCCTTCGCCTGGTCGAGTCGATCGGCGGCGTCGAGACGCGCCGCGCCGAGGTCGTCGCCATCGACCCCGATGCCGTCCTGCAGCCATCGGCGCTGCAGTTCGTCTTCCCCTCCGGGACGACGATGCTCTACTGACCGAAAGGTCTTCCAGCGCCCTCCCCTCTGCGCGTATAGTCCCGACCAACTCGTCCCCGACGAGGCAGCGGAGGGAAAGGAGGGCCCGCGAGCGACGCGCCGCCAAGTGCAGGCGCTGACGCGGCCGCCCCGGCCGCCCGCATCACACGTCATCACCGCACGTCCCCGCGTTCGCGGCGCCCCGACCCACGGGCTGCAGCCGCCATCCGGACCGGACCTCGGAGGGAGGGCCGGTCACAGTGGGAGGTCCCGATGGCAAAGTCTCGCGAAGACATCATCAAGCAGGACGTCGCCGACCTGCACGGCTTGGGGTACGCGCAGGAGCTCTTCCGCTCGATGGGCGGATTCAGCAACTTCGCGATCTCGTTCAGCATCATCAGCATCCTGACCGGCGCAGTCATCCTGTACGACTACGGCCTCGCCTGGGCCGGTACCGCTGCGACGCTCATCGGTTGGCCGCTGGTCACCATCTTCGTGCTCTGCATCGCCGCGTCGATGGCGGAGATCGCCTCTGCCTATCCGACGGCCGGCGGCCTCTATTACTGGGCCAGCAAGATGCGCAACAAGAACTGGGGCTGGTGGACGGCCTGGTTCAACCTCATCGGCCAGTTCGCGATCGTTGCCGGCATCAACTTCGCTGCCGCGTTCTTCCTGAACCAGGCGATCTTCACGCCCCTGACGAACGGCAGCTACACGAACACCAGCGAGATCCTCAAGCTCGGTGACACGCTGGTGATCTCCGGGCAGCTGTTCACGATGGCCATCCTCCTGATCGTGGAGCTCGTCCTCAATATCGCGGGGATCAGGGTCGTCGCCATCCTCAACCAGGTGAGTGTCTGGTGGCACATCGCCTTCGTCGTCCTGATCGTCGGTGCCCTCTTCATCCTCGGAACCAAGAGCACGACGACCGACGCCGGGCTGACGCTCTTCGCGATCCAGCCACAGGACACCCTGGGGTCATGGGACATCACCATCCCGCCGGGGTCGGACAACCCGCTCGTCAGTCTCCAGTTCGGGGCGGCATCGACCTACCTGCCGCTCGTGGCCTTCTTCTTCTCGTTGCTCCTCGCGAACTGGACGTACACCGGCTACGACGCGTCGGCCCATGTGGCCGAGGAGACCGTCGGAGCCCGCGTCTCGAGCGCGTGGGGCATCTTCATGTCGGTCGCCGTGTCGGCTGTGGTGGGCTTCATCTTCCTCGTGGCACTGACGCTCCATCTGCCCGACCTGAAGCCGCTCTTCGGCCAGCTCGACGACCCGGCTCTGTACAGCCAGTACTACTTCGGAGACAACGCCGCCGTGGTGTATATCCTCAAGGAGAACCTCGGTGACGGCCTTGGGGGCATCTTCTCGGGGGCCATCGCGATCGCGATGAGCTTCTGCGGCCTGTCGTCGCTCGCGTCCGCCGGCCGCATGCTGTACGCCTTCAGCCGCGACGACGGGATCCCTGGCTCCGGCTGGTTGAAGAAGGTATCCCACCAATTCCGGACCCCGGCCAACTCGCTGATCGCGATGACCGTCGGCGCCTACCTGCTGAGTGTCATCGCCTTCGTCGCGGGCGGCGGGACGGCCATCGTCATCGTGACCGCCATCAGCACGATCTTCCTGTACGCCGCATACGGCATCGTGATCTATCTCGGGGCGACCACGTCCGACTGGATGGGCGAACGCGTCTGGAGCCTTGGCCGCTGGTCCAGGCCGATCGCCATCGTGGCGGTCTTCTGGGTCATCGTGCTGATGGTCCTGTTCTCGTTCCCGACCTCGGGCAACATCTCGCTGCCGTTCATGCTCATCGTCGTCGCGCTGCTCGTCGTCTACTACTTCGCCTTCGCGCGACGCAACTTCAAAGGCCCGCAGGCCATGGGTGATGCGGCCGAGCTGACCGAGATCGAACGCGAGTTCGAACAGGCGGCCGGAGCCATCACGACCTAGCGTCGCCGTCACACCGACCCCATCCACGAGGGCCGGCTGGCACCGCCTGCCGGCCCTCGATCCATCCGACCGTCCCGGAGCCACACGATGAGCGACCACGACCACGCAAAGCATCCCCGTCTCATCGAGCTTGAGGAGATGGTCCGCGACGGCCAGATCGACACGATCGTCGTGGCCATCACGGACATGCAGGGCCGACTCATGGGCAAGCGCGTCCAGGGCCAGGCCTTCCTCGATGGCGTGATCTCCCACGGCGCCCACTTCTGCACGTACCTCCTCGGCACGGACATGGAGATGAACACGCCCGAGGGCTACAAGCTGATGAACTGGGAGACCGGCTATGGCGACTGGATCGCCGAGCCGATCTGGGACCAGCTCCGGGTCCTGCCCTGGCTGCCGGGCACCGCGATGGTCCTCGCCGACGCCATCGACGAAGAGACCGGCGAGGAGATCCCGATCGCGCCGCGGACCATCCTCAAGCGCCAGGTCGAGCGCGCCGCGGCGATGGGCTACGCCCTGAAGGCCGGGTCCGAGTTCGAGTTCTACGTCCTCAAGGACTCGTGGGAGGAGCTCGCCGAGCGCGGCCACCCGATCCCCCGCACGTTCGGGCACTACAACGAGGACTACCACCTGCTGCAGGCGACCAAGGCGGAGCCGCTCCATCGCCTGTTGCGCAACCAGATGACCGCCGCGAACGTGCCGATCGAGTTCAGCAAGGGCGAGGCCGCCAACGGCCAGCACGAGGTGAACATCCGCTACGACCACGTCCTGGAGTCGGCGGACCGGAGCGTGGTCTTCAAGCACGGCGCGAAGGAGATCGCCTACCTCAACGGCTGGGGCATCACCTTCATGGCCAAGCCGGACCATCACTGGACCGGCTCGTCCGGCCACCTGCACATGAGCCTCTGGGACCTGGCCCACGACGTCCCGCTGATGTTCGAGCCCGACGCCGACAAGGCCGGACCGTATGGCCTCTCGGAGGTCGGCCAGCACTTCGTGGCCGGCATGATGAAGCTGTCGCGCGAGCTGGCCGTCTTCATCGCCCCGTTCATCAACTCGTACAAGCGCTACGCGTCGCTGTCGTGGGCGCCGGTCAACGTCGTCTGGGGCCGGGACAATCGCACGACGGGGTTCAGGCTCGTCGGCAGGGGCCCGGCGTTGCACGTCGAAGACCGCTTCCCGGGCGGCGACATGAACGCCTATCTGACCTACGCCGCCGCGATGGGCGCCGGCCTGTACGGCATCGAGCACGAGCTGCCGCTCGATCCCGAGTTCAAGGGCAACGGCTACCTCGCCAAGGGTGTCCAGCGGATGCCACGGGCGCTCTACGAGGCGATCGCCGAGCTCGAGCGGTCCGAGGCCGCCGTCGAGATCTTCGGGCAGGACGTGGTGGACCACTACCTCAACGCCGCGAAGGTCGAGCAGGATGTCTACGACTCGGTCGTGCACCCGTGGGAGCGCGAGCGCTACCTCGAGCGCGGCTGAGCCGGCGGCCGCCGGCGGTCCGCGCCGGGACCTAGCGCGCCGCGGCGACCTCGCGGAGCCGCGCGGCCACGTCGATGTGGCCGGCCGCATCGGCCAGCTCGGCCGGCGTCCGGCCCTCGTCGTCGACGACCGTCGGATCGGCGCCGGCGGAGAGCAGCAGCTCGATCAGCTCGACATCCCCGACCTGTGCCGCCTCGTGGAGCGGGGCGAAGCCGCCGTGCTGCCGCGCGTTCACGTCGGCGCCGGCGGCGACCAGCACCCGGCAGACCTCGATATGGCGGCCGGCGGCCGCCGCGTGGAGGGGCTGGTTCGCGAACGGGTTGCGCGTGGACGCGGCGACGTCGGCGCCGTGCTCCAGCAGCACCCGCGCGGTCTCGGGCTTGCCGAAGAACCCCGCGAGATGGAGCGCCGTGAATCCGTCCGCTGAGTAGGCCGTGGCCGCGGCGGGATCCTCCTCCAGCCGCTCGCGCAAGCGGTCGATCTCGCCGAGCGCGGTGGCCTCGAAGACGTCGCGTTCGGGGTCGGCCGCGATCAACGCATCGGTGACCGGCCGGGCGAAGCGGTACTTGGAGAGCATCAGCGCCGACACGCCCTGATCGTCCCGGGCATTGGCGAGGGCGGGATCGGCCTCGAGCAGCTCCGCGACCAGCGCGGCGTCGTCGGCCATGACCGCGGCGATGAGGTCGGCGGTCGTCGCCGTCGGCTTCGGCGTTGAAGACATGGGGCGAAGTGTCTCGCATCCGGGCGTTCGAGGTCCTACCCTTGGTCGAGGTCTACGCTAGTCCGACGTCACCAACCTGCAACCGCCGAGGTCACGGATATGCGACTCGCCGACAAGGTCACGATCATCACCGGAGCCGGCGGCGGCATGGGCCGGGTCGCCGCCCAGATCTTCGCGAAGGAGGGAGCGAAGGTGGTCGTCGCGGAGTACAGCGAGCAGGCCGGCCGCGACACGGTCTCGATGGTCGAGGCCGAGGGCGGCATCGCCTCGTACGTGAAGGCCGACGTCTCGAACGAGGCCGACGCGCAGGCGATGGTCGACCATGCGCTCGCCACCTACGGCCGGGTCGACGCGCTCTACAACAACGCCGGGATCATGCCCGAGGCCGACCACTCGGTGATCGACACCGATGTCGAGACCTGGGACAAGGTCATGGCCGTCAACGTCCGCGGCGTCTTCCTCGGCTGCAAGTACGCCATCCCCGCGATGGTCGCGAGCGGCGGCGGCTCGATCATCAACATCGCCAGCTTCGTGGCGATCCTGGGCTGCTCGGTCCCGCAGGACGCGTATACCGCCTCGAAGGGCGCGATCCTGTCGCTGACCCGCAGCCTCGCGGTCCAGTTCGGGCCGATCGGGATCCGGACCAACGCGATCTGCCCCGGGCCGATCGAGACCCCGTTGCTGATGGACTGGCTGCTCAAGGACGAGGACGCCAAGAGGCTCCGCCTCGCGCGCAACCCGACGGGTCGCTTCGGCAAGCCCGAGGAGATCGTCTTCATGGCGCTCTACCTCGCCTCCGACGAGTCGCGGTTCACCAACGGCGCGTCGCTCGTCGTCGACGGCGGCATCTCGGTCAACTACTTCTAGCTGGAGCGCGGACGTGGCTGAGGGTCGGATCGCGATCGGGGTCGATGTCGGCGGGAGCGGCGTGAAGGCCGCCGTGGTCGATGTCGACAGCGGCATCCTGCGCTCCGACCGGTTGCGCGTCCCCACCCCGGTCCCCTCGACCCCGGAGGCGATCAACGCCTCGATCCAGCGGCTGGTCAAGCGGCTCGCCACATCCGCGGGCCTCGGCCCGAACACGCCGGTCGGGGTGGGCCTGCCGGGCGTCACCATCGACGGCCACGTGCGAACGGCCTCCAACATCGACCCCGGCTGGCTCGACTTCCCCGAGCGGGACCGCCTGTCCAGGCTGCTCGGCCGGCCGGTCGCGATCGTCAACGACGCCGATGCCGCGGGGATCGCGGAGATGCGCTTCGGCATCGGCAAGGACCTCGCCGGCGTCGTCGTCTTCCTGACCCTCGGCACCGGGGTCGGCTCGGGCGTCTTCAACGACGGCAAGCTCGTTCCGAACACGGAGTTCGGGCAGATGGAGATCCGTGGCCGTCCCGCCGAACGGCGCTCCGCCGCCGTGGCGCGGGTCCGCCGCGGGCTGTCGTGGAAGGCCTGGGCGACCGACCTCGACGAGCACCTCCAGGCCATCGACACGCTCCTCTGGCCGAACCTGCTGATCCTCGGCGGCGGAGTGAGCAAGAACGCCGACCGCTTCATCCCCCGCCTGATGGTGCGCCCGCCGGTCGTCGCCGCCACCCTGCGCAACGACGCCGGGATCATCGGCGCCGCCATCGTGGCGATCGAGCATGGCGCGATGGCTGGACCGCTCCTGGCGGACCTGCCGGTCGAGCCGCCCGAGCCGCCCGAACCGACGCCGCCCGCAGCCGCGCCTCCTGGCGCCGCCCCTGCCCCTGACGACACCCATCCGGACGAAGTCCCCTCGTGAGGTCCCGCCGCATGAGCATCGAGTTGCCAGCGGGGCCGGAGGACCATCACCCGCCTGACGAGCGCGTCGGTCAGGCCTGGGCGCGCAGGGCTCGGAGGATCTCTGCGGTCCCCGAGACGATCAGGTTGTCGCCCGACGACAGCACGCGTTCGGTCGGCGGGTTCGGCTCGTAGTCGCGCTCGCCGCGGACGATCGCGAGCGCGAAGATCCCGTCCTCGCGCAGCGACCCGACCGTTCGGCCTTCGAGCGGCCCGCCGCGCCCGACCTCCAGCTCTTCGAGCGAGAACGCGAGTTCGCCGTGCGACAGGGCCGAGTCGATGAAATCGGCGACCCGCGGACGGATGGCGAGCTCGGCGATCTGGCGACCCGCCCGCGTATAGGGGGACACGACCCGGCTTGCCCCGGCCTGGAGG
Organism: uncultured Chloroflexia bacterium; assembly: GCA_963834915.1. Taxonomy (GTDB): domain Bacteria; phylum Chloroflexota; class Limnocylindria; order Limnocylindrales; family CSP1-4; genus SPCO01. The sequence goes on from CAWIDI010000002.1 coordinate 153,287, forward strand.
AGCTTCGCCTCGGCGCCATCCTGGTTGGCCCGCGCGACGACGAAGAGTGCGTGATTCAGAGCCCGGGCCGAGAGTGTCACGTAGACGTTGTGGGCGTCCAAATCGATGGTGGTGATGAGGCCGCGCGCCCGCTCGACACCGGCAGCGCGGAGCACGTCATCGTTGGTGGCGTCGCCCTCGACGACGAGATGACCGTCGCGTGTGGCCTCGCCGAGTGACTCTGGGTTGATATCGACGACCACGAACGGATGACCGACGTGGGCGAGCTCGCGGGCGACCGTCGACCCGACGCGCCCGTAGCCGCATAGGATCAGGTGACCGCGAAGTCCGGAGATCTGCTCAGCCATTCGTCTCGCCTCCCGTCGGCCGCTGACCGTGTCGGACAGGACCGCTTGGGCCACGATGCCGATCGATCCGAAGATGATCCCGATGCCGGCGACAGCCAGCGCGACCGTCCAGGCACGACCGAGGTCATCGAGCTCGCGGACCTCCTTGTAGCCCACGGTCGTGAGCGTGATCCCCGTCATGTATGCCGCATCGTCGAGCGGCCAGCCGAGCATGACGTACCCGGTGGTTCCGATCGCGACGATCGCGAGGACGGCAAGCAGCCAGAGGCGGACATGCGAGCCCGTGAGAGCGTCGATGAAGCGCGCCATGGTGCGATCGTAGAGAGTCCGAACGTACCCCCGGAGGGCCATCCGGCATGGCGGAACGGGCCGAAAGCCGGCGTATCATCGCGGCATGCCAGTCCAACCCGCGCGAGGTCCCCGATGACGATCGAGTCGCAGCCAACGTCCGCCGCCGCGCCCGTGGCGATTCGCATGGTCATCGGCGGCCAGTCCGTCGACGCCGCCGACGGCCAGACGTTCGACGTGGTCAGCCCGGTCAGCGGGGCCGTCATCGCCACCGCGCCGCTCGGCGGGCGCGAGGACGTGGACCGGGCCGTCGCGGCCGCACAGGCCGCCTTCGCGGACCGCAAGGGATGGGCGACCTGGGCGGCGGGCAAGCGCGGACGCAGCCTGTCCAAGTTCGCGGCGCTGATCAAGGACCACAGCGAGGAGCTGGCCCAGCTCGAGAGCCGCAACGTGGGCAAGCCGATCGGCGGCGCCCGGGGCGAGGTGATCGGCGCCAGCCTGGTCTTCGACTACTACGCCGGCGCCGCGAACAAGATCTTCGGCCAGACCATCCCCGTCTCGAAGCCCGGCCTGGACCTGACGCTGCGCGAGCCGATCGGCGTCGTCGGGCTGATCGTGCCGTGGAACTTCCCGATCCTGATGGCCTCGTGGAAGGTCGCGCCGGCCCTCGCGGCCGGGAACACCGCGATCCTGAAGCCCGCGTCGTACTCGCCGCTGACCGCGATCCGCCTCGGCGAGCTGGCCCTGGAGGCCGGCATCCCGGCCGGCGTCCTCAACGTCGTGACCGGGCCGGGCGGCACGGCCGGCGCGTCGATCGCGGCCCACCCGGGCGTCGGCAAGGTCGCGTTCACCGGCGAGACGACCACCGGCCAGGAGATCATGCGGCTGGCCTCGGGCAACGTGAAGAAGGTCTCGCTCGAGCTCGGCGGCAAGAGCCCCAACATCGTCTTCGCCGATGCGGACATCGAGAAGTTCGCGCGGGAGTCGCCGTACTCGGTCTTCGACAACGCGGGCCAGGACTGCTGCGCGCGGAGCCGGATCCTGGTCGAGCGGTCGGCCCACGACCAGGTCGTCGAGGCGTTCGCGGCGGCGACCCGGGCGCTCCGCGTCGGCGACCCGGCGGACGACGCGACCGAGGTCGGCACGCTCGTCAGCTTCAAGCAGCGCGACCGCGTCAAGGACTACATCGAGATCGGCCTCGGCGAGGGCGCGACCATCGTCGTCGGCGGCGAGGCCCCGTCGGACCCGGCCCTCGCCGAGGGCGCGTATCTGCTACCGACCGTCTTCGATGGCGTCGACAACGACATGCGCATCGCCCGCGAGGAGATCTTCGGCCCGGTCGTGTCGATCATCCCGTTCGACACCGAGGAGGAGGCGCTCCGCCTCGCGAACGCGACGCCGTACGGCCTCAGCGGCTCGATCTGGAGCCGCGACATCGGCAAGGCGCTGCGCTCCGCCCGGGCGCTCCAGGCCGGGGTCATCTCGATCAACTCGAACTCGTCGGTCCACACGGAAGCGCCGTTCGGCGGCTACAAGATGTCGGGCATCGGCCGCGAGCTGGGCATGTCTGCGCTGGACCTCTACACCGAGACCAAGAACGTCTTCATCGACCTGAGCTGACGGGATCCGCATGGTCGACGACGGGCCGGATCTCGAACCGGTCGCGCGGCGCGGGCCGCCGGTCGTGTGGCTCGGCGGGTTGGTCGTCGTCCTCGTGGTAGTCGCGGCGATCGCCGTCGGCGGGCGCCCCGGACTCGAGCCACCAGTGTCGCGAGAGGTCGCCGTGGCATCGGCACCGGCCGCCGCGAACTCCCTGCCGACGATCGCCCCAGCCGCATCTGGGCCGAGCAGCCCCGCGCCGATCTGGTACCGGCCCTCGCCGTGGCCGATGGGCGAGGACGGCCTCGCCGGCGGAACCGTCTTTTCGTCACCGCGGCCGTCCGCGGACCCGGGCGACTTCGACCCGCTTCGATAGGGTTCGCGGCGCCGGGCTTGGGACCTCGACCCCCTACCTGCCGGCGGCCTGGTCCGGCCAGCCGATCTCCGGGTGGTTTCGGTCGAGCCAGTCGCGGAGCGCCCAGGTCGACGTCCGGAAGGCGAGCCTCGGCCATGGGATCGCGTCCGGGGCATACGCCAGGATCTCGGTCGCCTCCGGTGTCGGCGCCGCGGTCCCGCCCACGATCCTCGCCTCGAACACGATCGTGACCACCGCCGCCTCGAGCCGCGTGTACAGACCGACGAGGTCGCCGGGCTCGACCAGCAGCCCGGTCTCCTCCCACGTCTCGCGGATGGCCGCCTGGTGGACGGTCTCGTCCACCTCGAGGAAGCCGCCCGGCTGCGCCCAAAGGCCGACGCCCGGCTCGATGCCGCGGCGGATCAGCACCACGTTCCCCTCGTCGTCGATGGGGAGCGTCGTAACCACGAGCCGCGGGTTCACGTACGCGATGTGCCCGCACGCCTCGCACGACAGGCGCTGGCGGTCCTCGCCATCGACCATCCCGAAGCGCAGCGGGGAGCCGCAGCGGCTGCAGAAGTTGAGCGACGACGACAGCCACGACGGCACGCCGCGGCCCGACGCGAGGTCCGTCGAGCGACCGTCCGGCCCGCGCTCGAAGTCGTCCATCAGGCGAGGAGGACGAGGATGCCCGCCGCGACCAGGGCCGCCAGCCCGATCAGGCTGACCGCCACCCACGCCAGACGGAACAGGCCCTTGGTCCGATCGACCGGCATCCAGGCCCACGCCGCCCGCCAGATGCGGACGACGGCATCGGCCGTGGTCACGACGAGCAGCGGCATGGCGATCGCGACGCACAACTTGACCAGGGGGCTGCCCAGCGACGCCCCGAGCTCGAGCGCCGTGATGGCGATCGCGCCGAGGATCAGGACCGGCACGCTCAACAGGACGTAGTGCTTCTGCAGCGGGGTCGGGGCGACCTCGGGGACCGAGCGCGGCGGCAGCCCCTGCAGGCTCGGCGGGAGCACCGGCGCGCGCACGGCCTGCCGGTCGAGCGTCGGCATCCCCGGTTCCCAGCGAGGGTCGTCCATCGTGTGCGGCTCGCCCGGCGTCATGCCCGCGAGTGTACGAGCCTAGACCGTCCGGGTCTCGCGGACGTCCGGATCGTCGATCACGACGGTGCATGTGGGGCACCACCAGCGCGTCTCGAGGGCCGTGCCGCACAGCTCGTGCTGGAGCGGCTCCCCGAGCCCGCCGGCGCCGGCCCCCGCGCCCCAATCGGCGAGGAGGCGCAGCACGGAGGCGAGCTCCCGGCCGGTGGCGGTCAGTGCATACGACATCCGCGGCGGGCGCTCCTGGTAGGGCGTGGCGGTCAGGATCCGCTCGCGCTCCAGCCGGCGCAGTCGCTCGCTGAGGATGTTCGGGGCGATGCCGGGCAGGTCCTCGCCGAGCTCGTTGAACCGCCGTGGTCCCTCGAGGAGTGCTTCGACGATCAGCAGGCTCCAGCGGTCGCCGACCCGGTCGAGGGCGGCCTCGAGCGCCGGGGTCGAGCGGGACGCGGACCGGTCGGGCATCGGCCCAAGCCTACGGGCGAGGTCGGGGCTTGTCACCGTGGAGAGTCGGTAGTAGATTGCAAGTCACAAGTCTACCGCCGGTAGGCTGCCACCGACCCGCCAAGCCACCAGCGTCCCCGCCCCAGCCCCAGGAGCCCGAACCCCATGAGCGTCATCGAAGAACTCCAGACCGCCGTCTCCGCCGTCGCCGAGCGCGCCGGCCCGTCCATCGTCGGGATCGGCCGCGGCACGCGCGGCTCCGGCGTCGTCATCGCCGACGGCGTGGTCCTGACCAATGCCCACAACCTCCGCGGCGACGAGGTCACCGTGACCTTCGCCGATGGCCGCCGCACCCGCGGCACCGTGGCGGCATTCGATGGCGACGGCGACCTCGCGGTGGTCAAGGTGGACACGACCGGCGCGAAGCCCCTCGAGTGGGGCGACGGCTCGGTCCCGAACATCGGCACGGCCGTCTTCGGCGCCGCGGCATCGCACGGCGGCGGGACCCGTGTCACGTTCGGGCTGGTCTCTGCCGTCGCGCGGGCCTTCCGCGGCCCCGGCGGCCGGCGCATCGAGGGCAGCGTCGAGCACACCGCGCCGATGGCGCCCGGCTCGTCCGGCGGCGCGCTCGTCGACGCGACCGGCAAGCTGATCGGCATCAACACCAACCGGATCGGCGAGGGCTTCTACCTCGCGCTCCCGGCGGACGGGACCCTGCGCGAGCGGGTGGATGCGCTGTCGCGTGGCGAGACCCCGACCCGGGTCCGGCTCGGCGTGGCCATCGCCCCATCGCACGTCGCGCGCCGGCTGCGCCGCTCGGTCGGCCTGCCCGATCGCGAGGGCGTCCTGGTCCGTGGCGTCGAGGACGGGAGCCCGGCCGAGGCTGCCGGCATCGAGGCCGGCGACCTGATCGTCGAGGCTGCGGGCAAGCCCGTCACCGACGCCGACGACCTGTTCGCCGCGCTGGGCGGGGTCAAAGGCCCGTACGAGGTCAAGCTCGTCCGCGGGGCCGAGGAGCGCACGCTCAGCGTCGGCTAGCATCTGGCGCGTGGAGCGCCTCATCGCCTGGTACACGGTCAGCTCGTCGGTCGGCGCGGTCGTCGCCCTGGTCGTCGCGAACGCCATCCCGCTCATCGGGGTGGTGTTCCTCGGCTGGAGCGTCTGGACGATCCTGATCGTCTACTGGATCGAGAACGGCATCGTCGGCGTCTTCAACGTCCTGAAGATGCGCATGGCCGAGGGCGTCGACGACGCGTCGGCGCAGGCGAGGATCAACGGCCGCCCGATCCAGGGGACCGGCAAGGGCTTCCTGATCCCGTTCTTCATCGTCCACTACGGCATCTTCTGGCTGGTCCACGGCGTGTTCGTCCTGTCGCTGTCGACCTTCGCGGCGCTGGGTGCGCTCGGGCCGGGGATCACGGACCCGGGCGCGTTCCCGACCGAGCCCGGCCTGTTCCCCGATCCCGTCGCCGCGTCCCAGACGACGGCCGGCATCGACCCCGGCGCGATCCTCCTGGCTGCCGTGGCGCTGTCCATCGGCCACGGGGCGTCGTTCCTGTTCAATTACGTCGGGCGTGGCGAGTACCGACGGGTCTCTGCGGCCAGCCAGATGTTCGCGCCATACGGCCGCCTGGTGATCCTCCACCTGACGATCCTGCTCGGGGCGTTCGCGATCATGCTCACCGGCGCGCCCGCTGCCGCCGTGGCCGTGCTGGTCGCCTTGAAGACCGCGCTGGACCTGGGCTTCCACCTGCGCGAGCATCGGAACGTCGCGACCCGGCCACCGGGCACGGTGGCCGCCGCATAGCGCGTCTCTCGGTCAGGTCGCCGCGTTCGAGGGGTCGTCCATCACCGAATCGGTCTGGCGGGCGCGCCAGGCGGCGAGGCGCTCGGCGAGCGCGGGATCGGACAGCGCGAGGATCGAGGCCGCGAGCAGGCCGGCGTTGGTGGCGTTGCCGATGGCGACGGTCGCGACGGGGATGCCGCGCGGCATCTGCACGATCGACAGCAGCGAGTCGAGGCCACCCAGGTGCTGGGTCGGGATCGGGACGCCGATGACCGGCAGGGCCGTCTTGGCGGCGAGCATCCCGGGCAGGTGCGCCGCGCCGCCGGCGCCCGCGACGATCACCTTCAGCCCGCGGCCGGCGGCATCCTCCGCGTATCGGAAGAGGTGATCCGGCGTCCGATGCGCGGACACGACCTTCAGCTCCGACGCGACGCCGAGCTCGTCGAGGACGGTGACCGCGGCCTCCAGGGTCGGGAAGTCCGAGCGGCTGCCGCCGACCACGCCCACGAGGGGCGGTCCCGCCTTGGCACCGTCGCTCATCGATCCTCCTTCGTGTCCGGCTCGCTCGCCCAGCCAAGGGTGTCGCGGGCGGTCCTCGCTCGGGCCAGAGCCTCGTCGCACGGTCGGGCCGAGCGCCGTGACATGCCCCATCTTGCGGCGTTCGAAGACCTGTCGCTTGTCGTAGAGATGGAGGTGCACGTCGGGGTCGGCGAGGGCGGCAGCGACACCGGTGAGCCGCGCCGGCCGCTTGGGACCGGCTCCCAGCAGGTTGGCCATCGCCGTCGGCGACAGCGCGGCCGTCGAGCCAAGGCCGAGTCCGCAGATCGCGCGGATGTGCTGCTCGAACTGCGAGGTGGCGGCGCCCTCGATCGTCCAGTGGCCGCTGTTGTGGACACGTGGCGCCAGCTCGTTCACCGCCAGCGACCCGTCGCGGAGGAGGAACAGCTCCGCGGTCAGCGTCCCGACGAGGCCCATCGCGCCCGCCAGGCGCAGGCCGATCTCCGCGGCAGCGGCGGCGATGGACGCCTCGACCGGTGCCGGCGCGACGGACTCGAAGAGGATCCCGGCGTCATGCACGTTCCGGGAGATCGGGAAGGTCGCGGTCTCGCCGTCGACGCCGCGAGCGACGATGACCGAGAGCTCCGCCTCGAAGTCGATCTCGCGCTCCGCGAGGAGCGGCGTGCCGGGCGGGCGGCCGAGGGCCGCGAGGGCACCATCGACGTCGGTGTCAGTCGCGAGGCGGACCTGGCCGCGGCCGTCGTACCCGCCGGTCGGATGCCTTGAGGCGGAGCGGCAGGCCGAGGACGTCCGGCGACGCCGCGGCGCGCAGCTCATCGGTCGTGCGGACCTCGCGCCAGGGCGCGACGGCGACCCCGGCACCCTCGACGAACCGACGCTCCGCGATCCGGTCGTGGGTCACGACCAGCGGCGTGCGCCCCGGCCGGACGGGTACGAGCGCATCGATCGCCTCGACGACCGCGGCCGCGATGTGCTCGAGCTCGTAGGTCACGACATCGCTGAGCCCGGCCAGGCGCAGCGCCGCGCCGACATCATCGTAGGCGCCGATGACCAGCTCGTCGGCCAGGGCCGCGCTCGGACAGTCGATGTCGGGGTCGAGGACCGCGATGCGGTACCCCATGGGCCGGGCCGCGAGCGCGAGCATCCGGCCGAGCTGGCCGCCACCGAGGATGCCGATCGTGGCGGGCGGCAGGATCGGGCGGCTGACGTCGGGGGTCGTCACGCTCCCGAGTGTACGGGGCGCGATGGCGCGGCTGCCGCGGACCGCACCCCGGTCCGCCCGCCCGCACCGAGTCCAATGGCAGTAGCGGACCAGGCTCGCTCCCCCGCACCGCGTTCACTGGCAGTGAACAGATGCACGCCGAAGGGGTCCGGCCGGCCCCATCGGTCGGCCCGAAGCGCCCCAGCGGCTCGCTCGGACGTCGGATGTTGGCTGGGAGTGAACGAAACCCGCCAAGGGATCACGGAGCGATCGCCAGATCCGGCTTCGCCGTGCCTTCGTCCACTGTGGCCGAACGGGGGGCGGGAACGGGGGAGCGACAGGGTTTGAGACCCAGGGAACGAGCGTGGAAACGGGCTGGGTGACCAGCGAGTAGCATCGAGGGCATGCCCGACCGGACCGCGCTCATCCTCGACGTCGACACCGGGATCGACGACAGCCTCGCGCTGCTCTACGCGGCGGCGCTCGGCGGATGCGGAGATCGTGGCCGCGACCTGCGTGTCGGGCAACGTCGACGGCGCGCCAGGTCGCGATCAACACGCGCGCGGTCCTGGAGCTGGCCGGGCGGACCGACGTCGAGGTCGCGCTCGGTCGCGAGGTCCCGCTGGTCCGCGAGCTGGAGACCACGCCCGAGACCCACGGCCCGCAGGGACTCGGCCATGCCGTCCTGCCGCCGCCGTCGCGACCGCTCTCCGAGCGGCACGCGGTCGACCTGATCGTCGAGGAGGTCCGTCGCCGGCCCGGCGAGATCATGCTCGTGACGCTCGGCCCGCTGACCAACCTGGCCCTCGCCCTCGACAAGGAGCCGGCCCTCCCCCGCCTGCTCAAGGGCTACACGCTGATGGGCGGCGCGTTCGGCGTGTCCGGGCAACACGACCCCGACGACCGAATGGAACATCCACTGCGACCCCGACGCGGCGAAGATCGTCTTCGCCCGCTGGGCCGAGGCGACCGCTGCCGACCCCACGATCGCGCGTCCACTGGCGCTGGGACTCGACGTGACCGAGCGCGCGCGGATCCTCCCCGACGACGTCGTCCGGCTCGCGCGGCGCGCGGGCAGCACGCCCGACGATTCGATCGCGCTGGCGCACGGCGAGGACCCGATGCACGCGACCCGCTCCGTGGCGAGCAACCCGATCGTCCGCTACGTCGCCGACGCGCTGCGCTTCTACATGGAGTTCCACGCGCACTACGACGGCTTCTACGGCGCGTTCATCCACGATCCGCTGGCGCTCGCGGCGGCCCTCGACCGCTCCCTCGTCGAGACGGAGCCGCTCTTCGTCGATGTCGAGACGGCCGGCGAGCTGACCGCGGGGATGACCGTCGCCGACCGGCGCCACCTCACCGGCAAGCCGCCGAACCTCGATGTCGCGGTCGAAGCCGACGTCGCGACATTCCTCGAACGGCTCATCGAACGCGTCGGGGGGCTGGCGGCGGACCGGTCCGCCGTGGCACGCTAGACGTGGAGGGTTTCGTCGGCGCGATCTCGTGCCGCGGCAGAGCGGGGAGTTGGAGGACTCGATGGGTCTCGACTGGCTGACGGTCTGCGCGGACGACACGGCCCAGAACTGCGTCCAGCCGATCCAGGTCGCCTACCTGGTCGCGGTGCTCGTCGGCGTCATCCTCTTCGCGGTCATCGCCCGACGGTCGCGCGACCTCTCGACCGCGACGCTGACCCTGATGGTCGTCGCCATCGCGATCAACATCGCCGTCGGCTCACTCATCTACGCCCTGCGCCTGCCGATCTACCTCGATTCGATCGGGACCGTGCTCGTCGGCGCGCTGGCCGGGCCGTGGGCCGGCGCCCTGACCGGCCTCCTGGCGAACCTGATCTGGTCGATCCTGCCGGTGCCCGGCGGTGCCGGACCGACCGCCGCCTTCTTCGCCCCGGTGGCCGCCGTCATCGGCCTGATGGCCGGGTTCTGGGCGTCGCGCGGCGTCTTCCGGCTCCGCAGCCGACGATGCCCGCGTCGGTGGCTTCCTGGCGCTCGCGTCCGGCATCGCCGCGGCCGGTGTCGCACTCCTCGTCGTCCAGGCGACGATCGGGATCCCGTTCGATCCGGCGAACACCGACTCGCAGAACCAGTTCGTCATCAAGGGCCTCGCGTCATCCGTTGCCATCGGCGTCGTGGCCGGCTGGCTGTCACGGCCGGACGATCTTCGACCTGCGGGGCGAGGACCCGAGGATCCGGACGCTACCTCGTCGCGGCCACCGCCATCTCCGCGGGCGTCCTCGTCTTCGCCTTCCTCCGGCTCCTGTTCGGGCCGACCGGCTACTTCTCGACGCGTCGACGGCTTGCTCGATGACGGGACGGCGGACGCGCTTGCTCGGCGGCGCCAACCTGACCGGCCTCGCGCTTTCGGATCCGCTCGGGCTCATCGTCGCGTTGGCGATCGCCGTCGCTGATCGCGGTCGGGATCACGTCGTGGGCGCGCCGCGGCGAGAACGCCCGGCTGTTCCCGGTCTGGGTCGGCGGGCTGACGACCGGCCTCGTGGCCGCGATGATCTCCGCGCCCATCGCGGCCGGCGTCTTCGGCGGCGTGACCGGCGGCGGCACGGACGCCCTCGTCGCGCTGTTCCGCACGCTCGGGCTCGACGTCCTGCAGTCCGCCTTCGCGCAGGGCCTCACGAGCGATCCGCTCGACAAGACCATCAGCTACACGATCGTGTTCCTCATCCTCGGCGCGCTGCCGATCACCGTCCGGACGATGTACAGCCGCGGCGAGACGACGGTCGCCGACGAGACGACGGCGCCCGCTTGATCGATCTCGCGGATCGCTGACGACGGAGGATGTCGACGCGCCACCGGCTATTTCGTCGCCGGGTTCGAGCTGGCTCCACCGGCGCTATCCGCTGACCAAGCTCCTCGGCCTGGCCTTCGTCCTGCTGGCCGCATTCCTGCTGCCGCCGATCGTCCTGCTGATCCTGGCGGTCGTCCTCGTCGTCGTCGTGTGGTCGGCCGGCTTGCTCCGAGCGGCCGCTCGGGCGCATGCGGATCCCGGCGGTGCTGCTGACCGTCGATCCTGGTGGTCAACGCCCTGTTCTTCCCCGGCGCGACGGACCGTCTCGCTGACGATCGGGCCGCTCGCGGTCACCCGTGAGGGCCTGACGTTCGGACTCATCTCGGCCGGCCGGCTGGCTGGTCGCCTTCCTGGCGTCGGTCACGTTCCTGTTCACGACCCTCGCCGACGACCTGCTCGAGTCGCTGGTCAGCCCGCGGCGCGAGCCACCGCATCGCGTTCGTCGATCCTCTCGGCGGTCCAGATGGTCCCGCGGATGCAGGCGCGGGCCGGGTCGATCCTCGAGGCCCAGCAGGCCCGCGGCCTGCCGCTCGAGGGCTCGGTCGTCGCAGCGGCTCCGCGCGCTCGTGCCGCTGATCGGGCCGGTCATGCTCGGCTCGCTCGTGGACGTCCGCGAGCGCACGTTCGCGCTCGAGGCGCGAGGGTTCGGGGCGCGCCCAGGGCGGACGGCCTACCGGATCGTCGCCGATCCGCCGCTCGACCGCTGGCTGCGCCTGGTGCTGATCGCGGGCATCGTCGCCATCGTCGTCGTCGCGCTCGCCGGGGTGTGGCGATGACCGCGGCCGCTGCCGGCGCTCGCCCCGCTGGCGGATCGACCGACCTGCAGGTCCGCTACCCGATCCGCCGCGAGCCGAGCCTGTCCGACGTGACGGTGTCGCGTCGCCGCCGGCGAGCAGGTCGGCGTCGCGGGCCGGACCGGGGCCGGCAAGTCCACGCTGGCCCTGGCCGCCGCCGGGTTCATCCCGCGCGTCGTGCGGGCGACGGTCGGGCGGCACGGTCATGGTCGGCGGCATCGACACCAAGCGACGGCCGCCGCGGACCGGCTGCTCGGCGGGTCGGGATCGTGTTCGCGACACCGGCGAACCAGCTGTCCGCCTCGAAGCTGACGGTGCGCGAGGAGCTCGCGTTCGGCCTGGAGAACCTCGGCGTGCCGCGGGCCGAGATGGACGCGCGGATCGATGCGGTCCTGGACCGGCTCGGCGATCGCGCCACCTCGCCGACCGCGAGCCGTTCGCGCTGTCCGGCGGCGAGCAGCAGCGGGTCGCCATCGCCAGCATCGTCGCGATGGGCACCGACCGTCCTGGTCCTCGACGAGCCGACCGCGCAGCTCGACCCGGCCGGGACCGTCTCGGTCGCGGAGCTGCTCGACGAGCTGGCCGCGGTCGGGGACCGCGATCCTGTGCGCCGAGCACGACCCCGACGGTGCTGGGGCGGATGGACCGCTGCCTCGTGCTCGACGCCGGCCGCCCGGTCGCCCTCGACCTGCCCGGTCCGGCGCTGCTCGCCGGCCAGCGACGCGGTCGGCCTCCGGCCGCCGACGCTCGTCCGGCTGGCACGGCTCGCCGGCACGACCCCGCGAGCCAGGCGTTCGACGAGGCGGCGATCGCGGCCGGCCTCCGAGGCGCTCGCCGCGCTCGACCGCCGAGCCCGAACCGTCCGCCGCCGCCCACCTGGGAGACGGGCGCTCGACCCGCACCACGACGGTCCGCGTCGAGTCGATGACCTCGTCCATCGCTACCCGAACGGGGTCGAGGCGGTCCGCGGCGTCTCGCTCACGTATCGAGCCGGGCGAGACCGTCGCGATCGTCGGGCAGAACGGCTCGGGCAAGACGACGCTGGTGAAGCACCTCAACGGGCTGCTGCGACCGGACGAGGGCCGGGTGACCTATCGACGGCGAGGCGACCACCGACCGGACCGTCGCCGAGCTGGCGGCGACCGTCGGGTTCGTCTTCCAGAACCCCGACGAGCAGCTGTTCGAGCGTTCGGTCGAGCGCGAGGTCGCGTTCGGCCCGCGCAACCTCAGGCGGCCAGCCGCAGAGATCGCCCGGCCTGGTCGAGCGGCAGCCTCGCGGCGGTCGGGCTGCTCGACGCACGCGCCGACGAACCCGTACGACCTCGACCTCTCGCGGCGCAAGCTCGTGGCACTCGCCGGGGTGCTGGCGATGGACCCGGCGGTCCTCGTCCTGGACGAGCCGACGACCGGTCAGGACGCGGAGGGCGATCGAACGCGTCGAAGGCGTCGTCGGCGCGTATCGGGCGGCCGGGCGGACCGTCGTCGCGATCACCCACGACATGGAGTTCGCGGCCGCGAACTTCGCAACGGATCGTCGTCATGCGCCTGCGGCGAGGTGATCGCCGACGGACCGCCGTCCGGGATCTTCCAGGCTTCGAGCGTCGACCTGCTGGCGTCGACCGGGCTGACCCTGCCGCCGGTCGCGCGCATCGGAGGCCTGGCCGGACTGGACCCGACGCCCCTCGACGTCCGTTGGCTCATCGAGGCGCTGGCCGCCCGCCGCTGACCCGCCATCCACGTCGAATGGCACCTAGGCCGTCGAACGGCCGTCGGGTATCCTGCGCCGGTGATCCCCCCTCGTCGTCACCGTGGCCGTCCGACCCCGCGGACCGTGCTTGCGGTCGTGCTGCTCGGGGCGATGCTGTCCGCCTGCTCGCCGGCCGAGCCCAGCCCGCGCCCGACGATCGTCCCGAGCCCCGGCGCCAGCGGATCCCTCAGCCCGGACAGCAGCCCCGGCACCGTCACCTCCCCGCCGGTCGCCCCGGCCCGCTGGACCGATTGCGGGAGCGGGTTCCAGTGCGCGACCCTGCGCGTGCCGCGCGACTACCTCGATCCTTCGAAGGGCACGCTCCAGGTCTCGCTCCTGCGCCTGCCGGCGACCGACCGGACGCATCGCCTCGGCTCGCTGATCGTCAACCCGGGCGGGCCGGGCGGGTCGGGCGTCGAGTTCGTGCGCGACGGCGCCAGCCAGTTCCCGGCATCGATCCGCAAGCAGTTCGACCTCGTCGGCTTCGACCCTCGCGGCGTCAACACCAGCAGCCCGGTCCGCTGCATCGACAACCTCGACCTCCAGGCCGACATCGACCCGTCGCCCGACAATCAGGCCGAGCTGGACGCGCTCGTCGCCCAGGCCCACCAGTACGCCGACGCCTGCGCCAAGCGCAACGCCGATGTCCTCCCCTACCTCTCGACCGACGCCGTCGTGCAGGACCTCGACACCATCCGGGCCGCCGTCGGCGACGAGAAGATCAACTACTTCGGGTTCTCCTACGGGACGCTGATCGGCTCGATGTACGCCGACCGGTACCCGGACCGGATCCGCACGATGGTCCTCGACGGCGCGATCGATCCCGCCCTCAGCGAGGTCGAGCTCCGGACCGGCCAGGCGAAGGCGTTCGAGGCCGCCCTTGCGGCCTTCCTGCGGAGCTGCGCCAAGCGGTCGTCCTGCGCGTTCCACAACGGCGGGAGCACGGTCAAGGCCTTCGACTCGCTGATGACCAAGATCGACAAGAAGCCGCTGCCGATCCTGCGCGTCGCCGGTCGCCGCAAGGTGGGACCGGGGCTCGCGTACTCGGCGGTCCTCGGCTCGCTCTACAACACGGCGAGCTATCCCGCCCTCGAGCTGGCCCTGGCGCGGGCCAAGGCCGGCGACGGCCGCCTGCTCGTCCTCCTCTCCGACCCGTTCCGCGGCCGCAAGCCCAACGGCGCCTACTCGAACCAGAGCGACGCGTACTTCTCGAACACCTGCCTGGACTTCCCGGTCTCGACCGATATCGCGGACTACAGCGCGCTGGCCGAAACCCTGCGGAAGGTCGCGCCGCACTTCCGGGCGGTCGCCTTCAACGATCTCCCCTGCGCGTTCTGGTCGGTGGCGCCCGAGCGGACCCCGGCTCCGGCGACGGGCGCCGGTGCGCCGCCGATCGTGGTCGTCGGCACGACCGGCGACCCCGCCACGCCGTACCAGTGGGCGAAGAACCTGACGAAGGAGCTCGAATCGGCCACGCTGATCACCCGCGTCGGCCAGGGCCACACGGGCTACCTCGTCAACAGCTGCGTGCAGAAGGCCGTCGACGCATACCTGCTCAAGCTGACCGCCCCGAAGGCGAACCTCACCTGCAAGTGAATGTGCCGGGTCGGCGCCGGCGTCGGCGCCGGCGGCCCCGCGGTCAGCGCCGGTCCTGACCGACGACCACGAGCAGGAACGACGTCTCGACCACGTCGATCCCGGCGATGACCAGCGCGACCAACAGCGGCAAGGGGTGACCGAGCCCCCAGCCCGCCGCGGCCGCGAAGGCGGCCACCGCCAGGAACGCCAGGCGCACGCCGCGGATCAGGCCCGGGACGTCCGTGGTCCCCTCGGCCATCCGGGCGAGGCTGCGCGACAGCAGCATCACCCCGATCGCCACGGACGCGCCCACCAGGGCGGCGCGGATGACGGTCGGCGGCGTGACCAGCGAATCGAGCAGGCCGGCGGTCGACCCGAGCACCGTGGCGGCGACCACCGCGATCGCGCCGGCCGCCAACGCGAGGAACGAGACCGTGCGAGGGCTCACCCCAGGGCCACCTCGTGGACCTCGCCGTCGACGATCCGCCACGCCCGGACGCCCGGCTCCGCGGTCGCGGGATCGGCCTGGTCCTCGGCCAGCGAGACCAGCAGGTACAGCGCGTCCGGGTAGAACGCGAGCCCGATGTCGGTCGGCGACGGGACCGCCGGCGTGTGCGTGTGCGAGTGGACGATCCCCCAGAAGACCTCGTCGGCGTCGTCGGTCTCGACGGTCAGGCGGTAGCAGGTCGTCCGGGTCGATCTCGTAGCGGTACGGCGACGCGGCCTTGTTGCGGGTCGGCCTCGAAGCGGAGCGCCTGGCCGCCGGCCGCCGCCGGGCGCGTCGCCGACGATCAGCCCGCAGGCCTCGTTGGGGTACTCCGCCCGGGCATGGGCGATCGAGCGCGTCGCGGATGGTCGCGGGGAGCTCGGCCGGCGGCCGGCCCTGGGTGGCCGCTCACCACCAGTTGACGCCACCCTCGAGCGCGTCCTCCATCTCGTCGAGTCGCGTCGAGAACGTGCCGGCCGAGAGGTACTTCCAGCCGCCGTCGGGGAGCAGCGCGACGATCGTCCCGTGGTCCATCTCCTTCGCGACGCGGGCCGCGGCGACCAGCACGGCCCCGCACGACGGCCCGCGCGAAGATGCCCTCGCGGAAGACCAGGTCGCGCAGCGCGGCGATCGCGTCGCGGTTGCGAGACGAGGTACTTCGCGTCGATCAGGTCGGGGTCGAGGATCTCCGGGATGAAGCCCTCGTCGAGCGAGCGCAGGCCCTGGACGTTCTCGCCGGGCAGCGGCTCGGCCGCGACGATCCGGACGCCGGGCTTCTGCTCGCGCAGGTAGCGCGAGACGCCCATCAGCGTCCCGCCCGTCCCGAGGCCGGCGACGAACACGTCGATCTCCGGGCAGTCGGCGAGGATCTCCGGGCCGGTCGTCTCGTAGTGGGCCCGCGGGTTGGCCGGGTTGCCGTACTGGTACGGCATCACGAACCGCTCGTCCTTGGAGACGAGGTGCTTGGCCAGGGCGATCGCGCCGTTGCGAGCCGAGCGCGGCCGGGCGAGTCGATGACCTCGGCGCCGAACAGCGCCGCCATCTGGCGCCGCTCGTTGGTGACGTTGTCGGGCATGACCAGCGCGACCCGGTAGCCCTTGCGCCGGCCGATCATCGCCAGCGCGATCCCGGTGTTGCCCGACGTCGGCTCGAGGATGATCGAGTCCGTCGCGGAGCAGGCCGCGCGCCTCGAGGTCCTCGATCAGGTACTTGGCGACGCGGTCCTTGACCGACCCCGTCGGGTTGGGCATCTCGAGCTTGGCGAAGATGTGGACGTCCGGGTTCGGGCGACATCCGCGGGATCTCGACGAGCGGCGTGTGCCCGATCGCGTCGAGGATGTCGGCGTAGCGGCCGCCGTGCGGGGCCAGCGCCTCGTGGGCGTGGGCATGGGCGTGTGCCTGGTCGTGCGGGTGCGTCGGGCTCGGGCGGGCTCGTGCTCGGCTGCGGGCGACGCCGGCCAGCGGGACGCGCCATCGGTCAGCCCCCGGCCATCGCCGGCAGGAGGCGGACCTCGTCGCGCTGCGGCGACCGGCGTGTCCAGCCCGCGAGGTAGCGCACGTCCTGGCCGTTGACGTAGACGTTGACGAACCGGTTGAGCTCGCCGTCGTCGGTCAGCAGCTGGCCTCCGCAGCGACGGGATGACGCTGCGCCAGCGCGTCGACGACCGCGCCACGGATCGAGCCGCCACTCGAGCTCCAGCGACTTCGCGCCGCCGACGCTGCGGCCGGAGGACGGCCGGGATGTAGACCGTGCTCATGCGCGCGCCGTCCGGGCGAACGGCTGCCGGCGGCCCGGTCGTCGTCATCGCGAACGGGATGTCGTCGCCGACGCGTCCACGGTGATCGGCAGGCCGGCCCTGCGCGCGGCGACCGCCTCGTCCGAGCAGACCGGGCAGTTCGGGTCGCGCCGCAGCTTCAGCTCGGTGAACTCGGTCTCGAGCGCGTCGAACAGCAGCAGCCGGCCGGCGAGCGTGTTGCCGATCCCGAGCAGGACCTTGAGCGCCTCGTTGGCCTGGAGCAGGCCCAGGATGCCCGGGCACGACGCCGAGGACGCCGGCCACGGAGCAGCCGGGGGCGAGCTCGGGCGGCGGCGGCGTCGGGTAGAGGCAGCGGTAGCACGGCCCCTCGAACGGGACGAAGGTCGTGAGCTGGCCCTCGAACCGGAAGACGCTGGCGTGGATCGACCGGGATGCCGGCCGCGACCGCCGCGTCGTTGAGGATGTAGCGGGTCTCGAACGTGTCGGTGCCGTCGAGGATCACGTCGTAGCCGGCGATGATCCGCTCGACGTTCGCGGCGACGAGCATCTCCTCGTGGGCGACGACCTTGACCTCGGGGTTGAGGGCGTTGATGCGACTTGCGCGCGGACTCGACCTTGCGCTCGCCGACCCGGTCGGTGGTGTGGATGATCTGGCGCTGGAGGTTGCTGACGTCGACGATGTCGAAGTCGACGATGCCGATCGTCCCGACGCCGGCTGCGGCGAGGTACAGCGCGGCCGGCGAGCCGAGCCCGCCGGCGCCGATGAGCAGCGCCTTGCGAGCCGAGCAGCCTCGCCTGGCCGGCCGAGCCGACCTCGGGGATCAGCAGGTGGCGGCTGTAGCGCTGCTTCTGCTCGGCCGAGCAGGACGACCGGCGTCTCGAACTCGAGGCCGGCGCCCTTCCAGGCCTGGAAGCCGCCCGCCATCGAGGCGACGTTCGTGTAGCCCATGTCGGCGAGGGTCTGGCCGGCGAACAGCGAGCGGACGCCGCCGGCGCAGTAGAGGACGACCGGGGCGTCGCGGTCCGGGACCGCGCCCTCGATCTGCTGCTCGATGTAGCTCTTGGAGATGTGGAGGGCGCCGGGCAGGTGGCCCTGCTCCCACTCGGAGTCCTCGCGGACGTCGACGACCGTCGCGCTGCCGCGGCGGAGGGCGTCGCACCTCCTGGGGGCTGACTTCTCGGATCTGGGCGCGGGCCTCGCGGAGGAGGTCGGCGTAGGACTTCGGCATGGGGCTGGTTGGCTCCGATGGACGACGGGCTGGCGACTGGCGCCAGGGCGGAGGAACGGAAGAGAGGACGGCCCCAGGCCGTCCTCACGATCAGTGGTTCGGGGGCGGGGGCGGTTCGGATGACTCGCCGGCAGTCAGGCCGGCTGGCGACACCTGCAGCGGCGCTCGATCCGGTTCATGCGCCGGCCTCGGCCGGGCTGGGCGGTCAGGTTCGCGCGGTCCGCGGCGCCCAGGTCCGCGAGGACGTGCTGGAGGCTGTCGTGGCTGAGCATCGCGCACTTCAGGCGGGCCGGGCTGATCTCGATGCCGAGCAGGTCGAGCAGGTCGTCGGCGCGGAAGCCGGCGACCTCGGCGAGCGGCTTGCCCTTGATCTCGTCGGTCAGGAGCGAGGCGCTGGCCTGGCTGATCGCGCAGCCGCGGCCGGTGAACCCGACGCGGTCGACGACGCCGTCCTTGACGCCGATCATCAGCGTGATCCGGTCGCCGCAGAGCGGGTTGGCGCCCTCGTACGACGCGTCGGCGTCCTCGATGACCCCGAAGTTGTGGGGGCGCCGGTAGTGCTCGAGGATGTAGTCGCGGTAGAGGTCGTCCATGTCTGCTTCGAAGTCTAGCGCGTCTGCCCAATCCCGACCACGCAAGGTCGGGATTAGATGTTGCCGATCGCGCGGCACCCTCAGCCTCAGCCGTTGAAGACGCGCTGGACTTCCTGGAGGCCGGCGGCCAGGGCGTCGATGTCGTCGCGGGTCGAGTAGACGCTGAAGCTCGCGCGGGCGGTGGCCGCCAGGTCGAGGCGCTCGTGGAGCGGCATCGTGCAGTGGTGGCCGGCCCGGACGGCGATGCCGAACCGGTCGAGCACCTGGGCGACGTCGTGCGGGTGGATGCCCGGCAGGTTGAACGGCACGACGCCGCCGCGGAGGTCCGGGATCCAGCGGCCCGTAGAGCTCGATGCCGGGGACCTCGCGCGGGAGCGCCTCGAGCGCGTAGGCGACGAGCTCGCGCTCGTGCGCGCGGACGGCGTCCATGCCGATGGCCGTCAGGTAGTCGGCCGCGACGCCCAGGCCGATCGCGTCGCCGACGGCCGGCGTGCCCGCCTCGAACTTCCAGGGGATGTCGTTGAAGTCGCTCCGCCGGAGGTGGACCTCGCGGATCATCTCGCCGCCGGACAGGAACGGCGGCATCGCCTCGAGCAGCTCGCGCCGCGCCCACAGCGCGCCCGAGCCCATCGGGCCGAGCATCTTGTGGCCGGAGAACGCGTAGAAGTCGGCGCCGAGCTCCTGGACGTCGACCGGCAGGTGCGGGACGGCCTGGGCGCCGTCGACCAGGACGAGCGCGCCGGCCGCGTGGGCCATCTCGACCATCTCGCGGACCGGGTTGATGGTGCCCGAGCGTGTTCGAGACGTGGGTGAACGCGACGAGCTTCGGCTTGAGCCGCAGCAGCACCTCGAAGACGTCGAGGCGGAGGATCCCGTCGTCGGTGATCGGGATGAACTCGAGGTCGCCGTCGCGCTCCTGGACGAGGAGCTGCCACGGGACGAGGTTGGCGTGGTGCTCCATCTCGGTCAGGACGATCGCGTCGCCGCGGTCGATGTTCCGGCGGCCCCACGAGTAGGCGACGAGGTTGATCGCCTCGGTCGCGTTGCGGGTGAAGACGATCTCGTGGCTGTCCGGGCGCGTTGATGAACCGCGCCGACCTGGGCGCGCGCCTGCCTCGTACGCGGCCGTCGCCTTCTCGCCGATCGTGTAGATGCCGCGGTGGACGTTGGCGTTGTACTCGCGGTAGTAGTCGTCCAGCGCGTCGATGACGACCTGCGGCTTCTGGCTGGTCGACGCCGAGTCGAGGTAGACCAGCGGGTGGCCGTTGATCTCCTGGTGCGAGGATCGGGAAGTCGGCGCGGAGCGCGACCGGGTCGAGCGCGGCGGACGGCGCCGCCTCGGGCCGCGTCGGCTCGGAGGTGATGCGTCATCGGTCGGCGCCCGCCTAGCGGGCGGCCTCCACGGCTTCGAGCTCGGCGCCGGCCGGCTCCTCGGGACGAGCAGCGCCTCGTCGGGCAGGTCGGCCTCGAAGCCGGCCTCGCGCAGGACCGGGCCGTAGCCCTCGTCCTCGAGCCGGAGCGCGAGGTCCTTGCCGCCCGACGTGACGATCCGGCCCTGCGCCAGGACGTGGACGAAGTCCGGGGTGATGTAGTTGAGCAGGCGCTGGTAGTGGGTGATCAGCAGGACGCCGAGCTCCGGGTTGAGCATCGCGTTGACGCCCTCGGCGACGATCCGCAGCGCGTCGATGTCGAGCCCGGAGTCGGTCTCGTCGAGGATCGCCATCTCGCGGCTCGAGGACGGCCATCTGGAGCATCTCGAGGCGCTTCTTCTCGCCGCCCGAGAAGCCCTCGTTGACGTAGCGGCTGGCGAAGCCCTCGTCCATCCGCAGCAGCGCCATCTTCTCGCGCATCTTGTTGCGGAAGTCGCGCATGGAGACGCCGCCCTTGACCGAGTCGGTCGGGTCGACGTCGGGGTTCTTGTCGATGCCCTGGAGCTTGGCGTTGAGCGCCGAGCGGATGAAGCACGCGACGCTCAGGCCCGGGGATCGCGGTCGGGTACTGGAAGGCGAGGAACAGGCCGAGCCGGGCGCGCTTGTCGGCCGACAGCTTGAGGATGTCGCGGCCCTTCCAGAGGACCTCGCCGCCCTTGACGACGTAGGCCGGGTGGCCCATCAGCGCGTAGGCGAGGGTCGTCTTGCCGCGAGCCGTTGGGGCCCATGATCGCGTGGACCTCGCCCTTGCCGACGGTCAGGTCGATCCCCTGGAGGATCTCGTGGTCGGGCGTGGCGATGGGCGCGACGCGCAGGCCGCGGATGACGAGGGCTGGTCGTCGGCTGGTCGGTCGTCACGGGTCGGTCAGGGCTCCCTGCAGGGTCGGTCGGCTGGATGGGCGCGGCTGGGAGGTCGCGGCGGCGGGACGAGGTCGGCGAGGGTCATCGAGTCGAGCGCGCCGGCGATCGCGTCGCGGACGCGGACCCACAGGACGTTGACCGTGCAGCGCGAGCGAGCGGTCGCACAGGTCGGCGTGCTCGGGGTCGTCGCGTGGCGCACATCATCGGCGCGATCGGGCCTTCGAGCGCGCGGAGGACCTCGCTCATCGGGATCGTCTCGGGCGGGCGGGCGAGCTCGTAGCCGCCGTGGGCGCCGCGGGTGCTGGTCACCAGGCCCGCCTCGCGCAGGCTGACCACGAGCTGCTCGAGGTAGGCGCGCGGGAGGTCCTCCTCGGCGGCGATCTCGGCGAGGCTGGCCGGTCCCGTCCCGTAGTGCCGCCCGAGCTGGACCATCAGCCGGACGCCGTACTCGCCCTTCGTGCAGAAGGCGACGGCGCCGGTGCCGTGGTAGGCGGGCGTGGTGGGACGGGCGTCGCGGTCGTCGACGGGAGGGGTCAGCGGACGGTCCTCGATATCCGAGTGATTTCGTCGGGATATGAGTCTACGCGGCGCCGGCGGCGGGGCGTCAACGAATCGACGGGAAGGGGTCCGTACACTTCCGGCCATGGAGTCGGGACGATCGGAACGACGGGGGCCGTTCGCGCGAAGCGAGGGTCGCGCCGTGTTCGGAAGGACGGCCGCGATCTATGCGTCGGCTCGCCCCGACTATCCGGATCGCGTGTACGACATCCTCCGCGATCGATGTCACCTCGGGAAGGGGAGTCGAGTCGCCGAGATCGGGCCCGGACCGGGACAGGCCACGAAGCGGCTCCTGGACGCGGGCGCGCACGTCGTCGCCATCGAACCCAGTCCGGCCCTCGCCGCGCAGCTCTCCGCGCGGTCGGGGGTCGCCGAGGGCCTGGAGGTGGTCGTGTCCGCCTTCGAAGACGCCGAGCTTGAGCCGTCGTCATTCGACCTCGTCGTCGCCGCGACGTCGTTCCACTGGCTGGACCCGGAGCAGGCGCTCCCGAAGATCGCGGCCGTCCTGCGACCGGGAGGCTGGCTCGCGCTCTGGTGGAACACCTTCGGTGACCCGGATCGGCCGGACCCGTTCCACGACGCGACCGTGTCGCTCCTGGGTGACCTCGAACGCAGTCCCGGGGATGGAGGCGGAGGACTCGACGTCGCACTCGACGTGGCCGCCCGCACGTCCGAGCTGGAGACCCATGGGTTCGCGGACGTGGAGCACGAGGCCGAGCGATGGACGCTGCGCCTCGACGCGGCGCAGACACGACGGCTGTATGCGACGTACTCGAACATCGCCCGACTGCCGGACGTCCAGCGGGAGACGATCCTCGACGAGCTCGAGCGCATCGCCGATGCCGAGTTCGGCGGTCGTGTCGAGCGACAGATGATCACGTCGGTCTACACCGCCCACCGGTAAGCGACGCAGCGGTCATCGACGAGCGCGCGGCGGCGAGCGGCCGTCAGTCGGCGGGTCGGATCAGTCGGCGGGGCGGATCAGTCGGAGCGGGCGCAGGGTCAGGCCGTAGATGACGATCGCACCGGTGGCCGCGAGCAGGCCGAAGACGACGGCGCCTTCCGGGACCCACGGCCCTTCCACGATCGCGTGCCAGGTGTCGAAGGCGACGGCGGTCGCGACCGCGCCGACCACGCCGACGGCGAGCCGATGGCGTCGCGGACTGAACCCCGAGCCCTCGAGGAAGGCCGCCAGGCGGCCGACGAGGGGACGGAGCGGCCGGAGCGGCGGGATGCGGCCGGCGAGCTCGTCGCCGAGGCCGAGGGCGTCGTCGAGGAGGTCGGGCTCCGGGGTCGCTGGCGACGACGCGGTCGCGGTCCCGGCGCGCACGGCGCGAACGAGCAGGACCGTGGCGGCGACGACCGCCACGGCGCTGACCAGCCACAGCCCGGCCACGAACCACGGGAGCTCCGTGCCCGCCTCGGCGGGCGGCGCCACGTACGCCAGCGCGTCCGAGACGATCGTCACCGCCATGATCGCGAGTGCGATGCCGACGCCGAGCCGGATGCGCCGGGCGACGGCCGGGTCGAGGACGGGCTCGCGATGGCGGAGACTGCGGACCCAGGTCGCGCCGGCGACCAGGGCGATCGCCATGACGGCGTAGCTGACCACGGCGTCGTACGGGTCCAGCGTGAACGGCAGGGTCTCGCGAAGGTCGTGGGCCTGGGTCGTCAGGAAGCAGAGGAGGCCGAACAGCACGACCGCACAGGCCGCGGTGTTGGCGGCGAGTCGCGTGCCTCGGGTCTCGTCCCGATCGCTCATGGCCGAACGATAGCCCTCGGGACGTCGAAGCGCCCCGCCGCGTTCGACGGGGCGCTTCGACCTGCAGTACGCCGCTCGGGGAAACGACGTCCGCTCAGGGGAAGGATGTAGTGGGCGCATGAACCCCGGCGGGAGGACGCCGGGGTTCATGCAAAGGAGCCTCCGCTCGTCGCGCAGCCGAACGACGAGCAGTGGAGTTGTCGATGTCAGCGGCGGCGGTCCCGCCGGATCGGTTGCGGCTCTGGCGTGTCCATCCCGAAGAGCGCGCCGACCATCGTCGCGATGCGGGCGATGGCCTGGAGGAATCGGAGTTCTGATCGGCATCGGATGAGTCCTCTGAGAGGTGGCCCGCCTGGCCGGACGGATCCAACGAGGCGGACCGCCAGCATGGCCATCCGGTACTACGCGGTCTAGTACCTTTGGTTCGCACGTCTCCGGCGGTTGCCGCAGCAGACCACCCCACACCGCACACGTCGCGGGTCACGAAGCGGTGCGGTCCGACACCGAACGGGGAGGGCGCCGCCGGCCCGTCGCCCGCTGACCTCCGGGACGGCCGTCAGGCCGGGCGACCGTCCACGATCCCGGCCAGGTACTTGGCCCGCCAGGCCTCGGTCGTGGCGACGTTGTTGAACGTGTAGATGTGCAGGCCGGCGACCTGCGCCGCCGGATCGGCGATCACCGGCGCGAGACCCTCGAGCAGGCCGTCCGGCCGGTAGAACCCGCCCGAGCGGATGAGCCGCGCAACGAACCGGGCGTTCTTGGTCAGGAACCGGTGGGTGTCGGCCACGCCGATCCGCGCAGTGATCGCGAGCAGCTTGTGCGGCTCCGCGACGCCGGGCAGCCCGATATGCACGGGGAGCATCAGGCCCTCCGCGCGGCGCGCGGCGATCCACGACCCGATCGCGACCGGATCGAAGCAGAGCTGGGTCGTCATGTAGCTCGCGTACTCGGCCTTCGCCGCGAGCGCCTCGGCCAGCGGGCCGTCCGGGATGAACGCGTGGCCCTGCGGATAGCAGGGGATCCCGATCTCCGCCAGCGGATGCCCGATGTCGGCCATCTCGCGCAGGAGCGCGAGCCCGTCGACGAAATCCCCTGGCTCCTTGGCATCGCCGCCGACCACGAACGCGCGATCGACGCCGGCGCCCTCGAGCCACGCGATGAGGTCGACGAGGTGCGCCCGGTCGCGGACCATCCGCGCAGACAGGTGCGGGACAGCCTTGAAGCCGCGGGCCTGGAGGGCCTCGCAGAGCGCGATCGTCGCCTCGATCCCCTTGGCGGGCGACGCTGTGACCGAGACGGTCGCGCCTGCCGGGAGGTGGTCCGCCTGCTCGAGCGCGTTCTTGAGCGGGACCAGCTCGAGCGTCGGCGAGGCGAGGACCGCGGCGACCGCCCGTCGCTGGGCAGCCGACAGCCGGGAGTGGCGGCGGAAGAGCACGTCTCAGACGTCCGAGTCGGGCTGGGCCGCCTTGCGCTTGACGATGAACTCGAGGAGGGCCTCGTCCGTGGCGTCGTCGATGGGCGGCGCCTCGTACTCGGCGAGCATCCGCTTCCAGATCGCGTTCGCGCGCTGGTTGGCGTCGAGCGAGCCGTCCTCCTGCCACTGCTCGAAGCTGTTGTTGTCGGCGATCTCCGAGCGGTAGAACGCGTGCTCGAAGTTGGCCAGCGTGTGGGCGTTGCCGAGGTAGTGCTGGCCCGGCTCGTTGCTCAGGATCGCGTCGATCGCCTGGCCGTTCTCGGTCAGGTCGACGCCCGTTGACGAAGACCGCCGCCATGCCGCACTGGTCGGCGTCGAGGATGAACTTCTCGTAGCCGACGGTCAGCCCGCCCTCGAGCCAGCCGGCGGCATGGAGGACGAAGTTGACGCCGCCAAGGATCGTGGCGTTGAAGGTCGCAGCCGATTCGTATGCCGCCTGGGCGTCGGCGATCTTCGAGGCGCACAGGTTGCCGCCGGAGCGGAACGGGACGCCCAGCCGGCGGGCCAGCGACGCCATCACGTACAGGACGAGCGAGGGCTCCGGGGTGCCGAAGGTCGGCGCCCCCGACTGCATCGAGATCGAGCTCGCGAAGGAGCCCAGCACGACCGGCGCGCCAGGCCGCACGAGCTGCACGAAGGCCATCCCGCCCAGGGCCTCGGCGAGCGTCTGGGTGGCGGCGCCGGCGACCGTCACCGGCGACATGGCGCCCGCGAGGATGAACGGCGTCAGGAGCGTGGCCTGGTTGGCCTCCGCGTACGCCTGCGCGGCGCCGAGCATCACGCCGTCCCAGACCAGCGGGGAGTTGGCGTTGATGAGGCTCAGGACCACGGGATGGTCCTCGAGGTACGGCGCGCCGAACAGGATGCGGGCCATCTCGACCGTGTCGCGCGCCCGCTCCGGGGCCGTGACCGAGCCCATGAACGGCTTGTCGCTGTAGCGCATGTGCGCGTAGACCATGTCGAGGTGGCGCTTGTTGACCGGCACGTCCACCGGTTCACAGACCGTGCCGCCGGAGTGATGGAGGTTCGGCGACAGGTAGGTGAGCTTCACGAGGTTGCGGAAGTCCTCGATCGTGCCGTAGCGCCGGCCGCCGTCCAGGTCGCGCACGAATGGCGACCCGTAGTTGGGGGCGAAGACCGTGTGCATGCCGCCGATCTCGACGTTCCGTTCCGGGTTGCGCGCGTACTGCGTGAACTGGCGCGGCGCGGTCGCCTGGACGATCGAGCGCGCGAGCCCGCGCGGGAAGCGCACCCGCTCGCCGGTGACGTCCGCGCCGGCCTCGCGGAAGAGGCGCAGCGCGTCGGCGTTGCCGCGGAACTCGAGGCCCACTTCCTGGAGGACCGTGTCGGCGTTGTACTCGATGAGCGACAGGCCCTCCTCGTCGAGGACCTCGAACGGGGTCAGCGTGCGGGTCAGGAACGGGACGTGCTCCGCGTGGGAGAGGAGCCGTGCGGCCTGGCGGGCGGCTCGGCCGCCGCTGCGCCGGCGGGGTTCGTCCATCTACTCGCCCTCCTGTGTGCCGACCGCGACGGCGCGGCGTCGTCGACGTTCCGGTCGGCCGTCCGCGCCCGTGGCCCGTTCAGCCCGCGCGGGAAGCGCCACGACCCGGCCGAGCTGCGGGAACGCGGCCGTCTTGTGCGGGAAGGCCATGGCCTCCACGAAGTGCTCCTGGAACCGCGGCTCGACCGCGGTCTCGATCTTCTCGACGCGGCGGACGACGCCCTCGATCTCGCGCCGGGCGGCGCCGGACAGCAGCGCGATCAGCGCGCCGGTGCCGGCGGCGTTGCCGGCCGAGCGGACGTTCGCGAGGTCGCAGTCGGGGACGAGGCCGAGGATCATCGCGTGGGTCGGGTCGATCTGGCTGCCGAATGCGCCGGCGAGCCGGATCTCGTCCAGCTCGTCGATCCCCAGCTGGTCCATCAGCAGCCGGACGCCGGCGTAGAGCGCGGCCTTCGCGAGCTGGATCGCGCGAACGTCGTTCTGGGTGATCACGATGCGCGGGCCGCCCGCGACGCCCTCGTGGAGGACGTAGCCCGAGGTCCGGCCGTCGGCCACGACCCGCGGCGAGCGCGCGGCCAGCGAGCCGTCGATGACGCCGTCCTCGGTGATGACCCCGGCGAGGAACAGCTCGGCGACGACCTCGATGATCCCGGAGCCGCAGATGCCGGTGATCCCGGTCTCGGCGACGCCGGCCTCGAAGCCGGGCTCGTCCGACCAAGCGTCCACGCCGATGACCCGGAACCGCGGCTCGAGCGTCTCGCGGTCGATCCGGACGCGCTCGATGGCGCCGGGCGCGGCGCGCTGCCCGCCGGAGATCTGGGCGCCCTCGAAGGCAGGCCCGGTCGGGCTCGATGCCGCGAGGAGCCGGCGCTTGTCGCCGAGGACGATCTCGGCGTTCGTGCCGACGTCGACGACGAGGGTCATCCGCTCGGCCTGGTGCGGCTGCTCGGCGAGGATCACCCCGGCCGTGTCGGCGCCGACGTGGCCGGCGATGCACGGCAGCAGGTAGACGCGGGCGCCGGGGTGTGCGCGCAGCCCGAGCTCCGCGGTGGTCGTCTTGACCGCGCGGTCCGTCGCGAGCGCGAACGGCGCGCCGCCCAGCGGCGTCGGGTCGATGCCCAGGACCAGGTGGTGCATGATCGGATTGCCGACGATCGTGAGCTCGAGGATCTCGGCCCGCTTGATGCCGGCCCGCATCGCGAGCGTGGCGATCAGCCCGTCGAGCGCCTTGCGCACGGCCGCGGTCATCTCGCCGGCGCCCTCGGGATGCATCATCGCGTAGGAGACCCGGCTCATCAGGTCCTCGCCGAAGCGGATCTGCGGGTTCATCACGCCGTTGCTCGCGAGGACCGATCCGTCGGCGAGGTCCGCGAGATGGCCGGCGATCGTGGTCGATCCGACATCGATGGCGACACCGTAGGCCTTGTCGTGCAGCCCAGGCCAGACGCCGATGACCTGGCGGCCCTCGTGGACCGCGACGGTCACCGCGTACTTGCCGGCCTCGAGGGCGGGCTGGAGCGCGCGAACGACCTCGAGGTCGGCGTCGAGGTCCGTCAGCTGCCACTCGCGCTCCAGCGCCTCGAAGAGCCGGGCGAGGTCGCCGGTCGGCGAGGCCAGCTCCGGTGGCGTCACCTCGACGTAGTGCAGGCGCACGACCGGGTCGACCGTGAAGGTGCGCACATCGAGGCCCTTGCGGACGACCTGGCGGTGGACTTGGCTCTCGGGCGGGACGTCGACGAGGACGTCGCCGCAGACCGTCGCCGTGCAGGACAGCCGGCGATCGGCCGCCAGCCCCTTCTCCTCGCGATAGGCGGTCTCGAGCTCCGCGAATGGCGAGAGGTTGCCCGGCGCGGAGGTGATCCCGTGCTTGGGGAACTCGCCGAGGCCCTGCGTCACCTGGCAGCGGCCGCAGATCCCGCGACCGCCGCAGACCGAGTCGATGTCGACGCCGAGCGAGCGGCCCGCGTCGAGGACCGTGGTCCCGGCCGGGAACCGCCCGCGCCGCCCCGACGGCGTGAAGATGACGAGAGGCTCCTCGGCGGCGGCCGTCACGTCGCTCGGTGCCTCAGCCCGCCGCGACGGCGCGGCGGTTGACGCGTCGGCGGCTGACCTCGCCCTCGGGGACGGCCGGGCGATGCGCCAGGATCCAGCGGCCGCAATCGGGGTCGTGGCCCATCAGCACGTCCGCGGCCATGACCGATGCCTTCACCTCGGGCATCAGCGGGTTGGTGATCGCCGAGGTCATGCCGCTGGCGATGGCCATCGGCAGGAAGGCCGCGTTGATGCCCTCGCGCTGCGGGAGCCCGAAGCTGACGTTGGATGCGCCGCAGGTCGTATTGACGCCGAGCTCCTCGCGGAGGCGGCGCACGAGCGTGAAGACCTGGCGGCCGGCCTCGGCCAGCGCCCCGATCGGCATGACCAGCGGGTCCACGACGATGTCCGAGGCGGGGATGCCGTGGTCCGCGGCCCGCTCGACGATCCGCTTGGCGACCGCGAAGCGCACGTCCGGGTCCATGCTGATGCCGGTGTCGTCATTGCTGATCGCAACGACTGCAGCGCCGTACTTGCGGATCAGCGGGAGGACCCGCTCGAGGCGCTCCTCCTCGCCCGTGACCGAGTTCACGAGCGCCTTGCCCTGGTAGACCGCGAGCCCGGCCTCGAGCGCCTCGACGATCGAGGAATCGATCGAGAGCGGGAGGTCCGTCAGGCCCTGGACGAGCTGGATGGTCTTCGCGAGGATCGCGGGCTCGTCGGCGAGCGGGATCCCGGCATTGACGTCGAGCATGTGGGCGCCGGCTTCGACCTGGGCGAGGACGTCGCGCTCGACGCGGCTGAAGTCGCCGGCCTTCATCTCCTCGGCCAGCAGCTTGCGACCGGTCGGGTTGATGCGCTCGCCGATGATGACGAACGGTCGCTCGAAGCCGATGACGACTTCGCGCGAGGCCGAGGACAGGACGGTGTCGGTCATGCGGGCGCGTCGCTCTTGCGCGGGATCGGAGTCTCGTGGGCCGGCGCCAGCGCCGGGCCGCCGGCGACCCCGCCGCTCTGGATGAGCTCGGCCAGGCGGTGCTTCGGGAAGTCGGTCTCCAGGCGCTCGGCCTCGGCGGTCACCTCCGCCTCGATGTCATCGCCGCAGCGGCGCTGCTCCCGCCGCCACTCTTCGATGTAGTCGTTGTAGGCGCTCTTGCCCGCGCGCGCGGCGGCCTTGTCGATCGCGACCTGGAAGCGCGGGTGGAGGACCTGCTTGCTCTGGCGCCGGCCTTCGCGGGCGAGCACCTGCGCGGGGATGTCGCGCCACCAGATCACGGTCATCACACCCATGGCAGCCCCTCAGGCGACAGCGGTTCGGATGGTCGAGGTCAGCTCGCCGTAGCCCGTCGCGCGCCGTTCGAAGGCGAGCCCGAGCCGGACGGCGGCGGCCCGTGCCTTCGCGGTCAGCTCGTCGTCCTCCGTCTGGGCGAGGTAGACCAGGCGCCGATAGCTCCCGAAGTAGTCGGGCAGCAGCTCCGGATGGCGGTCGAGCCCGAGCCCGGCGAGCACGATGGTCTCGAACTGGCGGGCGAGGAAGTCGGTCAGGTAGAAGGTCCCGAGCTCCTGGTCCTGCATCGCGGCGAACGCGGCCGACCCGGCGTAGAACTCGTAGCAGTGGGCGCCGGCGATGCGCTCCACGCCTTCGCGTTCGATCACCGCGTCGAGCGCGCCGCCGGTCCCGCAGTCCGCGTAGGCGACGAACAGCCGGACGTCCGGACCGTAGGCGGTGCGTGCCTCGGCGATCCGGGCCGCGACCGCGTCGGCGATCAGGGCCGGGCGCATGTGCAGACGGGCATCGATGCAGACGACCTTGACCGCGGGCAGGTCCCTGGTCAGCGCCAGGAGCTCGCGCGCGAGCGCGCCGCAGCCGATGACGACGACGCTAGGCGACGCGGGCACGGCGTTCGTCGATCAGGCGACGGGCCGTCTCGGCGGCGACGCCGGCATCACGGCAGTAGGCGTCCGCGCCGACCGCCATCCCGAACTCCTCGTTCAACGGGGCGCCGCCCACGAGCACGATGTAGTCGTCGCGGATGCCGCGGTCCTTGAGCGTCTGGATGACGACCTTCATGTACGGCATGGTCGTCGTGAGCAGGGCCGACATCCCGAGGATGTCCGGGTGGTGCAGCTCGAGCGCCGCGATGAACTTGTCCGCGTCGGTGTTGATGCCGAGGTCGAAGACCTCGAAGCCGGCGCCTTCGAGCATCATCCCGACGAGGTTCTTGCCGATGTCGTGGATGTCGCCCTTGACCGTTCCGATCACGACCTTGCCGACCGGCTCTGCGCCGGTCTCGGCGAGCAGCGGACGGAGGATCGCCATGCCGGCCTTCATCGCGTTCGCCGCCAGGAGGACCTCGGGCACGAAGAGGATCCCGTCGCGGAAGTCGATGCCGACGATCTTCATGCCCGCGACGAGCGCGTCGTCGAGGACCCTGGTCGCCGAGAAGCCGCGGGACAGCAGGATGTTCGTCCCTTCGACGATCTCGTCCTTCATCCCGTCGTAGAGGTCGTTGTGCATCTGCTCGACGAGCTCGTCGTCGGACAACGCCGCGAGGTCGATCTCCGCGTACTCGTCCTGGGTCATCGGGTCTGCCGCCTCGTGGGGGTTCCACGATGTGGAACCGTACCGTATGATGGAACCGCGACCCGGAATCTAGCCGACAGGGAGGTCCATGTCCAGCGTCCAGGCCATCAGGCGGGCCTTCGACGTGCTGAGTGCGCTCGCGGCCGGGCCGCTCGGCGTGACCGAGGTCGCGGATCGCTCCGGGCTGCCGAAGTCGACGGCGGCGCGGATGCTCGCGACGCTCGTCCACGAGGGCGCGGTCGAGCAGCTGCCCGGCGACTCGCGCTACCGCCTCGGACCGCGGATGGCGACGCTGGCCGCGGGACTGACGCCGGCCCGCTCGCTGGCGGCCGTGGCGCATGGGACCCTTGCTGCGCTGGCCGCATCGGCGGGCGAGGCAGCGGGCCTTTCGGTCCCCGACGGCGACCTGGTCCACTACATCGACCAGGTCGACACGCCGAACCCCGTGTCGGTGCGCGACTGGACGGGGAGCAGGGTCCCGCTCCACGCCGTCTCGTCCGGCCAGGTGCTGCTGGCATTCCGTCCACCGGGCGCGATCGAGCGCTATCTCGAGCGTCCACTCGAGCGGTTCACGCCGCGGACGGTGGTGGATCCGGACGCCTTGCGCGAACGCCTGCGCGAGATCCGGCGCGACGGGTACGCCTGGGTCCTCGAGGAGTTCGACGAGGGGATCGCCTCGGTCGCGGCGCCCGGTCGCCGACGGCTCCGGTGAGGTCATCGCGGCCGTGCATCTCCACGGGCCGTCGTACCGCTTCCCCGCCGACGGCCAGGAGAGGACCATCGCCGAGGCGGTCGTCGGGTCCGCGGCACGGATCTCGCGGAGCCTGCGCCGGACGTAGCGGACCGGCCGGTGTCGGGCCCTGAACACGCCCTTCATCCCCTCTTCATGGCTCGGGGCCATCCTCGTCCCAGGCCGCGAACCCACGCGGCGACCACATCTCCGTCCCGTGCTCACCGCGGGGTTCAGGTAGGAAGGAGTTCGTCTTGGCGAACCACCGACGCCGCTCATTGGCCGCCAGCCTGCTCGTCCTGAGCGGACTGACCGCCGCCATGGTCGTTCCAGCCGGCACCTTCGCCGCGTCGCCCGATGCGACGCCGGCCACCGTCTGCAGCGAGACGCATTGGCCGGCCTCCGTGCAGGGCACGCCCGCGACCCTCAAGTCGGGCGCGGCCACCGGCGACTACATCTGGCACGACGCCAACGGCTGGCACCTGCGCGTGACGCATCCGGGCAGCCGCAAGGTCACCCTCACCGGCCGGATCGTGTCCAGTGCGCCGATGACCATCAAGCCGGCACGGCTCGAGAAGGGCGACAGGCTCACCCTGAGCGCCGACAAGAAGACGCTGACCTACAAGTTCTACAACTACGGCAAGATCGACGGCGTCGACTTCAAGACGGCCTGCGCGCAGCGTCTGCGCTTCGCCGCCTCGGTCAACGGCAGCAAGCTCTCGCGAACCCGGATCTGGCTCGGGCGACACGGGCGGCATCCGCTCGAGAACCCGTTCGTGGTCCTGAAGATCTCCTGACCGAGACCCTCTCCGGGGACAGCGGCGGCGGTCGGCGACGACCGCCGCCGTTCCATGTCCGGGAGGCGCGCTAGGACGCGGTGACCGGCTCGCTCCGGCCGGCCGGGTCGGCGGGCTGCATCGTCCAGTCGATGCGCATCGAGGCGCGGAGCGTGCCGCCGGCCTCGAGGATCGCGAGTCCCGTGCGGGCGGCGTCGGCCTCGCCCCCGGCGAGGGCGTTCGGCCAGGCGGTCTGCGGCTCGACGCAGAAGGCGTGGGCCGGGGTGTAGACGACGACCGACCCGATCGGCGGGTCCCACGAGATTCGCAGCTCGAGGTCCGGCCAGGTCGCGACCGCCGGGGAGCGCGGCGCGACGTAGGCGTGGTCGACGTGCCGGCCCGCGATGAGCGATCCGGGCCGCAGGTCGGTCATGCCGCGGACCGGGATCGTCCGGCCGGTCGGGATCAGGCCGCGGGTCTGGAGCACCTCGTCCGCGTCGACGCGCAGCCGCGGGCCTGGCGCGTCGCGGCGGAACCACGGATGCCAGCCGAGCGCCGCGGGCATCCGCCGCTCGGCCCGGATCTCCGCCTCGATGTCGAGACCGCCGCGCTCCAGGCGGAACCGCTGTCGCGCGACGCCACCGAACGGCCAGCCGGCCGGCCCGAGGTCGCACGACAGCTCGGCGGCGTCGACGCCGACCGAGGTCGCGGTCCAGGCGCGGTCGTGGACGAGGCCGTGGATCGCGTGCGGACCGAGGGTCGGCGGCATCACGTACTGCCGCTCATCGAACTCGAAGGCGCCGTGGTCGAGCCGTCCGACCCAGGGGGCCATCAGGAAGCTGCCCCACGTGATCGAGCGGTCGGTCGCGTCGGGCGGCCCGACGAGCAGCTCCCGGTCGCCGAGGCAGAGCGACGCCAGCCGGCCGCCGCGCTCCGGGTCGATGCCGAGCCGCGCCTCCCCCGCGACGAGCTCGATCACGAGCCGTGCGCGGGGGCAGTGGCCGCCAGCTCGATGGCGCCGCGGAACGCCGCGATCCGCTCCAGCCGTTCCGTGTCCAAGGGGAGCGGCTCGTACGATGTCCCGTGGCTGGTCCCCCACCGCTGCGCGATCGCGGCAGGATCCTCGCCGCGCCACGCGGCGGTCGCCTGGACGGCGGCGCCGATGGCCACCAGCTCGTCCGCGTCGGGGATGAGCACCGGGCGCCCGGAGAGCCGGCGGACCACCTCGATCCATGTGCGACCGCGGGAGCCGCCGCCGACCAGCATCAGCGGCGCGGCATCGTCCAGGCCGCCGACGGCCGTCCCGATCGCGTCGAGCGCCTCCAGGAGCGCGGCCGCGGCGCCCTCGTAGGTCGCCATCAGGATCTGCTGCGGGGTCGTGGTGTGGCGGAGTCCCAGGATCGTGCCCGACGCGCCGGGCAGGTCCGGGGTGCGCTCGCCGTCGAGGTACGGGTAGACGACGACGGATCCCGCCTGGGCGACGTCGTCGCGGTCGAGCCCGAGCCAGCCGGCCGTCCGGTCGACCGCGAGCGTGCAATTCAGCGTGCAGGCGAGCGGAAGGAACCGGCCGGCGGCGTCGGCGAACCCGGCGACCACGCCGCTCGGGTCGGCGGTCGGCCGCGCCGAGACCGAGAAGATCGTCCCGGACGTCCCGAGGCTCATCGCCGTCTGCCCGAGCCCCAGCCCGAGCCCGAGCGCGGCGCCCATGTTGTCGCCGGTCCCCGGCCCGACGACCGTGCCGCGCGCCAGGCCGAGCTCGGCGGCGACGGCCGGGGTGACCTCGCCGGCCAGCTCCCGCGGATCGAGGACGCGCGGCAGCAGGTGCGCGGGCAGCGCCACCGACGGATGGGCCAGGATCTCGGGCTCGTAGCGGCCCGTCGTCGGCGACCACCAGCCGGTCCCGGAGGCGTCGCCCCGGTCCGTGGCAGCGGCGCCGGTCAGCCGGCCCGTGATGTAGTCGTGGGGGAGACGCACCGCCGCGGCGGCGGCCGCGACCTCCGGCTCGGTCCGGCGGAGCCAGGCCCACTTGGAGACCGTGAACGAGGCGTTGGGCCGGAGGCCGGTCAGGGTGGCCCAGCGCTCCGCGCCGAGCTCCGCGGTCAGGCGCTCGGCGTCCGGCGCGGACCGGGTGTCGTTCCAGAGCGTCGCGTCGCGGAGGGGCTCCCCGGCGTCGTCGAGGACCACCAGGCCGTGCTGCTGGCCGGCGACGGAGATCGCCCCGACATCGGCGGCCCGGCCGGTCGCCGCGAGGGCGTCGCGGACCGCCGTCCACCAGCCGAGCGGGTCGGATTCGCGGGCGCCATCGACACCGGTGACGACGTGCGAGGCCCCGCCGCGCGCGACCGCCTCGCCCGTATCCGGGTCGATCACCAGGATCTTGGTCGACTGGGTCGAGCAATCGACCCCGGCGACGAGGCGCCCAGCCGTCACGTGCGTCCCTTCTGCGTCACGCTTCGAGTGCGTCTCGAAGCCACGCCACAAGGTAGCGCAGGAACGAGGGCCGGACGAGGAGCCGGTACACGGGTCCCGGCCGGTCCGTGACGTGCCAGAGGACGACGTTCGCGCGCGCCAGCCAGGGTCTGGGCGCAGGCGCCGGCGGGCAGCCCGCGTTCGAGGTCGAGCGCGCAGCCGTGAGCGAGGAGCTCCGCGGCGCCGGGGCCGGAGACCTCGATGCCGACGCGGTTCGCGGAGACGTCGACGGCCGTCAGGTAGCCGCCGGCGCCGGCGGCGCGCACGGCGGACTCGGTGGCCGCGGCGACCCCGGCCGCAGCGCTCTCGCGCCCCACCACCAGCCACTCGTCAGGCCCGAGCCAGAGGACGTGCGCCAGGCCATCGGCCGACGCGGCGACGGTGTTCGGCGCGGTCGGCGGCAACGCGCCGAGCGCGGCCCCGACCCGCGCCAGCAGCGCGGCGTCGGCAGGGTCGGCGCGCAGGGAGATCTGCGGCAATGGCCGCATGATCCGGATCGTGGCCTCGATCGTCATGCGGCCGGCTCTCCGTTCCGGCGGCGGTTCTCCGGGTCGAAGAGCACGGAATCGACGATCGTCGCCTCGACGACTCGGTCGACGAGCGGCGCGAGGATGCGATCTCCGATCCGGTCCCGGCCGCCCTTGACCAGCGCGAGCGCGAAGGTCCGTCCGAGCGCGGCGCTCCGGTACGACGACGTTACGTGACCGAGCATCGGGACCGGCGTCGTCGCCAGGTCCGCCGACGGGTCCACCAGCTGGGCGCCTTCGGGGAGGAGTTCGCCCGGGTCGACCGGCAGCAGACCGACGAGCTGCTTCCGGTCCGGCCGGGTGCTGTCCGGCCGGCGCTGCGAGCGCCGGCCGATGAAGTCCTTCTTGGTCGAGACCAGCCCGCCCAGGCCCAGGTCCTGCGGGGTGACCGTCCCGTCGGTCTCCTGGCCGATGATCGGGTAGCCCTTCTCGGCGCGCAGGACGTGCATCGTCTCGGTGCCGTAGGGCGTGATCCCGAGCGGCTCGCCCGCGGCCATCACCGCCGCCCACAGCGCGAGGCCATCCGGCGAGGGGACGTTGAGCTCGTACGCCAGCTCCCCGGAGAACGAGATCCGGAACGCCCGCCCGGCGATCCCCGCGATCGGCGCGTCGCGCCAGGTCATGAACGGGAATGCATCGATGCCGAGGTCGAGCCCCGGCGCGAGCGCCGCGACCACGTCGCGGGAGCGCGGCCCGACCACCGCGACCGTCGCCGACTGCTCGGTGACGCTCGTGGCGCGGACCCGCAGCTCGGGCCACTCGGTCTGGAGCCACTCCTCGAGGTGGTCGAGGACCGCTGCCGCGTTCCCGGTCGTGGTGGTCATGTGGAACCGGTCCTCGGCCAGCCGCGAGGTGACGCCGTCGTCGAAGACCATCCCGTCGAGCCGGCACATGACGCCGTAGCGGCACGACCCGACCTTGAGCGTCGAGAAGGTGTTCGTGTAGACGCGATCGAGGAAGGTGCCGGCATCCGGCCCCTGCAGGTCGATCTTGCCGAGCGTGGTCGCATCCATCACCGCCACGCCGGTCCGCGCCGCCGCGCACTCGCGCAGAACGGCGGCCTCCATCGATTCGCCGCCGCGCGGGAAGTAGCGCGGCCGCTTCCACTGGCCGACGTCCTCGAAGACGGCGCCGTGCTCCACGTGCCAGTCGTGGATCGGCGTCACCCGGATCGGGTCGAGGAGGTCGCCGCGTTCGCGGCCGGCGAGCTGGGCGAAGCTGACCGGGACGACCGGCGGCCGGTAGGTCGGGACGCCGACATTACCGACCTCCTGGCCGAGGATCGCCGCCGCGATGGCCGACGCGACGACGCCCGAGGTCTTGCCCTGGTCCGCGGCCGTGCCGATCGTCGTGTAGCGCTTGACGTGCTCGATCGAGGTCAGGCCGGCGCCGAGCGCCCGGCGCAGGTCGCGGGCGGTCGCGTCGCGCTGGAGGTCGACGTAGTGGGTCGCCCAGTCGTCCTCTCCAGGCTCGGCGGCGGTCCGGTCGCCCGGCGGCGGGACGATCCAGGCCGGCTCGATCGCGCCGAGGCCCGCGATGTCGCCCGCTGCCGCGCCCACGGCTTCCATCCGGCCGTGCGGACCCGGACGGTCCGGGACGAAGGCCGCGATCCGCTCGTCGAAGCGGAGCGTGCCGCGGGCCTGGCTCC
Organism: uncultured Chloroflexia bacterium; assembly: GCA_963834915.1. Lineage (GTDB taxonomy): Bacteria > Chloroflexota > Limnocylindria > Limnocylindrales > CSP1-4 > SPCO01. The sequence continues at coordinate 190,291 of CAWIDI010000002.1, forward strand.
ACAGCGCGACGTTCGGGTTCCAACCGCCCGACACGAGGAGCAGATCCGCATCGACCGTCTCCTGGCGGCCGTCGGCCCGGGCGATCGTCACGGAGGCAAGCCGGCCGGCCTCGTCGCCAGCGGTCCCGACGACGGCCTCGCCGCGGCGGATGTCGACCTCGGCGACGACCTCGGTCCCGGCCGCGCGAAGGACCGCGAGCACGCCCGCGGTCGTGTCGTTGTTCGTGAAGACCACGGCCCGAGCGCCTGGTCGAACGCCGTACCGCTCGATGTACGTCGCGGCCGCGCCGGCCAGCATGATCCCCGGCCGGTCATCGTCCGCGAAGACGATCGGCCGCTCCGTCGCGCCGGCGGCGACCACGATCCGGCCGGCGCGGATGTGCCACAGCCGGCCCTCGGTCCGGGCCGTCGGGCGGCGCTGGACGGCGGTCACGTAGCCGTGGTCGTAGATGCCGAGCGCCGTGGCGTCGGCGAGGACCCCGTCGCCGCGAGCCGCCGGGTCCGCGTCCAGCACCAGCACCCGCGCCCCGGGGTCCGCCCCACGCGCCGCGGCCGCCGCCGCCAGCCCCGACGCCCCCGCCCCGATCACGAGCACCTCGACGTGCGCATACCGCTTGTCGAATCGCGCGTCGTCCCGCCGGTCAGCGAGCCGGCCCTTGCCGGCCAGCGCCCACGCCCGCATCCCCTCCTCGAGCGGCAGTGTCGTGGCCCGGACCATCGGCTCGGACACGCCATCGGCTCGCTCGACCTGCACCAGCGCGTTCGGCTCCTCGGGGCCGGCGGTCATCACGCCGCGCGGCCGGTCGTCGTAGATGCTCCGGGCGACGACATCGACCCCGTTCGCGAGCAGCGCCGAGGCGAGCGTGTCGCCTTCGAACCCGGCCATCGGGCGCCCGTCGAACTCGAAGGCGACGGGTCGGCTCCGGTCGATCCGGTCGCCGCCGGCCGGGAGCCGGAGCCCGCTCACCCCGACACCTCGTTGGTGAAGGTGTCGCGGGTCAGGTCGAACCACCGCCGGCAGCCCGCCGTGTGGACCCAGCGCTCGCGCCAGACGCCCCTGGGGTTGTCGCGCATGAACAGGTAGTCGGCCCACGCCGCGTCGGTCATCGCGTCCGGGTCCGCCGGGTACGCGATGCCGGCCTGGCCGCCGTAGTGGAACTCCGTCTCGTCGCGCGGCCCGCACCACGGGCAGGGGATCGACAGCATCAGTGGGCCACGGCGGCGGCGCCGTGCTCGTCGATGAGCGCGCCGCTGGTGAATCGATCGAGGGCGAACGGCCGGTTGAGCTCGTGCGGCTCGTCGTTCGCGACCGTATGGGCGAGCACCCAGCCGGACGCGGGGGTCGCCTTGAAGCCGCCGGTCCCCCAGCCGCAGTCGAGGTAGAGGCCGCCGACCGGCGTGAGCCCGATGATCGGGGAGGCGTCGGGCGAGACGTCCACGATCCCGCCCCACGTCCGCAGCACGTGGGCGCGGGCGAACATCGGGAAGAGCTCGAGGGCGGCCGCCATCTGCTGCTCGATGATGTGGAACGCGCCGCGCTGCGCATAGCCGTTGTAGCCGTCGATGCCGGCGCCTAGGACCAGCTCGCCCTTGTGCGCCTGGCTGACGTAGACGTGCACGGCGTTCGACATCACGACCACCGGGTGGACCGGCTCGAGCAGCTCCGACACCAGTGCCTGGAGCGGGTGGCTCTGGAGCGGCAGACGGATGCCGGCCATCGCCGCGACGATCGAGGCGTGGCCGGCGGCCACGATCGCGACCTTCCCCGCGGCGATCCGGCCGCGCGAGGTCTGCACGCCGGTGACCCGCCCGCCCTCGATGTCGATGGCGGTCACCTCGGCGCCCTCGATGAGGTCGACCCCCAGCGCGTCGGCGGCCCGCGCGTACGCCCAGGCGACGTGGTCGTGCTTCGCGATGCCGCCACGCGGCTGCCACGTCGCCCCGAGGACCGGGTAGCGGACGTCGTCGGCGACGTTGACGATCGGGCAGAGGCGCTTGACGTCGTCGGGCGTCAGCCATTCGGCATCGACGCCGTTGAGCCGGTTGGCGTGGACCCGCCGCTGGCCCTCGCGCACGTCGCCCAGGTTGTGGGCGAGGTTCATCACGCCGCGCTGGCTGAAGAGCAGGTCGTAGTCGAGCTCCTGCGGGAGCGTCTCCCAGAGCTTGAGGGCGTGCTCGTAGATGGCCGCGCTCTCGTCCCACAGGTAGTTGCTGCGGATGATCGCGGTGTTGCGCGCGATGTTCCCGCCGGCCAGCCAGCCCCGCTCGACGACCGCCACGTTGGTGATCCCGTGGTTCTTCGCCAGGTAGTACGCGGCGGCCAGCCCATGCCCGCCGCCGCCGATGATCACGACGTCGTAGGACGCCTTCGGGTCGGGGTGCCGCCACAGCCGGTCCGGGTGCGGGGAGGGGTGACGGTCGGCTCGGTCGGGGCGGGTCGGGTCCACCGTCGAAGGGTAGCGCGGCGGTCGTGCCGGATGAGACGCCTCGGCCTGACAGGCGGTCCGGCGCCTTGACGACGGCCGCGGCGCGGCCGACCCTAGCGCCCCAGTCAACGACCGCCGAGCGAGGGATCCCGTTGCCGGACCTGTTCATCGATGGCGCGTGGGTCGCCTCGGGCGACCGGACGTGCAGCCCCGTGGTCAACCCGTCGGACGGCTCGGTCGTGACCGAGGTGGACGTCGCGACCGACGACCAGGTCCAGGCCGCGATCGCCGCCGCGCGCCGTGCCTTCGACACCGGTCCGTGGCCGCGGACGACCGCCGCGGAGCGCGCCGCGCTCCTCACCCGGACCGCAGATCTCATCGACCGCGACCTCGAGGCGATGGCCCGCGAGGAGACGCTCCAGACCGGCAAGGCCATGCGCGAGAGCCGCTGGGACATCACCGACGTCGCGCGGGTCTTCCGCTACTACGCGGGGCTCGTCAGCGATGACGACGAGCGCATCGTCGACCAGGACGACCCGGCGGTCCGCTCGCGGATCGTCTACGAGCCGGTCGGGGTGTGCGGGCTGATCGCGCCGTGGAACTACCCGCTCCTCCAGCTCTCGTGGAAGATCGCGCCGGCGCTGGCCGCCGGCAACACGGCCGTGATGAAGCCCGCGTCGGTCACGCCGCTGTCCGCGATCCACCTGACGCGGTTGCTCGAGGAAGCGGGCCTCCCGGCCGGCGTCGTCAACCTCGTCCTCGGGCCGGGGGGCCGCGTCGGCCAGGCGCTGGCGGACAGCGCGGACGTCGACCTCATCTCGCTGACCGGCGGCATCGAGGCGGGCCGGGCGCTCATGCGCGGCGCGGCCGGCAACATGAAGAAGGTCGCGCTGGAGCTCGGCGGCAAGAGCCCCAATATCGTCTTCGCCGACGCCGACTTCGACACCGCCGTCGACAACGCGCTGACCGCCGCGTTCACCCACTCCGGCCAGGTCTGCTCGGCCGGGTGCCGGGCGATCGTGCAGGACGAGATCTACGACCGCTTCGTGGCCGAGGTGGGCCGCCGCGCCGACCTGATCCGGCTCGGCGTCGGCCTCGACGACGCGACGGAGGCCGGCGCGCTCATCACCGCCGAGCACCGCGCAAAGGTCGAGGGCTACGTGGCCTCCGCGCTCGACGAGGGCGCCCGGCTCGTGGCCGGCGGCCGGCGTCCCGACGAGCCGGAGCTGCAGGCCGGCTACTTCTACCGGCCGACGGTCTTCGCCGACGTCGAGCGCGGCATGCGGATCATCCGCGAGGAGGTCTTCGGCCCGGTCCTGACCATCGAGCGGTTCACCACCGAGGACGAGGCCGTCGCGCTGGGCAACGACACGACGTACGGTCTGGCGGGGGCCGTCTGGACCGCGGATCCCGAACGCGCGCAGCGCGTCGCGGCGCGTCTCCGTCATGGCACGGTCTGGATCAACGACTACAACACCTACCTCCCCGAGGCCGAGTGGGGCGGCTTCAAGCAGTCCGGCATCGGACGGGAACTTGGCCCGAGCGGTCTGGACGAGTACCGTGAGGCCAAGCACATCTGGCAGAACACGGCACCGGGTCCCACAGGCTGGTTCGGAGGATGACGACAGGTGACCGCCACCACGGAGCCGGCGACCCCGCCGTTGCCTGAGCCCACGCCCGAGGCGACAGTGGGCGGCCTGTCGGTCCGGGACCTGTGGAAGGTCTTCGGCCCGGCCGAGGCGAAGGTGGCCAAGGGCGCCGGCGCTCCGCCCGACGGCGACGCCATCGAGGCCGCGGTCGCCGCGCAGGGCGGCACGATCGCGGTGCGCGACGTCTCCTTCGACGTCAAGCCAGGCGAGGTGTTCGTCGTCATGGGCCTGTCCGGCAGCGGCAAGTCCACGCTCGTCCGCTGCCTGACGCGCCTGATCGAGCCAACGCGGGGCAAGGTCGACCTCGACGGCGAGGACATCCTCGACGGCGAGCCCGGCACGGCTGCGCGAGCTGCGCCGCAAGAGGTTCTCGATGGTCTTCCAGCACTTCGGGCTGCTGCCCCACCGGCCGGTCCTCGACAACATCGCCTTCGGGCTGGAGCTGCGCGGCGAAGTCGAAGTCGGCGCGCCAGGAACGCGCCGCGGTCGATGCTCGGGCTGGTCGGCCTCGATGGCATGGCCGACCGCTATCCGGAGGAGCTGTCCGGCGGCCAGCAGCAGCGGGTCGGCCTGGCGCGGGCGCTCGCGGGCGACCCGGAGGTGATGCTCCTCGACGAGCCATTCAGCGCCCTCGACCCGCTGATCCGGCGGGACATGCAGAACGAGGTCATCCGCCTGCACCACGACCTGCGCAAGACGATGGTCTTCATCACCCACGACCTCGCCGAGGCGCTCAAGCTCGGCGACCACGTGATGATCATGCGGGCCGGTCAGATCGTGCAGATCGGGCGTCCGGAGGAGCTGGTGGCCCGGCCGGCAGATGACTACGTCAAGGACTTCGTGCGGGACATCCCCAAGTCGCACGTCCTGACCCTGAGCTGGGTCATGCGCGACGCGACGCCGGACGATGTCCTCGACGGCCCGGTCTTCCGCTCGAACACGGTGATCCGTGCCGCCGTCCACGCCGTGGCCGCGAGCGAGCGCCCGATCCGCGTCATCGACGACGGGCGGCTGGTCGGCGTGGTCGACCGCGCCCACATCCTCGAGGCGATCGCCGGCGCGTCGACGCCGCGCTGACCCGCTCGTACCGCTGGGTGGCCGACCACCAGGCTGACCGAACCCGGCGAGCTCCGAGGAAGGCGCTGCTCGGTCCGTGCTCGGCATCGCGATCCGCGGCGAGTCGCCTACGCGATCCTGTTCCAGCGGCGCACCAGTGGACGCTGCCCCACGACGACGACGCGGACATCTGTTCCGCAACCTGAACAGCATCAGGACGCCGATCGCCGCCAACCGCCACGATCCTCGACCCGATCCGAGTCGGCGTCGACGTCGCTCGTCGACCTGTTCGACGAGCTCCTCGCGTCGCTCGGCTGGCCCGGCGTCATCGGCGCTGGTCGGCGCCCTCGGCCTGCTGTTCGGCGGCTGGCGGCTGGCGCTGCTGGCGGGTCTCGGGTTCGCGACCGCTGGGCGTCCTCGGGCTGTGGGACGAGAGCATGGCGACGCTCGCCGTCGATGCTGGCCGCGGTCCTGATCGCGCTGCGCGATCGGCATGCCGCTCGGCATCGCTCGCCGGTCGCAGCAACCGGCTCGACGCGCTGCTGTCGCCGATCCTCGACGTGATGCAGATCATGCCGACGCTGGCGTACCTGACGCCGATGACCCTGCTGTTCCTGATCGGCGCGCCGCCGTCCGACGGTCGCGACCCTGATCTACGCGATGCCGCCGGCGATCCGGATCACCTCGCTCGGCATCCGCGGGCGTCCCGCGCGACACCGTGGAGGCGGCCGCGCTCGTTCGGGGCCACCGGGATGCAGCGTGCTGGCGCAAGGTCGAGCTGCCGCTCGCCCGCCGGGCGATCGGCGCTGGGGATCAACCAGACGATCATGCTCGGCCTCTCGATGGTCGTCATCGCCGGCCTGATCGGCGCGCCAGGGCTCGGCGCGGAACATCCTGAGCGCCCTGTCCAAGGTCGATGTCGGCACGGCGTTCGACGCCGGCCTCGCGATCGTCATCATGGCGATCATCCTCGACCGCCTGACCTATCGCCGCCGGTGAATGGCTCGACGCCGCGCTCCCGGATCGCGCGTCGGCGAAGTCCGCGCGCGGCCAGCGGGCGCTCGTCGGGCCGGGCCGCTCGTGCTCGCGGCCGGGCTGCTCGCGCCGGCCGTGGTGGACGCGACGCGCGTTCCCCGACACGATCGCGGATCTCGTTCGCGGATCCCGTCAACGCCGGGCTGGACTGGTTCACCGGGACCTTCTCGGGCGTCGACCATCGGATCAAGAACGTCGCGACCAATATCGTGCTGAACCCGCTCGAGGGCGCTGCTGACGTCAGCGCCGTGGTGGCTGGTGGTCGCGATCACCGTCGTCGCGGCCTGGGCCATCTCCGGGCGGCCGCGCCGCGCTGATCTCGGCGGTCTGCCTCGGCCTGATCGTCCTCCTGGCCTCTGGGACCACTCGATGGCGACCCTCGCGAACGTGCTGGTCGGCGACGGCCCTGACGCTCGTGATCGGCATCGCGCTCGGCATCCTCACCGCGCGCAACGACCGCGCTGCGCGCGCGTCCTGCGGCCGTTGCTCGATGCCGCGCAGACGCTGCCCGGCCTTCGTCTACCTGATCCCGGCGCTGGCGCTGTTCAGCCCGACCCGGTTCACCGCGATCGTCGCGGCGGTCATCTTCGCCGTGCCGCCGGTGATCCGCCTCGTCGAGGTCGGGATCCGTCGGTCCCGACCGACCGCGGTCGAGGCGGCCGACCTCGTCGGGCGCCACCGATCGCGCAGCTGCTCTTCAAGGTCCAGCTGCCGATGTCCGCGCGAGGACACTGCTGCTGGCGACCAACCAGGGCATCGTGATGGTCGTCGTCGATGGTGGTCATCGGCGCACTCGTCGGCGCGGGCGCGCTAGGCTACGACGTCATCACGGGGTTCTCCCGTGGCGAGCAGTTCGGAAAGGGACTCGCGGCGGGCGTCGCGATCGTGCTGCTCGGGATCATGCTCGATCGGATCACCCAGGGCGCCGGCGGCCGACGCCGGTCGACGGCAGCGAGAGCCGGCTGAGGCCGGCACACGAGGAGGAGCAACTGCACATGCGAGAGCACGCGGAGCGGCTCGCTGGCTCGCCGGCGTCGCCGATCGTCGCGCATCATCGTCACCGGGTGCGCGAAAGTCGTCCGGGACGACCTCGGCGCCGCCCGCGACGCGTCGCCCCGACCGCGACGGCGGCCGCAGCCGCAAGCCGGGCGACGCATCGGCCGGCCCGAGCGCCAGCGCCGCTCCCGCAGCCGCGACCTGCAAGGGCAGCGGCGACAAGGGCACCGTCCAGCTGATGATCAACCAGTGGGTCGGCGCCGAGGCCAACGTCGCGGTCGCCCAGTGCCTGCTCCAGCAGATGGGCTACACGGTCAAGACCAGCACGCTCGCCGAGGAGGTCGCCTGGCAGGGCTTCGAGACCGGCGAGGTCGACGTCATCCTCGAGAACTGGGGCCACCCCGACCTCGAGAAGAACTACATCACCGACACGAAGCTCGCGACCGACGCGGGTCCCAACGGCGTGACCGGGATCATCGGCTGGTACGTTCCCGGCTGGATGGTCGACCAGTACCCGGACATCACCGACTGGAACAACCTCAACAAGTACGCCGACCTGTTCAAGACCTCCGGAGTCCGGCGGCAAGGGCCAGTTCCTGGGCGCCGACCCGACCTTCGTCCAGTACGACGAGGCGCTGATCGCCAACCTCAACCTGAACTACAAGGTCATCTTCTCGGGCAGCGAGGCCGCGACGATCACCGCCTTCCAGGCGGCCGACAAGAACAAGACCCCGCTCCTCGGCTACTTCTACGACCCGCAGTGGCTGCTCAACGAGATCAAGCTCGTCCAGGTCAAGCTGCCGCCGTACACGGCGGGTTGCGATGCCGACCTCAAGAAGGTCGCCTGCGACTACCCGCCGTATGCCCTCAACAAGATCGTCCGCACCGAGTTCAGCTCGAAGAGCCCGGAGGCGGCGGCCTTCATCCAGGACTTCAAGTGGTCCAACAGCCGACCAGAACGAGGTCGCCGACTTCGATCACCAACAAGAACATGTCCGCCGAGGACGCCGCCAAGGAAGTGGATCGACGCCCACCCGGACGCGTGGCAGGCGTGGATGCCCGCCTCCTAGGCCAAGGCTGATCATGATGCCGGCGTCCCACCGGGGCGCCGGCATCGTCATTTCCGCGAACCATCGGGAGAACCCATGAGCCGAGGGCCACGGGTCGTGATCGTCGGGGCGGGCATCGTCGGATGCTCGCTCGCGGACGAGCTCGCCAGCCGCGGCTGGAGCGACGTCACGGTCCTCGACCAGGGCCGGCTCTTCGCCGCGGGCGGGTCCACGTCCCACGCGCCGGGACTCGTCTTCCAGACGAACGGCTCGAAGACCATGGCCGAGTTCGCCCGCTACACCGTCGAGAAGTTCAGCGCCCTGGAGCTGGACGGCCAGTGGTGCTTCCGCCAGGTCGGCGGGCTCGAGATCGCGCTGACCGAGGATCGCCTCATCGATCTGCGGCGGCGCCACGGCCTCGCTCAGTCGTGGAGGATCGACGGCCGCCTGCTGGACCCCGACGAGTGCGTCGAAGCCTGGCCGCTGCTGGACCGCGATGTCGTGCTCGGCGGCTACCTCGTCCCGACCGACGGCCTGGCCAAGGCGCTCCGCGCCGGCGAGGCGCAGGCTCGGCGCGCGACCGCCGCGGGCGCCCGGTTCCTCGGCGAGCACACCGTGACCGACATCCGCAGCGAGGCCGGCCGCGTGACCTCCGTCGTCACGGACCGCGGCGAGTTCCCCGCCGACATCGTCGTCTGTGCGGCCGGCATCTGGGGGCCGCGGGTCGGCGCACTGGCCGGGGTGCCGGTCCCGCTCCAGCCGCTCGCGCATCAGTACGTGAAGACCTCGCCGCTCCCCGAGCTCGCGGCCATCGCCGCCCCGGCGGCGCTCGAGGACCTCCGGCCGATCCTGCGCATCCAGGATCGCGACCTGTACGCGCGCGAGCACGTCGACCGCCTGGGGATCGGGGCGTACGGCCATCGCCCGATGCCGATCGACCCGGCGTCCCTCCTCCACCCGAGCGAAGCGCCGGTCATGCCGTCGGTGCTCGACTTCACCCCGGACGACTTCGCGGCGTCGTGGGACTGGGCAAAGGAGGTCATCCCCGCGCTGCGCGGCGCGACCTGCGAGGACGGCATCAACGGCATCTTCTCGTTCACGACCGACGGCGCGCCGCTGATGGGCGAATCGCGCGACGTCCGCGGCTTCTGGCTGGCGGAGGCCGTGTGGGTCACCCATTCCGCCGGCGTCGCCAAGGCCATGGCGGAGTGGCTCGTCGACGGCGCCCCGTCTCTCGACGTCCACGAGTGCGACATCGACCGGTTCGAGCCGCACCAGCTGGCACCCGACTACGTGCGCGAACGCGGGGTCCAGAACTTCATCGAGGTCTACGACATCCTCCACCCGCTCCAGCCGATGGAGTCGCCGCGTCCGCTGCGGACGAGCCCGTTCCACGACCGCGAGGTCGACCTTGGCGCGCGGTTCCTCGAGGGGAGCGGCTGGGAACGGCCGCACTGGTTCGAGGCGAACGCGGAGCTCCTCGACCGCTACGCGGACCGCATCCCGTCGCGCGGCGACTGGCCGTCGCGCTACTGGTCGCCGATCGCCGGGGCGGAGGCGCTGGCCACGCGCGATGGCGTCGCGCTCTACGACATGACCTCGCTGAAGCGACTCGAGGTGAGCGGAGCAGGTGCGCTCGCCTTCCTCGACGGACTCACGACCAACCGCCTGGACCGTCCGGTCGGGACGGTCGTCTACACGCTGCTGCCCGGCGAGGACGGCGGGATCCGCAGCGACCTGACGATCGCTCGGCTCGCGCCGGACCGCTTCCAGATCGGGGCGAACGGCAACCTCGACCTCGCCTGGCTCGAGGCGCACTCCCCGTCCGACGGGAGCGTCGTCGTCCGCGACATCACCGCCGGCACGTGCTGCCTGGGGCTGTGGGGGCCGGCCGCGCGCGACGTCCTGGCCGGCCTGGCCGACATCGACGTCTCGAACGAGGCGTTCGGCTACTTCAGGGCGCTCACCTTCCATGTCGGGCACGTGCCGGTGACGGCGCTCCGGCTGTCCTACGTCGGCGAGCTGGGCTGGGAGCTGTACACGACGGCCGACATGGGCCGCAAGCTCTGGGACGAGCTCTGGGCGGCCGGCCGGCCCCATGGCCTGATCGCGGCGGGGCGGAGCGCCTTCGGCAGCCTGCGCCTCGAGAAGGGCTACCGCTCGTGGGGGACCGACATGACGACCGAGCACGACCCCTTCGAGGCCGGGCTCGGGTTCGCGGTCCGGATGGACAAGGGCGAGTTCCTCGGACGCGCCGCCCTCGCCGGCCGCAGCGAGGCGACCGCGTCGCGTCGTTTGGTCCCGCTGCTGTTGGAGGATCCCACCGAGGTGCTCATGGGCAAGGAGCCCGTGGTCGTCGACGGACGGACCGTCGGCTACGTGACCAGTGCCGCGTTCGGCTACACGATCGGCCGGTCGATCGCCTACGCGTGGGTCCCGGCCGCGGTCGCGATCCCCGGGACCGCCGTCTCCGCGGTCTCCTTCGGCCGGTCGCTCGCGGCCACGGTCGGCGAGGATCCGCTCTTCGATCCCGGGATGACGAGGCTGCGCGCCTGATCCGCGGACGCCGGTTCCTGAGAAGGATCGAATGGACGTACGCATGGCGCTCACGCGGCGTTAACAATGTCCTCACAATCTCTTGACGCCCGGCAGTCCGGGCTGTCCAATGCGAATGACGGCGATCGATCCAGCGGCGGCACATCTGAACCGCCGGAGGGGAGCGATCCCGCGGAGGGCCGATCCGGGTCGAGGAGGGCTCGGGCGATCGGACGTCACCCATCGACACGCCTATGGCATGCGTGCCACATCGTCGAATTTGATTCGGAGGATCCACCCTTGTCCAAGCGACATTCCGTGACTCGCGCGGCCGGCCTGCTGGCCGTCGCGGGTCTCGTCTTCGCAGCCTGCTCGAACACCGGGTCGAGCGCGGCGCCGTCCGGCGGCGCGTCCGCGGGTGCCGGCTCCGGCGGCGCGCCACAGGCGCTCATCGATGCCGCCAAGCAGGAAGGCCAGCTGTCGGTCATCGCACTGCCGCACGACTGGTGCAACTACGGCGAGATCATCAACGCCTTCAAAGCCAAGTACGGCCTGACGGTCAACGAGATCACCCCCGATGCCGGCTCCGGCGAGGAGATCGAGGCCATCAAGGCCAACAAGGACAACCCCGGCCCGCAGGCGCCGGACGTCATCGACGTCGGCATCACCTTCGGCGATCCGGCCAAGGCCGACAAGCTGATCCAGCCCTACAAGGTCTCGACCTGGGACAGCATCGATCCCAAGCTCAAGGACCCGGATGGTTACTGGTACGGCGACTACTTCAGCATCCTGACCTTCGAGGTCAACAAGACCGCGGTCCCGAACTCGCCGAAGGACTGGGCCGACCTCCAGAAGCCGGAATACAAGAACCAGGTCGCGCTCGCGGGCGACCCGCGCCAGTCGAGCCAGGCCATCAACGCGGTCTACGCGGCGTCCCTGGCCAATGGCGGTTCGCTCGATGACGCCTCGAAGGGCCTCTCGTTCTTCTCGGACCTGAACAAGGCCGGCAACTTCGTGCCGACGATCGCCAAGACGGCGACCATCGACGCGGGCGCCACGCCGATCACCATCCGCTGGGCCTACAACGCGCTGGCCCACAAGGACATCGCCGCCGGCAACCCGGAGATCGATGTCGTCGTCCCGGCCAGCGGCCGCTTCCTGGGCGTCTACGCGCAGGCCATCAGCGCCTACGCGCCGCACCCGAACGCCGCCAAGCTCTGGATGGAGTACCTGTACTCCGACGAGGGCCAGGCCGGCTGGATCAAGGGCTACTGCCATACGACCCGCCTCGACGACCTGAAGGCTCGCGGCGTCTCGTCCGACCTGATCGCCAAGCTGCCGGACATCTCCGGTGCGGTCTACCCGACCTCGGACCAGGCCGCGGCCGCCAAGGACCTCATCACCAAGCAATGGGATTCGGTCGTCGGCGCCGACGTCAAGTAGGCTCCCCGACCCGACCCCGATCGTGAGCGCCACCGCCACGGTCACCGCACAGCGGGACGCGCCACCGGCGCGTCCCGCGACGCGACCCCGGCGCTGGTCGTGGCTCGGCCTGCTGCCGTTCTTCCTGTTCTCCACCCTCTTCCTGGGTGTGCCCCTCGCGTTCCTCGTGGTCGGGAGCCTCCTCGACCCGGCCGGTCAGCCCACGGTCCAGAACTACGTCGACCTCTCCGATGCACGCATCCTGGCGGCGTTCCGCAACAGCATCGAGATCAGCCTCGTCACGGCCATCGTCGGCGGACTGTTCGGCTTCGCCCTCGCCGGTGCGGTCATCCTCGGCGGGCTGCCGCGGATCTTCCGCAGCTCCTTGATGACCTTCTCCGGCGTGGCCTCGAACTTCGCCGGCATCCCGCTCGCCCTCGCCTTCACGTTCACGCTCGGCCAGCTGGGGTTCGCGACGCTCATCCTGAAGAACTTCGGGATCGACATCTGGGCCGGCGGGTTCAGCCTCTACACGAAGCTGGGGCTCGAGATCGTCTACCTCTACTTCCAGTTCCCGCTCATGGTGCTGATCATGGCGCCCGCCATCGACGGGCTGCGGCCCGAGTGGCGCGAGGCTGCCGAGAACATGGGCGCGACGGGGCGCCAGTACTGGCGGCGCGTCGCCCTCCCGATCCTGACCCCCACCCTGCTGGGCAGCATGATCCTGCTGTTCGGCAACTCGTTCGGGGCGCAGGCGACGGCCTATCAGCTGACCGGCGGCCAGATCCCCCTGGTGACCCTCGTCATCGGCAACCAGATCAGCGGCGACGTGCTCCACAACGCCGGGCTCGGGTACGCCATCGCGATGGGCGGCGTCGGGATCATGGCCATCTCGATCGTCGCCTACAGCCTCCTGCAGCGGCGCGCCGAACGGTGGATGCGATGACCAGCGGCGGGCCCGCCCCTGCCATCGGTCCAGGCGCACCCGGCGCACTTGAATCCATCGCCTCGTCCGGCGTCGCGACGACCAAGCGGCGGCGGCGGCTCGGGTCCCCGTGGGCTTGGGTCGTGTTCATCATCGGCCTGATCTACTTCATCGTGCCGCTGGTCGCCACCTTCGAGTTCTCGATGCGGGCGAAGCCGGCCTTCTCGGCGTACACGAGTGCGTTCGCCAATCCGGGCTTCGTCTCCAGCCTGGCCTACTCGTTCATCGTGGGCGTCATCACGATCGTCCTGAGCATCGCGCTGATCGTCCCCACCGCGTACTGGGTCCGGCTGCGCGTCCCGCGCCTCCGTCCGGTGGTGGAGCTGGTCACGCTTCTCCCGTTCGTCATCCCGCCCGTCATCCTCGTCTTCGGCCTCATCCGCGCCTACAGCCGGCCGCCGCTGCCGTTCACCTACACCGACATCGGCAGCACGGCGCTGCTGATCTTCGCGTACGTGGTCCTGTCGCTGCCGTACATGTACCGCTCGGTCGATTCCGGCCTGCGCGCCATCGACATCCGGAGCCTCACCGAGGCCGCGCAGAGCCTGGGTGCGGGCTGGTTCACGATCATCGTCAAGATCATCCTGCCCAACCTCCGCGTGGCACTGCTGTCCGGCGCGTTCCTCAGCCTCGCCATCGTCATCGGCGAGTTCACGGTCGCCGCCTACCTCGTCCGGCCGGCCTTCGGCCCGTTCCTGAACCTGCTCGGCGGGAGCCGGAGCTACGAGGCCGCCGCCGTCTCCCTGATCAGCTTCGGGCTGACCTGGCTGGCCATGATCGCGATCTCGATCGTGGGTCGCGGCTCGCGGAGCCGGATCACCCTCGCCGGCGCCCGCTGACCCATGGAGGCACTCCCTCGATGACCTTCCTCGAGCTGACCGGCGTGCAGAAGCGCTTCGGCGAAGTCACCGCCGTGCTCGACTTCAACCTGCAGGCCGAGCGCGGCGAGTTCGTGTCGTTCCTGGGGCCGTCCGGCTGCGGCAAGACGACGACGCTGCGGATGATCGCGGGCTTCGAGATCCCGACGGCCGGCCGGATCATCGTCGATGGGGCGGAGATCACCAACAAGCCGCCGAACCAGCGCAACGTCGGCATGGTCTTCCAGTCCTACGCGCTCTTCCCGAACCTGACGGTGGCGGACAACGTGGGGTTCGGCCTCAAGGTCCGCGGCAAGCCGGCCGCGGAGGTCCGTCGGCGGGTCGCCGAGCTGCTCGAGCTGATCCACCTGCCCGATCGGGGCGGTCGCTACCCATACCAGCTCTCGGGCGGCCAGCAGCAGCGCGTCGCCCTCGCCCGCGCGCTCGCCATCGAGCCGCAGGTGCTCCTGCTCGACGAGCCGCTCTCCGCGCTGGACGCCAAGATCCGCATCTCGCTGCGCAAGGAGATCCGGGCGATCCAGCGACAGCTCGGGATCACGACGGTCTACGTGACCCACGACCAGGAGGAGGCGCTGTCGCTCTCCGACCGGGTGGTGGTGATGAGCGACGGCCGGATCGAGCAGATCGGGACGCCATTCGAGATCTACAACTACCCGACCACGACGTTCGTCGCGTCGTTCGTGGGCACGCTCAACCTGGTGGAGGCCGGTGTCGTCGACGCCAGCGCGGGGCGGCTCTCGCTCGCCGGCCAGGAGGTCCGCACCGCCAAGGCGGTCACCGATGCGGCGAACGGCGCGCGCGTGACGCTGGCCGTGCGCCCGGAAGGCATCGACCTGGGAGCCGGGCCCGAGGGGAACAACCGCCTCCGCGGGACGATCGACGACATCAACTTCCTCGGATCGATCGTGCGCCTGCGCGTGTCACTCGGCGACGCCGTGGACGGGTCGGCGACGTCCATCGCGCTCGACACGTTCAACGAGCCGCACCTGACCCTGCCCGCAGTCGGCGAGGACGTCACCGTCTCCTTCCCGCCCGAGGCGTGCTTCGTGCTGGCGGGGACGGGCGGTCGGACCGGGCCTGCGGGCCTCGACGCCCTGGAGGACGGCCCGGCGGCGTGACCTCGCCGCTCGACGGGATCGACCTCGTCGTCTTCGACAAGGACGGGACGCTGATCGACTTCCACGCGATGTGGAGCGCGTGGCCCGCCGAGCTGGCCGAGCGCCTCGAGGCGACGACCGGCCAGGACCTTCGTGCCCGCCTGTTCGCGACCCTCGGCTACGACGGGACGACGAACCGCGCCGTGGCGAACGGCTTTCTGGCGGCGGCCCCGATGGCCCGGATCCGCGACGCCACGCGGGGCCTCCTGCTCGATGCCGGCCTCGACCCGGCCGCGACGGACGCGGCGCTCGAGACCGCGTGGCAAGCGCCGGACCCGGTCCGGCTGGCGACGCCGGTGACGGACCTCGCGGAGCTGTTCGGGGCGCTCCGCTCCAGCGGCCGGCGGATCGCCGTCGCGACCAGCGACGACCGCGAGCCGACCCTCCGGACCCTCGCGGCGTTCGGGGTCGCCGGCCTGGTGGAGGCGACCGTAGGCGCCGACGAGGGGCTGCCGGTCAAGCCGGCGCCGGACGTGGTCCTCGCGATCTGTGCGACCCTCGGGGTCGCGCCCGCGCGAACAGCGGTCGTGGGCGATTCCGCCGCGGACCTCGCCATGGGCCGCGCGGCCGGGGTGGGCCGCTGTATCGGCGTCCTGTCCGGCGTGGGCGCGGTCGCCGACCTGGCGCCCCTCGCGGACGTCATGCTGGCATCGATCGCCGAGCTGCGGCCGGCATGAGCACGGAGCGGAGGCTGCCCCGATGACCCACACCGTCCCGACCGACGTCCGCACCGCCACGATCCTCGACACGATCGGCGAGACCCCGCTCATCCGGGTCGACGGCATCTGGGCCAAGCTCGAGTTCCTCAACCCGTCCGGCTCCGTGAAGGCCCGCATCGCCCACTACATGATCGAGCGCGCCGAGCGCGAGGGCCTGCTCCGGCCCGGAGACACGATCGTGGAGGCGTCCAGCGGCAACACCGGCAATGCGATGAGCATGGTCGCGGCCGTGAAGGGCTACCGGATGATCGTGGTCATGCCGGATGGGATGAGCCCGGAGCGGCTGGCCATCAGTCGCGCCTTCGGCGCGGAGGTCGTCACCGTCGGCGACTTCCACGTCACCCATGCGCTCGAGAAGGCGCGCGAGCTCGGCAGCCTGCCCGGGCATTTCGCCCCGCACCAGTTCGATTCCGAGTGGAACGTCGACGAGAACCGCGAGTGGCTGGGTCCGGAGCTGCTCCGGCAGCTGCCGGCCGGGGTGGTACCGGATGCGATCCTCGCCGGCGTCGGCACGGGCGGGACGCTCATCGGGGTCGGCCAGGCGGTCCGGGCCGTCAACCCGCGCGTGGCGGTCATCGGCGTGGAACCGAACGAATCCTGCACGCTGATGTGCGGCGAGATCGGGAAGCACCTGATCGAGGGCATCAGCGACGGCTTCATCCCCGGGATCATCGAGCGCCACCGCGACCTGATCGACGACCTCGTCCCGGTCGACAGCGATGCGTCGATCGCGGAGATGCGGCGGCTCGCCCGCGAGCACGGGCTCTTCGTCGGGCCGAGCTCCGGGGCGAACCTCGTCGCCGCGAGGACGTGGCGCGATGCCCACCCCGGGGCGCGCGAGATCGTCACGTTCTTCTGCGACGAGGGCGAGAAGTACATCACGGACTACTTCACGCCCGACTGAGCACGCCGGCGACCCGGCCGCGGACGCCCGGAGAGGGCCGACCGGCTCGCTCGTGGTACGGATGGGCTATCGCGGCTGCCCCGTGGCGCCCGTACCTTGACGAGGACCGTCGCGCTCGCATGGGCGTGACGGCTTGTCTGCGATGCCGTCAAGTCGAGGTCACACAGCCCGGATGGTCCTCGCCCAGGAGCCACGCCGCCTGCCCGGCCCTCGGGCGCGACCCGAGCGTCCCCGCGCGCGACCGCGACCCCTCGGTGCCGCCGAGGGTGGCCCGGGCGCGGACGAGGCGGCCCGCGCCGCCGCACTGCGCCGGATCGTCGCCGAGGTCAGCGGCCGCCAGGACCTCGACCCGCTGTTCGAATCGGTCATCGACGCGGCGTTCACGCTGTTCGGCGCCGACCGTGCCGGCCTGTGGATGTACGACGATTCGCCGTCGCCGCTGACCCTTGCCGCGCAGCGCGGGCTTTCGGACGCGATGCTCGATCTCGTGGCGTCATTGCCGCGCGACGCCCAGACCGCCGGCATGACCGCGCTCCGCGAGCGCCATGTGACGGTCCTCGCCGGCGACCTGGCCGGCACCGTGCCCCGCCTCCAGCGCATGTACCGCGCAGAGGGCATCAAGTCGATGTGCTTCGTGCCCATCGTGTTCCGCGACGAGGCCCTGGGTCTCCTGGTCCTCTACCACCGCACGGATTACGAGTGGTCGGACGACGAGACGGACCTCGCCCGCTCGTTCGGGGACCACATCGCGATCGCGATGCAGAACGCGCGGCTCGCCGCGTCGTCGCACGCCCTCGCCGAGCGGCTCGCCGCGATCTCGGAGCTGGCCGTCCGCCTCAACCGGATCCATGACATCGAGGGCATCGCGGCGTCCATCGTCAGTGAGGCCGGCCGCCTGATCGATCACGACACGATCCGGGTCTACCGCGTCGACCACGCGACCGGGATGTGCGAGCCGATCGCCTTCCAGGGCACGTTCCTGGGCTACACCGACCCCGACCCGGCGATGCTCCGCGTCGCGATCGGCGAGGGCCTGACCGGCTGGGCCGCGGCCAACAACGTCCCGGTCCGGACAGGCGATGCCGGTTCGGACCCGCGCGGCGTGGTCATGGGCTCGAACGACGAGCCGGAGTCGATGCTCGCCGTCCCGATGGCCTTCGAGGACGTCGTCCACGGCGTGATCGTCGTCTCCAAACGTGGTCGGGACCGCTTCGACGCGGATGACGAGACCACCTTCGGGATCTTCGCCAGCTACGCCGCCCAGGCGCTGGTCAACGCGACCAACGTCGGCCGGCTCCAGAGCCAGCAGGCCGAGCTGCAGCACCAGCTCGCGAGCCAGCGGCGCCTGCTCGAGGTCAACGAGCGCCTGCTCTCGACCCTCGAGCCGAACAGCGTCCTTGACCTGATCGCCGATTCGCTCAAGGTCATCGTCCCGTACGACACGCTGACCATCTATCGCGTGGACCGGGCTGCCGGCGTGCGCCGCGCGGTCATCGCCCGCGACCGCTTCGCCGACCTGATCCTCGCCCACGAGAGCCCGCTCGGCGTCGGCATCAGCGGCTGGGTCGTCGACCACGGCGAGGCGGTGCTGGCCAACGAGGCGCACCTCGACCCCCGCTCCGTCCAGGTGCCCGGCACCCCGTTCGAGCCCGAGTCGATGATCGTGGTCCCGCTGCTCATCGGGGGCGAGGCGATCGGCACGCTCAACATCGGCCGCATGGGCGAGGCGGAGGCGTTCTTCAGCGCCAACGAATTCGACCTCACCAAGCTGTTCGCCGGACAGGCCTCGATCGCGCTCCAGAATGCCGAGGCCCACGGCGAGGTCCGCGTGCGGGCCGAGCACGACGCCCTCACCGGCATCCGCAACCACGGAGCGTTCCAGGCGGATCTCGGGGATGCCGTCCGGACCGGCGGCGCCGCACCGTTCGCGGTGCTGATGATGGACCTGGATGCGTTCAAGGCCTTCAACGACTCGCGCGGCCACCCAGCGGGCGATTCACTGCTGACGGCGATCGCGCGGTCGATGAGCGGCGCGGTGCGCGAGGGCGACCGCATCTACCGCTATGGCGGGGACGAGTTCGCGGCGATCCTCCCGGGCGCCGACCGCGTGGCCGCCCACGAGGTCGCCGAGCGCCTACGACGCACGGTCGCGGACCTGTCCGACGCGGGCACGCCCCACGTGTCGATCAGCGTCGGCGTCGCCTGCTATCCGGACGACGGCCGCTCGAAGGACGCCCTCGTCGCGGTCGCCGACCGGGCGATGTACCTGGCCAAGCCCGTCGTCCCGACCGCCGACGGCGCCAACGACGACCCGTACCTGCGAGCCCTGGACGAGACGGCCCTGGCCCTGCTGGACCGTCGCGACGCGGCGATGCTCCTCGAGACCATCCTGACCCGTGCCTGCTCGCTGCTGGGCACGCCGCATGGCTACATCTACATCGCCGAGCCGGGCGGCCTCGAGCTGGTGATCCGACATGCAGCGGGCCTCTTCGCGCCGGGCGTGGGCCATCGCCAGCCGGTCGACAGGGGCATCGGCGGCCAGGTCTTCCTGACCGGCCAGCCGGTGACCGTCGACGACTACGACGCCTGGGCGAACCGGTCGGGCGTCGTCCCCACCGGGACGATGCAGGCGGTGGTGGGGGTGCCGCTCTTCTCGGGCGACCAGGTCGTCGGGTGTGATCGGGCTCGCCTCGAGCACGCCGGACCGCGTCTTCGGGCCGCGCGACGTCGCCGCCCTGACCCGGTTCGCGCAGCTCGGCATCGATCGCCATCGACAACGCCCGCCTCGTCGACGTCGCGGAGCGCGGCGCCCTGTACGACCCGACCACCGGGCTGCCGAACCGAGAGCTCCTCACCGACCGGATCGCCCACGCGCTCTCGCGCATCCGCCCGGACGAAGCGGGCCCGATCGCGGTGATCATGCTCGACCTCGACCGGTTCAAGGTCATCAACGAGAGCGTCGGGCACGCCGTCGGCGACCGGCTGCTGGTCGCCGTCGGCCAACGTCTCGCCGGCTGCCTGCGGCCGGGCGACACCGTGGCGCGCTTCGGGGGCGACGAGTTCGGGATCATCCTCGACCCGGTCTCCGACCAGGAGGAGGCTCGGGGGATGGCGGAGCACATCGCGGGCGAGCTCCGGGTCCCGTTCTCGCTGAGCGGGCGGGAGTGGTTCGTCAGTGCCTCGATCGGCATCGCCCTCGGCGAGCCCGGCCGGGTCACCCCGGACGAGCTGCTGCGCGAGGCCGAGGTCGCGATGGTCCGGGCCAAGGGCGACCCGGCCGGGCACTTCGCGTTCTTCGAACCGTCGATGAGCGCGCAGACGCTCGAACGGCTCGACCTCGAGAGCGACCTGCGTCGCGCGCTCGATCGCAACGAGCTTCGCGCCCACTACCAGCCGATCGTGAACCTGCGGACCGACCGCATCGTCGGCTTCGAGGCGCTGGTCCGCTGGCAGCACCCGACTCGCGGCCTCGTCCCGCCGCTGTCGTTCATCGGCCTCGCGGAGGAGACCGGGCTCATCGCGCCGCTCGGGCGCTGGGTGCTCGAGACCGCGTGCCGGCAGGCCGCGGCATGGCGCGCGCTGGCGCCGACCACCGCGCCACTGGTGATGTCGGTCAACCTCTCGGCCCGCCAGTTCACGCAGCCGGACCTCGTCGAGCAGATCGCCGAGATCCTGGCCGAGACCGGGCTGGAGCCGTCCTCGCTCGAGCTCGAGATCACCGAGTCGGTGGTGATGGACCAGTCGGAGGTCGGCGTGCGCGCCCTGGGGCGGCTGCGCGAGCTGGGCGTCGCGCCTCGTCCTCGACGACTTCGGGACCGGCTATTCATCGCTCTCATACCTGAAGCACCTGCCGCTCGACACCATCAAGATCGACCGCTCGTTCGTGGCCGAGCTGGAGGGCGCCGCCGACCGCTCGATCGTGGAGGCGGTCATCGCGCTCGCGCACGGGCTGGGCATCGGCGTGGTCGCCGAGGGCATCGAGACCGACGCGCAGCGTCGCCGACTGATCGACCTCGGGTGCGACCTGGGGCAGGGCTACCTGTTCTCGCGACCGGTCCCGGCGGCCCAGGCCGGCCGGCTGCTCAAGCGGCGCGGACCGATCCGCCCGCGCCGCCGCGCGACGGACGCCTGATCCGCTAGTTCCGGCTGCCGGTCAGGCGCAGGAGGAACAGGAACAGGTTGATGAAGTCCAGGTAGAGCAGGAGGGCGCCGATGACGGCCCCCTTTTCCATCGAGCCCGTCTGGGCCGCCAGCGTGCCCGACTGGATCTTCTGCACGTGGAAGGCGGTCAGCCCCGTGAACAGCACCACCCCGACGACCGAGATGATCCACGACAGGCCGTTCCAGCCGATGAACATGTTCAGGACCGAGGCCACAAGGATGCCGACGATGCCCATGAACAGGATGCCGCCGAGCCGGTCGAGCGAGCGCTTGGTCGTCGCGCCATAGAGGGCCGCGGCACCGAACATGGCCGCCGCGCTCACGAACGCGGTGGCGACCGACTGTGATGTGTACGCGTAGACGATCGCCCCGACGGTCACGCCGAGCGTCGCGGCGTAGACGAAGAAGAGGCCCAGGGCGGCCGTCGCGCTGATCCGGTTGATCGCCGCCGAGATCGCGACCACGATCCCCAGCTGGACGAGGAACAGGATCAGGAAGCTGTCGTACGCGAATTGGAGGATGCGCGGGTTCGTCTGGACGGCGTACGCGACCGCGGCGGTCACCAGCAGGCCGACGAACATCCAGAGGAATGACTGGGTCAGGAACGCGGCCTGCAGCCGGGCATCCGGCTTGACGCCGAGCTGGGAGGGGGACGCGTAGGGGGTGTTCGGGTTCTGGATCATCGGTCCTTCGGCTCCTTGTCAGTCGTTTCGCGCGGCTGATCGAGTCGTCTCAACGTACCACGAGATGTCACCGGGCGGCCCCGGAAGGGGCGATCACCACATGAGGCCGGCGTCGCGCGGGTCCCAGCGCTCGGCCAGCAGGGTGACCTTCACATCGTGCTCGACGACGGTCTCGGCCTGCTCCTTGACCTGCGCGATCATCGAGCCGGCGTAGGGGCAGAACGGCGTGGTGAGGATCATCTTGATCTCGGTGGTGTCCGGGCCGAGCAGGATCTGCTTGATCAGCGCGAGCTCCACCACGTTCATCCCGATCTCGGGATCGACGACGCCCCGCAGGGCGTCGAGGATGGCGAGTTCGGTCGCGCGGCGCTCCGGATCGAAGGCGGCGGCGGTGTCGGTCTGGGTGGTCGTTGCGTCGGTCATGCGGTCGGTCGTGCTCCGGGGTACGGGAGAAGAGCGTATCACCAGCTCGAAAGATGCCCCCACGAGGGGGCTCAGACGCCGGCAGGCTCCGCGTCGGCGGCGGCCTTGACCACGATCCCCGGCCGCTGGTACTGCGCCGGCAGCCCGGCCGCCTCCGCCGCCGAGTAACCGGGACCGGTCAGCGACCCGTCCGCCTCGAAGAAGTCGGCGTAGCGCTCACGATGGTCGGCGGCGTAGGTGAACGCGGCGGCGACGCCCAGTCGCCGGAGCTCGGGATGGTCGTTGAGGATGCGCGTCAGGTCGTAGCCGCTGGCGCGCATCTCCAGGAGCTGGCGGACGGTGAGCCGCGACCCGTAGCAGAACGGCTCGCCGTTGAGCACGAGCGGATCCTGCTGCACCCACTTGACGGTCATGCGTCCGTCAGCCGCCCTTGTACAGGAACTGCAGGAAGGCGTTCTTCTTGCGCGCGTCGCCGGCCAGGCGTCGGTGCCAGCGGTAGGCGCGGATCGCTTCGTCGAGCGCGGCCTCGGCGGGGCGCATCTCTGCCGGCGAGAGGATGCTCGGGAAGGCCGCCCGAAGGCCTTCGCACAGGGCGATGAGGTCGTCCATCGGGACCTTCCGCCGGCGGTAGAGCGACGACGTGTACTCGCCGTAGTGGAAGGCCAGGGAGGGGTCGTCGGCGGCCACGCACAGGGCGACTCGCTCGGCGAGCAGGCTGGCGTCGTGGAGCAGCAGCCGCAGGCCCTCCTCGTCGTACCGCTCGCGCATGCCGGGCGTGGCGTCGAGGGCCACCTGGAGCGCGCGCGTGCCCAACCGCTGGCTGTTCGCGCGGATCCGCTCGGCGGCGTCGGGGAAGCCGCGGGTCAGGTCCAGCGGCGGGAGGCCCAAGCTGTAGTGGCTCACGCCCGAAGTCTAGCGTGCGGCGGCTACGATGACGCGGATGGACGACCCTGCCGCCGACCAGCCCGCGAGCGCGCCGCCGACCCCCGGCGAGCGCCGGCTCGCGCACCCGCCGTCGGATCGCTACCACAGCGCCGAGCCGGTCGTCGCCACGCCGCGTCCTGGGTCGCCGGCCCGCGCCGCCGTCTTCGGGGTCCTTGCCGCCATCGCCGGGGCCATCGTCATCGTGCTGCTCGGCGGGGTCCTGGCGATGAGCACCAGCCTGCTGGTCGTGGCCCCGCTCGTCGGCTGGGCCGTCGCCTGGTCCCTCAAGACCGGGGCCGGCGCGAGCGTTGCGCGGGCACGGCTCGCGCTCATGGCCCTGCTGCTCGCGCTCGCCGCGGTCCTGCTGGGCCAGGTCGGGCTGTGGCTGTACGCCCGGACGGAGGGCGGCGTGCTGCCGCTGCTCGACTACCTCGGCCAGACCTACGGCTTGCTGGTCCCGCTCCAGTTCCTGTTCGCGGCGCCGGTCGCCTGGGTCAGCGCCCGTTGAGCGACGACCTGCGGTTCCGACGCCCGACCGCCGCCGATCACCGGGCCATCGTGTCGGTCGTGGACGAGTGGTGGGGTGGCCGCCGGATGCAGGCGCTGCTGCCGCGGCTCTGGTTCGAGCACTTCTGCGGGACATCGTGGGTGGCCGAGTCGGAAGCGGGGCGACTCGAGGGGTTCCTCGTGGGGTTCATCGGCCAGGACGACCCGTCCGAGGCCTACATCCACATGGTCGGCACGAACCCGAACCGGCGCCGCCGTGGGCTCGGCCGGCAGCTCTACGAGCACTTCTTCGACGATGCCAGGGGTCGCGGTGCGCGACGGGTCGCCGCGGTGACATGGCCCGGCAACCGGGTGTCGGTGGGGTTCCACGCGGCGATGGGCTTCCGACCGGACGATGGCCCCGGCACGCAGCGGCTGTACGGGACGCCGGCCTACCCGGACTTCGACGGTGCCGGCGAGGACCGAGTGCGCTTCAGCCGCGACCTCTAGCGGCGGGTCCCCGGCGCCGGCGCCGCCACAGACGGGAGACGGCTCGATCCCTCAGGCGCCGACGTCGGCCGGCGTGAGCTGCTCGTGGAGCAGCCGGCCGAAGCAGGCGGCGCGATGGTCCGGCGGGACGGCATCGACCCAGCGGTGCAGCAGGGCCTCGCCCTCGGCATAGACGAACACATAGGTCCGCCAGAGCGGGTGCTCGATGAACTCGAGGCGCTTCGCGGCCGTCTCCGCGCCCATCCGCCCGACCGTCCGCAGGTAGTCGAGGACCGCGTCGTGGGTCCACCCGTCGGCGTGGCGGAGGATCGCCGCGTTGCCCCGGACCGCGGCGAGCGCGCGGCGGGCACCGGCCATCGCGACCGTCCGCTCCGCCGCGTCCATGGCGGCCGCGGGATCCTCCGCGACCGGCAGTCCCGCCAACCCGAACAGCTCGACGAGGAGCGCCGCACGCTCCCCTTCCGGTGCCGCGAACCCCGTCCCAAGGTCTGCCAGGCCCTCGCTGATGAGGCACTCCGGGGTGTTGATCAGGAGGACCGAGGACTCGAGCCGCCCAAGTCCGTCGACCAGGGTCGCCTCCTTCCAGGCGTGCTCGAGGTGATGCCCGGGATAGGTCTCGTGGGCGATCGTGTCGACGAGCGCCGATGCCCGGACCGGCAGGTCGGTGTTGATGTCGACGCGCGAGCGGCGGCCGCCGTCGAACCAGTTGTAGCCGGACCACGGCTGGTCGCGGACCAGCGAGACCCGCAGGTCCTCGCCGTCGGGCAGCCCGAAGGTCGCCTCCGCCCGCGCACGGAACCGGGCGACGAGCCAGTCGATGACCGTCGGCAGCCGGTCGACCCGGATCTCGAACCGGGCGTCCCACGCTTCCAGGCGGTCGGTCAGCGGCGCCTCCCCGGGGAGCAGCGCGTCGAGCGCCGCGGCCGCCTCGTCGAACTCCGTGTCGGGCCGGCGCGGCGGCCGGAAGGCGAAGCAGCGGGCCACGTGGTCGAGGTACGGCAGCGGATCGCCGGCCAGCGCCGCGGCCTGCGTCTCCAGGGCGACGAGCTGGGCGTCCAGCCACGCCCGCCGGTCCGGCTCGGCGACCTCCGCGGCCAGACGCTCGCGGAGGGCGACCGCGTCGTCGCGCAGGCGGGCCGCGGACCGGCCCTGCTCCATGTCGACCTGGGCCTTGAGCTCGGCCGGGCCGAAGTAGCCGTCCACGAGGCCCGGGATCCGCTGGTCGAGCCGGAGGGCGAGCAGGAGGTAGTCGCGGGCGACCGGATCCGGCGCCGGGACCGTCCGCGTCCCGCCCATCGCCGCGACCCGCGACGCGACGTCCGGCGGCACCTCCGGCACCTCATGCACCTCAGGCATCGCCCGCGCCGAGCCCGCCGGTCTCGCCAGCGAACGGCATGTGCTGCCGCTCGACCGCGTCGAGGCTCATGCGGAGCGCGGCGGTCTTCTGCTCGGCGACCTCCCGCACGTAGGCGGCTTCCTCGTCGGGGGTCATCGGCCGGCCGCGGACGATCCCCTTCGGCTTGCCGACCATCAGCCACGACAGGTGGTAGCGGTCCATCGTCCCCCACGCCGTGGCGAGCAGGTCGTCCGAGTGCTGCAGCCAGACCCGCAGCGAGCCCATGGACGGGTCGGCCATGAGCCGGTCGCCCTCGGCGATCAGCTGGCGGGTCCGGGTGATCAGCTCGTCGCGGGTCATCGGGCGTCCGGCTCGCGGCCCTGGATGAGCGCCTCCCGATCGGCCCGGGCACGGCGGGTCCACGGTCCGGGCCGCCCGGTCCCGATCGGCGCGCCGGCGAAGCGCGTCACGGGCAGGATCCCGGCCACGCTCGAGGAGATGAACGCCTCGTCCGCGGCGGCCAGGTCGGCGGGCGTCAGGTCGCCCTCGGTGACGCGGAGGCCGGCCCGACGCCCCCAGTCGAGCAGCCATGAGCGCGTCGTGCCGGGCAGGATCGCGCAGGCCAGGGAGGGCGTGGCGAGCTCGTCGCCGCCATCGGCCGCGCGGCGGACCAGGAAGATGTTGGCGGTCGTGGCCTCCGAGAGGCGCCCGTCGATGGTCAGGAACAGGGCGTCGTCCGCGCCGGCCCGGCGCGCCTCGACCCGGGCGTAGACGTAGTCCGCGCGCGAGGTGGTCTTGAGCGCGGAAAGCGGGTTCTCGGGATCGCGGCGCACGGCCGAGGCGACCAGGTGAAGGCCGCGCGCGAGGTGGTCGGCCGGTGGCGGCGGGACCGGCCACGCCTGGATCGCGATGGTCGCGTGGACCTCCTCATCGGGCGGCAGGAGCCCGCGAGCGTGCACCGGCCCGCGCGACACGGTGATGCGGATGGAGGCGTCGCCGTCCGGGCCGGCCAGGCCCTCGGCGTCGAGCAGGTCGGCGATCCCGGTCCTGATCATGGCGTCCAGGCCGTCGGGCAGGACGATCGCCAGGCCGTCGGCCGAGCGGCGCAGGCGGTCGAGGTGCTCGGCCAGCTCGGTCGACCGACCGGCCCGGGCGCGGAGCGTCTCGAAGATGCCGTCGCCCAGCTGGAAGCCGCGGTCGAAGACCGAGAGATGCGTGCCGTCGGCGGGCAGCAGACGGCCGTCGACCCAGACGTGCTCCGGTCCGTGGGCCATCGCTCAGGCGACCTCGACCCCGCCGATCGCCGCCAGGGGGCCGCGCGCCTTGGCGACGGTCTCGTCCCACTCCGCGGACGGGTCGCTCTGGTAGGTGATCCCGCCGCCGACGTGGAGCGTCAGCTGGCGGCCGTCGGCCACCAGGGTCCGGATCAGGATGCTGGTCTGCATCGCCCCGTCGGGCCCGATCCAGCCGAGCGCCCCGGTATACGGGCCGCGACGGACGGGCTCCAGCTCCTCGAGGATCTCCATCGCGCGGATCTTCGGCGCGCCGGTGATGGAGCCGCCGGGGAAGCTGGCGGCGAGCAGGTCGAACGCGTCCCGGCCCGGGGCGAGCCGGCCCGTGACGGTCGAGACGAGATGCTGGACCGCTGCGGTCCGTTCGAGGCGGCACAGCCGCGGGACGCGGACGCTCCCCGGGCGACAGACCCGCCCGAGGTCGTTGCGCAGGACGTCGACGATCATCACGTTCTCGGCGCGGTCCTTGGCGCTCGAGAGCAGCTCGCGCGCGAGCGCACGGTCCTCCGCACGGTCGCGGCCGCGCGGCCGCGTGCCCTTGATCGGATCGGTGCTGACCATCCCGTCGACGTCGACGGTGAGGAACGGCTCGGGCGAGGCCGACAGCAGCGCGCGCGGCCGGCCGGAGAGCTGGCTCGGGCCCGAGGTCGAGGAAGGCCGAGAACAGCGACGGGTCGCCGGTCCGCAGCCGCCGGTAGCGCCCCCACGGGTCCGCATCGAACGGCGTGGCCAGGCGGCGGGTCAGGTTCGCCTGGTAGATGTCGCCCCGGGCGATGCGCTCGCGGACCAGTCTCGACGCGGGCCTCGTACTCGGCCCGCGAGAGCCCGGACCGGAACTCGAGCGTGCGGCGCGTCGGGCGGCTCCTCGCCGCCTCGATCGACGCCGCGGAGCCGCCGGAGCCGGTCAGCCGCGCGTGGACGTCGTCGAGCCGGCGGGCCAGGCGGCGGCCGTCGCCGTCGAGGGCTCGGCCGCCCAGCCAGGCGAAGCCGGTCCGCCGGTCCCAGGCGACGACCCAGTCGTGCAGCGCGAGCCGCAGCAGCGGCAGCCCCTGGTCGTCCGCCGCGATCGACGGCAGCCGCTCGAGGGCATGCCCCAGGTCGTACCCCAGGAAACCGACGAGGCCGCCGAGGAAGCGCGGAGCATCGGCCGGGATGACCACGCTGCCGTCGAGCCGCGCCACCAGCCGCCGGGCGACCGCGAACGGGTCCGGCCCGGCGGCCGGCCCCTCGAGCACAGCGACCGGATCGGCCGTCAGGTAGGTCCAGCGGGCATTGCGGCCGGGACGGGCGCTCTCGAGGAGCGCGAGGCCCGGCAGGTCGCGGAAGGCCTCGGCCACGTCGATCGGCCGGGCCGCGGCGAGGCGGTCCGGGAGCCGGCGCAGCCGGAGCGGGGCACTGGGTCGTGGGCTGGGGATCACGGCGCGATGATACGGCGGGACCCGCGACGGACCGCTAGCATCCCGTCCCATGCGGAGCAGGGACCTCGGGATCGTCATCGGGCGCGGCCGGCCGGGGCCGGGGAACGCCATCACGGACGTCGCGGGCGTCCGCGTCGGGCACACGACGCTGATCTCGGGCGAGGGGCCGCTGGTGGTCGGCCGCGGCCCGGTCCGGACGGGCGTGACCGTGGTCGTGCCGCACGACGGCGACCCGTGGACCGAGCCGGTCTTCGCGGGCGCGCATCGGCTCAACGGCAACGGCGAGCTCACCGGCCTGGAGTGGATCCGCGAGGCCGGCCAGCTGGGCGGGATCGTCGGGCTGACCAACACGCACAGCATCGGCGTCGTCCACGACGCGCTCATCGCCGGCGCGGTCCGCGGGGCCGTCGGCGGCGCGGCGACCTGGTCCCTCCCGGTCGTCGGCGAGACGTGGGACGGGTCGCTCAACGACACCAACGGGTTCCACGTCCGGCCGGAGCACGTCGATGCCGCCATCGCGGCCGCCTCGAGCGGGCCGGTGGCGGAGGGCGGCGTCGGCGGCGGGACCGGGATGGTCTGCCATGAGTTCAAGGGCGGGATCGGGACGAGCTCCCGGGTCACGGAGCCGGACGAGGGCGGATGGACCGTGGGCGCGCTGGTCCAGGCCAACTACGGCCAGCGGACCTGGCTGCGGGTGGACGGGGTGCGCATCGGCGAGGCGATCCCGACGACGGACGTCCCGTCCCCCTACGACCAGTCGGACGCCGTCGACGCCGACCGGACCGCTGCGGCGACGCGGCCGCCCGCCGGCGCGGGCTCGATCATCGTGCTGCTCGCGACCGACGCGCCACTCCTCCCGCACCAGTGCGAGCGACTGGCCCAGCGCGCCGGCCTGGGGCTGGCGCGGGCCGGCGGCACCGGCGGGAACTACTCCGGCGACCTGTTCCTCGCGTGGGCGACGGGGAACCGCGGGCTTCCGTCGTTCTCAGCCGAGGGCGACCCGCGGGTCGCCGTGGACGTCCGGATGGTCGCCGACCGGGCCATCGACCGGTTGTTCGAGGCCGCGATCGAGGCGACCGAGGAGGCCATCGTCAACGCCCTCGTGGCGGCGACGACGATGGTCGGGCGCGACGGGGTGACCGCCCATGCCCTCCCACACGACCGGCTGGTGGAGGCGATGGCGCGGGCCGGGCGGATCCGGCCCGCGACCACCTGACGGGGCTCTGGCCCTTGGTTCAGGCGACGGCGACCGACGCCGGCTTCTCGATCGGCACCCCGATGAGGCTCCCGTACTCGGTCCAGCTCCCGTCGTAGTTGCGGACGCGCTTGTAGCCGAGCAGCTCGTGGAGCA
Source organism: uncultured Chloroflexia bacterium (assembly GCA_963834915.1). GTDB lineage: Bacteria > Chloroflexota > Limnocylindria > Limnocylindrales > CSP1-4 > SPCO01. The sequence continues at coordinate 219,686 of CAWIDI010000002.1, forward strand.
CGAACCAGCTGTGGCTGGAGCGCTCGCCGATCCGGCAGTAGGCGATGATGTCCTTGTCGGGCGTGATGCCCTTGGCCTCGTAGAGCGTGGCGAGATCCTCGGCCGGCTTGAAGGTGCCGTCCTCGCGGACCGTCTGCGCCCACGGGATCGAGGCGGCACCCGGGATGTGGCCGGCCCGCTGGGCCGTCTCGCTCATGCCCGGGGGCGCGATGATCTCGCCGTTGAACTCCGCCGGGCTGCGCACGTCGACCAGGGCGAGGCTCTCGTCGCCGATCCGCGGCAGGATGTCGTCGCGGAAGGCACGGAGCGCGAAATCCGGCTCCGGCAGGTCGTACCCGGTCGCGGCGAAGGTCGGCACGTCGACCGCGAGCGGCAGCCCGTTGTCCAGCCAGAACTTCCGCCCGCCGTTGAGGATCCGGACGTCCTTGTGGCCGTACAGCTTGAGCTGCCAGTAGGCCCACGCCGCGAACCAGTTGTTGTTGTCGCCGTAGAGCACGATCGTGGTGTCCGGGCCGATTCCGGACTCCCCAAGCAGCGCGCTGAAGTCCTCGCGCGACGCGATGTCGCGGCGGATGCCGTCGGCGAGCTGGCTGGTCCAGTTCCAGCCGACCGCGCCCGGCAGGTGGCTCTGCTCGTAGGCCGTGGTGTCGACGTCGACCTCGACGAAGCGGACCGACGGGTCTTCGAGGTGCGCCTTGGCCCACTCGGCGTCGACGAGGACGTCGTCGCTGGCGTATCCGGACTGTGTCATCGGGTGATCCCTTCCTGGTGCTGGCGGCGTCATCGTCGAGTGACGCCCTTCGAATGGAGCTGACGGCTGGGTCGCGGCCCGGGGGATCAGTCGCTGGACCCGGGTCGGTCGCGGCGGCTGAACTCGGCGAGCCGCTCGGTACACGCGGCGGCCAGGCGCTGGGCCTGGCGGACGATCCATGGATCGACCCTCGACGAGTCCTCGATGGTCACGGTGGCCCCGCGGGGACCGTCCTCGAGCTGGATCCCCGAGGTGTTCCGGTAGTCCGCCATCCAGTTCGACTGGAGCTGGAGGACCACGTCGGCGACGACCGTGACAGGAAAGAGCCAGTCCAGGTGCGTGGCGTCCAGCCGGTCGGCGATGTCGGCGAGCCGGACCGGCCGGCCGCGCTCGATCCGAGCCAGCAGGTCGACCACGCGGACCGCCGTGAACGGGTCGCCGCTCTCGCCGACGACGGGCGGGCTGATGCGCGGGTCCGGGAGCCCGGCCGGGGCGGGTCGCAGGGGACCGAGGCCGATCGACGCGGCGGGCGGATCGGTCAGCGGGCCATCGCTCACGGGTGCCTCGGTCACGGGGACAGGGATCTCCGACTCGTTCACTAGGGATTGGTCGGCCAGCCTATCACGAGGCCCGGGGGGATGCCAATGCCATGGACGTGGCCGAACCTTTATCGACTCGACATCCCGGGACAACGACATGGCGTCATGCTTGGCGGACCCGGGAGACCCCGGGCGCCGGCTCGCGCCCCGCGATCCGGCCGGTCCATCGCAACCCGCGTGAGCCATGCTGCCCCCGACCGAGCCCAGTCGAACCCCGACCGAACCGACCATCGATCCCGGCCCACCGGACGCGACCCCGGTCGTGCCCGGTCCCTCCCTGGCGCCCGTGACACCGGCGGCCGATCGACGGCGTCGACCCTGGACGAGGCGGGCGGTCATCGCGGCCGCGCTGGTCGTGACGTTCGTCGTGGGCTTCGGGGTCGGATCGGTGGGACTGTCCGCCGCCACCTCGAGCCCGACGGCGTCCGACAAGGAGTTCGCCCTGATCCGCGAGGCGTGGGACACGCTCCACAAGCAATACGTCGCGCGCGCCGAGCTCGACGACCAGGCCCTCGCCTGGGGCGCGATCAAGGGCCTGACCGCCGCGGTCGGCGACACCGGCCATACCTCGTTCATGACCCCGGCAGAGCGGGCCGCCAACCAGGCGGGCCTGGCCGGCTCGTATGTCGGGATCGGGGTCCGCGTCAACAAGGCCGCTGACGGCCGCCCGCTGATCGTCACGGTCTTCACGGACAGCCCGGCCGAGAAGGCGGGGCTCGGGACCGGCGATATCGTCGTCAGCGTCGACGGCAAGGCGACCGCCGGCCACGAGCTCGACGAGGTCCTCGGCTGGATCCGCGGCGAGGAGGGCACCTCCGTCGTGGTGACCGTGCGCAAGGGCGTCGATGGCCCCGACCGCGAGGTCACGATGGTCCGCGCCGACGTCCCGGTCGAATCGGTGGCCTGGACGATGGTTCCGGGCACGCGGACGGCGTTCCTGTCGCTGGACGGGTTCACGAACGGCTCGGCCGATGACGTCGTCACCGCGCTCAAGGCCATCAAGGAGGCCGGCGCCGACCGGCTCGTCTTCGACCTGCGGGGCAACCTGGGCGGCTACGTCAACGAGGCCGTCGGAGTCGCCAGCCAGTTCCTCACCAAGGGCGACGTCTTCATCGAGCGCGATGCGGACGGCCACGAGACGCACCACCCGGTCTCCCCGGACGGCGTCGCGACGGACATCCCGATGGTCGTCCTCGTGGACGCCAACACGGCCAGCTCCGCCGAGATCGTCTCGGGGGCGCTGCAGGACGCCAAGCGGGCCGAGGTCATCGGGGTGCCGACCTACGGCACCGGGACGGTCCTCGGCGAGTTCCCGCTCTCGGACGGGTCGGCGATGCGCATCGGGACGGTCGAGTGGCTGACACCGAGCGGCCGCCGCATCTGGCACGAAGGGATCGTCCCCGACGTGACGGTCGAGCGGGCGTCCGACGTGGCCGCGGCCAACCCAGACGAGGTCAAGCTCCTGACGCCGGCCGGCGTCGACGGGATCAAGGACCCGCAGCTGGCGAAGGCGCTCAGCCTGGTGGCGGCAGCTTCCTGATCGCGGGATCCCCGGCTCGAGCCGGATCCGCGGTCGGAGCCGCACCGACGTCTGGCAGCTCGATCGAGAGCTCGCCGCCGTCCGACGATGCCACCGGCGGGATCGGCTTCGCGGCCTGGACGAGCTCGGCGGGCGGCCTCGTCGTGCGGAAGACCTGGTAGTCGAACCCGACGATCATCCCGCCCATCGTCTCGCCGAGGGGCCGGCGCTTGCGCTTCGTCATGGTCGGACTCTAGCCGGTCCCGCGGTCCAGCCGTGCCGGGCGGTTCCGCGGCCCGACCGGGAGGGAGGCGGGCTCCTCAGCCACGCGGGCGACGGATGCCTGGAGCTTCGCGAGGAGCCGGAGGAGGTCCAGGCGCTCGGCCGGCGTGAGCGTGCTCATGACGTCGGTCTCGACCAGGTGCAGGCCGGGCAGCAGGCGGTCGATGACCGTCCGGCCCTCCGGCGTCAACGTGATCCACGTTCGGCGCCGGTCGATCTCGTCCCCCGACCTGGCCACGAACCCCTTGCGCTCGTTCGTGTCGATGAGCGACGTGATGGCCGCGGACGACACGACGACGTGCTGGGCGATCTCCGCCGGCGTGCTGCGACCACCCAGGCCGTCGATGGTCGCGAGCACCATCAGCGTCGTGGTCGAGATCCCGGCCTCCACGCGCAGCCGGCGGGCCAGCTCAGCGAGGAGCTGGTCCGCCGTTCGGATCAGGTTGACGTAGCACTCGGCCGATGTCGGGTCGGCGCCCGGGTACTCGGCTTCGAAGTCGTCGTCGACCCGGAGCTGTGGCTGCGCGTCCGTCACGCCGTCGTGTAGAACTCGATGCTCGGCGCCCCGATGACGCCGCCGCGAAGCATGGCCGACTTGAGGGCGGGATCGGCCGCGAAGGACTGGGCATCGCCCAGGGTCGGGAACTCGTGGATGACGAGCAGCTGGGCGGTGTCGGACGCATCACGCATGACCGTGTCCGCTGTGCAGCCGTACTGCGTCCGCAGGGGCGCGACCTCGTCGTAGACCGTCCGCCAGGAGCCGTAGTCCACTACCGCGTGCTTGACAACCAGGGTCGCCATCGTGGCCTCCAACCTGCCGCCGACGACATCCGCCGGTCGATAGTTAGAACTTTAGATATCAGACATCTAGTTGTCAATACTCTAACGACACGGTGGACCTAGGCGGTCGGTTCCTCGGGTGGGGGCGGTGTCGGATCCGCCGACTCGGTGGGTTCCGGGGAAGGCGTCGGCGACGGCGACGGCGTCGGCGTCGGTTCTGTGGTGGGCGTCGGATCCGGCGTTCGCGTCGGATCCGGTGACGCGGTCGGCTCGGTGGTCATCGTCGGCCCTGGGCTCATCGTGGGTCCTTCCGACGGGTCCGTGGTCGCGGTCGGTTCCGCTGTCGGCTCGGTGGTGTCCGTCGGCTGCGCTGACGCGGTCGCCTCGGTCGTCGGCTCCACGGAGGACGTCGGCTCGCTGCTCGGTCCGGTCGATGTCGTCGGGCGTGGGCTCGGTCCGTGCGGCGGCTTGTGACTCGGGTTCGGGTGGTCCGTCGGGCTTGGCGTGCCGCTGCTGGTCGGGCTGGGCGTCGAGGGCCACACGCCGATCACGGAATGTCCTGGTCCGCCGGCCCGGCCCGTCCATGCGAAGGCCGTGACGATCGACATCCCGACGAGCGCCGCGAGCAATCCCGCCGCTGACAGGCGGCGAACGGTCATCGTCGTGGTCGTCACGCCGTCTCCTGTGGCTTGGAGCCCGCGCGGCGACGCGCCAGGCGCGCGAGCTCGAACAGCAGCCATAGCCCGCCGATGCCGCCGGCGATCAGCAGGAAGGGGGTCGGCGACGCAAGCAAGCCACCGGCGTTCGGGATGTGCAGCCAGAGTCGGCCACGAAAGTTGGCGGCATCGACCGGCGCTTCGTCGACGAGGGCGTTGTTGTCACCCTTCGTGCGCAGGATCCTGGACGTCTCCGTGTGCTTGGCTCCGGTCGCGGAATCCGTGACATTCACGTTGACGGTGACGACGCTGCTGACGCGATGGGCCACGAGGATCGGGGTGGTCACCCCCTCCTGGAACAGGACCACGTCCCCATTCACGATCGAACCGATGCCGACCGGCTGGGTGACGATGAGGTCGCCCGGCGCCAGCGCGGGTCGCATGCTGTCCGTCGCGATCGATGCGACGCGGTAGCCCATCACTTGGGTCGACACCAGGAAGACGATGGCGAAGCCAAGGACGAGGCCGGCCACGACGTTCACCAGCCGCCGCAGGAGCGTGGTCACTCGATGGTTCCTCGCTAGGGGTGTCGACCCGGGCGGGGGGTCGGCCGCCGCCCGGGTCGGGACTGGCGCAGGACTAGGTGGTGACGTCGACGTTGATGACGTAGTCGACGCCGAGACCCGCGCACGGATTCGGCGTGTTGCTGGCCAAGGCCAGATAGCTGTCCCAGGCTCCGCCGGTGGTGCCGGTCGCCACGGGTCCACTGTTCGTGATCGTGACGCTGCCGCTCAAGTAGGCGTTGCAGCCGGTGTTGGCGGGAACGTTGATGCCTGAGATGGAGCCGCTGGTCAGGGCGATCGCGACTCCGGTGTTGTTGTTGACCCTGCCGGTCGCCGTGTTGGTATTCGTTCCGGGCAGGAGTGGGCTACCGGTGTAGCTGTCGATCTGCAGCGAGACATTCACGGTCCCGATGACCGATGGTGTTCCGGCTTGCTGCGACGCCGTGCCGGTGAAGGCGAAGACGAGGCCGGCGACCAGGGCGAGCGTCGCGCTCAGCCCGAACGCAGACGCAAAGAACTTGCGCATGGAGAGGATCCCTCCAGAGGGAATGCCCGACCGGATGCGACGCACCCGGTCCGGATTCATGCCCGCGCGACGCCGGGTGTCAGCTGGGATCCACCACGGACGCAGAGTCGCCGCCGGGCGCGCGCGAGGCGCCAAAGGCGGGTGCGTGGCCGTCGCCGATGTGCCGGCGAGATCCCCCGAGGTCCAGGCCGCCTTGGACGGCGACCGCGCCTTGGTGCTGTTGCATCCAGGCAACACTATCACTCGGCAAGGCGCTCGGGAACCATGAAGATCCCGGGTCAGGGCGCGCTCGCTGCCACCGCTGCGGCGTGCGCTCCGGGCGCGGCGGACCTAGAGCAGTTCCCCGTGCGCGGACGCCGTCGGCTCGCCCTCGCGCGGACGGGGCTCCTCGCCGGGACCGTACTCGGTGACCGCGTTTGCCGGGGCGGCGTCGGCGCCGTCGGGCAGCGTTCCGGCCTCGAGGACCGGGCGCGCGCCGCTGGCCATCCCCTCGATCGCCCCGACCCCGAACGGCACCCACTTCGACGGGTCCTGGAGCCGATGCGCCTCGGTGTTGCCGCGCGTGTGGGTCTCCGCGAAGCCCTTCGGCTCGATCCACATCCGCTCGCCCTCGAGCAGGCCGAGGACGCCGGACTGGCCGGGCTCCGGGCGCTCGTGCTGGCAGTAGGCGCAGGCGTGCGAGTCGTGCTTCTGGTAGGTCTCGGGCTCCTCGTAGGTCGTGATGTAGCCCTCGTAGTTGCGCAGCACGACCTTGTGGTCGCTGTAGCGAGATCAGGTAGTTCGGCATGACCGGGATCTTGCCGCCGCCGCCGGGCGCGTCGATGACGTAGGTCGGGACCGCGTAGCCCGGAGGTGTGGCCGCGCAGGCCCTCCATGATCTCGAGGCCCTTGCCGACCGGCGTCCGGAAGTGCCCGGACCCCTCGACCAGGTCGCACTGGTAGAGGTAGTACGGCCGGATCCGGTTGGCGACGAGCTTGTGGACGAGCGCTGCGCTGGATGTGGACGCAGTCGTTGACGCCCGCCAGCAGCACGCTCTGGTTGCCGACCGGCAGCCCGGCGCTGGTCAGCTTGTCGACCGCGCGCGAGACCTCCGGGGTGATCTCGTTGGGGTGGTTGAAGTGGAGGTTGATCCACAGCGGGTGGTACTTGCTCGAGCATCTCGCACAGCTCGTCGTCGATCCGCTGCGGCAGGAAGACCGGGCACGCGGCTCCCGATCCGGATGATCTCGATGTGCGGGATCTCGCGCAGGCCGCGCAGGATCGTCTCGAAGCAGCTTCGGCGCGAGGGTCAGCCCGTCGCCGCCGGAGATGAGCACGTCGCGGACCTGCGGCGTCCGGCGCAGGTACTCGAGCTGGGCCTCGTGGTCGCGGCGGTTGAAGTTCTGGGTCGGGTCGCCGACGATCCGCGACCGCGTGCAGTAGCGGCAGTAGCGACGCGCACTGGGTCGTGACCAGCATCAGGACGCGGTCCGGGTAGCGGTGGACGAGGCCCGGGCACCGGCGAGTGGCGGTCCTCGGCGAGCGAGTCCTCCATCATCGCGGTGAAGGCCTCGTGCTCCGCGGCCGATCGGGATGACCTGGCGGCGGATCGGGTCGTTCGGGTCGTTCGGGTCGATCAGGCTGATGAAGTACGGCGTGATGTCGACCCGGAACTTGTCCGGGGCGGACAGGCCCTCGCGCTCGTCGTCGGTCAGGTTCGAGGACCTGCTCGATCTCGGCGAGGTCGTTGACCCGGTGGCTGAGCTGCCAGCGCCAGTCGTTCCACTGCGCGTCGGGGACGTCCTCCCAGAGCGGGGCGCGGCGGCTGACGGCCGGGCGGCCGTCCGGACCGAGCGCCCGGGCCGGGTCCGCGCAGGTTGACGAACGGCGGCCTCGCGGCCGCGCGCGCGGCGTCCTGGTGCGCGACGGCGGTCTTGATCTCCTGGGCGTCCAACGGTGCAAGGCCTCCGAGGCTGGCGGATCGACGGCGGTCGATGCATAAAAGTATGCATTCTGCAAGTCGGCGGATGATAGCGCGATGGTCCGGTCAGGGTCCAGCGGGTGGTCGCCCGTCCAGAGGACGGGGACCGCGCGGCGCAGCAGAGGTCGTGCGCGGTCGGCGGTCGCGTGCGCGACGGTCGCCGCGGACCGGTCAGTCGCCGATCACCGCCCAGAGGAAGCCCATCATGATGAAGAAGCCGCTGAACAGCGCGATCAGGCCGATCGCCGCCGTACGGCGAGTTGGCGCCCTCGTGCGGGACGAGCTGCAGCCCGACCCCGAAGAAGAGCGCCCAGCCGATGAACAGGAACGCGAACAGGAACTTCGCGTTCGGGTTGGTGATCCTGCCGGACCCAGCGCGAGCCGCCCTCGGTCGAGATCGCGGCGCGGAGCATGATCCCGATCATCACGGATGACGACCAGCGCCGAGATCCCGAACGGGATCGGCTGCTGGAAGGCGACCAGGAAGAGCTGCACGCGCGCGATGCTAGCAGATGGCCCGCCGGCCTGGAACGGCCGCCCGCGGGTACGATGGGGGTCCCGTGACCCCCTTCGATCGACTCGGCCGATTCGTCGTGCGCCGCGCCTGGTGGGTGGTCGGCGTGCTGGGCCGTGATCCTGCTCGTCGCCATCCCGTTCGCGCCACGCGTCCCGGGGGTGCTGAGCGCCGGCGGGTTCATCCTCGACGACCTCGAATCGGCCCGGGCCAAGGCGCTCCTCGGCACCGAGCTCGGGGCGCCGCCGTCGGCGCTCGTCATCGTCTTCTCCAGTCCCGACGCTGGAGGCGGGAACGCCGGCCTTCGAAGCCGCCGCCGCCGCCGCGGTCGCGCGACATCGCGGCCGCGCCGCACGTCGCCCGCGTCGTCTCGCACCTGCTCGCGCCGCGCCAGGTCTCGGCCGACCGGCACACCGCCTACGACATCGTCTTCCTCGACCTGCCGCCCGACGATTCGCCGCAGGCGCTGCCGATCCTGCGCGAGCGGCTCCATGCCGCCGCCCGGCCTGACGGTCGAGCTGGCCGGCGGGCCGGCCTTCTACGGCGACGTCCAGAGCGTGTCGGAGGCCGACCTGCGGCGGAGCGAGATCATCTCGCTGCCGCTGGCCGCGCTGGCCCTGGTGTTCGTCTTCGGCTCGCTGGTGGCGGCCGGCGTGCCGCTGGTCGTCGGCGGCGCGGCCGTGGTCGTCGCGCTGGCCGGGATCTTCGTGGTCGCCTCGGTCACGCCGATGAGCATCTTCGTGCTCAACCTCGCCACGCTCCTCGGGCTCGGCCTCGGCGTCGACTACTCGCTGCTGATGACCAGCCGGTTCCGCGAGGAGCTGGCCCGCCGTCCGGACGGCCCTGAGCGCGTCGCCGAGGCGGTCCGGGTCACGGTCGCGACCGCGGGCCGGGCGGTCTTCTTCAGCGGGCTGACCGTGCTGCTGGGGCTGCTCGGGCTGGTCCTCTTCGAGTTCATGATCCTGCGCTCGGTCGGGATCGCCGGCGCCATCGTGGTGGGGCTGGCGGTCGCTGTCCGCCCTGACGCTGCTGCCCGCGGTCCTGGCGATCCTCGGCGCGCGGGTCGACCGGTTCGCGGTCCGCACCGTGCGACCGGCCGACCGGCGCCGACGGTCCGTGGGCGCGGCTGGCCCGGCGGGTGATGCGCCACCCGGTCGCGGTCCTCGTCCCGACCCTCCTCTTCCTGCTGGTGCTGGGCTCGCCGTTCCTGCACGTCCGGTTCAACGCCCCGGACGCCTCGATCCTGCCCGCCAGCGTGCCGTCGCGCGCCGCGTTCGACCGGCTGCGGGCCGACTTCGGCGAGGGCGAGTTCGCGCCGCTCGTCCTCGCCATCCGGACGACCGGTGACGCCGACGAGCGCCGGCGAACCTCGCGGCGCTGTACGACTACTCGCGCCGGCTCGCGGCCGATCCGCGGGTCACCCGCGTCGACAGCCTCGTCGACGTCGACCCGCGGCTGACGCTCGCCCAGTACCGGCTGCTCTACGCGGACCCGAACGGCCCGCGCGACCGCTACCTGGCGACGGCCCTCGCCGCCACGACCAAGGGCGACCTGACCGCGTTCACGCTCTACACGCCGTACGGGCCGAACCGCGACGAGGGCCGGGCGCTCGTCCGCGACCTGCGCTCCGGACAGGCGCGCTCGCGCCGCCGGCGGGCGTGACCGTGCTGGTCGGCGGCGGCGCGGCGGACGTGGCCGACGTCGTGGGCCGGGTCGCCGCCGACTTCCCGCGGACCGCCCTGTTCATCATCGTCTCGACCTATCTCGTGCTGTTCGTGCTGCTGCGCTCGGTCGTGCTGCCGGCCAAGGCGCTGGTGATGAACACGCTGTCGATCGTGGCCAGCTTCGGCGCGCTGGTCTGGATCTTCCAGGACGGCAACCTCTCGGCGCTGCTCGGGTTCCAGCCGCTCGGCTTCGTCGAGACGACCCAGCCGGTCATCCTCTTCTGCGTCCTGTTCGGGCTGTCGATGGACTACGAGGTCTTCCTGCTCTCGCGGATGAAGGAGGTCTGGGACCGGACCGGCGACAACACGGAGGCCGTCGCGCGCGGGCTCGAGCGCAGCGGTCGGATCGTGACCTCCGCGGCGCTGATCGTGGTCGTGGTGGCCGGCTCGTTCGCGTTCGCCGACATCGTGCTGATCAAGGCGCTCGGGGTGGGCATGGCGATCGCGGTCGCGCTCGACGCGACGGTCGTCCGCGCGCTGCTCGTGCCGGCGACGATGCGGCTCCTGGGCCGCTGGAACTGGTGGATGCCCGCGACGCTGGAGCGATTCGTCGCCGACAGGCTGCCGGCGCCAGAAGCCGACATCGAGGCGGCGCTCCGATGACCGGACGCGTGGCACGACCCGTTCGCGTGGCACGACCCGGCCGTGTTGCCCGGCCAAGCAGCTGGCCCCGCCTCGGCGCGGTCCTCGGCACGCTGGTCGTCGTCCTGGCCGGCTGCACCGGCGGCACCCCGATCCTGGCCAACCCGACCGCGCCGCGCCCGTCGGTGCCGATCGCCCAGCCCGACCCGACCCCCCGCCAGCGACCCGCTCCCCGTGGTCCTGCCGCGCGACGACGGCCCGCACGACCGCCTGACCGAGTGGTGGTACTACACCGGTCATCTGCGCGCCGGCGACGGCCGGCGCTTCGGCTTCGAGTACGTGATCTTCCGCGCCGAACGCGGCGCGTTCCCGACCTCGTGGGCCTCGCACCTCGCGATCACCGACGAGTCCGGCCGCCGCTTCGTGTACGCCAGCGGCTCGAGGTGGGTCCCCAGGTCGACCGTTCGCCGCGCGGCACGGATGGCCAGCCGACCGGGTTCGACCTGTCGCTCTCCGGCCTCGACCCGTCGGACCCGACGACCGCCGGGCGGCCGGCGTGGTCGATGACGGGCGCCAGCGGGGCCGATCGCCTCATCGCCAGCCTCGCGCCGGACGAGGCGACCGCGGCCGGATCGCCGGGCGGCCTGGGGCTCGACCTCGCCTTGACCGCCACGAAGCCGCCCGCCCTGCACGACGGCGATGGCTGGATCGACTTCGGGCCGGCCGGCAGCTCCTACTACTACTCGCGGACCGCGATGACCGCGACGGGATCGCTGACGCTCGACGGGGAGCGGCTCGCGGTCGACGGCGAGGCGTGGTTCGACCACCAGTGGGGCGACTTCATCTCGGTCGGCGGCGGCGGCTGGGACTGGTTCGCCGTGAACCTCGATGACGGCACGGACCTGACGCTCTCGCTCGTGCGCGACGCCGACGGCGCCTATCCGCTGGTCTACGGCACGCTCGTCGCCCGCGACGGGACCGTCCGCCACCTCGACCGTGACGCGTTCACCGTCGAGGTCACCGGCCGCTGGACGAGCCCGGCGACCGGCGCGGACTATCCGGCGGGCTGGCGGCTGCGGATCCCCGGCGAGTCACTGACGATCGACCTCGTTCCCACCGTCGCCGACCAGGAGCTGGACACGCGACCGACGACCGGGGTCGTCTACTGGGAGGGCTCGCAGGTCGTGCGCGCGACGCGCGGTGGCGCGCCGCTGGCGGGGCAGGCCTACGTGGAGCTGACGGGGTACGCCGGATCGCGCTAGGCGCGGGTCAGCTCGCGAGGACCCCGAGCTTGACGGGCGGCAGTTCCAGCTCGACGATGGCCGCGAGCGAGCGTGACGCCGCGTCGAGCGCAGCGAGGCGGCGCAGGACCTTGAGCATCGACTTGGCGTTCGCGCGGTACGCCTTCGTATCGGAGATGGAATCGCCGAGGCTCGAGTGGGCCGAGGCCGCCATCGCGGCATAGAAGGCGGCGCGGTCGCCCGAGAGGCCCTGGGCGCTCTCCCAGGCGGCGAGGCGAGGCGCGATGTCTGCGCCGATCGCGGCGTCCGCCGAGAGGGAGCGCAGGATCTTGGCGATGTCGCCGGCCGTGCCGCTGCCGGACAACCGCGACAGCGTGGCCGCGTCGTCCGCGATGCGCGCATCGAGCAGGGCGGCCTGGCGAAGCGCGGCGAGCGCGGACTTCGGGACGTCGGCGGCGGGATCGACCGGCGCGAGACTCTCGGTCGCGATCGCGGTCGCGACCGGTGCGCCGACGCCATCCGCGGGATCGAACGCCGTGGTCGTCGACGGGTCGACGAGGGACTTGATGACGATCGACACGACCGCCCCGCCGATGAACAGTCCGACGATCGCGCCGAAGCCGATGAGCGTGACGGCCCGCCGGACGGCGACGCCCATGATCAGGCGAGTGCCGCAGCCGGGGCACTTCGCCGTGCCGTTGTTGAGCGGTCGCGAGCACGTCGGACAGTTGAAGACGTGCGCGTCCGACTCGCCGATCGCGATCTTCGGCGGCTGGGCCGGTCGGCGGCCAGACAGGCGGCCGCGCAGAAGGTTCAAGGTCACAGGGCGAGTCTGGTCGCGAGGCCGTGCGGTGCACCCGACCCGATGGTCCCGAGGCGCCCGGGACGTTCGGTCCGCCTGCGCCGGCGGCGCTCGTGGGTGCCGGCACGCTTGTTGAGACTGAGTATCGACATCAGCCGCGCATGCTGGTAGCGTTCCGGCACATGGACAGCGCCGATCCCCTGGCTCTCTCGCTCCACCGTGCCGGCTACCGGCTGACCGAGCCCCGCCTTGCCGTCACCCGCCTGATCCACGCGCAGGCCGGGCACTTCTCCGCGGCGGACCTCGTCGCGGAAGCCCGCGCCCGGCGCCTGGGGATCGGCCGCGCGACGATCTTCCGCACCCTGGAGGTGCTCTCGGAGCTCGGCGCCGTCGAACGGATCGACCTGCCCAGCGGCGAGCACGCCTACGTGGGCTGCGCCCCGACCCACCACCACCACGTCATCTGCTCGCGCTGCGGGGGGACCGCGGAGATCGAGGATGCCGGGCTCCGGGCGCTCGTCCGCGAGGTGACGCGGCGGACCGGCTACCGCGTCGACGAGCACCGCCTCGAGCTGTTCGGGCTGTGCGCGGCCTGCCAGGCGGCAGTGGCCCCATGACGCTCGCCGCCCTCGTCGTCTCGTTCGGCGCCTTCGTCTCTGCGTTCGCCGGCGGCTGGCTCGCCATCCGCGCGGTCCGCTACGTCGGCATCGTCATCGCCTTCGGCGCCGGCATCCGGATCGGCGCCGCCTTCTTCGACCTCATCCCCGAGGCCATCAGCTACCTCGGATCGGTGGATGCGGCGATGCTCTGGACGGCCGTCGGGTTCCTGGCGTTCTACGCCATCGAGAAGCTGACGACCCTGCACGTCGGCCACGAGACGGCCGCCGAGCTGGACCATGACCCGGCGATGCACCACCACGTGGGCGTCGCGGGCGCGGTCGGGATGGGGGTCCACAGCTTCCTCGACGGCGTCGCCCTCGCAGCCGGGCTCGCGGTCGGCGGCGGGACCGCGTTCGTGATCGCGGTCGTGGTGATCGTGCACCGCTTCAGCGACGGGATCGGCGTCGTGAGCTTCCTGCTCGCCAGCCGGATGGGGCCGTCGCGTTCCTATCGCTGGCTGACCCTCGTCGCGATCGCGCCGATCGCCGGGGTGCTCGTGGGGGTGGTCCTCAGCATCGAGGAGACCGCCCTCGGCGCCGTCCTCGCCTTCTTCGCGGGCTTCTTCCTGTACGTCGGCGCGGCGGAGCTCCTGCCCGAGGCGCACCGCCGCGACCGCTCGCGCTGGATCATCATCGCCACGCTCGGCGGCGCGGCCGCGATCTACCTGTTCTCGCTCGGCGTGGGCGCGATCGGCGTCGCGGCCTGAAAGACGAACGTCCCGCCGACCGGATGTGACCATCGGCTGATCCAGGCGGCGAAACCTTTTCGACCCCGGGCGCCTCGGAAGAGTAGTGACGACCCGCCCGGAGCAGCCCATGACCACGACGACCCCGGCCACGCCGACCCCGGCACGGAGCGGACCGCCGTTCCGGCTCACCCTTCGCTCGACGGCGATCCTCGTGGGCCTGCTCGGCCTGCTGCTGGTCTACGCGACCGACCAGATCCTGCCCGCCTCGACCGACCGGCAGGCGGAGATGCGCTTCTGGCTCGCCGCCAGGGCCACCGGCATCGTCGCCTTCCTGCTGCTGACCGGGCAGATCGTCCTGGGGCTGGTCCTCAGCCACCCGACGAACCGTTCCACCTGGAACCTCTCGAAGCGGATCTTCCCGTGGCACGACCACATCTGGGTCTTCGTCCTCGCATTCCTCATCGCCCACATCGTCAGCCTCGTCGTCGACCCGAAGTCCGGGGTCGGCCTCGCCGGAGCGTTCATCCCCGGCCTGTCCGAATACCGCAGCTCGCCCGTGGCCATCGGCACGCTCGCGCTGTACGCCTTCCTCGTCACCGCCATCAGCGCGCGCTGGACCAAGCTCCTGCCCCGCGGCGTGTGGCTGTCGATCCACCGGTTCTCGCTCGTGATCTGGGCCATGGCCTGGATGCACGGGGTGCTCGCGGGCACGGATACGGGATCGCTCGCATCCCTGTACGTCGCGGCCGGCGGGATGGTCGTGGCAGCCGGGGCGTACCGCTACTGGGCGAGTCGCAAACAACGTCCGACGTTCAACACATCACGACAGGAGGTCACCCCCTCATGAGCATCACCTCGCTCCGCTGGCGGCGGCTCCTCACGACCGTCGGGGTCGTGGCAGTGCTGGCCCTGGGATTCGGCTCGATCCGTGCCGCGGCCGCCTGGACCGCGGCATCGGCCCCGATGGGCGTCGCGCCCATCCCGGTCGCCTCGATCCAGGACCGCCTCGACGAGGAGCTCGCGCGCTCCGAGTCGATGCGGGCGCAGCTCGACACCCTCGCCGCCCAGTCGGCCGAGATGACGACCGCCCTGGAGGCGGCGCAGGCGCGGATCGCGGCCGACGCCGGGCACGCCAAGGCGCTCGCGGCCGAGCTCAAGACCGCCAAGCAGAAGCTGGCCAAGCTGTCGGCGTCGATCGCGGCGGCGAAGGCCGCCGCGGCCAGATCGGTCGCGGTGACCAAGACGGTGACAGTGACCGCCGCGCCGCCGACGCATCACGGCGATGACGATGGTGGTGAGGGCGATGACTGACCGGCGGCCCGTCCACCTCGCCGTCCTCGTGGGCGCGTCCGCGGGCGTCTACGCCCTCTCGCTGGCGGGCGTCACGGCGCTCCAGTCGGCGAGCGACGCCCGACTGGCGGCGGACCGCGGGCCGGCGAGCCACGCGGTCGACATCGTCGCGGCCGGGCATGACGGCCTGCAGTCGTCGATCGATGGCGCCACCGGCGCGTTCACCGTGGCCGCGGACCGGTATGCCACCCTGGCCGATCGCCTCACGGCGATGGAGGCCTCACTCGACAAGCTCGGGCAGCGGGTCGCCAAGGTCTCGGGCGCTGCCGGCGCCCTTCCGGGCCGGGTCAGCCTGCCGACGATCCACGCCTCGACCCCGGCCGCGACCGGACGAAGGTCGTCCACGCCACCACGGGAGCGTCCGGCTGAGCGGGGGGCTCGTCGCAGGGCGGCGGGCCATCGCCGAGGCGGCGCCCGATCGGATCCTCCGATTCGAGTCGACCGCCATGGCGTCGCCGCTGCGCCTGGCCGTGTGCCTCGCAGACGGCGGAGGGCCGTCGCTCGAGGGCGATGCCGAGGCCGCCGCGGTCGCGGCCGGAGCCGGCTGGGCCGAGGTCCGGGCGGAGTTCGAGGCCGCCGAAGCCGAGCTGTCGCGCTTCCGCGCCGAGAGCGATCTCACCCGCCTGAACCAGGCTGCCGGCTCCAGGCAGACCGTCGCCGTGCCGCGCCGACTCGAGCGGAGCCTGGTCGCCGCGGACCGGGCGCACCGGATCACGGACGGACGCTTCGATCCACGACTGCTGCGCGACCTCGACCGCCTCGGTTACCAGGGCGCGCCGCTAGGCCCTGAGGCGGGCGAGGCCCGTGGCATGCGCGTCGTCGACCGCTCCGGACCGGGCCGTCTGTCGGTCGCGGCCCCCATCGACCTCGGCGGCATCGGCAAGGGCCTGGCGCTGCGCTGGGCCGCGGCCCGCCTCGATCGGCTCGGCGTCCCGCGCTACCTGCTCGAGGCCGGCGGCGACCTGGTGGCTCGCGGCCCCGGCCCCGACGGCGGCCCATGGCTCGTCGGGATCGAGGATCCCGCCGGCGGCACGGACCAGCTGGCCGCGATCGCCGTCTCGAGCGGCGCCGTGGCGACCTCCTCGGTCCGCATCCGCACGTGGATCCATGAGGGCCGCACCGTCCATCACCTGCTGGATCCGCGGACCGGGGAGCCCGTCGAGGCCGGCCTGCGTGCCGTGACCGTGTTCGGGCCGGATCCCGCGTGGGCGGAGGTCTGGTCGAAGACGCTCTTCATCGGCGGCGAGCTGACGATCGCGGGCGAGGCCCGTCGACGCGGTCTCGCGGCATGGTGGGTCACCGATGGCGGGACGCTCGAGATGACCGCCGCAGCGCGCGAGCGCACCGCCTGGGTCGAGGGCGAGAGCTAGCCGACCGCATCCACCGCGGCGGCGTCCGGCATCCCCTCGCGCGCGCCGGCGCGGGTCACCGCGAGGCTGGCGGCGACGACCGCCCGATGCGCGGCGGTCGGCAGGTCGAGCCCGGCCGCCAGGCCCGCGGCGAGTGCCCCGTTCAACGTGTCGCCGGCGCCGGTCGTATCGACCGCGACGACCGATGGGGACCGGATCGGCGTGGAGCGCCGCCCGACCACGAGGACCGCCCCGTCGGCCCCCAGCGTGACCAGCGCGGCTCGCTTCGAGCCGTCGCCGAGCATGGCCCTCGCTGCGGCGGCGGGCTTGACCGGCCGGCCAGGGGCGCCGTCGGGCGTGCCGGCCCCGGCCAGGATCTCGAGCTCGCCACGGTTGGGGGTCACGATGTCGGCGAGGTCGATGGTCGACCGCCCGAGGCCGCTCGCCGGCGCGGGGTTCAGGATCGTCGTCGCCCCCGCCAGGCGACCGAGGCGGAGCGCCTCGTGCGTGGCGCCGGTCCGGATCTCGTGGCCGACGAGCACCACGTCGCCCGGGCCGATCGCCAGTCGCTTGAGGGCACGGCGCACCTCGACGGAATCGAGCGCCGCGTTGGCGCCGCCGGCGACCGCGATGCTGTTCTCGCCGTCGCGGTCGACCAGGATCAGGGCCACGCCGGTCGACTCGTCGAGCGTGAAGAGGCCGGCCAGGTCGATCCCCTCGGCCGCGAGGGCCGCGCGCGCCTCCTCGCCGAAGGTGTCGCGGCCGACCGCGCCGATGAACGAGACCTCCGCCCCGAGCCGGGCGGCGGCGACGGCCGCGTTGGCGCCCTTGCCCCCATGGTGCTGCTCGTAGTGGCCGCCGGTCACGGTCTCGCCCGGTCCGGGCAGCCGCTCGACCGTCACCACGAGATCGACGTTGACGGAGCCGACGACGATCACGCGCCCGCCCATGGCCGGGTTACGACCCCGTGATGTATTCGCCGCCATCGACGCCGATGACCTCGCCGCTGATGAAGTCGGTCCCCTCCCCGGACAGCGCGACGATGGCGTTGGCGACGTCCTGCGGCGTGGTCATCCGGCCCGTCGGGTTGCGCCTGGTGGCCGCCTCGATGATCGCGTCGTGCTCGGGGATCTTCATGAGCGCCGGGGTCATGGTCACGCCGGCGCGGATGGTGTTGGCGGTCACGCCCGAATCGAGCCGCGCGAACTCCATCGCCAGCTGCCGCACGTGCAATTCGAGGGCGGCCTTCGCCGAGGACACGACTCCGTACGAGGGCACGACCTTGGTCGAGCCCTCCGACGTCATCGCGTAGAACTTCGAGCCGCGCTCCAGGAACCCGCCACGCCACAGGTCCTGCGCCCAGTAGACGAGGCTGTTGGCCATCACGTCCTGGGTCATCTCCATCTTCTTGCGGTCCACGGCGCCCTTGGGGTCCTCCGCCAGGAACGGGACGAGCGAGCCGAACGCGAGCGAGTGCATGACCACGCGCACGTACGGATGCTTGCCGGCCGCGCTCGAGCGGTCGAACCGCTCGCGCAGCGTCGCGAGGGCGGCCGCCCGCTTCTCGTCGTCGGCGGCGTTCATGTTGATGTAGAGCGCGTCCCGGCCGGTCGCCTCGATCGCCGCCTTCACCTCGTCGACGTGGGCGATGGCGGCGCGGAAGTCGAGGTGGATCCCGCAGATGTGGTAGCCGGCCTTCGCGAGCGCGATGGAGGTCGCCTCACCCATCCCGGACGACGCGCCGAGGATCAGGGCCCAGCGCTCGCGGTCGTCGGTCATCGTGTGGAGCCTCCAGCATCGAAAACGGGCGTCGGGGTCCCCTCGGCGTCGCCGCCGAGTCTAGCAGCGGGGATTCGTCGCCACGGCGTTGACGCCCGCGCCGCCGGCGGAGTAATTTGGTATCCGCCTAATGAGGGAGACCCCGAAATCAACGGCATCTACAAGGCCCTCGCCGATCCGACCCGGCGGCGCGTCCTCGCGCTGCTCCGGGACCGTGACATGACCGCCGGCGAGCTGGCCTCCCAGTTCGAGTTGTCCTGGCCGACGATGTCCGGGCACTTCGCGATCCTGCGCGACGCCGACCTGGTGATCGCCGACCGGACCGGGACCAGCATCACCTACCGCCTGAACGTCTCGGTCCTCGAGGAGGCGCTGGCCGCCCTCATGGACACCTTCAAGATCCAGCCCAAGGAGTCGCGATGAAGGTCCGGCCCATGATCATCTACAGCGGCGTCGTGGTCGGCCTGATGCTGGCCCTGTCGGCGTGGGCGTGGACCCAGCTCCCGGCCGACGCGTCGGTGCCGATCCACTGGGGCGTGGACGGGAAGGCGAACGGGTTCGCCTCGAAGCCGATCGGGCTGCTCCTCCTCCCGGCGATGACCCTCGGAATCACGGCCCTGTTCGCGCTGATCCCGCGGATCGAGCCACGACGCGCGAACCTCGAGCGGTCGACCACCGCCTACCGCGCGACGTGGGTCGGTGTCATCACGCTCCTGGGCGTGATCCACGCCGCCGCGATCGCCGCGGCCCTCGGCGCCGACTTCGACATCACCCGGGTCGTCCTGATCGCCATCGGGGCGCTGTTCATCGTGATCGGCAACTACCTGCCCAAGGTCCGCCCCAACTACCTGATGGGGATCCGCACGCCGTGGACCCTCGCGAGCGACCTGTCGTGGCAGAAGACCCACCGGGTCGGCGGGCGGCTGTTCGTCCTCGAGGGTGTCGTCTTCCTGGTGCTCGGCCTGCTCGGGGCCGCACCGCAGTGGTTGGCGATCGCGATCGTGGCCGGCGTCGTGGCCATCCTGGTCGTGCTCTTCGCCTACTCCTACCAGGTCTGGAAGATCGATCCTGCGAGGCGCCAGTCATGAGTGATCCCACCCTGCTGCTCCTGCTCCTGCCGGTCATCGCGATCGAGCTGGGCCTGCTGATCTTCGCGCTGCGCGACCTCCTCCGACCGGAGCGGCGGGTCAAGGGCGACAGCAAGCTCGCGTGGGGCCTCGTGATCTGCTTCGTCAGCATCATCGGCCCGATCCTCTATCTCACCGTCGGCCGCGACGAGCGATGAGCGGCGCGGCGGTCAGCTGCCACGGCCTGACCAAGCGGTTCGGCGGATCGGCGGGGGTGCTCGCCGTCGACCGGCTCGACCTCGACGTCCCGGCCGGTTCCGTGTTCGGCCTGCTCGGGCCGAACGGCGCGGGCAAGACCACGACCCTGCGGCTCATCACGGGTCTCGCGACGCCCACGGGTGGCGAGGCCTCGATCGACGGCACTCGCGTGGATCCGCGTGACCCGGGGGCGCGGCGGGCGATCGGCGTCCTCGACCAGGACCCGCGCTACTACAGCTGGATGACCGGGCGCGAGCTCGTCGCCCTCGCCGGCCGCCTTCAGGGGCTCGGGGCACGGCGACTGCCCGGACCCGGGCCGCGGCCGCGCTCGACCGCGTCGGGCTGGCCGAAGCCGCCGGCCGCCGCATCGGCGGGTACTCGGGCGGGATGCGCCAGCGGCTCGGCATCGCCCAGGCGCTCGTCGCCGAGCCCAGCCTGCTCATCCTCGACGAGCCGGTCAGCTCGCTCGACCCGGAGGGCCGGCGGGACCTCCTCGCGCTCATCGCGGAGCTGCGCGAGCACGCCACGATCATCTTCTCGACCCACGTCCTAGCCGACGTCGAGCGGATCTGCGACCGGGTCGGCATCCTCGACCACGGCCGGCTCGTGACGGAGGGGCCGCTCGACGAGCTGCTCGCGCAGTACGCGCAGCCGCTCTACCGGATCGACCCGGAGCCGGGGCAGGCGATGCTGGTCGCCGCGCTGGTGACCCGCCTCGAGGCGATCCCGTGGGTCGACCGCGTCACCGAGACCGAGAGCGGCGTCGTCGTGTCGGTCGCCGACGAGGGCCGGGCCTCGGCCGGGCTGCTCCCGGTCGTCGTCGACGTGGGCGTCCGGCTGGCCGCCTTCGAACGCGTCCGGCCGTCCCTGGAAGACGTGTTCCTGCGCCTCGTCGGGAGGGAGAGCTGATGCCCGGCCTCGTGGTCCTGCTGCGCAAGGAGCTGCTCGAGTCATGGCGGACCTACCGGCTGGTGATCGTCGCCGGGCTCTTCCTGTTCGTCGGCCTGAGCTCGCCGCTGCTGGCCAAGTACCTGCCGGAGATCCTCAAGGCCGCCGGCGGCGACCAGTTCGGGACGATCAACGTGCCGACCCCGACCGCCGCCGACGCGGTCGCCCAGCTCTGGAAGAACCTCGCCCAGTTCGGCGCGTTCGCCGCGATCATCCTGGCGATGGGCGCGGTGGCCGGGGAGCAGGACCGCGGGACGGCGGCCTTCGTCCTGTCCAAGACGGCGTCGCGCGGCGCCTTCCTGGGCGCGAAGGTCCTCGCCATCGGCGGCATCCTGGGGCTCGCCACGGTCCTCGCGGTCGCGGCCGGCTGGTTCTATACCGCGGTGCTCTTCGCGCCGCCGGCCGTCGGGGGCTGGATCGCGCTGGCCGTGCTCGCGTGGCTCGGCCTCTGCGCGTGGGCCGCGATCACCTTCCTCGGCAGCACGGTCACCGGCTCGACCGCGGCGGCCGCCGGGATCGGCTTCGTGGCGCTGCTGGTGCTCTCGATCGTGTCGGCCATCCCCAGCGTGGCGCCGTTCACCCCCGGCGGGCTGGCGGCACCGGCCATGGCGCTCGGCGCGGGGACGCCGGTCGAGGTGGTCGACGTGCTTGTCCCGGCGCTGTCCACGGTCGTCTGGATCGCGCTGGCGCTCGGCGGAGCCGCGTGGTCGTTCCGCCGTCGGGAGCTCTAGGAGACCCTCGTCGGCCGTCGGCCGTCGGCCGTCGGCCGTCGGCCCGTCCACGCGTCGACGCGTCGCGGGTCCGCCGGTCAGACCACCCCGTCGCGTCGCAATGCCTCGATCTCGGCCGGCGAGCGCCCGAGCGCGGCGAGGATCTCGTCGGTGTCCGCGCCGAGCAGCGGCGGGGGCGTCCGGATCGTCGCGGGCGTGCGCGAGAACCGGAAGGGGATCCCGACCTGGCGGATGAGGCCCCACGCGGGGTGCTCCTGCTCGACGGTCATCCCGAGCGCCACGGCCTCCGGCGACGCGAATGCCTCGACGATGTCCTGGATCGGCCCGCAGGGGATGCCGCTCCCTTCGAGCGCCGCCAGCCAGGACGCCCGGTCGCGCTCCAGGAACCGCGCGGCAAGGATCGGCCGCAGCGCCGCCCGATGCTCGACCCGCTGGCCATTGGTGCCGAACCGCGGGTCGACCGCCACGTCCGGCAGATCGAGCACGCTGAAGAAGCGCCCCCACTGCCGCTCGGAGCCGACGGCGACCGCGATCGGCCCATCGGCGGTCTCGAAGGTCTCGTACGGGACGATGTTCGGGTGCGCGTTCCCGAGCCGGCCCGGCGCGACGCCGGTCACGAACGCGTTCTGTGCCTGGTTGATGAGGCTGGCGAGGGTGGCGCCGAGGAGCGAGACGTCGATGCGCTGGCCGCCTCCGACCGCAGCCGTCCCGAGGCCTGGCGCGCGCGTCGGGCCGGACGCGCCTCGGCCGATGAGCCCGGCGAGCACGCTGACCGCGCCGAGCATCCCCGTGACGAGGTCGCTGATCGCGACGCCCACCTTGGTCGGGCTGCCGCCCTCCGCGTCGGGCGCCCCGGTGATGCTCATCAACCCGCTCGTCGCCTGGATCACGAAGTCGTAGCCCGGTCGCTCCGCTGCCGGCCCGGAGGTGCCGTAGCCGGTGATCGCGAGGTGGACGAGACCCGGGTTGAGCGCCTCGAGGGTCGCGTCGTCGAAGCCGAGCCGCGCGAGACCCCCCGGCCGGAAGTTCTCGATGAGGACGTCCGCGTCCGCGAGGAGGTCGCGCAGGATCGCGGCGCCATCGGGATGGCGCAGGTCGACCCGGATGCTCCGCTTGTTGCGATTGACCGCCAGGTAGTAGGCGGCGGTCCGGGTGCCGGCGTCGTCGTCCCCCACCCACGGTGGACCCCAGCCACGGGTCGCGTCGCCCTCGGGCGGCTCCACCTTCACGACTTCTGCGCCGAGGTCGCCGAGCAGCATCGTGCAGTACGGCCCGGCGAGGACCGTCGAGCAGTCGATGACGCGCAGGCCGGCGAGCGGACCGGGGGCCGCGGAGGCGGGCATGGCGCCGATGGTAGTGGGCGCCGGGACGCCGCGGCGAGTGGCGCGGCCCGCGGCAGCTCCGGGGGTCGACGGTCCTCCGTGTTCATGCGCGTTCATGCGCGTTCACCGTGGGCGAACGTTGGCAAGCCCTGGATGCCCGGAGTCGGCCGGCGCACCCGATCGATGCCCACATCGGCCCGATCCGTTCACGGTGAGTGAACCGATCCGACCAGGAAGCGACCCGGGCGCCGCCAGACTCGCGAGGAGCGGCGTCGGCTTGCCAGCGTTCACCGAGAGTGAACGGAGGACCGCCGGTCCGGCGGGGCCGGCGAGTTAGCGGCCGCCGGGGCTCGCGAAGCGTGGCCCGCGGCCCCGGTCGGGATCGCCGAGCCGCGGTAGCATCCCGGGATGACCGACACCGCCACCGCCACCGAAACTGCCCCCGCCCCGACCGACGCCGAGCCCGCCCCGCATCGGCCCACCCTCATGACCGTCCATGCCCACCCCGACGACGAGACGATCGGGACCGGCGGCGCGATGGCGAAGGCCGTCGCCGCGGGCCACCGGGTCGTGCTCGTGACCGGCACGCGCGGGGAGCAGGGCGAGATCGTCGTGAAGGCGATGGACACCGCCGAGAACCACCGCAAGCTCGGCGAGCTGCGCGCGGTCGAGCTCGAGCGCGCCATGGCCATCCTCGGCGTCACCGAGTGGGAGAACCTGGGCTACCGCGACTCGGACATGATGGGCCGGCCCGGCAACCTCGATCCGCGGACCTTCTGGCAGGCCGACGTCGACGAGGCCGCCGGCCGCCTGACGTGGCTCGTCCGCCGCTACCAGCCCGATGTCATCACGACCTACAACGAGTTCGGCGGATACGGCCACCCGGACCACATCCGGACCCACGACGTGGCGATCCGCGCCTTCGACCGGGCCGGCGATCCCGCCTGGTACCCGGAGCAGCTGGCTGAGGGCGGCGTCGAGGTCTGGAGCCCATCGAAGCTGTACGAGCAGGCGATCCCGGCCTCGGTCCGGAAGTCGATGTCGGAGCGGCTCAAGGAGCTCGGGCAGACGTCGTTCTGGGAGCCGCCCGCCGACGCCACCCCGGAGCAGATCGCGGAGTTCGAGGCGTACTCGGCCAAGATGCTGGTCCCCGACGAGCGGGTCACGACCTGGCTGGACATCTCGGGCGATCCGCTCGAGCGCAAGTGGGCCGCGATCCACGAGCACGTGACCCAGATCAGCGACGACAGCCCGTTCATGCTGTTCGGGCTGGACGGCTGGCGTGAGCACTGGGGCAAGGAGGCCTACATCCTGCGCGAGTCGCGCGTGGAGACCGCGCTCCCCGAGACCGACCTCTTCGCGGGGATCCCCGGGGCCGTCTAGCCGGCCCTCACCAGGGCAGCAGGCCCTTCGACGCGTCGAAGACCTGGCCCGTCACGATCCGGCCATCGCCCGCGGGATCGAGGAAGTTGGGCTGCGCCTTGTCGAGGATGATGTGCGGCCGCATCCGGGCCTGGACCAGGGTCTTGCCGCGGAACGTCAGCTCGAGGGTGATCCCCTCCATCGTCGGCTCCGACCAGGTCTGGTCGAACACGAAGTTGCCGAGCGCGTACCAGATGGGCTTGCCCTTGTAGATCTGGACGGCACCGGCCCAGTGCGCGTGGTTGCCGATGACGAGGTCCGCGCCCGCGTCGATGGCGGCCTGCGCCAGCGCCTTCTGCCCCGCGAACGGGGTCGGGTCGTACTCGGTCCCCCAGTGCGGGAAGACGATGACCAGGTCCGCCCCGGCCTTGCGCGCGGCCGCGACATCGGCCTTCACGGTCTTCGCGGTCAGCTTGGCGCTGCCGGCCTTGTTCGTGCCCGCGGCGTAGTAGCCCGCGATGGTGTCGTAGGCGAGCATCGCGACCGTGACCCCGTGGGTCTTGAGCATCGCCGGCTTGCGCGCCGCGGCGAGGTCCTTGCCGGCGCCGCTCGAGACGATCCCGTAGGTCTTGAGGTTCTTGATCGTCTGGAGGATCCCCGCGCCGCCCGCGTCGCCGATGTGGTTGTTGGCGAGGCCGACCCAGTCGATCCCGGCGTTGGCGAGGCCCTTGATGAGCTTGGGATCCGCGGAGAAGCGCGTGCCCGACGTGTGATAGCTGAAGGCGTTCGGGGCGGGGTTCTCGAAGTTCGCGATCGCCAGGTCGGCGCCCTCGATGAGGTCGCGCATCGCGCCCGCGTCGCCGGTCCGCACCGTCCTCGGCAGGTTCCAGCCGAACGAGGAGCAGCAGTACCGGCTGGTGATGTCCGCGCTCCCGCCGTCGAACGGGAAGTCCGCGCCCTTGCCCTTGATCTTGAGCGTCTGGGCCACGCCGCGGTCGAGCATGATGTCGCCGCCGGCGAAGAGCGTCCAGGTCGCCCCCGCGTCGAACCCCTTGCCGGCGGCCGGCGCGGGGAGCGTGGCCGTCAGCGGCCATTTCGCGAGGTCGGTGATGCGACCCACGCCGAATAACGTCTTGTCGCCCCACAGCAGCGCGCGGACGCCCGGCCCGACCGCGTCGGCGCGCAGGAACGCGAGCCGCTTGCGGTTCTTGGCGAGGTCCGTCGTCAACGCCTTGGCCGTGGCGGCCTCGACGAGCCGCGACGCGTCGGCCGGCCGCTCGGCACCCAGCGAGGCGAGGATCGCGTCGGCCTCCCCGGCGACCAGCTCCAGGGCGTCGTAACGGGTGCTCGTCCCGGCGAGGACGTCGGCGACCTCCTTGCGCGAGGTGGCGGTCGCCGTGGTGCGGAACTGGGTGACCGGCACGATCGCCACATCGGTCGGCGGACCGGGCGTGGCGGCCGGGCCGGACGGTGAGGCGCTCGGCCCGACGGAGGCGGACGGCCCGGGCGAGCCGGCCGACGTGTCGGCGTCGGTCGCGCCGGGCGTCGGCGAGGGTCCGGGTGTCGCGGCCGCGCCACTGGCACCCGGCGTCGCCGTCGAGCTCCCGAAGCCGAACTCGCCGCCCGTGATGGGCAGCGCGATGGCGATCGCGAGGAGGCCGAGGACGACCAGGAGCGGACCGCGTCTCACCGCGCGGATGCTACCAGCGGACAGAAGGACGCCCCGTCCGGGCGGGCGGACGGGGCGTAGGGATATGCGGTGATGGCGGACCCGACCGGATTCGAACCGGCGATCTCCAGCGTGACAGGCTGGCATGTTGGGCCGCTACACCACGGGTCCATGAGCGGCGATGGCGGAGCATAGCAGGTGCATCCCGCCTTGTCGCCTCGATCGGCGCCGGCGGCCCGGCCCCGGACCCTCACCTATACTCGCGGCCCATGCCCCTGATCGACCTCCGCAGCGACACGGTCACGAAGCCCTCGCCGGCCATGCGCCGGGCGATGGCCGAGGCCGAGGTCGGCGACGACGTCTTCGGCGACGACCCCACGGTCAACGCCCTCGAGGAGCGCGCCGCCGAGCTGCTCGGCAAGGAGGCGGGGCTCTTCGTCGCGCTCGGGCACGATGGGCAACCTCGTCGCCCAGATGGCCCACCTGGCGCGCGGCCAGGAGACGATCGCCGGCCGCGAGCACCATATCGTCATCGACGAGGCGGCGGGCCACGCGGTCATCGTCGGGACGAGCATCCGCTCGCTCGAGGACCAGCCGGACGGGACGCTGGACCTCGCCGCGATCGAGGACGCGTTCCGCGACCCGACCGACGCGCACGAGCCGCTCACGGGGCTCATCACCATCGAGAACACCCACGCCCATTCGATGGGCCAGCCGCTGACGCCGGCGTACACGGAGGCGGTCGCGGCCATCGCGCGCCGCCGCGGCATCCCGTTCCACATCGATGGCGCCCGGTTCTGGAACGCGGTCGTCGCCCAGCGCGATGCCGGCGTCCGGGCCACGGACCTCGCCGGCCCGGCCGACACCGTCACGTTCTGCCTCTCGAAGGGGCTGGCCTGCCCGGTCGGCTCGATGGTCGTCGGGCCGAAGGACGTGATCTGGCGCGCGCGACGCGCCCGCAAGATGGTCGGCGGCGGGATGCGCCAGGCCGGGATCCTGGCCGCGGCCGGGCTGGTCGCCCTGTCCGACGGCCCGGACGGGATGATCGACCGCCTTGCCGAGGACCACGCCAACGCGCGGCGCCTCGCCGAGGCCCTCAGCGAGATGGACGGCATCGTGTCCGCGGGCGGGACGGCCCAGCCGACGCCCGGGCCGCTCGACCCCGGCCGGGTCCGGACCGACTTCGTGCTGTTCAAGGTGGACCGTGACCGGGCGGCCTTCCTGGCCGCGCTCCGGGCGCGCGGGGTCCTGATGGTGGAATATCCGCACGGACAGGTCCGCGCGGTGACGCACTACGGCGTGGACGCGGCCGATATCGACACCACCATCGCCGCGACGCGCGCCGCCCTCGCCGAGACCGGTCCCCGATCGGTCCCGCCCGACGCGGTGGCGGCCCCGGCCTGACCGAGGATCCCATGCCCGCTCGCAAGATCGACGATCGACCCCTGCCCCGGCCGTCCGCGGCCGCCGACGCCGGCCCCGCCGACGAGCGGTTCCATGACGCGGTCGAGGCGCGCTTCCGGCGCGTCGTGGCGACCGAGCCGCTGCTCGGCACCTGGCTTGGGCTCCACGACGCGGACGACCGCCTGGGCGACCCGAGCCGCGACGCGGTCCTGGGCCAGATCGAGGACGAGCGCGCCCACATCACGACGATCGAGGCGATCGACCCGGCCGAGCTCTCGGCAGCGGCCCGCTTCGAGCGCGACCTGGAGCTCCACAACGTTCGCCGCGAGCTCTTCGACCTCGAGGTCCTCCGGCTCTGGGAGCGCCGCTCGTTCGCCCTCGACACCGCCGGCGACGCGCTGTTCCTGCTCTTCGCCCGCGACCACGCCCCGCTGGCGGAGCGGCTCGAGGCGATCGCCGGCCGGCTGGAGGCGATCCCCGCGTACCTCGAGGCGTCCAAGACCCGGGCGACCGTCCCGCAGGTCCGCCGCTGGCAGGAGCTCGAGATCGAGCAGGCGGGCTCGCTGCCGGGGCTGTTCAGCGAGATCGTCGCCGCCGGGGCCGGCGTCCTGGGAGCGGCCGAGGAACGCCGCCTGGAGCGCGCGGCCGAGACCGCCCGCGCCGCCGTGGACGGGTACGCCACGTGGCTGCGCGGGACGCTCGCGGCGGGCACGGACGACTGGCCGATCGGGCGCGAGCGGCACGACGCGCTCGTCGCGCATCGGGCATTCGACGGCCTCGACGCCGACCAGATCCTGGAGCTGGGCTGGCAGAAGCTCGCCGAGGAGAAGGCCGCCCGCGTCGCCGCCGCCCGCGAGGTCGATCCCGACGCCGACGAGCCGACCGTGCTCGCCCGGATCAAGGCCGACGGACCGCCCGACTTCGCCGCCGCGCTCGAGCTGTACCGCTCGTCGATGCTGCGTGCCCGCGCCCACCTGATCGAGCACGACCTCGTGACCGTCCCGGACGACGAGCGGATCGACGTCATCGAGACGCCGGTCTACCTGCGCAACGTGCTGCCGTTCGCCGCGTACTTCTCGCCGGCGCCGTTCGACACCGACCCCAAGGGGATCTACGTCGTGACGCCGTCGGTCGGCGACGACCCCGACGCGATGCTCGAGCACAACATCGCCTCGATCAGCAACACCAGCATCCACGAGGCCTATCCCGGCCACCACCTCCAGCTCGACGCGGCCAGGCGGATCCCGTCGCTGACCCGCCTGCTCACCGACGCGCCCGAGTTCGTCGAGGGCTGGGGGATGTACTCCGAGCTGATGATGCGCGAGCAGGGCTTCGACGCCGACGCGCGCTATCGCGTCATCCTCCACACCGACGCGATCTGGCGGGCCTGCCGGATGATCCTCGACGTCCGGATGCACCGCGGCGAGCTCAGCGTCGACGAGGCGACCGACTTCATGGTCGAGCAGACCGGCTTCCAGCGGAGCAACGCCGCGGCCGAGGTCGGCTGGTACACGTACCGACCCACGTACCCGCTGTCGTACCTGCTCGGCCGCACGCTGCTGCTCGGGCTGCGGGCCGACGAGGAGCGCCGCCTCGGCGAGCGGTTCTCGCTCAAGGGCTTCCACGACACGCTACTGCGCAACGGCTCCCTCCCGATCAGCTTCCACCGCCGCGCGCTCGCCGGCGAGGGCGCGGTCGGGCGCTGACCGGATGCAGGTGATCCCGGCCATCGACCTCGAGGGCGGCCGGTCGCGGACCGTCTACTGGCCCGGCGCAGCGTCGGGCGTCGGCGCCCCGACGGACCGTCCGGAACGGATCGCCGAGACCTTCGTGGCGATGGGCGCGAAGGTGATCCATCTCGTCGACTTCAGCGGGGCACGCGGCGGT
Source organism: uncultured Chloroflexia bacterium (assembly GCA_963834915.1). GTDB lineage: Bacteria > Chloroflexota > Limnocylindria > Limnocylindrales > CSP1-4 > SPCO01. The sequence continues at coordinate 248,660 of CAWIDI010000002.1, forward strand.
GCGCCCGGCGAGCTCGAGGCCGTCGGCTCGATCGCGGCGAGGGTCGCGGTCCCGATCCAGGTCGCCGGCGGGCTGGTCTCCGCGGACGCGATCCGCCTCGTCTTCGCCGCCGGGGCGACACGCGTCGTGCTCGGCACGGACATCGCCGACCAGCCCCAGGAGCTGCAAGCGTGCCTCGCGGTCGCCGGGGACTGGCTGGCGGTCGGCCTCGACCCGCGTCCGGAGCGCCTCGCCGCCTATCCGTGGAAGCGCCCCTCGCCGCCGACCGTCGAGACGCTCGTCGCCGAGCTCGTCGGGGCCGGTGTCGGCCGGTTCGTCCTGAGCCACGGCGGGACCGCGCCGGACCTCGAGCGGGTGCGATCGCTCGTCGGGACGTACGATGCGGAGATCCTGCTGGCCGGTGGCGTCCGCGATCTCGACGGTCTGCGGCGCGCGCGCGACGCGGGGGTGGCGGGGGTCATCCTCGGGGAAGCGCTCCTCACCGGCGCCATCGACTACCCAGCCGCGATCGCCGCGGCCGCATGAGCAGCCCACGACGCGGGATCGACATCACGGAGGCCACCCTTGTCTGACCAGTCCACCGGCAAGCCGAACGGCGGGCGACCGACCGGCCGGCCGACCGGCTCCGGCGCGCGGCGACCGAAGCCCGGCACACCGCCGACCGGGACGAGCCGGGTCCCGCCGACGCCCCCGACCTCGAACGTCGGCGACGTCGTCGGCGTTCCGTGGAAGCCCGTGGCCCTGATCGTCGGCGTGATCGCGCTCGCGGTCCTCGGCACGCTCTTCGTGCTGAAGCCGGGCGGGGGTGGGGGCGGTGGTGGCGGCGGTAACGGCGACGTCGCCTGCCCCACGAAGCAGCCCCCGCCGCTGCCGGCCGGGGAGACCCGCACGGTCACGATGGGAACCCAGAAGGGCACGATCGTCATGAGGCTCGAGGCGGACCTCTCGCCGATCGCGACCGGGAACTTCGCGGCGCTCGCCGGCTGCGGCTTCTACGACGGTGGCGTCTTCCATCGGACCGCCGCGCTCGAGGACGGGACCCCGTTCGTGATCCAGGGTGGTGACCCCACCGGCACGGGCAGCGGCGGCCCCGGCTACTCGATCCAGGACGAGGCGGTCACCGCACCATACGGCCGGGGCGTCGTGGCCATGGCCCGCAGCTCCGAGCCGAACTCCGTCGGGTCGCAGTTCTTCATCGTCCTCGACGACAAGGCGGCCGAGACGCTGGCCCACTACAACACCTATCAGATCATCGGCCACGTCACGTCCGGGATGGACGTCGCCGATGCGATCTTCGCCGCCTCGAACGGCGAGGAGCTGCCCGCGAACCCCGTCAAGATGACCACGGTCACCGTCGCCATCCCGTGAGCCCATACGAACCAAGGAGAACGTCCGCATGACCAGCGCCACCATCGCCACCGAACTGGGCGACATCGAGGTCGAGCTCTACGACGAGAGCGCGCCCAAGGCCGCCGCGAACTTCATCGCCCTCGCCAAGAAGGGCTTCTACGACGACGTCGTCTTCCACCGCGTCATCCCGGGCTTCGTCGCCCAGGCCGGCGACGGCCAGCACGGCAAGAAGGCCAGCCTCAACAAGGGCAGCGTCGGGACCGGCGGTCCGGGCTACAAGTTCGAGGACGAGCCCGTCCAGGGCGACTACGTCCGCGGCGCGCTGGCGATGGCCAACGCCGGCCCGAACACCAACGGCAGCCAGTTCTTCATCTGCCACCAGGACCTCACCGGGAAGCTCCCCAAGAGCTACACCCTGTTCGGCCAGGTGACCAAGGGGATGGACGTCGTCGACAAGATCGTCGGCGCCCCGCGCGACAACCGCGACCTGCCCCACGACCCGGTCGCGATGACCAAGGTGACGATCCACGACGAGGCCTGAGCCCGCTGTGACGCCGGTCAGGTTAAGGAATTTACACCGACGAACCTGACAAAAACCCTTGGAAAACGGCCCACGACCGGGTAGGATATCGAAGCTGCTCAGTCAGCCAGCGCTGCCCCAGCGACAAGCTCATGGGTAGGTAGGGTCAGGGTAGTCGGTGCAGCCGACGTGATAGATGAACTTGCCGCGCGGCAGAAGCGTTCGCTCTCGGGCGGGCTCTTTCACCGGGACAGCATCGAAGCGGCTCCTTCGGGAGCCGCTTCGGCATTTCCGGCGTTCTAGCTCCGAGCATCTCCCGCGGGATGACCGAGCATTTCGTGCGGGCTGACCCCGAGTCGGTGTCGCGCGGACGGGCGTTCCGACGTCGGCATCGCGCCGTCGCCTGGTCTCCGGCGGGATCGGGCCTGGATCCAGCGTCGTGCTCCGACGTCGATCTTGCACCTGGCGGCACAACGGACGGCCGAGCCTGCCAAACGGACAGCTGAGCCCGCTGATCCCTGCCTTCGACCGCCAGGCATGCCGTGCAGCGGCACGGATGATGCCTCAGCCCCACGATTCCCCGACACCGATCGTCGTTTGTGCCGCCCGATGCACGACCGACCGCCCGCGACGGGCGTCGGAGTCGGAGTCAGGGGCGGAGCCGCAACGGCCTAGGGCTGGCCCTGCTCGATCAGCGACAGGATGTTGCCGGCCGGGTCCTTGAACCAGGCGATCGGCGGGCCGTACTCGCGCATGATCCCGCGCGCGTCCTGGGGCGAGCCCTCGTAGCGCTCGAACTCGATCCCATTGGCCGACAGTGCGTCGACCGCCGCCTCGATGTCCTCGACCGGGAAGTTCAGCACGGTGAACGTCGCCGGCTCATGCGCGTCCTTCGGGTAGATCAGGACCCGGCCCCCGGTCGCGAGATGGAGCGTCAGCATCCCGTGCTCCTCGGTGACCTCGACCCCGAGCGTCCCGCCATAGAACGTGCGGGCGGCCCCGATGTCGTCCGTCGAGAACCCGGAATAGGCCTGGCTGGCGGCAAGCATCGGATCCCTCCTGCGAAGGAGCAACCCTACTCCGAGTCGCCGTCCGACGACCCGTGCGGGACCGCGGCAGGTTCCACGAGTCCCAGCCGGTAGGCCAGCGCGGCGGCCTCGCCGCGGCCCTTCACGTCGAGCTTGCCGAGGATGTTCGAGACGTGGACCCCGGCCGTGTTCTCGCTGATGAACAGCTCGTCCGCGATCTGGCGATTGGTCCGCCCGAACGCGACCAGGGCGAGGACTTCGCGTTCGCGCGGGGTCAGGCCCAGGGTCGGTGCCTCGTCGGCCTCGGCCGGCGTCGCGTCCGGGGCATCCGGCTCGAGGCTCAGGCGGGCACGTGCCGCAAGGGCGGACACCTCGCGGGCGAGCGGCTCGGCGCGAAGCCGGGTCGCAGTCTCGTGGGCCTCGCGGAGCGCCGCGGTCGCGAGTCCGCGATCGCCCTTGGCCGCGAGCCGGGCCTCCGCCTCCCGGTAGCGCGCGTAGGCCGCGGCGTACGGCCGGCCGGCCCGATCCCACGCCGCGACCGCTGCCGCCCAGGCGCCCGGATCGGCGCGGCGGTGGAGCCGTGTCCCTTCCGCCTCGCAGAGCAGCAGCCAGACCTCGGACTGTGCTTGGAGCGCCGGCCGCGTCGCGACCACTTCGGCGTGCCGCTGGCGCATCGCGTCGAGGAGCGCGTCGCCGGTCGCCAGCGCGCGCTGCTCGAGGTCCTGCGAGCGTCGGGCGCGGGCGAGCTCGGCGGCGTCGGCGTTGGCCCGGATCCCCAGGGCGTAGACCTCGGCGATGCGGACCTCCGGGGTGAAGCCGATCAGCCGGATCGCGGATGCGACCTGCGAGGCCGCGTCGTCCGGGCGGCCCTCCCACAGCGCGAGCTCCGTCAGGCTTGCCTGGACCGGGCTGATGAACTGGACGTCTGCCGCGCGCTCCGCGAGGGATGCCAGCGGCCGCAGGTGCTCCTTCGCCTCGGCGAAGCGGCCGCGGGCCATGGCCAGGCGGCCCAGGAGCTCCTGCTCCAGGATCTCGTTGATGCCGAGCGGGCCGATCTCCGTCGCGCGCTGCAGCGCCTCCTCGCTCTCGTCCCAGCGCCCCAGGCGGTACAGGTCGTCGCTGATGCCGCACAGCAGGTGCGTGCCGAAGAAGCGCATCAGGCCGAGGCGCTCCGAGGTGTGGAAGCCGACCCACGCAGTCTCGACCGCCTCCTCGAGCCGTCCGGCGACGTCCAGGACCCAGACCAGGTTCGCGTGTGCCCGGCCGATGTCGTCGACGCTGCCGACCTCTTCGGCGATCCCGAGCGCGACGCGGAGGTCCTCGATCGCCTCCTCGATCTCGCCGAACGTGCTGCGGCCGATGCCGCGGGTGTTCAGCGCGTGCCCCTCCACGTCGCGGGCGCCGACCGCCCGGGCGGCGGCGAGGGCGTCGTTCGCCCACGTCCTCGACTCGTCGAAGCGCGCGGCCAGCATCAGGATCTGGGCGAGGCCGGCCATCGCCCGGGCACGGGCCGCGGACGGCGGCTCGGGCGGCGTCAGGTTGACGGCCGTGCGGTAGGCCTGCTTGGCGATCTCGCCCTGGCCGGCGATCCAGGCGCAGCGGCCGAGCCGCTCCTGGAGGAGGCTGGCACGGACGGGATCGGCGGTGTCGTCGACCAGCCCGATGGCGGTCTGGATCAGCGACACGGCCCGCGCGGCATCGTGGAAGCGGGCGACGCCCGCGGCGTCCGCAAGGAGCTCGATCCGGTCCCGTCCGGCCAGCGTCTCCGCGTCGGGGACGCCCTCCCAGAGCTCGATCGCGCGCTCGTAGTGGGCCAGCGCCTCGGGGAACGCGTAGCGGGCCTCTGCCGCATCGCCCGCCGCGACGGACGACTCGAGCGCGCGCGGCAGGTCGTGCGCGGCATACCAGTGGTAGGCCAGCTCGGCCGCGCGCGAGGCATCGCCCGCCGCCTTGATCTCGAGCGTGCGGGCGAAGGCCGCATGGAGCCGCGTCCGCTCGCCGGGGAGCAGGTCGTCGTAGACCGCCTCCTGGAGCAGCGCGTGACGGAAGGCGTAGCGCTCGGCGCCGGCCGTCGGGTCGGGGATCAGCACCTGCCGGCCCACGCACTCGCGGAGCGCCTCGTAGAGGGCGGCCTCAGGCATCGCGAGCGCACTGGCGAGGAGGGCCGGGTCCACGCGCTGGCCGGCCGCCGATGCCACCCGAAGGAATGCCTGGGTCGGCTCGGCGAGCTCGGTGACCCGGGCGAGCAGCAGGTCGCGCAGGGTCGCGGGCAGGTCCGTCGTGCCGTCCTCGCCGGCGGCGACCAGGAGCTCCTCGGCGAAGAACGCGTTGCCGCCGGACCGCGTGTGGATCGAGTCCAGCAGCGTGGCCGCCAGGTCGTGCCCCGCGATGGCCCGCAACTGCGCCGCGGATTCGCTGCGGTCGAACGGCACGAGATCCACGCGCTCCACCCGGCCGGACCGGTCGAGCTCGGCGAGGAACGGCAGCAGCGGGTGGCGCCGGTGAAGCTCGTCGGAGCGGTAGGTCATCACCAGCGCGACCCGCGCGTCGCGCAGGTTGCGGACCAGGAAGCCCAGCAGGTCGCGGGTCGAGCGATCGGACCAGTGGAGGTCCTCGACGATGAAGACCACCGGGGCGAACGAGGCGAGGCGCTCCAGGACGCCGAGCAGCAGCTCGAAGAGGCGCCCCTGCGCCGACCCGGAGTTGAGCTGCGAATCGGCGCCGCCGGACGCCGGGCCGAGGTCGGGGACGAGCCGCGCGAGCTCCGGCCGGCCGTGGCCGATGATCGTGTCGAGCTCCTCGGGCGAGAGGCGACGGACGAGCCCGCGGAGGGCTTCGACGACCGGGGCGTACGGCAGCGCGCCGTCGCCAAGGACGATGCAGCCGCCGGTCAGGACCACCGCACCGTCGCGGTCGGCGAAATCGGCGAACTCGCTCACGAGACGCGTCTTGCCGACGCCGGCTTCGCCCGCGACCACGATCGCGCCGCTCCGGCCCTCGCGGGCAAGGCGGAGCGCGGCCCGCAGGCGCTCGTACTCGTCCGAGCGGCCGATCAGGACAGGGCTGGAGACGCGGGTCGCCATGCCCTCGATTATCACGCCCTCAGCAGCCCTCGACGGCTGACAGGTCCGCGGCCGGCTGCGCGGCCCGCCCGACGAGCCGCTGGATCGCGGCGGTGAGGCGGGACCGGAGCGAGGGCCTGTCGGTCGGGTGGTGGTGGCGCGGCTCGATGCCGCGGACGAGCCGGTGGTGCTCGACTTCGTCGAGGAGCTGGTGCATCCGCCACTCGGCGGCGATCCCCATCCCGTAGTAGCTGTTCATCTGGAACCTCCTGGCCGACGTCGTTGCCGGCAACCTGAAGGTTCGCCCTAACGGTGCGGTGAGCGCATCACGACGGTTCGCTATTTCGCGCGGCCGGACCACGTATTCGTGCCGGCCATGGGCCGCGGCGAGCGCGACGCCGTATCATGGGCGGCCGCGCGCCTGTAGCTCAGTGGATAGAGCGTTGGGTTCCGGACCCAAAGGTCGCAGGTTCGAGTCCTGTCGGGCGCGCCATAACAGCCTCTGGCAGCGCAAGCGCCAATCCGTGTCGGTACGCCGCCGGTGTCAGGCGTAGGCCGACGAAGCGCGGCCCTTCGATGACGATCCGTTCATATATCGCGTGGATCACGTCGGAATTCTCCTCTACTAGATCGGCCTTCTGCCACGTTTCGGCCAAGGCGTCGAGCCATTCGGTCGCGCGACGGCCGGCAGGTCCCGGGCCGGCTGCACCCCCACGATCTCCAGTTCTCCGCGGAGGCGCGCCATCCGCGCGAGGTATTCCGCGTCGTCGAGACGCGCCGCGGCATGCTCCAAGCGCGAGCTCGCGCATCTGGCGTTCGAGCCGGGCACGATCCATGGTCACGGGACGTTCACTCGCGGACAGCACCGCCGATGATCTGGGCGCGCATGGCGGTGTCGACACGGATCGACCCGAGCTGGGCGATGACGGGGATCTCCCACGTGGATGCGGGAATGCGGGCTTTCGAACCCCAAGCTGCGACATGGCGTCGGTGTGCAGCTTGGCCACCCGCTCCGAGTTCCCCATCCGTCCGTCTGACCGAATCCGCCTCCCGCAGGTGCACTCCAGGAGCCCGGCGAGCAGGTCCAGCCGACCGCGGTGGCGGGGTCCCCCGCCCTGTGTTCTTGCCCGTCGGACCTCCTCGACCCGAGCCCAGAGATCGTCCGAGACTGGTGGATCGAAGCGCCAGGGCGCCGGTCGGCGAGTCTCGCTCGGACCGCGGTGTCGGCGGATCCAGCCGTTGTAGAGCGGGTTCATCAGGATCATCCGGATGCGGGTCGCGGCGAGGCCGGTTTCTGCCTCGAGCTGCGTCGCGCTCACGTTCCCGAGGGCGTACCGCTCGAACAGGCCGACGGCGATCGGGCATGCGGTCGGGGTCGATCTCGAGGGTGTGCGGCGGCTCCGGCAGGCGCCGGAAGCCGAGCCCGGCATGCCCACCGGGATCATGTTCCTGGTCGAACTTGGCGGCGTAGCCCTCGGTGATCCGCTCTGACAGGCGGCGGCTGTACTTCTCCGCCCCGGCCGCCTCGGAGATCAGCTCGTCCCAGTCCGATGGGATCGGAGCTCAGGATCTTCCGGTCGCACATCACGAGGGCGACGCCGTTCGGGTGCAGCTCGTCCTCGAGGAGCTCGAGGGTCCGCCGCAGGTTGCGCTGCCAGCGGTCCGAGTAGCCGGTGAGGAGGAGGTCGAAGCGACCCGATCGGAGATCCTCGACCATCGTGGCCATCGTCGGCCGAGCGCCAGACGGTGCGACCGCTGTGCGCGACCTGGTACACGAGCCCGGTGTCGACGAGGCCGTGCCGCTCGATGAACCGGTCCTGCTGGTCACGCTGGCTCGCCGGGCCGTAGCGGTCGTACTGGCCGGCCGTCGACTCCCGGATCCAGCGGGCCGCCCGGAGGCCGCCGACCTCGTCGAGCGAACGCGGCAGGCGCTTCACGCCGCTGGGTCCTTCTGGATCGCTGATCATCTCGGACACATTCGCTCTGGCGTCAAGTCCCTCGCGGCGGAGCTGGTCGGGGCCGTCGGGATAGCGACGATGGAGGGCCTCGACGTAGCGGGCGAGGGCGGCGATGAGCGCGCGGTCAGCGGGCAAGCGCGTCGCCCTAGGGTCTACCCCGCCCCGGTCGGTCGATGCGCCCTTCGTCGAGTTGCACGAGCGGCACAGCACCGCGGTGTTGCCGATGTCGATCGGCGCACCGCCAGCCGCGAGCGGGACGACGTGGTCGACCGTGAGGTCCGAGGCTCGGTGGGCGGGGCGCTGGTAGCCCGGGCACCAGTCGCCGTGCTGACCGCGCCAGGCGCGAAGCACGCGGGCACTGAGTCGTTGCCAGGCCCGCGTGCTGTACAGGGCGTTGTGCCGGCTGCGGTTGGACTGCCGAGCGTGCGTCGTACACCGACTGCCCGCGCGGCTGGTGACGACACCGCAGACCGTGCACAGCTTCACTCGCGGCTACGCTCTGACACGGTCTCCGCAGCGGTGCGCCTGACGCTGAATACGTTCGATTGCACGCCCTTCGACATCGCCAGGAGCGTGGCGGGTGCCAACGTCGTGGTCTATTCGCCGCGGGTGCTACGACCAGGCGGCCAGTTCTTGTGGGTCTCGATGGGACGGAGTGCGCACTGGTAGTCTGGGTCGCACGATGGAGCGATTCGACGTATTGATCGTTGGCGGAGGGCAGGCTGGGCTTGGCCTGAGCCATGAGCTGTCAGGCGCGGGCATCGAACATGTGGTCATCGAGCGAGGTCGGATCGGGCAGACGTGGCGAAACCGCTGGGACAGCTTCTGCCTGGTGACGCCGAACTGGACCGTCCAGCTTCCGGGCTCGGCCTACGACGGTGACGACCCCGACGGCTTCATGCCGCGCGACGAGATCGTGGCCTTCCTGACACGCTATGCGCAAAGCTTCGGGGCCCCCGTGCGAGAAGGGGTCGAGGCCGCGCTCGATCGCGTCGGATCCTGGCGGTGGTTTCCAGGTCGACACGACCGCAGGGATGATGCATGCCACCAGTCTGGTGCTGGCCAACGGTGCGTTCCAACGACCAAATCGGCCGGCTGGGGCAGCGGGCCTGCCCGGTGATCTGCTCCAGATCGATGTCGAGGAGTACAGGAGCCCGGAGACCCTGCCGCCGGGCGGCGTCCTCGTCGTCGGCAGCGGCCAGTCGGGCTGCCAGATGGCGGAGGAGTTGCACGAGGCCGGTCGCGACGTCGTGCTGGCATGCGGCCGGGCGGCCTGGGCACCGCGTCGTATCGGCGATCGGGACCTTGTGTGGTGGCTCGTCGAGTCGGGGTTCCTCGACGCGACTCTTGCCTCGCTCCCGAGCCCTGCGGCCCGGCTCGGGGCGAACATCACTTCGACGGGCCATGGCGGTGGGCACGACCTGCACCTTCGGACGCTCCGAGCACAGGGCGTGACCCTCACTGGCCATTTCCTTAGCGCCAGCGACCAGACGGCGCGGTTCGCGCCGGATCTGGGCGAGACCGTCGCTTGGGCCGACGATCGCTACCGCGAACTCATGGCCCTGGTTCGCAAGACCGCCGACGCCCGCGGGTTGCCCGCGCCGGAGATCCAGGACCCAGAGCCGTTCGCGCCGGGTGCTCCTGAGGAGCTGTCGTTGGCCAACATCGGAGCTGTCATCTTCGCCGGCGGCTTCCGTCCCGCCTATCGTGAGTGGCTGCCTTGGCCCGAAGCGTTCGATGATCTCGGCTTTCCTGTCCAGCAGGATGGCGCGAGCACCGTCATCGATGGGCTCTACTTCATGGGCGTGCACTTCCTGCGCAAGCGCAAGTCGTCACTCCTGCTGGGAGTCGTCGAGGACGCACCTGCCGTCGCCCAAGCCATCGTCGAGCGACACGGGTCGGCTGCACCGCACTCGTAGCGGGCGGCGTCGAGGCTTCACAACCATTTCTTGAGGAACTCGGTCTGAATGCCGCTGGCCTCGTCGAAGAGGTCGCTGGGCCAATACAGCAGCCCGAAATGCCCGCCCGCGATGTCATGCCACTGTTTGGGTCCCGGCATCATGTCGTACGCATCGCTGGCAACGGCATAGTTGGCGTGCACCATCTCGTCATCCGGCGCGACCATCAGCAGCGTCGGAGCCGTCACGAAAGGCGCACACAGTACGGGATGGAACGGCACGGGCGTGGCCGGTAGCACCCGAGTGACGGTGTTGGCCCATCGACTGCCGGCGCGGCCGCCGTAATCGATGAACCAGCGGAACGCCTGGATGGGCTTGAGCAGGGACGGCGTCCCGGCCTGATCGAATGATACGACCGGCATCGGACCCACCGTCGTGTCGGGTGATCCTCGGACAGCGCCGTCCTGGATGGTCGCCCGAATCTGCTCGAGCGTCTGCCTGCTCACATCGACGTCGGGCGGCTCGGCCCCGAAGACCGGGACCTGCGCCACGATGGCCTTGATGCGCAGATCGGTCGCGCCGACCACGATGACCTGGCCGCCAGTGTAGCTATCGCCCCAGAGCCCGATTCGCTCGGGGTCGACGCCAGCCACCGTCTCGGCAAAGGTCACAGCATCGCGATAGCCGCGACACTGGATCCAGGGGTTGATCTCCTGTCTGGGTTCGCCCCCGCTCCCACCGAAGTTCCGGTGGTCGTAGAGCAGGACCGCAAGGCCCGCGCGACAGAACGCCTCCGCGTAGCGGTCAGCCACCATGCCAACCGTCGCCGAGGTCCCATGGGCCATGACGACGAGTGGAGGTCTCGCATCGGCGGACGACTCCGGCCGGTATAGCAGCCCTCGAAGCACTGCGCCTTCGGAGGGGAACTCGACGCGCTGGATCATGGGCCGGCTCGTGGAGCGTGGCCGCGCTGCGCCCGCACCGTCCGGGGCGCGGGCGCAGCTGCGGCGTCCTATGCGACGGGCACCCCGCGGGCGAGTGCGAGGACGTCCTGCGTCGTGTAGGGCTGCCCGCCGATGCCCCAGTCGCCGCTGGCGACCTCCTCGACCACGCAGACGGTGACCGGGCGCATGTTCTCCCCCTCGATCTCGACCATGGTGTCGGTGAGCTTGCGGACGATCTCCTGCTTCTGGGGCGGCGTGAACACGCCCTCGATGATCTTGACGTTGATCAACGGCATGTGTATGGCTCCTTCCGAGATGGGGTTGGATCGACCACTACCGTACGGTCGGGCAATGGGGAGCCGCATCCGTGGTAACGCGCAATCGCGACGGCGCGGTGACAGTGCGCGCGTCGGGTGCCACCCACACCAGGAACGCTCCAGCGTCAGCCAGGGACGCGCGGGTGGGCGAGCTCCGGCAGCCGGGCGGCCGCTCCCGCTCGGGCGGACTTACCCGACAGCGAGAGCTTCACGTAGATGTTCGACAGATGCCGTTCGACCGTCCTGGTGCTGACGGTGAGCCGTGTCGCGATCTCGTCATTGCTGGACCCCTCGGCGACGAGGCGCAGCACGTCGAGCTCACGGGACGTGAGTGGAGCCGTGACGGGCGGCTGATCGCCCGGAGCGATCTCGCCGACGAACGCCGTCAACTCGTCGATGAACTCGGACCAGCCCGGCTCGTCCGCGAGCAGGATGTGATTGCGGCCGTGAAGTGGGACGAATCGGGCGCCCGGGATCTGTCCGGCGAGGAGGCGACCCTCCTCGAACGGGACGGCCATGTCGCCATCGGCGTGCAGGACGAGGGTCCGAACGGTCAAGGCAAGGGCGGCGGCCGTAACGTCGACCATCGCCCGAGCGCGGCTGCTCGCCAGCGCCATGTCCGGGGTCATCGACCGCCGCTGGAGCTCGTCGAACGAGCGCATCTGTGCCTCTGTTGCCCCGGGGATGAACGAGGTCGTAAAGACGCGGCGGTAGACCGGGTCGGCACGGCCCCAGCCCACCTTGATCATCTGCCAGGAGAGCTCCGTCTCCTCACGAACCTTCTGCGTGGGGTCGCGTGCGAGAACCCCGCGGCTGTAGCCGCCGAGGACGATGACGTTGTCGACGCGTTCGGGATGCGCATGGGCGTACGCCACCGCGACGGCTCCGGCCTGGGACATGCCGAACAACGAGAAACGGTCGAGCTGCGCAGCGTCGGCCACCGCTTCGAGGTCGGCCAGCCAGGCATCGAGCGAGATGTCGCCAGGCGAGCGATCGGACAGCCCACTCCCCCGATCGTCGTAGCGCACGAGCGTGAAGCGCTCGCCCAGGGTGCGCAGCCAGTGCTTCCAGACCGGGCTCTCCCAGTCGTGCTCAAGGTTGGTGAGCCAAGTCCCGACGCGCAGGAGCACCGGTCCCCGTCCATGGCGCGACCACGCGATCCGGGTGCCGTCAGCAGAGGTCGCAAACGAGATCTCGGGTCGCACCACGACATTCTGGAGGTGCTCCCTGGATCCGTCGAGGACGACGCCTATCCGGAATCCAGAGACGGTACGACAAGCCAGCCCTCCGCTCGCCCTCGGTAGATCAGCTGCTCAGTGGTCAGGCCCGACCGCGCACGCAGATCGGCCAGGTGCCGCTTCACGGTGCTCGGCCGGATGCCCACGAGCCCGGCGGCGTCCTGGACTGATCCGCCAGCAGCGACGTATGCCGCGAGGACGTCCACCTGGCGCTGCGTCGCATTCCGGGAGAGCTCGCCGCGGAGATACCCGTCCCTCATGCCAACCGCCTGGCTGCGGCGAGCCACTCGTCGCGGCCCTCGATCGGGATCGGTGTAGGTTGTAAATCGCGCGTCCAACACCTGTCGGGCGCGCCAGTTCAACCTTTTCGGGTAGAGCCAGCGCCAATCCGTGCGCGTAGGCCGCCTGCGTCAGCCGGACACCCACGATCTCGGGCCCGGCGACCGTGATTCGGTCGTAGCACCGAACCACCACCGCCCTCAGCGCTCGGTGCTCGCCGGAAGCGGTACGGCCGTCGGCGCTGCGCTCAGCCTCCTGTTCGGACTCCTGCTGTCGAGCGACCTCGCGCTGATGGTCGTGGTTGGGGTAGTGGCGGGCCTCCTCGTCGGCGTCATCTGGGATCTGCAGCGTCGCGACTGACCGTCGAGACAGCTCATCGGGCGCCTATTCGGGCTGACGGCGCGAACGTACCCGGGGGGGAAGACGGGAGTCGGCGTGGGTCAGATGAGCGCGCCGCCGTGCCCGAAGCGTCCAGGGTCGTATCCGAAACGACCGTGTGTCGCGACGACGAGGACGATGCTGATCGCCCCGAAGGCGATGGCGCCCACGAGCATCGGCCCGGCCGGCAGGACCGGCACCATGGAGAGCGAGGCGTTGATGCTCGCGTGCGTGACCATAGCGAGCCAGAGGCTCCCTGTGCGGTTGTAGACCCAAGTGAGCAGCGGCGAGAGCGTCACGACCAGGACGAGGAACGCCGCGATCGTCGCCGGGTCGGAGCCGCCATTCTGGCCAGCCCACTCCGGCACGAGGAACTGCGGGAGGTGCCATGCACCCCAGAGGATGCCCAGGATCAGGGTGCCCACGAGTGGACCTCTGTCGCGTTCGAGTCGCGGCAGGGCGAAGCCCCGCCAGCCCGGCTCTTCAAACAGCGGGCCGCTGAAGAATCCGATCACGAGGAAGATCGCGAACGTCCCGACCATCGAACCCGCGGAGGCCGCCTGGAGCGCGTCCATCCCGCCGGGAAGCACCGCGACCGCCGCCACGCACGCCACCGGGATCGCCACGAGAGCCACGAGGTACCACCGAATCGGCACCTTCCACAGCCGGCCGCCACGCCGCATCTGGCGGTACGCGACCTTGCCGCCGAGGGTCGTGAGGACAATCCGCGCCGCAACCGTCGGCCCGAGCGTCTGGACGAAGATCACGAGCGTGGATGGGGCTCCCATCATGCCGTAGAGCACGAGGAGCAGGCCCCAGGACACCGCATAGGCGAGCACCAAGAACGCCACAAGGGGATGGGCACGAATGATCTCGGGGATCCCGGCGAGCCGTGCCCATCGGGCGGTTTGCACGACTTCCGCGGTCATCGACGACCCCTCTCGGCGCGAAGTGCCGCACCAAACCGGCCGCCGCGGCTCGCGCTCGAGCCGATTCTCATTCGCCGGGTGCGGTGGACGCGAGGGCCGGACGGCACCTTTCTCCTTCTGGCTAGTACAGGCCAGAGCGACGCGGTGGCCGACGAGGGGCGGCGCATCAGCGTGACGCTGACAGTCCACGGCCTCGTCCAGCAACCTCGTTCGTGTCGTCTGCATCCTCCGGCTCCGGCAGCCGTGGACCGAGGATCCACACGAGCTGGGCGGTGTTCGCGGCCCCCTCCCTGGACCGCGCACTCGCCAGAGGTGCTTCACCGTCGAGTGCGACAACCCGAGCCGGTGTGCTGCCGCCTTCTCCGAACCGGCTGCGAGGACCGCTGCGACGACCACGAGCTCGCGCTGGGTGGCGCGAGCCGGAGCCCGTTCCCTCACGCCAGCCGCCTCGCCGCAGCCAGCCACTCATCCCGCCCCTCGATCGGGATCTCGTAGGTTGCTAACGCGCGCCCGACACCTGTCGGGCGCGCCAGAACGCATGTTCTCTTTTATCGCGCTGCTACGTGCGACTCGGACTCCTGAGGCTGTCCACGAGTTCAACGATCCATCGATCGAACGAGCCAGAGAGCTCGTCGCCGAACGCGTCGAGGTGCGGCATGGGGAGCGCCTCGTTGGCGATCCTGTCTAGCAACCCCTCGACGATACGCCTTGCCTCGATCGCGCGCACGGCTGGGGACCTCCCATCCTGCCGATCGAATCGAAGAGCTTCGAGCGCCACCCCGAACCGGGCGACCCAGTCGGGTTGGACGATTGGAGGTCGGAGCCCCGGGAGGATGTGGCCCGGCTTGGCCAGGACGAGCCGCCGTTCATTTCCTACCGTGCGCGCCTCCAATAGGCCCGCTAGGACGAGCGCGTCCACCGCGAACGCCGTACTCGGCTTGGTGAAACGGGTCTTGCGGGCAAGATCAGCCACGCTCAGCCCGTTTTGAGGAGTGGCCAACAACGCCGCAAGGACGTCCGCCCGGGCATTGACTCCGAATGCGGCGCGCAGGCGGATACGCAACCGCGACCGTGGCCGGGCCGAATCGAGTCGAGCCTTGCCGCGCGAGAGGTACTCGGGTCGCGGCCGGGTCGCCATCGGCCAGGCCGGACCTCCGGCCGCCGCGACCGTGGCCACGTACTCGCCGATCGCCTCAGGCGGCGTCCTGAGCTCGCGCACCACTTGCTTCAGACGGGATCCGTTGTTTGGACATCCCTCGGGCGGTAGTCGAGACGACATCCGTGGTGGCGTCCACGGCGATGAGGGTACGGTCGAGCGACGGATCCCGATAGTCGGGGGAACCCTACGAAATCGCCGCCGCTTCCCGCTCGTCGAGCGCGTGTGCGAGCTGGGCGCGACGGCCGATGCCGAGCTTGACGTGCTGGCGGGCCTCGGCCGCAACCGTGCCGCCCACGGCAGGGGTCACGGCGGCCCACCTCGCGAAGCAAGACACCTACGGCCCCGCGATCGTCGGGACGGTCGTACCCCTCGAGTCTTAGCCGGCCAGGCTCCGGTCGGCCCCCCGGTATCCGTTCATGGCACACGTCCGAGGCTGACCTCGGCCTGTGCCTGCATCGCGGCGGCGGTGGGCGCCTTGCCGCCCATCGCAACATCGGTGACGTCGAAGAACACGGCCCCCTTCAGCAGGTAGATCCCCACGGCCGACACGGTCGAACCCTGGAGCGACCCGGCGAACTGGGCCATGACGGCATCGACGCCCGGCGCGAAGGCCGGCAGCCGCGTGATCTTGAAGGCGACCGGCAGGTCGCTCTGGGCCTGGGCCATCGCCTGCTCCTCAGCCTTCATCGCTGTCGCGGCGTCGGGCGCGACCGCCACCTCCACGACGAACGAATTACCTTCCTCGCCGTAGTCGCAGATCTCGAAGCCCGCGAGCGTCGACGCCGTGCTGGCAGGGAACGTCAGGCCTGTCAGCGTTGACGCCTCTTCGGCCGTGACCAGCGTGCACGGGTCGATCGACGTGGACACGACCGTGGCGGCGCTGGATGCCTCCGGCGTCGGCGTGGCGGCCGCGGACGGCGATGCGCTCGGCTCCGCAGAAGCCGGTACCGCGGCCGTCGACGGCACCAGCGACGCAGGCGGTGCCGCCGACGCGGATCCACTGGCCGACGAACTGCAGGCGGCGAGGAGGAGCACGCACGAAGCGAGCCCGCTGATCATCCGGACGCGGGACATTGTCAACCTCCTGGGCTCGGGCCCTCGGCCGCCGAGCGGTGGGGGTCCGGTTGAGTGAGCGGGATCCCGAGGCCCTGGGTCCGGGCCGCGTGGACTCCCTCGCGAATCCGCTCGAATGGGACAGCGGCGCGTCGCGCGGCCGCGGCCACGTCGTCGCGTGAGCCGTCGAAGAAGTAGAGGACCACCTCGTCCTCGCGAAACAGCCACGAGCCGCGGTAGGCGACGTGGACACCCTCCCAGTCATGCGCCGCGACGGTCTCGGTGACGCGCGAATCGAGTTCGTCGAGGTCGGTCGTGTCGACTCCGGGCCAGAAGCATTCGACGACGTGTGTCGTATCCACGACGAGGACCCTACGAGCGACCACCGGATCGCGATAGTCGGGAAGACCCTACGAAATGGTGCCGTCGTCCCGCGCGTCGAGGGCGCGCGCCAGCTTGGCCCGTCGGCCGATACCGAGCTTGCGGTAGGCGAGGCCGATGTTCGCTTCGACCGCCTAGGTGTCGTTCCCGGGATTTGTGAGACAGGCAGTCAGACCGCCATCAGGTTCGCGAGCCAGCCCTGGAGATGGTCGAGGGCGGGAACGCGTTCGAAGCCGCGGGCGGTGAAGAACTCGGCCAGCAGACCGTCGAGGGCGTAGTGGTCGAGCGGTCGAGGCCGGGTCGAGCTACGGGATCGCCTTCGCGAGCGCGACTGACATCGCGAGCGTGGCGGCGGGCGAATCGGTGACGATCTGGACGCCGAATGTCCCGAAGTCGACGGCAACACTGGCGTGGATGATCCCGCTGATCGTTGCCGTGCGGCCTTTGGCCGCCAACCCCACTCCCGGCTCGTCGGTACCAGGAGCGAGGAGGAGCGCCTTGATCCGCTCTTCGGAATGTGCGGTCATCTGGACCCCGGTCGTTGTCCCTGCGGCCCAGAGGCAGCTGCCGAGATCACCTTTGCTCGGGTCGGCGGCGATGGACTTGCCTGCCTTCACCGAAAGGCTTGTGACCGAGGCGATCGTTGGCACGTCGAGCATGTCGCAGACGTTCGCGAGCAGCGTCGGTCCTGTGCTGCTGCCAGCCTGGTCGGACGAAGTCGCCGAGGAGACCGGAGTCCCGGTGGCATTCCCCCCGCCACCGCCGGCCGGTGACGCCGAAGGCGGGGCACCGCTACCGCTCACCGCCGGGGTCCCAGTCGCCGCGGCGGCCGTCGGCGATGCTGCGGGAGCGGACGATGGTGCGGTCGACGCCGAGCCGCCCGCTGAGGAGCTGCAGGCGGCCACGATGACGAGACATGATGCAAGAGTCACGAGCCTCGGGACACGGAGCATGGTCAGCCTCCTGGTGCCGGACCCTCGACCGTCGCCCGGTCGTGATCCGCCTGATCGATGGGGGTGGCGACGCCCGGGGCGCGCGCCGGATGCACGCCCTCGTGGATGCGCTCGAACGGGATCTCCGCCCGTCGAGCGGCAGCGGTCACGTCGGTCCGGGTCCCGGTGAAGAAGCAAAGGACGACCTCGTCCTCGCGAATCAGCCAGCAGCCGCGGTACGCGACCAGGATCCCCTCCCCGTCGAGCGCGGCGACCGCGGCGATCGCGCGCCGGTCGAGCGCGTCAAAGTCGGCGGTATCGACCCCCGGCCAGAAGCACTCGACGACATACGTGGTGGTGTCCACGGCGCTGAGGCTACGGTCGGGCGACGGATCCCGATAGTCGGGGGAACCCTATGAAATGGCCGCGGCTTCCCGCTTGTCGAGCGCGTGTGCGAGCTGGGCGCGACGGCCGATGCCGAGCTTGACGTAGGCCCGCGCGAGGTTCGCCTCGACGGTCTTGGGGCTGACGAACGCCCGATCGGCGATCTCCTCGTTGGTCAGACCCGAGGCTGCCAGGCGAGCGATGAGCAGCTCCGTCGCCGTCAGGTCCGCCGGCGTCGTCCGCGTCGCCACGCGGCGGAGCTCGGCGCGTGTCTGCTCGGCCCAGCCAAGGGCACCCTGCTCTTCGAACACCCCGAGGGCCGCTTCCAGGGAGGTCCGGGCAAGTCGCTTCTGCCGTGCCCGACGCTGGATGCGGCCCATGGCCAGCAAGGTACGCCCCCGCTCGAACGATCCAGGAGCCACCTCGTGCGCCTGCAGCGCGCGATCGAACGCCTCGGTTGCCCGTTCCGGCTGCCCGCGGGTCGCGAGGACCATGGCCCGGCCACGGGCCGCGACGGCGGCGATCCACGGCCTGGGGATCCGCGCCGCGCTCTCCTCGAGGCGCGTTACGAGTGTCGCGGCGTCATCGAGGCGCCCGACCTGGACCAGGGCTTCGATCTGGTCCCCGTGATACCGGAAGTGGAACGGCTCGCGCCAGCCGATCGATGCCAGGAGCTCGTCGGCGCGTTCGAGGTGGCGGAGCGCTCCCGTCGCGTCGCCGGCGGACAGGTCCGCCTCTCCCAGCACGATCCGGGCCTGCGTCTCGAGGATGGGCGCCGGTCGGTCCGCGAATACCTCGAGCGTGGCGTTCGCCGCCGACCTCGCCTCGTCGAGCTCGCCGCGCTGGACGAGCACCAGACCGAGGGCATAGCGAGCCAGGCAGGCGGACACGGGGTACTCGGTCTGGTCGGCGAGCTCGCGTGCCCGCCGCGCGAGGGACTCGGCCCGCTGCCATCGTCCGCTCCAAAGCTCGACCGTCGCGAGGTGGCCGAGCGTGCCCGGCAGCTCACTGTCCAGCCCCTGCTCTTCGTACACATCGATCAACCGGCTGAAGCGCTCGCGGGCCGCGTTGAGATCGTCCATCCCGCGGGCCCAGCCAGCCGCGAACTGGCTGACCTCCCAGGTCCCGCTCGCCCGCTCCTGGAGGGCCAAGCTTTGTGCCATCCCCTCGCTGTCGGCGCCGTCGCCGACCAGAAGGCGCGCCTCGACCGCCAGCTGCAGCGCCTTCGAGTACAGCCCGGGGTCTGTGCCCGGATCGAGGAGCTCCAGGGCGCGTCCGGCATGCTGCCTCGTGAGCGGCAGGTTCAGGCGATACGCCTCCGCGAGCATGACCTCGGTCTGGCCTGCGGCTCGTGGGTCGTTCTCATCGGTGAGCGCCATCTCCATCATGCCCACCCCGGCCGCCCAGTCGCCGCGCTCGGTGAGCCACCAGCCGAGCTGCACCATCGCCTCCCTCCGAAGAGGTCCGGGCGGTGCGGTCTCCAGCGTTCGGTCGAGGATCGCTTCCGCGCGGGCGCCGTCGCCGGTATCGAAGAGGCCTCGAGTCAACGCAACAGTCCGCCCGAGCGCCGATTCATCATCCTCGGCCGGCGTCAGCCGCAACGCCAGCTCGAGGAGCTCGATCGAGGTCGATGGGGCACCGCGCGCTATCGCTCGTTCCGCGGCGTCATCGAGCAGCGAGGCCACACCGGCGTCCGGCGCGGGCGAGCCGAGGGCGAGATGGCGGGCCCGGTCCTCCGGCTCGGTCGCGCCGGTGGCCAGCTTTCGGTGCATCGCCTGCCGCGCTCGATCGCTAGCCGAGCGGTAGACGGCTGAGGCGTACAGGGGGTGCGTGAAACGGATCTCGCCGTCCTCGATCCGGACGATCCCAGCGCGCACCGCCGGAGCGAAGTCGGCTGGCCCGATTCGCTCCACCGTCGGGCGCGCGAGGCTGGCGGCCGCAAGGAGTGACGCCCTGGTCGCCCCCGGGAGCCGTGCTACCCGTGCGTCGACCAGCGCTCCGAGCGCCGCCGGGACCGGCAGACCCGGGCTCGCCTTTGGGTCCCGTTCCAGCTCGCGGGCGACCTCGAGCGCGTACAGCGGGTTGCCGCGGCACGCCCGGGCGATGCGGCCGAGCACGGGCAGCGAGAACGACCGTCCGAGGTGCTCCTTGAACAGGGCGTGGAGCGCTCCGGCGCTGAGAGGGCCGAGCTCGAGCCGCTCCACCGCCTCTGGGGGCAGGGCGCGGTCGAGCGACGGATCCGACCTGCCCCCGCTGTGCGCAGTCAGCAGGAACCCGACCCGCTCGCTCCGCAGCCGGCGCGCCGCAAAGGCGAGCGCACGTCGAGTCGGCAGATCGAGCCACTGGACGTCGTCCACGGCGATCACCTGCGGCCGATCTTGCGCAAGGGCGCGCAGCAGCGAGAGCAGGCCAGCTCCGATCGCACGCTCATCGATCCCGTCCTCGGGTGCATCCGTGATGAGCAGCGCCGCGTCCAACGCGCGCCGCTGCGGCTCCGGGAGCACAGCCCTCACCTGGTCGTACTGACCCCCGAGCAGGTCGCCGAGGCCAGCGAAGGCGTATGTGACCTCGGCCGCGGTCGGTCGTGCGAGCAGCACGCCGAAGCCGCGCTCGCTCGCCCGTCGGACGCCCTCCCGCCAGACGGTGGAAGTGCCGATCCCGGCCTCGCCCTCCAGCCAGAGGCCGGCCACAGCCGCATCGAGGTGGTCGAGCATTGAGTCCAGGGCGGCAAGCTCCGCGGAGCGGCCGATCACGGTGTCCACGACCCGCTCACTCTGCGGCTGGTGGGCCTCAGCTGCAAGCGTGCCTCCGACGGAGGGTGCCCCGTGGCTCGACCGATGCTGCCGCGAAGCCATGGACTACCGCGTGGCATCGTCGCGAGTGCCTCGTCGCCAAGGTCGAGCAGGTGACGACCGAACCCCTTGAGCCTGATGATCACGCTGCTCGCCTGATGGCCCGACGATCCATACGGACAGGACGATCCGCGGCGTGGGAATGCCGGGTCAAGTCCTCTCGCCCAGACCACATCATCCTATCGGGCTATGCGCTCTCCAGCGCGGCCGAGCGCCATTCGTCAGCGCCCTCGATCAGAATTCTGCCTGAATCCTTAAGTGGGCATGGCGCGTCTGACTCCTGTCCGGCGCGCCATGACAGCGCTTCACGCCCGAATCGTCGACCCGCTGACTGGCGCGGTCTATCGCGTGCGGTGCCCGGCCTGGGCGACCATGTCGCGACTGTGCTCCTGCATCCGTGGGCCACCAGAGCCACAATCAATGCGATGGGGTCCGGGTTGGACACCAAGAAGACGGGCGTCATGACGCCCGCCTAGAGGCGCGACGATGGGCCAGCTCGCACGAGGTAGACCGCCTGGGGTTGTCGTCAAGACGTATGGGCGCGGGAGCCTGCTTGGGCTGCTCAGCATCCCGTTCGCGTTCCTCATGGCCTCCCGGGGCATGAACGGCTGGCAGCAATCGGCCGCCCGGGACATGGAGGATGACGCCGTCGCGATGGCCAGACAGGGCTACCGGGTCGTGGCCTCCGGGGAGTACGGCATCCCCCTGCTCGGCATCACCCACTACAAGGTGACCTACCAGCTGGTCGAGCAGGCATGACCCCGGCTCCGAACACGACGACGCGGCACGCCAGCGTGTCCGGCGGCGCGGTGGCGTGGCTTGGGATCTCGTGGCCCGTGCTGCTGGTCGCCGGGCTCATGGTCGCGGTCCTGCTGGCCGTGTCGGGGCAGTACGGCTTCCACGGCGACGAGATGTACTTCGTCGTGGCCGGCCAGCACCCGGCCTTCGGCTACGTCGACCAGCCGCCTCTGACGCCGCTGCTGTCCGCCGCGTCGGTGGCCCTGCTCGGCGTCTCGCCCACGGCGGTCCGAGTGCTGCCCGCCCTCGAGATGGCGCTGGTCGTGGTGCTGATCGCGCTCATGGCCCGCGACCTGGGCGGGTCGCGTCGGGCCCAGCTCATCGCGGCGATCGTCGCTGCTCTGTCCGGCTACCTCGGGGCTGGGCATCTCGACACCACCACGGAGCCCGACCTGCTCGCCTGGGCGATCGTGCTGTGGCTGCTGGTCAAGCTCCTTGCGGGCGGCGACCGGCGCCTGTGGCTTGCCGTCGGCGTGACGACCGGGATCGGCCTCGAGAACAAGGACACCCTGCTGTTCCTGGGTGCGGGGCTCGCTGTGGGCCTTGTCCTCGCCCGGCGCTGGGATGTGATGCGCTCGCCGTGGGCATGGGCGGCGATCGGGATCGCGCTCCTGCTCTGGGCCCCGAACCTCGCCTGGCAGGCGGCGAACGGCTGGCCCCAGCTCACGATGGCTTCACGGATCTCGGGGTATGCCCAAGACAATCGCGCCCAGGTGGTTCCGCTGCTGTGGCTGTTCACCGGGCCGCTCCTCTTCCCGGTCAGCGCCGCCGGACTCGCGTGGCTGCTCGTCGCGAAAGCGGCCGTGCCCTGGCGCGCCATCGGGACCGCCAGCATCGTCGCGCTCATCCTCGTGTTCGTGATCGGCGGCAAGGCCTACTACGCGATCGGGACCGTGTCCGTGTGCATGGCAGCGGGTGGCGTCGTCATCGATCGCTGGCTGGCCCGCGGGCACGCCGGGCTGAAGCTCGTTGGCTTCGTCGTGGCCGCCGTACTGTCCACCTCGCTGATCGCGCTGCTCACGCTGCCGATCCTGCCCCTCGCCACGTACGCCACTACGTCGCTCCCGGCAACCGTCACCGACACCGCCAACCAGGTCGGCTGGCCGCAGTTCGTCGCGACCGTGGAGCAGGTCGTCGCCTCGCTTCCCGCCGACGAGCGCGCTCGTGCCGTCATCCTGACGAACGACTACAGCGAGGCAAGCCCGCTGATCCTGCTGGGTACCGGACTACCGCCGGTCTACTCGGGCCACAACAGCTACTGGTCGTGGGGGCCGCCGCCGGACGATCGGACGGTCGTCATCCACGTCGGCGACTGGCGACCGGTGGACTACGCCAACTACTTCATCGGTTGCCAGGACGTCGCGACGATCGACAACGGGCTCGGGATCGAGAACGGCGAGCAGGGGACGGCAGTCACCGTGTGTACCGGGCTGCGCCAGCCATGGTCCGTGATGTGGCCGGCGCTTCGAACGATCAGCTGACGCCTGTCCGTCGGCCGAGTTGCTGCGCGGCAGATCAGGGAAGGACGCGCCCCGGCGGCTCGAGGCTCACCACGACGAGCCACCCCTCGGCCCGCCCGCGATAAGTGGAGACATCGCCGAGAGGATGTCGCATCGCGGACACGTTGAAGGTTTTCGCTCGCTCGATTGTCATGTCATCGTGAGGCAATCGTCCGAGGTCATCGACTTGGCAGACCGCCCGTCCATCGAGGCCGGCGAGATCACCGCTCGAGGCGCTGCCTTCCTCCGCCTCGCGGAGGAGCATCTCGACAGGTCCTACCGTCTGGCCCGCGCGATCCTGCGCGACCCCGGTGAGGCGGAGGATGCAACCCATGACGCGTACCTCCAAGCCTGGCAAAAGTGGTCCACCCTGCGCGAGCCGGCTCGCTTCGAGCAGTGGTTCAGCCGCATCCTCGTCAACACCTGTCGGAATCGCTTGCGGCTGAGGCAGGCGCGGACAACGGACATCTCGAGCGAGATCGCCCTCGCGACCGGTGACGCCTTCGGCCCGACCCACGACCACGACGAGGTGGCCAGTGCGATCTCGGCCCTGTCGCCGGATCATCGGGTGGTCGTCGCGCTGCGTTACTACGAGGACCTGGCCGTCGCGGATATCGCGAAACGGCTCGGGATCCCCGAAGGCACGGTTCAGTCACGCCTCCACTACGCCCTCAAGCGCCTCCGCGCGGCAATGGATCCAGCGGACGGCGACAAGGAGTCCTTCCGATGATCGACGACGAGCTCGAACAGCGGCTTCGGGCCTGGTATCGCGCGGAGATCGGCGAGGGCGAGATGGCCCCCGCCACCCTCCGCTCGAATCTCGCCGCCATCCCTCGCACGGCCCTGCCTCGCAGGTTCGGCGGGTCCGGACCGGTGACGCTTCTGGCCGCGGCGGCCCTGCTCGTTGTGGGCGGCGCGATCGCCGCGGGCTCGGGGCTCGTGCGGATTCCGAGCGTGCCGCCCGCGGTGACGTCTGACACATCTCGGAGCCCGCGGGAACAGTCGTCGCCGACACCCGAGACCTCGTCACGGACGTCTGTGTCTGTCCTCGGCGGCGGACTGATCCTGGTTCGGGATGCCCCACGGGACGCAAAGGGCGGCCCCATCGATACCGTCCATGGCTTCCCGACGGGGACCTACGGCATCTTCGCTGTTGACGCTGGCAGCGGCGCGCGCACCCTGCTTGGAACGGTGCCCTACGACTGGAAGACGGGGTACCAGCCCGAGGTCCACTGGGCGCCCGACCGGAAACACGTCCTCGTCACCGACCCTCGGGGCAAGGTCTGGCCGCTCGACGCGGCCACGGCGGCGGGAAAGCAACTGGCCCTCGCCTGTTGCGCGCAGCCGGACGTCGTGGGCTGGGTCTTCTCGCCGGGCAACGACCGGATGGCGGGTCTTAACCGACCGACCGTCAACGTGCCGGGCCAGCAGGGCACGACGCCTGTCACTGACGCGATCGTCATCAGCAACCTCGACGGAACGGGAGTCCACAGCCTGCCGCTCCCGAAGGGCGCCGATTCGGGCGCCGCTGGCGAGGCCCTGTCATGGGCGCCCGATGGATCTGCCGTCGTGATCGCGGGCTGCCGCCCGTGCAACTACGCGGGTCCCGGCAAGACGCCGACTGACGTCACCCACTCCCACCTGTTCATCGTTCCGCTCGATGGCACTCCAGTGCAAGAGCTGCTGGACGAGACCGGTGAGGGCCTCTTCAATCCGAGCTGGTCCCCAGACGGCCTGTCGATCGTCGTCGGAAGGAACGACTGTCAGCCGAAGGAGGTCCAGCCGTACTGCTTCACCGGGCGGCTGTCGGTGGCCGTCGTGCGCGCGATCGACGGTCGCCAGACGGTCCTGGCGGACGCGCCCCAGATCTTCTCCGGACCGTTCCTTTCCCCCGACGGTCGTCGGATTGCGTTCGGAACGGTGAACAATGCCGTCACCAACGACAAGGGCGGGGTCTTCGTCATGGACGCGGACGGCAGCCACCTGGTCAGGCTCGGCGATGGATTCGTCCCTCGCTGGTCACCGGACGGAACGTGGCTGCTGTACTCCGACGTGAGCGGCGCCGTCTGGATCATGAAGACCGACGGAAGCGACCCGCGCCTCATCGGGACGTATGGATCGGCGGCATGGTGAGCCGCCGATCGGCCGGTTCACGGGCAGGATCAACGATCGCGGTGCTGGTCGCCGCGGCCGTCTTCCTTGCCGCCTGCGGGGCCGTAACGGGCTCCCGTTCGAGCCCGCTCGGGACGTCCTCCGCGAGCAGCCCATCGGCGGCCCGGACGGCCGTGGCAACGCCGACGGGCCTGTCTCCCGCACTCCAGTACCTCTGGGTGGGCGAGACCCGTTCCATTCCGGGCCTGACCCCGCCTGCGGTCGAATCGATCCTGAAGCTCGACGAGCGCGAGATGCAGTTCCTCGCGAGCGAGGACTGGAACGCCCCGCTCGTGACCTCGGTCGCGTCGGTGATCGGGACAGATCGGGTGCAACTGCGCCTCGAGGCCGATTCGGCCGGCTGCCGGGGCGGTGTGGCCGGCACCTACACCTTTGATCTGTCGCCGAGCGGCAGGGCTCTCACGGTGGCCGCTATCGACGACCCGTGTGTCGCACGCGTCGCGGCCGTATCGGGTGCCTGGACGCGATCCGCCTGTCCGGACAACCATCTCTGCCTGGGCGACCTTGACGCCGGCAGGCACGTCTCGGCGATCTACACGCCCTTCCTTCGGTTTGCCGACTGGCAGTACAGGTACGGCCGGTTTGGGTACGCCGTTCCCGAGGGCTGGACCAATCCCGAGGACAACCAGGACGGCTATGTCCTCGTGCCCCGGGACGGGCCGGACGGCGCAGGCGTGTTCGTCTTCTCTGACGTCCTGGCTCACGCCCAGGAAATCGATCCAGCCACCCGGCATTGCGTGCCCGCGCGAGCGCCCGGCGTGGGCTCGTCGTCGTCCGCCATCCATAGTTGGATACGCTCACTCCCTGGCGTGCGGATCGAACACGAGGAGAAGGGCGTCTCGGTCGGCGGCTTGAGCGGGTACATGATGGACCTGTCGGTGAAGCCGGGGTGGAAGGGTACGTGCGGTTCGCCAGACGACAAGCCGGGCGTCGCGATGTTCGTCAATGCCCAGACCGCGCCTGACGAAGGCTTCGATTGGGGGATCAACGGCGACGGCCGGATGCGGCTGTTTCTTCTGAGCCTCGGTCCCGATCGGACCTTGCTGATCGATATCGAGGCGCAGGACGAGGTGACCTGGGATGCCCTCCTCGAGCAGGCTGCGCCGATCGTGGGCTCGTTCGAGTTCCGACGCTGAGGGCGATCTCGGCCGACCGCGGCCGACCGCCTATCTGCGGCCAACTACCGAGAGTGTCAACGGCTACTGGTCCATGCCGGCCGCACCCTCCGGCTCCGGCAGCCGCTCCGCCAGGATCCACACGAGCTGCGCCGTCGTGGCTGCGCCGGTCGTGTTCCGGGAGGCCACCGACTGGCGCTGGGCGGTGGACCTCTGGCGGTCGCGGCGCCCCGTCTGGCCCAGGTCCCTCGTCGTTCACCGCTGGCGGCCTTCCGATGCGGCTATCGTGGTCGCGAGGAGGGACGCATGGACATCGCAACCTGGCTCATCCAGGCACTCCACGTGACGGCCGCGATAACCTGGCTCGGCGGGCACCTGACATGGCAGCACCTGATCCTGCCGGCGTGGTTCCGCCAGCCGATCGAGACGCAGCGCGCGCTCGGACGATCTCTGGTTGCGCGCTACGAGCGGGTCGTCATCCCGACCGCGGTCGTCGTCTTGGTGAGCGGCGTGCTCCGCGGCACCGTATTCGGACGGATCCACACGATCGATGACCTCTCGAGCCGCTATGGCCTGGCCTGGGCCGCGGCGCTCGCACTCATCGTGGTGACGTTCGCGATCGGAGCGCGACTCGGCACACCGAGGGTGCGCGCCTACCTCGACGACGATGAGGCGTGGTCCGTCGCCGTACGGGGCGACATGGGCGCGCTCCTGCGCCGTCGTCGGGCGTTCGTCTCGGCACTGCGGGTTGAGCTTGGCGTGATGCTGGTGGTCCTGGCGCTGATGTTCGTGATGCGCCTCAGCTGAGCGGGCAGCGGGTCCCGGCCCGTGACGCCGACGACGGCCGCCTCGGTGTTCTTGGCACATCGACTTTGCGTGCGGGCCGTCGTCCAGGGGATGACGGCGAGAAACTCGTCGCGCGAACCATGACCTGAGCTTTGCGGAAGCCTATTCAACAACGCGCTAAGGCGGCCAAACCCTGAAGCTGACGAAACATCAGTTCTGCCGCTGAGTAGCCGCACCACCTCGTTGAGAAACCGCTACTCGTCCGATCGGGCGCTGCCCTCGGGTTCGGGCAAGCGCTCGGCGAGGATCCACACCAGCTGCGCCGTCGTCGTCGGGCCAACCTTCGATCTGGCGTTCGCCAAGTGATGCTTCACAGTCGAGTGCGACAGGCCGAGACGGTGGGCGGCCGCCTTCTCCGACCCGGCGGCGAGGACCGCTGCGACCACCCCGACCTCGCGGTCTGGCGGGCGCTCGGCAGGCCCGGGTCCGGAACGTTGGAGCTATCCATTCTCGGCCGTTGCCTCGACACTGGACGTCTGCGGCGGCCCGCTCCTCATTCCAGGAGGACCAGCCCCCGAAAGCGACAAGGAGCGTCCGCCCATGGATCGTGCCGATCCGGCCTACGCCGGCCAGCGTGACTACAACCGCGCGCTGCTGAACCTCTACGACCCGCTCGTGCTCGGACCCATCGCCCGGTACGTCTGGCGCTGCCCCACCTCCGGGCTGGTCGAGCGGTATCGGCGCCACGTCCGACCCGGGCACCTCGACGTCGGGCCGGGCACCGGCTACTTCCTGGAGCAGTCCGGTCTCCCCGACGGCAGCGCGGTCACAATCGTCGACCCGAACTCGAACGTCCTGCACTACGTCGCTCATCGCCTGGACCGGTTCGCCCTGACCGCCGTCGAGGCTGACGTGCTCAAGCCGCTTCCTGTGGCCGGGCCGTTCAACTCGGCGGCCCTTCACCTGGTGATCCACTGCCTGCCCGGGCCGATGGAGCGCAAAGCGCTCGCTGCCGCCGATGTGGCCGCGGTGCTCGCCCCCGACGGCGTGCTCTTCGGGGCGTCGGTGCTCGGGACGGCCGGCAACCACACCCGAACCGCCCGGGCCTTCCTCTCGGTCTTCAACCGCCAAGGCGGCTTCGACAACCTCGCCGACACGGAGGACGGCCTGCGCGGGATCCTCGACGCCTCGTTCGAGCAGGTCGAGCTCGAGGCGATCGGCTCGATCGCGGTGTTCTCGGCGACGAGGCCGCGACATCCGGCTATTGCGTGAGGTCGGGGGCACCGGTCTAGGTCACCTCGAGAAGGCGACCGGGGCCCCATCATCCGTCTCAACCACGCCCTCGGGCTCCGGCAGCCGCGGGGAGAGGATCCACACGAGCTGCGCCGTCGTCTCCGCCCCGACCTTGGACCGGGCGTTCGCCAAGTGGTGCTTGACCCTCCGAACCGGCGGCGAGGACGGCTGCGACGACCACGAGCTCGCGCTCCGTGGCGCGAGCCGGAGTCCGGTGCCTCACGCGAACCGCCTCGCCGCGGCCAGCCACTCATCCCGACCCTCGATCGGGATCTCGTAGGTTGCTAAACGCACGCTCAACTCCTGTCGGGCGCGCCAGTACGCATGTTCTATTTCTTTCGGGCGCGTGCGCGACCTATCAGCGACGCGCGTAGGCCCGCAGGAACGCGCGCACACCGGCGTTCGCGTAGCGGTCGAGTTCCTCAGATGACGCCGGCTCGTCCGTGCCTTGCAACATCGCCCGGTTGAGCGGGATCGACATCACCAGCCAGTTGAAGTGGGCGGCGGCGAGACGCGGATCGTCGATCTCGAGCGACCCGCGCCGGTCCAGCTGCTCGAACACCCTTGCGAGCGCATCGATCATTCGTTCCGGGCCGCGCTCGTAGAAGATCCGGCCGAGCTCCGGGAAGCGCGCCGCTTCGCCGATCACGAGACGTCGGAGCTGGAGGAGCCTCGGTTGCATGACCATCGCCAGCTGGTGGCGGGCGAGATCGCCGAGACCGGCTTCGAGGTCGTCCGTGGCGTCGAGGTGGAGGACGACCTCGTGGACCGGGTCGCTGACCTCGTCGACCAGCGCCGCCACGACCTCCGCGAACAGCCGCTCCTTGTCCGCGAACTGCTTGTAGACGGTCTGCTTGGAGACCGAGGCCAGGGCCGCGACCTCGTCCATGCTGGTCCCGAGGTAGCCCTTCCGCAGGAACGCCGCGGCGGCTGCGGCGAGGATCGCTCGGCGCTTGCGGGCTGACTGGAGCTCGTTCACGGCATTGGCCTCGGGGGATCGGTTGATCACTCCGCCATAGTACTGGACAGTCCAGTCTTTCGCATAGTACTGTACGGTCTAGTTCCCAGCGAACCAAGACCGCGCGAAGGAGATCCAGATGAGCAAGATCATCGTGTTCAACAGCGTCACGCTCGATGGCGTCATGCAGGCCCCCGGCCGACCCGACGAGGATCGCCGCGGCGGGTTCAAGCATGGCGGTTGGAGCGTCCCGTACGCCGACGAGGAGACCGGCAAGCTCGCAGCCGAGGGCATGAAAACAACAGGCGCGATGCTGCTCGGCCGGCGGACGTACGAGGATCTGCTTCCCCACTGGAACAAGGCTGGCGGGCCATTCAAGGACATGCTCAACAACATGCCGAAGTATGTCGTGTCGAAGACCCTCAAGGAGCCGCTGCCGTGGCCCAACTCGTCGCTTCTCGACGGCGAGCTCACGAAGGCCGTCGCGACGCTTCGAGAGAAGGACGGCAAGGACATCGTGATCCTGGGCAGCGGCGAAGTCGTCCGCAAGCTCCTGGCCGAGAAGCTCGTCGATGAGTTCATCCTGCTGATCCACCCGCTTGTCCTCGGCGACGGGCAGCGCCTCTTCGACGACGGCGGCCCGGGCGCGTTGTTCGAGCTCGCTGACACGCGGTCCACGACCACTGGTGTCATCGCCGCCACGTACCGCCGGACCGATCACGGACCGAAGGGTCAAGCTATCTAGTCATCGCGCGGGGGAGGCGACCCGGCTCGAGTCCCATATCTCCACTTCGTTTGGGCGGGCGCCGAGGCTAGCGCCGGGGCAGCCGGCGCCCAGACAGCTGTGAGGCTGAGCTCCGGAAGCTTCACGGTGTCGGCCCGAATGCGGTCAAGCTCCTCCCGAAAGGCGTGCGCAAGTGGTCAACTGGT
Source organism: uncultured Chloroflexia bacterium (assembly GCA_963834915.1). Lineage (GTDB taxonomy): Bacteria > Chloroflexota > Limnocylindria > Limnocylindrales > CSP1-4 > SPCO01. The sequence goes on from CAWIDI010000002.1 coordinate 278,873, forward strand.
CGAGCGTCAGGATCCCGGTGTCGGCAGGCGCTCGTCGGGCGGGGGCGCGGCGAGCCCGGCCGGAAGGTCGTTGTCGCTCCGTCCGTCACTTATCGGCGAGTCAGTCCTTCGTCGTGCCGACGTCCGAAGGGCTCGTTTCAGTCACGTGGTTCAGGATTGTGCTTCGGGTCTTGGTGACCGGTTCATGCCGTACGCCGTCGATTCGAAGTGGATCGCGGTGTCCAGGTCGTTCCTCATCCTTCGGAAAGAGCCAGCAGCAGATCCTTCGTGGTCCGCTCCCGGAGCCGTGACCTGCCACATGCCGCTCTCTCACAGCTCGTCCGTGCAGTCACGTACCGCCGCGGCCATGAGATCGAGGGGCTCGCCGAAGCTACGACTGGGGCTTGCCACCCAGATTGATGCCATGCGCGGCAGGTCCCGCTGGTGCGGGCAGATGCACCGGCCGGCCCGGCCGGCATGGATAAGCTGCTCAGTTGTTAGGCCCAGCTTGGCGCGCAGATCGGCCAGATGGCGCTTCACGGTACGTGGCCGGTCTGCTATCCCGTCCGGGTAATCAATCGCTCGCGACCACGCACTCTGTCATCCCGGGTCGTCGCTTGCCCTCACGAGCCCCGGCGAGCAGCACGCCGAGGATCTCCTCCTCGTACTCCCGGCGGAACGCACCCGGATACCAGCGCAGCCAGCGGCGGTAATGACGCTCAAGACTCTCGACTGCCGTCACTCGGCGCCTGCCTTCGCTGCGCCGAGGCGCGCCAGCGCGGCGGCTGCGTTGGACTGCAGCCGAGTCGCTTCGGCGGCCAATGCCCGCGTTCCCTCAGGCGTGAGTCTGTAGTAGCGGCGGAGGCGGCTGTCGACGATCTCCTCGCGATCGACGCGGATCAACCCGTCAAGGCGCAGCCGATCCAGGGCCGCGTAGAGAGTCCCGGCGCGCAACCGGACCCGCCCATCCGAGATGCCCTCAACCTCTGTCATGATCCCGTAGCCGTGCCTGCTTGCGCCAGCGAGAACGGTCAAGATCAGGAACGAGGCCTCTTGCATCGTCCTCTTGGTCATGATTGCAGTATATACCGATGAACTGCTGGTCCTCCAGGCTCGCGGACGCGGGACAACACGTGACCGGCCCAAGCGCTCGGGAAGCACGCGACGGTGGGCGCGAGGCCACGAATACCGGCTCGGTCGCAGCGCGGAATGTCCTTTTGGTGTTGTTCGTCACCGGACGATTGGCGCTGTCGGCTCGGTACGGCTTCTACGGAACGAGATGTACGTCGTCGTCGTCGTCATCCTGCGTTCGGCTATGTCGACTGCATCCGCTGACCCGCTGCTGGCGGCGGCCTGGGGGGCCGGAGCGCGAGCCGTCACGTGTGCTCCAGGCTCGGCACCAGCAGCCATCCCTCTGCGCGCCCTCGGTAGATCAGCCGCTCGGTCGTGAGGCCCGAGCGCGCTCGCAGGTCGGCGAGGTGACGCTTCATGTGCTCGAGGGCGCCGCGCAGTCTTGACACGATCTCGACACGATCGCGGCCTAGCCCTCGTGTCCATTCGACTTCTTCCGGGCGCCCGGCGAGCGGGCACAACCGCTACCCTGGCGCGAGCCGATCGCAACTCGATCGCATGAGCACGTCCTTCCCGAGCTCCAAGCGCTGCCCACCTGACGTCACGGCACCGTCCAGGTGACCTGGTCGCCTTCGCCGCTGCTTGCGGACGCGGTGTATCCGATGCCGGTCACCGTGACCCCGGTGGGCACCATGAACCCCGCGCACATGGTGTACGGCTGGCCGGCAGGCAAGAATCCCTGGGTCGGCGTGCATTCGGGGTACGACCCGATGCCATAGGCGGTGGCATCGGGATTGATCTGCTTCCCGTCCGAACCGATGCCGTCGACGCGGAGGGTCTGGCCGGGCTCAGCCGCATCACGATCGACGACCGTGAGCTCAACTCCCACCCAGCGGCTGTTCGCGGCGAGGGCCGCACCAGCCTGGTCGGAGGCAACCGTGGCTGGGTCGAACACCTTGACCAGCGTCACGGTCAGGTTGTTGCCGTTGCCGTCCATCAGGTCGATCGGCGCGCCGAGATGGCCCTCCGGCCCGGGCGAGGCGGTCGCGGAGGCACCGGCTACTGCGGACGCAGCCGGGGAGATGCTCCCACCGCCGCCGGCCGGCGTGCTCGAGCTGCCACTGGAACACGCCGCCGCGGTGACGGCGACGAGCGCCATCGCCAGGGCGGTCCTCGTGCTGAGGCGCGATCGGATCGACATCGGGTCCCCTTCGAGCAGCTGCCCACCTGGCAGGCCCGCAGCGTCGCGAGCGCCGATCGCAGGTCGATCGCAACCGGAGCGCCCACGATCGCAGTGGGAGGTGGCGCCCCGCGGCTGCGGGGGCATCGGTCGGGGTCGAAGGGCGGCTCAGCCCCTCGCCCGTCGTCGCCGGGGCGGGGCCGGGGCGGGCCGCGAGGCGCTTCAACACCAGAAGTCCTGAGTTCGACGGCGGACCTCTTCACGTCGGTCTCTGGAGACCTCGACCGAACCCGCCTCTTCCTTGCGGCGGCCCCGTCGAGCGGCGGGTCCGTTCTCATGACGGGCGGGTACGACGAGCAGATCCGGCCAACGCGACAAGCCTGGATGTATCAGCCATCCCCTTAGGGCGCCACGGTCTCGCGCTCTGCCCGTTGCAGTCCCCTGCCGCTCGACGGCGCGGGCCGGCTTGGAGTCGCTTGGACCCGGTCACGTGCCGAGGCGATCGACCCACGGTGGACCGTCGAGATCGATGGCCCGGCGGTGCTCGATGGCCGGGCGGCCCACCGCACGGCAAGCCGCCATATTGCCGAGGCAGCGGGCGCTGCTGCGGCATCGCGCTCCAGGCGCCGCATGGACGCCTGACCGGATGCGACGATCGGACCGTTCCGGGTTCGATCCGAGCGCGGGACGCGCCTGCCGTCCCCGGCATGGGCTTATTAGACGACACCTACGCGACCGTCGACCCTGGAGCTATCGGCGCTGCTTGAGGAACGCCTGGCGATCGCCCATGGCCATGATCGCGCCGAGCTGCGCCCTTGTCGTGATCCCAAGCTTCCGATAGACGCGTCCAAGAACGTTGCCGACGGTCTTGGGCGCGAGGAACGCCGCGCTGGCTGTCTGGCGGTTCGTCAGCCCGCTGGCCACGAGCTGGGCGACCCGACGCTCGGTGTCGGTGAGCTCGTCCGGTGCCGTAGGGCGCAACCCGATGGGCCAGGGCCAAGCCGGGTTCAGCGTGGCCCTGGCCTCGGGCCCCCCTCCGGCTTCGGCAGCGCCCAGCCCCGGCACGAGCGGCTACGGCTCGTCGGGCTGAGGCAGCAACTGCCCGTCGTCCTCCGAGGGGATGCTCAGCTACACCCGGCGCTTCGCCACGCCGGCCCGGACGATGGCCTCGACCGCCGCCGCGTCGAACGCGTCGCCCTCATACCAGTCGATGCCCCGCCGCCGGCTGCTGTCGGGGTAGGCGTTGAAGAGGTGCTGCGGGTCGGGCAGAGCCGCGCCGTCACTCATCGTGAGGCGGACACGCTCCTTGAGGACATTGACGTGGCACACGATGCCGTCGTGCTCGAAGCAGGGCGTCCCCGGGAGCTTTGCGGAGACCCACTTCCACGTCTCGACGATTTCGGGATCTGCGTCATGGATCGCCGCGCGCAGTCGACCAACCATCTCGCCCTTCCAGCCAGGGTTCGAGGCGATGAGCGCGTCCAGGTGCGGGTTTCGACTCGCCATGCTCACTCAGTATGTGGGAACGTCAGCGGCGGGCAGATTCCTATTCGGTCGATCGGGCAAGGTTGTCGGGCTCAGGCACTGTGGCCGGAAATCTAGCCCAGCGGACCCTCGTGTACGTCGCCGACGACGCTCACGCGCCGGCTGGCGGCAACCTCAGCCAGCGGCCTTCTTCACGAGTGCGGTGATCCTTGCCTCGTCGGCAGGGGTCATCTCCGGCAGCGCGTACACGATCGGCCACATCGAGCCGTCGTCAAGGTGGGCCTTGTCGCTGAAGCCCAGGATCGCGTACCTCGCCTTGAACTTTGCACGCTCCTGGAAGTAGCAGATGAGGTTGCCGTCCCGGTAGTACGCGGGGCTCCCGTACCATGTCCTGCACGTGAGCTCTGGCGCGGCGGCCTTGATGAGCGCGTGGAGTCGCTCGGCCATGGAGTGATCCGGCTCATCCAGCTGGGCGATCTTGGCCAGCACCTCAGCCTCGCCGTTGGCCTCGTCCTTCTTGCCGCCCCTGCCGGGGCGCGCGGGCCGACTCCGCTCGCGGCGGTACTCCTCGATCGCCGCCCGCTCTTCGTCGGTCCACGTCTCCTCCGACTTGGGCGCGCCCGGGCGCCTCGCAGTCGACTTCTCGTCGGTCATGGTGTCTCCTCTCCGCATGGGTCGATCACATCCCCTGAAGGCGGTCTCGATATTCGTCGACGCAGACGCCGGTCCGCTCGATCTCCATCGTGCGGCGACTCATACCCTGTGGTGCCGGGCCCTGCCTCGGCAACTATCAAGACGGGACCGGGGGCCGGCCCGTGACAGCTGGTCAGCTCAGCCGCAGGCGGATCAGGCGCGCGTCGAGGTGACGGAGCTTCTCTGGGTTGCTGATCGCCCGGACGGCGATGATCTGCCCGCCGGCAATGTCGAGCGCGATGACGGCCACCGCCCGCGCCTCTGAATCGAAGAACACCACCCCCGGTTGGCCGTTGACCTCGGCGAACCGCTGCTCGACGGCCCCCAGGGCCGCCGGGCGGTAGCCGCTGAAGATCCGTGTGACGCTCTCACGCCCGTAGATCGGTTGCGGGAACGCCGGCCCCCGGCCGCCGCCGTCGGTGTAGAGGACGACGTCGGCCGCCAGCAGGTCCACGAGCCCGTCCGTCCCTCCGGCACTGACCGCCTCGAAGAATTGCCGGGCCAGCGCCTCGCGACGCTCCCGGGAGGCCTCGAACCGCGGCCTCCCGTCCTGGACGTGCCGGCGGGCGCGCACCGCGATCTGGCGGCAGTTGTCCTCGGACTTCCCGACGATGTCCGCGATCTCGTCGAACCCGAAGTCGAACACGTCGCGGAGCAGGAAAACCGCCCGCTCGACGGGGCTGAGGCGCTCTAGCAGGACCAGGAACGCCATCGAGAGCGCCTCCGCGGTCTCGACCTGCCGGGCCGCGTCCGGCGCCGGGTCGGTCAGCAGCGGCTCCGGGAGCCAGGTCCCGACGTAGGTCTCGCGGCGGACCCGTGCCGATCGGACGTGGTCGATCGCGAGGCGGGTCACGACAGTCGAGAGCCAGGCCTTCGGGGATTCGATGTCCGCGCCCTCCGCGCCGGCGCGATGGAATCGCAGGAACGCTTCCTGGACGATGTCCTCCGCCTCGCCCACCGCGCCAACCACCCCGTACGCGATCGATATGAGCAAGGGTCGCAGCGTGGCGTAGACAGCGCGGCGATCGTCGGGGTCTGGAGGGACCTGGCTCATGCTGGAAGGGACGCTACACCCCCGTCACCGGTGACAACGCTGGCAGCGCAACGCGCGGGTCGAATATGACCCAGCTACAAAGACCCTGCAACGTCGGACCCGCGATAAGCGGACGGCCTGGGCCGCATCTGGGGGTGCCGGGCCGCGGCCCGAGATCACTACTCATCTGACTGCGCCGTGCCCTCCGGCCCGGGCAGCTGCTCCGCCAGGATCCAGACAAGCTGCGCCGTGGTCGCCGCGCCCATCTTCGATCGGGCGTTCGCGAGGTGGTGCTTCACCGTGGAGTGCGACAGGCCGAGGCGGTGGGCGGCCGCCTTCTCGGAGCCCGTCGCGAGGGCCGGAGCGCGTTCTCTCACGCCAGCCGCCTCCCCGCCGCGACCCACTCATCCCGGCCCTCGATCGGGATCTCGTAGGTTGCTAACTCGTGCCCACCACCTGTCGGGCGCGCCACCGCACCCTTGTTTGAGTGGACGCCGCTTGCAGGGCGGCGAGCCGACGTGCGAGTGTCTCGGTCGAGACGAGGACTAGAGCGA
>CAWIDI010000003.1:0-511723 GCA_963834915.1 uncultured Chloroflexia bacterium
ACGACGCCCGCTCCGGGCACATCGCCCGAAGTCGCAGTACATGCAGGTTCTCGCCGACGGCGTCGCCGTGAACTCTCCGGCTCGCATCTGCGACACCCGCGCAAGCACGTCCGCGCGGGCCGCGTCGAGCTGCTCGTCGGTCCGAGTCGTGGACAGCCGCAGCGCCGACTCCGTGAAATACAGCGTCACCCGTTCGGGGGTGCCCAGGCCGAGGGCGTCGCGGCAGGCGAGCGCGTAGATCGACAGCTGGAGGCTCCGTCGACGTCGGCCTGCTGACGAGACACGGCCGGTCTTGTAGTCGATGACCTCGATGCCGCCCGACGGCAGGCGGTCGATCCGGTCGATCGAGCCGACGATGAGACCGGGGGGGCGAGCCGTCGGGCGGGTCGAGCGTCAGTTCGAACCGCTCCTCCTCGCGAGGGCCTCGCTGACGTGGCTGACCTCGCCCGTCCAGAAGTTGTCGAGCAGGGTCGCGACGCGGCGCTGGTAGCCCTCCTCCGTCGTCTTGTCGCCGAAGGCCGTCGGGACCCAGCTCGCCCGGAACTCTCGCTCGAAATCCTCGCGCGTCGGCGGCGGGTCGCCGCGCGCGATCCGTTCGCGGCGCTCTTTCGTGAACGCCTCGAACGCGGCGTGCGCCGTCGACCCGAAGCTGAACGCCGCGACCGGATCCTCGCTCGGCGGCATCCGGTAGACGTGCTTGAACGCGTACTGGAGCGGGCAGCGCTCGTAGACGCTCAGCGACGAGTAGCTGTGCGCGCTCGGCAGCGGCGCGACCTGGAGCAGGTTGGCGCCGGCACCCGAGTCGAGCGCGAGCGTCCGGAAGGTGAGCGGATCGAGACCCTGGGCGCGTGCCTCGTCTGCGGTCGTGGCGGCGGAGCGGGCGAGGGTGGCGAGCTCGGTGGCCAGGGCATCGCGGGCTGGCTCGCCTTCGGGGTCGGTGGCCTTCGTCGCCTCCATGAGGCCGACGAGCTCGCTGGCTCGAAGGCGAAGCGCGAGGCGGCGCTCGCGCGACGTGGGCAGCGGCATGACCCGCCGGACGGCGGAGATCTGCCGCTCGATGTCGGCGCCGACGCGTTACCGGCCTCCGCCACGAGGCCCTCGAGGTCGAAGTCGAGCGCCTCGTCCTCCTCGGCGCCCGCTTCCTCGCCGGTGCCTCGGCCGCGGTCCGATCCACCACCCGGATCTCGACGCCGCCCCCTCCAGGATCTCGCCGACAAACCGCGAGCGCTCCTTCGCCGCCGCCGGCCGCCGTGGGTCGTCAGGATCAGCCGCTCCTGCGCCCGGGTCATCGCCACGTACAGGAGCCGGCGCTCCTCGTCCGTGTGGATGTCGCCCGCAGGCACGGCCTCGCGCAACAGCTCGCGCGGGAAGAGGCCGCCGCCCACTCCTTCGTCGGCCACTCCCCGTCGAGCAGGCTCGGGACGAACACGATCGGGAACTCGAGCCCCTTCGCCTGGTACAGGGTCATGAGCCGCACGCCGTCGACGTCCTCGGACAGCTCGACGCTCGTGGGCAGCTCGCCGCCGGCCGCCTGGTACGCGTCCAGATACGCCACGAACGTGCCGAGCGTCCCCCTCGGATTCTCGGCCTGCCAGTCCGCCGCGAACCGCAGGAGGCTCGCGATGTTCGTGACGGTCCGCTTCGATCGAGCGTGTCGGCCGCGATCAGGTCGAGGACCTGGCCCGTCCGTTCGAGATAGCGCTCCAGGATCGTGAACGGGCCCTCGCGGAACGTGAGCGGGTTCAGCTCGTCGAGCGCGCCGAGGAGCTGGCGCAGCTTCGCGCGCATGCCGGCGCGGCATCGACCTCGGCGGTCGCCGCCCTCGGCCTCGGGACTCGGTCGACCTCGACCCGGCCCTCGCACGATCTTCTTCACGGCCTCGAGCAGCCGGCCTCGGTCGAAGTTCGCCATCCGGGTCACCCGCGAGGATCTCGAGCGCATCGAGCCGCCACGGGCCGGCAGTCATCATCCGGACGAGCGCGACGTCGTCGTGCGGGTCCGCGACGGCCCGGAGGCCCTGCTCGAGGTCGCGGATCTCGGGCGTCTCGAACAGGCTCAGCCCACCGACGACCGTGTACGGGATGTCCTCGTCGCGCAGCCGCGCCACGATCGCCTCGCGGTGCTTGTGCTTGCGGTACAGGACGGCGATGTCCGTCCAGCCGCGACCGGTCCCCTCGACGGCAGTGCCTGGATCGCATCGACGATCGCGACGGCCTCGTCTTCCGGGCCGGCGCAGATCAGAAGCTCGATGGGGTCGCCGTCTTGTCGATCCGTGGTGAGGCGCTTGTCGGCCTCGAACCTCGTCTCGTTCTGCTGGCGATGAGCCGGTTCGCAGCGGTCAGGACGTGGCCGACGGAGCGGAAGTTCTGCTCGATCCTCAGGCGCGGCGGCGGGCCCGGCGGGTGGCGGTCGGGTCGTGGGTCGGCGGCCGGGAGAACCGGGCGTCGAACTCGGCGAAGGCGGCGAAACTGGCACCGCGGAATCGATAGATCGACTGGTCGTCGTCGCCGACGACCATCACGTTGTCCGGCCGGTCCGGCGTCCGACCGAGCAACTCGATGAGCTCGATCTGGGCGACGTTCGCGTCCTGGAACTCGTCGATGAGCAGGTAGCGGAACTGGCGCTGCCAGCGGCGGAGGACGTTCGGCCGGGTCTTGAACAGCTTGGTGACGGCGGCGATCTGCTCCCCGAAGTCGAGCGCGCCGCGCCGGGCGAGCTCCGCCTCGTACGCGCGGTAGACGGCCGCGAGCTCGGTCAGCCGCAGGACCTCCAGGGCGGCACCATCGACGACGTAGGTGTCGGCGAGGGCATCGATGCGCGGCTGGTCCGCGGCGGGGATCCAGCTCCGAACGTCGGCGCGGCCGGTCGCCGGCGATCGTGCGGCGGGCTTCGCGGTCGGCGGCCTTGCGGAAGCCTCCGGGTCGTACGCCGGCTCTTCCCCGCGGTCCTCGGCGCGCTCGTTCGTGCGGACGCTGGCGTAGGCGCCGCGAACGTCGCGCAGCGGCTTGAGGTTGCCCTGGACTTCGAGCCGGGCCGTCGGCTGCTTCGAAATCGCCATAGCGCGCCTCGAAGACGCGCCGCTCCCCGGCGACGAAGCCGTCGAACTCGTCCGGGCCGACCAGCTCGTCCTTGCGCGGTTGATGAACTGCACGAACGACCCGAGCCACCAGTCGGAGTGGTAGATCGAGCCGCGAGCTCGGGCCGGATGTCCTTGAGCAGGAGCACCTGGGCGACGCCGTCGAGCACGTCCGGGTGCGGCGGCAGCCCGGCGTCCGCCGCGGACTCGGTGAGGATCCGCTGGCAGAAGCTGTGGAAGTTGGTGACCGTCATGCGGGCCCGCGGCGCGGTCCCGATCGCGGCGTCGAGCCGTCCTGGAGCTCCCGCGCCGCCTTCACGTTGTAGGTCAGGACGAGCAGCTGCTCCGGCAGCAGTCCGTCGCGCGTTCGCGAGGAGCCAGCGCACCCGCTCGACGATGACCCGCGTCTTGCCCGTCCCCGCCCCCGCGATGACCACGAGTGGCCCATCGCCCCACTCGACGATCCGCCGCTGCTCGTCGGTGAGGGCGATCGGCGGGGTGCGGCGGCGGTCGCGTTCATCGGATAAGCCCCGGGTGAGCGATCGTCGCTACCGTCTGCATGTGGATGACTTCGAGTTCGATCGGCCACGTAGCGACAGCTGTAATGCTGATATGCTGCAATTCATGCGCGACGGCAAGACCTACGTGACGATCCAGCAGCGTGGCTTCATCGCGCTGCCGGCGGACATCCGGCGCCGGCTCGGGATCGACCAGCCGGGCGCCCAGGTCGAGGTCGTCGAACGCGATGACGGCGTCATCGAGCTGCACCCGACCGTGCCGGTCCCGGCCGACCAGGCCTGGTTCTGGACGCAGCGCTGGCAGAAGATGGAGCGGGAGGTCGATGCCCACGTCGAGGAGGGCGAGGGCACCATCCACGACTCCGCCGAGGAGCTCTTCGCCCACCTCGACCGCTCCTAGCCCGTGCGCTACCAGACCACGCCCGCCTTCGAGGGCGACTACCGGCGGCTGACCAAGCGCGAGCGGGAGATGTTCCGGCAAGCGTCGTGCATCGAAGAGTTCAACCCGGCCTGCGACGCCTTCCGTGCGAGCCCCTCGACGCCGTTTCCCGACCGCCTTCGGGTCAAGCCGATCGTCCCGGCGCCGGGGCTGTTCGAGATGACGTGGTCGTTCGCCGGCCCCGATGGCCGCGCCACCTTCGAGTGGATCGACCTGGACGGTGAGCCCGCGGTCCGCTGGCGCCGCATCGGCGGTCATCGGATCCTGCGCGACCTTCGCCCCTAGGACCTGCAGCACACCGGCGGAACCGATGACGATCAGGTGCTGCCTCGCCCGTGACGCACCGACGTAGAGCAGTCGTGCCAGTCGCGGATCGTCCGCCCGCAGCTCCACCAGGATCACGACCGGGCGCTCGAGCCCCTTGAACCGCCGGACCGTGTCGCACAGGATCACGTCGTCCGCGAGGTCCGGGACGAGGTGGGCGGCCTGGCCGAGGTGGTGGCCCGCATCGTCGACCGCGGGATTGCCGAGGACTTCGTTCCCGAACCGACGCCCGGGCGCCAGCCAGACGGCCGACTCCTCAAGTCGTGCCCCGGTCAGGACCGCGATGTCCCAGGGCGAGACGCGCTCCTCGACCCGCAGTCGATGGAGGACGGTCCGGAGCGCCTCGAACCGTGGCGGCCCGTCGCCGGCCTCGATGAACTCGGGGGCTCGGCCGTCCGTCCGCAGCGGCTCGCCGACGAGCCCGCCCTCCGACAACCGCGCGACGACCGCGTGGATCGGCTGCGCGTTCCGGCAGTTCGTCTCGAGCGGATAGGTCGGCAGTCCGAGCTGCGCGACCGCGTCGTCGCGATAGATCGCCTGCGCCGGGTCGTGGAACACGTAGAGCACGTCGTCGCGGCCGTCGACCAGCAGGGCCTCCAGCGACGCAAGCCACTCCGGGTCGAAGTCCTGGCCCTCGTCGACGACGATGGCGTGGTAGCGCCCGTGGAGCTGCTCGGCCGCCTCGTCGAGCGCCCGCGGCAGCGTCCGATCCCACCATTCCTGGGGCGGGGGTGTGGGCCTCGGCGGCAGCACGCCGGCCTCGCGACCGAGGTCCTCGCAGAGCTGATGGAACGTCTTGACCTCCAGCAGCCCTTGGAGGCCGCCCGCGGCTTCCACCACGTCGGACAGCATCGCGGCCAGCGGCGAGTTGAAGCAGACGAGCAGCGTCCGATAGCCCTGCGTCGCGAGTCGTCGCGCCTTCTCCGCCGCGAGCATGGTCTTGCCAGTTCCGGCTCCCCCGACGATCGCGGCACGGCGCTGCGCCCGCAGGGTGTTCAGGAGGCCGTACTGCCCCTCGGTCAGGCGCACGACCTCGCGCTCGCCGCCGGCGATCTCGTTGCGGAGCATCGAGCGCAGCTCCAGCGGCTCGGTCAGCGTCGCCACCAGGAGGTCGACGCCCTGTCGGCCGGGCGGGCGCGTCTCGGCGCGGCCGCTCCAGAGCTCGAAGGCCCGGTCGAGGAAGTCGCGGAGCTCGCGGCGGCCGTCCTCGGTGTCGAGGAAGGTCGACTGGTCGGCGATCAGGTCGACATCGACATCGGGGCCAAGGAGGCCGAGACGCCCCGCCATCGAGTCGAGCTCGACGTCGGGGAAGGCGACGGCCTGGCCGGCGATCGGGTTCAGGCCCGCCGGCCAGTCGGGCAGCTCGCGCAGCTTGCGGACGAGGGCGTGGCGGCTGTCGGCGGCCTGCTCGAACGGCGATCGCGGGAGGCGCTCCCCGGCGAACCAGGCTGCCGGTCCGGTCGCGACGGATCTCGCCCGCCTTGACCTCGATCGCGAGGATCCCGCGCTCCGGGTCGCCGATGACGACATCGGCCTCGCCCTCGCGCTCGTAGCCGCGGTCGCGCAGCATCCAGCGAACGTGGTGGAGGACCGCGACCTCGGGCGGCAGCACCGCGCGCAGCCGCTCGACGACGAGACGTTCCGCCGCCTCGCCGCGGCGTCATGCGCGGGGTCGCGGGGTCGCGGTGGTCGCGGTGGTCGCGCGCTCGGTCAGTGGGGGCCCCCCTCGGTCCCACGCTCACGATCGACACCCGACGGTAGCAGACGGCCCGTTGCATTCCGTCATCAGGCGCTCGATCAATGGCAGGTCCCTCCCGCCTCGCCGGAGATCCCGGTCGATCTCCGATCCGGCGCCACCGTGCGCCGGGGCTGTGTCAGCTGCCTGTCACACCTGGTGCCGACGGACACCGGGTGTCTCGGTGAGCTGCAAGGTGTGGCGCCGACGGGCACCGGCTGGCTCGGCGATATGCACGGTCTGGCGCCAGGACTCGTGTCCCGCGACGTATGCATGTCGGATGCATATGCAGGGGCAGGGACTCAGCGGGCGAGCCGAGCAGACGGAGGCGGCCCTTACCGTCGGAACGCGTCCCGGATCGGCGACATCCGCACCCGGTGCTCCACCTCGTGGTCGATCAGGTGGAAGACGACCCAGCTGGCCGACACCTCCGACTCCGGGCCGGTGCGGACGCGGTGGAACTCCTCGTTCGTCATCCGCGCCAGCTCCGGCCAGACCATCGAGCGCGCCGTGGCGAGCCTGGCCCGATGCTGCTCGAGCGTCTCGCCGAGGACCGGCGTCAGCCGCCCATCGACCACGCGGTCGTCGTGCGGGAACAGCGCCTTCGGGATGTCCGCCTCGCGGTCGAGGATGTCGAAGTAGACCCAGCTCATCTCGACCAGCGCGGTGTGATACAGCACGGTCCCGAGCGTGTCGCCGCCATCGCCGAGGTCCGCGTCGATCGCCTCCGGCCGGATCTGGTCGAGGATCTTGTCCGTGTCGCGCCGCACCTCGGCGAAGGCCGACAACCAGCGGGCGACCTCCGGATCGGCGACGCCGTCAGGTAGATCGAGGACGTCGCGCGGGCGCTTCTCGTTCGTCATGAGCGATAAGCCTAGATCACGAGTGGGCGGGCCGCCGCCGCCCGTCGTGGCTTGCCAGCATCCGACCACTTATGCTACCGTTCGTCCTACCATGGACGAGCAGCGGTCATACTCCGTCAAGGGCTTCGCCGAGACCATCACCCCGTACGGCGCAGACGACTCGCGCTCGGCGCACACCAAGCTCTCGATCAGCCTGCCGAGCGACCTGGTCGACCTGGTTCGCGAGGCCGCTGCCGAGGCTGGGCTGAGCGTCAGCGCCGCGATCGGCGCCTCGCTGCGGCGAACGCTCGAAGCGGCGGACCAGGAGCGGCTCGATCAAGCGATCGACGCCCAGAACGAAGAGAACCTCGAATGGGCGAAGGCGTACCTGCCGATCAGCGCCGCGCTCTGGGCCGACGTCGAGTGGTAGGCATCGGGAACGCGCCCGCGCGCGTCGGGCCGGCGCGTGGCGACATCCACATCATCGACTTCCCCGAGGTCGGCGGGCACGTCATCCGCGGGCCGCATCCAGGCGTCGTCGTCCAGACGGATCGGCTCGCGAGGTCCTCGACGGTGGTCGTGGTGCCCTTGACCAGTGCCGCGAAGGCTGCCGAGTTCCGCCCGCCCTTCCTGGTCGAGGTGGTCGGTCGGGAGTCCGGCCTGCCCCGGGACGGATGGGCGAAATGCGACCAGCCGACGACGATCCCGACCGCGCTGTTGGGCGCGCGCGCCGGCCGGCTCAGTCCGGCCGCGATCGAGCGGGTCGATGCCGCGCTGCGGTTCGTGCTGGGGCTCTAAGGGATCGGTCGCGGCCGCCGACAGGTGGGCGTTCGCGGATATGCAAGGTCAGCGGCGGGGAGCCCAGTCAGATGGTTGATGCGTATCGGATGCATATGCAACGCCGTCGGCCGGGTCGAGCCCTTGAAATGGCAGACCTCCCAGGCAACTGAATATGCATCCGACATGCATCGGGCTCCAAGGGTCGCTCCGCTGGCCTGACATGCATATCGGGCGCCATGCCGCCGCCGCCTGGCCGCCGCGCCGCCCGCGCGTCAGCGACCTACTGGTGCCCCTCGGCCAGCCGCTCGCCCGCCTCGATGCGGTCCGGCAGCCGGTTCTCGGCCGGGGTCAGCGGGCACGAGTAGATCACGTCGTACACGCACGACGGGTGGTAGGCGAGGTTGAAGTCGAGCGCGTAGGTCCCGTCGTCCTCGGGCTCGAGGTCGAGGTAGCGGCCGGCCCCGTACGTCTCGGTGCCGCTGGTCGCGTCGAGGAACGGCACGAACAGGTACGCCGGGTCGCCGTCGTTGAGCACGTAGGCCGTCAGCGACCGCGCCTCGCCGCCGATATCGAACTGGAACGTCCCCGCCCGATGCGCCGGCCGGAGCTGCCCGTCCGAGGTCGGGATCTGGAAGTGCGACGGCTCGCTGCCGGTGTACGGCTGGAGCGCGAGGTCCTCGAAGCGCAGGTCCAGGTCGATCGGGAAGTACGGGATCCCCTCGAACGACGCGCGCGCGTCGACCGGCACGGGGCTGCGCGGGCCGGTCTTGAAGAACTCGTCCTTGTCGCGCCGGAACTCCGCGACCGCGTCCTCGTAGTCGATCGGCTCCGAGTCGTGCTCGTGGTCGTGGTCGTGGTGGTGATGCTCGTGCTCGTCGTGGTCGTGGGCGTCGTGGTCCTGCGCCGCGGGCTCGGCGGCGCGGTGGACATGCTCGTGGTCGTCGGCCATCTCGGGCTCCTTCGGCGGGCGCCTCCATTCTGCGCCCTTGCATATGCATCCGACATGCATACGCCGCGGAGAACGCCGCGCCCCGCCCTAACGCCCCAGCGTGACCTTCACGATCTCGAGGATCTCGTCGCCGTACGTGTCGAGCTTGGTCGGCCCGATCCCCTTGATCCGCCGCAGGCCGGCCAGCGTCGCGGGCTTGATCTCGGCGATCTCGGCGAGGGTCTGGTCGTGGAAGACGACGTAGGCGGGCACCCCGTCCTGCTGGGCACGGGCCGTTCGCCAGGCACGGAGCGCGGCCATCAGGGGGTTGTCGTCGGCGGGGTCGGCACCGGCCGAGGCCACGGAACGGACTGACCGCCGGCGCTGTTGTTCCTCCTCGAACCGGTCTGGCATCTGCACGACCCGCTGGGCGGGCCGAGGTCGCAACTCCCCGAGGAACCGGCTCGGCAGGCGACGGCTGGTGCGGCCCCGGGTCTCGCGCTCGGCGGCCCACGAGATCGCGAGATGGACGCGCGCCCGCGTGATCCCGACGTAGAACAGCCGCCGTCTCCTCCTCGAGCAACGCATCGTCCTCGAGCGCCTGGCGGATCGGCAGCGACCCGTCCTCGAGCATCGGCAGCGCGACGGCGTCCCACTCGAGGCCCTTCGCGCGGTGGTACGTCAGCAGGTTCACGCCATCGGCCGAGCCCGCGCGCTCCGCCGCGCGCCGCCGGTCGAGCTCCGCGAGATAGGCCTCCGCGCCGAGCCCGGAGTCCGACCCGAGCTGCCCGGCGAGGATGTCGATCAGCGTGTCGAGCGCCGCGGTCCGCTCCCGTGCCTCGTCGCCCGCTCGGCCCACACTCGCGACCCCGCCCGTCTCGTCGTCGACCTGGTAGCCGAGCTTCTCGGCCCACATCTTGCGGATCCGGCTGGCCAGCCCCGGCCCGGTCTCGGTCAGGCTCCCGGATGCCGACGCGCGCCGCACGAGGTCGATCGCGCCGCGGACCTCGGGCCGGTCGAAGAACCGGATGCCGCGGACCTGGTACGGGAGCCCGGCCCGGGTCAGCCCGGCCTCGATCGGCGCCAGCTGGGCGTTCATCCGCAGCAGCACGGCGATCTCCGAGGCCGACACGCCACCGGCCATCCGCGCCCGGATCCAGGCGACCAGCGCGGTCAGCTCGGCCGCCTCGGTCTGGTAGCGCTCGATGGTCGGCGGCGGCCCGTCCGGCCGGGTCGCGTCGAGATGCTTGGTCCGCCCGCCCGCCGCGAGGAATTGATTCGCGAGCTCGAGCACCTGCGGACTCGAGCGGTAGTTCTGCGACAGCGTGATCACGCGCGCGCCCGGGTGGCGCTCGGCGAACCCGGTCAGGAACTCGCTGGTCGCGCCCGCGAACGTGTAGATCGTCTGGTCCTCGTCGCCGACGACGCACAGGTCGGTGCGGTCGCCCAGCCACAGCTCGAGCAGCCGCTGCTGGAGCGGGTTGGTGTCCTGGTATTCGTCGACGCTGATCCAGCGCTTGCGCGCGCGCACGGTCTCCAGCGCGTCGGGGTCGGACTCGAGCAGGTCGACCGTCTCGATCAGCAGGTCGTCGAAGTCGATCCGCCCGGCGCGCGTCTTGGCACGCTCGTAGTTGGCGAAGACCTTGACGAAGAGGTCGGCCGGGATCGGCGCCTCGCGCCCGGCGGCCGCGGCGGTCCGCTCGTAGGTCGGCGGCGTCGAGCGCCGGCTCTTCGCCCATTCGATCTCGTCGGCCAGGTCCTTGACGGCCGTGAACCGGTAGTTGCCGGGGAGGCCGCGGGCGATCGGCACGAGCAGCGCCATCTTCGAGTCGAGGATGTCGGGGAGTGGCGCGCCTTCGTGCCGGCTCGGCCAGAAGTGCTTGAGCTGGCTGAGGGCGTGGGCGTGGAAGGTCCGCGCGGTCACCCCGGACAGGCCGAGCGTGCGCAGCCGGTCGACCATCTCGCCCGCGGCCTTGTCGGTGAAGGTGACGACCAGGGCCTGGTCGACCTCGACGGCACCGGTGCCGATGGCGTACGCCGTCCGCCGGCTGATGACCCGGGTCTTGCCGGTCCCGGCGGCGGCAAGGACGGCGACGGGGCCTTCGACGGCGAGGACCGCCTCGCGCTGCGCCTCGTTCAGGTCGTCGAGCAGCCGCGCGGCGTCAAGGTCCTTCGCGTTCTTCGCTGCGGTCGGCACCCGTCGAGTATGACGGCCCCGGCTCGACTGCCGGTCACCACGGCGCGGCGGTGCCCGGCGGGCGGCGCCGCCGGGCCGGGCGTCGGAGCCAGATATGCACGATCCGTCGGAGGACGTCGTCTCCCCAGCCGATGCACCTCTGCTGCATATGCAAGCCCTGGACCCTCAGGGGCGATCGTCCCTGGCGGCATCGGCTCGTCGCGCCGGCGCCCTGCATATGCATCCGATATGAATACGGCAGGGGAAGCCGCGGCTGGCGGGCGATCGTGCACGAACGCGCCGAGGGGCGGCCCGCGGCATTCCGGCGTTCCGAGCGCCAAAACGCTACGCTCCGCGATATGAAGATCGGGCTCCAGATCAACCGCTTCACCTGGCCTGGCGGCGATGCCGAGATCGGCCCCACCCTCGAGCGGATCGTCCGCCAGGCGGACGAGGTCGGCTTCGACTCCCTCTGGGTCATGGACCACTTCTTCCAGATCCGCAGCAACGGCGCCCCGGAGGAGCCGATGCTCGAGGGGATGACCACGCTCGGATTCATGGCCGCTCACACGAAACGAGCCCGCCTCGGCCTGATGGTCGGCGGCATCCACTACCGCCAGCCCGGCCTGTGGATCAAGGCCACGACCACGCTCGACGTCCTCTCGGGCGGCCGTGCGTGGCTCGGGATCGGCGCCGCCTGGAACGAGGACGAGTCGCGCAGTCTCGGCTTCCCGTTCCCGCCGCTCGGCGAGCGCTTCGAGCTCCTCGAGGAGACGCTCCAGATGGCCCACGCGATGTGGACCGGCGAGCGCGGCACCGAGGGCGAGCTGCACGGCCGGCACACGCACGCCACGCGGCTGCTCAACTCCCCGCAGGCGCTGTCACGCCCCAGGGTCCCGATCATGATCGGTGGCGGCGGCGAGAAGAAGACGCTGCGGCTCGTGGCGAAATATGCGGATGCGACCAACGTCTTCGGCTCGCCCGAGGCGATCGCCCGCAAGTACGCGATCCTGGCCGAGCACTGCGCCGAGATCGGCCGCGATCCCGATGAGATCGAGCACTCGACGCTGCAGACGGTGTGGGTCTCCCCCGACGGTCGCGACCGGACGGAGACGCCGGCGCAGATCATCGACCGGCTCGGGGAGCTGAGCGATGCCGGCGCCCAGACCATCATCGCGAGCATGCCCAACGTCACGGACCCGGACGCCATCGAGCTCGTCGGCCGCGACATCATCCCGGCGCTGCGCGACCTGTGACCGGCGCCGCTCGCCGCGCGAGGCGCGAAACGCCATACCCCCTGGGGGTATCGTGGCCATGCTAGGATGACCCTATGAGCGACGAGTCCAACGGCACCCCCACGCCGAACCTGAACCCCTTCGGCGGCCTCTCGATCTCGATCCTCGACAGCCCCGCCGGCGCCGACGCGACCCCCATCACGTCCACCGGCGGGCCAGGGTCCGCGGCTTCGGCCGGCGGTCCCGTCGAGACCAAGGTCGTGATCATCGGGTCGGGGCCGGCCGGGCTGACCGCCGCGATCTACGCCGCGCGGGCCAACCTCGAGCCGGTGGTCCTCGCCGGCTCGGCACCGGGCGGGCAGCTCATGCTCACCTCGGACGTGGAGAACTATCCCGGGTTCGTGGACGGCATCCAGGGGCCCGAGCTGATGGCCGCGTTCCGTGCCCAGGCCGAGCGCTTCGGTTCGCGGATCATCGACGTCGACATCGACAAGGTCGACCTCGCGATCGCGGCCGTTCAGGATCTGGGCGCGCGGAGTCGAATACCGGGCGGAGGCCGTGATCGTCGCCACGGGCGCCTCGGCGCTGTGGCTCGGCCTCGACTCGGAGACGCGGCTCCGCGGCCGTGGGGTCTCCGCGTGCGCGACCTGCGACGGCTTCTTCTTCCGCGACCGCGAGATCGCCGTGGTCGGCGGCGGCGACACCGCATTCGAGGAGGCGACCTTCCTGACCCGCTTCGCGACGAAGGTCCACCTGTTCCACCGCCGCGACACGTTCAAGGCCTCGAAGATCATGGTCGACCGCGCGAAAGCGCATCCCAAGATCGAGATCCACACGAACACCGCGATCGAGGAGGTCCTCGGCGACGCCAAGGTCGATGGCCTGCGCCTCCGCGACACCACGACCGACAAGGTCACGACGCAGCCCATCGAGGGCCTGTTCATCGCCATCGGCTACCGCCCCAACACCGACGCGTTCCGCGACTGGCTCGAGGTCGACGAGGGCGGCTATCTCGTGGTCCACGACGAGACCGGCTCGAAGATCGATGGCGTGTTCATCGCCGGCGACGTCCACGACCACCGCTATCGCCAGGCGGTGACCGCGGCGGCGGATGGCTGCAAGGCCGCGATCGACGCCGAGCGCTGGCTCGAGACCCAGGGCGTCACCGAAGCCGCGACCGCCACCGCGTGGTAGCGCCGCGCCGCTACGACCTGCTGCCGCGACTCGGCATCGAGCCGACCGTCCAGGCCCTGGTCAGGATCGCATTGGATGAGGCGATCACGCGGGCATCCGCCAGGGCGTACACGGACGCGCTCGCCGCCAACAGCCCGGCCGGTCATGCGGCGGTCACCCGGTCGGTCGGGGTGGCGGCACTCGATGCCGGCTGCGGCCGGATGTCGCACCTTCGACCCTTCCGCGGCCGGATCGACCGCCTCGTCGGCGTCGACATCCACGAACCGGCGCAGCCCCTCCCCCACCTGGACGAGTTCGCGATCGTGGACCTCTGCGGCCCGGCCGACGGCTTCCCCAAGGCGACGTTCGACGTCGTGCTGTCGAGCTTCACGCTCGAGCATTTCGCCGATCCGCCGGCCGCACTCGCGAACATCCGGCGGTGGCTTCGGCCGGGCGGGACGCTCGTGGCGACGACCGTGAACCGGCGCCACCCGTTCGTCGAGGCATATCTCGCGCTGCCCGCGGGGCCGCGATCGAAGGTCCAGGGCGTCATCAAGGCCTCGGCCGCGGATGCGCATCCGCTCGTCGGGGCGTGCAACACGCCGGCGCTGATCCGGCGGGATCTGCGGGCGGCGGGCTTCGAGTCGGTCGACCTCCAGACCGTCGGTCATCTCGCCCGGGCCTGGGGCCGCCATCTGCCGACCTTCGCGCTGGGGCTGACGGGCGATCTCCTCGCGCAGAGCCTGCCATCGCGGCGCTCGACGATCGTGGTCGTGGCCCGCGCCTAGCCCCGGGGCGCCGGCGCGTGGCCGCGGCCGCGCGTGTCCGCGCCGGTCTCGCCCGTCGCCCGCGCCCAGATGCAAGATCTCCCGGCCGGAAGTCAGTCGGGTCGCGTATTCATGTCGGATGCATATGCAAGTTCGCCGTCTGATGCATATGCCAGTTCGCGGTCGGATGCATATGCAAGTTCGCCGTCTGATGCATATGCCAGGTCGCGCTCGCGTGCATATGCCACAGCCCGACCGCCTGCATATGCCAGATCGCGGTCGCATGCATATGCCAAATCGGGGTCGGGTGAATTTGTCGCGGCGGAGCGCGCGGGGGAGGGCCGAGGCGGCGTCACCCGAGCGGCGAATCGATCCCTCGCTCGGCAAACCATTCCCTGGCGCGATCGGCATTCGCGCTCGACCATGGGTCCTGTCGCTGGCGATCGACCAGACCCGCGGCGCCGCGGTGGCACCAGGGCGGGACCGGCGCATCCACGTCGAGACCCCCGAGTGCCCCGATCAACCTGGCGAAACGAGACCAGCGGAGCCCCCGCAGCTGGCCCCTCTCGAGTCGCGAGATGACCGACTGGCTGACCCCGGACACGAGCTCCAGTCGCCGTTGCGTCATCCGCACGCGATCCCGACGCCGCCGGACCATCTCGCCGATGTGCACCAGCCCTTGATCAAGCAGGTCGTCGCCGTGGTCGAGGCGGAAGGTTTCCCAGCTCATGAGCGCAGGGTGGCACCGCACCCCTCACCTGCGGCTTACGGCGCCTGGCGGCGCCTGGTGGCGCCTGGTGGCGCCCGGTCGGGCGTGGTGGCGCCGGATCGTGCATATGCAGCAGACATGCATCAAGCAAGGGGCCAACTTGTCGGCGGGTGAGATTCGTGCATATCCGCCGACACCACCGCCCATCGACGCGTGGGCGCGAAGGCGCGTCAGGTGGTAGCGTCGGCGGGATGAACGTGCAGGGAACTGAACAGGCGGGAACCGACCACCTGGGAACCGACCGGCGATCGTGAGCGGGACGAGACAGGCCACTGGGGGCGCGGCACGGGGAGGCGGACGAGTGTTCGGAGGTCCATCGAGGGACTTCACGCCGGTCCCGAAGGAGCGCCGGGGCCACACCATCAAGCGCATCGCGGCGTTCTTCCGACCCTACCGGCTGCAGGTCGGGGTCGTGCTCACCGCGATCGTGGCGACCAGCATCATCGGCCTGGCGAACCCGTATCTGCTGAAGCTCCTGATCGACGTCGCGATCCCGCAGCAGAACTGGTTCCTGCTCAACCTGTTCGTCGGGCTGATGATCATCCTGCCGATCTTCACGGGCCTGATCGGCGTCGGCCAGGCGTACCTGAACAACGTCATCGGCCAGAACGTGATGCAGGACCTCCGCGGCGCGCTCTACCTGCACCTCCAGCGGATGCCGCTGCGGTTCTTCACCGAGACGCGCACCGGGGAGATCCAGAGCCGGCTCGCCAACGATGTCGGCGGGGTCCAGGCGGTCGTGACCGACACCGCCAGCTCGGTCACCAGCAACCTGGCCGTCTCGATCAGCACGGTCATCGCGATGTTCCTGATCGACTGGCGGCTGACCCTGCTCTCGCTCGGCCTGCTGCCGTTCTTCATGTACCTCACGTTCCGTGTCGGCAAGATCCGGCGCGAGGTGTCGGGCGAGACCCAGAAGTCGCTGGCCGAGCTGACCGCCCATACCGAGGAGACGCTCAGCGTCAGCGGCATCCTGCTGGCCAAGACCTTCGGGCAACAGGACGCGTCGGTCGCCCGGTTCCGGAGCATCAACGCAAAGCTCGCCGCGCTGCAGATCCGCCAGGCGATGGTCGGGCGCTGGTTCTTCATGATCATCGGCACGATCTTCAGCATCACGCCGGCGTTCGTGTACTGGCTCGCCGGCTACCTCGTGATCCAGGGCGACCCGACCGCCCCGACCATCGGCGACATCGTGGCCTTCACCACGCTCCAGAGCCGGCTGTTCTTCCCGGTCGGTCAGCTGCTCAACGTGCAGGTCGAGATCCAGGGCGCGCTGGCCCTCTTCGACCGCATCTTCGAGTACCTCGAGATGGATCCCGAGATCATCGATGCGCCCGATGCGATCGAGCTCAAGGTGGCTGATGTCCGCGGCCAGGTCCGGTTCCACGACGTGTCGTTCCAGTACCCGACCGAGGTCGTGCCGTCGACGCGGGCACACGATGCCGTGGCCAGACGACGGGGAGAGGCCGAGGTCGCCTCGGCGGCCGCCGAGGCCGGCGACGTGGCGCTGCCGACGGCGGTCGTCATGGCCGAGGGCACGGCCGAGGGCACGGCCGGAGAACCGGCCCTCCCCGAGATCGCGCTGCTCCCCGCCTTCGGCCTCGACCACATCGACTTCGAGGCGCAGCCCGGGGAGCTGGTCGCGCTCGTCGGGCCGTCGGGGAGTGGCAAGACGACCACCACGTACCTCATCCCGCGCCTGTACGACGTCGACTCCGGGGCCGTCGAGATCGACGGCCACGACGTCCGGCAGGTCACGCTCCAGTCGCTCGGCGCGGTCATCGGGGTGGTCACCCAGGAGACGTACCTGTTCCACGCATCGGTGCGGACGAACCTGCTGTATGCCCGGCCCGACGCGACCGACGACGAGCTGCGCGCCGCCGCCGCGGCGGCGGCGATCCACGACCGGATCATGGAGCTCCCCGAGGGCTACGACACGGTCGTCGGCGAGCGCGGCTACAAGCTCTCGGGCGGCGAGAAGCAGCGGATCGCGATCGCCCGGGTCCTGCTGAAGGACCCGCGGATCCTGATCCTCGATGAGGCGACGTCGGCGCTGGACACCGTCTCGGAGCGGCTCATCCAGTCCGCCTTCGAGCGCCTGATGGTCGGCCGCACCACGATCGCCATCGCGCATCGGCTCTCGACGATCCATCGCGCCGACCGGATCCTGGTCTATGACCGTGGCCGGATCGTCGAGCGTGGCACGCACGCCGAGCTGATCGCGCACGGCGGGCTGTACGCTCAGCTGTACCGGGAGCAGTTCCAGGCCGATCGCGGCGACGTGGCTGGTTCCCCGGTCGACGCGGACGCCGACGCGGACGCCGATGCTCCCGCCGAACCCGCGGACGTGCCGGCATGACGGGGAGTGGCCGCCGATGAATCGCGAACGCACTGCCGAGGTCGTCCTCGAGGGCGATGGCCGGTTCGTCGCGCGGACCGGCACCGGCCGGTCGCTCGTCTACGGCGATGCCAGCGAATTCGAACGAGTACTCGCCCGTCGAGAGCATCCTCGCGTCGCTCGCGGCGTGCTCGGCGATGGACGTCATCTCGATCGCGCTCAAGAAGCGGCAGGACGTCGAGCGCTACGAGATCCACGCCGTCGGGGAGCAGCGCGACGAGTACCCGCAGGTGCTCACCGAAGTGACCGTCACGCATGAGGTCTGGGGCAAGGACCTCTCCGAGTCGGCGATCCAGCGCTGCATCGAGCTCTCGGCCACGAAGTACTGCCCGGTCAACGCGATGATCTCGGCCGGTGCCACGACCGTCCACCATCGGTATGCCGTCCATTCCGTGGCGTCCGTGGCGGGCGGCGAACCCGTCGAGGCCGCCGGCGAGGTCATCACGACCGGCCCGTATCGCCGACCGGACGTCCTGACCGGGTAACGCCGCCCCCCGCGGCTCGGCGGTGTGCGGCGCACGGCGCCACGCGATAGGCACATCTTCCCCGCCGGAACGTCCTCGCCGAAACCCATCCTCGCTGCGTATGCATGTCGGCTGCATATGCATGTTGGCGGGACCGCGCCCGGCGCGGGGTCGACGGCGTAAATCCAAGTAAACTGGTCGGACTTGTCTGGTATGCTGCCGCGACGCGCGCAGGAGTGGTGCGCCGCGACCCAGCAGCCGGAGACGCCCCGATGCCATCCGCCGTTCCGACCGACGCCGCCGCCCGACTGCCGAAGGCGCGGATGATCGACCCGCGGGGGCATCGATTCGGGGCCGCGACGTCGGCGGTCCTGCTGGTGACCGCGTTCCTGACATCGAGCGTCTGGCTCGTGGCCCTCGTGCTGCTCTCGATCGGCGTCAGCGCGGCCTTCGGCCTCCGGTACTCGATCTACGGCGCGATCTGGCGGCGCATCGTCAAGGTCGCGAAGCTCGGCCCGACCGCGCCGGAGCATGAATATCCGCCGCGCTTCGCCCAGGTGCTCGGCAGCACGGCGCTGATCCTGGCCCTCATCGCCTTCGCGCTCGGCGCGACGCCGCTCGGATGGCTCTTCACGCTCGCCGTCGCCGGCCTGCAGACACTGCTCGGCGTGACCGGCTACTGCCTCGGATGCCGCCTGTACTTCCTGCGCTGGTGGGTGCCGGACCTCCTCACACGCATCTGGACGCGCGGCGCGAGCTCGGGCCAGCGCCTGACGGTCGAGCCGATCTCCTTCAAGTAGGACTTCGCGCCGCCGACCAAACG
This sequence comes from uncultured Chloroflexia bacterium, assembly GCA_963834915.1. Lineage (GTDB taxonomy): Bacteria > Chloroflexota > Limnocylindria > Limnocylindrales > CSP1-4 > SPCO01. Next base: position 18,448 of record CAWIDI010000003.1, read on the forward strand.
TGCATATGCATCCGAGTTGCATACCGTTTCCATCCTCGCCACCGCGCCGGGCTCGTGGATCCGACTGCCGGGGGGTGGATGGGTGCCAGGGTGGAAGGGCGCCCCGGGGCGGACTCCAGTGGCATGGCATGGATGCCGGACGCTTCGTTGCGTAACGGTTGCATGACTATGCAGCGACCTGTATAGTCATCCGACCATGACGGCGGTCCATCGGCCCTCGGCCATCCATTCGAGCACGCTCCCCGTGAGGAGCCTGCCGGCTGCGCGCGTGCAGACGAGCGCGGACCCGGTGCTGCGCCCGTGAGCGCGGGGCTCGAGGCGGCGACCCGGGACGCGACGGACCGGCCGTCTGGCTTCGTCCCGCGTTCGCAACGTGGGATCGTTGCGGCCGATGGGCTGACGGCGCCCGATGGGCTGACTGGCTCGGGCGACCCCGACCGCCGTATCCGCGTCGGGATCATCGGCGCGTCGGGCTATGTCGGCGCCGAACTGCTCCGCCTGCTGACCCGCCACCCGAACGTGGCGATCGTCGGGCTCGCAGGGCCGCGACCGCGACGGCGACCCGATCGACGGGATCCATCCGCACCTCGCGGAGACCGGCCTGGTCGTGGACGCGACGCTCCCGGAGGCCGACGCGGTCTTCCTCGCCCTCCCCCACGGCACCGCCGCGACGCTCGTCCCGGAGATCGTCGCGGCCGGCACGGCCGTCATCGACCTCGGGCCGGATTTCCGGCTCCGCGACGCCGCCGACTACCCGCGCTGGTACGGCTTCGAGCACCCGCACCCGGACCTCCTCGACGTCGCGGTCTACGGCCTGCCGGAGTTCCACCGCGCCGAGCTCGAGGCGCTCGTCGACTGCGCCGGTCGCCATCGTCGGGTCGCCCGGCTGCTATCCGACGGCGACGCTGCTCGCCCTCGCCCCCCTCGTGCGCGCCGGCCTGATCGAGGACCTCGTGGTCGATGCCAAGAGCGGCGTCTCGGGCGCCGGCCGCGAGTCGAAGCCCGACCTGATGTTCGGCGAGGTCAACGAGAGCGTGAAGGCGTACGGCCTGGGCGGCCACCGCCACGTCGCCGAGATCGAGCAGGAGCTCGCGCAGGTCGGCGCCGATGCCGGCCTCGAGCCGGACGCCAACCCGGGCACGATCGCCATCGACTTCCTCCCCCACCTCATCCCGATGACCCGCGGCATCCTCTCGACCAGCCACGTCCGGCCGACCCGGGCGGTCGACCCAGGCCGAGCTCGACGAGCTGTACGCAACGGCCTACGCCGACGAGCCGTTCGTGACGGTCGTGCGGAACGCCGCCGGCCACCAAGCACGTCACCGGCAGCAACCAGGTCCGCCTCTACGTCCATCTCGATGAGCGCACCGGGCGGATCATCGCGATCGGCGTCGAGGACAACCTCGTCAAGGGCGCCGCCGGCCAGGCCATCCAGTCATTCAACCTCGTCCATGGGCTGCCCGAGACGACCGGGCTCCTGCAGCTGCCGCTGGCGCCCTAGCCGCACGAACCGATGACCGTAGCGCGCGTATCCAGGGTCCCGGCGTTCGCCGACCGTCCTCCCGCCGGTCGAGCGACGGAGCCGCCATCCCGGCCGGCTTCAAGGCCGGCGGGCTGGCGGCCGGGATCAAGGCCTCCGGTCGGCCGGACCTCGCCGTGGTCGTCACGACGTCGGGTCCGGCCGCCGCGGCCGCGGTCTTCACCCCGAACACGTTCGCGGCCGCGCCCGTGCGGCAGTCGCGCGCGCATCTCGCGGCCACGTCCGGCGACCCGCGCGGCGGGTTCGGCTGGGCCGAGGCCGTGATCTCGACGAGCGGCGCGCCAACGCCGCGACCGGCGCCGCGGGCGACGCCGACCAGCGCCGCGATCGCCCAGCTCCTGGCCGACGCGACCGGCGTGCCGGTCGAGCGGACGCTGCACCTCTCGACCGGGGTGATCGGCACGCGGCTGCCGCTGGACAAGGTCGAGGCCGGGCTGGCGGCCCTCGTGCCGACGCTCGACGCGAGCGATGCCGGCTTCGAGGCCGCGGCCGTGGCGCTGCGGACGACCAATTCGGTGACGAAGCTGGCGACGACGACCGTCGAGCTGCCCGGACGCCGACGGCCGGCCGGTGACGGTGACCGTCAGCGGCATCGCCAAGGGCGTCGGGATGATCCACCCGAACATGGCCACGATGCTCTCGATCGTGCTGACCGATGCGGCGGTCGAGCCCGGAGGTCCTGTGGGCGCTGCTGCGGCCCGGCCGCGGCACGGACCTGGGACCAGCTCTCGGTCGATGGCGACACGAGCACCAACGACACGGTCTTCGTGCTGGCCTCCGGGGCGTCGGGGGCGGCGCCGGTCCGGTCCGGATCTGCCGAGGCGGCCGTGCTCGGCGCCGCGATCGAGGCCGTCGGCCGCGACCTCGCGCGGCAGCAGGCCGCCGACGGCGAGGGGGCCACGACGCTCATCACGGCCGTCGGTCACCGGTGCCGCCGACGATGCGAGTGCCCGGGCCGTGGCGCGGCTCGGTCGTCTGCTCGAGCCTGGTCAAGGCGGCGGCCCACGGCCGCGACCCCAACTGGGGCCGGATCGCGGGCGCGGCCGGCAACGCGCGGCTGGCCGATGCGCGCGGTCCTCGAGGCAGCCGGGCTGAGTGCCGCGCGAGGCCACGGTCCGTGCCGGCACCCCGGCCGTGCTCGACCCCGGACCGCCTGCGCATCTCGATCGCCGGGCCACCTCGTCTTCGACGGCACCGGCCGGCGGCCCGGTCGACTTCGATCGCGCGGCGGCGCGCGCCGCGATGGACGCCCCCGAGCTGGTGATCGCCCTGGACCTCGGCCTCGGCGAGGGGGTCGGGCGAGGCCTTCGGCTGCGACCTGACCGAGACCTACGTGATCGAGAACAGCGAGTACACGACGTGAGCGAGATCCTCGTCGTCAAGCTCGGCGGCACGACGATCGCCGAGCAGTCCCAGGTCCTGGCGGAAGTGGCCGCGGTCGCGCGACGCCGTCCCGTGGTCCTGGTGCACGGCGGCGGCAAGCGCATCACCGAATGGCTCGAGCGCCTCGGCGTCCCGAGCAAGTTCGAGGGCGGCCTCCGCGTCACCGACGCGCCGCGCTCGAGGTGGCCGCCGCGGTCCTGCGCGGCGTCGTCAACAGCGAGCTCGTGGCCGGGCTGCGCGACCTCGGGGTCGATGCCGTCGGGCTGTCCGGCGTCGATGGCGGCCTGCTCATCGCCGAGCGGATCCCCCAGCTCGGGCTCGTGGCGCGCGTCGTCGGCCTCCGCCGCGACCTGCTCGACGCGATCCTCGTCGGCGGCCAGGTGCCGGTCGTCGCGCCGCTCGCCCGCGACGCGGACGGCATCGTCTGCAACGTCAACGCCGACGACGTGCCGCGGCCGGGATCGCGGCCGGGCTCGGTGCCCGCCAGCTCGTGCTGCTGACCGATGTCGACGGCGTGCGCGACGCCGACGGCCGCCGGCTCGACACGCTGACCGTCGCGCGAGGCCGAGCACCTCATCGACGCCGGGCGTCATCGCCGGCGGGATGGTGCCCAAGGTCCGGGCCGCGCTCGGCGCGCTCGGCTGGGACGGCGCCGAGGCGATCATCGCCGACTCCTCCGCCGCCCGACGCGCTGCACGCGCGCCCTGACCGACCCGACCTTCGGGACGCGCATCACGGCCGTCCGGACGGCCCGCGTCGGCGCGGCATGAGCCGCCGCGGAACGGCGAGCAGGCACGGCCATGACCAGCCAGGAGCTCAAGCGCCTGCGCCAGCGGGCGATCCGCGAGCTCGTCGTGACGCGCCCGGTCGGCAGCCAGCGCGAGCTGGTCGACGCGCTGAGCGAGCAGGGCTTCGCGGTCACCCAGGCCACCGTCTCGCGCGACATCACCGAGCTCGGGCTGATCAAGGCGCCCCGCGCCGACGGCCACGTCTACTGTCGCGCGAGGACCTGACCCCGACCGCCGCGGTCGCCTCCGACGAGCGGCTCCAGCGGATCCTCGGCGACATCCCGGTCACGATCGGTCGGAGCGGGCTGATCCTGGTCCTGACCGGGACGCCCGGCACGGCCAGCGTCATCGCCCAGGCGATCGACGAATCCACCCTGCACGAGCAGGAAGGCACGCTGGCGGGCGACAATACGCTCCTCGTCCTGTTCGCCGATGAGGCGCGCCTCGAGCGCTGGCTCGCGCGGTTCGAAGCCATCGGGGCCGGAGCGTCACGCCACTATCCCGGAGGTCCCGTCCTCGTGAACAAGGTCGTCCTCGCCTACTCGGGCGGACTCGATACGTCCGTCGCCGTCGCGTGGCTCAAGGAGCAGTTCGACGCCGAGGTCGTCACCCTCACCGTCGACCTCGGCGGCGGCTCGCTGCGCCAGGGCGTCGAGCAGCGGGCGATGTCGGCCGGCGCGTCGCGCGCCTACGTGGTCGATGCCCGCGAGCGGTTCGTCACCGACTTCGTGTGGCCGCACCTCCAGGCCAACGCGCTGTACCAGGGCGCCTACCCGCTGGCCACCGCGCTCGCCCGGCCGCTGATCGCGCAGCTCCTCGTCGAGGTCGCCAAGCGCGAGGGCGCCGACGCGGTCGCCCACGGCTGCACCGGCAAGGGCAACGACCAGGTCCGGTTCGACATCGCGACCCACGCGCTCGATCCGGGGCTCGAGGTCGTCGCGCCGATGCGCGTCGGGATGGGCCTGACCCGCGACCAGGAGATCGACTACGCCGCCGAGCGCGGCATCGAGATCCCGATCACCAAGGCCTCGCCCTACTCGATCGACGTCAACCTGTGGGGCCGCTCGTGCGAGACCGGGGTCCTCGAGGATCCGTGGGTCACGCCGCCGGCCGACGCCTACGAGTGGACGGTGGCGCCGGCGGACGCGCCGGCGCCGGTCGAGGTCATCATCGGCTTCGAGGGCGGCATCCCGGTCGCGCTCGACGGCGAGCGGCTGGGGCCGGTCGAGCTGGTCGAGCGGCTCCACACGCTCGGTGGCGCGCACGGCGTCGGCCGGGTCGACCACGTCGAGGATCGGCTCGTCGGCATCAAGAGCCGCGAGATCTACGAGGCGCCCGCGGCGACCATCCTGCATGCCGCGCATCGGGCGCTCGAGGGGCTGACGCTGTCGCGCGACACGCTCCGCTTCAACCGGTTCGTGGCGGACGAGCTGGCCCGGCTCATCTACGACGGCCTGTGGTTCAGCGCCCTGTCGCGCGACCTGCGCGAGTACGTCGTGTCGTCGCAGCGCGTCGTCTCGGGCGAGGTCCGGGTGCGGCTCGACCACGGGCAGGCCGTCGTCGTCGGGCGGCGCTCGCCGCTGTCGCTCTACGACAAGAGCCTCGCGACGTACGACGAGGGCGACGCCTTCGACCACGCATCGGCGGTCGGGTTCATCGAGATCTTCGGGCTGCCGCTGCGGGTCGAGGCGGCCCGCCACGGCGCCGTCGGCAAGCACCACGGCGCGGCCTGGACGTGGACCGATCCGCTGCTCGCGGACCTGCCGACGACGGTCACCGACCCGGAGCCGGCCGCGGTCTGAGCGCGGGCGATCGGTTGCCCTGATACGCCATGATCGGACCGTGACGACCGGACCGACTCGACCGAGGGGGGCCTGCGCGAGCTGGCGTTCCTCCACGAGATCGCCCAGCTGGCGACGCTCGCGCGCGACTGGGACGAGCTGATGCGCTCGATCGTCGACGGCACGACCGCGGCGATGGGCGTCGAGGTCTGCTCGTTCTACCTGGCCGACCACGAGCGGACGCGGCTCACGCTGGCCGCCACCAACGGCCTCGACCGCGCCCAGGTCGGCAAGGTCAGCCTGGCCTGGGGCCAGGGCATCACCGGGCGCGTCGCCGAGACGCGCGAGCCGATCGCGGTCGAGGACGTGACCCTCGACGACCGGTTCGCCTGGGTCCGCGGCTTCGACGTCGAGGCCCTCAGCGGGATGCTGTCGGTGCCGCTCGAGTGGCACGACCAGGTCGTCGGCGTGCTCAACGTCCAGACCCGCGAGCCGCGGGTCTTCGACGAGGACGAGATCGCCTTCCTGCGGACGATCGCGGCGCTGCTGGCGGGGATCGTCGAGAAGGGCCGGCTGACCGCCGAGGTCGAGGCGCGGCTCGCCGCAGCTGACCGCCCTCGACGCCGCGCGCGCCGAGCTCCTGCGCGTCGTGACCCACGAGCTGCGGACGCCGCTGTCGGTCGTGCGCGTCTACGTCGACCTGCTGGCCGAGGGCGACCGGGGCGTCGCCGCTCCCCGAGCCGCCGACCGCCGAGGACTGGCGCGACGGCCGCGGACGACCAGCTCGGCGCGGCTGGACCGCCAGGTCGATTCGATCCTGGCCTCGGTCCGCGGCGAGGGCCTGACCGGGTTGTCGCGGGCGCCGTTCGACGCGGTCGCGGCGGTCGACGAGACCGTCGAGACGCTGCGGCTCCTGCTGCGCCCGCACCCGATCCGCTGGGAGCCGCCGGCCGGAGCCGCATGATCGCCGATCGGCGACGAGACGCGCTTCCGCCAGGTGCTCGAGCAGCTGCTCGAGAACGAGTCGAAGTACGCCCCGTCGGGCGAGGGCGTGAGCATCGGCATCTGGCGCGTCGGCGACGAGATCCAGGTCTACGTCACCGACGACGGGCCGGGCGTCCCGATCGAGGACTGGGAGAGCGTCTTCGAGCCGTTCGTGCGGGTCGAAGGCCGCGGCCGGTCGCGCGGCTCGGGGATCGGGCTGTTCGCCGCGCGACGGCTGATGAACGCGATGGGCGGCCGCGTCTTCATCGAGCCCAACGGCTACGCGAGCAGCCGATTCGTGGTGGCCCTGCCCGCGGGCTAGGGATCGCGCCGGAACACCGCCGGCCGCAGCGCGCCGAGGTCCAGCTGCGCGGTCGTGCCGCCGTCGGTCCATACGACCGTCCCGGTCATCCAGGACGCGGCGTCGGACACGAGGAACGCCACCAGCGCGGCCACGTCCTCGGGCTGCCCGACCCGGCCGATCGGCACGACCCGGTCGCCCAGCTCGCGGCTGTAGGCCGGGTCCTCCTCGAAGTAGCGCTCGACCTCGACCAGTCCCGGTCCCACGGCCAGCACCCGGATGCCGTCCGGTGCCAGCTCCATGGCCAGCGTGCGGGTCATCGCGATGATCGCGCCCTTGGTCGCCGAGTACAGCACGTAGCCGCTGCCGCCCTGCGCGCCGAGCACCGAGGTCATGTTGACGATCACCCCATGCCCGGACGCCGCCAGCGCGCCACGGGCCGCCGACGACGCGAAGAACGCCGCCCCGAGGTTGAGCCGGACCAGCGCATCGAAGCCGGCGGGATCGACCTGGTCGAACGGCCCGTCCAGGGTCCGGCCGGCGTTGTTGACGAGGATGTCGAGGCCACCGAGCGCGTCGCTCGCCCGGGCGACGAGGTCCGCGGCCGCCGTCAGGTCGGAGAGGTCGGCGGCCAGGCTCACGGCGGTCCCGCCGCCGGCCGCGATGGCCGCCGCGGTCGCCTCGCATCCGGCGGCGTGGCCGTGGTGATGGAGCGCGACCGCGGCCCCGCGGTCGGCGAGCCGGATGGCGACCGCCCGGCCGATGCCGACCCCGGCGCCCGTCACGAGCGCGCGGCGGCCGTCGAGCCGGGTGTCGTCGGGGCCCGGCACCTCGGTCAGCCGCCGACGACGACCCGCGACGGTCTCGGCGCGCAGGTGCGCGTAGCCCGGGCTTGACGACCTCGTTGATGAGACGGAGCCGCTCGTCGAACGGCGTGAACGCGCTCTTCAGCGCGTTGATGGTCAGCCACTCCATCTCGCCGAGCCCGATCCCGAATGCGGCGTCGAGCGCCGCGAACTCGCTCGAGAGCGAGACGCCGCTCATCAGCCGGTTGTCGGTGTTGAGGGTGACGCGGTAGCGCAGGCGGCGGAGCAGGTCGATGGGGTGCTCCTCGATCGACGGCGCCGCCCCGGTGTGGACGTTCGAGGTCGGGCACATCTCGAGCGGGACGCGCCGGTCGCGCACGAAGGCAGCCAGCCGCCCGAGTTCGACGGAGCCGTCGTCGTGGACCGTGATGTCGTCGACGATGCGGACGCCGTGGCCCAGCCGCTCGGCGCCGCAGAACTGGAGCGCCTCCCAGATCGAGGGCAGCCCGAAGGACTCGCCGGCGTGGATGGTGATGTGGAAGTTCTCGCGCCGGACGTATTCGAAGGCGTCGAGGTGGCGGGTCGGCCGATAGCCGGCCTCCGGGCCGGCGATATCGAACCCGACGACGCCCGCGTCCCGCCAGCGGACGGCGCATTCGGCGACCTCGACCGAGCGCGCGGCCTGGCGCATCGCGGTCACGATGGAGCGGACGACGATCGGATGGCCGGCCGCGGCGGCGCGCGCCTCCCCGATCGCGTAGCCGGCCAGGATCGCCTCCTGGACCTCGTCGAGGGTGAGGCCGCGGGCGGTGCACAGCTCGGGCGCCATGCGGACCTCGGCATAGACGACGCCGTCGGCGGCGAGGTCCTCGGCGCATTCGGCCGCGACGCGCGTGATCGCGTCGCGCTCCTGCATGACGCCGGTCGTGTGGTCGAAGGTCTCCAGGTACAGCTCGAGCGACTTGCGGTCGGCGCCGCGGCGGAACCATGTCGCGAGGGCGTCGACGTCGGTCGTCGGCAGGGCGTCGTAGCCGTACTCGGCCGCGAGGTCGATGACCGTCGCCGGGCGCAGCCCGCCGTCGAGATGGTCGTGGAGGAGCGCCTTCGGGGCGCGTGCGATGGTGTCGGCCGTCAGCATCCGGGACCTCGCCAGCGTGACTGGCGCGGATGGTACCGTCTCAGGCCTTCGGCAGGGAGGCGAGGCGCGCGACGATGACGCTGGCACCGCGGTTCGGATTGTTCATGAGCCAGGCGAACAAGCCGTGGTCGCAGGTGCGCGACGAGTTCGTGCTGGCGGACGACCTCGGCTTCGACCACGCCTGGCTGGTCGACCATCTGCTCGACACCGACGGGCCGCCGGACCTCCCCTGCCTCGAGGCGTGGACGCTGCTCGCGGCCATCGCCGTCGAGACCCGGCGGGTGCGGATCGGCACGCTGGTCACGAGCAACACGTACCGCCACCCGTCGATCCTGCTCAAGGAGGCGTGACCGTCGACCACCTGAGCGGCGGGCGCCTGATCCTGGGCATGGGCGCCGGCTGGCAGGTCGACGAGCACCGCCGATACGGGATCCCGCTGCCGCCGCCGGGCGAGCGGGTCGACCGCCTCGAGGAGGCGCTGCGCATCGCGCTGCTGCTGATGTCAGGCGAGCCGGCGACCTTCGCAGGGCCGCTACTACCAGCTCGACGATGCGCGCTTCGAGCCGCGGCCGGTCCAGGAGCCGAGGATCCCGATCCTGGTCGCGGCGCACCGGCCGCGGATGATCGCCCTCGCCGCCCGCTACGCCGACCAGTGGGACACGTTCCCCGAGATGGCCGGGACCGCCACCGAGGGCGTGACCGAGTCGCTGCCGGACCGGATGCGGCGGTTCGTCGCGGGTTGCCGGGCGGCGGGCCGTGACCCGTCGGCCGTCCGGCGCTCGCTCTGGGCCGAGGCGTCGATCCTCCAGTCGGTGGATGCGTACGTCGCGTTCGTGGAGCAGCACGCCGCCCTGGGCTTCAGCGACTTCACCGCGGTGCTGCCGCGCGGCGTAGCGAACCCGAGCCCGGTCCTCGTCGAGATCGCCGAGCAGGTGATCCCGGGGCTGCGCCGCACGCTCGTGGTCGCGGAGCCGGGGTAGGCCGAGGCGGGTCGGGGCGGGTCGGGGCGCGCAGCGCGTGGCGCGGCACCGGGGCGAGACGCCCCGCTATGCCTCGGCGTCGAGACGCGCCCGCGCGGCGGCCAGCGCCTCCGCGACCCGGATCGGCGCGGTCCCGCCGATGACCTCGCAGGCCTCCAGGGCGCCGTCGATCGAGGCCGCGGCCCGCAGTGCCTCGCCGATCTCCGGATCCGCCGCGAGGGCGGCCGCCTCCGCATCGCCGCTGGCGCCGAGGGCCATCCCGATCATGCGCGTCGTCGACCGCGTCGAGCTCCACGCCGGCCGCCTCGGCCTGGGCCACGAGCGAGCCGACGACGTGGTGGGCGGCACGGAACGGGATCCCGCGCCGGACCAGGCTGTCCGCCACGGCCGTCGCGGTCGTGTAGCCCTCGGCCGCGGCCGCGCGCATCCGCGCCGCGGTCCACGGTCATCGTCTCGAGCATCCCCGCGAGCACGCCCAGCGAGCCCTCGTAGACCGCCACCGAATCGAACAGCGGCGCCTTGTCCTCCTGGAGGTCGCGCTGGTAGGCCAGCGGCAGGCCCTTGAGCATCGCGAGGATCCCGGTCAGCGCCCCGATGACGCGGGCCGCGCGGCCGCGGACCAGCTCCGCCGGATCGGGGTTCTTCTTGTTGGGCATGATCGACGAGCCGGTCGAGAACGCGTCGGAGGCGCGGACGAACCCGAAGCGCGGGTTCGACCACCACGTGATCTCCTCGGCGAGCCGGCTGAGGTGGACCATCCCGAGCGCGACCGCCGCCAGGACCTCGACGACGAAGTCGCGATCGCTGACCGCGTCGAGCGAGTTCGCGCTGACGCCATCGAAACCGAGCTCCGCGGCCGTCGCCCTCGCGGTCGAGCGGGTAGCCGGCGCCGGCCAGCGCCCCGGCGCCGAGCGGCGAGACGTTCAGGCGGCGGCGGGCGTCGGCGAGCCGCCCCCGGTCGCGCTCGGCCATCTCGACATAGGCGAGCAGGTGATGGGCGAACAGCACCGGCTGGGCGGGCTGGATATGGGTCGTGCCGGGGAGGACGGCCTCGCCCTCGCGCTCGGCAAGGCCGACGAGGGCGCGTTCGAAGTCGCCGATCGCGGCATCGAGCCGGTCGATCGCCCGGCGCGTCCACAGGCGAAGGTCGGTCGCGACCTGGTCGTTGCGGGATCGGCCCGTGTGGAGCCGCCCCGCGACCGGCCCGACCCGCGACGCGAGCGCCGATTCGAGGTTGAGGTGGACGTCCTCGAGCGCAGGATCCCACACGAAGCGGTCTGCCGCGATGTCCTCGGCGAGCGCGAGGAGGCCGGTCACGAGCTCGTCGACCTGTTCTGGCGTCAGGAGGCCGCTGCGCCCGAGGCCGCGGACATGCGCGATCGAGCCAGCGATGTCATCGGCCGCCAGCTCGCGATCGACCTCGATCGAGCTCGTGAACGCCTCGACCCGCGCGTCATTGGCCTCGTTGAACCGCCCGCCCCAGAGCCGCATCGTGCCTCCGTGCCGTGGGATGTGGAGGACATGCTACGGGACCGGGCCGCCGGGGGGTCTCGCGAGTGCGGCCGGACCCTCAGGCGGTCTCGCGCGTCGCCGACCTCGATGGCACGATCACGGCCCGCAGCCGCTCGGCGGCCTCCTCGGGGGTCAGGTCGCGCTGGGTCTCGGCCAGCAGCTCGTAGCCGACCATGAACTTGCGGATGTTGGCGCGCAGCAGCGGCGGATAGAAAGTGCGCGTGGATCTGCCAGCCATCGATGTCGCCGCCCCCGCCGAAGGGCGCCTGATGCCAGCCCATCGAGTACGGGAAGGGCCGGCTGGAAGAGGCCGTCGTACCGGCCGAGCAGCTCGACGAGGGCCGCGCCCAGGCTGTCGCGCGCGATCGGGTCCAGGTCGGGAAGCCGGGCCGCCGGCCGGCGCGGGATCGACCAGCGTCTCGAACGGCCACGCCGCCCAGAACGGCACGACGATCAGCCACTCGTCGCTCTCGACCACGACCCGCGGGCCGCCGGACTCCTGCGCAACGTAGTCCAGCAGCAGCCGCCGGCCGGTCCGGCCAGGTGCCCGGCCTGCGTTCTCGGTCTCGCGCGCGGCCTCGACGGGGAGTGCGGTCCCCGCCCAGACCTGGCCGTGCGGGTGCGGGTTCGAGGCGCCCATCGCCGCGCCGCGATTCTCGAAGACCTGGACCCAGCGGAAGTCGGCGCCGAGCTCGCTCGTCTGGTCGGCCCACACGTCGATGACCCGCCGGACATCCTCGGGCGACATCCCGCCGAGGGTCAGGTCGTGGCGGGGCGAGAAGCAGACCACGCGGCAGACACCACGTTCGCCTTCGGCACGGAGGAGGCCGTCCTCCACGGTCGCCTCGGACGTGTCCGGCCGGAGCGCCGCGAAGTCGTTGTCGAAGACGAACGTGGTGTCGTAGTCAGGGTTCCGATGACCGTTCGCCCGGGTGTTGCCCGGGCACAGATAGCAGTCGGGTCGAAGGTCGGCCGCTCGTGGGCGATCTCCGGCTCCTCGGCGCCCAGCCAGGGCCGGCAGGGTCCGGCCCGCCGAGACCAGCACCCACTCGTCGATGAGCGGGTTGTGCCGGCGATGGGGATCGTCGGCCAGCCGGCCCGGCAGGAGGCCGTCGGGCATCGGGTCAGATGGCACGAGCGACGCGACCCTCTCCCCCGGCTGTGGGATCGACCACGAGGAGCTGGCGGACCTCGGCCTGCAGCGCCTGGCGCGCGTCGGGGTCGATGCCGGCGTCGGTGATGAGGACGTCCGCCTGGTCGAGCCGGGCGATCGAGCTGATGCCGATGACGCCCCACTTGGAATGGTCGGCCACGACCACCAGCCGCCGCCCGGCCTCGATGAGCGCCCGGTCGGTGTCCGCCTCGAGCAGGTTCGGGCAGGTGAACCCGGAATGGGGGTCCATGCCGTGGACGCCGACGAAGACGAGGTCGACGTGGACCGTCCGCAGCGCCGCGACCGCGAACGGGCCGACGAGCGCCTCCGACGGCGTGCGGACCCCGCCGGTCAGGATGATGGTCTGGTCGGCGCGCCCGACCTCGTGGAGGACGTCGGCGACGCGGGTCGAGTTGGTGACCACGGTCAGCCCGGGCACGTCGGCGAGGCGCTGCGCCAGCGCGTAGGTGGTGGTGCCCGCCGACACGCCGATCGCCATGCCCGGCTCGACGAGAGCGGCCGCCGCATCCGCGATCGCGTCCTTCTCCGCCTGCTGGAGGGAGGACTTGGCGGCGAACCCCGGCTCGAAGAGCGCCGGGGCGGAGATCGTCGTCGCCCCGCCGTGGACCTTCTCGAGCAGACCGCGCTCGTCGAGGATCTCCAGGTCGCGGCGAACGGTCATGTCCGAGACGCCCAGCTCGCGGACCAGGTCCGCGACGCGGACCGCACCGGTCTCGCGGACGCGCTCCAGGATCAGAGCCTGGCGCTGGCGCGCGAGCATGTTCGGTCCGACCTGGACCCGACCGGGACCCTCCGACACGCTAGCCACCCTGCCCTTCCTTCCGTTCGGATAGCGAAAGAGTGACGCTCACGCCGACGAAAGTCAACGGAATCACACATCCCTTGTGGCTCGATTTCGATGACTTCACCATTTCGCGACCTTGTAACCTTGACATGGCAATCCCTGATGCACACAATCCGAGTGAACCTGTTGGATTTTGTCGGACAGGTCCCGAGGAGGAAGCATCCATGGCAGATCCCATCGAGACCCGCCCGGTCTCCCGCAGGACCGTCCTGAAGGGCGTCGCGGGCGTGGCCGGCCTGGCGACCGTCCCGGCCATCATCGCGGCTTGCGGGCCATCCGGTGCGTCAAGCAGCGCCAGCGCCGCCGCATCGGCCACCCCAGCGGCCAGCACGCCCGCATCGGCGCCGGCGAGCGCAGCCGTCACCGGCTCCGTCACGCTCGGCTCGAACTACTCGGACGCCGTGCCGAAGGGCGTCCTGGCCGGCATCGTCGACACGTTCACCAAGGACTCCGGGATCACCGTCAAGATCAACACGGTCGATCACGGCACGTTCCAGGACCAGATCAGCTCGTACCTCCAGGGCACGCCGGACGACGTGTTCACGTGGTTCTCCGGGTTCCGGATGCGGTTCTTCGCCGCCCAGGGCCTGGCCACGGACATCAGCGACGTCTGGGGCAAGGTGGGCGCGAACTACAGCGACGCCTTCAAGGTCGGCTCGACCGGCGATGACGGCAAGCAGTACTTCATCCCGATCTACAACTATCCGTGGGCGGTCTTCTACCGGAAGAGCGTCTTCGCGGACAAGGGCTATACCGCCCCGACCACCCTGGATGAGTTCAAGACCCTCGCCGCCAAGATGAAGGCCGATGGTCTCATCCCGATGGCATTCGGCGAATTCGGACGGCTGGCCCGCGATGGGCACGTTCGACATCCTCAACTTGCGCCAGAACGGGTACGACTTCCACGTCGGCCTGATGGCCGGCAAGGAGAAGTGGACCGACCCGAAGGTCAAGAAGGTCTTCGAGGTCTTCAAGGAGCTCCTGCCCTTCTACCAGGAGGGCGCCGCCGGCCGGACCTGGCAGGATGCCGCGCAGGCCCTCGTCCAGAAGAAGGCGGGCATGTACCTGCTCGGGATGTTCGTGTCCCAGCAGTTCCAGGAAGCTGGCGCTGCCGAGCTCGAGGACCTCGACTTCTTCCCGTATCCGAACTTCGGGACCGAGTTCGACGCCGAGAAGGCGCTGGACGCCCCCATCGACGGGTTCATGCTCGCCTCGAAGTCGCCGTCGCTCGGCGACGACCTCGATGCCGCGAAGGCCTTCATGGAGTACCTCGCCCAGCCGGCGACCCAGGTCGCCTGGGTCTCCCAGGACCCGGGCAACATCGCGGCTGCCAAGGACGCCGACACGAGCGGCTACACGGCCCTCCAGAAGAAGGCCGCCGAGCTGATCGGTGGTGCGCAACGGATCACCCAGTTCCTGGACCGTGACACCAACCCGAACTTTGCCGGCCCGAACGGCATGCAGGCCTTCCTGCTCGACTTCCTCCAGAAGCCGGATCAGGACCTGGATGCCTACCTCAAGAAGATCCAGGACTTCTGGGACACGCTCTAGCCCTCAGCGAGCGGCCTCGATATAGACTCTCGAGACCGTGGTTGATCGCGTGACAGAGAAGGTCGCCCCCGCCGCCGCCGGCTCGACCGGCGGTGCGGGGGCGACGGTCGTCCCGGGCAAGATCCGCCGCCGCTACAGCCTGCTGACCCGCCGCGACAAGCTGGTCCTCGGCCTGATGGTCGGCATCCCGCTGTTCTTCGACATCGCTCTCATCTGGGGGCCGACGGTCGTCTCGTTCTTCCTGTCGTTCACGAACTGGAACGGCATCGGCAGCCCGTTCGACGCCAAGGTCATCGGGCTCAAGAACTATGAGAGCCTGTTCACGGCGTACCCGTTCTTCTGGCCGGCCCTCCAGCACAACTTCATCTGGCTGGGCTGGCTGATGTTCATCGCGACCCCGCTCGGGATGTTCATCGCCGTCCTGCTCGACCGTGAGATCCGCGGAACGCGGTTCTACCAGACGGTCTTCTACCTGCCGGTCGTCCTGTCCCTCGCGGTCATCGGCATCATCTGGCAGCTCCAGTACGCCCCGGAGCAGGGATTCATCAACAACGTCCTCGACCGGACGGCCAACGACAACCTGATCGACTGGTATGGCAACCCTGACCTCAACCTGTGGGCCGCGCTCGTCGCGACCAGCTGGCGACACGTGGGCTACATCATGGTCCTGTACCTGGCCGGGCTGAAGGCCTTCGACCCGGCCCTCCGCGAGGCGGCGAAGGTCGACGGCGCCAGCGAGCGCCAGACGTTCTTCCGCATCGTCTTCCCGGTGATGATGCCGATCAACGTGGTGATCGTCGTCATCACGACGATCGAGGCGCTCCGCGCGTTCGATATCGCCTACATCATCAACCGCGGCAAGAACGGTCTCGAACTGCTCTCGACGCTGATCACCAACAACGCCATCAGCGAATTGAACCGCCTGGGATTCGGCTCAGCGATCGCGGTGGTCCTGCTGGTGATCTCGCTCGTCCCGATCGTCACATTCCTGACCCGGATGCTCCGAGGAGACCAGACGTGACGGCAACCCCGGCGCCGGTCACGACCCCGGCCGCGGCCCCGCATCCGCACAAGCGTCGATGGGGTCGGATCGCCGTCTACGGGTTCCTCACGGCGATGGCGCTGCTCTGGCTGTTCCCGCTCGCGTGGGGCATCTACACCGCGCTTCGGCCCTTCTCCGACACGCAGAAGAACGGCTACATCTCGACTCCCGAGGTCCTGAACTTCGACAACTTCATCAACGCCTGGGGCCAGGGCGAGTTCGCGCTCCACTACATGAGCACGCTGCTGGTGACCATCCCGGCGGTCATCCTGACCCTGCTCATCTCCTCGATGGTGGCCTTCGCGGTCTCACGGTTCAGCTGGCGCTTCAACCTCGTGGTGCTGCTCATCTTCACGGCCGGCAACCTCCTGCCCGCCCAGGTGATCATCGTCCCGCTGTTCAAGCTCTACAACAGCCTGCACGGCATCCCGGCACCGCTGAGCGACAACGACCTCCTCTACAACCAGTACACCGGGCTGATCCTCATCAATGTCGTCTTCCAGGTCGGGTTCTGCGTCTTCGTCCTGAGCAACTACATGAAGACGCTGTCTCGGGACCTGACCGAGGCCGCGCTCGTCGACGGCGCCAGCGTGCTGACCATCTGGGCGGCGGTGATCATGCCGCTCTGCCGGCCGGCCCTCGCCGCCCTGGCCACCCTGCAGTTCACGTTCATCTACAACGACTTCTTCTGGGGCCTGATCCTGCTCAAGGACGGCGACCGGCGCCCGATCACCTCAGCGCTGAACAACCTCAAGGGCCAGTTCTTCTCGGACACGAACCTCCTGGCGGCCGGCGCCCTGCTCGCCGCGATCCCGACGATCCTCGTGTTCATGGCGCTCCAGAAGCACTTCGTCAGCGGCCTGTCCCTGGGCTCGACGAAGGGTTGACGCGCCGACCCCTCGGCGCGGGGCGCCGACGGGGCCGAGGACCGATGGCCCGGCGCGGCGGACGCGTGAGCGCCTTCAGACGGCCTCGAGCACGAAGATGCGCGCCCGGAAGTCACCCTGTGCGGCCGCCTCGAAGCGCTCGATGTCGAGGACCAGCCCGGCGGCCATCAGCTCCGCGCCGCTCCGCTCCCCGCCGTTGACCCGCGCGACCCGATCGTCGCCGTCCGGCCACGCCGCCACGCGATAGACGGAGGCCGGGTCCAGGCCGCGCAGCCGCAGGCGCTGCGGGCCGGGGGATGGCCGGCGCAGGATCTGGTACGAGGCGACGACCGCGGTCCGGGCATCCGGAGCCACGACCATCCACGACACCTGGTCACGGTCGCCCGCGAACGGGCTCTCGAGCCGCACGAAGCGGCCGCGCTGGAGCACCTCGCGATGGCGGGCGTAGAAGGCGACCTGCTCCGCGATCTCGGCCCGCTCCGCGTCGCTGAGCCCGGTCGGGTCCAGCTCGTAGCCGAAGACCCCGAAGAACGCGACCATCGCCCGGGTCCCGAGCGGGGTCAAGCGGCCGGTCTGGTGGTTCGGGACCGCGGAGACGTGCGCACCCATCGAGCTCAGCGGATAGGCCAGCGAGGTCCCCCACTGGATGCGCAGTCGCTCGACCGCATCGGTGTCGTCGCTGGTCCACGCCTGCGGCGCGAAGGCGAGCATCCCGGGATCGAACCGGGCGCCGCCGCCCGCGCAGGACTCGAACAGCACGTTCGGGAAGCGCGTCGTCAGGCGTCGGTACAGGTCATACACACCGAGGATGTAGCGGTGGAAGAACTCGCCCTGGCGATGGGGCGGCAGGGCGAGCCCGTACGGCTCGGTGATGTTCCGGTTCATGTCCCACTTGATGTACGAGATCGGCGCGCTCTCGAGGACCTGGCCGATCACGCGGTCGAGGTGGTCGACGACCTCCGGGCGGCCCATGTCGAGCACGAGCTGCTGGCGGCTCTCCGTGCGCGGCCGGCCGGGGATCCCGATCGCCCAGTCCGGGTGCGCCCGGAAGAGCTCGCTGTCGGCGGAGACCATCTCGGGCTCGATCCAGAGCCCGAAGTCGAGCCCGAGGGCGGTGATCCGCGCGGCCACGCCGTCGAGCCCGTCGGGCAGCTTCCGCCGGTCGACGAACCAGTCGCCGAGCGAGGTCGTGTCGTCGTCCCGGGCGCCGAACCAGCCGTCGTCGAGCACGAACAGCTCGACGCCGAGCTCGCGCGCCGAGGCCGCGATGGCGACCAGCCGGTCCGCGTCGAAGTCGAAGTAGGTCCCCTCCCAGTTGTTGATGAGGATCGGTCGCGGACGGTCGCGCCAGACGCCGCGCGCCAGACGCTCGCGGTAGAGCCGGTGGAACGTGTCGGACAGCGCCGCCGAGGCCGTCGGCGGACCAGGCGATCACGGCCTCGGGCGTCGTGAACGACGTGCCGGGCTCGAGCGCCCAGGCAAAGGTGTCCGGCTCGATGCCGATGCGGACGCGGGTCGTGTCGAAGGCATCGACCTCCGCCTCCGCGAGGAAGTTGCCCGAGTAGACGAGGCTGAACCCATACACCTCGCCGTGCGCCTCGTCCGTCGTGGGCCGCCGCAGGGCGATGAACGGGTTGTGCTGCGCCCCCGACGCGCCACGCGCGCTCGAGACCGCCTGCCGGCCGGGGACCAGCGGCCGCTCGGTGACGTGCGCCTCGCGCGCCCAGGCGCCGGTCAGCCCGATCATCACCCAGTCCGCGTCGGAGAGGTCGAGCGAGGCGCTCATCGCGGTCCGGATCTCGACGCCCGCGGGACCCATCGCCCGGACCGTGGCGCTGCGCGCGATGGCGTCGTGGTCGCGGAAGACCGTGAACCGGACGTCGACCTCGATCCGGGCGATGTCGTCGGTCAGAGTGACGGTGAGCGTCTCGGCCTCGGCATCGGCTTCGACGTAGGTGGACGGGAGGCCGTCGAGATCGGGCTTGCCGGCGGCGATGGCATGGTCCCGGTAGCGGAGCGTCAGCGCCGTCGCGCCATCCGGGGCGCGGACGACGAGCGCGGGGACCCGGAAGTCGCCGGTGCCGGCCGTCGGGTAGGCCAGTGGCACGGACTCGCCGACGCGATTCGTGAAGCCCTGGAACGGGTCCGGACCGAGATGCAGGTACGAGCGGCCGAGCGGGAGGGCGGCGCCGAGATGGAGCTGGCCGAGCGTGCCGTCCTCGTAGACCCGCAGGACCAGGCTCAGGCGGCCGTTGGTGAGATGGGCCTGGCGGTCAGCGGCCCGCCACTCGACGGTCAACCCTCGCCTCCGATCCGTCGGATGGTCCACGCCCAGCGGTAGGTGCCCGGCCCGACCAGGTACCCGGGCAGGGTGTCCGGGCCGCAGCTGGCGGTGCCGAGACCGCGATGCGTGACATCGAGGTGGACGATGGCCTCCGGCCGCGGCCGCAGCTGGACGTCGTGGGTCGCCGTGGCGAGGTCCTCGTCGCGCAGGTGGGTGACCGACACCTGTCCCGGCGTCTCGAGCGCGATGCGGAGGCCACGCCCGGCCCCGTCGGCGAGGGTCAGCCAGCGGACGTCGGCGTGGCCGCCGTTCTCCTGCGGTCGGATGTAGGGGACGTACTGGTCCGTCACGGTCGAGCGCCAGCGACCGACGATCCCGCCGCGCTTGCGGTCCGGATACGTCTCGTGCGGCCCGGTCCCGAACCATTCGAGCTGCTCGAGCCCGGGGACGACCTCGAAGGTCGTCCCGACCCGGGCGAGGTCGGTCAGCTCCGCCGGGATCACGACGCGCTCCTCGACCCGGACGCCGCCGCCCTCGAGCGAGACGAGGCGTTGCTCGTGGTCGATCTCGTGGCCGGCGCCCGTGCGATAGCGGCTGCGGACGGTCGTGCCATCGGGGCCGCGCTCGGTCGACCCGACGGAGCGCTCCAGGCGGTCGATCCCGAGGCTCGTCCACAGCTGCCCGAAGCCGCCGATCCGGTCGTTGTCGGTCGGGGCGCGCCAGAGCGACAGGCGGGGCGGGCCGGCGAGCAGGTCGTCCACGAGGGAGCCGTCCGCATCGAGGGCGACGGCCGCCTCCGGGTCCGGGCGAGGGCCGTTCGGCGCCATCGAGCCATCGTCGACACGGACCTGGCCGACGGCGACCTCGAAGCCGGCGGGCGCCCACGACGTCTCGGCCGCCGTCGCGAACCGGACGGTCAGCCAGATCTCCCGGCCGTCGGCCGCGACGTCGGCGAGGCCCGGGATCGCGACGACCGCCGCCGCGCCGGGCGCGATCTCGGGGAGTGCCAGGTCCGCCGCCCGGACGGTCTCGCCGTCGACGGTCAGCTCGAACCGCGCTCGGAGCCAGTCGAGGCCGGTCCAGTCCTGGTGGTTGCGGATCGTGATCTCGCCGCGCGCCAGGCCGTCGGGCGTCGAGGCGAGGCGGACCGGGGCGGCGAGCGCCTTGTGCTCCCACAGCGCCGGCTTCGGGGCCCGGTCCGGCCAGACGAGGCCGTCGGTGACGAAGTTGCCGTCGTTGGGCTCGTCGCCGAAGTCGCCGCCGTAGGCCCAATGGGTCGTCCCGTCGGGGAGCGTCTGGACCAGGCCGTGGTCCCACCACTCCCAGATGAAGCCGCCCTGCAGCCCGGGGGTCGATTCGATGGCGTCCCAGTACTCGGCCAGCGTCCCGTTGCTGTTGCCCATCGCGTGCGAGAACTCGCACATGATCAGCGGGTTCCGCTGGAGCCCCGAGCGGGCGTGGTCGACGATCGCCCCGATCTCGGGGTACATCGGGCACAGGATGTCGCTGGCGCCGTGGTCGTCCGTCCAGTCCCAGCGGATGGCGCCCTCATAGTGGAGCGGCCGCGACGGGTCGTAGCGGCGGACCCAGGCGGCCGCGGCGGCGTGGTTGGCGCCGTAGCCGGATTCGTTGCCGAGCGACCAGGCGATGATCGAGGGGTGGTGCTTGTCGCGCTGCACCATCCGGGCGACCCGCTCGACCCACGCGGCGAGGTAGCGCGGGTCGTCGCAGAGCGTGCTCTGGAACGCGTGGGTCTCGATGTCCGCCTCGGCGACCACGTACAGGCCCAGCTCGTCGGCGAGGTCCGTGAACGCGGGGTCGTTGGGGTAGTGCGAGGTCCGCACCGCGTTGAACCCGAACTGCTTCATCAGCACCAGGTCGGCGCGCATCGACTCGCGCGAGATGACCCGCCCGGTGTGCTGGTCGAAGTCGTGGCGGTTGACCCCGCGGAGGAAGACCCGCCGGCCGTTGATCAGGAGGTCGACCCCGCGGACCTCGACGCGCCGGAAGCCGATGTGCAGCTCGGCGGTCTCGACGACCTCGCCCGCCGGCGATCGCAGCTCCACGGTCAGCGGGTGGAGGGTCGGCGTCTCGGAGGTCCACGGCGCCACGCCCGGGATCTCGGCACGGAACGACACCGCGCCCTGCCTCGGCGGCTCGAGGAGCCGGTCGAGCGCCGGACCAGGCCGCCCGGTCGTCGGCGTCGAAGTCCGCGCCGCCGTCGACCGCCATGCGACGCATCAGGGAGCGGCTGGCCGGGTCCAGGGGATGGGCCGGCCCGGCGAAGGCCGGCGCTTCCGCGGTCAGCGGCGCGATCAGGCCACCGACCCGCGCGGCGACGGTCCAGCCGGGCTCGAAGGCCGTGCCGTCGAAGCCGATCTCCACGTCCAGGTCGAGCGTGCCGGTCGCCAGGTCCTCGGCGAGACCCGCGATGGCCTTGATGTCGGCCAGGTACGGCCGGCCGGTGGCGTACAGGAAGACGGGACGGGTGATCCCGCCGTGCCACCACTGGTCCTGGTCCTCGACGAAGGTCGCGTCCGACCACTTCACGACCCGCAGGGTCAGCGTGTGCGGCCCGGGCCCGAGCCGGTCGGTCAGGTCGAACTCCGAGGCGAGGTGCGAGTCCTTGCCGATGCCGACCTCGACGCCGTCGAGCGAGACGATCAGGACGCTCTCCGCCGCCCCGACGTGGAGCACGATCCGGCGGCCGGCCCACGCCGCGGGGACCTCGACGGTCCGCTCGTAGACGCCGGTCGGGTTCAGCTCTGGGATCTCGGCCGGCGGCTGCCCGGGGAACGGCATCTGGACGTTGGTGTAGTGGGGCAGGTCGAAGGTGTCCTGCCGCGTCCAGCAGCCGGGGACCTCGATGTCGCGCCAGCCGTCGGGGGCGGTCGCGGCATCCGGCCGGCGCAGCAGCTGGAACCGCCAGGTGCCGTCGAGATCGAGCCGGTCGAGGTGCGGGACGCTGTGCATCGGCACGCGCCCGACGCCCGTCAGCGCAGGCTCGATCCAGGGCTGTTCCACGCTCACGATTGTCGCACGGACCGGCCCGGACGGACGCCCAGGCGTCGCGGCAGGACGAGCCAGCCGCCGATCGCCGCGACGGCCGCCAGGACCGCACCCAGCCCGAACACGGCGCTGTGCCCGAAGGTGCTGTAGAGGAAGCCGCCGACGACGTTGGCGATGATCGAGGCAAGCCCGAATGCGGTCGTCTGGAACAGCGCCTGGCCGGTCGCCTGGAGGTCGGCGGGCAGCAGCGTCGCGATCGTCAGCACGACCGCGACGATGACCCCGGCGAAGGCGAAGCCGGTCAGGACCCGGCTCGCCAGGATCAGCGCGGTGGAGTCGACGACGGCCCAGGAGGCGAAGGACACGACGTACAGGATCGCCCCGATGGTGAACAGCCCGCGCAGGCCGACGCGCAGCGCGATCCAGCCGGCGGCCAGCATCGACGGCACTTCCGCGAACCCGGAGATCCCCGAGGAGAGCGCCACGACCGACGGGCTCCCGCCGAGCTCGACGATGCGCAGGCTGAGGAACGTGAAGCCCGAGATGATCCCGATATGGAGGATCCCCACCACGAAGAGCACCGCCCCCAGCCGCGGCGCCTCGCGCAGGGCGACGCCCGCCGATCCGAGCCACCGACCCCGCGCCGGCGTCGCGCTCTCCGCGCGGTGCGCGGCGAGGTCCGCCCGGCCGACGTCCGGCACGCCGAGGGTGGCGATGACGATCAGCACGGCCGCGAGGGCGAAGATCAGGTAGCTCGCCCAGTAGCCGGTGCGGTCGTAGATGAAGCCGGCCGCGATGACGGCGGTCGCGAACGAGATGCTGGCGAGCAGCCGCACCCGCGCGTAGCTCCCGCCGCGGTCGCGCAGGGCGTTGACGATGATCGCGTCGCTGAGCGGCTGCCACGACGACTCGAAGATCGAGAAGACCAGGAGGAGCGCCACGATCACGACCATCGGCCACGCGCCGAGCAGGGCCAACACGGCGACGGCCGCACCGACCGCGCAGATGCGGAGCGTCCGCGGCCGGCCCAGGCGGACGTCCGCCAGGTGGCCCCAGACGGGGACCGCGATGGTGAAGCCGATGGCGCCGAGCGAGGCGACCAGCCCGATCTGGCCCGGGCCGAACCCGCGCGATTGGAGGATGACCGGCACGAACGGGTAGAAGACGCCCAGCGCGATCCCGATGGACAGCGAGAGGACCCGCAGGGCGATCATCGAAGCCATCCTATCGGCGCTGCAACGGATCCAGCGGATGCGAGGTTCATGTCGGTATCTGGCACCTTCGGTCGCCAACATTGGCCTACCGATATAGGCCAACCGCGGGGTATCATCCGCCGATGCACGAGCGCACTTCCAGAGCCGACTGGATCGTCTTCCTGACCCTCGGCTTCATCTGGGGCTCGAGCTACCTCTTCATCAAGCTCGCGGTCGACGATTTCGGGACGTTCACGCTCGTGGCGCTCCGGCTGCTGGTCGGCGCGACGCTGCTGTGGATCGTCATCCGCATCGCCCGCCAGCCGCTGCCGCGGGAGCGGCGGATCTACGGCCATCTCCTGGTGATGGCGGTCATCAACATCACGATCCCGTTCCTGCTGATCACGTGGGCCGAGGCATCGGTCGAGTCGTCGCTCGCGGCGATCCTCACCTCCCCCGTCCCGCTGTTCGCGATCGTGCTCTCGGCGCTGTTCCTCCCCGACGAGCCGATCCGGGTCAACGGCCTCGCCGGCCTGCTCATCGGGTTCGTCGGCGTGATCATCGTCACGAGCCCCGGGCTCACCGGCGAGAAGTCGTCGCTGACCGGGGAGCTCGCCCTTCTCGGCGCCTCGTTCAGCTACGCCGCCGGGGCGGTCTACTCGCGGCGTAACGTCCGCGGCCTGCCGCCGATGATCCCGGCCGTCTTCCAGGTGACCTTCGCGGCGATCATCGTGACGGTGCTCGCGATCGTGTTCGAGCAGCCGTGGACGGCGACGCCGGACGCCCAGGCGGTCTTCTCGATCGTCTGGCTGGGCCTCCTCGGCTCGGGCGTCGCCTACCTGCTGGTCTTCCGCCTGTTCGCCCACTGGGGCGCGACCCGGACGACGCTCGTCGCGTACCTGCTCCCGGTCGTCGGGATCGTCCTCGGCTACCTCGTGCTGGCCGAGCCGGTCGACGCCCGGCTGATCGTCGGGACCGCGCTGATCATCGCCGGCGTCTTCCTCGTCAACAGCCGCTACGGGAAGCGGCGCGTCTTCGGGCGGGTACCGCCGATCGAGGCGACCTAGCGCGCCCTACCCGCCGATCGCCAGCAGGATCGCGCCGGCCACGATCAACGCGGAGGCCCCGACCCGCCGGGTCACCTCGCTCGCGTCGGCCGCCTCGCGCAGCCGGACGGAGCCCCACGCCGCCGCGACGACCGTCGCGGATTCGCGCAGCGGCGCCACGCCGGACAGCGGCGCGACGCTGAGGGCGACCAGGATGCACAGGTACGCGCCGAGCGTCAGCCACCCGCCGATGGCCGCCCGCCGGTTCTCCTCCCGGCCACCCGACAGGATCCCGCCGCCGGCCACGAGCGTGACCCACAGGACGAGGCAGACGCACGTGACGAACCACAGGATGGCCGCATAGGACAGCGGTGCGATGAGGCGCGTGCCCACGCGGTCGATGGCGGTGTAGGTCGCGATCGTGACCCCGGTCGCGAGGGCGAAGAGGATCGACGCGTCGATCGCGCCGCGCTTCGCCCCGGCCGGCGCTGCCATCGCCGCCGCGAGGATGCGCCACGGACGCTGGAGCCAGAGGAAGCCCGCGAGCAGCGCGATGACCCCGATCGACCCGGCCAGGCCCAGCCGCTCGCCCAGGATCAGCACCCCGATGGCGACCGCGAGGAGCGGCGCCGTCCCGCGGGCCAGCGGATAGACCACCGAGAGGTCGCCGCGCCGGTAGGCGGCCGCCAGCAGGACGAAGTAGAGCGCCTCGATGACGCCCGAGACGATCCCGAGCGCGATCCCGTCGACGGGGAGCGGTGGCCGGCCGGCGATCACCCACGCGGCGATCCCGGCCGGCACGATGCCCACGGCCGCCGCGAGCATCCCGACCGTCGCGGTCCTGAGCGGGTCGCCCGCGGTCTTGAGGCGGACGTTCCAGGCGACATGCAGGATCGCCGAGAAGGCGACCAGGCCGATGATCAGGGGGTCCACCCCCGGACCTTACTTGCCGATGTCCCTCCGCTGCAGACCCCACGCGCCGAGCAGCAGCCCGCCGACGGCGAGGACCGCCGCGGCCACGATCCCGACCGGGTCGTAGGAGCCGGCGATCGGCTTTCCCAGGTGCTGGTAGATGGACAGCTGGACGATCGGGTCCGGCAGCTTGAGGGCCGGCCCGAGGATGTCGATGACGAAGGTCGCCAGGACCGCGAACACGGCGACCGGGGCGGCGAGGCTGGACCGGACGAGCCCGCCGGCCGCGAGACCGATCCCGCACAGACCCATGACCGCCAGCGCGATCACCAGGATGCCGACCGTCGGCGCGACGACGTCCGCGTTCTGCGAGAGGACCGGCAGGGCGACGAACGCCGCCATCACGACCGCCGCGATCGCGATCGCCGTGTAGACCGCCAGGCCCGAGCGGATCATCCACGTCGTGCGGCGGACCGGGGTCGTCAGGACCAGGTCGGTGCGACGGCGGCCCTCGTCCCCCGCCCAGCCGGCCACGAAGAACGCGCCGATCAGGCCGAGCATCATCGAGGCGAACCCGGCGAACGCCAGCTGCAGCAGGCCCGAGGGCTGGGTCAGGTCGATCGTCGGGTAGACCTGCTTGATGAGCTGCAGCAGCGCGGGGCTCTGCTGCAGGATGTCGAGGAACGACGGGGCGACCGACGCGATGAGCGCCGCATACAGGCCGATGCTGAGGCCACCCGCCAGGGCGATCCCCGTGCGATCGGACAGCTGCCGGCGGTACGGGCCGCCGACGCCGCCCGGGAGGCTCGGGGCGCGCAGCCAGCTGAGCGCCGAGCTCGAGCCGATGTCGCGGCGCTCGAAGGCCACCACGCCCGCCACGAGCAGGGCGAGCGTGACGACGGCGAGCAGGCCGACGGACGGCCAGTCGGTCACGCCGGCCATCGGTCGATGGTGGGCGGTCCAGCTGTACCACGAGATCGGCGACAGGGCGTCGAGCGCCGGCGCGATCGAGCCGAACGAATCGACCAGGTACATCCCGATGAGCGCGACGGCGCCGAAGGCCATCGCCCGCGACCGGCCGACCAGCGGGGCCGTGGCGAAGCTGACGGCGCCGGCGGCCAGGATCAGGAGCCAGTACAGGGTCACGTGGGCCAGGACGGTCCCGATCGGCAGCTCGTCGCCCGGCAGGACGGCGAAGGCCAGCCCGCCGACGTAGATGAGCCCGGCGAGGATCAGCATCGCGAAGGTCAGGGCCGCGACATGCGCCCCGACCTTCTGCACCGCGATCGACCGTCGGCTGTGCGGCGTCGCCGCGACCATGTCGAGGCTCCCGTCGGCCGCCTCGCCGGCGAGGGTGCCGGACAGGGCGATGACCGACCACAGGCCGAGCAGCACGGGCAGGAAGTTGCCCACGCGCCAGGAGAGGAAGCCGCCGAGCGTCTCGATATGGATCGGCTCGCCGAGGAGACCCTGGAAGACCGGCGGCAGGGACGTCATCTGCGACGCGAAGAGCGCACGAGCGGCCGGGGTCGTGAACTCCGTCCCGTACGGCGCGCCCGTCGCGATCATGAACAGGCCGCCGACGATGCCGACGACCAGCGCCGCACGCCGGCTGTCCCGGATGGTCTTCCCGAAGATGCTGCCCAGGCCCATGACCCGGGACCAGATCCCGGGCTGGCTGAGCCTCGCGCTGCTAGCGGCCATCGGAGGCGCTCGCCGCGACGTTGGGATGGTCGCCGTACTGGGCGAGGAAGACGTCCTCGAGGTTCGGCTCGCGGCTGACGACATCGACGATCCCGTGCGGCGCCGCGGCCGCGATGACCGCGCCGATCGGGCCGTTGACCCGCATCGACACCGTGTGGTTCTCCGCGGTCACGTCGCTGACCCCCTCGAGGCCCGCGAAGATCGCCGGCGAGACGGGGGACGCGAAGACCAGCTCGACGTGGTGGAAGGCCAGCTGGCGGACCGCCTCGATGCGGTCGACCTGCACGAGCCGTCCTTCGCGGATGATCGCGACCCGGTCGCAGGTCCGGTCGACCTCGTCGATGATGTGCGAGGAGAGGAAGATGGTGCGGCCGTCGTCGCGGGCCTCGCGGACCAGGCCGAAGAAGGTCTGCTGGACGAGCGGGTCGAGGCCCGCGGTGGGCTCGTCGAGGATCAGCAGGTCCGGCCGGTGCTGGAGCGCCACGACCAGGCCGACCTTCTGCTTGTTGCCCTTCGAGTACTCCTTGAACTTGCGGCTGGGATCGAGGTCGATCTTCTCGATCAGCTCCGCGGTGTAGGCCGGGTCGACCCCGCCGCGCAGGTTCGCGAAGTACTGGATCGTCTGGGCGCCGGTCAGGCGGTCGTAGAGGTCGAACTCGCCGGGCAGGTAGCCCACCCGGCGGTGGATCGCGACCGGGTCGGCGGTGGTCTCGATGCCGAACACCTCGGCGCGGCCGGACGTCGGGCGGATGAGGTCGAGCAGCACGCGCATCGTGGTCGTCTTCCCCGCCCCGTTCGGGCCGAGGAATCCGAAGATCTCGCCTTGCTGGACGTCGAGGTCCAGCTCGGTGATCCCACGGTGGACGCCGTACGTCTTGGTCAGTCGCTCGGTCTGGATGACCGCTGTCATCGGCTCTGTTCCTTCCTGCCGGTGCTGCCGGCACGTTCGCCCAGGTATCGCTCGAGGAGGGCTGGCACCTCGGTCTCGATGTAGGCCATGACGTCGCGGAATTCCTGGAGCCGCGCACGGTCCTCGACGGTGCGCCCGTCCATGGCGGCCAGGCCCCGTTCCATCAGCTCGCGGAGCTGTCGATAGACCCGGCCGGCGTTGCCCATGAACTGCTGGAGGCCCTCCGGCGGGGCGGAGAAGTACTCGCGACGGTCGCCGCGGCGCGTCGAGCGCCGGATGAAGCCCGCGTTCGAGAGCATCCGGGCGGTCCCGCTGATGGCGCCGCGGCTCGCGTGGAGTGCCTCGGCGATGTCGGCCGCGGTCTGCTCGGGCGGGTCGCAGATCAGGAGCCATCCCCACATGCGGCCGGCCATCCGGGTCATGCCGTAGGACGCCAGCACCTGGCCCATCTCCTCGACGAATGCGCTCTCCCGGTCGGTCATCATGACCCGCGGATGCTGCCACATTCTGAACGTTCAGTCAATACTGAACGTTCAGGAAGACGATCCGGTCAGGCGGCCGAGCTGGAAGAGAGCTCCGCCGCTTCGGCGCGTTCCTTGAGCGCGCGCAGGTGGGCCTCGACGCGGTTCGGGACCGACGACCCCCCGAGGCGCACGAGGATCCCGGTCCAGCGGTCGTGGGGCTGGAACGTGGCGGCGTGGACCACCCGGGTGCCGCCGGCGACGGGCTCGAGCTGCCAGGTCCATTCGCTGTCGAAGCCGGATCCGGTCACGCGCAGGACGAAGCGCGAGTCCGGGCGCGCCTCGAGGCTCTCCACGCGGGCGGCCTCACGGAGCATGCCGAGCCGGGTCGTCGCCGGGCGGGTGGTCGCCGCCGCCGGCCAAGATGGCGCGGCCGGCCCGAAGCGCAGCTCCGGGAAGAGGACCGCCGACGCGGCCGGGTCGTGGAGCGTCGCCCAGACGATGCGCGGGGTCGCCTGGACGAAGACGCGCCGCTCCACGCGACCGTCGGCCATCCGATGGTCGCCGGGACGTCGGAAGCCCACCTCGGGATCGGGGCGGAGCGCCACGCGTCAGACCCCGATCGGATGCCAGACCGTCTTCATCTCGAGGAAGGCGGCGATCCATTCGGGGCGCTCCGCGGCGCGGTCGTCGAGCCAGTCGAAGCGCGCCTCGGCGACGGTCGTCGGACGGCGCAGGACCCGCTTGATGTCGTCGGCGGCGAGGAGCTCGGTGTCGAGGCGCATCGAGTCGGGGACGCCCCACGTGTCGAGGGCGTCGATGTCGACGTGGCCGGCCATGACCGGGATGAGCTCCGCCTTGTGTCCGGTCAGCACGTTCACCACGCCCCCGGGGACGTCCGAGGTGGCCAGCACCTCGCTCAGGGTGACCGCGGGGAGCGGCCGCGTCCCCGAGGTGATCAGCACGACCGCGTTGCCCGACACGAGCGGCGGGGCGAGCCGGCTGACGAGCCCCAGCAGCGACGAGGTCTCGGGCGCGACGACCCCGACGACACCGGTCGGCTCGGGGATCGTGAAGTTGAAGTACGGCGCCGCGACCGGGTTGGACGAGCCCAGCACCTGGGCGATCTTGTCCGCCCAGCCGGCGTACCAGACCCAGCGGTCGATGGAGCGGTCCACGACCTCGCGGGCCTTGGCGTCGCGCAGGCCCTCGGCGGCGGAGACCTCCGCGATGAACTGGTCGCGCCGGCCTTCCATGAGCTCGGCGACGCGATACAGGACCTGGCCGCGGTTCATGGCCGTCCGGCCGGCCCAGCCCGGTGCCGCCTTGCGCGCGGCGCGGACCGCGTCGCGCAGGTCCTTGCGCGAGGCGCGGCAGGCGTTGGCGAGCGGCGTCGCCGTCCGCGGCGCTGACCAGGTAGGAGCGACCCGACTCCGTCCGCGGGAACGCGCCGCCGATGTACAGCTTGTAGGTCTTGCGGACCTCGATGCGCGACGTCGTCACTCCTTCGGCACCTCCGCGGCGCGGATCGGCGGCCCGACGATCTCGATCCCGTACCGCTCCGCCACCGGCAGGATCACCTCGGGGGCGGGCAGAGCCAGCCCGGGCGGCGGCTCGGTCGGTCGACGCTGGCACGCCAAGGTCGAAGACGAACCCCTCGAACCCCGACGGCGACGTGATGACGAGGACCCGCGACGGCTCGATGTCCACCGTGAACGTGTGCGGGATGCCCATCGGCGCGAAGGCGAGCGCGCCGGCACCCGCGGTCAGGACCGCCTCGCCGACGTGGAGCGACAGCTGCCCGTCGAGGACGTAGAACGCCTCGTCCTCGCGATGGTGGATGTGGCGCCGTGGCTCGGACGTGCGGGTCACGACGGCCTCGAGGATCGAGAGCCGGCCGGCGGAATCCGTTCCGCCGACCTTGCGCGTGAACCGCCCGCCGATCGACCAGACGGCCTCGCCGTCCCCCGGGCGGACCAGGAACCCGGCGGTCATCGGTCCTCGAGCCGGACGTACGCGTGCAGGCCGTGCATGCCGCCCTCGCGCCCGAACCCGGACTCCTTGTAGCCGCCGAACGGCGAGGTCGGATCGAATCGGTTGAAGGTGTTCGCCCAGACGACGCCGGCCTTCATCTTCGAGACCATCGAGAGGATGCGGCTCCCCTTGTCGGTCCAGATCCCGGCCGACAGCCCGTACGGGGTGTTGTTGGCCTTCTCGACCGCCTCGTCCGGCGTGCGGAACGTGAGGACCGACAGGACCGGCCCGAAGATCTCCTCGCGGGCGATGCGGTGGCTCATCGCGACGTTCGTGAAGAGCGTCGGACGGAAGAAGTAGCCGCGCTCGGGCAGGTCGCAGGCGGGCTGGTAGATCTCGGCGCCCTCGGCCACCCCCGCTGCCACCAGCTCGGTGATCTTCTCGAGCTGGCTCTTCGAGTTGATCGCCCCCACGTCGGTGTTCTTGTCGAGGGGATCGCCGACCCGGATCGTCGAGAGGCGGTCCTTGAGCTTGTCGATGAGCGTCTCCGCGATCGATTCCTGGACGAGCAGCCGCGACCCGGCGCAGCAGACCTCGCCCTGGTTGAAGTAGATGCCGTTGACGATGCCCTCGACGGCCTGGTCGAGCGGCGCGTCGTCGAAGACGATGTTGGCCGCCTTGCCGCCGAGCTCGAGGGTCAGCGCCTTGTCCGTGCCCGCGACCCCGCGGTAGATGCGGCGGCCGATCTCGGTCGAGCCCGTGAACGCCACCTTGTCGACGCCCGGGTGGGTCACCAGCGACATCCCCACCTCGCCCGGCCCCGGGACGATGTTGACGACGCCGGGCGGCAGGTCCGCCTCGCGGCAGACCTCGGCGAACAGGAGCGCGGAGAGCGGCGTGGTCGAGGCGGGCTTCAGGACGACCGTGTTCCCCGCGGCGAGCGCCGGGGCGATCTTCCAGGCGAGCATCAGCAGCGGGAAGTTCCAGGGGATGATCTGCGCGGCCACGCCGAGCGGGGACGCCTTCCGTCCCGGGAACGCGTAGTCGAGCTTGTCCGCCCAGCCCGCGTAGTACCAGAAATGGGCCGCCGCCAACGGCACGTCGACGTCGCGGCTCTCCTTGATCGGCTTGCCGGAGTCCATCGATTCGAGGACCGCGAACTCGCGGCTCCGCTCCTGCAGGATGCGCGCGATGCGGAAGAGGTACTTGGCCCGTTCCCGGCCGGGCATCGGGCCCCAGGCCCGCGTCTGGGCGCGGCGCGCGGCGCGGACCGCCTTGTCGATGTCGGCCGGGGTCGCGCGGGCGATCTCGGCGAGCGGCTGCTCGGTCGCGGGATCGACGCTCGTGAAGACCGCCTTGTCCGAGGCCTGGACGTCGCGGCCGCCGATGAACAGCCCGTAGCGCTCGCGCAGATGGACGATGTCGCGCGCCTCGGGGGCCGGCGCGTACTCCCAGGGGACTGCCTGCCCGTCGCCGAGGCCCCAGCTCGACGCGGCGTCGGATGCGGACGTCACGATCGGGACCCGGGTGTCGCTGGCCATCGCGAGGCATCATACCGCTCGGACCTGCGATGGCCCCGGGCGTCACCCGAGGCCGGACGGTCCCCAGGGGATCGGAGACACGATCATGGGACGACTCATCCGCCGGCTGCTGGCATTCGCGCTGCTGGGGAGCATCGCGTCGGGGATCGCGGCGTTGGCCGCCAAGCGGCAGCTGGTCTCGATCGGCGAGCCCGACGACGACGAGATCGCCCTGGTCTCGATCTACGAGCAGCTCCAGTTCGCCAGCACGGCCGATGCGTTCAGCGGCGGCTCGCTCCTCCTCTGGTACGGCGGCGGCGAGCTCGACCTGCGCGGTGCGGCGCTCGACCCGGCCGGCGCCCGGCTGACCGTCCGGATCCTGTTCGGCGGCGTCCAGGTCGTCGTCCCCGACGACTGGCAGGTGGACCTGCAGGTCGTCTCGATCCTCGGCGGCGCGGGCGATATCCGCCCCGCGATGGGCCGCCCGGCCGAAGGACCCCGCCTCGTGATCGACGGGTTCGCGGCCTTCGGCGGCGTCGGGATCACCGGATCGGCACAGCAGCTCGAGATCGACGCCTAGCCTGCCTCCGGGCGGCTCGCCTCGGCCCGCCCTGCGTCAGCAGCGGTACCGCGCATCGATGTGGCCGACCTCGCAGAAGCGGACGTGGATGTGGTCGTCGTGGCCGGCCAGGCGACGGGTCAGACCCTCCCGGATCAGCACCGGGTCGTTGAAGTAGATGAGCTTGACGTGGCCCGGCGCGAAGGTCCGGATGGCCAGGATCAGCGCACGGGTCGCTGAGCGGTCGTAGACCGAGGTTCGGTAGTTCGTCCCCGCCCGGCACTGGGCGCGGTCCTTGCGGACGAGGCGGATATCGACGTCAAGGCCCTGCTCGTGGGTGTCGTGCCCGGCGATGTTCCCGCCGTGCTCGAGCCCGATGTCGCCGAGGGCGACCCGCCCGCGTCCGGCCGCCACGTTGCGCCGGGCAGCGAGGTCGATGTACGCGATCGCCGACGCGGTTCCCCAGTTCGCCGATCCGTTGCCCACGCTGTAGTCGCACAGGCCGGCCTTGACGATCGGCGCGAACTGGAAGTGCGCGAGCAGGTACCGCCAGGTCGTCGCGTCGACGACGCCCGTGATCGGGAGGCCGGAGTGCTTCTGGAGGCCGCGGACGGCGGACGCCGTCATCTCGCCGTATGTCCCATCGGCGACGACCTTGGACAGCCGTTTCGCCCGGAGCTCGGTCTGGAGCGCGACGACGGCGGGACCGCTGCTCGTGGGACCGAGCGGCATGATGAGCTTCGCCCAGGTCGTGTCCCGGACGATCCCATCGGCCGTGATGCCAGCCGCGGCCTGGAAGGCCTTGACCGACGTGACCGTCGCCGGGGTGAACAGGCCGTTCACGCTGGTCCGGATGCCCCTCGCCGTCAGCAGCCCCTGGATCGCCCGCACGTCGGCGCCGCGGTCGCCGAGGCTCTGCGTCGGGAAGCGGGCGGTGTACGCGGCCGCGTCTGGCACCGCGACGGACATCGCGAGGGCGGCGAGGACCATGGCGAGCGGCATCGCGCGACGCAGGGGCAGGCGCATCGCGCTCAGGGTACCCGCTCGGGCCGCCAGGGTCAGCGGTGTAGCCTGCGAACCCATGGAGCGACTGACCGACGCCGTCGAGCTCCTCGACGGCCCGCTCGACGACCCGCGGACGCTCGCCGGCAACCTGCGCGACCTCCGGCGGGTCAACCGCTGGCTCGGCGGGATCGCGCTGACGGAACGGGCCATGGACGCCGTCGCCGCCCATCGAGCCGCCCTGTCCCTGCTGGACGTGGGGACCGGCGGCGCGGATATCCCGCTCGCCCTGCTGGCCTCCGCCGCGGCGCGCGGGCGGACGCTCGAGGTAGTCGCGCTCGACAGCCGGCCGGAAGTGCTCGCGGCGGCGACCTTCGCGGAACCCGCGGTGGTCACCACGACCGGCCTGACGCTGCACGTGGGCGACGGCCGGTCGATCCCCTACCCTGACCGCTCGTTCGACATCGTCCACGCCTCGCTGGTGCTGCACCACCTCAGCGAGGTCGAAGCGATCACGCTGCTCCGCGAGATGGGCCGGGTCGCGCGGCTCGGCATCGTGGTCAACGACCTGTCGCGCGGCCGCCTCGCGTGGGCCGGCGCCTGGGCGATCTCGCACCTGCTGACCCGCAACCGCTACACGCGCCACGACGCCCCGCTCTCGGTGCGTCGCGCCTTCCTCGCGCCCGAGGCGGCCGCGCTGATCCGGCAGGCCGGTCTCGTGCCGGTCACGACGGCCGTCGGGCCGTTCCGGCACCGCTACGCCATCGCCGCGATCCACGCGGGCGCTGCGGACCCCGTGGGCGCCGGCGGGCTGCCATCGAGCGACCACGACACCGAGGTCGCGGTCGTGGGCGGTGGACCGGCCGGGGCCGCGATCGCGACCCGCCTGGCCCGGGCCGGCCACGAGGTCGTGCTGCTCGAGCGGGCACCGGCGTGGCGCTGGCATGCGGGCGGCGTCTTCGCGTCTCCCGCGGCCGCAACCGCCCTGCGCCGCCTTGGTCTGCCGGCGGCCACGGTCGACGCCGTGACCCGACCGATCCCGGCCATGCGCGTCGAGACCGCCAGTGGCGTCCAGTTCCGCCTGACCTACGGCGCGGACCCGGCCATCGGGTTCGACCGGTCGGCGCTGGATCCGGCCCTGCTCGAGCTGGCGTGGGCGGCCGGCGTCGACATTCGCCGCGGCCACGCCGTCACGGCCGTCGACCTCGAGACCGGCCTCCTGCGCGTCCGCGACGCAGAAGGGGACCGCGATCTCCGCGCGCGGGTCATCGTCGGGGCGGACGGGCCGCGCTCGGTGGTCGCGCGCGCGGCCAGCGTCGTCCGGCCGACGGGCCTGTCGCGCCGGCTCGGGCTGACGTATCACCTCCCCGACGACCGGACGGCCGCGACCGACGCGAGGATGCGCCTGATCCGCGACGGCTATGTCGGGATCGCGCCGGTGCCGGGCGGGCGCGTGAATGTCGGGATCGTGCTGGGGCCCTCCTGGGGCGGGACGGTCGCCCGGGACGGGGCGCGGGCGGTCGCCGCGTCGGTGGTGGCCGCGATCCCGCCAGGACCGGACGATCCAGGGACCTGGCGCCACCGCTCGCCGCTCGACGAGGTCTCCGGCGCATGGCCGATCGGCGTCCGGGTCTCCCGGCGGGCCGGTCCGGGCTGGCTCCTCGTCGGCGACGCCGCGGGATTCCTGGACCCGTTCACCGGCGAAGGGCTCCACCGCGCGCTCGTCTCCGCGGAGCTGGCCGCGGCGGCCATCCGCGCCTCGCTGGGCCATCGCGCAGGGGACGCCTTCGCGGCGTACGACCGGACGATGTCCCGTCGGTTCCTCGCCAAGGACGCGGTGTCGTGGCTCGTCCAGGCATTCCTCGCGCGCCCGGCGCTCTTCGACTATGCCGCCCGACGCGTCGCATCGCGCGAGCCCGTCCGTGCCACGATGGGGCTCGTCATGGGCGATCTCGTCCCCGCCGGTCGCGCGCTCGATCCGCGCTACCTCGCGGCGCTCCTGGCCCCGTGAGGGGAGTGACCATGCGATCCTCGATCGGCATCGACATCGCGGCCCCCGCCGACCTCGTGTTCCGCCTGGCCCGCGACGTCGAGCGATGGTCCGACCTGCTGCCCCACTACGCACGGTCGACGGTGCGCGAGCGGCGACCGGACGGCCTGATCGCGGACTTCATCGCGCGGCGGCCCTTCGTCCCGATCCTCGGGATCGGGCTCCCCGTGGCCTGGCGGTCGCGGACGTGGTCCGAGCCGGCGGGCCGTCGCCTTCGCTTCGTCCACGTGGCCGGGGTCACCCGCGGCATGGACGTCACGTGGCGGATCGAGCCGACCGCGTCCGGTTGCCACGTCGAGATCGCCCACGACTTCGCGCCGCGGATCCCGGGGCTCGCCAGCGTCGTGGACCGCTGGTTCACGCGACCGATCGCGGGCCGGACGCTCGCCACGTTCAAGTCGATCGCGGAGGCCGTGGCGATGGACGAGGTCGCGGCGGCGTCCGTCGCGACGGAGTCCGGATCGTCGCCCGCGGCGAACCCTGTGGCATGAGCCCCCGTCGTCGCGTCTGGATCACGGGCATCGGCGTCATCACCGCGGCCGGCACCGGCGTCGAGGCGTTCCGGGCGGGGCTGCGCCGCGGCCGCTCCCCGGTCACCCGCATCGACCGCTTCGACCCCAGCCCGTTCCGCTCGCAGGTCGCCGCCCAGGTGGACGACTTCGACCCGCTGGCCTGGATGCCGCCGAAGACCGCCCGCCAGCTCGACCGGTTCAGCCAGTTCGGGCTGGTCGCCGGGCAGCTCGCCCTCCAGGACGCCGGGATGGTCCCCGGGGCGGCCGGGGCCGCGGACCCGGCGCGGATCGGCATCTACTTGGGCTCAGCGCTCGGGGGGATCGCCTATGCCGAGGAGCAGCACACGCGCTACCTCGACAAGGGGATCCGCCAGGTGGCGCCCAACCTGGCCCTCGCCGTCTTCGGTGGCGCGGCCCCCGCCAATCTCGGGATCGCGCTCGACGTGCGCGGCCCGATCCTCTCGACCGCGAACTCTTGCGCGTCCGGCGCAGTCGCGCTCGGTGAGGCGCTCGGGGACCTGCGCGAGGGGCGCGTCGACGCGGCGATCGCCGGCGGCTGCGAGATCCCCCTCAGCCCGCTCGCGTTCGGCGCCTTCGACATCATTCGCGCCTTGTCGGCGGGGCACAACGACACGCCGGCGACCGCGGCGCGGCCCTTCGATGCCGCTCGCGACGGGTTCGTGATGGGCGAGGGCGCCGCACTGCTGGTCCTCGAGGACGCCGAGACCGCCGATCGTCGCGGGGCGATCCCCTACGCTGAGCTGCTCGGCTACGGCGCGACGTCCGACGCCCATCACATGGTCCAGCCGCGCGCCGACGGTCGCGAGGCGGCGAGGGCGGCGACCATCGCCCTCGCCGACGCGCAGGTCGAGCCGGACGCCATCGACTACGTCAACGCGCACGCGTCATCGACGCCGATCGGCGATGTCGCGGAGGCGCGCGCGATCGCCTCGGCACTCGGCGGGCGCGCCGCGACGGTCCCGGTCAGCGGCACGAAGGCGATGTACGGGCACCCGCTCGGCGCCTCGGGCGCCATCGAGGCCGCGATCTGCGCGCTGGCCATCCGCGATGGATGGGCGCCGGCCTCGGTGAATCTGGACACGCCGGATCCGGACGCGGCGGCGCTCCTTCCCGGTCTGCTGCGGAGCGGTCGGGACGGCGTCTACGAGCGCGTGCTCTCGACCTCGTTCGGGTTCGGCGGGCTGAACGCCGCACTGGTCTTCGGGGCGCCGCGCGGCTGAGGCTGATCCGGCGCCGCGTCGGCTACCGCGGGCGGACGGGCGGGAAGGCGGTCGACGCCGGCCCGAGCGTGGTGACCTCGGCGAGACGCGTCGGCTCGTCGATCTTCGACTGGCGCGGGATGTGGTCGCGACCCTCGCGGCGCACCCAGGCGAAGGCCGCGCCGCCGATCCCGAGCGACAGCACGCCACCGACCGCGAGCGAGACGGCGATCCCGAAGAGCGAGGCGACCCCGCCCATCGCCGGACCGCCGATCGGCGTCGAGCCGGCGAAGATCGTGGTGTAGACGCTCATCACCCGGCCACGCAGGCCGTCGGGGACGGCCAGCTGGATGGTCGTGTTGACGGTCGCGGCCATCAGGATCGCCCCGAAGCCGACCGCGAACATCAGGACCATCGAGAGCGCGAAGACCGTCGACCAGCCGAGGGCGATCTCGGAGACACCCAGGATCATCGCGCCGATCCCGATGAACGCCGGTCGCGGCGCCCCGCGGAACGCCAGCGAGACCGCGGCCAGCAGCGAGCCGAGGCCCGACGCCGCCATCAGGAAGCCGTAGCCGGACGCGCCGCTGTGGAGCACGTCCTGGGCGAGCGGCGGGATGACCACGCTGAAGTTCATGCCGACCGCGGAGACCAGGCCGATGACGAGGAGGCTCATCAGCACGATCGGCGTGCGGCGCACGTAGGAGAGCCCTTCCCGGAGCTGGGTCATCACGTCCGTCACCGACTCCGGGCGGGCGATGCGCGCCGGGCTCTGCAGCTCCGAGTCTCGCATCAGCGCGAGTCCCAGGAGCACGGCGAGGAAGCTCAGGGCATCGATCGTGAACGCCCATGGCACGCCGACCAGGCCGATGGTCAGACCGGCCACGGCCGGCCCGATCACGCGCGCGCCGTTGAACATCGCCGAGTTGAGCGCGACCGCGTTGCCGATGTCCTCGCGGCCGACCATCTCGACCGAGAACGCCTGGCGGACCGGCATGTCGACGGCGTTCACGGTCCCGATGACCAGGGCGAGCAGGATCAGGATCGGGATCGTGGCCTCGTTCGTGAAGGCCAGCAGCGCGAGGATCGTCGAGAGGCCCATCTTGATGGTCTGGGTCGCCATCAGGGTCTTCCGCTTGGGCAGCGAGTCGGCGTAGACGCCGGCGAACAACCCGAGGAACAGGACCGGGATGAACTGCGCCGCGGCCACGACGCCCAGCCAGAGCGGATCGCTCGTCAGCTGGAGGACCAGCCACGACTGGGCGACGGTCTGCATCCAGGTCCCGACGAGCGAGATCCCCTGGCCGGTGAAGAACAGCCGGTAGTTGCGATGGCGGAACGCGCTGGTCGCGCGGCTGGTCGCCGGGCTCATCGCGCGTCCTCGAGGTCGGCCAGGCCGGCCCGGATCCGCCCGAGGCGGGCGTGCGCATCCTCGATCATCGCGGCCAGCCGCTCGGCCTTGCCGTCGAGGAGGGTGATCTGGCGAAGGACGCGCGCTTCGGCATCGATGAGGTACAGGCGCCGCTCGGCCGGGTCGCTGGTCTGGGCCAGCCGTTCGCGGTTGCGGACGCGGGCGGCCTCGTCCTCGAGCATCTGGCCGATCTGGGCGAGCGAGAAGCCGGCGTCGTCGCGGAGCCGCTTGATGAACCGCAGCCGCTCGATGTCGGACGGGTCGTAGAGGCGGTAGTCGCCGTCGGAGCGGGCGGCCGGCTCCAGGAGGCCCATCTCCTCGTAGTAGCGGATCGCCCGCGTCGTCAGGCCGAGCTCGGCCGCGACCTCGTTGATGCGCAGGAGGCGCTCGGTCGGCGCGGGATCGGGGTCGGAGTGCGGGCGGGTCACGGTCATGGGCAGACGCTCATCCTACCACAACCTTCACGTTGACGTAAAGGTTACGGTCCGTCCTGGCGGCGCTCTGCTGACCGTCGATTGACCACCGCGCTCCCATCGACCACGATCCCGCTGATGCGAAACGAGCATGCGGTGGTGATCGCCGGGGGCGGTCCCACGGGACTGATGCTGGCAGGTGAGCTGGCATTGGCCGGCGTCGACGTCGCCATCCTCGAGCGGCGCCCCGATCAGGGCCTCCCGGGTTCGCGCGCAGGCGGGCTGCAGTCACGCACCATCGAGGTCTTCGATCAACGCGGCATCGCCGACCGGTTCCTCGCCGAGGGGCAGGTGGCCCAGGTCGCCGGGTTCGGCATGATCCGCCTGGACATCAGCGACTTCCCCACCCGCCATCCCTACGGGCTGGGGCTGTGGCAGAAGCACATCGAGCGGATCCTCGCCGGCTGGGTGGCCGAGCTGGGAGTCCCGATCCAGTACGGCACGGAGCTGGCCGGATTCGTGCAGGACGACGCCGGCGTGGACGTCGCCCTGTCCGACGGCCGGCGGGTCCGGGCGCAGTACCTCGTCGGCTGCGACGGAGGACGCAGCCTGGTCCGCAAGGCCGCCGGCATCGAGTTCCCCGGCTGGGATGCGACGACGAGCGCCCTGCTCGCCGAGGTCGAGATGACCGAGGAGCCGGAGCTGGGCGTCCGGCGCACCCCCTCCGGTACGCATGCCCTGGGCAAGACCGAGTACGAGGTCAAGGACGGGGCGGTCGTCTACCAGGCCGGCGGGACGGTCGGGGTGATGCTGACCGAGGCGGAGATCGGCACCCGCGAGCCCACCCTCGAGGACCTTCGCGAGGGCCTCATCGCCGTGTACGGCACCGACTACGGGGTCCACGACGTCACCTGGATGACCAGGTTCACCGACACGTCCCGGCAGGCTGCCGCCTACCGCAAGGGACGGGTCCTGCTGGCCGGCGATGCGGCCCACGTGCATTCCCCGGTCGGCGGGCAGGGCCTCAACACCGGTGTGCAGGACGCCGTGAACCTGGGATGGAAGCTGGCGCAGGTGATCCGGGGGGTCTCGCCGGACAGCCTGCTGGATACCTACCAAGCCGAGCGCCACCCGGTCGGGGCACGCGTCCTGCGCAACACGATGGCGCAGGTGGCGCTCACCCGCGTCGACGATCGGACCGAGGCGCTGCGCGACAGCGTGTCGGAGCTCCTGAGCATGGACGAGCCTCGCCGGCGATTCGGCGCGATGATGTCCGGCCTGGACATCCAGTACGACCTCGGCGAGGGCCACCCGCTGCTCGGACGCCGCATGCCCGATCTCGACCTGACGACCGTTGACGGTCCCCTGCGCGTGTACACGCTGCTGCACGATGCCCGGCCGCTCCTGCTCGATCTCGGTAGGGCCGGCGGCTTCGACATCACGCCATGGGCGGATCGGGTCCGCCTGGTCGACGCCAGGTACGACGGGCCATGGGAGCTTCCGGCACTCGGGGCGGTGGCCGCTCCATCCGCCGTGGCGATCCGGCCCGACGGATATGTGGCCTGGGTGGCAGAGCGGACGCCGTCGGGACTCGCTGACGCGCTGACCACCTGGTTCGGGCCGCCGGCTGCGGCCTAGGACGACGCCAGCCGCTCTCTCGCCACGCGGTAGCGAAGGTAGACGACCTTCGAGCTGAAGGTGCGCGTCTCGACCAGTTCGAGGTCCACGTGGCGCTCGCGCCGCGGGAAGTACGGGATCCCACCGCCGACGAGCACGGGGTAGACCCTGATCCGGTACTCGTCGATCAGACCCGCGGCCGCCGCTTCGGCGGCGAGGGTCGCGCCGCCGATCGCGATGTCGCCCTCCCCGGGCTCGGCGCGCAGCCGCTCGATCTCCTCCGCCAGGCCAGCGCTGGCCAGGCGCGCGTTGCCCCGCACCGCCGACAGCGTCCTCGAGAACACCACCTTCGGGAGCGGTCTCCACAGTGCGGTCCACTCGATCTCTGCGTCGTCGAACGTTTGATCCTGGTCGGCGGTCTCCCAGTACAGCATCGTCTCGTAC
This sequence comes from uncultured Chloroflexia bacterium, assembly GCA_963834915.1. Lineage (GTDB taxonomy): Bacteria > Chloroflexota > Limnocylindria > Limnocylindrales > CSP1-4 > SPCO01. The sequence goes on from CAWIDI010000003.1 coordinate 59,400, forward strand.
AGACGGCGCCCCATCAGGTGGACGCCGACCCCTCGGATCTCGTCCTTGACCGATCGCCAGAGCTCCTCGTCCGGCGCCCACGACGTGATCTCGCCGTCCGGCCCGACGATGTAGCCGTCGAGCGAGACGCCCATCGAGTAGATCACGCTGCGCATCAGGATCCCTCCTCGGTTCGGTGTACGACGATACGACGCCCGCCCAGCCTGGCGCCCATGCGGCCGTCGGTGTGCGTTACTGGTGGTCCTGGATGAGGCGCACCGCAAGGTCGACCGCTGGGGCGAAGGGCGTCGCGCTAGCGTCTATCGAGTCGGGATCGGCCACCGCATCAGCGACGAGTCGAAACAGCAGCGCGCGCGCAAGCAGTTGGCCGAACTGGTCAAGGTCAGTCGCCGATGACAACTCCGATTCGCCGGCCCCCTCCCAGACCAGCGCGTCAGCGACCACGATCGCAGTCGCGAACTCGACCGGCCGCCAGTACGGCGAGAGGTCGATCACCGCCGGCGGCAACGCATCCGCGAACAGGACGTTGCCAGTCAGATCGCCATGGATGACCTGAGACGGAGCGCGAACTGGCTCGAGGCAGTCCTCGAGTCGAGCGACGTGTGGCGAATCGCGATACGGGGCGAGCGAGATGTCTCCCCAGGCAGCGCGGTCGGCCACGGCCCATGGATCCCCTCGCGAGACCAAGAAGTCGGGGCGATCGACATGGGCGAGGGCTCGATGGAGTCGCCGTCCGGCCTCGATGATGTCGAACCAGCGGCGGGGCTCGTGGCGGCCGACGCAGAACACCGAAGCGCTCCAACCACCGACGATGAAGGCGCCACCTCCGGAACGCACAGGCCGGCTGACGCGAGCACTGTCCGGCGGGATGTCGGCGAGGACCCGAGCCTGCCACGCGAGGATCCGTTCGCTGGTGTCCGCGGGCTTGAGCACCAGGTGGTCAGCCCGCCAGGACGAGCCGCGCCCGCCCTTCAGGGCGATCGGCGTTCCGCTCACCCCGAAAGCGGCGAGGACATCCTTCGGTGGCGACCCGGGCGTTGCATCGCTCCTCACGCGGAACATCATCGGCAACCTTGCGGCAGGCGCAACCACAGGACCACCAGGAACGCACAGGCGGCAGTCGCGGGTTGACATGCAAGCGTGTACTTGCATATCATCAGGGCCGAACCCATGGGCGACCCGTTCCGCGCCCTCGCCGACCCGACTCGTCGCCTGATCCTCGACGAACTGGCTGAGCGAGACGACCAGACCCTGTTCGAGATCTGCGCTCGCCTGGCGAACCGGCACGGCGTGTCGTCGAGCCGGCAGGCCATCTCGCAACACCTCGACGTCCTGGAGGGCGCGGGCCTGATCGATACCCGCCGTGACGGCCGCACGAAGCTCCACACGCTCAACCCCGCGCCACTCGAGACCATCGTGGACCGTTGGCGACGCCCACCGACACGCCACCCGCACCAAGCCGGAGGCTGATTGATGCGTATCCACCTGGCGAGCGTCCTGGTCGATGACCAGGCGAAGGCGCTCGCGTTCTACACGGATGTCCTCGGCTTCCAGCCGAAGGCCGACGTCGACATGGGCGGTCCGCGCTGGCTGACCGTCGTCTCGCCCGAGGCGCCCGACGGCACCGAGCTGCTGCTCGAGCCGGACGCGCATCCGGCCGCCGGGCCGTTCAAGCGGGCGCTGGTCGCCGACGGGGTCCCCTTCACCTCGTTCGCCGTGGACGACTGCGCGGCGGAGTACGAGCGGCTCGTCGCGCGCGGCGTCACCTTCACCCAGCCGCCCGTGGAGATGGGGCCGGTCACCACCGCCGTCTTCGACGACACCTGCGGCAACCTGATCCAGATCGCGAGCATGAACGGCTGACACGGCTCCGCATCCAGCGGCCGGCCACCGCCGGGTCTGGCTAGGTCTGCGCGACCGGACCCCCCGGCGGGATGGCGCACTCAAGCCACGAAGCGTCGGCCAGCCATGCGCGCGACGCGCAGGTCGGGCAGCTATGCCATCGACGTTGCAAACGTCCGGCCCGACGACGCGTCGACCTTGCGGTCAGTCGAGCGAGAAGTGGTCCGGGTCCTGGTAGCGGCCGGTCCGCTGGAACTCGATCTGCATCAGCACGTCGTTGAGCAGCGATGACGCCCCGAATCGGAACCAGTCGGGCGACATCCAGCGCGGCCCCAGCGTCTCGTACAGGATCACGAGGTACTGGATCGCTTCCTTGGCGGTCCGGATCCCGCCGGCCGGCTTCATCCCGACCTGCCGCCCGGTCGCGTGCTCGAAGTCGCGGATCGCCTCGAGCATCACCAGCGTCACCGGCATGGTGGCGGCCGGGGTGACCTTGCCGGTCGAGGTCTTGATGAAGTCGGCACCGGCGGCCATCGCCAGCACGCTCGCCCGCCGGACGTTGTCGTAGGTCTCGAGCTCGCCGGTCTCGAGGATGACCTTGAGGTGTGCCGCTCCGGCGGCATCCTTGACGTCGACGATCTCCTCGAACACGGTCAGGTAGTCGCCGGACAGGAACGCGCCGCGATCGATGACCATGTCGACCTCGTCGGCGCCCGCCTCGACGGCGGCCCGGGTCTCGGCGAGCTTGATGTCCCGGAACGTCTGCCCGGACGGGAAGCCCGTGGCGACGCTGGCGACCTTGACCGTCGAGCCGCGGAGAGCCTCCTTCGCCTCGGCGACGAGCGACGGATAGACGCACACGGCCGCGACCGACGGGATCGTCGGGTCGTTCGGCTGCGGGTGCATCGCCTTGACGCACAAGGCGCGGATCTTGCCTGGCGTGTCCTTCCCCTCGAGGGTGGTCAGATCCATCATCCGGATCGCGAGGTCGAGGGCCCACATCTTCGAAGCCTTCTTGATCGACCGGCGCTTGAGCGAGTCGACGCGCTCCTCGACGCCGACCTGGTCGACGGTGGTCACCCGGCCGAGCAGGCTGCCGAGGGGGCCCGGGCGGGCATCCCACGCGGCGACCAGCTCGTGCGCGCGCTCGCGAGCGACGGTGGCCGGACGGCGGGTGGTGGTCATGGGAGGCGGAGGATACACCCGAGTCTCACGAGGGCCACCCTCCTCGTGCCACACTCGCGCCATGAACCTGTTCGACCTGCCGCTCGCCGAGCTCGAGGCCTACCGGCCGGCATTCACCGAACCCACCGACTTCGACGCCTTCTGGACGGACACGATCGCGGCCGCCCGGTCCGCGACAGCCGAGCCGGCACGCTACGAGCGCGTCGTCACGGGGCTGCGCTCGGTCGACACCTTCGACGTGACGTTCCCGGGCTTCGATGGCCAGCCGATCCGCGGCTGGCTCCAGGTACCGGCGGGTGCGGCGGGACCCCTCCCCTGCGTCGTCACCTATGTGGGCTACGGCGGCGGGCGCAGCCTGCCGGCGGACCATCTCGTGTGGGCGAGCGCCGGCTACGCGCACCTGGTGATGGACACGCGCGGCCAGGGCAGCACCTGGAGCCCCAGCGACACGCCCGACGCCGGCGCCACCGGCGAGCCGCAGGCGCCGGGCGTGCTGACCCGCGGGATAGAGGACCCGGCGCGCTACTACTACCGGCGGCTCATGACCGATGCGGTCCGGGCCGTCGACGCGGCCCAGGCCCACTCTGCCGTGGACGCCACCCGCATCGCGGTGGGGGGCGGGAGCCAGGGCGGCGGGCTGGCGCTCGCGGTGGCCGGTCTCCGCTCCGACCTTCGCGCCGCGTTCATCGACGTCCCGTTCCTGTGCCACTACCGCCGGGCGTCGGAGATCACGGACACCGCACCGTACGTCGAGATCGCCACGTGGTGCCGCGTCCACCGCGACCGGGTCGACACGGCGTTCCGGACGCTGGCCTACTTCGATGGCGTCCATTTCGCGCCGCGGGCCAGCGCACCGGCCCTCTTCTCGGTGGCGCTCATGGACGATATCTGCCCGCCGTCGACGGTCTTCGCCGCCTACAACCGCTACGCCGGGCCGAAGCGGATCAACGTCTGGCCCTACAACGGCCACGAGGGCGGCGGCGCCTTCCAGGTCCGCGACCAGCTGGCGTTCCTCGCCGAGCACCTCGCCTAGCGGCCGCCGCGGATCCTCGGGAGCGGCGGCATCCCGCGCTTCCCGTCGACCAGGAAGTGGCGGAACCAGCCCAGCACGACCTCGAGGTTCTCGATCCGCCGGAACGGCGTCCCCGAGCGGGTCAGCTCGTGGGTGTCCTCGGGGACCCGCAGGAGACGGACCGGACGCCGCTTCGAGCGCAGGACCGTGAACAGCGCCTCGGCCTGGCCGATCGTCGTCCGCAGGTCCCGCTCCGAGTGCTGGATCAGCAGCGGCGTCCGGATCGCGTCGGCGTAGGCGATCGGCGAGATCTCGCGAAAGTAGGCCGGATCGTCCCAGGGCGTGCTGCCGAACTCGATCCGCGCCCAGTCCCCGCCGGCGATGTCGCCGGTCGTGAAGATCATCGACATGTCGTTGACGCCGCGGCAGCTCATCGCGGCCCGGAAGCGCTGGTCGTGGCCGACGATCCAGCTCGTCAGGTAGCCGCCGTACGAGCCGCCCGTGACCCCGAGACGGTCCGGGTCGGCCAGGCCGTCCGCCACGAGCGCATCGACCCCGGCCAGGACATCGCGCGTCGGGCCAGGCCCCCAATCGCGGTGGTTGCCGGCGTTGAAGGCGACGCCGTACCCCTCGGAACCGCGGGGATTGCAGTAGAAGACGCTGATCCCGTTGGCGGCGAGGACCTGGAACTCCCAGACCGGCGACCAGCCGTAGAGCGCCTCGGGGCCGCCGTGGATCTCGGTCACCAGGGGCCGGGCTCCCGGTCCGGACGGGATGAGCCAGCCCTGGACATCGTGGCCGTCGACCGTCACGTGCCGCTCGATCGCCTCGCGGAGCTCCAGCTCGTCGAGGACGTCGGCGTTGAACGAGGTGAGCCGGCGCGGCTCCGCGGGGCCCTCGAGGAGCCAGACGTCGGGTGGCTCGGTGGGCGACGAACGCAGGTACGCGGCCGTCGCGCGCCCGCGCGCCCCGGTCCGCAGGTCCCAGCCCGAGATATGGTGCCGGCCGTGGGTCAGCCGCTCGAGGCGGCCATCGGCGAGCGCGATCCTCCAGAGCTCGTACGACCCGTCGATGGGCGCCGTCACGAACGCGTGCGTCCCATCGGCATCCACCGCCGGCGCGGCCGTCTCCCCGATGGTCACGTCGCTGGTCATCCCGGACAGCGGCATCAGGTCGTGGCGGCCCGAGACGTTGCGGCCGCCGGTGGGCGTCGCGTCGGAGGCGTCCGCGGCGAAGACCCACAGGTCGTTGCGGATGCCGCCGCTCCCATCCAGCCGGGCGCCCATGACCAGGATCGACCGTCCGTCCGGGTTCCACGTCGAGAACCCGAAGATCGACCCCGGACCGGCGGTGATCGGACTGACCTTCCTCGTCTTGAGGTCGACGACGTGGATGTCCGAACGCAGCACGAGATCCGCATCGCGGCGCCGGTTCGAGGTGAACGAGATCCGGCGTCCGTCCGGCGACCAGGCCGGCTGGCCGTCCGCCACCGGCCCGTCGGTCAGGCGCGACGCTGCCCCGCTCGCCACATCGACCAGCCAGAGGTGCTCGACCCGGTCGTAGATGAAGCCGGCGCCGTTGAGCATCGACCCGAGACGGTCGATGAACCGGTAGTCCGACGGCGGCGGCGTCCCGGGTTCCGTCCGGCTGGTGAGCCCGCGGCGTCGTCGGTCGGCCTCCCAGGTCGCCTCGTGCGACGACGAGGTGACGACGAGCCGGGTCCCGTCCGGCGACCACGCGAAGCCGGAGACGCCGCGCGGCAGGTCGGTCAACCGGCGCGCTTCGCCACTGTCGAGCGGGAGCAGGTGCACCTGGCTGGCGTCCTCGCGGTCCTTCGCGTCGCCGCGCGTCGGCTCCTCTTCGACGATCGTCCGGCGGTCCGAGAGGAAGGCGAGCGTCCGGCCGTCGGGCGAGAAGCGCGCGTGGTGATCCTGGCGCGTACCCAGCGTCAGCTGCCGCGGCGCGGGACCGTCCGATGCTGTCGAGACCAGCCAGAGCGCGGAGCGATAGGCGTCGAAGCCCGGCGCCACCGTCTGGAGCGTCACCACGACGGACCGGCCGTCGGGCGACAGCTGCGGCTGGGACGCGATCCTGAGGCGGTACAGGTCGGCGGGTCGTGGCGGACGGGGCACGGGACCTCCAGGCGGTCGAACAGGACGTCTCGGGACGGGGGGACGGGCCAAGTCTAGCGGGCTACCATCGGGACACGATGTCCGACCAGCTCTCGCTGCGGCTCGAGACCGATCTCCTGCCGGACCTGCCGGACCTCCGGCCGATGCTGCCGCGCCCGCTGCCGGAGGCGTTCGACTCGGAGGACCATCTCTTCGAGCCGTGGTGGGGCGGCCGGCGGGTCCTGGTCGGGATCGGCCCGGCCGAGCTGGCCGGGACCGGCGAGGTGCGGGTCGTCGACGCGGACGGCACCGACCTGTCCGCGGCCTTCCCCGAGCTGGCCGGGATGGCCGTCCGCATGGCCGCACGGTCCGCGCTGCTCGACGGCGAACTGGTCGTCGTGGACGCCCACGGTCGGGCGGACGCGGCCGCGCTCGAGGCCCGCTTCGCGAGCGGCGTCGGCCCGCCGGCGGCCTTCCTCGCCTTCGACCTGCTCCACCTCGATGGGCGGTCGCTGCTCGCGCAGCCGCTCGTGAAGCGGCGCGAGGCGCTGCGCCGCGTGCTGCGCCCGGGCGATGAGGTGCTCGCGGTGCCGGCCATCGCGACCGAGGGCCGCGCCCTCTACGACGCGGCGGTCGCCCAGGGGATCGCCGGGATCCTGGCGCGCCAGCGGATGAGCCCGTACCTTCCGGGGGTCCGCAGCCGTCTGTGGCGATACGTGGCGGCGATCCCGGGGAGTGTCGTCTCCGACGAGGAGCTGCCGCCGCCAACGGTCGCCTCGGCGCCGGTCCTCGCGCTGATCAGCCGATTGCCGCTCGACGACGAGACGTAGTCGCCGGCGCGGGCGGGTGCGTGCGGGTGGACCCGTGCGACCCGGCCGCCTGAGCCCGGCGGCTCAACCGGCTCGGCGCGCCGCCGCGATGAATGTCCGCAGGCCAGGGCGCTGGCCGTACAGCAGGACCCCGGCGGCATACATCCGGGTCGCCAGCATCGCCACGACTGCCACGGCGAGCACCAGGATCGCGACCGACAGGATGATCTCCCACGGCTGGACCTGGTCGACCATCAGGCGCGCCAGCATCACGAACGGGCTGAACGGCGGGATGAACGAGAACATCGTGGTCAGGTCGGAGGCGCCGCGACTCAGGGTCATGATCGCGATCAGGTAGCCGGACATCGCCACGAGGCTCAATGGGAGCGAAAGGGTCTGCAGGTCGTCCGGGCGGCTCACGAACGAGCCCATCGACGCGTAGATGAGCGCGAACAGCGTGAACCCGAGCAGGAAGAACGTCCCGTAGCCGAGCAGGAGGCCGGGCGTCAGGCCGACGATCGGCGTGCCGCTCGCCCAGTCGGCGCCGAGGAGCGCCTGCGCGATCTGGTCCTGGAACGCCAGCACGAGCAGCGCCGGCACCGCGATCAGGAGGTACTGGGACAGGCCGGCGCCGCCGATGCCGACCACCTTGCCGGCAAGCATCTGGCGCGGCGAGGCCGCGCTGATCATGAGCTCCATGACCCGGCTGCTCTTCTCGGTCGCGACGCCCGCTGCGACCCACATGCCGTAGATGATCACGGTCAGGAACAGCAGCACGACGAACACGATGCCCAGGAAGCCGCGGCTCGCGACCTCCTGCGGATCGATCGGGCGCCCATCGGCGGTCGGGGCGTTGATGGCGTCGATCGTGAAGGTCGGGGTGCGGAAGGCGCCCAACTGCGAGTCCGGCGGGAGCGAGGACGTCCAGTCGTAGATGGCGATGCCCAGCGCGGCGAAGCCCATCAACTGGCTGCGGACCCCGTCCGCGGACGAGTTGGTGCGGAAGTCGACCGCGAGCTGTCCGCTCGGCAGGCGGCTGATGCGCAGCACTCCGCCGAGGGTGCCCGCCGCGAGCTGGGCCTCCGCCGCGCGGGCGTCGGTCACGTGCTCGATGTCGAAGGTCTTGACCCAGGTCGCCGGGTCGGCGCCGGCCGGCGGGACGTTGAGCATGCTGTCGGTGATCCCGACGGCCTGGGCGGCGAGCCGGTCGTCGTCGACGATGATCGCGATGCGCGTGACGCTGTGCCGGTCGACGAAGCGGATCGCGATCGGCGCGATGGCCACTCCGAGCGCGAGCGCCATGAGCAGGATCGTGGAGACCACGAAGAACGGGCTGCGCACCCGGTCGCGGTACTCGCGCTTGGCGATGATCGCGGCGTTCGGGAGCATCGGGTCGCGCGTACTCATGGCACGTGTCGGGCCATCAGGCGGCTTCGGCGGGCGTGGTGGAGCGCGGTGTCGCGGCGGCGGTCGAGGCACTCCCGGTCTCCGCGTCGGCGGGCCGGCCGACGACCTCCACGAACAACGCCTCGAGGCTCGGCTCGGCGACCTCGAAGCGCGAGACGGCCGCGCCACGGCGGACGACCGCCGCGATGATCGCGCTCGGCTCGGCGGTGGGTGCGAGGTCGAGCTCCGCGTGGCCCGGGCCGGGCCGGATCCCCGTCACGCCCTCGAGCGTGGCCAGCCAGGTCGGGACGACCTGGCCGTCCAGGGCGATCCGGATCGTGCGGCGCCCGCTGGCACGCTTGAGGGCGGCGACCGTGCCCCCGGCGACCACGCGGCCGCGGTCGACGATCGCCACGGATTCGCACAGCGCCTCGGCGGCTTCCATCTGGTGGGTCGAGAAGATCAGCGTGCGACCGTCGTCGCGAAGCTCGAGGAAGGCGTCGCGCAGGATCGCGAGATTGACCGGGTCCAGCCCCGTGAAGGGCTCGTCCATCAGCAGCACCTGCGGCTTGTGCAGGACCGCGGCGATGAACTGGACCTTCTGCTGATTGCCCTTCGAGAGCTCCTCGGCCCGGCGACCCGCCATCTCGCCGATCAGGAACCGGTCGAGCCATGCCGTCGCCTCCCGCCGCGCGACCGCCGGCGGCTCGCCGTACAGCGACGCGAAGTAGACGAGCTGGTCGATCACGGTCATCCGCGGGTAGAGGCCGCGCTCCTCGGGCAGATAGCCCCAGGTCCGGCGCGGGACCGCGGTGACGGGCTCGCCGTTCCAGCGCACCTCGCCGGTGTCGGCCCGGAGGATCCCGAGGCAGATGCGCATCGTCGTCGTCTTGCCGGCGCCGTTCGCGCCGAGGAAGCCGAAGATCGCGCCGCTCGCGACGTCGAAGGTCAGCTCGTCGAGCGCAAGGGTCGACGCGAATCGTTTGGTGACGTGATCGATCTCGAGTCCCACGGCAAGCGACTATAGCCCCGGTCCCGGCTGGAAGCCCCCGGTGCGGCCGGTCAGGTCCCAGATTGCGATGCCCCTGCGCACCATCCACGCAGCAGGGCGCAGGGGCCGCGCCGTGCCACAATGACGGTATGCCCACGCCAGCCCGCATCCACGGCGATCGCGCCGCGGGCACGCTCGAGATCGACTGGGACGACGGGCATCACTCCGTCTACGGGACCGTCGCCCTGCGCTGGCTGTGCCCATGCGCGCACTGCCGCGGCGAAGCCGGCATGCCGGGCTGGCTCGACAGCGCCCCGACGCTGACCGCCGAGCAGACCCGGCTCGTGGACCTTCAGCTGGTCGGCAATTACGCGCTCGCCCCGTCGTGGGGCGATGGCCATCACACCGGCTACTACACGTTCGAATCGCTCCGTCACCATTGCCCGTGCGAGGTCTGCACGAGCGTCCGCGAGAAGGAGTCCGCATGATCGTCGTCACGACCCCGTACCTGACCGGGTACCGCGTCACCGAGTCGAAGGGCATGGTCTTCGGCCTCGTGGTCAGGAGTCGCGGACTCGGCGGCAACCTGATGGCCAGCCTCCGCTCGCTCGGCGGTGGCGAGATCCACGAGTACACCAGCCTGCTCGAGGACACCCGTCGCCAGGCGCTCGACCGGCTCGTCCAGAACGCCACGGTCACCGGGGCGAACGCGGTCCTGTCCATGCGCTTCGACAGCTCCGAGATCGCCAGCTCGATGAGCGAGATCGTCGCCTACGGCACGGCCGTGATCGTCGTCCCGGACGCGACGGCCCAGCCTAGCGTGGAGTGACCCCATGGGCGTGAGCCTCTCCCGCGGCTTCATCCTGGGATGCGGCGTGCTGATGGCGATCGGCGGCCTGCTGCTGATCCTGGCCGGACCGGGTCTCGTGGTGATGGGCCTGATCACCGTCGCGCTCGGTGGCGGCTTCATCGTGGCGGCGATGATCGAGCGGCTGCGCTATCGCTCCGCCGAGTCCGAGCGCATGGCGAGTCCGCCCGGGCCGGGCGGCGGCGAGCCGACCGACCGGCCGATGGAGCCGCGCTTCCAGCGCACCGACGAGCGCTTCGTGGACCCGACCACGTCGATCCCGATGCGCGTGTGGCTCGACCCGAACACCGGGGAGCGCCGCTACCGGGCCGAGGAGTAGCCGCGACGAGTCCTTCCAGGCCGTGGGTCCATCCATCGGGCCGTGCTATCCTCGCCGGCCGGGCCTGGTGAAGGGGCCTGAACCGCAGATCCAGGAGCCCATCAGCCGCATGGCCGCCGTCGAACCCGGCGCACTCGCCCGTCCCGCGACGAACGCGCGCCCGCGCCGCACCCCCCGCGCGCGGCAGCCGCTCCCCTACCTCAATCGTGAGCTGTCGTGGCTGGAGTTCAACGCGCGCGTGCTCTTCGAGGCGCGCGACGATCGCGATCCGCTCCTGGAGCGGGTCAAGTTCCTGGCCATCTTCGCGGGCAACCTCGACGAGTTCTTCCAGGTCCGCATCGCGGGCCTGCGCCAGCAGGCACAGGTCGGCAGCGGGGCGCACTCGCCGGACGGGCGGACCGCCCAGGAGCAGCTCGACGCGGCCCGGGCGCGGGTCCTCGAGATGGTCGACGAGCTGTCCACGATCTATCTCGATGTCCGCCGGCATCTGGCGGCGGAAGGCGTCGAGGTCCTCGACTATGCGGCCATCCCGGAGCATCACGATGCGCTCCGTCAGCGCTTCATCGACGAGATCTTCCCGGTCCTGACGCCGCTCGCGGTCGATCCGGGACACCCGTTCCCGTACATCACGTCACTCACGCTGTCGATCGCGGTCGGGCTGCACGACCCGGCGACCGGCGAGCGGGGCTTCGCCCGCGTCAAGGTCCCGCAGATCCTGCCGCGGCTGCTCGAGGTGGAGCCATCGCGCTTCGTGCTGATCGACCAGGTCATCGAGGCCAACCTCGACCTGCTCTTCAGCGGGATGGAGATCGAGGAGCACCACCTCTTCCGCGTGACCCGCAACGCCGACCTCGCCATCGAGGAGGACGAGGCCGACGACCTGCTCATGGCGATCGAGGAGGAGCTGCGCCGCCGGCGCTTCGGCGAGGCGGTCCGCCTCGAGGTCGAGCGGTCCATGCCGCCGGCGACGCGGCTGCTGCTGCTCCGCGGCCTGGGCCTGACCGACGCCGACTGCTACGAGATCCGCGGCATGCTCGATCTGACCGGGCTCCGCCAGCTGACCGAGCTCAACCGTCCCGACCTCCAGATGCCGCCGTGGACGCCGGTCACCCCGCTGCGCCTCGTCCCGCCCGACGAGGACGAGCCGGCCGACGTGTTCGCCGCCATCCGCGGCGGGGACATCCTCGTCCACCATCCGTACGAGTCGTTCACCGCGTCGGTCGAGCGGTTCATCACCCAGGCCTCGGAAGACCCGGACGTCCTGAGCATCAAGCAGACGCTGTACCGGACATCGGGCGATTCGCCGATCGTCCAGTCGCTCATCCGCGCGGCGGAGCGCGGCAAGCAGGTCGTGGTCCTCGTGGAGATCAAGGCCCGCTTCGACGAGGAGGCCAACATCGTCTGGGCGCGCAAGCTCGAGCGCGCCGGGGCGCACGTGGTCTACGGGCTGGTCGGGCTCAAGACGCACTCCAAGACGGCGCTCGTCGTCCGGCGCGAGGGCTCCGGCCTGCGGCGCTACGTCCACATCGGGACCGGCAACTACAACCCGAAGACCGCCCGGCTCTACGTCGACCTGGGGCTGCTGACCTGTCGCCCGGAGATCGGCGCCGACGTCACGGACCTGTTCAACGTCCTGACCGGGCTGTCGCGCCAGCAGACGTTCCGGCGGCTCCTGGTCGCGCCGCACAGCCTCCGCTCGCGGTTCCTCGAGCTGGTCGAGCGGGAGGTCGCCCACGCGCGGGCGGGTCGTCCGGCCCGGATCATCCTGAAGCTGAACGCGATCGTGGACGAGGCGTCGATCGAGGCGCTGTATGCGGCCTCCACGGCGGGCGTCCGGATCGACCTCATCATCCGCGCCGGTTGCTCCCTCCAGCCGGGCCTCCCGGGCGTCAGCGAGAACATCGCGGTCCGCTCGATCATCGGCGAGTTCCTCGAGCACTCACGGATCTGGTCGTTCGAGAACGGCGGCGACCGCGACTGGTACATCGGCTCCGCGGACCTCATGGACCGCAACCTGGACCGACGCGTCGAGGCCCTCGTCCCCGTCGAGGACGCGGAGGCTCGCGCCCGCCTGGCCGGGATCCTGGACCTGATGCTCGCCGACGACCGGCGGTCCTGGCAGCTCCTGCCCGACGCGACGTGGGTGCGGACCGAGACACTCCAGGGCCGGCCCGGGCACGATCGACACCTTCGAGGCGCTGAAAGCCCTGGCCCTGGCGCAGGGCGCCGTCTCGGACCTCCCTCATCGACCCGGCGCCGGTGCCGGCTCGCTGGACCCGCGGGCGTGAGGTGGGATCGAATGACCGCGAACGCGCATGACTGAGACCGTGGAACCCGCTGCCCGGCCCATCGAGACCGAGCTGAAATACCGCGTCGGCGACGTCACGGCCGCCGAACGCTACCTCACGATCCCGATGGTCGGTCCGTTCAGCGGCAGCGCGTCCACCCGCTCGACGCAGATGGAGGACCGCTACGTCGACACGGCGGATGGCGCCTTCCGCCGGGCGGGCTTCGCCGTCCGGATGCGGGTCACCGGGTCGGGCACGATCGTGTCGGTGAAGTCGCGCTCCAAGCGCGACGGAGCCGGTGGGGCGCTGCGGCGCGAGGAGATCGAAGGTCCCGCCGACCGCGCGCTCGGCGCCTTCGAATGGCCGGCCTCGGATGCGCGGTCGCTCGTCCTCGAGCTCGGCGGCGATGCGCCGCTGGTCGAGACGGTCACGGTCCGCCAGTTCCGGCGCCGTCGCCAGCTCCGGGACCGCGGCACGCGCGTCGAGCTGAGCCTGGACGACGTGGATGTCGTGGTCCGCGGCCGGGTGGTCGGTCGCTTCATCGAGCTCGAAGCGGAGCTCCTGCAGGGCGACGAGTCGCTGCTCGAAGGGCTCGCGGCGACCTTCGACCGGGACACCACGCTCGCCCGGTCCACCAGCAGCAAGCTCGAGACCGCGCTGGCGGCCGTCCAGGGCACGCCCCCGGTGTCGCCGGTCGCCGAGCCAGCCCAGCGTGCGGAACCGGATGAGCCCGAGGAAACGCCCGAGGTCCAGGCGACCGCCGAGGCGCCCGAAGCCGACGCGGAGGCCGACGCGGCCGAGGAGCCGGTCCCCGAGGCGGGAGGGGTCGCCGACGACGCGCCCGGGACCGAGCCCGATCCGTCCGAGGAGCCCGATCCGTCCGAGGAGCCCGACTCGGTCCGAGGAGCCCGACCCCATCGAAGCCGCGATCCAGGCGGTCGAAGCTGACGCGGTCGGGCCGGATACCGATCTCGTGCGAGCCGGACGGCGACCTCGACGAGCCCGATCCGGAGCGCGGACCCGGAGCCGACGAGGACCTGCTCGCCGATGCCCTGCCGCCTGCCGGTGACGCGGTCATCGCTGATGCCGGCGCGCCGGTCGAGGACCCCGCCGCCGACCCGCTGAAGCTCATCGTCGGGAAGACGGCCGGCGTGACCAGCGAGGACCACATCGCTGAGGCGGGCCGCAAGGTCATGCGCTTCCATCTCGCCCGGATGATCGCCCGCGAGGCCGGCACGAGATCCGGGATCGAAGCCGAGGATGTCCACGGGATGCGGGTCGCGACGCGACGCCAGCGAGCCGCCTGGCGGGTCTTCGGCGATTCGTTCCGGCGCAAGCGGACCAAGCGCTACCGCGAGGGCCTCCGCGAGATCGCCGGACGACTCGGGGCGGTCCGCGACCTCGACGTCCTGCTCGAGGCGGCCGACCACTACCAGACCGATCTGCCGGTCACCGAGCAGCGCGCGCTCGAGCCGCTCCTGGCCGACTGGCGCGGCCATCGGGAGGACGCTCGCGTCCTCCTGTTCCGCGAGCTCGATTCCGAGGGATATCAGCGCTGGCTGGACGACTATCGCGACTTCGTGCGGACCGACGGCGCCATGGTCCTGCCGGTCGGCCCGGTCGAGGCGCACCGGGTGCGGGATACGGCACCATCCGCGATCTGGGCCGCCTACGAGCAGGTCCGCGCCTATGAGCCGGTGCTGCGCTGGGCCGATGTCGAGACGCTGCACGACCTCCGGATCGCGGCCAAGTGGCTGCGCTACAGCATGGAGTTCGTCCGCGAGGCGCTCGGCCCGGAATCGGCTCCGCTGATCGCCCGGGTCACCGCGCTCCAGGACCATCTCGGGCTCATGCACGACGCCGACGTGGCCGCCTCGATGACGCGGGCCTTCCTCGTCGAGCACGGTACGGAACTCTCGACCCATGAGAGCGCGGCGATCGCGCGCTACCTCGACCACTGCGAGCGCGAGGTGGACCGTCTCCGCCGCTCGATCTTCGTGCCGTGGCGCGGCGTCGCCGGGATCGGATTCCGCCGTGGACTCGGACGGGTGGTCGCGGGACTCTAGACCGGCTCAGGCCGAGGCCACGGTCGCCTGTCGGGAGCTCGCCGGTCCGGGCGTCACGTCCGCCAGCCGTGGGCCAGCGCGGGGAGCCGGTCCCGCCAGGCCCGAGCCCGCGTGCGCCGCGGCCAGGATCGCGCCCTCGCGGATCCCGGACTCCGAGACGCGCATGGCATCCACGCCGTAGCGCCGCAGGATCGCATCCACGATCACCGCCCCGGCCGGCAGGATCCGTGCCCGGACCGGCTTGATGGCGTGGCGCTTCGCCGAGAGCTCCGCCGGCTCGGCGGTGAGCAGCGCGAGCGCCTGGGCCGTCCCGTCGCGGGTCAGCGTCCGCCGCGACGGACCGAAGCGGACGACCTTGACGAGGTTCGAGGCGGTCCCGCCGACGGCGACGATCTCGCGCGGACGAGCGTCGGGCGCGGCCTCGACGAGCCGCCGCGCCTCCGTGAGCATCTCGACCATCTCCTCTGCCGTGGGCGGGTCATGGGCCGCGATCCGCTCGGTCAGCCTGGCCGAGCCCAGTCGCAGGCCCGCGGCGCGTGGCGGCCCGTCCGGCCCGACGACGCAGAACTCGGAGCTGCCGCCGCCGAGGTCGACCACCAGCGTCTCGCGCTCGACCGGCCGTCCTTCCATGACCCCGACCACCGTCAGGAACGCCTCCTCCTCGTGGGTGAGCACCTGCAGCGGGAGGCCCAGCTCTGTCTCGACATCGTGGACGAGCGTCCGGCTGTCGCCTGCGCGGCGGAGCGGCTCGGTCCCGATCAGGGTGACGATGGCCGCCCCGAGCGAGGTCGCGGTCTCGACATAGGCGCGTAGCGCGTCGATCAGGCCGGCGCGTGCGTCCGGCCCGAGGTAGGGCACGGGCCGCGACGGCGGCTCCGAGGCCGAGGAAGACCGAATTCATCGGCAAGCGGCTCCACCTGGTGCTCGGCGACGCGGCCGACCAGGAGATGGACGGAGTTGGACCCGATGTCGATCGAGGCACCGACGGTCGGTGGCATCGTCCGGGCGCTGGCGCAGCGAGGCGGGGCAGAGGGTGGTCAGCCGCGGATCAGGCGCCCGCCGCCGGCTTGCGCGGGGTCCGCGGCTTCGCCGCTGCCGGCCCGGGACTCGCCGGCTTGGCGGTCGCACTCGTCCCCTTCGCAGCGGTCGTCCGCTTCCCGGTCGTGGTGCGCTTGGCGGTCGTCGATCGCGATGCCGCCGGCTTGGCCGCCGCGGTCGCCTTCGGGGCAGTCGCTTTCGACTGGGCAGCGGGCTTGGACGCGGTCGGGCTCGGGGTCTTCACGGGCGAGACCGCCTCGACGGCCTTGGCCGCTGCGGCCCCGACATCCTTCGCGGCACTCCCGGCGGTCCGCACGGCGCCGCCGGCCGCGGCGTCCGCCGACTCGGCGATGCGCTTCGCGAGCGACGCGACGTCGGCCGCGGCCGACTTCGCCTGCTTGCGGCGCTTCGAGATCTCCTTCTTGCCCTTGCCGGCCTGGGCGGCCGCGAGCTGCGCGAGCCGGCGTGCCTTGACCTCCCGGGCGGCCGCGAGCTTCTGCTCCAGCTTGCGCACCTCGCGCGTCGCCTTGTCGGCGGCGGCGCGCGCCTCGGCGACCACGTCGCCCGCGGCCCCCTTCGCGGCACCGGCCGGCGTCCTGCTCTTCGTCGTCGGCTCGTCGCCCGAGCTGGCCATGCGATCGCCTCCATGGGTCCGTCGCGCACGGAGCCGCGCGCTTATCCTCACCGTAGCACCCGTCGGGATGCGGGCGCATCGAACGGAGGTCCGGTGCCACTCCTGCTCATCGGTGTCGGCGGCTTCGCGGGCGCCATCGCCCGGTACGTGATCGATGGCCTGGTCAGCGACCGGACCGGCGGCGGGTTCCCGTGGGGCACGCTGGTCATCAACGTGACAGGGTCGTTCGTGCTCGGGCTGCTCTTCGCGATCACGACCGAGCGGGCGATCCTGCCCGCCGACATCCGGGGACCGGTGATGATCGGCTTCCTCGGCGCGTACACGACCTTCTCCACCTTCATGCTGGAGTCGTGGCGGCTGGTCGAAGCGGGTTCCTGGGCCGCCGCGGTCGCCAACCTCGGCGGATCGATGCTGCTCGGCCTGGTCGCGGTCCTCGCCGGCATGACGATCGGCCGCGCACTGTGAGGACCGACTGATGCGCATCGACGGCTCCGCCATGCTCCTCCGGATCTACGTCGGCGAAGCCGACCACGAGGCTGGCAAGCCGCTCTACCAGGTGATCGTCGAGCGCCTTCGTGAGCGCGGGATCGCGGGCGCCACGGTCCTGCGTGGCATCGAGGGCTACGGTGCGAACGCCCATCTGCACACGACCCGGCTGCTCCGACTGTCCGAGGACCTGCCCATGGTCATCGAGGTCATCGACCAGGAGGACCGCCTCCGTGCGGTGCTTCCGGAGCTCGACGCGCTGGTCGGCGACGGGCTCATCACGCTCCAGCAGGTCGAGGTCGTCGCGTACCGCGGCACGGGGCCGACGGCCGCAGGCTGACCAAGGGGTGCGACGCGCCCGGCCCCCACGGACGGCGGCGTGTTAGCGAAGCGTTAACGCGGACCGAACACCGGGTTATCCCGATGCCCCGAGGCTGCGGGCATGGCTCGTCGTTCGGCTGGTGACCCGCTCCCACGATCCGACTGGCTCGCCCTGGGCACGCCGGGTCTGCTGCCCGCGCTCGGCGAGGCCGTCCGTGTCGTGCCGGATGGCGCGGACTTCCTGGACCTGCTCGAGCGGATGCGGCCGCGCCTGGCGATCGTCGCGGAACCACCGGCCACCGTCGCGCTCGTCGAGCGGGTGGCGGCCGAGCGCCATCGCCGACCGTCGATGCGCATCGTGTACCTCGCGCCGGACGACGCCGTGGAGGAGCGACTGCGAGCGTTGCGTCTCGGCTTCGATGACGCGTTCGGACTCGGGATGGCACCCGACGAGCTGCTCGGGCGGCTCCGCCTCCTCGACGAGCAGGCGCGGGCCGTCGGGCGGACACCGACGACCATCCCGCTGGGCGAGGACCTCGAACTCGACATGACGGCACGCGAGCTGCGCCGCGACGGCCAGCCGGTCCACCTCAGGCCCAAGGAATACGGCCTCCTCGCGATGCTCGCCTGCCACCCCGGCCGGGCCTATACCCGACGCCAGCTGCTCGACCGGGTCTGGGGACCCGACCACGACGGTGACCCGCGCACGGTCGACGTCCACATCCGCTGGCTGCGCTCGAAGGTCGAGGCCGAGCCCGCCCGTCCGATCCACCTCGTGACCGTCCGTGGCATCGGCTATCGCCTGGATCCGCCGGGTAGCCGTTAATCGAGGGTTAACGCATCGCCAACGAGCCGTTGACCCCGGCTCGCGACGGTGAGGTCGTCAAAGACGGCAAGCCGTGACGCCCGCCAGGAGAGAGCGGGCACATCGCGCCCCCAGCGCCAGGCAGCGAACCCCGACCGCGCCACCTCGCGCGGCAGTGCAGGAGGATCATCGAGTGACCACCAACCCGAAGCGACTCGTCGCGTTCGCGTTCGCTGCGGCGATCGCGTTCGGCGCGTGCTCGAGCTCCGGTTCGAGCAGCTCCCCGAGTGCAGACGCATCGACCGTGGCGAGTGCGGCGCCGTCCACCGCCTCGTCCGCATCCGCATCGGCGGCAGCGTCGCCGTCGGGCGCCGCTCTCGACTACCGCTGCTCGCCAGGTGACGGGCAGCTGAACGGAGCGGGCTCGACCTTCATCTTCCCGCTGCTCTCGAAGATGGGCGGCGACTACAACACCAAGTGCTCGGTCAAGCTCAACTACCAGTCCATCGGCTCCGGCGGTGGGGTCAAGGGCTGGACGGAGAACACCGTCGACTTCGGCGCCTCGGACGCCTTCCTCAAGGACAGCGAGATCGCGGCGGCGGCAGCGAACGGCGAACCCGTCGAGATCCCGGTCACGTTCGGTGCCGTGGTCGTGGCGTACAACGTCACCGGTCTGTCGACCCCACTGACGATGACCCCCGACATCATCGCGAACATCTTCCTCGGCAAGATCACGAAGTGGAACGATCCAGCGATCGCCGCGGCGAACCCTTCCCTGACCCTGCCTGACCTGGATGTGAGTGTCGTGCACCGATCCGATGGCTCCGGCACCACCAGCATCTTCACGAAGTACCTCAGCGCCGTCAGCGCCGATTGGGTCACGACCGTCGGCGGCGGCGACCCGGCCAAGTCGGGCTCGAAGGAAGTGGAGTGGCCGACCGGCCTCGGCGCCAGCGGCAACGAAGGCGTCACCCAGGGCATCTCCGCGACCGACGGCGGCGTCGGCTACATCGAGCTCGCGTACGCCTTGTCGAACAACATCCCCTTCGCGACGGTGACCAACAAGTCCGGCAAGGACATCGTCCCGACGCTCAATTCCGTCAAGGCGGCCGCGGATCTGCCGTCATTCCCGAGCGACCTGCGGTTCGACCTGGTCGACACCGCCTCCCCCGACGGATACCCGATCACGGGGACCACCTGGATCGTCGTCTACAAGGACCTGTCGAAGGTCCTGAAGTCCCAGGAGCGCGCCACGGCGCTGGTCGACTTCCTGTGGTGGGCCATCCACGAGGGGCAAGCAGACGCGGCGCCGCTGTTCTACGGTTCGATCCCGGCCAGCCTTCTCGCCCAGGACGAGGCAGCCGTCAAGTCCATCAACTGGGCGGGGACGCCACTGCTCCCCTGAGACTCGCGCTGACCCATCCACGGCAAGCCACGCGGGTGCTCGGACCCGTGTGGCTTGCCTATCCGTCTGGAGGCGACCTTGTCTGAGGCCCTCGGCGCCGCCCGGGCCGACCGTTTCCGAAGGGGTCGTGGCCTCTCTTCGGACCGGCTGTTCCGCAACGGGCTGCGCCTCGTGGCAGCCATCGTCGTGGCCATCATCATCTGGATGATGGTCGACAGCTTCTCGACCACGGTGCCGGTGTGGGAGCGGTTCGGCATCGTCGGGTTCGTGACCGGCACCCGCTGGGCACCGTCCTTCACGATCTATGGCGCCCTGCCGTTCATCTACGGCACGGTCCTGACCTCGGCGATCGCGATGCTCATCGCCGTGCCCATCGCGATCCTGGTCGCGTTGCTCGTGACCGAAGTCCTGCCGGCGCGTGCGAAGGGACCCGTCGCGGTCGTCGCCGACCTGCTGGCGGCGGTCCCCTCGGTGGTCTACGGACTCTGGGGGCTCCTCGTCCTGCTGCCATTCCTGCGGCCGATCGAACAAGCGATCGCCGGGTCGATCGGCAAGGTCGTGCCATTCCTTTCCGGACCCACGCCTGGCCCGAGCTACTTCGCCGCCGGCGTCATCGTGTCGATCATGATCGTCCCGATCATCGCGGCCCTCAGCCGGGAGGTCTTCGCCGCCACCCCGACCCAGCAGCGCGAGGCCGTGCGAGCGCTTGGCGGGACCAGCTGGGACGTGGTGCGCACCGTCGTCCTGCCGATCGGTCGAAGCGGGGTCCTCGCGGCGGTCATCCTGGGGCTGGCTCGGGCGATCGGCGAGACGATCGCGGTCACCATGGTGATCGGCAACTCCACGAGGATCGGCTCATCGATCTTCTCCCCCGGGTTCACCCTGGCCTCGGTCATCGCGAACGAATTCAACGAAGCGAACCAGGAGCTCCACCCGGAAGCCCTGATCGCCCTGGGGCTGATCCTCCTGGTGATCTCCGCGATCGTCAACGGCGCGGCGATCCTCATCCGGCAACGGTTCGCGGGAGGGGCCAGACGTGTCGCTTGAGGGAACGGCGGTCGCCATTCGCCTGCGACCGACCGCGTCAGGACGTCGCGCGCGGGAGCGTGCGTTCCAGGTCGCCGCATGGTTCGCGCTGGGTTTGATCGTCATCCCCCTGGTGGCCATCCTCGGGTTCCTGCTCGTGCAGGGCATCCGCGCCCTCTCCGTGGAGTTCCTGTTCGAAGACCCGCCCGGTGATCTCAGCGCGACCGGAGGGGGGATCCGGAATGCCCTGGTCGGGACGCTGATGATGACCGGACTGGCGACCTTGATCGCCGTGCCGATCGGGATCGCGATCGCGGTATTCATCCGCGAGGTGGGCGGTCAATTCGTGGGCATGACGCGCTTCGTGATCGACGTGCTCGCCGGCCTGCCGTCGATCGTCGTCGGCATCTTCGTCTACTCGCTGGTCGTCGTCGCGACGGGTCATTTCTCCGGGTATGCCGGCGCCATCGCGTTGGCCGTCATCGAACTCCCCGTGATCGTGGTCGCGACCGACGAGATGCTTCGTCTCACGGACCGCCGGATCGACGAAGGGACCAGGGCCCTCGGCATGATGCGCTGGCGCTCGTTCGCCGCCGTCTTCATCCCGGGCGCGATGTCGGGCATCATCACGGGCATCCTGCTGGCCATCTCGCGGGCCATCGGCGAGACCGCGCCGTTGATCTTCACGGCCCTCGGGAACAACTTCTTCACGCTCGACATGAACGAGCCGATGCAGGCCATGCCCCTGCTGATCTATCGAAATGCCCTCAATTCAGCGTTCCCCGCTGCCCGCGACCGGGCCATGGGGGCGGCCCTCACCCTCGTGGTGATCGTCCTCATCCTGAACCTGACGGGCCGCTGGCTCGCGGCGCGCTCGCGACCGAACAAACGCTGATGAGATGCGATCCATGCACGAGGTAGCACCCGAGGATGATGCGAAGATGACCAGCATGACCGAGGATCGAACGGCGCCGAGCCAGGCGGCCCTGCAGGACCAGGCGCGTCCGGAGACCGTCGAGGCGACGACGCCGGAGCTGGCGCTGCGGCTGCGTGACGTCGGCGCCTACTACGGCTCGAAGCAGGCATTCCGTGACATCTCCATGGACATCCAGCGGAACGCCATCTCCGCGATCATCGGACCCTCGGGCTGTGGCAAGTCGACGCTGCTGCGTTGCGTCAACAGGATGCATGAGCTGGTGCCCGGCGCCCGAGTCGAAGGCAAGATCGTGTATCACGACATCGATCTCTACGCGAGCGACATCGATCCGGTCGCGGTGCGTCGAACCATCGGGATGGTGTTCCAGCAGCCCAATCCGTTCCCGTCGATGTCCATCTTCGATAACGTGGCGGCGCCGGCACGGTTCAACGGCCTTGTCCACGGCAAGCGGGACGAAGGTGACCTCGTGGAACGCTGCCTCCGTCAGGCGGCCCTGTGGGACGAGGTCAAGGACAAGCTGAAGGCGGGCGGCACATCCCTGTCGGGCGGCCAGCAGCAGCGACTGTGCATCGCCAGGGCGCTGGCGCTCGAGCCGGACCTGCTGCTGATGGACGAGCCGTGCTCGGCCCTGGACCCGATCGCGACGCTCCAGGTCGAGGAGCTGATGGTCGCCCTGAAGCGGCGATACACGATCGTGATCGTGACGCACAACATGCAACAGGCCTCGCGAGTCAGCGACCAGACCGCCTTCCTCACGGTCGGGGACGATCGGACGGGATATCTGGTCGAGATGGATGACACGAAGAGCATCTTCACCAACCCGAAGCAGCAGCTGACCGAGGACTACGTGTCCGGCCGGTTCGGATGAGCGGCGAGGAGCCAGCCATGAGTGACGAGCAGCGCCGCGCCGCCGAGATCCTGACCGAGCAGCTCGAAGAGATCGTGGACCGAGCCGAATCCGCACCCGCGCCAGCGGAACACATCCCGGCCCGCGAGCCGCTCGACCGCGACCAGCGCGAAGTCAAGGACAGCGTCCTGCGCATGGGGATCATGGTCGAGGAGGCCATCAGGGCGGCGATCGGGGCGCTCGTGGACCACGACGCCGACGCGGCCCTCGCGGTGATCGCCGGTGACGGGCGGATCAACGAGGCCCAGCGCCACGCGTCCAGCCTCATCGCACGAACGATCGCCACCCAGGGCCCGGTCGCCCGCGACCTGCGCTTCCTGCTCTCGCTGGACCACGTGACCTACGAGCTGGAGCGGATCGGCGACCATGCCGCCTCGGTCGCCAAGCAGGCGCGGAAGCTGGCCCCCGAGCCGCCGCTCAAGCAGAACCTGGACCTGCCCGCGATGGGCGACATCGCCGCGAACCTGGTCCACGGCATCCTCCGCGCGCTCGTCGACATCGACCAGGTCGCGGCCCGCGAGGTCGCGGCCCGCGACGACGAGATCGATACGCTCTACCACCGGACCTTCGCCGACGTGGTCGAGCTGATGCGCGCCGACCCAGAGAACGTCGAGCGCGGGACGAGGATCCTCTTCGCCGCGCACTACATCGAGCGGATCGGGGATCGCGTGACGAACATCGCCGAGGACGTGGTCTTCCTCGCGAGCGGCGAGGTCGAGGACCTCAACCCGTGACCGATGTCGCGGCAGATCCCATCCGGGTCCTCTTCGTGTGCACCGGCAACTCGTGCCGCAGCATCATGGCCGAGGCGCTGCTGCGCAAGATCGGCGGTCGGGCGTTCGAGGTGCACAGCGCCGGCACGGACCCCAAGGGCCTCAACGAGCGGTCGCTGCGGACGCTCGCCGAGGCCGGGATCGATGTGTCGTGGGCGCGCTCGAAGTCGGTCGACGAGTACCGCGGCCAGGCCTTCGATTACGTGATCACCGTCTGCGACCAGGCCCGCCAGGTCTGCCCGGTCTTCCCGGGGGACGGCGAGCGGCTGCATTGGGGCTACGAGGACCCCGCGGATGCCACCGGCACCGACGAGGAGCGGATGGCGGTCTACCGCCGCGTCTTCAGCGGGCTCGGGGAGCGGATCCGCCTGTTCGTGCCCCTCGCGCTGCGGAGCCGTGCCGAGGCGCCCGCCGCGCCGACGCCGCGCTGACCGGCTAGGCTCACGGAGATGACCGAGCTCTACCTCCTGCGCCATGCCCACGCCGGCGACGCCTCGGCCTACGATGGCCCCGACGCCACGCGGCCCCTCTCGGACAAGGGCGAGCGCCAGGCCAACCGGCTCGGGCTCTTCCTCGCCGGCGTCGGGTTCGTCCCCGACGCGGTGATCTCGTCGCCGAAGGTGCGGGCCTACCGCACGGCGGAGCTGGTCGCGCTCCACCTCGGGCTCCCGGTCGGGATCGACCCGCGGCTCGGCGAGGCCCTCGACCCCGAGGACATCGACACCGTCCTTGCCGAGGCCGGCGACCCGGTCCGTCCCGTGCTGGTCGGGCACGACCCGGACTTCAGCGAGCTGGCGGCGCTCCTCTCGGGCGCATCGCATCTCCCGATGCGCAAGGGCACCCTCGCGCGCATCGACATCGAGCGACCGCTGCAGGCTGGCGGCGGCACGCTGCGCTGGCTCCTCCCGCCCGACCTCCTCTGACCGCGGGGCGCGGGCCGGCGCCCGGACCCGACGCCTGGACATGGAGAGGGTCCGTCCGCGGAGCAAACCACAACCTTTATTGCATCCAGGCAACCGACTCCGGCAGCGCCTGCCGGACGGCGCCGCTCAGGACCCCGGCGCGACGGGGAACGGCAGGGCGATCGGGTCCGGGGCGATGCGGCTGCGGCCGTCGGCGTCGAAGCGGTCGAGCCCGAGGTCGGTGGTATCGATCAGGTCGGTCCGACCGCGCACCGCCTGGTCCGCCGCGACCCGCGCGACGCCAGGCCCCCACATCATCCCGTGGCCGCCCGCGGAGGCGACGGTGACGCCGCCGATCGCGGTCCCGTCCGGTCGCAGCGCCGACCCGAGGATCGGCAGATGGTCGGGCGTGTAGTCGATGGTGGCCGCCCAGATCCGTCGGAGCCCGAGGTCGCGCGTCACCGGCACGAACCCCGCGAGCCGCTCGCGCATGCGCTCATAGAACGTCCAGTCGATGCGGCGCGCCTCGCCCGGATCATCGTCGGGGTCGCTCCAGCCGAAGAGCAGCCCGCCCTCCTCGAGCCGCCAGTACAGGCCGGCCCCGATGTCGAAGACCATCGGCGCACGCTCGACGGCGAAGGCCGGGTGCGGCTCGAGGACGGCCACCGTGTGCCGGACCGCACCCGCGGGGATCGGCACGCCGGCGGCCTCGCCGACGGCGCGGAGGGACGGTCCGCCGGTCAGCAGCACGCGCTCGGTCTCGATGACGCCGCGGTCCGTCTCGACGCCGGTCACCCGCGTCCCGCCGTCCGCGGACCCGCTGGTCCGCAGCCCGCTGAACGTCGTCCGCTCGCGCAGCTCGACGCCGGCCGCCTGCATCGCGAGCGAGTAGGCGCGGACGTTGCGGGGCGGGTCGATGTGCCCGTCCGTCTCGATGTAGCTCCCCCCGCGATGTCCCGTCCGGCGAGAGCGTCCCGGCGGCCCGCGCCGCGGCCGGCGCGTCCAGCCAGCGGACCGCGAGGCCGTCGGCCTGCTGCATGGCCACGCGCTCGCGACCTGCGCGCTCGTCCTCGTCGGTGACCGCGAGGATCAGGTAACCGAGCTCGCGGAAGCCGGAGTCGGTGCCATAGGCGGCTTCCTGGCCGTTGTAGAAGCCGATGCTCCAGCGGCCCAGCGCGACGGTCGCCGGCGTGCCGCCCTGCGCGCGGACGATGCCGGCCGCCCGCGACGACGCGCCCATCCCGGCCAGCCCGCGCTCGACGACGATGACGCGCCCGAGCCCCTCGGCCTTGGCGAAGACCGACGCCCAGCCGCCGACGGTCCCCGCGCCGACGACGACCAGGTCCGCGCGCTCGGCCATCCCTGGCTCCTCCGTGTGTCGAACGAACCGAGGATAGGCGGCGGCGGGGGGCCGGGGTCGCGACGTCGCACGCCGCGCGCCGAGCGGCTGACCCGGCCCGGCTCGGCCCGGACGATCTGGATCCACGGCCCGACCCGGTCCCGCGCTCAGCCGTCGAGCGCGGCCGCCTCCACGCAGACCGCGGCGACGCCGAGCCGCGCGAGGCGGTCGAAGGTCGAGCGGCGCCGGACGGTCCACGCCGCCACTTCGAGCCCGGCCGCGCGTGCCAACGCCAGCGACGCCGCATCGATGGACTCGTACCAGACCGAGATCCCTCGACAGCCGATGGCGGCGGCCGCGCCGATCACGCCGGCATCCAGGGTCTCGCTGTTGAGCCAGCGGCCCCAGGCGGGCGCCAGCCCGCCGACCCGCTCGAGAGTCCCCGGGTCGAACGAGGAGACGACGGCATCGCGGAGATCGGCGCCGCGCGACGCGGCCAGCACCTCGACGACCGCGCGATCGTGCGGGCCCTTGAGCTCCACGTCCAGGAAGGCGTGGCGGTCGGCCGCCGCGAGCAGGTCGGCCAGTGACGGGATGCCGACCGCCTCCAACGCGATCGAGGACAGCGCATCGACGCGGTCCGGCCGGCCCTGGACGCGCTCGAGGGTCTCGTCGTGGACGACCACCGGCACGCCGTCGGCGGCACGGCGCACGTCGAACTCGAGACCGTCGCAGCCGGGGATGGCCAGCGCGGCCGACATCGCCGCGATGCTGTTCTCCGAGGCGTGCCGCCAGTCGCCGCGATGGGCGAGCCGGAGCGTCCGGCCGCGGGCGAGCACCCGTCCCTACCCGATCTCGAGGTGGGCGCTGATCCCGAGGTGGTCGCTTGGGTAGACCGTCGGGTCCGCCGGGTCCGGGCGATCGAACACGAGCCGTGCCTCGACCACGCGGACCGCCCCCCGGACCCAGATGTAGTCGAGGCAATCCGGGTCGCCGTCGGTGTCCATGGCCGGCGCCTGCAGGCCGGACGGCCAGGTCACGGCGGGATCGGACCCGTTCGCCGCCGCGTAGGCGGAGACGAACCCCGCGGCGAGCATCCGCGCCACCGTCGGCTCGGCCGGGTCCGCGTTGAAGTCGCCCATCGCGATCGTCGCGTCGGCCGACGGTGCCTCGTCGAGCCAGGCCAGGAGCGCCGCCGCCTGCCGATCGCGCTCGGCGGCGCCGTCCACCGTGTGGTGGAGATGGGTCACCGCCACCACCACCGACCCCCCGCCCGGCAGGGCGACGACCGCCCGGTGCGCCGCTCGACCCAGCCCCAGGTCCAGCCGCTCGACCTCGGTCGCGAGCAGCGGCTCGCGGACCAGCAGGCTGTTGCCGTACTCGGGGCGTCCGGCCCAGCCGCGGACCGCAGCGTAGTGGCCCTCGCCGGCCGCGCCTATGAGGCGGTCCTGCTGCATCACGTAGACCACCTCCTGGAGACCGAGGAGGTCCGGCTGCAGCGCGGCCATATCGGCGAGGAGGAGCGGCAGCCGTTCAGCCCAGCGATCGGCCAGGTTGAGGATGTTCAGCGTGGCAACATGCAGGCGGTCCATCGGTCCCTCGGTACAGGTAGGAGGTCGGTCGGGTCGGATCAGTGCGGCGGCTCGGCGATCGGGAGCGCGAACGAGAAGGTCGAGCCGACCCCCTCGTCGGATTCGACCCAGATCCGGCCGCCGTGCTGCTCGATGACGTGGCGCGAGATGGCGAGGCCCAGGCCGGTGCCGCTCGCCTCGCCGCGGGCACGCGCGCGATCCACCTTGTAGAAGCGCTCGAAGATCCGGGACTGGGCGGCCTTCGGGATCCCCATCCCGCGATCGACGACCGACGTGACCACCGAGCCCTCCCCGGCCGCGACCCGGACGACGACCTCGCCCCCATCCGGGCTGAACTTGACAGCATTGTGGAGGAGGTTGACGAGGACCTGCCCGAGGCGGCCTTCGTCACCGCGGACCAGCGGCAGGCCGTCGGCCAGCTCGGTCCGCAGCACCACGCCCTGGCGTTCGGCGAACAGGCGCAGCCGCTCCGTCGAGGCCACCGCGAGCGGGCCCATGTCGAGCCAGTCCAGGACGCCGAGGGTGCCCCCGCTCTCGATCCGCGAGAGGTCAAGGAGCTCGTTGACCATCTGCACGATATGGCCGGTCTCCACTTCGATCTTGGCGATCCGGTCGCGCATCCGCGGGGGGATCACGTCCCCGGCGACCTCGGCCTCGCGCGTGAGGGTCTCGGCCAGGAGACTCACCGTCGTGAGCGGCGTGCGCAGCTCGTGGGACAGGTTGTCGATGAACTCCGCGCGGATCTGCTGGAGGCGCCGCAACTCGGAGACGTCCTCGAGCACCAGCCACAGGCCCTCGACCGGGGATCGCCTGGCCCGGACGATCAACACGGCGGCATCGGGCCGCAGGCGGACCTCGCCGGACGCGGCGCCCGTCTCGTGGGCGGCCTCGACGATGGCATCGATCCGCGCATCGAGGAATGCGCCGGTGATGGTCAGGCCGGGCAGCGACCCCGACGGCCGGTCCAGGAGCGTGTGCGCGGTGGCGTTCGCCGAGGTGATCCGGCGGTCGTCGCCGATCGCCACGATCCCGACGCCGATGATCTCGATCAGGTACGCAACGTCACGCTGCGTCCGCCCGAGGGACAGCGTCTCGTCATCGACCTCCGCCAGGAGGCGGCGCACGCTGCCGGCCGGGTCGAGCCCGGGGCTGCGCGCCTCCGTGAGGCCGCGGATCTCGTCGAGCGTACGCCCGCGCGAGATCGCGATGGAGATCGCGATGGACAGCAGGATGGCCATCGCCACGAAGAAGACGATGACCGCGCCATCCACGGGCCGAGCATCGCACACCACGCGGGGACGCGGGTGGGTGTCCTGTCGCGTACGCTGTCGCCGTGCGACTGCGTCTGATCCCGAAGGAGGAGCGCTTCTTCGACCTCTTCGTCGAGGACGCCGCCAACGTCCTCGTCGGGGCCCGGCTCCTCGACGAGATGCTGCGCACCTACGACGATGTGGAACGCCGCGGCGACGAGATCCGCGACGTCGAGCGGCGCGGCGACGAGATCAGCCACACCATCGGCCACAAGCTCGAGTCGACCTTCGTCACGCCGTTCGATCGCGAGGACATGCAGGCGCTGATCAGCGGGCTCGATGACGTCCTCGACGCGATCGAGGAGGTCGCGGACACCTTCGTCCTCTACAAGATCGGCGCGCCGTCGGCGGCGTCCGTCGAGCTGGCCACGATCATCGTCAAGCAATGCGAGCAGATCCACGAAGCCCTCACGCACCTGCGCGGGTTCAAGGGCCTGGACGCCTACCGCATCGAGATCCACCGCCTCGAGAACGAGGGCGACCGGGTCGGCCGCCAGGCGATCGCGGCGCTCTTCGACACCGACGACGCCATCCACATCATCAAGTGGCGGAAGGTCTACAACCAGCTCGAGGACACGATCGACCTCTGCGAGGACGTCGCCGACATCATCGAGCGGATCACCCTCAAGAACTCCTAGGTCAACGGCGGCCGGGCTGTCGGACTCGCGGTCCTGGGCCCGCCTCCAGCAACCACGGTCGCCACGATCGGGTGAGTCCTTCGAAGGCCGCAGGCGCGAAGGCATGGCGCAGCACGAGCAGGTGGGCGAGCCGCCCGGCTGCGAGCCGAGCCCGGGTGCGATCCACGGCGGACAGCCCGGCCGGGACCGCGGCGGCCGCGTCGCGAGCCGCGAGGATCGCGCTGATCCGGAGGGCATCGTCGTCGTCGGGCGAGACGTCCGGCGGCCACGGCTCCTCCATTCCGCGGAGGTCGGCACCCGTCGACGCGAGGCGCTGCAGGCCGGCCCGGTCGAGCCCGGCGATCCGTTCGGCCAACGCCTCCACCGCCGCTCCGTTCGGGCCGTAGCGGGGCTGGCCGACCGCTGCATCCCATCCACGGGTCAGCCGCTCCGAAGCGCGGCCGCGGAAGGGCTCGGTCAGCAGCTCGTCGAGGAACCGGCCGAGGACGAGCTCGGTCGCGTAGCCATCGATCGCGTCACGGATGGTCGGACGGTTTGCGGCGGCCGGCAGACGCGCGGCCACCGCTCGCTCGATCTCGTCGAGCGCGGCCCGCGGCTCGGGCGGGAGGAACCGCCGGATCGTGGCGCCGAAGGCGATGGGCGGCGGCTCCGCGAGCGCCAGCCGGTCGATCTCGGTCGGGGTCAGCGCGCTCACGCGGTCGAGGAACCGGGCGATGACCGTCGCCTGGTCGCCCGTGCGCCGGACCGTCCTCGCGGGCCGCCGAGCCGGCTCGCGGCCAGCATCCCGTGCGTGCCACGCGCGATGGCCGTCGCCGCGCGGCCCGATGCCGTGTCGCAGTCCGCGCTCGCGGTCGTATCGGGCGCGGAGCGCGGGATCGCTCAGCCAGTCGTGGGCGACGTTGATGCGCTTCGCCTGCTCCAGACTCTCCGGCCCCGCCACGTCCGGGTGATGGCGCCGGAGGAGCGCCCGCCAGGCGAGCTCGATCGCCTCAGGGCTGGCGTCGGTCGGGACACTGAGCCTTGCGTAGAGGTCATCGGCGGGCAGGGCAGGCTGCGGCATGGTGTCCATCCTAGTGTCCCGACAGCCTGTGGCGGCCGCTATGCTCCGCCGAGGCAGGCCCGGATCCGACCGTCCGGGGCGGTGGAGGACGGGACCGTGAGCTTCATCAAGCGCGCACAGGACGCGGCCAAGGGCGCTGCCGAGCACGCCCAGGTCGCCGCCGGCCAGGCCAAGGTCAAGGCCGGAGAGGCGGCGGCCGTCGCGAACCGGACCGCGAGCGAGGCCGCGGCCGCCGCGAAGGGCACGGCCAGCGACGCGGCCACCCAGGAGCGCCTCGGCAAGGGCGCCCGGGAAGCGATGGGCCTCGCCCGCCGCGGGGTCTCCACGGTCGTGGAGCGGATCGATCCCGGGACCCTCGCCGAGGTCATCATCAAGGCGACGGCGCTCCAGGAGATGACCAATGCCGCTCTGCGCGAGAAGGGCTCGCCATACCGGATCGCGGAGATCTCCATCGCGGCCTCGATCCCGCCGGGCGTGACCTTCGCGATCGGCCGCCTCGACGACGAGGAGGAGGTCCTGTCCGGGAACGAGGTCTCATCGGCCGAGCTGGTCGAGCGACTGCCCGACGACGCCGATGCCGTCATCGCCCTCGATGGGACGACCCTGGACCAGCAGGGCATCGCGGAGGTCCGCGCCGCGCTCGCGAGCGAGGTCAGCGGGGAGCTCGGCGGGCCCTCCTGAGGCGGCTCAGCGGGGGGCGGTGAGCAGCGCCTCGACGTCCTCGATCGAGCGGGTGTCGCGCTCGCCGGTGGCCCGTTCGGTGACCTCGACGCCGCCGGCGGCCAGCGAGCGCGGCGAGACGGTCAGGATCCAGGGCATCCCGAGCAGCTCCGCGTCGGTGAACTTGACCCCGGGCGACTCGTCGCGGTCGTCCCAGAGGATCTCGTGGCGCGCTCCGGCGGCGGCCGCCAGGTCGTGGAGGCGTTCCGCGATCTCGGTCACCCGCGGCTCCTTGGCGCCGCCGATGGACACGAGGTGGGCGGCGTACGGCGCGACCTCCGCCGGCCAGACGATCCCCTTCTCGTCGTGGTGGGCCTCGACGACGCAGGCCACGTTCCGCCCGACGCCGATCCCGTACGAGCCCATGACGATGGGGTGGGCCTGGCCGTCCTCGCCGAGGTAGGTCGCCCCGAACGCGTCGGTGTACTTCGTCCCGAGCTTGAAGATGTTGCCGACCTCGATGCCGTTGCGCAGGATGACCGGCTGCCCGCACGTCGGGCACGGGTCGCCTTCCTGGGCGTTGGTGATGTCGGCGACCATGTCGGCCTGGAAGTCGCGCCCGACGTTGACGTTGCGCAGGTGGAAGCCGTCGCGGTTCGCCCCGGCGACGAGGTTCGGCGAGCGGGCGACCAGGTCGTCGACGACGACGACCGTGCCGTGGGCGCCGATCGGCGAGCCGTAGCCGGGCTCCATCCCGGCCGCCCGGATCTCCTCGACCGTGGCGGGGCGGATCCCGCCCGTCGCCCCGATCGCGTTGACGAGCTTGGTCTCGTTGACCTCGTAGTCGCCGCGGACGATGGCGGTCACGAGGCGGCCGTCGCCGGCGACGAAGAAGGCGGCCTTGGCCGTCCGCGCCGCGTCGACCCCGAGGAACGCCGCGAGCGAGGCGATCGTGGTCGTGCCCGGGCGTGGCGACCTCCTCGAGCGGGAGGGCCTCCTCGGCGACGGGCGCGGGCTTCGGCATGACCGCGACCTGGCGGTTCGCGGCGTAGCCGCACGCCTCGCACAGGACGAGGACGTCCTCGCCGGCGGGGTTGAGGACCATGAACTCGTGGGCCTGGGTGCCGCCCATCATCCCGACGTCGGAGCTGACCGCGATCGTCTCGAGGCCGAGCCGCTCGAAGGTCCGGACGTAGGCGCCGTGCTGCGCCCAGTAGCTGGCGTCGAGCCCGGCCTCGTCGCGGTCGCAGCTGTAGGCGTCCTTCATCACGAACTCGCGGACGCGGATCAGGCCGCCGCGGGACCGCGGCTCGTCGCGCCACTTCGTCTGGAAGTGGTAGACCTGCATCGGCAGCTGGCGGTACGACTTCACGATGTCGGCGAGCAGCAGCCCGACGACCTCCTCGTGGGTCATCGCGAGGACCATGTCCCGCCCGTTGCGGTCCTTGAACCGGGCCAGCTCCGGGCCGATCGCGTCGTAGCGGCCGCTCGCCCGCCAGACGTCGGCCGGATGGACGACCGGCATCTCCATCTCCTGGCCGCCGATCCGGTCCTGCTCCTCGCGGATGATCTGCTCGACGCGGTCGTTGACGCGCTTGCCGAGCGGCAGGAGCGAGTAGATGCCGGAGCCGAGCTGGCGGATGTAGCCGGCGCGCAGCAGGAGCCGATGCGACGGCATCTCGGCATCGGCGGGTCGTCGCGGAGCGTCGCGAAGAAGAGGTGGGACAGTCGCATGGGCCGAAGGATAGCCGCGCCGGCGACGCGCCGGGTCGCCCCGCGCTCGGCGTCACCTGCTAGGCCTCCGGCCGTGCGGCCATCCCAGGACCCGAGCGCCGATCCACGGGCCTGACTGCTCCTGCTCGCCGTGCTCGCCTTGCCGTCATCTTCGACTACATCAACGGCTTCCACGACACCGCGAACGCGATCGCGACCTCGGTCTCGACCCGGGCCCTCCGGCCCGAGCACGCGATCCTCATGTCGGCGACGGCCAACTTCGTCGGCGCGCTGACCGGGACCGCGGTCGCCAAGACCATCGGGGCCGGGCTCGTGGACTCGACCGACGCGAACCAGGTCGTCGTCGCGGCCGCGCTGCTCGGCGCGATCGCCTGGAACCTCCTCACCTGGCGGCTCGGGATCCCGAGCTCCAGCAGCCACGCCCTGATCGGCGGGCTCTCGGGGCGACCATCGTGGCGGCCGGCTGGCGGCGGTCAAGGTGGGACGGCGTCATCGGCAAGGTCCTGGTCCCGCTCGTGCTCTCGCCGATCCTCGGGATCACGCTGGGCTTCCTGATCATGGTCGTCCTGCTGAACGTCTTCCGCGGAGCGGGTCCGCAGCGGCTCAACGCGCGGTTCCGGCGTCTCCAGGTCGTCTCGGCCGCATACATGGCCTTCAGCCACGGCTCGAACGACGCCCAGAAGACGATGGGGATCATGACCCTGGCGCTCCTGATCGCCGGCGTGATCGACGAGTTCGACGTCCCGCTGTGGGTCATCCTGGTCGCCGCGACGGCGATCTCCCTGGGGACCGCGGCCGGCGGCTGGCGGATCATCAAGACGATGGGCCAGCGGGTCGTCAAGCTCGACCCGGTCCACGGCTTCGCCGCCGAGACCACCGGCGGCGACGATCATCCTGGGCGCGTCGTTCTCGGAATGCCGGTCTCGACGACCCACGTCATCTCGACCGCGATCATGGGCGTCGGGTCGAGCGAGCGGGTCTCCGCCGTCCGCTGGGGCGTCGCCGGCGACATCGTCATGGCGTGGGTCCTGACGATGCCGGCGTCCGCGCTGGTCGCCGGGCTCGCCTACCTGCTGCTGGACCTCGTGCTATAGGCAGCCCCGGCCAGGCGGGCCGAGGCTCGCCGTCGCCGAGCTCCATCCAGCGCACCGCGTAGGCGACCCGCACGGGACCGAGGGCCGGCGCCGCCTCGAGCGCGGAGCGGCGGACATGGAAGGCCTCGCGCTCGAAGGACGCGGCCAGTGCGCGCCGGGTGCGGATCGGGCGGAGCTGGCGGCGCACCGCGTCGACCTGGCGGGCGAAGGAGGTGTCGATCCAGATCGGGTCCGCCGAGACCGTGCCGCGCAACCGCCGCACCACCTGGAGAGCATCCAGCGCCAACGCCCGTCGGGGCGTCGGCGCCGGTGCGGAAGCGGGAGCACCGTCCGGAGGGAGGAGGCCCGCGGACGGCCCAGGTTCGTCGACGGCCGTGGAGTTGCCGGACCGCGACCCTCTCATCGGGCGCGTGCCGGGCGAACGAGCGACCATCGACATGCCCGCAGTCTCGCGGGCGGACATCAACGGCGGCTTATCGCGATGTCAACGCTCGTCCACCGGCGGGCTCAGGCCGGGCGGCGGAACACGTACCCGACGCCGCGGACCGTGTGGATGAACGCCGGATGGCCCGCGTCCTCCTCGATCTGGCTGCGCAGCCAGTGGACGTGGACGTCGACGGTGCGCGTCTCGCCGGCGTAGTCGTAGCCCCAGACGTGCTCGAGCAGCTGGTCGCGGGTGAACACCTGGCCCGGGTGGCGGATCAGGAACGTCAGCAGCTCGAAGGCCTTGGGCTTGATCGGCAGCACCTCGCCGTCGCGCAGGAGGCGGTGGCCGGCGAGGTCGGCCTGGACCCGGCCGAGGTCCACGACGGCGGGCGGCGCGTCGACCGCGACGTTCTGCTCCGAGCGCCGGAACAGCGCCCGGATCCGCGCCGTGAGCTCGCGCAGGCTGAACGGCTTGGTCACGTAGTCGTCGGCGCCCGAGCTCCAGGCCGACCACCTTGTCGAGCTCCGAGTCCTTGGCGGTGAGCATCACGATCGGCACGCCGGACTCGGCGCGGATGATGCGGCAGACCTCGATCCCGGACAGCTCCGGCAGCATCAGGTCGAGCAGGACGAGGTCCGGACGCTCGGCGCGGAAGCGGGTCAGCGCCTCGCGCCCGTCGGCCGCCGCCACGACCCGGAATCCATCGGCCTCGAGCGCATCGACGAGCGTCTCGCGCAGGGTCGGCTCGTCTTCGACGACGAGGATCGTTCGTGCCATTCGGGCCTGATGATACGGACCCGTGTTAACGCACGGTTCACGCCGCGAAGGGGCGGTCGGTCAGCCCTCGCCGCCGAGGCGCGCGGGCAGCTCGTTGAAGTACTCGACGAACTCGGTGCAGCGGCCGTCGCCGTCGAAGCGGAGCGTCCACAGGTTGTAGTAGACGTCCGCTGGCTGCCGTCGGGCTTGAGGTAGCGGCTCTCGCCGACGGCGACGGCCCGCTCGCCCTCGACCGCGAATGGCTCGTAGTGCGCTTCCCAGCTGCCGGGCGCGTCCTGGCCATCGAGCCAGTCGGCGACGATCGCGTCGCGGCCCGCGACCGGCTCCGGGTCGTAGGCGTGGTAGCGGTAGGTGGCGTCCTCGGCGAAGAGGTCGCCGATGGCGGCCGGATCGTAGCTGTGCCAGGCCTCGACGTAGCGGTCGAGCCAGCCCTGGACGTCGTCGTGGGTCATCCGCGGTCCTCCAGCGATGCGTGATCGCGCCGAGCGTGGGCGAGGAACATGTCAGCCCGCGTCATGGTTCAGACGCCCGAGGTGGATGACGCGAGCCACGTGAAGGCAAGGTAGCCGAGCGTGCCGCCCACGGCCAGGACCGGCACCATCACGACATAGGCCGCCGAGACGGTCGTCGCGCGACCGCCCGAACAGCAGCGGCACGACGAGCCCCGCGACGATGAACGCCACGCCGACAGTGACATGGTCGACGACGAGGACGTTGTACGCACCCTCGGCGATGGCCACGGCCGCCAGGAGGCCGATCGCGACCGCCCGCCGCCGATGCGATGGTCCGCGCCACCACCGGCCCGCAAGGCCGAAGACGGGGCCGCCGACGAGCGCCCCGGCGCCCCACAGGATCCACGACGACGTGCTGCCGCCGTAGCCGAACCGCAGCTGGACCATCCCGTAGTAGCCGACCAGCGCGAGCAGCAGCGCCCCGACACCCGCGGCTACGGCCCAGCGCTCGTCCGGCATGACCGACCCGAGCAGGAACGCGACCAGCAGCCACGGCGTGATGGCGTTGGCGAGCTGCGACCACTCGCCGGGCAGGGCGCCCTGGCCGATCTGGGTGACGACGCCGGTCGCGAGACCGGCTGCGACGATGAGGGCGGCCCGGCGCGCGGGCGAGGCGATCGGTTCGATCACGACTCGGCGAGGACGTCGATGGCCCGGTCCATCCGCTGGAGCGTCCGGTCGCGGCCGAGCGCGACGAGCGTGTCGAAGAGCGGCGGCGTGGCCGTCCGGCCGGTGACCGCGACCCGGATCGCCATGAACAGGTCGCCGGCCTTCCAGCCGCGCGCCTCGGCGAGGGCGCGGAGCGGCGGCTCGAGCTCGTCGGCCTCGAAGGTGACCGCGCCGGTCTCGGCGATGGCCGTCCGCGCGGCCGTCAGCCCGGCCAGGGTGGTCGCCGCGTCCCAGCGCTTGGGCACGAGGAGCGCCGGGTCGACCGCGACCTCGTCGACCCACAGGAAGCCGACGAGCTCGCCGATCGCCCCCAGCGTCGGGAGCCGCTCCTGGACCACGGGCAGCAACGCCCGCGATCTCGTCGTCCGACGGCATCCGGTCGATCCGCCCGGCGGCCAGCTCGGCCTCGACGAACGGCCGCAGCCGGTCGATCAGGTCGTCCGGCTCGAGGCGGCGGATCCACTGCCCGTTGAGCCACTCGAGCCGCTCGCGGTCGAAGACGGCGCCGCCCTTGTGGATGGCGTCGATGTCGAACAGCTCCGATGAGCTCGTCGATCGAGAGGACCTCCTCCTCGGTCCCGGTCGACCAGCCGAGCAGCGCGAGGTAGTTCACCAGCGCCTCGCGGATGAAGCCCTCCGCGATGTAGTCCGCGACCGCGGTCTGGCTCTTGCGCTTGCTCATCTTGGTGCGGTCCGGGTTGAGGATCAGCGGCAGGTGCGCGAACGTCGGCACCGGGTAGCCGAGGGCGCGGAACAGCAGGATGTGCTTGGGCGTGTTCGAGAGATGGTCCTCGCCGCGGATCACGTGGCTGATCTCCATCGCCGCGTCGTCGACGACGACCGTGAAGTGGTAGAGCGGCGTGCCGTCGCCGCGGACGATGACGAAGTCGCCGCCGAGGTTCGCGACGTCGATCTCGACGCGGCCGCGGACGATGTCGTCGAAGGCGACGATCCCCTGCCCGACGCGGAACCGCAGGGCGCCGACCCGGCCCTCCGCCTCGCGCGCGGCGCGCTCCTCGGGCGTCAGCGTCGCGCACCGGCCGACGTAGCGCGGCGGCAGCCTGGCCGCCTCCTGCGCCGCGCGGTCGGCGTCGAGCTCCTCGGTGGTGCAGTAGCAGGGGTACGCCTGGTCGTCGGCGAGCAGCCGGCTCGCGGCCTCCGCATAGAGCGGC
The DNA here is from genome assembly GCA_963834915.1 of uncultured Chloroflexia bacterium. Lineage (GTDB taxonomy): Bacteria > Chloroflexota > Limnocylindria > Limnocylindrales > CSP1-4 > SPCO01. The sequence continues at coordinate 96,495 of CAWIDI010000003.1, forward strand.
AGCCGCTGCATCTGGCGGTACGGCGCGATGCGGCCCGCGGGCCGCCTCGCCGGCGACCTCCGGGCCCTCGTCCCAGCGCAGCCCCAGCCAGTGCAGGCCGTCGAGGATGTCCGTCTCGTAGGCGAGCGTGCCGCGCGCCTGGTCCGTGTCCTCGAGGCGGAGGACGAACGTGCCGCCCACGTGGCGGGCGTACAGGAAGTTGAAGAGCGCCGTCCGCGCCGTGCCGATATGCAGGGGGCCGGTCGGGCTCGGCGCGATGCGGACGCGCACGGGCGCCGTCGAGGGCATCACGCGATCAGCGCGCCACCGCGGCCGGGACGCGATGGAAGAGCGCCGGGTCCGCGTCGCCGGGCAGGACGCGGACGAGGGCCGCCGGCCGGAGCCCGAGCGTCGCCCGGCCGCGCGGCCCGTCGAGCGTCAGCGAGTCGAGCGACTCGGAGCGGGCGAGGATCGTGATGTGGGCGCCGGGCGTCAGCGCCCGCGCCTCGAGGTACGACAGCAGGCCGGCATCCTCCTCGGCCTCCTCGGTGATGCGGTAGACCGTCGCGTGGTCCCCGGCGTCCATCTGGCTGAGCGGGATCCCCGCCGGCCGCCGCTTGGCGGTCTCGGCATCGATCGGGTTGCCGTGCGGGCAGGTCTCGGGATGGCCGAGCATCTCGTCGAGCCGCGCCTCGACGCGCGGCGAGATCGCGCCCTGGAGGCGCATCGCCTCGTCGTCCGACTCGGCCCAGCCGAGGCCGATGACCGTCGTCAGCAGCCACTCGAGCAGCGCGTGGCGGCGGAAGATCGCGTCCGCCGCGGCCCGTCCCGCGGGCGTGAGGTGCAGGTCGCGGCCCTCGGCGTGCGCGACGAGCCCATCGGCGAGCAGGCGGCGGAACATCTCGCTGGCCGCCTGGGTGGTCACGCCGAGGCTGCGCGCGACCTGGGCCGCGGTCACGCGGCCGCCTTCCGCGGACCCCGCCATCACCCGCAGGGCGAGGAGGTATTGCTGGGCCGCGGTGGACAGCTCATGCGGGCCGGGACGGGATGGCATGGCCTCAGGATACGGGACCGGCCCTCGGTGGCATCGAGCGGGCGCGCCGCACGATCGCGAACCCCACGCCGGCCGCCCAGCCGGCGACGATCACGACCCCGAGGAACGAGGCGCGCGACGCGGCGTCGGCCGCCTCCCCGGTCGCGGACAGGATCAGCGCGGTCGGGACCGCGGCCATCAGCGCGGCCACGGCGCCGGCGGCGGCGATCGCGGACAGCCGCGGGACCAGCAGGAGCCCGACCAGCAGGACGATCGCGAGGATCGGCTGGATGAAGCCCGTCGCACTGTCGCACGACGCGGCGAACCGGCCGCAGCCGGTCGGCCTCGCCGATGAGCCATCCGATCCCGAGGGCCAGCGGCAGCCAGCCGACCAGCGCCTGGACGATCCGCCAGCGGCCGTGGGCGGCACGCTCGTCGGTCAGGGCCCGCCCGAGGTCGGCGGCCGCGGCACCGAGATCGGGCGGCTCGGCGGCGGACGCGGCCGGCGGGCGCGGTCGGTGCCGGGCGCGTGACGCGGCGCCGGATCGGACTGGGTGGCTCCGTCGCCTCCGCCGGGCCGATCCGGCCGTCGCGCGCCACCAGCCCGACGTCGTGTGCCCGGGCGGCGGGCTCGCGGCTGCCTCGCCGCGCCCATCGGCGCCGTCGGCCGGTCGGGGGATCGAGCGTGGCCGCTTCGTCGGCGGCCGCGCTCTGGTGGCCGCGTCGCCGGAGGGCTGCGTCGCCCCGGCCCTGGCGCGCGCCGCCCGCCGGGCCCGCGCCTGGTACTCGGGTCCGTGCTTGCGCGGGTCGGCGTATTCCTTCGGGTTGATCGTCCAGTAGGTCCCGCTCGTGGTGCCGTACCAGCTGGCCCCGCCCCAGTCGGGCTCGAACTGGCTGGCGTCGGCGCCGTCGTACGACGTGGAGCCGAGGGTCGCCTTGCCGCGGCGCTGCGCTGTCGCGGCCTCGCCTGTGCCTCCCGCCTCGGCCCCGGTCGACCCGGACGCGCCGGCCGACCCGGCGCCACCGGCCGTGCCCGTCGGTCCCGACGACCTCGCCCGCCCCGCCGATCCGGCGCGTGCCGGCGCTCGACCCCGCGCTGCCCGGCGGTCGCGTGCGCCGGGTCCGCCCGCCATAGGCTCGATGCGTCGCGTCCGAGCGTGCCGGGTCAGCCGACGATGGCCGGGCCGGCGGCCGCGGCACCGCCTTCGAAGGCCCCTCGTCGACGAGCTGTTCGTAGGCCGCCTGGATCGCGAGGAAGCGCGGCAGCGCCTTCGGCCCGGCGGAGTCCGGGTGGTTCTCCTTGGCGAGCTTGCGGTAGGCGCGCTTGACCTCGTCGAGGCTCGCCCCGCGCGCCAGGCCGAGCGTGCGGTACGGATCGGCCGCGGGGGTCATGCGATGTGCTCCGATCCGCGTCGGCCCGGCGCTCAGCCGATGAGCTCGCCCACCGGCGCGAGCTCGAATTCCGCGATCGACTCCGCGGCGACCCGGCCATGCGGGTCCAGGGACGTGGGTCGGTGATAGCGCGCGAGCGCGCGGAGCGCGGCCCCGTCGAGCAGCCCGGTCTGGCGGAGCGCCTCGACCGACGCCGCCCACGTCCCGCGGTCGTAGCCGTCGCCGTCCTCGATCTTGATGGCCAGCCCGGACGCCGTCGCGTAGGTCGTGCCGGTCCGCGTGCCGGGCAGGATCGCGATCCCGCGCAGCGCCTCCATCCCGGCCTTGCTGATGCAGCGGCCCGGCGCGGCCTTCATGAGCGAGGTGTCGAGTCGGTCGTGCCGTCCGCCGACCATCTCGGGCTCCGCGAGCATCGCGTCGCGGATGACCGTCAGCCCCGCGGCGACGGCGCTCCTCGGGTCCTTCGCCGGGACCGCGGCGGGCTCGGCCAGCATCGCGTAGGCGCGGGCGACCTCGCGCAGCGGGAAGGCGTACGTCTCCACACCGCAGCCGTCGATCGCGGTGAGGAGCCGGTCCGGGCTCGTGCCGAACGCCCGGGCGACCGCCGCCCGATACGCCACCTGCGACGGGTGGCCGGGCTTCCAGTAGTCGACCGGGTCCCAGCCCTGGAGCTTGGAGAGCACCAGCGAGACCGCGTGCTGGCCCGAGCACATGTGGCGGATCGGGCCGGCCTTCTCGCCGTCGCGCGCGAGGCGCGCCGCCGTCAGCGCGTCGAGCGGCATCCCCTCCGCACCGCAGGCGAGGAGCTGCTGGCTCACGCCGGAACGGCGGAAGATGCCCTGGAGCGTGCGGACGTGGAGGTCCTCGCCCGAATGCGAGCTCGCCAGGATCGCGATCTCGCTGGGCTGGAGGTCGAAGGCTTCGACACCGCCGGCCTCGATGAGCGCGAGCGCGCCGAACGGCTTGACGGTGGAGCGCAGCGTGACGACCCGGTCCGGGTCGCCGAGGACGCGGATCAGCTCACCGCTGGCATCCGCCTCGACGATGTCGCCGCGGTGGACGCTCTCCTCGATCCCGTTCCGGAGCTGGCGGACGAGGACGGGCGTCACGGCGCTGCGGCGGGCCGCGGAGCGGACCGTGGTGCGACGAGGATGGGCCGCGGATGCGGTCACGACTCGGGCGATCTCCGTGGATGGGGTCGGGCACTCAGGACGGCGAGGATACCGCGGCGCCGTCGCGGGCGCGTCGGTACGATGCGTGGTGACGCCACGCTCTCGTCGTCCTGTCGCCGGAGGTCCGACCGTGCCCGCTCCATCGCTCCACGTCTCGCAGCATCCGGCCGTCCTCCACAAGCTCGCCATCCTGCGCGACGAGCGCACCGAGCCGAAGAAGTTCCGCGAGGTCGTGCGCGAGCTGTCGTGGCTGCTCGGCTACGAGGCGCTCGCCGACGTCAGCGTCAAGCCGCGCGAGATCGTCACGCCGATGGAGCCGATGACCGCGTCCGAGCTGGCCGAGCGGGTCGGCTTCGTGCCCATCCTGCGGGCCGGGCTCGGGATGGTCGACGCGATGCTCGAGCTGATGCCGACCGCCCAGGTCTGGCACCTGGGCCTCTTCCGCGACGAGCGGACGCTCCGGCCGGTCGAGTACTACAACAAGCTGCCCGACTCCGCGTCGGTCGACCTGTGCCTGATCCTCGACCCGATGCTGGCCACGGGCGGCTCGGCGACGGCCGCCATCGAGGTCCTCAAGAAGTGGGGCGCGGTCCGCATCAAGCTGGTCAACCTGATCGCCGCCCCGGAGGGCGTCGAGGCGGTCTCGTCGGCCCACCCGGACGTCGAGATCTACTGCGCGGCGCTGGACCGGAGCCTCAACGAGAAGGGCTACATCCAGCCCGGGCCTCGGCGACGCCGGCGACCGCCAGTTCGGGACCGGCAAGGCGGACTAGGCGGAGGGCCGCGGAGCAGCCGATCGGGCACGCTGGCTCGAGGACGCCGCACGACGCCGGACCCATTTGACGAGCTCCTCGGCCCACAGGACGATCGAGGCCATGGCGGTCGTCGCCGCCCACTGGCCGACGTCCAGCGAGGCCGTCCCGAACGCTCCCTGCAGGAACGGGACCTGGACGACGAGCACCTGGAGCACGGCCGCCAACCCCAGGGCGCCCCACAGCCACGGATTCGTGAAGAGCCCGTGGAACGCGCTGGTGGTCTCCGAGCGTGCGTTCAAGGCATTGAAGAGCTGCGCGAACACGAGGGTCGTGAAGCCGGCGGTCCGGGCGACCTCGAGCGAGCCGGAGCCGGGGATCAGGCCGCCGGGCAGGAACATGTCGATCGTGAGCAGGGTCGCCGCGCCCATCACGAGGCCGATGAACATGATCCGCGACCACATCGCGCGATCCAGGATCCGGTCTTCGGGCCGGCGCGGGGGACGGGACATCACGTCGTCGATCTCGGGATCCATGCCCATCGCCAGCGCGGGCGCGGAGTCCGTCACGAGGTTGATCCACAGGATCTGGGTCGCGAGCAGCGGCACGACGAGCTCTCCGCTCCCGCTGGCGGCGGTGAGGCCTAGGGATCCGGCGAACACGACGCCGAAGAAGACCGTGGCGATCTCGCCCATGTTGGAGGAGAGGAGATAGCGCAGGAACTTCCTGATGTTGTCGAAGATCACCCGGCCCTGGTGGACGGCCGCGACGATCGTGGCGTAGTTGTCGTCGGCGAGGATCATCTCGGCGGCTTCCTTGGCCACTTCCGTGCCGGTGATCCCCATCGCGATCCCGATGTCGGCGGCCTTGAGCGCTGGGGCGTCGTTGACCCCGTCGCCGGTCATCGCCACCACCTGGTGGTCGGCCTGCAGCGCGGTGACGATCCGCAGCTTGTCCCCGGGGGCGACGCGGGCGAAGACCGATACCTCTCGGACGGCTGCCCTGAACGCTTCGTCGCTGAGCTCGTCGAGCTCGGCACCTGTCATGGCCCGGGCGCCGGGCCCGACGATGCCCAGGTCGGACGCGATCCGGTGAGCGGTCACAGGATGGTCGCCGGTGATCATCACGGTGCGGATGCCGGCGCGATGCGCCTCGCTGACCGCTGCTGCCGCCTCGACGCGTGGCGGATCGATGATGCCGACAAGGCCGAGGTAGACGAGGTCGTGCTCGGCCGATTCGTCGAGGTCCGCCAGTTCCGGCCCTTCGAGCGTCGATGGTCCGATAGGCGATACCGAGCGTCCGGTAGCCCTGCCCGGAAAGTCGATCGACCTCGGCCAGGGCGCTGGCGCGCCGGGCCGCATCCATCACGACCGTTCCGGTCCCGACCTGGATCCATTCGCAGCGAGCCAGCAGGATATCGGGGGCGCCCTTGGTGAACAGGCGGGTCGTCGTCTCGAGCGCGTCCTGGGCGAGGACGGACATCATCTTGCGTTCGGAGCTGAACGGCACCTCTGCCTGGCGCTCGTATCGTGCGACCCTGCCGGCGGTACCCTCGAGCTTGTGCTGGGCGACCAGGAACGCCGCTTCGGTCGGATCGCCCTGGATCTGCCAGTCGCCGTCGACGTCGATCAGCTGTGCGTTGTTGGCGAGCGCCCCGCCGACGAGGACGCGCCGAGCCTCGAACAGCACGTCGGCCTCGGCCCCGCCGCTGGAGCGGGCCTCCCCCGTCGGCTGGTAACCCGTCCCGCTGAGCTCGACCTCACCCGAGGCGGTCGCCACGATGCGCAGGGTCATCTCGTTGCGCGTCAGGGTGCCGGTCTTGTCGGAGGCGATCACCGACGCCGAGCCCAACGTCTCGACCGAGTGCAGGTTCCGCATGACCGCATGGCGCCGCGCCAGCTCCCGCACGCCGACCGCCAGGACCAGCGACAGGATCGCCGGCAGGCCCTCCGGGACGGCGGCGACGGCGAGCGATACGCCCATCAGGAGGATGGCGACCAGGTCGGCGACGGACTCGACACCGTTGATCAGGGCGAGCGCCACCATCACCAGCACGGCGATGCCGATCACGATCACGCCGAGCGTCTTCGAGACCGAGGCGATCTCCTTCTGGAGCGGCGAGTCGACGCCCTCGGTCCGGTCGAGCATGTCCGCGATGGCGCCCACCTCGGTGCGCATCCCCGTCCCGGTCACGACCGCCCGGCCGACGCCCTGCACGACGGCCGTCCCCTTGAAGACCATGTCGAAGCGGTCGCCGACCGGTGCCTCGGAGCCCAGGGTCGCGGGGTCCTTGATCGTCGCCTCGGACTCGCCGGTCAGCGAGGCTTCCTGGAGCTTCAGGCCGGTCGCGCTGAGCAGGCGCGCGTCGGCGCCGACCGCGTCACCCTCGGACAGCACGAGGATGTCGCCGCGGACCAGGGCCGCTGAGGGGACCGTGGCGAGGACGCCATCGCGCAACACCGTCGAATTGGCCGCGGTCATGACGGCCAGCGCGGCGACCGCGTTCTCGGCGCTGCTCTCCTGTGCGAAACCAAGGGCGGCATTCGCGATGACGATGATGGCGATCACGATGACGTCGACGGGCACCCCGTGGGCACCCTCGGCGAGCCACGCGATCAGCGAGATCACGATCGCGACCAGCAGCAGATAGACCAGCGGGTCCTGGAACTGGGCGAGGATCCGCCGCCACACCGGGACGGGTGGCTTGACCCGCAGCTCGTTCGGCCCGTCCCGTGCGAGCCGAGCCGCCGCCTCGGCGGTGGACAGGCCGACCACGACGTCCCCGCCCACCTCGTCCACGACGTCCGCGGCGTCGCGCAACGACGGATCTGTGGGGCGGGTGAAGGCGGCGGCGTCCATGTCTAACTCCGGGCAGTCCGCCCGCGTCGTGCTGGCGTCACCGCCGTGCGGCTCGGGCGCGGACCCATCGGTGTCCGAACGGGCCGATCGTGCCGAATGCGTCGACCGCGCAAGCCGTCTGATGCTTCGATTCTACGCGTGACCCTACTGGCGCAGCGCTGAGGGCGAGCGGGCTTGGCGACGGCTCGGCTCGCGCCGACTCCCCGAGCGGCCCCGAGCCTGCGGTGGCGGGTCTAGGCGATCGGCTCGTTGCCGTCGCGGCCCAGGCCCATGGCGCCACTGACGGCCTCGGCGCCGTGGACCGCGGACCACGCAGTCACGGCCTCGAGAAGGGCGGCCGAGCCGGGCCGGACCGCCAGGCGGTCATCGGTGCCGCGGATGCCGGCGCCGAGCTCATTCAGACGGCCGCGGTAGACGGGCTTGTCGCCGTTGAGGCGAGCGGTCGTCGGATAGACGTCGAAATAGCCGTCGCTGCACACGACGATGGTCGTCTCGGGGGAGGTGAAGGGCGTTCGCGCCATGGTGGAGTCCGATCCGATCGCGCGCTTCGGACCGACGGAATGGGAGCCCGGCGAATGCGACCTGTGGCTCCACCATCGGGCCGCAGGCCGATTCCGTCAAACGCCGCGAGCCGATCAGCGGACGGCGGCGGCCGCGAACGATGCCATATCGGGGAACGTGAGGTCGGGCCTGGCGTCCGCCGGCGGGGTCGCACCGGCGCCCGGCCGGTCGTGGCGGCGATCGATCCAGACGGTCGAGAGTCCCAGCGCCTTGGCCGGCACGTGGTCGTGGTAGAGGCTCTGCGCCACGTGCAGGATCCGATCGCGCGGCAGATCGAGGCGCTCGAAGAGGACCTCGAAGTTGTGCGTGTCCGGCTTGTAGCCGCGACACTGCTGGGCGGTCACGACCCAGTCGAATTCGACGCCCAGCCGCCGGTTCGATGCGGCGAACAGGTCGTCATCGCAGTTGGTGAGCACCCCGAGCCGATAGCGGGTCTTGAGCCGTGCCAGTGCGGCCGCCGAGTCGTCGAAGGCCGGCCAGTCCACCACCGAGCCGGAGAAGGCCTCGAATGCAGCGTCACCCGGATCGATGCCCAGCGACGCGGCCACGGCTCGCCCGCCGATGGCGAGGACCTCGCGATAGGTGCGGTACGGCGGCCGCTCGGCGCCGGCTTCGAGGCCGGCGTATGTCTCGAGGAGGGTGTCGGTGTCGGTCTCGTCGGCCGCGGGTCCGAGGAGTCGCCGCAGCCCGGCGGCCAGCCCGGTCTCCCAGTCGATCAGCGTCCCGTAGCAGTCGAAGGTCAGCGCGTCGAAGCGCCCGAAGTCGAAGTCGGCGGTCGTGGCGGTGGTGGCGGTCGCGGCCGTCGCGTCGGTCATCGGCGCATCGTGCCGCATCGGGGCCTGTGTGCGCACGACGCCGTGATCGCGACGGATCTCATCGTGGGTGGCGCGCTCTCATCGCAGCGTGGCGGCGCCAGGCGGTGATCCGCCTCGCGACCGGGTCGAACCAGACGAGTCCGGGGCGCTCTGGCGGAGCGGCGCCCGAGGTCAGCGCCGCGACCCAGCCGCGCGAGGAACCGTCGAAGGTCGCGGCGAACAAGTGGGGAAATCGGCCGAGCAGGGCTCGGTTGGCCGCGGTCGCGCGGACGATCCAGACGGTCGCCACTCGGGTCGGGCCTTCGTCGTCGGCCGCCACCACGGCAAGGTCCGCCGCTTCGACTTGCTTCCGGTGCGTCGAGCGGATCGCCGCGCCGACATCACCGAACGTGTTCCAGGCCTCCTGCAGGATCAGGGTGCGGTTCGGCTGGTCCCAGACCGCGACGTCGGTCGAATGCCTGGGGTCCAGCGGGCGCGTCGGGAGCTCGGGGACGGCCCGGCGGCCCGTCGCTGTGGCCATGGTCAGGAGCGCCTCCTGCATCTCGAGGTGACCGGCGTCCGAGACACGTTCGTCGCCCAGCGGTTTCGACAGCGAAACGGCGAGTGGGCGGCCCACCGCCACGCCGAGACTCATCCACAGCTCGATCGGGGCATTCGATCCCGCGCCTCGCTCGAGCTGGCTCACCCGCGCCTGGTCGATCCCGAGTCGATCAGCCAGGTGGCGCTGTGACCATCGAAGGCGACGCCGTTCCCGCCGAACCTCGGCCCCGAGGGTCAGCGCAAGGGACGCTGCCAGTCGTCTCGCCTCGATCTGGGCGTCTGTCGCGCGATGGCGCCGCACGGATCCGGGCATGCCGCGATCCTGACACGAGGCGCTCACCCAGCGGTCAACTCCCTAGGGCCCGTTTGGCGCCGCCACGATGTGGGTCATTCATATCCCGTGGGCAAGCAGGGCGCGAACGGTCCAGCAAGGTGTCGCGTTCCTGCGGATCGCCACCTGATCGAGCGTGAGAGGCCCGACCGGACGAGGGATCGGCGATCGTTCCGCTTCGCCAGGATCGCCGAGCGAGGACTACTGGCCGGGCTACTCCACGCCTCATGAATGAGCGGCATATCCGGCCGGTTTGGGGCACGCTCCTTCGCTCGCGCCCAGGCGCCCGGCGAGCCTGCCGGCGGGCCGGGCTGGCGGCCCCGCCCCGCTCCGCCCCGCGTGCCGCCCCGCCCCGAAACGCCGGAGGCCGGCCCTCGCGGGCCGGCCTCCGTGCCACAGAACCCTGGTTCGAGCGGAACGATCCGCTACTTGCCGCCCTCGGTGAGGGTGACGACCGACTTCTGCCACGACGTGCCCTTGGTGTCGACGCCCGTCATCGAGTCGAGCGCCTTCTGGGCGAGGTCGTTGCGCCACGGCGTGCCCTCGACCGGCTTGGTCAGGATCTTGCCGTCGAGCGCGACCTGGACCGTCCGGTCGAAGGCGGCCTTGTCGATCATGCCGATCCCGTTCGGGGACGGCCAGATCAGCCCGTTGACCTCGTTGAGCATGCCACGTCTGGTGGCCCTTGGGGAGCTTGGCGTCGTGCTTGAGCACGATGTCGACGCACTCCGCCGGGTTGTCGCGGCAGAAATCCAGCCCTTGTACGAGGCCCGCAGGAACTTGACCGCGATGTCCTCGTTGCCGGACTGCTTGAGCCACGCGTCGGAGGCGAAGATCGCGTCCTGGAGCATCGACGGTCCCGTGCCGACTCCATCGAGATGACGTTGAGGTCATCGGGCGTGTAGAGCTGCGCCGGTCGCCGGGTTGTTGGTCTCGAGGACCTGGGCGTACTCGTTGTAGGTCATCGCCTGGGCGGCATCGATGTCGCCGTTGAGGAAGGCGGTCATCGTCGAAGTCCTGGGTGACGATGGTCACGTCGGACGGCGTTGGCCGGGTCGATCCCGACCTTGCGCATCGCCGGCGTAGAGCTCGGCCTCGTTGCCGAAGCCCCACGTGCCGACCTTCTTGCCCTTCCAGATCCTCGGGCTTGGTGATGTTCTTGTCCTTGAACGCGACCTGCAGCGTCGCCGGAGCGCTGGAAGACCTGGCCGATCGACCTGGACGTCCGCGCCCGATCTCGCGCGAGCGCGAGCATGCTGCGGCACCCAGCTGATGCCGAACTCGGCGCTTGCCGCCGGCGACGACCGTCGCCGGGCACGATGTCGACGGCGCCCGGCAGGATCGTGACGTCGAGGCCCTCGTCGCGTGTAGTAGCCCTTGTCGAGCGCCGCGAAGTAGCCCGCGAACTGGGCCTGCGGGAACCACTGGAGCTGCAGCCGGACCGGGCGTCAGCACCTGGTTGCCGATCGTGCCGGACGGTCCGCTGCCGCTCGAGCATGCGCGGCGAGCACGAGCACCGCGAGCGCGCGACGGTCGCGATGACACGAAGCTTGCGCATCGGGACCCACCTCCATCCTGTCGGACCGCGGTCCTCCCGAGCCGGTCCGCCTCGCTCCGACTGTGGCAGTCTAGCGAACGCGCGGACGCCTCGCCGATACCGGCATCCGCGAGGCACGCGGGTGGCGGCTTCGCGGCGTCAGCTCCACTCGCGTCCGCGTCCGAGCGCGCCCACGGCATGACGAGCCGCTCGACGACGACGACCAGCACGTAGAGGCCGATCCCGATCGCGCAGGCGAAGACGATGGCGGCCCACGAGCGCTCGAAGTTGAGGATACGCGGAGTAGGTCGCGATGTACTGGCCGAGGCTGACGCTGCGGTGCGCCGAAGTACTCGCCGATGATCGGCCCCGATGGTCGCCAGGGTCGCCGCCAGCCGCAGCGCCGTGAAGATGTAGGGCAGCGCGTGGGGACCCGCAGCTGCGGAAGACCTGCATCTCGCGGGCGGCCAGGGAGCGCATCAGCTCCAGCGGCCGCCGGGTCGACGGTGAGGAGGCCGCGGACCGTGTTGATCATCACCGGGAAGAAGCACAGGACGGCCGCGATCATCGCCTTGGAGAGCTGCGTGTCGAGCCCGAACCAGTTGTTGAAGATCGGCGCGAAGGCGATGATCGGGATGGAGTTGGCCGCGACCGCGAAGGGCATCAGCCGAGTCCCGCATCGGCGACTAGCGCGCGGTGACCGCGCCCGACCAGCGAGTCCCGGCGGTCGACGCCGATGACGAGCCCGCCGAGGATCTCGACGAAGCGTGTAGGCTGGCCGCGTCGACACAGCTCGGGCAGGTAGGTCCGCCAGGCGACGGCGATGGCGATCGGGCTCGGCAGGATGAACTGCTTGATGTGGAACGCGCGGACGACCACCTCCCAGACCACGAGCGACCCCGAGGAAGAGCACGGAGCGGCGGCCACCCGGATCGTCGCGAGCGGCCCGGCCGCCGCGATGCCGCCGCGCCGCGTGGCCGCGCCGCGCAGCGGCGCGACGGCGGCGGTCACGCCGGACAGGCCCTCGGCGGCGACGCGCGCGCGATGTCCGCCGCGCCCCGGGTTCCCCTCCTCGCCGCGGAGCGCGTCGCGGACCTCGGTGACGAGCTCGAAGTACGCGCTCGATCTCGCGCGTCTCCGACGTCCGCGTCGCGCGGCAGGTCGATGTCGATGATCTAGGCGATCCGGCCCGGCCGGGCGGACATGACCACGACGCGCGTCGAGAGGAAGACGGCCTCGGGGATCGAGTGGGTCACGAAGAGCGACCGTGGTGCCGGTCCGGTCCCAGATCCGGAGCAGCTCCAGGTTCATCCGCTCGCGGGTCATCTCGTCGAGCGCCCCGAACGGCTCGTCCATCAGCAGGATCGCGGGATCGAGCGCGAGCGCGCGGGCGATCGCGACGCGCTGCTGCATGCCGCCCGAGAGCTGCCAGGGCTGGTGGCCGGCGAACTCGCCGAGCTCGACGAGGTCGAGCATCGCTCGGCGCGCTCGCCGGCGCGCTCCGGCCTGGGCGGCCGATGATCTCGAGCGGCAGCTCGACGTTCTCCTGGACGGACCGCCAGTCGAACAGGACCGGCGCCTGGAAGACCATGCCGTAGTCGCGGTCGAGGCGGGCCTGCCGGCGCCGGCTTGCCGTTGACCGGTCACGCTGCCCGGTCGGTCGGCGCGGTCAGGTCGCCGACGATCGCGCAGCAGCGTGGACTTGCCGCAGCCCGGACGGGCCGATCAGCGAGACGAACTCGCCGGCGCTGGACCGCGAGGTCGATGCCGCGCAGCGCCTCGACCTGGCCGGGTGTCCTGGCCGACGCGCGGCGAAGACCTTGGCGACGCCCGAGAGCTCGACGACCGGCGTCGGCGGCCGCCGGCGCGGCGGCTCCGCTGCGCTCGGATCCACCGTCAGGCTCCCATCGGGTCGAGCGCCGCTAGTTGCGGAGCGCCCAGGCGCTCGGCGACGACGACCAGCAGGAAGCACGCCGATCCCGAGCAGCGACGAGATGACGATGGTCGGCCCACAGGACTGCCGGCGTTGAGCGAGTAGTACTGCATCGCCGGTGAGGATCTGGCGCCGCCAGGCCGTCCTGGATCCCGCGACGGCAGCTCGCCGACGATCGCCCCGACGACCGCGGCCGGTGGCGGCGATCCGGAACGCCGTGAACAGGTACGGCCGCGACGCCGGCAGGCGCAGCTTGCGCAGGATCGAGCCGCGGGACGCCGCATAGGAGCGCATCAGCTCGAACGCGCGCGGGTCCGCGGCGCGCAGGCCGCGCAACGCCGCGATCGTGACCGGGAAGAACGTGAGGTAGGTCGACGACGATCGCGACCCCGAACCAGCCGGCCTTGAGCCCGACGACGATGAGCGGCGCGATCGCGATGATCGGGATGGTCTGGCTGGCCACGATGATCGGCACCAGCGCGCGCTCGAGCAGCCGCACGTGGACCAGCAGGATCGCCAGGCCCAGCCCCAGCAGCGACCCGAGCGCGAACCCGATCGCCGCGTTGCGCAGCGTGAAGAGCGCGGCGCCGAGCAGGCGCTGGAGGGTGGTCATGCCGTTCGCGTCGGTGTCGCAGAACGCCATCGCGATGACCCACGTGTGCGGCAGCTTCACGTCGGTGGCGAAGGGGAAGTGGAACGGCGGCATCCAGTCGATGGCGAACCCGGTCCCCAGGAACGAATCGCTCTTCCAGCGCTCGCCGCCGATGAACTTGAGCGCCTCCCAGACGACCAGGAGCACGACCAGGACGGTGAAGAAGCCGATGACCGGCCGCATGCGCCGGCGCCAGGCGCCGTCCGGCGCGGTCGGTGCTGCGCGGTCTCCCGCCATCAGGCCCGGTCGGGCATCGGCACGCCCGCGGCTACCGGACCGCCTGGTCGGCGATCTCCAGGGCGGCGTCGATGATCTCGAACCCCTCGCTCAGCTGCGCCTCGGTGATGCACAGCGGCGGGTTGGTGTGGATCGAGTTGTTGGCGATCATCGTGTACAGGCCGTTCGCCCGGAAGTACTTGGCGATCGCCTTCATCTCGTCCGACGTCCCGTTGAACGGCGTGAGCGGCGTCCACGGATCGTGGCTGCGGACGAGGTCGATGATCCCGAACAGCCCGAGGTTGCGCGTCGCCCCGACGCTCGGATGGCGCGCCGCGAGCTTGCTCGTGGTGGCCGCGCAGGACGACGTCGAGCCGCGCGGCGTTGCCGATGAGGTCGTCCTCCTCGTAGACGGAGATCGTCGCGAGCGCGGCCGCCAGGCTGACCGGGTGGCTGCTGTAGGTCAGGCCGCCGTAGAACATCTTGTCCTGGAAGACCTCGGCGACTGATGGGCGCATCGCGACCGCGCCGAGGGGCAGGTAGGACGAGGTGAGCCCCTTGGCCATCGTCATCAGGTCCGGGGTGACGCCGGCATGGTCGACGGCGAACCAGCGCCCGGTCCGGCCGAAGCCGGCCATGACCTCGTCGGCGACCATCAGGATCCCGTGGCGGTCGCAGATCTCGCGGACGCCCTGCAGATAGCCGTCGGGCGGGATCAGGATGCCGTTCGTGCCGACGATCGTCTCGAGGAAGACGGCGGCGATGGTGTGCGGGCCCTCGTAGCGGATGACGTCCTCGAGGCCCTGGAGGCTCTCGGCGACGGGCCGCGGCTGCGGCTTCGCCCCAGCGGTGCGTGTCGGGATAGCGGACGACGCCCACCAGCCCGGGCTCGTTGGCCCAGCGTCGGGGATCGCCGGTCAGCGTCATCGCGCCGAGCGTGGCGCCGTGGTACGAGCGGTAGCGGGCCAGGACCTTGTAGCGGCCGGTGACGTGCCGGGCGAACTTGATCGCGTTCTCGATCGCCTCGGCCCCGCCCAGCGTGAAGAACACCTTGTCCATGTCGCCGGGGAGGATCTCGGCCAGCTTCGCGCCGAGCCGCGCGCGGATCTCCGTGGCGAAGGCGGGCTGGACGTACTGGAGCTTGAGCGCCTGCGCGGTGATGGCATCGATGACGCGCCGGTCGCCGTGGCCGATGTTGACCGACATCAGCTGGCTGTTGAAGTCGAGGATCCGCTCGCCTTCGGGGGTGTAGAGGTAGACGCCCTCGGCGTGGTCGATCGAGATCGGGTCGACGGCGCCCTGGACGGACCAGGAGAAGATCGTGTGCCGCTTCGAGAGCGCCGCGATCTCCTCGCTGCTCATCGTGCCGGGAGCGGTGCTGATGCCCATCTGGTCACCTCGGGATCGGCGAGGCGATCGAGCCCTCGGCCGGCTGCCATTACAGCACATCCGACCTCGGCGACGGGCGACGTCGCGAGGGTCAGCGCACCCGGCGGCGGAGCTCCCCCAGGTTGTCGACGATGAGCAGCACGCCGAGCACGCCGAGCCCGAGGAGGATCCACTCGCGCAGGAACGTCACGACCAGGATCAGGACCGAGATGCCCGCGAGCACCAGGGTCACCCGGAGGAAGAGCTGGCGGACGTCCTTCCGGAAGAACGATTCGATGGCGAGGTAGAAGCCGAACAGCACCAGGATCGCCGGGACCGGCGAGAGGATCCGGAACCAGATGATGAACGCGAGCGCGAAGACCAGGAGCCCGACACTGAGCGCCGCCCAGGTCTCCGCGAGCGCCCGTCGATGCGCGACGATCGGCGGCTCCGGCACGGCGGCATGGCGAAGGTGCGCACGGGGATCGTCGACGAGGCCGGCGTGGAGATCGCCGAGCCGGCGCTGGCCCGCGGCGATGGCCGTCTCGAGCTCGACCGCGCGGGTCCGGCCCGCGGCCAGCGTCGCCTCCCCGACGCGCAGCTCCTCGACCCGGGCGACGCGGTACCTGTCGACGCCCGGTGCGACGCGGATGGCCGCGACCTCGGCCTCCAGCAAGGGCAGGCTCGCCTCCAGCGCGGCGACCTCGCCGCGGACCTGCTCATGGTCCTTCGCCAGCTCCACGAGCCGGCGCTCGAGGACCGGGATCGCCTGCGAGGGCGGGGCGACCTTGTCGAGGCCCGCGAAGCCCAGGGGGTCGTGCCACGACTGCCGGACGGTGCCGGTCCGCGTGTACTTGGGGCCCGCCGGGGCGCGCTCGCCGGCGAACCGGTCGCCGGTGTCGAGGCCCCACAGTCCGTGGAACCGGTCCACCCAGGGGTCGTCGTCACCGATCAGGATCGGCGTCCAGCCGATGTCGCCGCCCGGGCCGACCTTGATGCCGTCCCCGCGGGCGTAGTCCACGAACGGGACGCTGAACGCTCGCTTCGCCATCTCCGCGAGGTCGCCCGGGTCGGGCTGGTCGAGGGTGTCGCGCCAGACCCGGCGGAGGAGGTCCAGCGGTCCGTGGACGTACTTCTCGCCCGGGAACGGCAGCCGCATGATGTACTCGCCGGGTTCGAGGTAGTCCGCATGCGACCCGGCGCCCGGGTAGACCATCGGGTGACCGTCGACGACCTGGAGCTTCGGGTCGTCCCACCGCCGTCGGAGGTCGTCGCCCTTCTCGTCGTGGGTGGCCGCGCAGAACCAGGCGGGTCGCAGCGCCCCGTCATCGAGCTGCTCGAGCACCACGAAGCACTGCTCCCAGTCCGCCTCGTGGTCGTTGGCGCCCTCGAAGGTCGAGCGCCAGTCGTTCATTGCGTACAGGAACATGTAGTGCAGGATCACCCAGCGGTCCTCGCGGATGACCCGGCCGTGGTACACGACGGTCGGGTCCAGCGCCCGGATCGCGTCGTACCGAACGGACGCCGCGGCGGCGGTGCCGCCCGGGACGCGGCCGCGGGCCAGCAGCGAGAGCACGAGCCCGGCGTCGACCAGGCGGGCCGCGAGTCCCACGCGGGCGAGGCGCCCGGGAGCCGAGAAGTGCTGGCGATCCGGGCGGGTCCGCCAGCGAGCCAGCTCGATGGAGCCCAGCGGCTTGGGCGTGAACCGCAGGAACTGGGCCTGACCGGGCGGCGGGTCGCCGGCCGCCGCGAGGCGCTCGAGGGTGAGCGTCCCGGCCGGGATCGCCACCTTCGCCTCGCGGAGCGTCGGGCCCTCCAGCAGGTCGGCATGCTCGACGTAGGATGCGGCGGACATCGGGAAGAACATCTCGCCGTAGGTGAAGTTCAGCAGCGGCTCGTGGCGGCGGAGGAGCTCCAGGTCCTCGTCCGCGCTCACAGGTCCTGCTCTTCGAACACGATCCGGACATCGCGCTGGTTCAGGTAGAACACCACGATCGCGTTCGCGGCCATGGTCAGGTAGCGCGGCTCGTCCGCGAACCACCACCCGAGGTCCAGGGCCAGGATGAACCCGGTCGTGATGATCGCCATCGTCCATCCCCAGTGCTCGCTGCGGAGCATGCCGACGATGGCCAGGACGCTGGCGATGAGGAGCCCCACGACGACGATCCGCACGAGCAGTCCGACGGTCGTATCCGCCGGGTAGGGCGGGATGGCGGAGATGGTCCCGAGCCACTGCACGAAGTCCGTCTGCGACAACGGCAACAGGGAGGCGACGAACTGGACGACGCGGATCGCGAGCAGG
This sequence comes from uncultured Chloroflexia bacterium, assembly GCA_963834915.1. Lineage (GTDB taxonomy): Bacteria > Chloroflexota > Limnocylindria > Limnocylindrales > CSP1-4 > SPCO01. Next base: position 113,937 of record CAWIDI010000003.1, read on the forward strand.
AGCACGACGATGTAGACCCCGACCGGGCGCCCTTCGGCGACCGGCCGATCCGAGCTATCCATCACGCCAACCCTAGCAGGAGGTCAGGGCACTTTCGCGCCCGTCCGGTCGCGCCGCACCAGCACCGTGAGGGCGCCGGGCAGCACCCGGGCCTCAAGCCAGCCGGGCGGCTCGTCGTCGCCATCGATCTCGATCGGCTGCGCCGGCTCGGCCTCGACCCGGACCTCCGTCACGGACCGGCGGATGACCCGGCCGTCGAGCTCGTCCTGGCTGAGGAGGAGCGCCGCGGCGGCGCGCAGGCCGTCGACGGGGTGCTCGGCCCCGAGCACCATCAGCTCGAGGCGACCGTCGGACGGGTCGATCGGCCGCCGTGGCCCGATCCGGCCGGGCACGATGTCGCCGACGTTCGCGATGAGGACCAGGTAGCCGCGGATCTCGAGCTCGTCGCCGTCGGCCGTGACCCGGAAGACGGCCGTCCTGAGCCGCGTCAGCTCCCGGATCGCCGCGCCGACGTACGCGCCGAAGAGCATCCGCCGCTTCCACTCGTGCTGGGCCGCGGCCATGATCCGTGCGTCGAGGCCCATCCCGCAGGCCACCAGGAACAGCCCCTCGCGGGATGCCGCCGGCGGGATCGCGGCCCCGGCCGCCCGGAAGTCGGGCTGGGCGTCGCGCCCCAGCGCGCCGAGCCGAGGTCGATGGTGTGCTCGCGGCCGTGGCGGATCGCGTCGAGCGCGGCGCGGACGCTGCCCAGCCCGAGCGCCGACGCCAGGACGTTGCCGGTTCCGCCCGGGACGAGCGCGAGCGGCACCGGACGCCCGGCCAGCGCCGAGGCCACGTCGCGGATGGTCCCGTCGCCACCCGCGGCGACCACGAGCGGCGGCGCCGGTCCGGCAGCGAGCCCGGCGATCGCCGCATGCGCCTCTGCCAGGCTGCCCTCGACGACCCGTGCCGAGCGCCCGGTCCGGGCGAGGACCGCGTGCTCGATCGCGGTCGTGAGGTCCCGCCGCCGGCGTGGGTCGGCGATCCGTGCGGCGCGGGGATTGACGATGACCAGCGGCGCCGACCTGTCGTTCGGATCGGCGGCATGGCCGGTGCCGTCGCGGGACGTGCTCATGGCCGCCCGATCGTAGCGGACCAGCTGGGCCGGCCCGGTCCCTCCGCGCACCAGGACTTCCGGATGCCGGTGGCACGCATCGGTCATCAGGGGTAGACTCCGCCGCGCCGACCGGCCCCCCAAGGTCACATGGGATCGACAACTCAAGAGCCCCACACGCACGGCTCGTCGAGTCGCCTCCCGACATCGACCATCGCTTCGAGGGTCCTCGCGCCCCCGTCACCTTCCGACCAGCTGCCTTGGTCCGTGCGCGCCCGTGGGCCTCAGACCACCGCCGTCGCGCCCCAACGCGACGCCCTGGCAGAAAGGAACTCCATTGCGCACGCGACATATGGGCGCACGAGCGTTCATCCCCCTCACCCTTGCGGGTGCCATCCTCCTCTCGCTCGCGCCGGCCGCCCCCGCCGCCGCCGCTGAGCCGACCGACACGGTCCTCGTCGAGCCGACGACCCCGGTCGAGACCACGCCCCCCACGGAGCCGACGCCGCCGGCCGAGGTCCCAGCGACGGACCCGACCCCCGTCCCCGACCCGGTCGTGGCCGATCCGACCCCCACCCCCACCCCCGCGCCCACGGTCACGATCTCGGTGGTCAAGCCCGTCGTGAAGCCGAAGCCGCGCGTCAGCGAGGCGCAGCAGATCGCAAACATCGCGAAGCGGCAGCTGGGTGACCCGTGGCGCTACGGTGCCACCGGCCCTCGCGCCTTCGACTGCTCCGGGCTCGTCATCTACGCCTTCAAGCAGGCCGGCGACTCGCGTGCCATCGGCAACGGGCGGCTCCGCTCGGCCCGCGCGCTCTATCGCTGGTACCAGGCGCGCGGCCTGGCGAGCCGGTCGAACCCCAAGGTCGGCGACCTCGTCATCTGGGGCGGCGGCCAGCACATCGGCATCTACCTCGGCCACGGCAAGGCGATCAGCACGCTGAACCGCGGCGTCCGCATCCATGGCGTGTTCGCGGTGACGGCCCGTTTCACCGCCTACCTCCACACCGGGATGTCCAGGCAGTTCTCGCGCTGACCGCTCCCCCGAGCGTGCTACCGTGACGGTCGGCACGCTCGGGAGCTCCGCCCATGGATCACACCGCCTTCAGGGCATGGCTGGACCGCTACGTCGACGCGTGGCGCCTCCTCGATCCGGTCGCCATCGGCGACCTGTTCAGCGCTGACGTCCGCTATGCCTTCGACCCGTTCGAGGAGGCCGTCGTCGGGCGCCCGGCCGTCGTCACGGCGTGGCTCGCCGATCCGGACGAGCCCGGGTCGTGGGAGGCGGACTACGAGGTCCTCGCCATCGACGGTGACGCCTGCGTGGCGCATGGCCGGACCCGCTACCTGACCGACGATCGCACCGGCGTCGACCGCGAATTCGCCAACGTCTTCGTCTGCCGCTTCGACGCCGACGGCCGTTGCCGCGAGTTCACGGAGTGGTTCATGCGCCGCCGTCCCGAGGCGATCCCCGACTGATCCGGCGGCCGTCTGCCGGTGTACCCTCTGCCCTCCGAGGCCACCCCAACCCCCGAGCGAGGTGCACAGCCGATGGCGCGAACCGTCCGTGGCGCACTCGTCCAGGCGTCCTGGACCGGCGACAAGGAAACGATGATCCGGAAGCACGAGCAATACGCCCACGACGCCGCCAAGGCCGGTGCGGACTTCATCCTGTTCCAGGAGCTCTTCTACGGGCCGTACTTCTGCCAGGTCCAGGACGCCAAGTACTACGAGTACACCGAGCTGATCCCGGACGGCCCGACGACCAAGCGGATGCAGGACCTGGCCAAGCAGACGGGCCTCGTCGTGGTCGCGCCGATGTACGAGGTGGACGAGCACGCCGCGGGGATCTACTACAACACCGCCGCGGTCATCGACGCGGACGGGACGTACCTCGGGAAGTACCGCAAGACCCACATCCCCCACGTGAAGGGGTTCTGGGAGAAGTTCTACTTCCGGCCCGGCAACCTCGGGTACCCGGTCTTCGAGACGGCCGTCGGCAAGATCGGCGTGTACATCTGCTACGACCGGCACTTCCCCGAAGGCGCCCGGGCGCTCGGGCTCAACGGCGCGGAGATCGTGCTGATCCCGTCGGCGACCTCGCGCGGGCTGTCCGAATACCTGTGGCGCATCGAGCAGGTCAGCCACGCGGTCGCGAACGGCTACTTCGTCGGGACCATCAACCGCGTCGGCGTGGAGGCCGAGTACGGCGACGACGACTTCTACGGCCAGAGCTACTTCGTCGACCCGCGCGGGCAGTTCGTCGGCGACCTCGGGTCGGCGCACGACGAGGAGCTGATCGTGCGCGATCTCGACCTCGAGAAGATCGCCGAGGTCCGCAACACCTGGCAGTTCTATCGGGACCGCCGACCGGACCAGTACGCAGACCTCACGAGACCCTAGAAACGCGCTATCATCCGCGCCGGCTCGGCCGTCTGGAGGAGGACGGCCGAGCCGCTTCGTCTCCCCGCCGGAGGCAGGCCCTGATGCAGTTCGGATTCACGCTCAAACCGGACCACACGATCGAGCGGACGCTGGCCATCACGCGCCAGGCGGAGGCGGCCGGATTCACCTATGGCTGGCTGTTCAATTCGCACGTGCTGTGGCGTGACCCGTACCCGCTCCTGACGCTCATGGCGGGCGTGACCGAGCGGATGCGCCTGGGCACCTGCGTGACGAACCCCGGCACCCGCGAGCCCTCGGTGACGGCCTCCGTGCTGGCGACCCTCGACGAGGTCTCCGATGGCCGGATGGACCTGGGCATCGGCCGGGGCGACTCCGCACGCCGGATCCTCGGCAAGCCGCCAACCACGCTGGCCACCACGGAGGAGGCGATCCGCGTCATCCGCGCGCTGGTCGCCGGCGAGCACATCGACTACGAGGGCACGGACCTGCACTTCCCCTGGACCCGCGGCTGGACACTGCCGGTCTGGGTCGCGGGCTACGGGCCGATGGCGATCGCGATGACCGGGCGGGTCGCGGACGGGATCATCCTGCAGCTGGCCGACCCGGACCTCATCCGCTGGTTCGTCGCCCAGGTCCGCGAAGCAGCTGTGGCGGCCGGCCGCGACCCGGGCGCGATCTCGGTCCAGGCGGCAGCGCCGGCACATGTCGGGCCACGCGAGACCGGACGCGAGCGGACGCGCTGGTTCCCGGCGCTCGTCTCGAACCACGTCGTGGACCTGGTCAACAAGTACCCGCGCGACCAGCTGCCGGCGAGCCTGACGGGGTACGTCTCCGATCGCGAGGGCTACGACTACCGCCACCACGCCGAGGTGGGCTCGGAGAATGCCGCCTTCGTCGGCGACGAGGTCACGGACCGCTTCTGCATCCTCGGCGAGGCCGAGGAACACATCGCAAAGCTGCGCGAGCTCGCCGCGTCCGGCGTCGACCAGTTCAACCTGTACCTGATGAACGGTGACGAGGAGGAGCAGGTCGCGACCTACGGGCATGCCATCATCCCGGCACTGGCCGACGTCGCCGCGACGGGCTGACGCGGCAAGGTCGCCACCGAGCGGGGGCTGTGTGGATATCGAGCGATCGAACGACGAGGACGTCACGACGGGACCGCCTCCGCCCGATGACGCTGCGCCCGGGGCCGGCGACGAGGCGCCCACGGCCGCGTCGGACCTCCGGGCGTTCCTGGCGGTCGGCCGGCCCCGCGCCTGGCTCGCGACCTCCCTGCCGTTCCTGATCGCCGCTGTCGACGTCCAGCGCGGCGTCACGCCCGTCGTCTTCCTCGGCTTCCTCTACTTCCTGCTGCCCTTCGACCTGCTGGTCCAGGGCATCGACGAGCTGTCGGTCCCGGACGCGGCTCGCCGGACCCGGATCACGATCGCCGCCACGAACCTGCCGTTCGTCGCCGTCCTCGTCCTATGGAGCGGGGCGCTGGCGGGGCTGGCCCTGGGCCTTGCGATCGCGGCCGCCATCGCCTATTCCGCGCCGCCCGTCCGGCTTCGGGCGCGGCCGGTCCTCGATGCGGTCTCCGGGGCGCTGCTCGTGGTCCTGCCCGCCGTGAGCGGCACGTTCATGGGCGGCGGCGCGGTCGTGGACCTGCCGTGGGTGGCGCTCGCTGCCCTCGGAGCCTGGACCTTCGCCTCGTACGCCCTGCGCTCGATCGGGCGGATCGAGTCCGACCGCCTCGCCGGGATCGCCTCGACCGCCGTCAAGCTCGGGGCGCAGGGCGCGGCCGCGCTGGTGCTCGCCGCCTATGTCGCGGCCGCCGGCATCGCGGCCACGATGGGGGCGCCGGGAACGCTCGTCGGCGCGGCGCTGCTGCTGTACGTCCTGCTACCGATCATGGTGCTCGCGCCATCCCGGCAGGACCCGACCGCCCAGGTGGCCGCCGCACGACGGGCGTGGCGGACCTTCGACGGCCTGAACGCGGTCGTCGGCCTGTGGCTCGGGTTCCTGCTCCTGCGGCACTGGCACGTGATCGTCGCGTCGCCATGGGCGGTCGCGATCGTCGGATCCGCGGTGGCTGCCGGGTATGTCGGATTCAACGCCGTCGCGACGCGACTGGCGACGTGGCGGCGGCGCGTGCCGGAGACGGCCGGATCGACCCCCGAGGACGTCCCCTCGCTGACGGTCGTGGTCCCGTGCGGGACCGACACGGAGCGGCTCTCGGACACCATCGCCGCGCTGCGCGACCAGACCTACGCCGATCTGACGATCCTGATCGTCGCCGACGAGGTCGGCGACCAGGCGGTCGGCGCGGCCGAGGCAGCCGTGGGGTACGACGGCCGGGTGGTCACCGCGCCGGCGGCACCTGCGGACTGGGAGCGGGACGCCTGGATCCGCCGGATCGGCGCCGATGAGGCGGACACGGACCTGCTGCTGTTCATCGGGGCCGATACGCTGCTCGCGCCCATCGCGACGCGGATCCTGGTCGAGCAGCTGCTGGTCCGCCGGCTCGACCTCCTCTCCGGGGTGACCCGCTTCGCGATGTCGACCCCGGGGGAGCGGGCGGGCGTCCCCGGGTTCCCGATGCTGCTCTTCGGGTTCGTCCCCGTCTGGCTCTCGACGCTGACCCGCGGGCGCCCCGCGCCGCTGGCATTCGCCTACGAGCCGATGATGCTCGTCCGGCGCGAGGCCTTCGACGAGGTCGAGGGGTCCGGCTCGGAGGCGCCGGTCGGGCGATCCGGGCTGGGCCTGGCCCAGGCGCTGTCGCGTGCCGGCCGCCGGGTCGGCGTCGTCCACGCGGCGGGGCTCGGCGTCATCCACCACGACCGCACGGTCGGCGAGACCGTGCGGGATTGGCGCCATCGCTTCGTCTCGGCCGTCGGCGGCTCGCTGGCGGTCGCCATCGTCACGATCCTGCTCGAGGTGCTGGCCTTCGCCGTCCCGGTCCTGCTGCCGTTCGCGGCCGTCCTCTCGGGCGCGGAGGTGCGGACGGTCGTCGCGTCGCTCGTGCCACTGGCCCTGCTCATGGCCGGCCGACTACTGATCTGCCTCACCCAGCGCCAGCCGCCGACGGCCATCATCTGGCACCCGGTGACCGTGATCGTCACGCTCGTCGGGCAGGTCGCCGGGATCGCGGATGTCGTGACCGGTCGGCGGGTCACGCGGGAGGAGCCGCTCGAGACCGCCTCGTAGCATCCGCGGGCGGCCCCATCGCCTACCATCTTCGTCCTGACCGACCGACGCGCCACCGAGCCGATGGAGGCCCCCATGCGCACGCTCATCACCAACGGCACGATCGTCACGGCCGAGGGCTCGTCCGTCGCCGACGTCCTGATCGATGGCGAGACCATCGCGACCATCGGGGCCGGCCTCGCGGCGTCCGGCGTCGCGGCCGACGAGACCATCGATGCGACGGGCAGGTACGTCATCCCGGGCGGGATCGACGTCCACACCCACATGGAGCTGCCGTTCGGCGGGACCTTCGCCAAGGACACCTTCGAGACAGGGACGCGTGCGGCCGCGTTCGGCGGCACCACGTCGATCGTCGACTTCGCGGTCCAGTCGAAGGGCTCGTCGCTGCGGGCGGGCCTGGATGCCTGGCACGCCAAGGCCGAGGGCAACGCCGTCGCCGACTACGGCTTCCACATGATCATGAGCGACGTCAACGACGACACCCTCGCCGAGATGGACGGGCTGGTCGCCGAGGGCGTCCCGGACTTCAAGCTGTTCACCGCGTACCCGGGCGTCTTCTACAGCGACGACGGGGCGATCTTCCGGGCGATGCAGCAGACCGCGAAGAACGGCGGGCTGATCATGATGCACGCGGAGAACGGGATGGCCATCGACGTCGTGGCAGCCCAGACCGTCGACGCCGGCACGACCGACCCGATCGGCCATGGGCTCGCGCGCAAGGCGGTCTTCGAGGGCGAGGCGACCAGCCGCGTCATCCGCCTGGCCGAAGCCGCCGGGGCACCGGTCTACATCGTCCACCTGTCCGCCAGGGAAGCGCTGGCCGAGGTGCAAAGCGCCCGCGACCGCGGCACCCGGGCCTTCGCCGAGACCTGCCCCCAGTACCTGTTCCTCTCGCTCGACGACCTTGGCCACGGCTTCGAGGGCGCCAAGTTCGTGTGCTCTCCGCCGCTGCGCACCGCGGACCACCAGGACGTCCTGTGGAACGGGCTCGTCAAGGACGACCTGCAGGTCGTCTCGACCGACCACTGCCCGTTCGACTTCCACGGGCAGAAGGAGCTGGGCCGGGGCGATTTCCGCAAGATCCCCAACGGCCTGCCCGGCGTCGAGGACCGGGTCGACCTGCTCCACGACGGGGGCGTCGTGGCCGGACGCATCACGCGCGAGCGCTGGGTCGAGATCATCTCGACGGCGCCGGCGAGGATGTTCGGGATGTACCCGCGGAAGGGCGCGATCGCGGTCGGATCGGACGCCGATATCGTGATCTACGACCCGAATCGCCGGCACACCATCTCGGCGTCGACCCATCACATGGACGTGGACTACTCGTGCTACGAGGGCCGCTCGGTGCAGGGCGGCAGCGACATCGTCCTGAGCCGTGGCTCGGTGATCGTGCGGAACGGGGAGTTCACCGGCCGCAAGGGCGCCGGCAGGTTCATCAAGCGAGCGCCGGCGACCTACGCCAGGAGCAACTAGCGGGTCGCAGACAGCGAAAGACCCGGGCGGAGGATGGCTCCACCCGGGTCCGGCGCTCGCTTGTCGGCGGCTAGACCGCGACGGTCTCGCGCCGGGAGAAGATTCGGATCAGCGCCAGGATCAGCGCCTCGATGAGCGTCCACCCGATGAGCGCGACGATGGCCGCGATGTCGAGGACGGAGCCCTGATCGGCGGTGACCTTGTCGAGGGCGAACATGCCGCGGAACGGCTCCACGAACGGGTTCGTGACCGTCAGGATGGCGGAGACGATGTCATTGCCCTGGTTGGCGACGAGCACGAGCAGGATGATCCGGATGATCAGCAGGGCCTGCAGCAGCCCGAACGCGAAGGTGACGATGCGGATCGCCGTCGCGGCGCCGCTGGGACCGGGCGCGGTTCGCTCCGCCTCGGTCACCCGGACGGTGCCCGCGGTCGCCGGGCTGGCGGGGTCGACGTAGTTGGTCTCTCGCGTCGTGACGCGTTGGCTTTCGGTCATGGATGGCCTCCTGGGTGCGGTTGCGACCCGCAGCATCGACCCGGGAGCATGCCGGGAGGTCGCGCGCCGCACGCTCGGGCGGATTGCAGCGAGGCGACAACGCAACCGCCGGCGTGCAGCCTCCCTCGTGAGGCGCTCCAGCCCGGCGCTCAGTCCAGGGTCGGGCGGCCCATCTCGCGGCGGTAGCGCTCGTTGAAGTCGAACAGGAAGCGGTCCTGGCGCGGGTAGACGCCGGTCTTGTAGGCCCGCGACCCGACGCCGGTCTGCGCCCGCTCGCAGATCGACCAGTCCTGCTTCGAGATCAGGTCCCACAGCTCGACCACCGGGTCCGGCTTGAACGAGGCTGCGGCGATCGTCTCGGGCCGGAACAGGTACTCGGAGATCACCGTGGTGTGCCCCGGCCCGCTCGGGAAGAGCAGGTAGTACATCGCGCAGTCGGGGTGCAGGTTGAGCAGCAGGTTGGGGAACTGGAACGTGCCGTAGTACATGCGGTAGTCGTCCGGCTCGAGGCCCGGCAGCGGCGGCAGGTCCGAGGTCCCGGTCCGCGTGAAGCTCGAGGCCCCTTCGATCATCCAGTTCCCGTCGTCCTGCGTCTCCTCGTCCCACACCTCGCCGAAGCGGTAGAGGGGCACGATCGAGACGAGCTCGGGATGCACGGTCGGGCAGTGCAGGCACTCGTTGTAGTTCTCGACGACGATCTTCCAGTTGGCCGCCACCTCGTAGCGCAGCCGCACGCCGATGCGCAGCTCGTCGATGCGGTAGCGGTCGAAGACCGTGATCGACTCGGTCCCTTCCTGGAGGGCCGGCACCAGCGGCTCCGGGTCGTCGGAGAGGTTCACGAACACGAACCCGGCGTACGACCCGACCGCGATCGGGTGGAGCGGGTACGACTCGCGGTCGAAGTGCTCGTCCTCGTGCACGTTCGGCGTCCCGATGAGCTGGCCGTCGAGGTCGAACGACCACGCGTGGTACGGGCACTTGAAGGCCTTGCCGACGTGCCCGCACAGCTCGCCCGTCTCGTCGAGCAGCTTCGTGCCGCGATGGGCGCACACGTTGTAGAACGCCCGCGGCTCGCCGGCCTGGTTGCGGGTCACGATCACGGACTCGCCCACGATGTCGCGGACGAGGAAGTCGCCCGGGTTTGGGAACTCCTCGTCGCGGCCGATGCAGACCCAGCTGTCGAACCAGACCCGCTCGCGCTCATCGGCGTAGACCGCGTCGCTCGTGTAGTCGGCGCCGGTCAGCGTGGGGCGCGGCGTCCAGTCGCGGCTGCGCAGATGCTCGCGTCGCGCATTCCGGTCGAGGCCGTCCGTGTCCGGCCGCGGGGTCGTCTGCGTCATCGGTCGCCTACCGCGTGCGCGGGAAGCCGAGGTCGATCTTCGACGTGCCGGGGTCCGGCCAGCGCGAGGTCACGATCTTGGCCCGCGTGTAGAACTGGATCCCCTCCGGCCCGTACATGTGCAGGTCGCCGAACAGCGAGGCCTTCCAGCCGCCGAAGCTGTAGTAGGCGACCGGGACCGGGATCGGCACGTTGATGCCGACCATCCCGGCGTTGACCTCGAACTGGAACTGGCGGGCCGCGCCGCCGTCGCGGGTGAAGATCGCCGTGCCGTTGCCATACGGGTTGTCGTTGACGAGCTTGACCGCCTCGTCGTACGTGTCGACGCGCATGACGGTGAGCACCGGGCCGAAGATCTCGTCCTGGTACGCGTCCATCTCCGTCGTGACGTGGTCGATGAGGCTCGCGCCCAGGAAGAACCCGTCCGAGTCCTTGTAGAGCGGGTGCTCGCGGCCGTCGGCCACGACCGTGGCGCCCTGCGCCGGTCCGGATTCGAGGTACGAGGCGACCTTGTCGCGGTGCTGGCGGGTGACCAGCGGTCCCATCTCCGAGGCGGGGTCCGAGCCCGGACCGACCTTGACCTTCGGCAGTCGAGCCGAGATCGCCGCGACCAGCGGATCAGCGACGTCGCCGACCGCGACGATCGTGGCGATCGCCATGCAGCGCTCGCCCGCGGAGCCGTAGCCGGCCGAGACCGCCGCGTCGGCGGCCATGTCGATGTCCGCGTCGGGCAGGACGATCATGTGGTTCTTGGCCCCGCCGAGGGCCTGGACGCGCTTGCCGGCCCTCGTGCCGGTCTCGTAGATGTAGCGCGCGATCGGGGTCGAGCCGACGAAGCTCACGGCCGCGATATCGGGGTGCTCGAGGATGGCATCGACCGCCACCTTGTCGCCGTGGACGACGTTGAAGACGCCGTCCGGGACGCCGGCCTCGGCGAGCAGCTCCGCGAGGAAGTTCGACGCCGACGGGTCCTTCTCCGACGGCTTGAGGATGAAGGTGTTGCCCGCCGCGATCGCCGTGGCGAACATCCACATCGGCACCATCGCGGGGAAGTTGAACGGGGTGATCCCGGCCACGACGCCGAGCGGCTGGCGGATCTGGTAGACGTCGACGCCGCCCGAGACCTGCTCGCTGAACCCGCCCTTGAGCAGGTTGGGGATGCCGCAGGCGAACTCGAGGTTCTCGAGGCCGCGGGCGATCTCGCCGAGCGCGTCCGAGGGGACCTTGCCGTGCTCCGCGGTCAGGTGCGCGGCCAGCTCCTGGCGATGCACGTCGACCAGGTTCCGGATCTTGAACATGATGTCGGTGCGCTTCGAGAGCGATGTCGAGCGCCAGCCCGGGAAGGCGGCCTTGGCCGCGGCGACCGCCGCACCGACCTCCTCGACCGAGGCGAGGTCGACGTGCTTCGCGAGTCGCCCGGTGGCCGGGTCGTAGACGGGACCCTCGCGACCGGACGTGCCGGCGACGCTGCGCCCGCCGATCCAGTGGCTGATCCGACCTGGTGCCGTGGCGTCCGCTCGGACCGCGCCCGGCTCTGCGACCTGCGTCATCGGGGAAGACCTCTCTCGGAGGGTCGCCCGGACGGCGACCCGGCTCTGTCCGACCGTCACGATACTCCGTCGCGGCCGCGCGACCTCCGGGCGTCCCGCCGCACGCCCCCTCGCCGGCCCTCAGGCGGCGGGATCGTCCGCGCGTGCGGGCGGCACCAGCGGGGCGGCGGCCAGCTCCCCGGGGGGCTCCGCGTCGGGGTCCGCTTCGGGCTCCGCGGCGCCCTCGTCCCGGCCGAGCCCGCGAGCCGTCCAGACCACGAGCCAGGCGACCAGCACGACGGCCATCGCGAGCGCGATGAGCGTGCCGGCGTTGAGCACCCAGACCACCGCCGGGTCGCGCCAGGTCAGGGAGACGGCGGCCCGCACCACCGCCCACAGCGCGAGGGCACCGAGCAGCACCCGGCCGTCGCGGACCGTGCCGGACCGCGCCACCAGGGCGGCGCCCACGACCAGGGCGAGCGCGAGGGTCGCGAGGCCCTCGTAGGCCTGGGACGGGTGCGACGGCAGCGCCGGAGCCAGCGAGGCCCACGGCCCCGGGCCGAGGAAGGCGGTCGCCCAGGGCAGCGTGCTCGGCTGGCCCTGGCCCGCACCGCCCAGGACCATCGAAAGCTTGCCGGCGCCGAGCGCGAACAGGACGGGCAGCGCCACGAGGTGCATCCAGCGACCGACGGGCGCCTCGAGGAGGACGGCCACGGCCAGGCCGCTGACGAGGCCGCCAACGACGGCCAGGCCGAGCTCGAACCCGCCGCGCCCGGGATCGAGGATCACCAGCGGCTGGCTCGCGAAGTAGTCGACGTGGAGCAGGGCGTAGCCGATCCGGCCGCCGAGCACCGCCCCGGGCACCACCCCGATCGCGATGAACAGGAGGTCGTCGGCCCGTAGCCTGGCCCGCCGCGCCATGAGACCCGCCGCCACCAGGGCCGCGACGACCACCGCGGCAAGGGCCACCGCCTGCCAGCGGACGACCAGGCCGCCGGCCAGGTCGGAGCAGCGGGTCGAAGTCGAGCGCGATGAGGGCGATCGGCACGGTCCCGGCAGTGTATCGGAGCCCGCGTCGGCGCCGGTCGCTACCGTGCGGCAGGTGTCGGCTGGCCGACACATGGCCTGTCAGCCACCGGGTCGCCCGGCGGTCACGGCGCGGACATCATCGCCCCAAGTTGGTGCTCGCGCGGGGGCGCGTCGCCAGCCGGGGGTGATGCGAGCCGGCGGACCTTGGGGGGTCCGCCGGCTCAGCCCGGCGTCCGGCCCAAGGGGGGACGGGCCGGGCGTCGACGGCCAGGATCGGACTGGGATTCGCATGGCACGACGCGTATCCGCGCCGCGACCCACCCTGCAGATCGACCTGCTCGGCCGGATCGAAGTGCGCACCATCGCCGGCATCCGCGTCACGTTCGCTGGTCGCCACGCCCCTGCCCTGTTCGCCCTCCTGGTGCTCGTCCGCCGTCCGCGCTCCCGGGAAGCGATCGCGGCCGACCTGTGGCCCGAGTCCGATGCCACATCGGCCGGGTCGCTGCGACAGGCCCTGTGGCTGGTCCGCCACGGCCTCGGCGATGCCGGGATCCCGCCGGACACGATCCTGGACGTGGCGACGGAGTCGATCGGGATCCGGCCGACGCGGACCTCGCCCTCGACACCGTCGCCTTCGAGGCCTGCCTGGACGCCTCCGCCTGCGGTGCCGACCGCGCGATCGAGCTGTACCGCGGAGACCTGGTGGAAGCCCTCGGCCACGACTGTTTCGCGGCCGAGCGGGAGCGCCTCGCCGACCGGTACGAGGACGCGCTGGTCACGGTCGCGGAGCGGCGGCTGGCCGATGGCGACCTGCCGCGGCGCGCGCGTTGCGGCCGAGCGCGTCGTCGCGCGCGACCCGCTCCGCGAGGAGGCCCACGCGATCCTGATCGCCGTCCACGGCCTGATCGGCTCGCGAGCGCAGGTCGTCCGCCAGTACCGGCGGCTCCAGGTCGTGCTCGCGCGCGAGCTCGGCGAGCCGCCGCTGCCCGAAACGGACGCGGCCTACCGACTCGCGATGCGCCATGCGATCCAGCGCTCGCTGGAACGCGCCGCGATGCTCGAGCCGGACCACCGCCCGGCCCTGGTGGCCGTCAGCAGCTAGCCCTCGCCGGACGCGTCGGCGGCGCGCTTCGTGAACCCGGCGTAGCATCGGTCGATGTCGCCGTCCCCCACGTTCGTCCCCACCCGTCGAGGCGCCATCGCCGGACCGGTCGCGAGCGCCGTCCTGGCGGCCGTCGCGCTGGCGAGCTGTTCGGGCAGCGCCGGTCAGTCCGCTCCGGCCTCGGCACCCGCGGTGAGTGCCGCGCCGTCGACCGGGACCGGGTCGCTGCCGCCCTCGACCGCAGCCCCGGCCGACACGCTCGGCGACGCCGTCCTGGCGCAGATCGTCGCCGATGCCGCCGCCCTGACCGGCGTGAACGAGGTCGAGGTCACGGTCGTCAGCGCCAAGCCGGTCACCTGGACCGACGGCTCCCTCGGCTGCCCGAAGCCGGGCGTCATGTACACCCAGGCGATCGTCTCCGGCTTCCAGGTCATCGTCCAGGCCGGCGATCGCCGGCTCGACTACCGGGTCGGCCGCTCCGGGCAGGCCAAGCGCTGCGACAGCGGGATGTCGGTCGGCAGCGACGGCTGAGGCCGCGCAGGCTACGGCAGCTTCGCGACCAGCTCGCGCACGGCCGCGGCCGACGCGTCGAAGGCGGCCTGCTCGTCGGCCGTCAGCTCGATCTCGAAGACCCGCTCCATGCCGCCGGCACCGAGGACGACGGGCACGCCGACGAACAGGCCGTCGATCCCGAACTCGCCCTGGTAGCAGCACCGCGCACGGCAGCACGCGCTTGCGGTCGAGCAGGATCGCCTCGACCATCTCGAACGCGCTCGCGGCGGGCGCGTAGAACGCCGACCCGGTCTTGAGCAGCGCGACGACCTCGGCGCCGCCGTTGGCGGTCCGCTCCTCGAGCGCCTTGACCCGCTCCGGCGGCAGGAGCTCGGTGATCGGCACGCCGGCGACGGTCGAGTAGCGCGACAGCGGGACCATCGTGTCGCCGTGGCCGCCGAGGACGAACGCGTGGGTGTCCTCGACGCTGACACGCCGAGCTCCTGCGCGATGAACGTGCGGAACCGGGCGGAGTCGAGGACGCCGGCCATGCCCGAGCACGCGCTCGCGCGGGAAGCCCGACGCCGCGAGCGCCACGTGGCACATCGCGTCGAGCGGGTTGGTGACGATGATCAGGATCGCGTCCGGCGAGTGCTTCGCCGCCTGCTCGACGACCGCCCGGACGATCCCGGCGTTCTTGGCCAGCAGGTCGTCGCGGCTCATCCCGGGCTGGCGCGCGAGGCCGGAGGTGACGACGACGATGTCGGAGCCGGCGGTGTCGGCGTAGTCGTTGGTGCCGGTGATCCGGGCATCGTGCCCGACGACCGGCGCCGCCTCGGCGAGGTCGAGGCCCTTGCCCTGCGGCAGCCCCTCGACGATGTCGACCAGCACGACGTCGGCCAGGCCGGCCTCGGCGATGCGCTGCGCGGTGGTGGCGCCGACGTTGCCGGCGCCGATGACGGTGACCTTGTTGCGGGCCATGCGGATGGGTGCTCCTTTCGCTCTGGTCGGTACTGCGCGATCCTACGTGCGCCGGGCGGCGGATCGTCATCCGACGAGGTCCGTCATGGACACCGGCCGGTGGTGGCCGGGAACGGCGCGATGGCACGCTCCGTCCACGGCCGGATCAATCCGGCCACCTGCTCCGGAGACCAGCCGCATGTCGTCCACCCCGCCCTCGTCCTCGTCGGCCTCGTCCTCGTCCTCGTCTGCCATCCCGCTTGCGTTCAGCCTCGGACCGCATCGTCGCTCGGCGGCTTCCTGCTCGTGCTCGGCTACCGACGCGCGACCGCCGCGCTCGAGGCGCCGTCCGGTCTGGCCGCGGCCTGACGCCGGCCGACCAGGCCGTCGCGCTAGCCGGCGACCGAGGCGTCCTTCGCCGCGCCGTCGCCGGCCTCGACCGCCGCGGGCGTCGAGGCCGGGGCCGGCGGCCAGCGACCTCCGGCGCCACGCCGTCGGCGTACGCGGCGAAGTTCTCGACGAACATCGCCGCCAGCGTGCGCCGCCTGCCGGTCGTACGCCGCCGGATCGGCCCACGTCGCGCGGGGGTCCAGGAACGACGCCGGGACGTCCGGGCAGCTCCAGCGGGACCTCCAACCCGAAGGTCGGGATCGATCCGCGTCGGCACGCCGTCGAGGGCGACCGTCGATGCGCGGCCCGGACCATCGAGCGGGTATGGGCGATGTCCATCCGCTCGCCGGTCCCGTACGGGCCGCCGGTCCAGCCGGTGTTGACCAGCCAGACGGGCACGTCGTGGCGCTCGAGGCGCTCGGTGAGCATCGCCGCGTACTCGCGCCGGGTGGCGCGGCATGAACGGGGCGCCGAAGCAGGCCGAGAAGGTCGCCTTCGGCTCCTTGACCCCGACTTCCGTGCCGGCCAGCTTGGCGGTGTAGCCACTGATGAAGTGGTAGGCGGCCTGCTCGCGGGTGAGCCGCGAGATGGGCGGCAGGACCCCGAACGCGTCGGCGGTCAGGAAGACGACGTTCCGCGGCTGGCCGGCGATCCCGGTCGGGTCGGCGTTGCCGATGAAGTCGCAGCGGGTAGGCGCCACGCGTGTTCTCGGTGAACCGTTCCGAATCGAGGTCGAGCTCGCGCGTCCGCGGGTCGAGGTCGACGTTCTCGAGGACCGTCCCGAAGCGGCGCGTCGTCTGGAAGATGTCGGGCTCGTACATCGGCGAGAGGCGGATGGTCTTGGCGTAGCAGCCGCCCTCGAAGTTGAATGATGCCGTCGGCCCCAGCCGTGCTCGTCGTCGCCGATGAGGCTGCGCCGCGGATCGGCCGAGAGCGTCGTCTTGCCGGTCCCCGACAGGCCGAAGAAGATCGACCGGGTCGCCCGCCTGGCCGACGTTGATCGCCGAGTGCATCGGCAGCACGCCCTCGTCGGGCATCAGGTAGTTCATGACCGTGAATGCCGACTTCTTGATCTCGCCGGCGTACTCGGTGCCGACGATGATGATCTCCATCCGCTGGAGGTGGAGCGAGGATCGCGGTCTCGGTGCGGGTCCCCTCGGTGGCCGGGTCCGCCTTGAACGACGGGACGCAGATGATCGTGAAGTCCGGGTCGCGGGCCTCGTCGACGGCGACCGGCGCGCGGAAGAGGTTCCGCGCGAAGAGGCTCGCCCAGGCCGTCTCGGTGATAGACGCGGAGCGAGCGGCGGTGGGCAGGATCGCGCCCCGATCGAGGCGTGCTGGACGTACAGGTCGCGGTCCGCGAGATAGGCCACGAGCCGGGTCCGCAGCCGGTCGTAGTGCGCCTCGCTGATCGGCCGGTTGACCGGGCCCCACCAGATGTGGTCGCGGGTCGTCGGCTCCTCGACGATGAACTTGTCCTGGGGCGAGCGGCCGGTGTGCTGCCCGGTGCGGACGACCAGCGGTCCCTCGGCGGCGACCATCCCCTCGCCGCGGCGGATCGCGTCCTCGTAGAGCTCGGCGACGGGCTTGTCGACGCGCAGCGACCGGCCGGGCGCGAAGCGGAGGGCGGGAGAGGTGGCCATCGGCGCAGGACTCCTGTGACGCACGGACGATCATCGAGATCGACCGGCCGCGCGTGACGCTCGTCGAGACGAGCGGGAGTCGGCTTCCGCAGTCGCAGGGTGGTCTCGTACCACCTCGTGCCCGGCATCCTACCCCATCCCGGAAGGGTTGCGCCACGGTTGCGCTCAGGTCGCGGTGCGGTTGCGCCCCGCACGGACCAGGGTCGCGGAGTTGACGCTCGTGCGGCCCGGCCGTAGCATCCGCGCACAACCGAAGAGCTCTTATCAAGAGTGGCAGAGGGACCGGCCCGATGAAGCCACGACAACCTACCGGCGTCGAGTCGGCAAGGTGCCAAGTCCGGGCAGGACCTCCTGCGAGATAAGGGAACTCCCCTTCGGAGCCCCCTCAACTCACCAGAGCCGTCGCTGTCCGTACCCGGTCCCGAGGCCACGTCCCCGCCTCCCGGAGCGACCGATGACGACCGAGACCCTGGATCCGCCGACCGCCACCACCGACCCGCGAATCATCGGCATGCGCTGCCGCAACTGCGGCCACGCCGAGCCGATCGGGCTGTCCTACGTCTGTCCGGCCTGCTTCGGGCCGCTCGAGGTGGCCTACGACTACGCCCTGATCGGGCGCACGCTGACCCGCGAGGCGGTCGAGCGGCGCGGGCCAGGGATCTGGCGCTTCGCCGAGCTGCTCCCGGTCGACGCGCCGCCGGCGCGCGGCCTGGCCGGTCGGGTCGACGCCGCTGACCCTCGCCGACCGCCTGGCGCCGACGCTCGGCGTCGACCGGCTGTGGATCAAGGACGACACCCGCAACCCGTCGCTCAGCTTCAAGGACCGGGCGGTCGCGGTCGCGGCCGCCCGGGCGGTCGAGTTCGGCGTGGAGGCGCTGTGCTGCGCGTCGACCGGCAACCTCGCCGGCGCGACGGCCGCGGCGGCGGCCGCGATCGGCCTGCCGGCCTACGTCTTCATCCCGGCCGACCTGGAGCCCGCCAAGGTCGACCACGCCCTCGCCTACGGCGCGACGGTGGTCCCGATCGACGGGCACCTACGACGACGTGAACCGCCTCTGCCTCGAGGTCGCCGACGAGACCGGCTGGGGCTTCGTCAACATCAACCTGCGGCCGTTCTACGCCGAGGGCTGCAAGACGCTCGCGTACGAGATCGCCGAGTCGCTCGGCTGGCGGTCGCCCGACGTCATCGTCGCGCCGGTCGCCTCGGGCGCGATGTTCACCCGCGTCGCCCGCGGCTTCGAGGAGCTCGCCGAGCTGGGCCTCATCGAGCGCCGGCCGATCCGCTTCGTCGGCGGCCAGGCCGCCGGCTGCGCCCCGGTCGCGACCGCGTTCGCGGCCGGCACCGACATCATCGAGCCGGTCCGCGAGCCCGACACCATCGTCCGCTCGCTCGCCATCGGCAACCCGGCCGACGGCCGGTACGCCGTCGAACTGGCGCGCGACTCCGGCGGTTCCATCGAGGCGATCGAGGACACCGACACCGCCTCCGCGATCCGCGACGTCGCGCGGCTCGAGGGGATCTACCCGGAGACGGCCGGCGGGGTCACGCTCGGCGCGGTCGCCGCCGCCCGCCGACGCGGCGTCATCGGGGACGGCGACGAGGTCGTCGCGCTGCTGACCGGGAACGGGCTGAAGACCCCGGATGCCCGGACGTTCGGCCGGGCGGACGGCGTCGCCCGACCGGGCGAGCCCGGGCTCGCGCCGGTCATCCGGCCCAGCCTCGCGGCGTTCGAGGCCTGGCTGGGCGGCTCGGCCGGCGGGCGGTGCGGCATGAGCACGGTCCGCATCCCGCCGACGCTGCGCACGTCGACCGGCGGCGCCAAGATCGTCGAGGTCCCGGGCGGGACCGTGCGCGAGGTCGTGGCCGGCCTCGTGGCCGCGCACCCCGCGCTGCAGGCCCAGATCCTCGCGCCCGACGGCGAGCTGAACCGGTTCGTCAACGCGTTCCTCAACGACACCGATGTGCGCCACCTGCAGGCGCTCGACACGCCCGTCGGCGAGCCGACACCCTGGTCCTCCTCCCGGCGATGGCCGGCGGCTGAAGGCTCGGGCCGCGGGGCCATGCCGGCGCGGGTCATGGCGGCGTGGGCGCCTCGCGGCGGGATGAGCCCCTCGTGCCGGAGCTCGTCCCAGAGCGCGGTCGGGATGGGCAGACGCATCGCGGCGGGGTAGTCGTCGAGGTGGGCGGCCGTGCGGACGCCGGCGATCAGCCCGGCGACCGCGGGATGGGCCAGCGGGAACTGGATCGCGGCGGCCCGCAGCGGGACGCCATGGCGGTCGCAGACCTCGGTCAGCCGGCGGACGCGGTCGCACGACCGTGTCGGGCGCCGGCTGATAGTCGAAGTGCGCCCCCGAGCCCGGGTCGGCCAGCACGCCGCTGTTCATGACCCCGACCACCATCACCGCGATCCCCTTGGCGACGCAGCGCGGCAGCAGCTCGGGGAGTGCCGCCTGGTCCAGCAGCGTGTACCGCCCGGCGACCATGAAGACGTCCATGTCGGTCTCGTCGGCGAACCGGGCGAGCATCGCGGCCTGGTTCATCCCGGCGCCGATCGCGCGCACGGTCCCCTCGCTGCGCAGCCGCTCCAGGGCCGGGTAGGCGCCGCTCAGGGCCGCCTCCCAGTGCTCGTCGGGATCGTGGATGTACAGGATGTCGACGCGGTCGAGCCCGAGTCGCTCCAGGCTCTCCTCGACCGACCGGCGCACGCCGTCGGCGCTGTAGTCGAAGACGATGCGGCGGCCCTCGGTGCCGGCGTAGTAGGCGTCATCGCGGGTCCCGTCCGACTGGCGGTCGACGTCGGCGCCCGGCGCGATCGCATCCGAGGCGCGGACCAGGCGCCCGACCTTCGTGGACAGGACGAACTCGTCGCGCGGCCGGCGGGCGAGGGCGGCGCCCATCCGGCGCTCCGCCGCCCCGTAGCCGTACAGCGGCGCGACGTCGAAGGAGCGGATCCCGAGCGACCAGGCGTGGTCCACGAGCGCGACCGCGTCGGCGTCGGCGACCGGGCGGAAGAGCCCGCCGATCGATGCGCCGCCGAGGCCGAGGCGCGTCGTCGTCAGGCCGGTGCGCCCGAGCGGGATGTGTTGGAATGGTTCGATCGGCATCCGCCCCGTCCCTCGACTGTCAGGAGTGGCCACGACCCATGCGTCTGATCTCGGTCCGGAACTCCGATGGCCATGATGCACTCGGCGTCGTCGCCGGGTCGTCCTGGCTCCCCGCCGGGACGCTCCTCCCCGGCGGACCCGCAACCATGGCCGACCTCCTGGGCAGCCGGCCGGACGCCCTCGACGCGCTCCGGCGGGCGGCCGCGGATCGACCGCATCGAAGGGGAAGGGCTGCCGGTCCACGAGGCGGTGCTGCTGGCGCCCGTCCCGCGCCCGGGCAAGATCGTGGCGATCGGGCGCAACTACAAGGACCACGCCGCGGAATCCGGGTCCGAGCCGCCGCCGTCGCCGCTGATCTTCGCGAAATGGCCCAGCTCGGTGATCGGGTCGGGCGCCGAGATCCGCTGGGATCCGGCGCTCGCGACGCAGGTCGACTACGAGGCCGAGCTCGGCGTCGTGATCGGGCGCACGGCCCGCCGCGTCTCCGAGGCCGAGGCGCTCGACTACGTCCTGGGCTACACCTGCGTCGACGACGTGTCGGCGCGCGACCTGCAGTTCGGCGATGGCCAATGGGTCCGCGGCAAGTCGCTCGACACGTTCTGCCCGATCGGCCCGGCGATCGTCACGACCGACGAGATCCCCGACCCGCAGGACCTGGCCATCGCCTGCCACGTCAACGGCCGGACGCTCCAGCAGGCATCCACCCGGGACATGTTCTTCGGGGTGGCCGCGATCATCAGCCACTGCTCGCAGGCCTTCACGCTCGAGCCCGGCGACGTCATCGCGACGGGCACGCCCGCCGGCGTCGGCGTCTTCCGCGACCCGCCCATCCTGCTTGGCGAGGGCGACGAGGTCGTGGTCGAGATCGAGCGGATCGGCCGGCTCGTGAACACGTGCCGGTTCGAACCGGGTCCGGGCAGGCGGTGAGGCGCGAGCGCCGGCGGGCCGCCGGCATCCCCGCGGGCAGCGTCCCGGTCGCGTAGGATTCGGCGACCATGACGACCGACCGACCGCCGATCCGCTGGGGCCTGCTGGGCACCGGCGGGATCACCGAGAAGCTCCTCGCCGGCGCGGCGACCACCTCGTCGGCGGAGGTCGTCGCCGTCGGGAGCCGGACGCAGGCCCGCGCCGACGAGTACGCGGCCGCGAACGGGATCGGGCGGGCGCACGGCTCGTACGAGGCGCTGCTGGCCGATCCCGAGGTGGATGCCGTCTACATCTCGCTCCCGAACTCGCTCCACCACCCCTGGACGATGACCGCGCTGGCCGCCGGCAAGCACGTCCTCTGCGAGAAGCCGTACACGCGGCACGCCGAGGAGGTCGAGATCGCCTGGGACGCGGCCGACGCCGCCGGCCTGGTGCTCCAGGAGGCGTTCATGTGGCGCCACCACCCGCAGGCGGACCTGATGCTCGGCCTGGTGCCCGAGCTCGGGCCGCTCCAGGTCATCCGTGCGACCTTCGCGTTCGTCCTGACTGCCGAGTACGACGTCCGCATCGACCCGGACCTCGATGGCGGCGCGCTCATGGACGTGGGCTGCTACACCGTCAGCGGGTCACGCCTCCTGGCCGGCGAGGAGCCGGACGAGGTCATGGGCTATGCCGAGATGGGTCCGACGGGTGTCGACCTGCGGTTCACCGGCCTCCTCCACTTCCCGAGCGGGGTGGTGGCCGAGATCGCGTCCGCCTTCACGATGGAGCACCGCGGCCTCGAGGCCATCGGCACGGCCGGCTCGTTCCAGGCGCTCGACCCGTGGCAGTCGCACCCGGCCACCGTCCGGCACGGCGACGACGAGACGACCCACGACTGGCTCGATCCGTACGGCCTGGAGCTCGACGACATGGCGGCCGCGATCCGCGGCGACCGGCCTGCGCGGCTCGGTCGCGCCGACGCCCTCGGCCAGGCACGGGCGATCGAGGCACTCTACCGCTCCGCCGAGACGGGCCAGCCGGTCCGGCTCTAGCCCTCAGGCCTCGTCGAGGGCGCGCGCGAGGTCCGCGACCAGGTCGTCGATCCCCTCGATGCCGACCGACAGGCGGACCAGCGCCGGGTCGACCTCGAGCGACGAGCCGGCCACCGACAGGTGGGTCATGGCGGCCGGGACCTCGATCAGCGACTCCACGCCGCCGAGCGACTCCGCCAGCGTGAACAGGTGCGTCCCCTCGGCGATGGCGACCGCCCGGTCCGCGGCGCTCCGGCCCGTCGCGCCGCCTGCGAGCGGGACGAACGAGACCATCCCGCCGAAACCGGGGTAGCGGACGGTCGCGACGTCCGGTCGCGACCCCAGGAAGCGCGCCACCGCGGTCCCGTTGGCCCCGTGCCGCTCCATGCGCAGGTGGAGGGTGCGCAGGCCGCGCAGCACGAGGAAGCAGTCGAGCGGCCCGGGGACCGCCCCCATCGAGTTCTGGAGGAAGCGGAGGCGCTCGGCGATCGCGTCGTCCGAGGTGGCCACCACACCCAGGACCGTGTCCGAGTGCCCGGCGAGGTACTTGGTCGCCGAGTGGAAGGCGATGTCGGCGCCGAGCGTCAGCGGCCGCTGCAGCGCCGGTGATGCGAACGTGTTGTCGACCACGACCAGCGGACGTCCGCCGCCTTCGGCCGCGCGGCGGGCCACGGTCGCCACGACCGATGCGATGTCGACGACCTTGAGGTTCGGATTCGACGGCGTCTCGAACCAGACGAGCCGGGTCCGCTCGGTCATCGCCTCCCAGAGCGCGTCGGGATCGCCGGCCAGGTCGAGGTATCGGATGTCGACCCCGGCGCCGCGCCGCACCCGCTCGAGGTAGCGGAACGTGCCGCCGTAGACGTCGTCGCCGACGAGGACCTCGTCGCCCGGTGCGGCGAGCTCGGCGATCGCCGCCGTGGCCGCGGATCCGGACGCGAACGCGATGCCGTGGCGCCCGCCCTCGAGCGCGGCGACGGCCCGCTCGAGACGCTCGCGGGTCGGGTTCTGCGAGCGGGCGTACTCGTAGCCGCGGCGCGGCTTCGCGACGCCGTCCTGGGCATAGGTGCTCGTCTGGTAGATGGGCGGCGAGACCGCGCCGGTCAGCTCGTCGGGCTCGGCGCCGGCATGGACAGCGAGCGTGTCGAACGATGGCAGGCGGTCGTCGGGTGCGGGCATGGCGGCCATGATGGCACCCGGGGCGTCAGGTCGTGACGGCCCAGCCGTCGAGTTCGAAGACGAGCTCGAGCCCGTCGACGTCGTCGATCTGCTCGCCGACATGACGGAACCCGAACTTGCTCGCGATGGCAAGCGAGGCGACGTTGTCCGGGGAGATCGACGCCCGGAACCGCGTCACGCCGTGCTCCCGCGCGGCCCAGTCGAAGAGCGCCCGGACGACCTCGGTCGCGACCCCGGTCCGCCGGTACGCCTCATCGACGCGATAGCCAACCTCGACGCGGCCGTCGGCGTCCGGCGGTGCGTGGAACCCGACGGTGCCGATGATCCGCGAGCCGTCGGGCGTGCGCAGGACCACGGCTCGGCCGAGCCACGGCTGTGCCTCGGGGTCCACGACCAGGTCGGCGATGCGGTACTGGAGGAACCCGTCGAGCTCCTCGGGGAGGCCCGGCGGGACCGGCAGGCCGATCTCGGCCTCGGCGGTCGCGAGGTCGTGATCGAGCAGGGCGCGCATGAACGGCAGCGACATCGACACAAGCTCGAATCGCGGCGTCGGGATGGCCGGAACGTCGGACATCGCGACATCATCGCAGCCGGCACATCCGGCGACGTCCCGACCGCGTACCTACGCCAGAACCTGATACATTCCTGCCGCACGTTTTCCGCAGCCGACCCGAGGACATCATGAGCACCGTCGCCCAGGACGCCAGCACCCCCGTCTCGCTCCGCGAACGCCTCCTTGCCTGGAAGGAGATCCTCGAGACCGCCAACCCGCCGGCGACGCGTCCGCTCGACACCATCGGCAAGTGGCTCGTGATCACCCGCGCCGCGGTCTTCCCGATGACGATCTGGTCGGGGCTGATCGGCGGCCTGCTGGCGGTCGCGGCGACCAGGACGAGCGGCGTCACGGTCGACTACTGGCTGCTGACGATCTCGGTCGTCGGGCTCGTGCTGGCCCACGCGGCCAACAACATGATCAACGACTACTTCGACTCGAGCGGCGGGGTCGACACCCCGGGCTACGTCCGCGCGCTCTACGCGCCGCACCCGATCCTGTCCGGCTGGGTCACCCGCAAGCAGCTCGCCGCCGCGATCCTCACGGTCAACGTCATCGACGCGCGGTCTGATGCTGTACCTGACGGCGGTTCGCGGCCCGCTCATCCTCGTCTTCGCGCTCGCCGGGCTGTTCATCTCGGTGTTCTACGTCGCCCCGCCGATCCGCCTCAAGCACCACGGACTGGGCGAGCCCGGCGTGTTCCTCGTCTGGGGCCCGCTGATGGTCGGCGGCACCTTCCTCGCCGCGACCGGGACGATCCCGGGCTGGGTGCTGCTCGTCTCGGTGCCCTATGCGCTGCTCGTGACCTCCGTCCTCTTCGGGAAGCACATCGACAAGATCGAGGCGGATGCCGCGATCGGCGTGCGGACGTTGCCGGTGATCCTCGGGGAGGGGCGGGCGCGGACCGTCGGGTCATGGCTGATGATCGCGTTCTACCCGCTGACGCTCCTGGCCGTGGTCGTCGGACTGCTCGGACCGTGGGTGCTCCTGGTCGTCCTGGGCATCCCGCGGCTCCTGAGCGTCCTCAAGGTCTTCGACCAGCCGAAGCCGCTGGCGCCGCCGCCGGGCTACCCGGAGCGCGGCTGGCCGCTGTGGTTCGTGGGGTACGCCTTCGTGCACACGCGCCGCGCCGGCGGGCTGCTGACGCTCGGGCTCCTGCTCAACGCGCTGGTGCCGATCACCCTGCCCTGGCTGTAGCCGCAGAGGACCCTCAGGCGCCGTGCGTGGCGCCGGACCCGTGGTGGGCGAGGTATTCGAGCAGGTCCAGCTTGGTGACGATCCCGGCCGGTCGCCCGGCACGGACCACCACCACGGCTGACGCTGCGCCGGAGAGCAGGGCGAACGCCTCGTCGAGCGTGGCCACGGCCTCGACCAGCGGCAGGGGCGGGTCCATGACCTCGCCGACGGTCCGCTCGACGACCGACGGGTCGCGGTAGGCTCGGTCCAGCAGGCCGCGCTCGCTGATCGAGCCGACGAGGCCCGCGATGTCGTCGCCGGTCGGCGCCTCCGAGACCGGAAGCTGGCTGATCCCGAAGGTCTGCAGGGTGGCGATCGCGTCGCCCACCCGCTCCGTGGTCCGGGCCACGACCACCGCCGGCCGGTCTGTCGGGTGGTGCCGGTCGGCCAGGAGCGTCTCGACCCGCGTCGCCGCCCCGGCCGTCGCGAGCAGGCCGTTGGCCCGCATCCACTCGTCGTTGTAGAGCTTCGAGAGGTAGTTCCGGCCGCTGTCGGGGAGCAGCACGACCACGACCGCCTCGTGACCGCCGTCCGTGGCGACCAGGTCGCGGACGACCTCGCGCGCCGCGACCATCGCGGTCCCGCACGAGCCGCCGGCCAGGATCCCCTCCTCGCGGGTCAGCCTCCGGGCCATCGCGAAGGCGTCGCGGTCGCTCACGCGGACCCAGCGGTCGACCGACTTCGGGTCGTAGGTCCCCGGGAAGAAGTCCTCGCCGACCCCCTCGGTCAGGTACGGGCGGGCCGTGTCGCCGGACAGGACGCTCCCCTCGGGGTCTGCGCCGATGACCACGACGGCCGGGTTCTGCGCCTTCAGGTAGTGGGCCGCGCCCGAGATCGTGCCGCCCGTGCCGACACCCGCGATGAAATGGGTGATGGTGCCGTCGGTGCCGTCCCAGAGCTCGGGGCCGGTGGTCTGCTCGTGGGCGGCCGGGTTCTCGGCGTTCCAGTACTGGTCCGGCTTGAAGGCGCCCGGGGATGTCGCGGGCAAGTCGCGCGGCGACGCTGTAGTACGACTCTGGCGACTCGGGCGGGACGTTCGTCGGGCAGAGGACGACCTCGGCGCCGTAGGCGCGCAGGAGCTGCTGCTTCTCCGTCGACTGCTTGTCCGCCATGACGAAGATGCAGCGATAGCCCTTGAGTGCGGCCGCGATCGCCAGCCCGTGGCCGGTATTGCCCGAGGTCGGCTCGATGATGGTGCCGCCGGGCTTGAGCAGGCCCTCACGCTCCGCCGCCTCGATCATCGGCAGGCCGATGCGGTCCTTCACCGAGCCGCCCGGGTTGAGCATCTCGAGCTTGGCGAGCACGGTCGGGAGGCGATCCGGCGGCCCCAGGTCGGCCGTCACGCGGCTGATGCGCACCAACGGCGTGTGGCCGACCAGGTCGAGGATCGAATCGGCGTACGGCATCGGGGGCGAGTATACGGGCCGGGCGCCGGGCGGTCCCGGCCCCGCCGATCAGCCCTCGCGGTCCAGGCGGCCCGGTCGCAGCAGCAGCCAGGTCAGGGACTGCGCGGAGCCGTTTCGGATGCCCGGGCGGATCGACGGTCAGCGGGTGCAGCCGCTCGACGACCGGCCCGAGGATCGCGGCGAGGGCGTCGCTCATCACGTGGGCCAGCGCGAGCTCCTCGCGTGGTGCCCGGACTCCGGGAACGCCGCGTCCGGCGCCAGACCGGCCAGCGCCCGCGCCGTGGTGGCGGACAGGACCTGCGAGCGCATCCGCTTCCCGAGGTAGAGCTCCTCCGTGCCGACGATCGCGAGCGGCACGATCGGGGCGTCGGTCCGCAGCGCGATGATCGCCCAGCCGATGCGGAACGGCCCCAGGCGGCCGGGCGGGCCGCTGACACGGTGCCTTCCGGCATCTGGACGAAGACCGCGCCATTGGCGACGACCGCGCGGGCCGAGGCGACGTGCTGGTCGACGCCGATGCCGCCGCGCCAGACCGGAAGGAGGCCGCCGATCGCGTGGATGAGCCGCTCGCGCCAGCGCGACGTGAAGGTCGACGGGCCACTGCCGAGGAACCACGCCCGCGGCTCGGCCGGGATCGCGTGCATGACCACGAACGGGTCCATCCAGCCGCGGTGCGCCGCGCCGACCAGCAGGTAGCCGCCGTCGCGGGAGATGCTCCTGGCCCGAGGTGCGGATGCGGAAGCGGAAGACCACGAAGATGACGAACCGGGCGACGAGCCGCAGCAGCCGATAGGCGAGGGACGCCTTCGCCTCGGGCGTGCGGCCGAGCCACGCGAGTCCCTCCGTCGGCGCCGCCCCGGGCCGCGGCAAGCGCCTCGGGCGAGATCCGCCGCCGGTGGCGGCCGGCGCGATCCTGGCGCCGGCCCGGGCTCGGTCATCAGCCGGTGGCCGGGTCGCGCTCCGGCGGGTCGGGGACGGCGTCGGGATCGATCGGCGGGCGCGGCATCGTCGCCGGGATCGTCGGGTTCGAAGTCGTCGTGCTCGTCCTCGGCGTCGGGGTCGACCGGACGGCCCATCGCCCCCCAGGTCGCCACCGCCGGGAACGTCGGCGGGTCGTCCTCGATCGTCCGGCCGCGGTGGCGCCACATCAGGATCACGATCGCCGGGATGATGAAGCCGAGCGACACGACCTGTGCGGTCGGGACCCCGAAGAAGGTCCAGTTGTCGTGGCGGAGCGTCTCGAGCAGGAACCGGGTGAGCCCGTACCAGACGAAGAAGGTCAGCAGCAGGTCGCCGGGCCGCAGCCGCTTCCGGAGGTGGTAGCCGATCCAGATCAGCACGAGCGCACCGATGATGCCCGGAGATGGATTCGTACAGGAACAGCGGATGGAAGCGGGTGGTCTCGAACGGGGACGGGTCGCGCACGGGTAGTCCGGCGATGCGGTGGGCGCACTCGATCGGGATGCCCCACGGCAGCGTTGGTCGGCGGGCCGTACAGCTCCTGGTTGAAGAAGTTGCCCCAGCGTGCGATCGCCTGCATGACGAACAGGCCCGGGGCCACGATGTCCGCCCAGCGCAGGAACGGTGCCCGCTTGTAGCGGCAGTACAGGAAGGCCGCGATCGTCCCGGTGATGATCCCGCCGTAGACGCCCAGGCCGGAGTAGGGCGGCAGGAAGACCTTGATCGGGTCGTTCTTGTAGAGCGCGTCCCACTGGTCGATCACGTGGTAGGCGCGGCCGCCGATCAATGCGGCGATGGCCACGATGATGATCCCGTTCCCGAGCAGGTCGGGGTCCTCGCCAGCCCGCCGGGCGAGGCGGACCAGCACGAGGTAGACGACAGCCAGGCCCACGGCGTAGCCGATGCCGTACCAGCCGATGGACAGCGGCCCGAGCTGGAACGCGATCGGATTCGGGGTGAAGTCGAGCATCCGCGGAAGTGTAGCGGCGGTCAGGGTTCGGCTCCCGGCGGCGGCGCTCCGTATACTCCGGAACGGTGAACGCGGAATTCAACTGGTGGCTGCTGATCGTCGGGCTCGTGGTCGGAGCCGGACTGGTCTGGTTCGTCCTCGCCGACTCGCGGCGACGCGACGTGGACATCGAGGCGGCCGAGCGGGTACGCGAGGCGCTGTGGCTGTCGGGCGTCATGCACCGCGAGGGCCGCGACGTCAGCCCTGAGGTCACCGGACGGCTGCTCGAGCTGCACCGGATCTACCTCGAGGCGCCACCGCCCGACGATCCGGCCGCCGCGGAGCCCGAACCCGCTGCGAACGATGACCCGGCGGGCGCGTCCGCCTAGGAGGCGCCGACGAGGACCGGGTCTGGCCCGACCTGGGTACCGTCCGCACCGATGAGCGAGACGCCGAAGCGCTCGGCGCCCCGTCAGGCCCGCGACCGAGGGGGCCGGCCCGACCCAGTAGGCGATCCCGCCGCCGAAGAACATCTTGCCCACCGGCTGGCGCGCCCCGTCGATCTCGACCCAGCAGCGGTATTCCATCCCGGCCGGAGGCTCCGTGAGCCCGGTGGCGACGACGACCGTATCGGTCGTGGAGGGGGAGTAGAGCAGCGTTCCGGTCGTCGCGGCCCCGGCCGGGCTGTCGAGCGCGACGCGTTCCGCGTCGGGCTCCGAGGTGACCTGCAGCGTGGCCGTGGTGACCGAGGCAAGGTCCTCGATGGCTTGGTCCTGCTGGGCCAGCCGGTCGTCGACGCGCGAACCGACGATCAGCGTGGTCGCCGTCACCGAGAGCACCACCGCCGCCGCGATCGCCGCGACCCAGCCGATGACGGCCGGCCGGGCCGGCCGCGAGTCCCGCGCGGCCGCGATCGAGGTGACCGTTGCCGGAGCGAGAGCGGGCGCTGCCGGGGTCGGCGCAGCGGCCCCGGCTGCGGTGGCCGCGCTGGCCGCGTCCCCGCGCGGCACCCCGCGTTCGCGCACGTAGGCGAGCGTCTTCGCCTTGAGTTCCGGCGACGGCACCTCGGCCATCGCGAGCCGGACCGCCGCGCCGACCCGCCCGATGCGGCCCAGCTCCTCGGCACACGCCTCGCAGCCCGCGATGTGGCCGGCAACGGCCTGCGCCTCGGGGGTGTCGCCGGCCATCAGCCGATCCAGCCCGCCCGGCTCGACCGCCGCCAGCTCCAGTGCCGCTCGTACCGCCTCGTGATCCATCCTCGTCCTATCCGTCCTGGCGGGCCTGGCCCGTCGTTCCCTGGCCGACCGGCATCGCCGTCGGCATCGATCCCTGCTCCCCGGTCTCCCAGTGCGCCTCCAGCACCACGCGGAGGTGATGGAGTGCCCGCCGCGTCCGCGTCTTGACCGTGCCCAGGGGCCAGTCGAGGCGCTCGGCGATCTCCGATTGCGACAGCCCGTCGCGATAGGCCAGCACGATGACCGTCCGTTCCTCGTGCGGCATGTCGGCGAGCGACGCCTCGATCATGGAGCGGGTCTCGCTCGAGACGACGGCCGCTTCCGGACCGACCGGTGCCTGCGCGCCGCCGATGACCAGGCCGCCGAGCGCGACCCTGTCCAGCCCGCCCGTGTCCGAGCCTTCCTCGTCCTGACCGGGCGGTGCGACCAGCTGCGGACGACGCCCGGCCGCGCGAAGCCGGTCGACCGTCCGGTTCCGGGCGATCGTGTGCAGCCAGGCGGAGAGTGACCCGGTCGCCGGATCGAACGTCGTCGCACGGTCCCACAAGGCGAGGAACGTGTCCTGGACCACTTCTTCCGCGATGCCTCGATCCGATGTCAGCCGGGACGCGACAGCAAAGATCGCCGCACCGTGCCGGTCATAGAGGTCCGCCAGGGCGTCGTACGACCCGCCCGCGACCGAGCGGACGAGGGCGACGTCGTCCGGTCGACCCGAACGGTCCTCGGTCATGACTACGTCGCCCCCGCCCCATCGGTTTCGTCGCTGTCGACGAGACGCAACGGCCGCCGCTCGAACGCGGTCGAGAGGACGACGTCGGTCTCGGTGGTGAAGACGTTGGGGACCGACTGGAGGCGGACGATGACGTCCTCGAGATGGCGCGTGTCGCGGGCACGGATCTTGATCAGGTAGTCGGCCTCGCCCGCGATGTGATGGCACTCCTCGACCTCGGGGATCGCGGCGAAGGCGTCGGTGAGGTCGGCGCCGGCCGTGCCGGGCGCCTGCGTGAGCCAGCTGAAGGCGGTGATCCCGTACCCGGCGGCCGCCGGGTCGACGGTGGCCGCATAGCCGCTGATGACCCCGCGCGCCTCGAGCTTCTTGACTCGTTCGTGCGCGGACGGCCCACTGATCCCGACGTCGGCGCCCAGGTCGGCGTACGGCCGCCGGCCGTCAGCCTGGAGTCGCTCGAGCAGGAGCGCGTCCGTCCGGTCGATCCGGTCATTCCGGTCGTTTCGCGATCGATCAGGCATGGAAGTAGGTATTCATTAGGCGTCCACGTTTGCTGCCATCGATTCGTTAGGCTAGAATAGCTATATCGGAATGATTCGGATGTCGACCGACCGCCACCATGGCGGCCGGACCCATGGGTCCGCCGGCGTCCGCGCAGCGAAGGAGCAACGGCATGATCCTCACGATCATCATCGGCCTCCTGGCGCTGTTCTCGCTGATCAGCATCGTGCTGGGCACCGACGAACCCCGCCAGTCGGATGTCGAACTCGAGCCCACGTACCCCATGTGGTACCTGATGCGGTTCGGCGCACGCTGACCGCGCCCGCCAGGTCGATAGCCTAGCGCCCTGAAGCCCCGGACACGTCCGGGGCTTCATCGAATTCGTGGTGTGGTCGCGTGATCGGACGCCCCCTGTCGCATGTGAGCGGCAAACCGCCCGCGTTGCATGCTGTGGTCCTA
Source organism: uncultured Chloroflexia bacterium (assembly GCA_963834915.1). Classification (GTDB taxonomy): domain Bacteria; phylum Chloroflexota; class Limnocylindria; order Limnocylindrales; family CSP1-4; genus SPCO01. Next base: position 145,328 of record CAWIDI010000003.1, read on the forward strand.
CCGACGAACGAAGGGTCCGATGGGACCGCCAAGGGGCCGTTCCGTCGCCAAGTGTTGCAGCGCAAGGCACGTCCGACCCCCGAACCGGTTCTCGGTCGTCCTTAGCGCCACCCGATGCAACGTCGGCGGCCGGGAAACAGGGTCTCGCGGCCTACCAGGCTCCCGCGGGCACGCGCCGGATGGCCGGCAACGTCCCCGCCGGCGCGTGCGCCTCGAGGCAGGTGACCCCATCCGGCCCGACCAGCGCGTCGTGCACGGTCCCGGCCGGCAGGTCCAGCCGATCGCCCACCCCGAGGTCGGCGACGTCGCCGCTTCCCGGCAAACCGAAGCGGATCGAGCCGGCGGCGACCACGAGCACCTTGTCGTAGCCGTGGTCGTGCGGCGCGTACCGATCGCCCGGCCCGTTCCCCCACGCGGACGCCTCGAGGCCCTCGGCACGGAGCCGCGCCGCCAGCGCCTCCCTCCCGTCGGCCATCGCCGCGCTCAGACCGACACGCCGATGACCGTCCCGATGGCGAATGTCACGAGCGCGGCCGCGAGTCCGATCACCAGCTGGCGGACACCCGAGAACAGCAGGCCGCGACCCGTGAGCAGGCTCACCGCCGCGCCGACCCCGAACAGTGCGACCAGGCTCAGGCCCAGGCTGATCGCCAGGACCGCGGTACCGCTCCCGAAGAGGAACGGGATGACCGGGATCGACGCCCCGATCGCGAACGCCACGAACGACCCGCCCGCGGCCCCGATCGGCGAGCCGAGCTCGTCCGGGTCGAGGCCCAGCTCCTCGCGCACGAGCGTGTCGAGCGCGGTCTGCGGGTCCTGGAAGATGCGGTGCGCGATCCGCGTCGCCTCCTCGGCCGTGAAGCCCTTCGAGCGGTACGCCGCCGCGAGCTCGGCCTCCTCCTCCTCGGGCATCGCCTCCATCTCGGCCCGCTCGAGGGCGATCTGCCGTTCGAACAGCTCGCGCTGGCTCTGCATCGAGATGTACTCGCCGGCGGCCATGCTGAACGAGCCGGCCAGCAGCCCGGCGATCCCGGCGAGGAGGACGAAGCGCGGCTCGCCCGCGGTCGCGGTCGCGGCCCCGGCCACGCCCATCACCAGGGCGAGGTTGCTGACGAGCCCGTCGCTGACCCCGAAGATGATCGCCCGCAGCGTCCCGGATCGCGCGCCCGTGCGATGCCAGTTCTCGGACGCCCCGATCTCGGAGGGTCCCGCCGCGCGGCGCGCGAGGGCCACGCCGTCCCGGCCGGCGACGGTGACCGTGGCGGTCGCAGCCGCGTTCGGGGGCGAGGTGGCGACGTTCGGCGTGCCGCCCTCGCGAAGCTCGTCCCAGATCCGGGCGTGCTCGCGCTCGTCCGCGGCGATCGCCGCGACCTCGGGCGACGTGCCCTGGGTGTCGTAGGCCTCTTCCTCGTCGCCCTCGAGCGCGATCACGAGGTCCGTGACCGCCTTCGTCCCGAGCAGCCGGGCGAGCAGGATGATGAACCGCACCCGTGCCCGCGGGCGCTGGCTGGCGGGGACCTCGGCGCCGAGCTCGCGCAGCTTGTTCGCCCAGATCTCGGCGTGACGACGCTCGTTGGCCGCGATCCGGTGGAACGCTCCGGCACGCACGGGATCCTTCTCGATCCGCGCGAGCGAGTCGTAGAGGACGATCGCGTCGCGCTCGAGCTTGAGGTTGTCGAGGTTGCTCTGGACATCGATCGGGGCCATGCGGCGATGGTAGTGCGGGACGGCCGGCCGGCGCGCGTGCCACACGTCCTGTCGTCCGGGCCACGTAGACTCGGCGCCATGCCGATCCCTCCCCTGCGCTACCTGAGCGCGGCCGACGTCATGGCAGCCATGCCCCCGATCGAGCAGCGACTCGAGCTCGCCGAGCGGACGATGGTGGCACTGGTCCACGATGCTGAATTGCCGCCCAAGATCGGCGTCCACCCACGACCCGACGGCTCATTCGCGCATGCGATGCCGGCGCAGCTTCGCGGGCCGGAGGGCGCGGCCGAGGACCTGCTGGGCATCAAGTGGGTCAGCGGGTTCCCGGGCAACGGGGCGATCGGGCTGCCGGCGATCCATGCGCTCGTGGTGATCAACGATCCCTCGACCGGGCTGCCGATCGCCATCCTCGATGGCGGGCCGATCACGGCGCAGCGGACGGCGGCGGTCTCGGGCGTGGCGCTCCGTCGGTTCGCGCGGGCGGGGCTGGGTCACGCCGCGATGATCGGCGCGGGGGTGCAGGGCCACAGCCATCTGCCGGTCATCGGGCACACGCTGCCGGGCGTGCGGCTGGTCGTCCACGATCGGCAGCCCGACCGTGCCGAGGCGCTGGCCGGCGAGGCCCGCGCAACGCCCGGGATCGCCACGGCCGAGGTGGCCGCCACGGCCCGTGCGGCCGTCGACGGCGCCGACGTGGTCATCACGGCCGCGTCCTTCGCGCCACCCGATGAACGGCAGGCGATGACGAACGACTGGCTGGCCGACGACGCGCTGGTGGTCGCCGTCGACTACGCGACGATGTGCGCGGCGGAGGTCGCCCGCGATGCCGCCCTCTTCCTGACCGACGAGCGCAGCCAGTTCCTCGCCAATCGCGACGCCGGCCAGTTCGACGGCTATCCGGACCCGACGGCCACGATCGGCGAGGCGATCCTCGAGGGGCTCCAGGTCCCCGACCATGGCCGCTTCGTCGTGAGCCACCTCGGGGTCGGGCTGGCCGACGTGATCTTCGCGGACACCATCCTGCGGCGAGCCGAGGCGCTCGGGCTCGGGACGGAGCTGCCGCGATGAGCGACCTGGTCGTCGTCGGCGCGGGGACCATGGGCGCCTGGACCGCGCGGCGCGGGCAGCAGGCCGGCCTGGACGTCACGCTCATCGATGCCTACGGCGCCGGTCATCCGCGGGCGACCTCCGGCGACGAGACGCGGATCATCCGCTCGTCGCACGGCCCGGACCCCTTCTACACGACGTGGTCGCGCGGGGCGCGCGAGGCGTGGATCGAGCTGGGCCGCGAGATCGGCGAGGTGATCTTCGTCCAGTGCGGCGCGCTGTGGTTCGCCCACGACCCAGACGGCTTCGAAGCCGCCTCGGCGGCGACGCTGACCAGCCTCGGCATCCCGGTCGAGCGCCTGACCCCGGCCGAGGTGGCCGAGCGCTGGCCGCAGATCTCGACGGCGGACCTCCAGTCGGCGACCTTCGAGCCCGAGGCCGGCCTGCTGATGGCTCGCCGGGGCGTGGCCGCCGTCGCGCACCGCTTCGTGGCCGAGGGCGGCCGCTTCGAGCTCGGCTGGGCGAAGCCGGGACGCGCGGAGGGCCGCCGCCTGCTCGACGTCGAGACCGGGGATGGCGGCCGGCATGCCGCCGAGACGTTCGTCTTCGCCGCCGGTCCGTGGCTGCCGCGGCTGTTCCCGCGGGTCCTCGGCGACGTCATCAAGGTCACCAAGCAGGACGTCGTGTTCGTCGGGCCGGCGGCCGGCGACGGCCGCTTCGATGCGTCGCGGTTTCCCTGCTTCGTCGACTACGACGCCGCGTTCTACGGGATCCCGGCGGTCGACGGTCGCGGCCTCAAGCTCGCGCCGGACCGCTACGGCCCGGTCTTCGACCCGTCGAACGGCGAGCGGATCGTGGATCCCGAGTCCGTCCGCCTCGCCCGCCGCTACCTGGCCGGCCGGCTCCCGGACCTCGCCGACGCGCCCGTCGTCGAGACCCGCGTCTGCCAGTACGAGACCACGCCGGATACGCACTTCGTGATCGACCGCCACCCCGACTTCGACAACGTCTGGCTCGTCGGCGGCGGCTCCGGCCACGGCTTCAAGCACGGCCCGGTCATCGGCCGCTACGTCGTGGACCGCATCGCCGGCGCGGTCGCCGGCCCCGACGAGTCGCGCTTCAGCCTCGAGCACGTCCGCACGCCCAAGCCGAACATGCGCACGGGCGCCGACGGCATGGTCGAGGGCTGGTCGGGTTGGTGAAGCCTTAGCGCGTGGCCCCGAGCGCGTAGCCGGCGCGGACCGTCGAGTCCGGGAAGACCTCGGCCTCGTCCGCCGAGGGGACGATCCAGTCGACCAGCTTGCGGTTGACGATCAGCGTCCCGACGTCGCGGGCGACAACGTTGCCGGCCACGGAATAGGCGATCGTCGCGTCCGTCAGCGGCACCATGGGGTCGCGGTTCATCACGCTCGAGACCGGGTCGGCGCCCGGGACGGTGTGCACGCGCCCGAGGATCAGGTACGGCCCGATCGACAGCTGCATCCGGGTCTCCGCGAGCTCGATGCGCTGCGCCTCGGAGCCGCGCGGGCCGGAGGCGATCACCGCCAGCAGGTCGTCGCGGGTGATCGAGACGGAGTCCTCGGCGACCAGGTGGCCGTCATCGAGGCTCTCGAAGATCACCTTGTGGATGTGGAACCGCTCCTGGCCGTTCAGGAAGTCGGTCAGGCGGTCGCCGAACATCGTCACCTTGGCGGTGATGGTGCAGTCGCCCGCGAAGCCCAGGAGATCCACGCCTTGCATCGCTCGCGACCGTACGACGGGATGGGCCCACCGGACCACGGGACGTTCGTACGGGGCGGCCGGACCCTATGCGTTCACTTCGAGCGGTCCGTCGGGGACCTCGATGATGATCCGGCCGTCCTCGATGACGACGGGATAGACCGCCAGGGGCTCCTCGGCTGGCGGGTCGAGCGCCTCGCCGTTCTCGAGGTCGAAGCGCGACAGGTGGAGCGCGCAGGTCAGCGTCCCGGCCGTCAGGAAGCCCTTGTCGAGCTCGAAATACTCGTGCGAGCAGACGCCCTGGACCGCGCGGAACTCGCCGCCGCTGTGGATCACGAGCACCTGGTCGGTGCCGTCGACGTAGGCCATCTGCATCGTGCCGTCGGGGACCTCGTCGACCCCCATGAGGTCGATGCGTCTCACGCGGCGACGACGGCCTCGGTGCCGGCCGCCCACTTGTCCTCGAGCAGCTCGCGCAGCCGGTCCCGCGCCGAGGCGAGCGGCACGCGCGCGACCACGGGCTCGAGGAAGCCCAGGACGATGAACTTGCGCGCCTCGTCGGGCGGGATGCCGCGGCTCTCGAGGTAGAAGAGCTGCGTCTCGTCGATCGGGCCGACCGAGCTCGAGTGCATCGCCCGGCGGCAGTCCGGCTGGTCGATCTCGAGCGACGGGATCGCGACCGAGCGTGCCGCCTTCGAGAGGTTCATCCCGAACTCGCCCAGGAAGGAGTCCGTCCCGACCGCGGTCTTCTCGATGGTGATCAGGCCCTTGAGATAGGTCCGCGCGCCGTCGAGGAGCGCGCCCTTCGAGAGGAGGTTGCCGGTCGTGTCGCGGCCGATGTGGGTCGTGTACGAGGTCAGGTCGAAGAGCTGGTCGTCGCCGCCGAAGACGATCTCGACCTGCTCGACGGAGCTGCGATCGCCCTCGAGCCGGTTGTCCACGCGGCTCCGGACGAGCCGTCCGCCGACCTGGGCGAGCGCCCAGTGGAGCGTCGCGCCGGCGCCGATCCGGGCGAGCCGATGCTGGAAGGCGACGGTGTCCGGCCCGAGCTCCTGCACGCTGGCCATCTCGAGCTTCGCGCCCTCGCCGAGGATGACTTCGGTGGTGCCGGTCAGCAGCGACTGCCCACCGGCGCTCGGCTGGCTCGATGGGACGAGCACCTCGACGAGGGATGCTTCCGCATCCTTGCCGAGCTCGACGATCGTGCGCGTGATCAGGCCGCGGTCCGCGGCGCCCACCGCCCAGCGGACGTAGACGGGCTGGGTCAGCTTCACGCCGTCGGGCACGCGCAGGACGGCGCCCTGGTTCCACGCGGCGCGGCTCAGCTGGGCGAGGCGATCGGTCTCGGGGAGCGATGCCGGATCGGTCAGCAGGCGCTGGGCCGTCGCGGGATCCCGGGCGATGAGCGCCCCGAGCGACTCCAGCGTCACGCCCGCCTTGACGGCCACTGGATCCAGCTCGATGCCGAGGATCGCATCCTCCTCGAAGGACGCGAACGCCGCGGTGTCGGGCGGCAGCGGGATCGAGCCGGACGGCGCCGTCGCGACCGTCTCGTACGGGCGGACACCCTCGAGCGCGGCGGCGCGAAGGTCGACATAGGTGGTGTACAGGTGGTTCGTCTCGATGGGGAGGGCGCCGAAGCGCTCGAGGGCGGCGCGCCGATCCGCGCCGGACCACTCGGGCTCACGGGCGGCGAGCGCCTCGACGAGGGCCGGATCGAGCTGGAACGAGAGGTCCGTTGGCGCCCGGCGAGCCGAGCGCGGTCGTGACGGTGTCGCGGGGGCACTCACCCCAGCGACCCCTCCATCTCCAGCTTCACCAGGCGGTTGAACTCGATGGCGTACTCCATCGGCAGCTCCTTGGTGAAGACCTCGAGGAAGCCCTGCACGATGAGGTTGGTCGCCTCGTTCTCGGTCAGGCCGCGGGCCATCAGGTAGAAGACCTGGTCCGCGCTCACCTTCCCGACCGTCGCCTCGTGCGACATCGTGGTGTCGTCTTCCTGGATGTCGATGTAGGGGTACGTGTCGCTGCGGCTGATGTCGTCGAGCATCAGCGCGTCGCAGCGGACGCTGGCCACGACGTTGGTCGCACCAGGGGAGACCTTGAGGTGGCCGCGGTAGGTGGCCCGGCCGCCGTCCTTCGAGACCGACTTGCTGACGATCCGGCTGCGGGTGTTGGGCGCCAGATGGATGGCCTTCGCGCCGGTGTCCTGGTGCTGGCCCTTGCCGGCGACCGCGACGCTGATGATGTCGGCCGTGGCGCCCTCGCCGCGCAGGTAGATCGCGGGGAACTTCACGGTCTTGCGCGAGCCGGTGTTCGCGTCGATCCACTCGACGGTGGAGTTCGCGTACGCGTGGGCGCGCTTGGTCACGAGGTTGTAGACGTCGTTCGACCAGTTCTGGATGGTCGTGTAGCGGACCTTGCTGCCCGGCAGCGCGACGACCTCGACCACGGCGGCGTGGAGCGAGTCCGTGGCGTAGATGGGCGCCGTGCAGCCCTCGATGTAGTGGACCTTGGCCCCCTCATCGACGACGATCAGCGTCCGCTCGAACTGGCCGGTGTTCTCGCCGTTGATGCGGAAGTAGGCCTGCAGCGGGAGCGGGACCTCGACGCCCTTGGGCACGTAGACGAACGAGCCGCCGGACCAGACCGCGGAGTTGAGCGCCGCGAACTTGTTGTCCTCGGGCGGGACGATCGTCCCGAAGTGCTGCTTGAAGAGCTCGGGGTATTCCTTGAGCGCCTGGTCGGTGCCCATGAACACGACGCCGATCTTCGTCAGCTCCTCGCGGACCGAGTGGTAGACCACCTCGGAGTCGTACTGCGCACCGACACCGGCGAGGAACTTGCGCTCCGCCTCCGGGATGCCGAGCTTCTCGAAGGTCGCCTTGATCTGCTCGGGGACGTCGTCCCACGACTTCTCTTCGCGCTCGGACGGCTTGCGGTAGTAGACGATCTTGTCGAAGTCGATCCGGTCGAGGCCGTCCGTCCAGTCCGGCATCGGGCGCTTGACGAAGTGGTCGTAGGCGCGGAGTCGGAACTGGAGCATCCAGTCCGGCTCCTCCTTGAACTTGCTGATCTCCTCGACCGTGTCGCGCGTCAGCCCGCGCTTGGTCTCGCGCAGGTAGACGATGTCGTCGTGGAACGCGAACTGATCGCGCTGGTCGGTGACGATCTCGCGGGTCGCGGTCATCGGATCTCCGGATTCGGTGTCAGGTGGCGACGCCACGAGAGCGTCGCAGACGCGGCTTGACGGCCGCGTTCAATTCCGACCTCGATTATCGGGATTACGGCCCGAAGCGTCAACGAGCCGGATGTCATGGGCGCGCCGGACCCGTCGACGAGGACGCCGACGGGTCTCCAGCACGCGGTCGGGTCAGACGGCCGGGTCGGACCCTTCGAAGACCAGCACCGGTTCGGTCTCGGCATCCACGGCGGCAAAGGCCCCGGGCTCCACGGGGATGGCGATCTCCTCGTGCGGGATGCCGTTCGAGGCGAGCGGATCGAAGGAGGCGCCATCTCCCTCGCTGATGGCGTCCACGCCCTCACGCGCGGTGCGCGCGGTCTCGTCGAGGCGCATGCGGTTCGAGGCCTGCTTCGCGATGAACGTGGCGACGATGCCGGCCACGATCACGCCGACCAGCACATACGGCCAGCGACGACGCGGCTTCGGGCGGAGGCCGGCGGCGACCAGCGGACCCGCGAAGGCCTTCTCGAGGTCGATGCTGGCGACGGCCTTCGACAGGTCGATGTTGGCGACGGCCTTGCCCAGGTCGCTCGCCGACACGTCGGCGCGGGACTTCGCGATCCGCGCTCGCACGGACTCGGGCAGACGGAAGCGGGACAGGTCGAACCTCGGCATCTCGACCTTGGTCAGGTCGACTTCGGGAAGACGGATCTCCGAGAGGCTCTTGACGATGTCGTCACGGGTCATCTCGGGAAGATGGAGTTCCGGCATGCGGACCTCCTTGACGGAGCGTTCGGGCATCCGACGGACCTCCTTGGCGGATAGAGTCCAAGGATACGACGGGGCACCAGCCGCTGGCGCGTGCCGGATGGCCCGAGACGTGGCGGGCGCGTGACAAACGCGTATCGGCTTGGCGGTAAAGTGGGCACATGAGCGGTCGACGACGCCTCGCGATCCTTGGCGCGGTCTCGGTGGTCGCGGCCGGCCTCGCGCTGGGGCGGCGCACGCCGCGCCGGGCGAGCGACCCAGCGTCGCCGGACGCGATCCATGCCGAGGATTCCCAGGCGCGAGCGGTCACCCTCGTCGCCGCGGAGCGGGTCCGCCGAGCCGACCTCGCGATGACGTTCGCGCCCGCGATCTCGACCTCCGTGGATCCGCTGCTGCACGGCCACCGCTACTTCCCGCGGATGCTCGCCGACATCGCCGCGGCGACCGACCACATCCATCTGCTGATCTATGGCTACAAGCCGGGCGACATCGGCACGACCTTCCTCGAGGCCCTGTCGGCCAAGGCGGCGGCCGGCGTCGAGATCCGCCTGGCGGTCGACGCCATCGGCAGCGAGGTCGACTTCGGCAGCAAGGAGCTATTCGGGGCACTGACCGCCGCCGGCGTGGAGGTCGTCGCCCACGATGGCCTGTTCGTGGCGCGGACCGGCACCGTCGGGGCGCGCAAGCCAGCCGCCAATGGCGAGGACTTCCTGCATTTCGACCACCGCAAGATGGCCGTCGTCGACGGCTCGATCGCGTACGTCGGCGGCAGCGGCATCGAGGACCACTACAACGACGAGCGCTTCTACGACGTCATGTGCCGTGTGACCGGCCCGATCGTGGCCCAGCTCCAGACAGTCTTCCTCGCGAGCTGGCGGCACCACGACGGCCCCCGCCCCGACGACCCGGCGCTCGCGCGCTACTACCCGGCGGCCACGCTCAAGGTCCCGGCCCGTGCGACGCTCAAGGCGCCGACCACGATCCTCTGGAATGTCCCGGGGACCGGCCACCACCCGATCAGCGACGCGATCGAGCGCTCGCTCGAGACCGCACGCGAGCGCATCGACATCGTCAACCCGTACATCTCCAACCGGGCCATCCTGCAGCGCCTCCTGGCGGCCGCGGAACGCGGCGTCGCGATCCGCCTCATCGCCCCGGGCAAGCCGACGCCGCCCTACCCGGCCGCGGCCTTCCGGCACTGGTACCCGCGGCTGCTCGCGGCGGGCGCCACGATCCTGCTCCACCCCGAGATGGCCCACGCCAAGGTCCTGCGCATCGACGACCGCGTGCTGATCGGCGGCTGCAACCTCGACGACCTCTCGCTGTTCCGCAACGACGAGCTGGACCTCCAGTTCGAGGATCCCGCGGTGGTCGAGTCGACCGAGAAGGCCATCTTCGAGGAGCTCCTCTCGATGTCGACGCCGGCCGTGGTCCTGGAAGGCCGGCGCGCGCGATTGTGGGGCGCCGCGATGGACCGCGCCTCGCGCTGGCTGTAGCGGGGACCGATGGACGCGATCCGGCGCGTCGGCGCCATCTACCGGGCGCAGTGGCATGTCCTCGCCTCCTGGCGCCCGGGCCGACGGGCGCTCATCCGGCGCACCATCGTGTCGTTCGCCATCGCATTCATCGCGCTGGGGCTCACGGTCTGGATCCTGCCCGGGATCACGGCCCCGGGCTGGCTGACGGTCGTCGAAGCGACGATCGCACTCGGGCTGCTCAATCTCCTGATCCGGCCGGCGATCCTCGCGGTCTTCGTCGGGATCTCGGTCGTCGCGACCGCGGTCGCGACGCTGGTCTTCCAGGTCGCCGTCTTCTTCGCCATCGCCTGGGTCGTCCCGGAATTCAGCGTCTCGGGGGTCGTGTCGGCGCTGATCGCGTCGTTCCTCTACGCCGCGATCCAGTCGATCCTGAGCTCGATCCTGTCCGTCGACGAGAGCGAGTCGTTCTATGGCGTGCTCGTCGCCCAGCTGGCACGGAACCAGAAGGGCGTCATCCACAGCGACTCGCCGGGCGTCGTCATCGTCCAGATCGACGGCCTCGCGCATCCGATCCTGGCGCACCAGATCAGGGCCGGCCGGGTCAACAACATCGCCCGCCTGATCCGCTCCCGCGAGATGCGCCTCGACTCGTGGGTCGCGCTGCTCCCCTCGCAGACCTCGGCCAGCCAGGCGGGCATCCTCCACGGCAACAACAGCTTCATCCCCGCGTTCCGCTGGTGGGAGAAGGCGCAGGGCCGGATGCTGGTCTCGAACCACCCCGAGGACGCGATCGAGATCGTCCGCCGCGCCTCGAACGGCGAGGGCCTGCTCTCCAACGACGGCGCGAGCATCGGGAACCTGGTCTCGGGCGACGCGGTCCGCTCGTACGTGACGATGTCGACGATCAAGGACAAGTCGCAGGGGCTCGGCCAGAGCACGTCGTTCGCCGCGTTCTTCGCCTCGCCGACCAACTACATCCGCACCGTGAACCTGACCATCGGCGAGGTCTTCAAGGAGTACCTCCAGGCCCGCCGATCGCACCAGGCCGGCGTGGAGCCCACGATGCACCGCGGCATGCCGTATCCGTTCGCGCGAGCCGGCACGAACGTGGCGCTGCGGGCGTTGGCCACCTCGCTGGTGATGGAGGAGATGTACCGCGGAGCGCCGGTCATCTACGTCGACTACACCGACTACGACGAGATCGCCCACCACAGCGGGCCGGAGCGCGGCGAGACGCTCGACGCCCTCGATGGCGTGGATCGCACCGTCGCGAGCCTGCGCAAGGCGGCCGTGGACGCCCCTCGGCCGTACAAGTTCATCCTCCTGTCCGACCACGGCCAGAGCCTTGGAGCGACCTTCAAGCAGCGCTACGACAAGACCCTCGAGCAGGTGATCTCGGACCTGATGGGCGGCGCCGACTCGGTCACTGCCGCGACCGGACGCGTCGAGGAGTGGGGCGCCCTGAACGCCGCGGTGACGGAGGCGGCACAGACCGGTGGCGCCACCGGCGCGATCACCCGCGCGGCGCTGGGGAGCCGGACCACCGACGGCTCGATCGACCTGGCCCCGAAGGTCGAGCAGGAGGGCGGCCATGACGCCACCCGGCCCGGCGGCGAGGTGCCCGAGCTGGTGGTGTGCGCCTCGGGCAACCTGGCCCTGATCTACTTCCCCAGGCTCGAGGGGCGGGTCACGCTCGAGACCATGGAGGCCACCTGGCCGAAGCTCGTCCGGTCGCTGGCCAGCCATCCGGGCATCGGCCTCCTGATGGTCCGCTCCGAGGCGCACGGCACGGTCGTGCTCGGGCCGAAGGGCGCCCACTATCTGGCCGACGACCACGTCGAGGGCGAGGACCCGATCGCACCGTACGGCGAGCACGCGATCACCGGCCTGCGGCGCGTCGACGGGATGGAGCACTGCGGCGACCTCGTCGCCATCAGCCTGCTCGACGACGAGACCGACGAGGTGGCGGCCTTCGAGGAGCTCATCGGCAGCCACGGCGGGCTCGGCGGGTACCAGACCCAGCCATTCATCCTGCATCCGACCGAGTGGACCATCGACGAGCCGCTGATCGGCGCGGAGGCCGTCTACCGCCAGATCCGGAAGTGGCTCGAGGGGATCGGGATCCCGCTCGGGGATCAGACCGGGCGGTCTCCGGCGGCTGGTGCCGGGGCGGCCGTAGCGGCCGGATCAGGTGCCGCGGCCGATGCAGGCGCCGGCGGCATCGTCACGCCGACGCCGCCGGACCGCTAGGCGGACGCTCCGACCGCTGGCGGATCGGCAGCTCGCAGGAGGACGTCGCGCTGGCGGAGGTAGTCGGTGATGGCCAGGACCGCCGCGGCCGTCGGGATCGCGAAGATCGCGCCGGCGATGCCGGCCAGCGCGGTCCCGAGGATGACGACCGAGAAGACCGCGACCGGGCTCATGTTGACGGCGGCGCCCATGACGAACTGGGTGACGACCATCTGGATCCCGATGGCTCCGATCAGGCTGAGGATCAGACATGGGATCACGGCGTCAGGCACGGAGATCGCCGCGAACGCCGGCAGCACTGCCCAGCCGATGAGAGGCCCGATCCACGGGATGAAGACGATCATCCCGGCGATGACCGCGATCAACGGCGCGAAGGGGATCCGGAAGAGCAGCGCGATGACCAGGACCATGGCCCCGTAGATCAGCCCGATGAGGCCGCGGCCGCGGACGAACCCGCCGAAGGAGACCGCGATCGCCCGTTCCAGGGCCGCCAGGTCCACGTAGGTCCGTTCGGGCAGGAAGCGGCGCAGCCAGCCCAGCAACGTCACCTGCCCGGCTGCCAGGCCGACCGAGATGATGATGGCCGTGAACAGCCCGGCGATCACCGCGACGATGTTGACGACCACCGCGCTGGCGGCATCGGCGATGGCCTGGCCATTCTGGGCCACGAACTCACCGATGGCGCTCGCGAGATCGAAGCTGCCCGTGGGCGCGAAGCCCAGGAATTCGAGGAGCGGCTGGACCGCGGCCTTTGCCTGGGCCACGATCGCGGGCAGGTTCTGCGCGAAGGCGATCGCCGCCTGCAGCAACGCCATTCCAGCCCCCAGCAGGACCACGAAGGCGATCACGACGGTCGTGACGTAGGTCACCGCCACCGAGAGGCCGCGCGACTTGAACGGCATATGGTGCGCGAGCCAGTCGACGAACGGCTCCAGCACGTAGGCCATCAGCCAGGCGACGAAGAGGATCACGGCCGGGCCGGAGAGCGTGCTGACGACGCCCGCGCTCAGCGTCGCGATGACCGCGACGAGGGCGATCAGCACCAGCCAGAACAGCAGCCGGCGCTCGCGCGGGGAGGTCACCGTCGCCCAGGCATCCGGCCTCGGATCGCTCATGCCGGAAGGCTACACGACCGGGTTGTGCGCCAACTACGATTGACGCAACCCCATCGACTTCGGCGGGGGCCAGGCTTGGAGGAACCGATGGATCTGCTCAAAGCGCGGCGCAGCCTGCGCCCCGCGTGGCTGCTGCTGTTCGCGCTGCCACTGCTGCTGACGGCGTGCAATCAGGTCGGTGGTGCGACCCTGACGTTCTGGGATGTCGTCTGGGGCATGGTCTTCTTCTTCTTCTGGTTCATGGCGATCTGGATCTTCATCAACGTCTTCGCCGACATCTTCCGCCGCGACGACCTGTCCGGCGGCGCGAAGGCGGTCTGGATCCTGGTGCTGATCGTCCTGCCGTTCCTCGGCGCGCTCATCTACATGCTGATGCGCCCGAAGGTCACCGCTCAGGACGTCCAGATGCTGGCCCGGGCCGAGGTGGCCTCGAAGGCCGTCGCAGGTGTCTCGACCGCGGATGAGCTCACCAAGCTCAAGCAGCTCAAGGACGCCGGCGCCATCACCGACGCCGAATACGCCTCGCTGAAGGCCAAGATCGTCGGCTAGAGACCCGACTCCAGTCCGATCCCGAAGGGCCGCGGTCGCCGTGCGTGACCGCGGCCCTAGTTTGTGACCACGCCGCCGGGCGCTACGATCGGCCCGCGATGACCGACCTGCACGACCCCGCCTCCCACGCCGAGATCCATGACCGGAGTTCGGAGCGCGCCCAGGCGTTCATCTACGGGACGATCACCGCGCTCGTGGCGACGGCCGGCATCGAGCTCGCCGGGGAGCCCTCGCCGGCCGCCGCCGGCGCGATCGTGGTGGCTAGCGCGATCGTCACCTGGCTCGCCCATTCCTATTCGACGCTCATCGGCCGGGGCCTCATCGCGCCCGGCGGGCGTGCGGGTTCGAACGCCCGGCAGGTGGCGGCCCGCTGGTGGTCGGCGATGCATGCCTCGGCGCCGATCCTCTACGCCGCCGCGCCGGCGACGGCCGCGATCGTCCTGGCCGGGCTGGGCGTGGTCTCGCTCTCGACGGCGATCGTGATCGGCAACGGCGCTGGGATCGTCGTGATGGGCGCGGCATCCTGGGCGGCCGCGCGGGCGCACCACGCGTCGACGGGCGGGCAGGTGATGTCGATCCTGATCACGACGGCGCTCGGCGTGGCGATCGTCGCGGTGGAGATCGCGGTCCATCACCTCTGACCTTGCGCTGTGGCACGATTCGCCGTCCAGTCCAGACCGAAGCGAGGTGACCGGATGTCAGCGATCCGTCGAGCGGAAGTCACGTGGGAAGGCCCGTTGACCACGGGGAGCGGCGTCGTCAGCGGCGTATCCAGCGGCGAGTTCTCGTCGCTGCCGGTCTCCTGGGCCGCCCGCACCGAGGCACCCGGTGGCAAGACCTCTCCGGAGGAGCTTCTGGCTGCCGCCCACGCGTCGTGCTACGCGATGGCCTTCTCCGGGGCGTTGGCCCGCGCCGGCACGCCGCCCGAGCGCCTCGAGGTCAGTGCCGACGTCACCTTCGACAAGCTGGAGGCGGGCTGGCGCGTCGTCTCGAGCCACCTGACGGTCCGCGGCACGGTCCCGGGCATCAGCGAGGCGGACTTCGTGGCGGCTGCCGAAGGCGCCAAGGACGGCTGCCCGATCAGCCAGGCGGTCAAGGGCAACGTCGCGCTGAGCGTCGACGCGTCGCTCGTCGCCTAGCGGGTCGCCCCGTCAGTCGCCGATCGTCAGCAGCCGCCGCGGGTTCGCGACGGTCATCGTCTCGATCTGGGCGTCGGTGACGCCCGCGTCGCGCAGCCGCGGCAGGAACGTCTCGGCGAGATACGTATAGCCGTTCCCCTCGTAGCGCTTGAGCTGCGAGTCGTGGCAGACGTCCTGGCTGAGCAGGATCCGCTCGGCGTGGCCGCGCGACAGCAGCTCGCAGAGCAGCTCGAGCACGCGCGGCTCGCCGTGACGCTCCAGGGCCGAGAACGACATCCCGAGGAAGTCGAACTCGACGCTCGCCCCGCGCTCGATGATCGCGAGATGGTGCTCGAGGACCGGGTACGAGTCGGCATGGCCGATGACGACCCGGGCCGGGTCGACGCCCTCGTCCTCGAAGATGCGCAGCTGGTCGAGCCCGACCGCCGAGAGCACCGCGTGGGTCGTGATCGCCAGCCCGGTCCGGCGAGCCGTTCTGCCCACCGCGCGATGGACCCGCTCCTCGAGCGCTGAGACCCACGGCTTGTCCGTGCCGATCTCGCCGATGATCCCGGGCCGGATGCCGGTTCTGCCGACGCCGTCCGCGATCTCGGTGACCAGCTCGTCCGCGAGATCGTCCACGGACCGCCGGTCGATGCGGGCCTCCGCGGGGTAATACGCCCCGCGATACCAGCCGCAGCCCATGACCATGTGGAGGCCGCTCGAGGTGGCGATCCCGCGCAGCCACTCCGGGTCGCGCCCGACACCGGGCAGCGTCAGGTCGACCAGGCCGCCGCCGCCGACCGCCCGGAACCGCGCCAGCTCCTCGAGGATGACCGGCTCGTCGCGGGTGAGCTGCCAGTAGTCCCAGCGCGCGGGGATCTGCCACAGGGCGATCTGCGTGTGCTCGTGCGGGAGCGTCCACCCCAGGGTCGCGGGGTCGACCGGGCCGAGGACCGTCTGGACGTACGCCATCGAGGGCGATGCTACGCGGTCGCGGCCGTCGCGGGGTCACCGTCGGGCGCGGCGCCGACCGCGGCCAATTCGCTCGCCAGGAGCGCGGCCAGGACGGCCCTCGCGCGGCGCAGGGAATCCGCCGGGCGGTACGCCTCGCCGGCCTCGATCCGCTGCAGCAGCAGGCCATCGAGCAGCGCGAGGAAGCCGCGAGCGAAGCCGTCGACGTCGAGCCAGGCCGGGAGCTCGCCCCGGGAGATCCCCTCGCGCAGCAGCAACTGGGCGGCTCCGACGAGCCGCTCGCGCCGGCGGACCAGCATCTCGCGCACCCCGGGTTCGACATCGGCCTCGGCCCAGGCCCGGACCAGCGTCACCTGGCCCGGCGCGCCTTCGAAGTCGTCGATGGTCTCGACGTAATAGGCGATGGCGATCGCGAGCCGGTCTGCGGTCGTCGCGGCCGGAGCCAGCCGGTCGCCGAGCTCCTCGAGACCGCGTCCGGAGATCAGGTCGCAGGTCTGGAGGAAGAGCTCGTCCTTGCCCGCGAAGTACGTGTAGATGGCCCCGACCGACAGCCCGGACCGGCGGACGACGTCCCCGATGGTGGCGCGGTGGTAGCCCTTCTCGGCGAAGACCTCGAGTGCGGCGCGGACGATCCGCTCGCGGACGGCCGCTTCGTGCTCCGGGCTGGTTCGAGGCACGCTGACCTCCAGTTACAAGGGAATGACCGTTCGGGCAATGTACATCTGTCGCATCCCGTGCGCAACCGATGTCAGCTTGACATGGAGAATGTGCATTCTCTATGGTTCGCTCGCTACCAACCGGCCCGGGTCGCCGCGCCCGCCCGCCACCCCGCCTCGGAGTCGCCCGATGTTCACCCGCTGGGGAGCGTTCGTCTACCGCTTCCGCCGACCCGTCGCCATCCTCGCCGTCGTCATCGCCATCGCCTCGTCGTTCCTCGCGGTCCAGGCATCGAGCGCCCTCAGCTCGGGTGGCTGGCTCGACCAGAACTCTAAATCGGCGGCGGTCGCCGCCCGGCTCGACACGGAGTTCGGGGCGGGCAAGAGCTCGATGATCGCGCTCTTCCGCTCGACGACGCCGGGTGCCGATGCCCGCTCAGCCGAGTTCCAGGGAGCCATCAAGACGTCGACGGCCGGCCTGGCGACCGACGATCGCGTCACCGGGATCGTGGGCTACGCCGAGACCGGCGACTCGCGCTTCATCAGCACCGCGGGCGACGCGGCATACATCGTCATCCAGCTGGACATGACGGACGAGGAGTCGGTCGAGGCGGTCGACGACATCCGCGCGGCGATCCAGCCGCCGGCCGGTTTCACCTATCAGCTGACCGGCTACGGGCCGATCACGAAGGATTCGGCCGAGCAGTCCGAGAAGGACCTGCAGAAGGCGGAGGCGGTCTCGCTGCCGATCGCGGCCGTGATCCTGATCCTCGTCTTCGCCTCGCTGGTCGCGGCCGGGATGCCGCTGTTCGTCGCCGGCCTCGCGATCCCGAGCAGCCTGGCTCTGGTGTGGATCGTCGCCCAGCAGGTCGAGATGAGCATCTTCGTGCTGAACATCGCGACGATGCTCGGCCTGGCGCTGGCGATCGACTACTCGCTCTTCATCGTCAGCCGCTTCCGCGAGGAGCTGCGCCGTGGCCGGACGGTCGAGGAGGCCGTCGAGCGTGCGGTCGCGACGTCGGGCAAGGCGGTGGTCTTCAGCGGCATCGCGGTCGGGATCGGCCTGTCCGGGCTGCTCCTGTTCGAGGCGCCGGCGATCCGCTCGATCGGGATCGCGGGCGCGCTCGTGGTCCTCTGCTCGGTCTTCTACGCGCTGACGTTCCTGCCGGCGATGCTGGGCATGCTGGGACACCGCGTGAACGCCCTGTCGCTGCGCGGCCTGCGGCATCGGATCCGCCCGATCGCCGACGGCGTCGACGTCGTCCGGACGTCCCGCTGGGAACGCGTCGCCCACGCCGTCATGGCCCGGCCGGTCTTCGTGCTCATCCCGACCCTGGCGTTCCTGCTCATCATCGGCAGCCCGTTCCTGCGCATCGAGCAGGGCGTCCCGGGCGCGGAGGTCTATCCGGCTGGCGTCGAGAGCCGGGACGCGTACGTCGCGCTGCAGACCGAGTTCGCCCCGGGCGAGACGACCCCGATCATCATCCTCGTCGACGTCCCGGGCTCGCCGACGGACGTGGCCACCATCACGTCGATCACCGACTACACCGCCACGATCGACGCGGTCGAGAACGTCGACCGGGTGGAGGGTCCGTTCACGATCCACGACCCCACGACCGGGGCCCTGCTCCCGCCCGAGCAGGTCGCGGCGCTGTACGCCCTCCCCGACGGCCAGCGCCCCGCCGGCCTCGACGAGCTGCTCGCCCAGTACGTGCGTGGCCAGACCATCCGGCTCGACGCCATCAGCCCGCTGTCACCGTCGAAGCCCGCCGCGACCGACATGATCCCGGTCATCCGCGACATCGACCCGGGAGCCGGCAGCACGGCGCAGGTCGGCGGCAGCGCTGCGGCCGGCCACGATTTCCTCGTCTCGCAGGCGGAGCGGGCGCCGTACGCGGTCGGCCTGACCCTGGTGGCGAGCGGCTTCATCCTGTTCCTGCTGTTCGGCTCGGTCGTGCTCCCGCTCAAGGCCGTGATCATGACCCTGCTCTCGATCACCGCCAGCTTCGGCGCCCTGGTCTGGATCTTCCAGGAGGGCAACCTCTCGAACCTGCTGGACTTCGAGCCGCTCGGCTACACCATCGCAGGCAACCCGATCATCATGTTCAGCGTGATCTTCGGGCTGTCGATGGACTACGAGGTCCTGTTGCTCTCGCGGATCCAGGAGGCGTACCGGCGGACGGCCGACAACAGGGCATCGGTGGCCGACGGCCTCGCGAAGACCGCCGGCGTCATCACCGGGGCCGCCCTGATCATGGTCAGCGTCTTCTCCGCCTTCGCCCTGGCCGAGGTCATCACGATCAAGAGCATCGGGGTCGGGATGGCGATCGCCGTGGCGGTCGACGCCACGATCATCAGGGTCCTCCTCGTGCCGGCGACGATGCGGCTGATGGGCCGCTGGAACTGGTGGGCGCCGGGGTTCCTCGGCCGGCTCGTCGACCGGCTCGGCTTCAGCCACGTCGAGGACGACCTCCCGCCGGTCACGGCCGACCGGACGGCCGAACCGGCGGCGCCCTAGACTCGACGGGCGACATCCACCCGAGGAATCAGCTGCCATGGACGAACAGCCCGTCACGCGACTCGGTCCCGACAGTGGGGGCCGCGCGCCCGGAGACGGGGAGCCGGGCGTCCACGTCTACAGCTGGGAGTGGGGTCCCGACGAGAACCGCCGGCCCGGGCTGCCGTGGATCGGGATCTTCCTGCTGGTCTTCGGGGCGCTCCTGCTCATCCAGCAGGCGTTCCCGCAGGCGCAGTCAGCCGGCTCCGTCGTGGTCCTCGCGGTCGGGCTGGCGTTCCTCGTCAAGTGGGCGATCGACCGTG
Organism: uncultured Chloroflexia bacterium; assembly: GCA_963834915.1. Lineage (GTDB taxonomy): Bacteria > Chloroflexota > Limnocylindria > Limnocylindrales > CSP1-4 > SPCO01. The sequence goes on from CAWIDI010000003.1 coordinate 164,714, forward strand.
GGACCGGCTCCCTCTACGCGGGCTCCCTGATCACGGCCCTCGCCGTGCCCGGGGTGCTGAACTCGGCCGGGGTCGGCGTCGACGTCGATGGCATCGGGACGTTCTGCTTCGGCGTAGCGTTCCTGTTCATCGCGGTGGTCCGCGCCTTCAGCGGCGGCGGCTGGGGCTGGCAGCTCTGGTTCGGCGGCCTGCTCGCGCTGATCGGCGGCGTGAACATCGCGAGCCCGACCTTCGGCGACTGGGTCGTCCCGGTGTTGCTGATCGTGCTCGGCGGCGTGCTGCTGATGCGGAGCGCGACGCGCGGTCGCGCCTAGGGCCCTCAGCCGGGGCTGGCGGCCCCGGCGCCCGTCGAGGCAACCGCGTCCACGGCCTCGTCCACCGCGTCGGCGAGGACCGCCGCCACGCGCTGGAGCTCGGCGTCCGTGATCACGAAGGGCGGTCCCAGCAGGATCGTGTCCCCGTTCGTGCCATCGGCGACGCCCGTGCCCGAGTAGACCAGGACCCCGCGCTCGCGGGCGCCGCGCACGATCGCCTCCGTGAGCTTCGCCGCCCGCGGAAACGGCATGCGCGTGGCTCGGTCCGCCACCAGCTCGATGCCGACCATCAGGCCCAGCCCGCGGATCTCGCCGACCGCCGGGTGCTCGCCGAGGACCCCCGTCAGCAGGACCTGGAGCCGTTCGCCCTTGTCCGCACTGGCCGCCACCAGCGACTCGCGGTCCAGGGTGCGCAGGACCTCGCGGGCGACGGCCGCCCCGACCGGGCTGTGCGAGTAGGTGAACCCGTGGACGAAGCCCGCGGCCCCGGTCACCGCCGCATGGATCGACCCTGACGCCGCGACGAACCCGAATGGCCAGTAGCCGGAGGTCGCGCCCTTCGCCGCGACCAGCATGTCCGGTCGGAGACCCCAGTGGTCGGAGCCGAACCAGCGCCCGGTCCGCCCGAACCCGGTCATGACCTCGTCCGCGATGAGCAGCACGCCATGCCGCCGGCAGACCTCGGCGATCCGCGGCCAGTAGCCGTCCGGTGGCACCGCGGCGCCGAGCGTCGCCCCGACCACGGGCTCGCCCACGAACGCCGCGACCCGGCCCGCCCCTGCCTCGACGATCGCCCGTTCCAGCTCGTCGGCGAGTGCCTCGGGATCCGCGAGGACCCGGGCGCCGGGTCGTCCCGCCCCGTACGGATACGCCGCGGACACATGCCCGAAGCGCCCGAGCCACGGCTCGTACGGCCGGCGGAGCGGCGGGCGCCCCGACAGGTCGAGCGCGCCGAGCGTGTTGCCGTGGTAGCTGCCCCAGCGTGCGAGAACAACGTCCCGGCCGGGCTCGCCGACCGCGAGGTGGTAGGCCCGGGCGAGCTTGAGCGCGGTCTCGATCGCCTCCGAGCCGCCCGACACCGGGTAGAGGTAGGGATCGTCGACCGGCAGGTGCGGGCCGACCTCCGCGGCGTACGCCTCGAGGGGCTCGGTGGTGAAGGCGCTCCCGTGCGCGAACGCGACCCGCGCCGCCTGGTCCGCCATGGCCTCCGCGATCGCTGCACGGCCGTGGCCGACGTTGACGACGATCGCGCCCCCGGCCGCATCGAGATATTCGCGCCCGTCCGCATCGACGATCGTCGAGCCGTGCGCCTCGACCGCGACCGGCGGATCCGCGACGGTCGAGCGGCGGAAGACATGTCCGGTGGCCACGGCCCGATGGTAGCGGACCGTCCCGGGGAACCGCGCCCGCCGTCGCGGTGTACAGGGTACGGTTGACCGCGGAGGCCTCCCCCACTGGAAGATCAGGAACTCATCAGCCGAGCACGTGCCGGCGATGTCGACGCGTACGAGACCCTCGTGCGCCGCTATCAGGACATCGCCCTGCGCACCGCGTATCTCGTCGCCCCGGAGGCCGATGCTGCCGATGCCGTCCAGGATGCCTTCGTCAAGGCTTACTACGCCCTGCCCCGCTTCCGCGCGGGCTCGCCCGTCCGTCCGTGGCTCCTCAGCATCGTGGCCAACGAGGGTCGCAATCGACGACGGTCGGCCAACCGGCGGGCCGATCTCGCGACGCGGGCAGGCGCGGCCACGCTCGCGCCGCCCGTGGCCCCCTCCCCCGAGACCGTGGTCCTCGCCGACGAGCGCCGCGGGACCCTGTGGGCAGCGATCGGCCGCCTCCGCGACGAGGACCGCGAGGTGATCGGGGCGCGCTATCTCCTCGACCTGTCCGAGGCCGAGACCGCGCAGGCGCTCGGGCTTCGCGCCGGGACCGTCAAGTCGCGGACGTCGAGGGCGCTGGGGCGGCTGCGGCTCGCGCTCGCGGAGATCGACGGGGCGGGCACCCCATGAATGACCTGCCGATGCACCGACTGGACGACGCCGAGCCTCGAAGCAGCGCTGCGCGAGCTGCGCGCCTGCCTCCCCTGGCCCGGCGCCACGCCGGCCGCCAGGCCCGACGTGGCCGCCGTGGTGCGCGCGAGGATCACGGCTTCTCCGGGCTGTCCGTCCGCCTATGGGGCAGAGGTGGCGCTGGCGGCCCGCCCGCCGAGCGCTGGTCCTCGCGCTGCTGGCGCTCCTCGCGCTCGCGGCCGTGGCCAGCGCGATCGGCCTGGGCCTTCCCGGCCTGCGCCTGGTCTTCGGCGGCCCGTCGACGAGCCTGCCGCCGACTCCGGCGCCGGTGTCGTCCGCCTCGGCCTCGAGCGGCGCCGCTTCGCCGGTCCCGGCCGGCCGACCCGGCGACTCGATGCGCCTCGGCCGGCCGGTGGCGCTCGCGGACCTCGATGCGGCCGCCGGCTTCCACGTCACGTGGCCTGGGGACGAGGCGTTCGGGCCGCCGGACGCGGCCTATGTCGATGCGGCCCGCGGCGGCCAGGTCAGCCTGGTCTGGGGCACGCGTCCCGGGCTCCCGCCCACCATCGAGCCGGGCGTCGGCCTGTTGCTGACCGTCTTCGACGGAACGGTCGAGCAGGGCTTCTTCTCCAAGGCGATCGACGCCGACACGACCGTCGAGGCCCTCCTCGTCGATGGCCGGCAGGCGTACTGGCTGAGCGGCGACCCGCACGTCTTCTTCTACACGAAGCGCGACGGCTCGGACGTGGTGGACGCCCGGCGCTGGGTCGGCGACGCGCTGCTCTGGAGCGATGGCGAGCTGACGCATCGGCTCGAGACCTCGCTCGGGAAGGACGCGGCGATCCGGCTCGCCGAGTCGATGCGCTAGGGTTCGGTCCGTCCCTGGGATCAGGCGCCTCTCAGTCCCTTCTCAGGAACCCCGGCCATCCTCGGCCCCGACGGGGATCGGATGATCGCCGCCCTCCGGAGACCCATCCCGCATGACCCGCAACCGCATCGTGGGCGCCATCGTCGCGCTCTTCCTGGTCGGCGGCATCGGCCTCTACGTCGCCTACGACCAGGTCCTGAGCGGCGATTCCGTCCCGGAGCTGACGCTGCCGTCCTCCGGTCCGGCCGCCTCCGCATCGGTCGGGACCTCGGCCTCGGCCGATCCGGCCGCCTCGGGATCCGCCGGCCCCGCAGTCTCGAGCGGCCCGGTGACTGCCGCGGACCTCGCGGGCGACTGGTCGCTCGTGACCGATGCCAGCACCGCCGGCTACCGCGTCCGCGAGCGGCTCGCGCAGCTCGACGCCGACAGCGACGCCGTCGGCCGGACCACGACCGGCGTGACCGGCACCGCCACGCTCACCGCCACCGGCGACGCGGTCCAAGGTGACCGCAGCGACCATCCAGGTCGACACGACGACGATCGCCTCGGACCGGAGCCAGCGCGACAACCGGTTGCGCACCGAGGGACTCCAGACCGACACGTTCAAGACCGCGACCTTCACGCTGACCTCCCCCGTGGACGTCCCGGCCGGGGCCCTGACCGGCGCCGCGGTCGACGTCACCCTGCACGGGGACCTGGACCTGCACGGCGTCACGAAGACCGTCGACATCCCCTCCAAGGCGCAGCTGTCGAACGGCCGGATCCAGATCCAGGGGGCGATCACCTTCCCGCTGAGCGACTACTCGATCACGGCGCCGAACATCGGCGGGTTCATCGTCTCGATCGCAGACGAGGGGACGCTCGAGTTCCTGGTGACCTTCTCGAAGTAGGCGCGTCCCGGCCGATCAGGGCAGGGTGGCGGCCAGCGCCTCGATGACGTCGCTGGCGAGATGCTCGCCGGCGGACTCGCGGAGGACGGCGAGCGCCGCCTCGGTCGGCATGGCCTCGCGATACGGGCGGTCCGCCGTGAGCGCCTCGTAGACGTCGGCCACGGCCACGATCCGGGCACCCAAGGACAGCTCCGGCGCGGTCATGCCGCGGAAGTAGCCCGTCCCGTCGAGGCGCTCGTGATGGCTCGCCGCCATCTCCGCCACGGCCGACAGCGACGGGACCTGTTCGAGGATGCGCAGCGTCAGCTCCGGGTGCCGGCGGATGACTTCGAACTCGCGTTCGTCCAGGCGCGCCGGCTTGTCGAGGATCAGGTTCGGGACCCCGAGCTTGCCAAGGTCATGGAGCAGGCCGGCGCGGCGGACGTCGATGACGTCGCGTTCCGCCAACCCGAGCCGGAGCGCCACCTCCTCGGCGACCTGGGCGACCCGCTGCGAATGCGAGCCGGTGAACGGGCTCTTGGCGTCGACGACATCGGCGAAGGCGCCCGCCAGCCGGTCGATGTCGGGCTCGTCGATCATGGCCAGCTGCTCGTCCGGGGCGAGGTCCATCGTCCGGCCCACCAGGTCCGGCGAGGCCAGCTCGTCGAGGAGGCCGCGGTCGCAGGCTTCCAGGAGCGCGTCGACGACCGCGGGCTCGTACCAGGACCCGCGCCGTGCGAGCATCACGGCCATCGCCTCCGGCCGGCTGCGCACGGACGTGAAGAGGTCCAGGGCGGCGCACGCCGAGATGATGCGGGCGTGCCGGTCGATCTCGGTCCGGGCGAGTCCACGGGGATGACCGCGGCCGTCCCACAGCTCATGGATGTCGTGGATGGCCGATCCGACAGCCTCGCTGAAGCCGGCCTTGCGGGCGATCGCCGCCCCGCGCTCGCAGCGCACCTGCTCGACCGCCCGCCGCTCTCGCGCTCCGTTGAGGCCGATACGGATCAGCCGGCGCAGGCGCAGCGGGAGTGGCTCCTTCGAGGGCAGGTTGCGGATCGCGAACGCCGCGTACGCGAGGGTCGATCGCTCGACGGTCGCCTGACGACCCTTGATCGCGATGTCGTCGCCGCCGAAGATCTGGGAGACCGCCGCGGCGTTCGATGAGCACCCGGCGTCCTTGAGGAAGGCCGCGTAGAAGAGGGTGGCCCGGTCGATCGCCGACAGGTGCATGGCGTCGGCGACGGCCATCGCCAGGAAGGCGGTCCGGAGGGCGTGGCCGGGGAGCTGGCCCTCGGTCAGGTCGAGCGCGGTCGAGAGCGCCGCGAGCAATCGCGTCGTCGAGACCGTCTCGCCCTCGAGCAGGCGGAGGCTCGCGCCGCGAGGCGAGTTGGTGGTGGACCCGTCGAGATAGCGGATGACGAGGCGATCGGGGCTGATCGTCTCTCCGAAGGCAGATGTCGCGAGAGCCTTTGCCGCGTCCGGGAAAGCCCGCGCCGTCGCGCGATCCATGGGCCTATCGTCGCCTGCGAGGCCTGCCGCGACAGCCGCCCGGTGGTCCGGTGCGCCGGCCCCGGTCGTACGGCTCTACTTCGTGTAGACGCCCCCCGGGTCCAGTTCCTCGCGGATCAGCCGGAGCTCTGCGGCCGTCGGCGGCGGGGTCGCCGCCAGGTCCGAGGCGATCGCGACCGGCCACCCGATGGTGTCCCGCACCCCCTCCACCGTGGCGCCGGGATGGAGCGAGTCCAACCGCATCTCGCCGGTCTCGTCGAAACGATAGATGCCCAGATCGGTCACGACGATGCTCGGGCCGCGGCCCAGCCAGCCGCCCTTGCGACGGATCCGCTCGGCCTCCTCGGCGCCGCCGAGGTTGCCCGGCGATGTCCGGAAGTCGATCCGCTCGACGAACGAGCGCGTGGACTGGCGCATGATGACGAAGACCTCGCGGGCGTTGATGGCGATCTCGCACGCCCCACCCGAGCCGGGAAGGCGGGTGGTGGGGTGGTCGTAGTCGCCGATCACGGTCGTGTTGATGTTCCCGAACCGGTCGATCTGGGCGGCGCCCAGGAACCCGACGTCGATCAGCCCCCGCTGCAGGTAGTAGCCGAACAGCTCGACCATGCTCACGACCGCGGTCGAGCCGGTCACGATCGTCGGGTCCCCGATCGACAGCGGCAGGCGCGCCGGGCGAGCGCCGTAGACCCCGGCCTCGTAGACGAGCTCGAGGTCCGGCGCCACGGAGCGTTTGGCGAGGTTGACCGCGATGTTCGGCAACCCGACGCCGACGAAGCAGACATGCTGTCCCTCGAGGGCGCGCGCCGCCGCCACGATCATCATCTCGGACTTGCTGAAGCCGGCGGGCCCGGCCGGCGTCTCGCTCACCGGTAATCCCCGTAGTCCACGACGCCCGACGGTGCCGGACCGGGCTTGAGCGCGGCGATCCGCTCGGCGCCGAGCTTCTCGACGTACGACGCCCGGCCGTCGAGGTCGTCGACCCACTCGCGCAGCCATGCCTGGATCCTGGCCTCGTCGCGCGTGATCGCGTCCCAGTCGAGGTAGAACCGGTTGTCCCGGTCGTAGGCGCCCTGGACGTACGACGGGTGCGCGCCCCATGGCTCGACGACGACGGCGTCCACGATCAGGCCGGGGACGATGGTCCGGTTCGGGTCGGCCCGGATGACCGCTTCATCGACCAGCTCCTCGACGACCACGATGACGCGGTCGGCCGCGAACGCCGCCTCCTTCTGGCAGCCGAGCAGCCCCCAGACCTGGGTGTCGCCGCCGGCCGACGCGCGTTGGGCGTGGACGATCGTGACGTCCGGCCGGAGGGGCGGCACCGCGTAGATCGTCTCGTCGCCGTACGGGGAGGCGATCTCGCGGATCATCGGGTTGACGACCGGGAGGTCCGTCTCGAAGTAGCTCCGGAGTGGGAAGAACGGCAGGTTCATGGCACCGGCCGTATACCGCCCGACCATCCCGAAGTGGCTGTATTCCTCGACCTCGAGCGGCTCGGCGGGGATCTCGCCCTCGATGCGTCGCCGGATGGCGCCGAGGCCGCCGACCCCCGGGTTCCCGAGCCACGAGAAGACGAGCTTGCGGGCGACGCCCGCCGCGATCATCTGGTCGTAGATGACGTCCGGCGTCAGGCGCGCGAGGGTCAGATCGCGCTTCCGCTGGCGGATGATCTCGTGGCCGGCCGCGAAGCTGATGAGGTGGGTGAAGCCCTCGATGGCGACCGTGTCCCCGTCGCGGACGAGGTCGGCGACCGCGTCGCGCATGGAAGCGACCTTCGAGCTGCTCACGGGTCGATGATGCCTGATGGCGGCCGGTCTGGCGTGGCCTCAGATCGCGGCTTCGACGCCAGTCATCGCCCCGGCCGCGGTCGCCTCGGCGAGAACCTCGGGGCCATGGGTCGCGACCGCCTCGATCGCCTCGCCGAAGATGCGCAGCGCCGTGACCATCTCGGCCTCGCTGACCGTCAGGGCCGGCGCCATGCGGACGCTGGACCTGCCGCACTCCAGGACCAGGAGGCCGCGCTCGAAGCAGGCCCACTGGACCTCCTCGGCGTGGTCCGCCGTGTCGAACTCCACGCCGAGCATCAGGCCCTTGCCGCGGACGTCCGTCACGAGCCGCGGGTACGCGCCGACCAGCGGGCGCAGGCCCGCCATCGCCTGCTCACCGCGGACACGGGCATTGTCGATAAGGCCGCCTTCGAGCAGCTCGATCGTGGCGAGCGCGGCCGCGCAGGCGACCGGGTTGCCGCCATACGTCGAGCCGTGCGCGCCGGGACCCCAGGTCTCGAGCAGCTCGGCCCGGGCGATCATCGCGCCCAGGGTCATCCCCGACGCGATCCCCTTCGCGGTCAGCAGGATGTCGGGCTCGACGCCCCAGTGCTCGACGGCCCACATCTTGCCGGTCCGCCCCGCGCCCGACTGGATCTCGTCGGCGATCAGCAGGATCCCGTGCTCGTCGCAGATCCGGCGGAGGCCCTGCAGGAAGCCGTCCTCGGGGACGATGTAGCCGCCCTCCCCCTGGATCGGCTCGACGATGATCGCGGCGACCTCGTTGGCCGGCGCCAGCTTGTCGAACAGGACCTCGTCGAACCAGCGCAGGTCCTCCACGTGCCCGAACGGCGCGTGGAAGATGCCGGGGAGCAGCGGCCCGAACCCGGCGTGGTACTTGGCCTTCGACGCCGTCAGCGAGACGGAGCCGTAGGTCCGGCCGTGGAACGCGCCGAGGAACGCCACGACGTACGGGCGCTTCGTCGCGTAGCGGGCCAGCTTGATCGACGCCTCGACGACCTCGGTGCCCGAGTTGCCGAGGTAGACCCGGGTCCGCGCGGACATCGGCGCGAGACGCGCCAGCTCGCGACAGACCTCCGGGTAGATGGGCAGGTAGAAATCGCTGGCGCTGAAATGGATCAGCTCCGCGGCCTGCTCCTTGATCGCCGCCACGACCTGGGGATGCGAGTGGCCGGTCGAGTTGACCGCGATCCCGGCCGCGAAGTCCAGGAACAGGTTGCCGTCGATGTCCTCGATGGTCAGCCCCTCGCCGCGCACCGGCACGATCGGGTACGCCCGCGGCAGGCTCGGCGAGGTCCACGCCTCGTCGAAGACGACGTGCGCCTGGGCCTTGGGGCCGGGCAGCGACGTGATGATGTCGGGGACGGAGCGGGTGCCGGCGATACGCGACGGAGCCGTGACCAAGGTCGACCTCGTGGGCTGCAGTGCATAACGAGTATGCATGGTGGATAAAGCGCGCCGAGTATATCCGACCGGCTATCCGCCGAATGGCGGCGTGCCACTAGGCCGGACGGGTGGGTGTGCGGTGCGGCCCCCGGGCCGTAGGGTTCCGGCATGTCCGCGACCGTCACGCGCGACCTGGCGTCCCCGGCTGTCGAACGCACGACCGCCCGGCGACGGCATCCCGTCCCCATCGCCGTTCGCCTGGGTATCGGGGTGGACCGTTCGATGTGGCCGGCCGATCGTGCGATCGCCGAGTTCCGTTGGGCCGCGCTGACGCTCGGGCTGATGTTCGCGATGGCCCTTCCCGCGTATCTCGCCAGCGACCCGACCGGTCGCTACGGCCGGGCAGTCATCGTCTCGGGCATCGCCCTGGTGATCGTCGCCGCCCTCGCCTGGAGTCCGTTCGCGACCCGCCTGACCACGATGCGTGTGGTCCGCCGGTCGATCGGGTCGATCGTCGTGGTCGTCGCCGTCGTCGCCGCCGGGCTGGCCGATCCCACGGCGCTCGACGCGCAGGTCGGCACCCCGTTCGTCGTCCTCGCCTTCACCTACGCGGCGCTGACCCCGGGATTCTCCATCGCGGCGCTGATCCTGGCGGTCGTCTCCGGGAACCTCCTCATCCAGCACGCGGCCCTCCCGGGCCACACGAGCCTGGACGCCCACGCGGTCGACTTCCTGGTTCGCGCCGCCGTCGCCTATATCGCGGCGCTGGCCATGCACGCGGTGGACCGGGGGCTCCGTCGCGAACGTCGCCGGGCCGAGGGCCTCGCCGCGCGAACGGTGGCCCGCGCCGACCAGCTCGAGGGCCTCCAGCGGATCATCCGCCGCTTCGACGGCTCGAGGCCAGTGACCGAGGTCATGCAGGACGTCGTCGAGGATGTCGCCGCGACCTTCGACATCACCCTCGTCTCGGCGTACCTCCCCGACGAGTCAGGCCGCCTGTCGATGGTGGGCGTGGCCGGCTACGACGCCCCATTCCACGTGATCGAGCTGGGGGTCGGCATCATCGGCCGGAGCGCATCGACGCGCGGGACGGTGTTCTCGGACGACGTCCTCGCCGATCCCGACTATCGCGCCGCCCGGCCGGACGTGCGCAGCGAGGTCGCGGTCCCGATCGTGCACGGCGATGAGCTGCTCGGGATCCTGAACTTCGAGGGCACCGCGGATCGGCCGATCGGGCCAGGCCACGTGGCGGTGGCCGAGATGCTCGCGCAGCAGATCGCCAGCGCCCTTCGCTCGGCGCGGCTCGACGATGAGCGGCGTCAGCGGCTGCATGCGATCGAGCGCGTCCTGGAGGTCAGTCGCGGGCTTGCCTCGGACCTTGACCGGCGCCGCGTCGTGGCGTCGGTCGTGGATGCGGCGCGGGACCTGCTGCACGCCGACGCCGTCGAATTCGTGAGTCGCGGCGCGGACGGCGTGTACCGTGTCGAGCAGGGACTCGGGACGAGCGGCCCAAGCCGCGTGGGGCTGTCGATCGAGGCCGGCGACGGCCTGTCGGAGTCGGTCATCCGCGACGGGACGCGGGTGGTCTGGGACGGCACCGGCGGCGACCCTGTCGCGCTTGGCCTGCCGATCCGGCTCGAAGGAGCGGCCGGCGCGGTGCTCGCCGCCACGCGGACCCGGTCCGACCGGCCGTTCAGCGAGCTCGAGCTGCGGATCGCCGACCTCCTGGTGACCCAGATCGAGGTGGCGCTCCACAATGCCGAACTCCACGCCCGGGTCAGCGAGGCCGCGGTCCGCGATCAGCTGACCGGCCTGCTCAATCGGCGCTTCTTCGACGAGGCGGTGGAGACCGCGTTCGCGGCCGCGAAGCGGGGTGATCGCGAGCTCAGCCTGATCGTCTTCGACCTCGATCACTTCTCCGAGGTCAACAACGTCCATGGCCACGCGGTGGGCGACGCGGTCCTGCGGCGCGTGGCCCGGGCGATGGCTGCCGTCATCCGGACCGGCGACATCGTTGCTCGGTATGGCGGCGAGGAGTTCGTGGTCATCGCTCCGGGCGCGTCGCGCGCCGAGGCCATCAAGGTCGCGGAGCGCGTGCGCGCCGCGGCCGCGGCCGAGACCAGCCGGCCGATCGACGGCATCGACGTCCCTGTCACGATCTCCGCCGGCATCGCCTCCCGGCTCGGCGACGAGGCGGACGGGCGGGCCCTGTTCCGGGCCGCGGACTCCGCGCTGCTGGCGGCCAAGCGCGCCGGCCGCGACCGCGTCATGAGCGTCTAGCGGCCGCCGAGCGCCGAAGCGCCCCGGAGGCGCGCTAGTCGACCACCGTGTGCGACTGCTCGCGGAGGAACTGCGCCACGTAGTACATGGACAAGGCGGCCTTGCCGGTCGAGCCGCTGCCCTTCCAGCCGCCGAACGCCTGGATCCCCGGCCACGCGCCGGTCGTGGCGCCGGCCCGGCGGTTCACGTACAGCACGCCGGCCTGGATCTCGGTCAGGAACTTGTCGACCTCGGCCTGGTCCTCGCTGTAGACGCCGGCCGTCAGCCCCAGCACCGAATCGTTGGCCAGGGTGATCGCCTCGTCGAACGAGTCCACGGCGTGGACCGCGGTGAACGGCACGAACAGCTCGTCGCGGAAGAGTCGGTGCGAGGACGGCAGCCCGCCGACGACGGTCGGCTCGACGTAGAAGCCGCGCGCCAGGTCGCCGTCCGACAGCCGCTCGCCGCCGGTGAAGACGGTCCCGTCCCGGCGCGCCTCGGCGACCGCCGCCTGGTGCCGGTCCGCGGCGCGCTGGTCGATCACCGGCCCGAGCCAGTTCGCCCGGACGAGCGGGTCGCCGACGGTGATCGCCTCGGTCTTCTCGACCAGGAGGCGGACCAGCTCGTCGTGCACGGGCCGCTCGACGTAGACCCTCGAGTTCGCGGAGCACTTCTGGCCGCCGAACCCGAAGGATGCGCGCATGATCCCCTCGGCCGCCTCCTCGAGATCGGCGTGGCGCGACACGACGGCCGGGTTCTTGCCGCCCATCTCGACGATGCACGGACGCGGCCAGACCCGGCTGAACGTGCGGAACAGCTGCATCCCCACCTCGTACGAGCCGGTGAACACGATGCCGTCGATGCCGGGGTGATCCTGCAGCGCCTGGCCGACGGTCTCGCCCGGTCCCATCACGAGGTTGATGACGCCCGCCGGCACGCCGGCATCGAGGTAGGCCATGATGAGATTGACCGCCGAGAGCGGTGAGGCGCTCGATGGCTTGAGCACGACCGCGTTGCCGGCGAGCAACGCCGCACTCGTCGGGCCGGCGGAGAGCGCCATCGGGAAGTTGAACGGACTCACCACTGCGAAGACGCCGTGCGGCCGCAGGATCGAGCGCGTGTGGACCGTGGCGTCGCCGAGGTTGCCGAGCGGGTGGTCGTAGAACCCGTTGTCCTCGGCGGTCTGCGCGTAGTAGCGGATGAGATCCGCCGATTCCTCGACCTCGCCGAGCGCCTCGATCCGGTTCTTTCCGACCTCGATGGCCATGTCGGCCGCATACGGCATGAGGTGGTCGCTGATGTACTCGGCCGCCCGGCGGAGGATCGCGAGTCGCTCAGACCACGGCAGCGCAGCCCACGCGGGCTGCGCGGCCCGCGCCGCCGCGACGGCGTCATCGACATCGGTGGTCGTGCCGGTCGCGAACGTGCCCAGGACCCAGTCGCGATCGATCGGGGAGCGCACCTCGAAGGCGTCCGCCCCATCGCGCCATTCGCCGCCGATGTGGTTCTTGTAGTGCCAGCCGAGCTGGGTCTTGGCCTCAGCGACCGCGGCTTCGAAGCCCGCGTGCATCTCTTCGTTGTCGGCACGCATCGTCGCGTAAGTGATCTTGATGCGCGGTTTGGCCTCGGACGTCATGGTCGGGTTCCCTCGGGTTCCGGTCGGGCGGGCTTTCAGGCGCAGCCGCACAGGCGCGCCCGGGATGGTTGCGGTCAGTCTAGCGCGGCGACGACCTCGGCCAGCGACGCGGCGATGGCGTCGGGCCGGCGGCCGCCACGCTCCCGGGCGGCCGCCTCCACGTCGGCTGGGCCGTGCTTGCCGCTGCGGACGAAGACGCCCCGCAGCCCCGCGCGCTGAGCGGCGCGGACATCCGTCCGGACATCGTCGCCGACCATCGCGATCTCGTGCCGATGGAGCGTCGGGCCGCCGGCGGCGCGGACCTCGCGCCGCAGGGCCGTGACCGCGACGCCGAACCCCGTGCGCGACGGCTTCCCGACGATCCGCGCCGGCGTCCCGGTCGCGTATTCGAGCCCGACCACGAACGCCCCGGCATCCACGGTCGGGCCATCCGGGGTCAGCCACCACGGGTTGCGGTGCATGCCGATCAGCTCGGCGCCGCCCCGCACGAGCCGGAACGCGCGGTTGATGTTGTCGTAGCTGAGGGCCTCGGGCGAGTCGCCGACGACCACCGCCGCGGCCCGGGCGTCCGGCGCCGAGGCCTCCTCGTGGCTCAGCAGGCGCTGACCCTCGAACTCGGTCAGGGCGTCCGACGAACCGAGCACGTACAGCGGCGCGCCCGGGTGCGCCCGGGCCGTGTAGTCCGCCGAGGCGGACAGCGCGGACTGGAACCGCTGGGCCGGCACCGGGGCGCCCAGGCGCTCGCCCCAGCGCGACAGCGTCGCCCGGCTCACGAGCGAGGTGTTCGTGATGATCCGGAACGGGAAGCCGCGACGGTCGAGGGTCGCCAGCGCCTCGGGCGCGCCGTCGATCGCCTTCCCGGCGAGCGCGATGACGCCGTCGAGGTCGAGGAGGAGTGCGCGGACCCCGTGCAGGGCCGCACGCAAGTCGGTCGGCGGGGCCGGTCGGTCGGGCATGATGGCAGCGTATCGGAGAACGCAGGAGGGTCGCATGGGACTGCTGGCCGGCAAGACGGCGCTCATCTTCGGGGTCGCCAACGACCACTCGATCGCGTGGGGGATCGCCCGGGCGCTCCATGCAGAAGGGGCCGAGGTCGGGTTCTCGTCGGTCGAGAGCCTGATCGAGAAGCGGGTCCGGCCGCTCGCGACGTCGATCGGCTCGACCTTCGTGGAGCCGTGCGACGTCACCTCCGACCCCGACATCGACCGCGTCTTCGCCGCGTGGGGGAAGACCCACGACTCGCTCGACATCCTGGTCCACGCCCTGGCCTTCGCGAAGCGCGAGGAGCTCGAGGGCCAATTCGTGAACACCTCGCGCGACGGGTTCGCCCTCGCCATGGACGTCTCGGCCTACTCGCTCGTCGGGCTCACCCGGGCCGCCCGGCCGTACCTCCGCCGTGGCTCGTCCCTGATGACCCTCACCTACTACGGCGCCGAGAAGGTCGTGGCCAACTACAACGTGATGGGTGTCGCCAAGGCCGCGCTCGAGGCGTCGGTGCGCTACCTCGCCGCGGACCTCGGGCCGGATGGCGTCCGCGTCAACGCCATCAGCGCCGGTCCGATCCGGACGCTGGCGGCCGCCGGCATCAGCGGCTTCAAGCGGATGTACGGCGAGTTCGCGGACCTGACCCCGCTGCGGGCGAACATCACGCCCGAGGACGTGGGCGGCACGGCGCTCTACCTGGCCTCCGACCTATCCAGCGCGGTGACCGGCGAGGTCATCTACGTCGACGGGGGCTTCAGCATCATGGGCGTGCCGACCGGGGGCTGAGGTCGACCGCCCGGACATCAACGCCACTTGCGATTGACACGCAAGCACACTTGCATTACAAACGCAGGGTCAACCAACGGGCTCCGACGACGCCCGCCGACGCCAAGCCGGAGTCCGACCTTGACCTCGCCCGCCCGCCTCGCCCTCGGTGCCCTTGCGGCTGTCACGCTCGTCGCCTGCCAAGGCGGGGCGGCCCCGGCCGCCAGCGGCGACAAGGTCGAGATCAGCGTGAACGAGGGCGGGTGCGCTCCCACGAACGCCAGCGCGACAGCCGGCACCGTCCTCTTCGTGATCACCAACACCGGGACCGATGTCGCCGAGTTCGAGGTCATCGGGCCGGACAAGAAGGTCCTCGACGAGGCCGAGAACATCGTTCCGGGCTTCGTGGTGAACCTGAGCGCGCGGCTCGACGGTGGGACATACGAGCTGGTCTGCGGCAAGCTGACCGCACCCCGCGGCACCCTGACGGTGCGTGGCGGCGCGGCCGCGACCCGGCCGCCCAGCGCCGTCGTCGACGCGGCCACGCTGGCCGGGATCGTCGCCGAGTACGACGCCTACGTGCAGGGCCAGGCCGATGACCTGGTCGCGCGGATCGACACCTTCACCGCGGCGATCGACGCCGGCGACCTCGAGGCCGCCAAGGCCGCGTATGGTCCTTCCCGCGTGCCGTGGGAGCGCATCGAGCCGATCGCCGAGCTGTTCTCCGACCTCGACCCCAAGATCGACGCGCGTGAGGACGACTTCGACGGCGGCGCGACCGACCCGGCCTTCACCGGCTACCACCGGATCGAGAAGGGCCTGTTCACCGACGGCACGACCGACGGCCTGAAGGACGTCGCGGCGACCCTGCGCACGGACGTCGCGGACCTCAGGACGCGGCTCGCGACCCTGAAGATCGACCCGCGGGTCATGGCCCGCGGGGCCGGCGAGCTCATCGACGAGGTCGCCCAATCGAAGATGACCGGCGAGGAGGACCGCTACTCGAAGCTGGACCTCTGGTCGATCGACCCGAACGTCGAGGGCTCGGCCCGGATCGTCGATCTGCTGCGGCCGGCGATCGAGAAGATCGACGCGGCCTACCTCAAGAGCCTCGACGACGCCTACGCGACGGTCGACACGATCATCGCCAGGTACGGCGACCAGACCAAGGGCTTCCAGACCTTCGACACGATCGGCCCGACCGACCTCAAGGCGCTGCAGGCGGGGATGGCGAACCTCTCGGAGCTCCTCGCGGAGCTCCCCGGCCGGCTTGGGCTGGGGGCGTAGACGCTCCGTCGCCCATGAGCCCGCAGCGCCTCTCCCGTCGTGACTTCCTGGCCGGGTCCGCCGTCGTCGGCACGGTGACGGTCGCCGGCGGCCTCTCCGGGGCCGCGGCCGGGTTCGCACTGGCGAGCCCCTCGAGCAGCGCCCGCGGACGGGAGCAGATCCCCGGCTACATCCCGTTCGACGGGAAGCACCAGGCCGGCATCGTGATGCCCGGCCGGCCCCAGCCGGCCGCGCTCTTCGTGGCGATGGATGCCGTGGTCACGAGCAAGCCGGAGCTCGTCACGGCACTCACCGATCTCACGGCGCGGAGCCGCGAGCTGACGTCGGGCTGGGCGCCCGACGCCGGCGACCCGCTCTATCCGCCGCCAGAGAGCGGGATCATCGGCGCGACCCTGGGACCGTCGGACCTGACGATCACGGTCGCCTTCGGCGATTCGCTGTTCGACTCGCGGTTCGGGCTGGCCCGCAAGAAGCCAAAGCAGCTCAGCCGCATGCCGACGTTCCGCAACGACCGGCTCGACGCGAGCCGGAGCCACGGCGACCTCCTCCTCCAGATCTGCGCCGCGGACGAGACCTCGTGCATCCACGCGCTCCGCTACCTGATGCTGGGCACCCGCGGTTCGCTGGTCGTCCGCTGGATCGTCCACGGCTTCCAGCAGCGTCCGGGCGGCATCGAGGGCGCGACCGCCGCGTCGACCGATCCCGGCGAGACCGCGAACGTGCCCGCGACCCGGCGGAACCTGCTCGGCTTCAAGGACGGGACCGCGAACCCGACGCCGTCGGACCCGGCCCTCATGGACGACCTGGTCTGGGTGGGAGCGAGCCAGGGAGAGCCCGACTGGTTCACGGGCGGCACCTACCTCGTTGCTCGCCAGATCCGCATGTTCGTCGAGCGCTGGGACCGCACCGCGCTGGGCGAGCAGGAAGGGATCATCGGCCGGACCAAGCGCACCGGCGCCCCTTTGGGCATCGACCGCGAGCACGACGACCCGGCCTATGGCGACGACCCGCACGGCGAGCGGATCCCGCTCGACGCGCACATCCGCCTCGCGAACCCGCGCACGGCCGAGACGCAGCGGAACCGGATCCTGCGCCGCGGCTACTCGTTCAGCCGCGGCTTCGACGACGCCGGACTGCTCGACGAGGGGCTGATGTTCGTCGCGTTCCAGCGCGACCTCGAGCAGGGCTTCGTCACGGTCCAGGAGCGGCTCGCCGGCGAACCCCTCGAGGAGTACATCCAGACGGTCGGTGGCGGGTACTTCGTCGCGCCACCCGGCGTCGCCTCGACCGACACGATCGTCGGCGGCTCGCTCTTCGACTGAGTACCGTCAGCCCGCGGCCGGCTCCGGGTTGGACCCCTTGGGTGCCGGCTTGACCGAGCGGCCACCGAAGACGAACAGGATCAGCACCGGGATCAGGTAGCCGAAGTAGCCGATGACCTCGAGCGGCGTCGGCGCGGCTCGGTAGCCGAACAGCCCGGCGAGCACGGACCCGAGCGGGCTGGTCGTGGGCAGGATGTCGTTGAGGTCGAAGACCGCGCCCTGGTTCACGATCAGGCCCGCCTCGCCGAAGGCGTGGATCGCGAAGGCGACGAGCCCTGCCGAGACGAAGATCAGGATCACGCCGGTGAACGTGAAGAACTTGCGCAGGTCGATCCGGACCCCGAGTCGGAAGATCGCATAGCCGATGGCGACGGCGGTCGCGAGGCCCAGCGCGGCGCCGATCAGCGTCGACGTCACGAGGTCCGCGGTCTGGGCGCCGAGGGCGAAGAGGAACAGGACGGTCTCGAGGCCCTCGCGGGCGACCGCGGCGAACGCCAGCCCGGCGAGCGCCGTGACGGTCCCCTGCCTGAGCGCCAGGTCGACGCCCTGCTCGAGCTCACCCTTCATCGCGCGGCCCTGGCGGCGCATCCAGAAGAGCATCCACGTCAGCACGGCGACCGCGAACAGCGCGGCGATCCCCTCGATGCCTTCCTGTACCGAGGCCGGCAGCTTGCCGACCGTCAGCGCGACGATGGCCCCGACCCCGATCGAGAGCGCAAAGGCGAGCCCGACCCCGATCCAGACCGCGCGCAGTCCGTCGCGCCGGCCGACCTTGACCAGGTACGCGCCGACGATCCCGACGATGAGCGCCGCTTCGAGGCCTTCGCGCAGGAGCAGGAAATAGGCGGCGGTCACGAACGCGGTACCTCGGCTGCCGGTGAGTCGGCGGGTCGCCCGGGTCAGCGTCGACCGTCGCAAGGTCACATGACGGTCCGACGCAAGGGCCCTTGTCTTGGGGACTGTAGCCGTGCCGCCGAGACCGGTCAAGCGCCCGGTCAGCCGGTCGTGATCCAGTCTGAGTTTGAGGGCCGTTCCGGAGTTGGGCGAGGACGACCCTCTACAGGTCAGTCGCCCGGTCAGTCGGGATCCGCACCGACGTCTCGTCCGCGCCCGAGCTTCGGATATGCGGGTCATTCCTGGATCCCGCGGAACGGAAGCCGGAACGGGTCGCGCATGACACCACGTCGAACTCCCCGTGCACGGAACGTGCGATCGCACCCAGGGATGGCGAGCCCGGCGCGGCCGTCTCGTCCCCAGTGGGCGACCGTTGCCCAGCAAATAGGAATGAGCCATATATCCGCCGAGCGAAGGCCCTCGGGGGCGGGTCCCCCGAGGCCACGCCGCGACCACCAGCCTCAGTCGCCGCCGCGGACCTCGAAGCGCGAGAGCTTCCAGCTCGCCAACAGGAACGACCCTACGAGGACCACGCCCATCACGATGATCGAGAGGTCCGCCGCGAGCGGTTCGCTGCCGACGTCGGCACCAGCCGCATCCGCGAGCCCCAATGTCGCCTGTCGGATGGACAGGAAGCGCGTCCCCTGGAGGAGACCGCCGAGCGTCCCCTCCCAGAGCAGGACGTATGCGAGGCCGAGGATGAGAGCCCGAGACGTGAACGAGCTGAGCGCGACGAAGACCGCTGCGTAGGCGCTGCCGCCGATGAAGCAGGCGACCGCGAAGGCGACGGTCGTGGTCACGGACTCCGCGCCCATCCGGCCGATCAGCAGCCCGGTCAGGACCGTGGACGGGACGACCAGCGCCGCGGTCAACGCGATCGCGACGAGGATCTTGGCCAGCGCGACGCGCCAGCGCGGGATCGGCTTGGCCAGCAGGTAGACGGCCGTCCCGTCCTCGATCTCCGACCCGAGTGACGCCGTGCCGAGCACCAGCGCGACCAGGGGCATGACCGTCTGGACGATGAGGATCCCCAGGACGCGGTCGGCGTCGGGCCGGCCGCCGCGGAGGTAGACGAAGAGCCCCAGCAGGACCGGGATCCCCGCGAGCAACGTCATCAGGATGATCCGGCGACGGTTCAGCAGACCCTTGAGGGTGACCCCGACCAGCGCCGCGAACGCACTCATCGGCGCACCAGGTAGGCGAAGACGCTCTCGAGCGAGTCGTCGGTCGGGGCGACCTCGTAGAGCGTGATCCCGGCGTCGCGCGCGGCGCGCGGGAGGGCCCGCGTGAACGCTCCGTACTGCGAGGTCCGGATCGAGAGCCGTCCGTCGCCGAGCTCCGCGCCGAAGATCGACGGTTCGGCGAGCAGCGCGGCCGCGAGGCGGCGGTCGTCCGACGAGCGGACCGTGAAGGTGTGTGGCCGGTCCGTCATCAGCCGGCGGATCGAGCGGAAGTCGCCCGCCGCAGCGAGCCGGCCGCTATGCACCACGAGGATGGCGTCGGCCAGCCGTTCGACCTCCTCGAGGATGTGCGATGAGAACAGGATGGTCTTGCCCTGCGCCGCCATCTCGCGGAGCAGGCCCATCATGTGCAGCCGCTGGCGGGGGTCCATCCCGTTGAACGGCTCGTCGAGGAGCAGCACGCTCGGTTCGTGGACGAGCGCGCCGGCCAGCTTCGCCCGCTGGCGCATCCCCTTCGAATATCCGCCGATGGAGCGGTCGGCGGCGTCCGTCAGCTCGACCGTGGCGAGCGCGCGGGCCGCCGCGGCGGCCGGATCGGCCATGCCCTGGAGCCGCGCGTTGAGGAGGACGAACTCGCGCCCGGTCAGGTACGAATGGACCGCCTCACGCTCGGGGACGAGGCCGATCCGGCCGTACATGGCGGGTCGGCGCCACGCGGTCTGGCCTTCGACGAGGACGCTCCCCGCCGACGGCTGCAGGAGCCCGGCCATCATGTGGAGCAGCGTGGACTTGCCCGCACCATTGGGGCCGAGCAGACCGGTCACCCCCGGGCCGAGCGCGAACGAGATGTCGTTGACGGCGACGACGTTGCCGTACCAGCGCGAGACGTGGTCGACGGCGAGGGCGGGCACGGCACCCGGAGCCGCTGGCGCCGGGGACGGGCTCGGCGCGTCGGCCGAAGTCGGGGTCGGGGTCGGGCTCGGGCTCGGGGTCACGACAGGGTCCGTCATGCCGCGATCCCAAGGTAGCGTCGGACCGTCAGCCCGGTGGCGACCGCAGCGATCGCGACCGTGGCGCCGATGTACACCTGGCCCGGGATCCGGAGCTGCTCGACGATCGGATTGCTGATCTGGATGCCGAAGATCCACGCGTTCGTGCCTTCGAGCAGGTCGCCCGGGCTGAGCAGCACGAAGAACTGGGCCGCATCGCCACCGGTCAATTGCGCGACCAGCGCGACGACGATCGGCGAGATGAGGAGGAGCGCGATGATCGCCGCGGTCGCGTAGGCCCGTCGCGGCGTCCAGGCCGAGATCAGCCCGGAGATCGAGGCCAGCAGCCCCGCGGTCAGGATCCCCTGAAGGACGAACTTGGGGACTTCCGGCAGCTCGTTGCCCAGACCCGTCGCCGGGTCCGCCGCGACCAGCACTCGCCCGACGAACAGGATCAGCTGCGGGACGAGATCGACCAGGAGCAGCGCGATGAACAGGCCGCCGAGCTTCGCGAGCGCGTAGTCGGCCCGGGTGATGGCTCGCGAGAAGTAGAGCGGCAGCACGTGGTAGCGCTGGTCACGGCCGAACAGCTCCGGCGCCTGGGCGGCGCAGAACAGCATCAGGAACACGATCACGACCTGGTTGTAGCTCGAGTACTTGATGGGCGAGGCGTCCTCCAGGACGCCGCCGCCAGCCTGGGCCGCGAGGGCCGAGAACCCGACCGCCAGGATGGCCGGCAGGACGGTCAGCCCCGCGAGCGCCATCGGCGCGATCTTGGCCCGGCCGCCGCGGCCGATCCCGAAGCACGACTTCAGCGAGTTGGTGAACAGAGCGGTCGCCGCGCTCCGCCGTCCGAGCCGCGGCCCTTCGTAGCCCTGGTAGCCGAGGTCGTAGATGCTCCCTCCCGGTCCCGACGCGGTCGTCGGCGCGTTCGACCCGACAGGGCTGGGCGTCGGGCCGTTCATCGGGCGTCACCGTTCTGCGCCGGTGCCGAGGCTGCAGGCGGCGCCGGGGACGCCGAGTCGTCCGCATCGGTGAAGAGGTCTTCGAGGCCGCGGCGGCGCTGCTCCATCCGGATGAGCGGCAGGCCCAGCTCGGCGAGCGCATCGCGAACGGCGTCGTACGGGCGGTCGTCGGCGATCGGGACGACGACGGTCCGCCCGTCGACCGCCGGCTGGAAGCCGCGCTCACCCAGGAGCGCGGCCAGGGCGTCCTGCCCCTCCTCGACCTCGACCGCGAGGAACCCGGTCCGCTCGGTGAAGCTACCGAGCGGGGCGGCGCGCAGGAGGCGGCCGCTGTCGATCGCCACCAGGTACTCGCACACCCGCTCGATCTCCCCGAGGAGGTGGCTCGCGACGATGACCGCGATCCCGAACTCGGCGCCGGTGCGCTTGACGAGCGACAGCATCTCGTCGCGGCCGGTCGGGTCGAGGCCGTTCGTCGGCTCGTCGAGGAGGAGGAGCCGCGGGCCATGGACCAGGGCCTGGGCGAGCTTGACGCGCTGCTTCATGCCGGTCGAGTAGCCGCCGATCGCGCGATAACGCTCCTCGTACAGTCCGACGTGGCGCAGGACCTCAGCGGTCCGTTCGCGGGCGGCGGAGGCCGGCAGCCCGGACATCCGCGCCATGTGGGTGACGAAGTCGGTGGCGGTCACATCGGGCGGCAGGCAGTCCGACTCGGGCATGTAGCCCACGAACTGGCGGATCGTCGTCCCGCGGCCGCGCACGTCCATGCCCATGACCTCGGCCGTGCCCGATGTCGGTTCGAGCAGCCCCAACAGGATCTTCAGCAGCGTGCTCTTCCCCGCGCCGTTGGCCCCGACGAGCCCGATGATCCCGGGCTCGAGCTCCAGCGACAATCCTCCAAGGGCGGTGACCGACGGCGGGTATCGCTTGGTCAGGTCATGGAGGGCGATGAGCGGCATCCGCCCAAGCCTAGCCGACGGAAGCCTCAGCGGAGGTGCGTACTCGCAGCGACGTCGTCGGCGGTGTCGAGGATCTGGCGGAGCGTGTGCCCATCGTGCGGACCGATCGCCATCACGAACGGCGTCCCGCCGAGGTCGAGGGCGACGAGGCGCGTGGTGCGGTCCGGCTGGAGCCGGTAGGTCGAGCCGTCGTCGGTCCCGAACAGCTCGACGCCGCGGTCCGCGGTGGTCAGGTCCACGGACCAGCCGTCGTGACCGTCGATGTGGACCGCCGCGGGCTTCTTCGCGGTCACGCCATCGGTCGTCGCGAACGCGTCGATGAGCCCGCGGGCGGTGGCCGGCACGTCGCCCTTGTCCCGGCCCCGCTTGCCCAGCTCCGACACGGCACTCGCGAAGGTCAGCGTCCCCTCGTCGCGGGCCAGCCCGAGCTCGTCCCGTGCCGAGGTGGCGTTCGACCAGCCATCGCCGACCGTGAACTCGATCGCGGGCTCGAACGAGGAGGAGGCGTAGCGCCCGGCATCGAGCGAGCAGGCGAGCCCAAGGAACGGCTCGCAGATCGGCGAGGCCGGCGGCTTGGGCGTGGGCTTCGGTGTCGGTTTCGCGGTCGGCTTCGGGGTGGGCTTCTGGGTGGGCTTGGCCGTCGGTTTCGGGGTGGCGGTCGGCTTCGGGGTGGCGGTCCTCGCGGCCGCCTGACTCGGCTTCGGCGACGCGTCGCCGGTCCCGGGGCCGTCGCCTTCGGTCGGGAGCGCGGCCAGCGCCCAGCCGCCCGCGAGCAGCAATGCGGCCGTGGCGACCAGCACGGCCCCGACGCGCCGCCCCCGGCCGGACCGGCGAGCCTGGGGCACGACCCGCGACGGCCGCAGGGTCGCGCCGCTGGACCCCCGGCCGGACGACTTCACCCGAGCCGTCGTGTCCGTCGACCCGACCAGCGGTTCAAGGAAGCCGGCCATCGCCGCGCCACTCGGGAAGCGCGATCCCGGCTCCGGCGCGAGCGCGCGGCGCACGACCGCGTCGAGCTCGACCGGCACGTCGGCGCGGACGTCGCGGGGCGACGGCGCGGGCCGCCCCACGCGGGCGAGCGCGAGCTGCGCCGGGGTATCGCCGCGCCACGGGCGGCGGCCGGTGAGCGCTTCGTACATCACCAGTCCCAGGCCGTAGATGTCCGACGCCGGCGTGGTCGGCGCCCCCTGTGCCTGTTCCGGGCTGAAGTACTGGACCGATCCCAGCGTCGTGCCAGGGACGCCCTCGGCGTCGGCGGCCAGCCGGGCGATCCCGAAATCCGTGATCAGCGCCCGGCCGTCGCGGCCCAGCAGGATGTTGCTCGGCTTCACGTCGCGGTGGACGATGCCGCGGATGTGCGCGACCGCGAGAGCGCGGGCGATGTCGAGCCCGAGCCGCGCCACCTCGGTCGTCGACAGGGCGCCGGTCCGACGCAGTCGCGCGGCCAGGTCCTCGCCGTCGATCAGGTCCATGACCAGGAACGGCCCGGCCGGATCTGCGCCGGTGTCCAGGCACGGCACGATGTTCTGGTGGCGGAGCACGGTCGCGGCGAGCGCCTCGCGGCGGAAGCGGTCCGCCAGGTCGCGGTCCGCACTGATCTCCGGCCGCAGCAGCTTGAGCGCCACGGGCCGTCCGAGCCGCGTGTCGGTGGCACGGAAGATGGTCGCCATGCCGCCACGTCCGACGACCGCGTCGAGCCGGTACCGGTCGGCGATCATCCGGCCGATGAGGTCGTCCGGGCGTGCCGCGGCCGGTGCCTCGGGGCTGGCCGGACCTGGATCGGACCGATCGGTCACGCAGGGACGATAGCCCAGACCCTCGAGACCGGCTTGTGGCGGCGGGTATCTGGATCGCCGGCGACCCGCCGCTTCAGAGCCTCGTCTACCGCGACGGAGCCTCTTGTCAGGACGCCGCGCAGGCCGCCGGCCCGCGAAGCGACCCGTCGGCGTTCAACCCATAGCCGAGCGGGAACAGTGCCCCGGAGCACGGACCCTTGCCGGGTCGCGGCGCAGCGGCGGGCGTGCTCGGCCAGGTGTAAGGCGTCGTTCCCGTGAACGGCCGGTCGCCGAAGAGCACATCACCGATGCCGGCCCCTTCCGTGCCGGGGAGCCACGCCGCGACCACGGCGTCGGCGGTGGGCAGGATCGCGTCGAGCATCATCGGTCGGCCCGAGAGCACGACCACGATCAGCCGGTCGACCATGGGGCGCACCTCCGCGATGGTCGCGAGGTCGTTCGCGGGGAGGGCCAGCGTGGCCGAGTCGCCGACCCCTTCGGCATATGGCGGCTCGGCGACGACCACGATGCCGGTCCTGGCGTGCGTGCCGGGTGGGATCGCCCGCGCGCCCGAGAAGATGAGGTGGTCGCCGAGCCTTGCCCCCAGGTCGTCGGCGATGGTCGTCCCGGGCGTGATCGGACCGGGGGATCCCTGCCACTCGATGGTCCAACCGCCGGACTGGACGCCGATGTCGTTCGCGCCGGAGCCGGCGAGGAGGACGTCGCCATCGCCCGCCGCCAGCGGCAGCAGACCAGCCGTGGTCTTGAGCAGTACCGCGGACTTGCCGACGGCCTCGCGGGCGATCGAACGATGGGCGTCGGCGCCGACCTGCGCGTCGTCCTCCGCCGGCATCGGGTGCTCGAAGAGCCCCATCTCGAACTTGACGGTGAGGATCCGTGTCACGGCCTCGTCGATCCGCTCCGGCTGGATCGTGCCGGCGGCGAGGCCGCGCTGGACCGCGCTCTGGAAGCGCGGTCCGTCGGTCGGGACCATCACCATGTCGACCCCGGCGGTGATGGAGGTCGCGACCGCCTTGTCGTAGTCGGGATCGACCTGGTCGACGCCGGCCCAGTCGGAGACGACGAACCCGGTGAACCCGAGATCGCCCCGGAGCACCTCGGTCAACAGGTGGCGGTCGCCATGGACCTTGCCCGCTCCGGTGCTCGAGAACGACGCCATCACGATCCGCGCGCCGGCATCGATGGCGGCCCGGTAGGGACTGACATGGATCGCGAGGAAGGTCGGTTCGTCGAGGTCGGTGACGCCCTGGTCGAGCGAGTAGCCGGGCGTCGTCGAGGAGCCCCACGCCGTCCCGCCGTCGCCGGCGAAGTGCTTCGGGGTGGCCAGGGCGGACCGGGCGCCCGTCAGGTCGTCGCCCTGGAGACCGGCGATGAACGCCTCCCCCATCCTGGCGACCTCGAGCGGGTCCTCGCCGTATCCCTCGTAGGTCCGACCCCAGCGGACGTCCTGCGGGACGGCCACGACCGGGCCGAAGTCCCAGCGGATGCCGGTGGCGGTCATCTCCGCCGCGGTCGCCTCGCCCACTCGCTTCACGAGGTCCACGTCGTGCGACGCCCCGAGTCCGACCTGTTGCGGGAAGATGGTGGCGCCGATCACGTTGTTGTGGCCGTGGACGGCATCGACGCCGTACAGGATCGGGATGCCGAGCCGAGTGTCGAGCGCGGCGTCCTGGTAGTCCTTGACCATCCGATACCAGCCCGCCGCGTCGTTCTGGGCCGGTGCGCCGCCGCCACCGCTCAGGACCGAGCCGAGGAGCAGGCTCGTCACGCCCTCGGGATCGACCGAGTCCTTCTCGAGCTGGGTCATCTGGCCGACCTTCTCCTCGATGGTCATCTGGGCGAGGAGGGCCGCGGCACGGGTGGCCGGCGACAGGCTCGGGTCGTGCCAGTCGGCGCCGGTCGGGGCGACGCTCGCGGCCGGGCTCGGCGCCGACGACGGCGAGACCTGGGACGTGCCGCAGCCGGCGACGAGGACAGCGGCAAGGAGCAGGGCAAGCGACGAGCGGCGACGGGCATCCATCTGTCAGCTGCCCTGGGCCATGCTCCAGATCGTCCAGTACTGCGTTCGGAGGCGGCGCGGCTGCTCGAGGACGGTCCGGATCGCGAACGCGATGTCCTCGGGCTTGAGGTAGGTCTGGAGTTCCGGCATGTCCTCGGTCCGGCCCGCACCGATCGCGAACTCGGTGGACGTGCCCGCCGGCCCGATGGTCGTCACCCGGATCCCGTCGCCGCGCAACTCGCGGTCGAGGGCACCGGCGAGTCCGACCTGGGCGAACTTCGTGGCCGCGTAGACGGCCTCGTCGGCGCCACCGCGGAAGCCCGCGACGGATGCCACGATGACGATGTCCCCCTGCCCTGCCTTGCGCATCTCGGGTACCGCGGCGCGGATCGGCCAGACCGTGCCGGCGATGTTGGTGTCCAGCATCGTGGCGAGATCCTCGTCGGTGTTGTCGAGGATTCCGCCATACATCCCGATGCCGGCGTTGGCGACCAGGGTGTCGAGCCGCCCGAAGCGCTCGACCGCGGTCCGGATCAGCTTCTGCGCATCAGCCGGTGAGCGCACGTCCATCTCGACGGCCACGATCTGGCCCGGGAATTCGGCTTCCAGCGCATCGAGCCGATGGCGACGGCGAGCCCCGACCAGGACGTTCGCGCCAGCGGTCGCGAGCTCCCGGGCCGTGGCCCGACCGATACCGGCACTTGCCCCGGTGATGGCGACGACGGTGCCCTGCAAGTCACTCATGACAGCAGTCTATCGCCCCGTCAGCACCGCTCGAACACGCTCGGCGCCGTATCGCGGGTCCTCGTGCTCCCAGACGCGGATGACCGTCCAACCCTCGGCGACGAGCAGCGCGTCGGTCTCGGCATCTCGCTCCCGGTTTCGGCCGATCTTGGTGGTCCAGTAGTCGACGTTGGTGCGCGGCATCACGAAGTGGTCGGGGCAGCCGTGCCAGAAGCAGCCATCGACGAACACGGCGACGCGCCGGCCACGGAAGACGAGGTCCGCCGACCGACGCACACCGCGGACGGGACGGGCCGCGACGCGATAGCGAAGCCCCAGGGCGTGGACCGCGGATCGCACGGCCAATTCGGGTCGCGTGTCCCGGTTGCGATTGCCCTGCATGGAGCGCCGGGCCGCGTCGGATGACGCCCAGGATGCCGGTGTCGCCATGGATCCACCTCCGTCGGGAGGGGAACCCCTCCTGCGGACATGAACCCGGGCGCCATGGCGCACCGTTGCAGCGCCATCCGAGTGCTCGAACAAGCGTCGCAACGGCACTTGACTGCGCGTTCGCCGTGGATACACGCTCATCACCGATCGATGTTTCCGCCTGGCGGCTCCGCAAAGCGCGGGCCGGTCGGGTCGAGGGACCGCGCTGAGTCCCCGGCGGCACACCAGTCGTCGACCCGGGCGGAGGCGCACCATGACGCTCCAGACATCGTCCGATCAACGGACCACGCCCTGGCAGAAGCCGGGGATCGCCGTCCTGATCGCCGTTGCGATCCTCGCGGCGATGGCGCTCGCGACTGCCCTCCTGGGCGTGCAGGCACCGGGACCGCACTTCGACATCCTGCCGGATCCGGCAGGACTCAGCGGGCTGCCGTTCTGACGACTCGTCTCCTGGACGGGTAACCATCGGGATGGCTGGTGGCCATCCCCGACATGTCGCGTCGCTGATCGCGCACTCGGGCCATGGTGACCGCGTGCGCGTGTGGGGTCGCCATCGGCGCCTGCCCAGACCAGCGGCAGCGTGGCGCTGACGCCCAACGTGTCGTCCCCTCACGAGGTGGTCGGAGCAGCCGTGCCAGGGCGTTGCACGGGAGGCAGGAGGGGATTGGAGCGGGAGACGAGGTTCGAACTCGCGACATGCAGCTTGGAAGGCTGCCGCTCTGCCAACTGAGCTACTCCCGCCCGAGGTTTCGGCGAAGGTACAAGATCGGGGTTGACGGTTAGCCAACCCCGCTAAGGTTCCTTCAGCCAACGGCGACAACGGACCGAGACAGGTCAGCCGAGGCACTCGGAGCCTCGACATGGACACGCCCGCGGATCCCGCGACACCGCTCAAGGAAGTCTATCAGGCGTTCTTCGACGACCTGGCGAAAGAGGGCACCAAGCAGTCGACGATCGATCGCTACCGCTACAACATCGTGCAATTCGAGAAGTGGCTCATCGCAAACGACCATCCGGCGATCCTGGCCTCGCTGGAGCGGTCGATCCGGATCGCCTATAAGCAGCACCTCGAGACGCTGCCACAGCAGCCGCGGGGGTCGATCAGGCGCCGTCGCGGTGGGCGGATGAGCCGCCACACCGTCCACTCCTCACCAATCAAGATGAGCACCACACTCAGAACGCGCAGCTTGAATCCGCCCATGGTCATGGCGTCGTGGGCGACGACCCAGGATCACCAGGCGAGGGCGTCATCACAGGTTCCATCGACGTCCTCGGGCAGGAGCGAGATCGCGCGCATGCCGAAGTCGAGGTCCTCGCCCCAGCGCAGGATGCCGCTTGCCCAACGTGAGCCAGAGACCATCATGCCGGCAGCAAGCGTCGCTCCGACCGAGGCCGGGAGACTGCTGATGCCCTCGACCGCCGCATCGTTGGGCAGGAAGGCGCAGCGGAATGTGCCTCCGGTGCCCCAGTCGGCCATGGCCTTCGGCGTGAATGTCGTGCCGAAGGTATCGGGCGCACCGCCGAACGGCCAGCCGACCCTCTGCAGGTCGGGGCCGAAGGGCCCGTCAAAGGGCACGGGCTTGACGGCTGGATGCGTACTGAGGGCGACCGCGGCGAGCGTCGGCTTGTAGGGCATCCAGGTCGGGCCGACCAGACTGCCGGCGCCCAGGGTCTCGGGCTGCAGCAGCGTCTCGGCCAGGGCGTTCAATCGGGTGACGGCCGGGTCCGGGACCCAGGTGGGTGCATCGTGGGAGGTCGTGCTCGGCACCGCGACTCGATATCGGCTCCCGTCCGGGTGCTCCAGGATGAAGGCGTCGACGATGTCGCCGTGGAGGAGTGGGTGCTGGTTCGGCGCGATCTGGCGTTCGATCACCGTCGGCGCCGACAGCAGGTCGGCGTCCTGGGCCAGGACCGCACGGAGGGCGGCGAGGCCCGTCGCGGTCAGGGTGTTGCGCTCGAGGATCCCGCACTTCTCGGTCCCATTGCAGATCTTGCCTCCGGCCGGCGACCACCGGACGACCGTGCCGTCGGCGAGGTAGTCGGCGCTGTGCCGGCCGAGGTGGTAACTCTTGTCCCAGCCGATGTCGAGGCGAACCAGCAGCCCCGATGGCCCGACCCGCGGGGAGGCCAGGGCCAACGAGGACGTGCTAGGCGACCCGCAGGCGAACAGTGCCAGCGGGAGCAGGAGGACCGCGAGTCCGCGACGGATCACTTGAGCGATCTCATCCAGAGCCCCTTAGTAGGCGACGGCGTTGTCGCGGGAGCCAGCGAGGAAATACCCCGCTGCGTGCATCGAAGGCGGCGATCCATCGTTTCACCAGCCTTCTGTCGCCGCTATGGCCGCTTAGTCATCCGTTGGAGGCGGCGGAGGTGAGCCGCCAAGATCTGATCGACGACTTGACTTCAATTCGCCTCGTCCGCGACAACGGTCGGTTCGGCACGCGCATCCGACGACGCGATCCGACGGAGTCCTTGGCGCCGGTGGCCGCTGAGCTTCCAGGGTCGATAGGACTTTCGACCGATTAGCCGACCTCGGGCGGAGTGGTCTGCTCTGCTGAGCGCGAGGCTGCACCTTCCGGGTGCCCCGGTCGGTCCCTTCGCGGCCGTGGAGGTACGACCAAGTGCCGGTGGTAAGGGCAGGTCCGAATCAGTATCTGTTGGTGGGTCGCAGGGGAACGCTGGAGAACCGCGGAGCGGCGGTCACGACGTTCCTGCGCCCAGGGACCATCTACGTGCTTGTGCCAAGCACCAAACAGGAAGCGGCGTTCGAGTTCACCCAGGAGACCAAGGACGGCGTCCCCTTGCGGTTCAAGGGCACCTTCATCTACCGGGTCGCCGACCCGGTGGCTGCAGCGGCGATGTTCGACTTCACCAAGGGCGACGGAACGACCCAGATCACGACCCTTCTGACCCACGTCTGCTACGGCGAACTCCGCCATGCTGTGTCGCACATGACCATGGTCGAGTGCATCGAGCAGCGAAAGACGACCCTGAGCGGCGTCGTTGCCACGGCCCTCCAGGCGACGGTCCACCCCGAAGGCACCGACGCGACCGAGTGGGGCGTCCGGATCGAGGCCTCTCAGGTGGCCCAGGTGTTCATCGTCGACCCGACCCTGCGGCAGCAGCTCGAGGCCGAGGTCCGGAACGAGATCAAGTTGAAGGCCGACCAGTCGAACATGCAGGCCCAGGAGCAGTTCCAGTTGGCCGAACTGGCGTCCGAGACCCGTGTCCAGGAGCAGCGACTGGCGGCCGACCAGGCCACCCTCCGCCGCGAAGAGGAGATGGAAGGCGCCCGCGTCGCGCGCCAGCGCCGTGACCTCGTCGAGAGCCTGGCGACCGAGCGGCAGACGCTCGAACTCGAGCAGGAACGGATCCATGCTCAGTTGGCGGCGGAACAGGATCGGCTCACCGTCGAGGGTCCGGTCCGACTCCTGCGGATCGAGACAGAGCGCGGAATCCTCGCCGAGGAACTCGTGATGCGGCAACTCCAGGGACAGGTCCAAGCGCTCGATGTCGAGCGCGACCTGCGACTCCCGCGGGCACAGCAGGAGATGCGCCTGGCACTCCTGCCGGTAGAGCAGGCCCCGCAGATCGTCGAGGCTGCCTCGAAGGTCCTGCAAGGCACGAACCTGTCCATCTACGGCGAGGGCGCCGAGCTGCTCGGCCAACTCGCTCCCATCTTCGAGTACCTGACCCGCGCGGTCCGACAGGCGACCGCGGGCGACGTCCCGGCTGCGCCGGTAGCGGCCGAGCCCGTGGCGGGCGCCTGAGGCGACATCGCGCGGGATGGGTGCGGCCAGCCGGCCCGGATCGGCTGGCCGTATCTCGCTCGGAACGCCATCCGCCCCCTGAGCGCCCCTCTATCCGTGTGCGCCGCGCTCTCCGAAGTACTAGCGGTCCGAACATCTAGGGGATGAGCCAGGCACTGTCAGACCGACATCCTGAGCGAGGGCCAGGCGCCACATCGTAGGTAACCACTGGAGCCGCCCTGTCAGACAGAGGCGCGCCGTGGCCGATCCGACCGCAACCGACACATGACCCCGACGCGGGGTGGTCGCGCGTCGTGGACGACGTTCCGTCGGCTCGTGCCTGTCGGCGTGCTCGGCGCCTTTGTCATCGCAGGGGCGGTCGCCGGCCAGCTGTTCGTCCAGGGACGATCGTCTCCATCGTCGGCATCGGTCGAGTGGCACCTTGGCGACCTTGACCCTGTCACGGCTCAGACTGCGACCGTAATCCCGATCAGCATCGACCAGTGGCCCACCGAGGATTGCTACGCTCCGGCAGACGCCTGGTTGGAGGCGCCCAGGGTCACGTACACGTCATCGTCTGTGATCATCACGATGCAGAAGACCGATGCCTACCTCCACGGGCACTGCCGCAGCTGGTATACGACGGACTGGAGGGGCAAGGTCCAGCTGAGCGAGCCGCTCGCGGGCCGCGCCCTGCTTGATGGCTCGAAGTCTCCTCCAGACCCGCGCCCGCTCCGTCCAGGGAGCGGCAGCCTCACGATGTTGGGGATCGCGGACTGGCAGGGCCAGCTCGACCCGATCTCGGGCGTCGGTGGAGTGGCTGCCCTCACGACCTACTTCAAACAGGACCGAGCCGCCAGCACGGGAACGCTGACGCTCACGGCCGGCAACGACGTGGGCGCCAGCCCACAGCTGTCGGCGTTCTTTCAGGACACGCCGGCGATCGCGGCTGAGCGGATCATGGGCATCCAGGTCGGCACGCTCGGGAACCACAACTTCGATGCGGGCATCGATCGTCTCCAGAGCCAGGTCGACCTGGCCTACGCGAACGCGAGCGACGGGGACTCCCGGTTCCATTACGTCGCGTCCAACCTCGGCAACCGCAGCGCGAACCTCGAGGGCATCGAGGACTACGAGATCTTCCGGTACGGCGACGTCAAGTACGCCGTGATCGGGATCGTCAATGAGGACGCACCGACGTTCGACCCGCCCGGCAGTTTCGGATCGATGAGCCCGACCAATGGTGTCGCTGCGGCGATGGCTGGCAGGGCGGCGGCCAAGGCGGCCGGCGCGGACGTGTTCATCGCCCTGACCGACAAGGGTGTCACCAGCGTATCGGGTCCGGACGCCACGGGTGCCCTGGTCGATTTCGCGAACGCGGTCAGCGGCTTCGACGTCATCTTCGGCGGTGGTACGGACATCGCGTATTCGGGCACGGTGAACGGTCAGCTCGTCGTCGAGAATCGCTCCAGGGGCGTGTCCTACTCGAAGACGCTCCTCACGTACGATCGCCTCGCTGCCCGGTTGACCATGGCAAGCAACGCGTTCGTCACGCCGACGGCCGCATCCGTCGCCCCGGATCCTCGGGCCGTCGCGATGCTCGGGACCTATCAGGCCCAGATGGCGTTCCTGCTGGATGGAACCCCCCAGATCGTTCGTCCCGCCCCGGAGCCAACCTCGTCGACGCTGAGCCAGGACGAGAGTGCCGAGTGCGTGGCCGCCAAGTCCCGTGTACCGGCCTACGCACAGCGACTGGCCCGCGACATCGCGGGGCTTCGGCCGCTCGTCGTCGCCGAGCGAGCCGATCCGGCCGCTACGGCGGCCGCTATCGGCCAGCTCGACGAGACGCTCACTGCCTTTGCCGCGATCGACCCTCCCTATCATGGATGCGCGACGACCGGCGGGGTCGACTACGGGGTCGAGTATCTCGTCGCACGAGCGTCGCGCACGATCGAACAGTCCAGGACTCCCGGTACCACGAGCGCGAACCCGCAGAAGCGCCTCGTGTTCGATC
Organism: uncultured Chloroflexia bacterium; assembly: GCA_963834915.1. Lineage (GTDB taxonomy): Bacteria > Chloroflexota > Limnocylindria > Limnocylindrales > CSP1-4 > SPCO01. The sequence goes on from CAWIDI010000003.1 coordinate 197,434, forward strand.
TCTACGGGTACTTAGCCGACGCGCTCGCGCTTGTCTATGCGCCTGCGCCGCTTCCGGCGTCCTCACCGGCACGATAGCGCCGCTTCCCATACCGGGCTGTCCAGCTTTTCCCTTTACCGACTCGGCATGACCTGGCATTGAGCTTGGAAGGCTGCCGCTCTGCCAGCTGAGCTGCTCCCGCCCGCGGCGCGAATTCTAATCACGCGTCCCGCGCCGAACCGGCGATGGGACCGCGGGAAGGATGTGGTTGATATCGGGCATCGGCCCGAGTACCGACGCGAACGATGAGCCGGCGGATGTTGATCGGGCGTTCGCCGCAGCCGCCTGGGCGGTGGCGCTGTCGGCACCTGCCTCAGCCCACGGAACCACGACGCATGGCCGATGGCCCGCAACCTGACGGTGGGGCCGTACATCGTCTCGTTGTGGCAGGTCTACCCGGATACAGGTGTGGCGATGACGCCACACCTGATCGTGATGTTCGATGGCCTGTCGGTGGCCCCGCCGACGGCAGTCATCGAAGTCGCGGTGAACTCGAAGTCGAGGGGCAGCGTGCTTGACATCAGGAGGGCCCTGTCGGCCGTGATGGCCTGCTCGATCATCCCGATGGATGCGCTGGCGGTGACGATATCCGGTGGCGCCCTGGGGGTCAGGAGGGTGGCGGGTTGTTCTGTTGCTGCGCCAGCTGCTTCTGGACCTCCTGGTCGATCTCGTTCTGGCGGCGCTGCCGTGCGCGCCTGACCACGATCAGGCCCATGACCCACGGCCAGATGAGCGCCACGACCAGGCCGACGAGGATCGCCAATGCCCAGTTGGGAGTGGCCGGCGTCGCCGTCCCACCTGTGAGCCAGTACACGATCAAGAAGGCCACCACTCCAAGGACGATCCCGGTGATCCGCCGAATCATTGCGAGCCCTCCATCCCTCGGGCAGCCTCGCGCTTGCGGCGCAACGCCCTTGGCCTGAGCCTAGGCGCCGAAAGGTCGGCCCGTCAACAGACCGAGCGCCATGAACGCCCAGTCTCCTTCGTCAGCTCGGCCGGCACTCGATGCCGCGCCGACACCTGGCACCCGGCACCCTAGCCCCGGCGGCTCGTCCCGCGCCGGCTTTCGACGACGGCGTCTGGCGCTGCCACCGGCCGGCCGAGCAGGAACCCCTGCCCCACGTGGACACCGAGCCCGATGAGCGTGTCGCGCTCGGCGACGGTCTCGACGCCTTCCGCGATGAGCATCGCATCGATGCCGCCGGCGAAGTGGACGAGCCCGGTCACGAGCGCCTGCCTCGCCGGATCGGTGTCGATGCGCGTCACGAGCGCGCGGTCCAGCTTCACGTGCGAGGGCGACAGCTCGAGGATGTGGCGCAGCGACGCGAACCCGGCCCCGGTGTCGTCGACAGCGAACCGGACCTCGTCCCCAATCGATGCGATCGCGTCGCGCAGCGCCCCATAGTCCTCGATGCCGACGTGCTCGGTGATCTCCAGGACGACGCGGCCGGATGACCCGTGGAGGAGGCGCCGAAGGGGCTCGCCGGCGAGCACCAGGCCCGGCGAGACGTTGATGTCGAGGAATCGGTGGGCCGGCAGCGGCTCGGACGCCTCGAGCGCGGACCGGATGGTCGCGGCTTCCAGCTCCAGGCCGACGCCCACATCGGCGGCGGCCCGGAAGACCTGGTCGGGCGGCGTGCCATCCGTGAACCGCGTGAGGGCCTCATAACCGAGGACGGCACCCGTCGTCATATCCACGATCGGCTGGAAGACCGAGGTATATGCGGTGCTCGAGATGATCGCGCGGATCCTCGTCCGCTCGACCGCCCGCTCCGCCCGGCGGCGCAGCTGCGGCCCGAGCAACGACGACGCGAGCGACGCGTACTCGACGAGCGCGGGCAGCCGCAGGGTCACCGCCTCGCGCGATGCATCCGAGCCCGCCGCGAGCAGTCCGATCAGCTGACCGTCGGACTCGATCGGGGCGAACGCAAGGGCATGGATCCCGATGCTCGCCATCGCCTTGCGAGCGAAGTCGTCGCCGGGATCGCGCAGTTCGTCGACCCACGGCCCCTTCGCGGCCTTCGACTCGAGCGTGTCCATCCGACGATTCGAGAGCGGCGGCAGGGCCTCGACGCCGCGACCGTCCACCATCCGGGCTGCCAGCGCCATCGCGCGGTCTTCCGTCCCGAAGCCATAGATGGCCGCCGACGGGAACTCGCCCTTGTCGACGATCTCCACGCAGATGGCGCGCGCCGTCGCCTCGGGGTCATCGCCGGGGGCGAGCCTTCGCAGCGCGTCGAGGATGCGATCGTGGCGAGCGGCCGTCCGCTGCATGCGGTTCTGTTCAGTGATGTCGCGCAGGATCCCGAGGTGCAGCCCCGGTGACACGTTGGCCACGGCGCTGAAGTCGGCCTCGATGACGGCCCCGCTCGCGTGTCTGAGCCGGGTCTCGCCGCGCAACGCGCGGGCTTGCTGGAAAGTCTTCCAGCCGGCGTCCCGACTCCCGCCGACGTAGGCGTCCTCGAGCACGAAGTCGTCGAGCTTCCGACCGATCAGGCCGACCCGCGGCACGCCGAGCAACTCCGACGCGGCAACGTTCACGTCGACGAACGACCCCGAAATCGTCCGCGACGAAGATCGCATCTCCGGCACCCTCGAAGAGGGCTCGGTAGCGTTGTTCGCTCGAGACGAGCGCCTGCTCCGAGCGCCGCCGGTCGTTGATATCAAGGAAGTGGACCGCGAGGCCGTCCTCGGACGGGAATGCCCGGACCGCGACCCAGAGGTCCAGCGGCGGGTAGTACGCCTCGAAGGTGACCGTTTTGCCGGTCTTCATCGCACGGTGGAATTCCGTGTCGAACGCCGTCCCGACCGCCTCCGGAAAGGCCTCCCACACGACGCGCCCCAGGAGATCCGCGCGGGTCCGCTGCTGGAGCCGTTCGGCTTCCGCGTTGAGATAGGTGAAGCGCCACTCACGGTCGAGCGTGTAGAACGCGTCGCTGATCGACTCGAGCGTCCGGGCCAGCCGGTTGCCGAGCCGGTCAGGGCTGGCGCCGGTCCCAGGCCCGCTTCGGATCCGCCGGGGCGTCAGCGCGACGTCCGTCTTCGGAGTGCGACCGCGCACCCCCGCGCGCGAACGGACTACCACGGCGGTGGTTGACCTCGATGCGATCGCTCGACCATTCCCCACCTTGGATCCGACATCGGCAGGCCTGCGGGTCCCGCAGCCATCGGCCGCGGGACGCGCACGTGATCGTGCGCAGCGCCATCGGATGTCCCGCTGCCCATTCTGGCGAGGCGTTCGGGTCCGGCCTATAGGAAGGATTCCGCCCGCCGAGCGTGCGGGAGCCCGGAAACCCGGGCCGGATGTCAGACCGCGACCGTGGCCGTGGGCGGGGCGCTGGGCGTCGCCAGCTCCGTCGTCCGGTGCGGCCCGGTCACGATGACCTCCTCGGCCTGCTCCTCGCCGTCGCCGGTCCGGACGATGAAGCGATGATGGACCTCGGTGATCCCGCTCGACAGCGTCGCGCCGACGGAGCAGTACTTCGTGGCCGACAGCTCGATCGCCCGGCGGACCGCGTCGAGGTCGATCGACACGCCGTCGACGACGTGGACGACGTCGATGCGACTGAAGGCGTTCGGGTGGTCATCCTGCTGCACGCCCGTGGCCAGGACCCGATAGCCCGTCACGGCCTGACGCTTCTTGCGCAGGATCGAGATGACATCCATCGCCGTGCAACCCGCCAGGGCGATCGGGATCGCCTCGGCGGGGCGCATGCCCGTATCGCCCCGACCGTCGTCGAGCTCGAGGATGTGCCCGCTACCGGAGCGGGCGATGAATCGGAGTCCCTCGCCGTCGAGGGTGATGGTGGCGGTCCTGGTGGTCATGATCGTCTCCGGATCGCTGTCGGTTCAGGAAACGCCGAGCCACTCGGCGACTTGCTCGCGGGTCGGGACGCGGCCGGCGAGGACGACGCTGCCGTCGATGACGAGGCCCGGCGTCGACAGCACGCCCCGCGAGGCGATCTCGGCGTAGTCGACGACGTGGGTTACCTCCGCCGCGATGCCGGCCGACTCGACCACCTCACGGACGACCTTCTCGGTGTACTGGCACTTCTGGCAGCCGGGGCCAAGGATCTCGATGACATGCACGGGTGGCTCCTTCACGACAGGAAGAGGTTGAAGCCGTAGCCGACCAGGAGGATCCCGGTCGCGACCACGGATACGAACGCGGCGATGAGGCGCGGCTTCATGACCCGGCGAAGGATCACGAGCTCGGGGATCGACAGCGCGGTGATGGCCATCATGAACGCGAGTGCCGAGCCCGCCGGCAGGCCCTTGGCGAGCAGCGCCTCGACGATCGGGATGGTGCCGGCGGCGTTGCTGTAGAGCGGGACGCCGAGGATGACCAGCGCCGGGATCGCCAGCGGGTTCTCGCGTCCGCCGAGCGAGACCACGAGGTCGGTCGGGACGTAGCCGTGGATGAGCGCCCCGATGGCGATCCCGGCGATGACGAACGGCAGCACGCGCCTGACGATCTCGATGGTCGATCGCCAGGCGTCCCGGACGCGCTCCTCGACGGTCGGCTTGGTTTCCAGGACGGTGCCCGTCGCCTTGATCTGCCAGACGTAGTCCTCGACATAGCGCTCGAGGTGCAGCCGTCCGATGACGAGGCCGGCGACGACGGCAACCGTCAGACCCGCCGCCATGTAGGCGATCGCGATGCCCGGGCCGAAGAGGCCCCAGAGCAGGACGATCGCGACCTCGTTGACCATCGGCGACGCGACGAGGAACGCGAAGGTCACGCCGAGGGGAACGCCGACCTCCACGAAGCCGATGAACAGCGGCACGGCCGAGCACGAGCAGAACGGGGTGATGACGCCGAATCCGGCGGCCGCCATGGTGCCCGGCAGGACGCCGCGGCCCGCGAGGGTCGATCGGACGCGCTCGGGCGAGACGAAGGAGCGGAGGAACGACACGACCGTCACGACGCCGGTCAGCAGGAGCAGGACCTTGGGCACGTCGTAGAGGAAGAATGCGAGCGAGTCGCCGGCCTGCGAGCCTCGCTCGAGGCCGAGGGCGCCGTAGGCCAGCCAGTCGGCGGCCGGCAGGGCCAGGAACCACGCCACAAGCCAGAGGATGGTGCCTGCCGCGACCACGAGCCCGATGGGCGGATGCGTCCGCCGCATGGTCGCGGTGGTCATCGCAGGACGTCCGCGAGCACGGTGCGCGCTCTGGCGACGGCCGCCTCGTCACGCTCGTAATAGAGATAGCGCGCATTGGCGTCGTGGCGGCTGGCGCGGACCATGCCGGCCTCGCGCAGGCGTGCCAGGTGGTTGCTGACGTTGTTCTCGCGCGCGCCGACGGCGGCCGCCATCTCGCACACGCAGTGCGGCCCGTCGGCAAGAAGCCGAAGGATGCCGGCGCGGATCGGATCGGACAGGATCGCGGCCATCGCCGCGGCATCCGCCACGTCCGGGGCGGGCAGATCGAGGCGCAGCTCGGGCGAGATCGAGAAGGGCCGGTCCATGCCCTCAACATCACACGGTTCGCTGAGATGGCAAAGATGCCGACCGGCCCTGGAAACCGTGACTAATGGCCTGAAGGCCTATATATGCTTCAGACATATATTCGCTTGGAACGAACCCGACGTCGGTCGGTGACACGCGGTCCGCCGCGCACACCAGGAGTCCAGCGAATGCAAGACGCGATGAGCGACATCGACGAGCTCCAGGCGTCGCTGCTCCGGACGCTCGCGAGTGCGCACCGGCTTCGGATCCTCCACCTGCTCGGTGGACGGCCCTGCGAGGTCAACGAGATCGCTCGTGAACTCGGGATGGGCCAGGCGGCCGCCTCCGCGCACCTCGGGGCGATGCGAAGCGCCGGCCTTGTCGAGGCGATCCGGGACGGCCGCAGCGTGAACTACCGACTCAGCGACCCGCAGATCCTCGATGCCTGCGGCCTCATGCGGGCCATCCTCGTTCGGCGCCTGTCACGGCTCGGCGACCTCGCCGCCGCCGCCTACGAAACGCCCAGCGTCGTCGTCCCCACAAGTCAGGAAGGTCATCCGTGAGCGACAACCTGTCCATCGTCCTGTTCTCGGGCACGGACGACAAGCTGCATGCCGCAGCGACGATCACCGCGGGCGCGGCTGCCATGGGCATGCCCGTCAGCATCCTGCTGATGTACTGGGCGCTCGATGCGTTTCGCGCCGACCGGATCGAGAACGATCACGGTCTCGCCTACGACGCGTCACGACCTCGTTGGAACGAGCCGGTCGAGCATGTCGGCGAGATCCCGTGGCTGGAGACCTTCCGCCAGGCGAAGGAGCTCGGCGACGTGACGATCCGCGCGTGCTCCGGCTCGCTGGCCACCCTGGGCCTCGAGGCCAGTGCGATGGACCCCATCGTTGACGACGCCGGCGGGATCGCCGCCTTCCTGGGGGCCAGCGACAGCGGCCAGATCCTCTTCATCTGAACGACGACACCACGGAAAGGAGCCTCGACATGGCGGACCAGGAGAAGCTCGTGATCATGGCCACCCACGGCCCGACCGATCCCGAGCGGGCGACCATCCCGTTCGTGATGGGCTGCGCCGCCCTGGCATCGGACGTCGCCGTCGTCATCGGCTTCCAGGCGGACGGCGTCTGTCTCGTCCATGTGGGCGAAGCCGAGACGGTCCAGGCCCCGGAGTTCCCGCCGCTCGCGAAGCTGATGGCGGACTTCCAGGAGCTGGGCGGCACGCTCCTCGTCTGCTCCCCGTGCGCCAAGAGCCGCGGCATCGCCGACGCGCTCATCCCGGGTGCGGAGGTCGTCGCGGCGGCGCGCTTCGTGGCGGAGGTGACCTCGGCCACGAACACCCTCGTCTATTGATCCGGTACCGGACGATCGCCCGGCTGACGCCACCCACGAAGGAGAGCACCGCGATGACCACGATGACCACCCCGCTCAGCGACACCGACCTGCTTGCGCTGGAGAGCGCGAAGGTCGTCGACGCGCGCGGCAGCGCCTGCCCGGGCCCGCTGCTCGAGGCCAAGAAGGCCATGAATACCGTCCAGATCGGCCAGACCATCGAGATCTGGTCGAGTGATCCGGGGACCAAGACCGACATCGGCGCCTGGTCGGCGAAGGTCGGTCACACCTACCTCGGGACCCTCCCGGGCGAGGGCTACGAGCGCACCTTCGTAGTGCGCCAGAAGTAGCGCCGACGGGTCGACCGATACGTCGGCAAGGAGCCAGGCTGCCATGACCATGCTCGCACCGGAGAGGCCCAGGGAGGCGGAACGAACCTTCGTCCCGCGCATCCTCGTCTTCTCGACCAACAACATCTCCGACCCGGGGATCGACCTGGCCGGGAGCGCCCACATGACCTATTCGCCGGGCGTCGTGGTCATCAGCCTGCCCTGTACGAGCGGGATCCGACCCAGCTGGATCCTGCATGCCATCGAACATGGCTTCGACGGCGTGTTCATCGCATCGGACGGCGACGAGTGCGCCTATCTGGCCGATTGCTCGACCAGGGCGTCGCGGATCGTCGCCCAGGCCCAGGAACTCCTGGTCAGCGGCGGGCACCAGTCCGCCCGACTGAAGATGGCGGCCATCTGCTCGGTCTGCGCGGAGCCCTTCACCAGACACGTCCAGCAGTTCGGCCAGGCCCTGACGGATCTCGGCCCATCGGCGGTGATGTCATGACGGACTACGACGTCCTCGTCGTCGGCGCGGGCATCGGCGGGATGGAATCCGCCCTCAAGCTCGGCGACATGGGCTACAAGGTCCTGCTGGTGGAGAAGGAGGCCAGCGTCGGCGGCAAGATGATCCTGCTGAGCAAGGTCTTCCCGACCCTCGACTGCGCGAGCTGCATCTCGACCCCGAAGATGGCGGCATCGATCCACCATCCGAACGTCACCGCCATGACCTACAGCGAGGTCGACGGCATCGAGCCGGCCGGCGACGGTCGCTTCCAGGCGAAGATCACCCAGAAGGCGCGGTTCGTCGACGAGGCAGCCTGCACCGGCTGCCAGAAATGCGAGACCGCATGCACCGTGTCCGTCCCGGACCAGTTCAACGCGGACATGGTGGCCCGTCACGCCGCCTACATCGCGTTCCCCCAGGCGGTCCCCAAGAAGGCCGTCATCGAGCGGGCCGGCTCCTCGCCGTGCTCGTTCACGTGCCCGGCCGGGATCCAGGCGCATGGCTATGTCTCGCTCATCCGAAGCGGTGAGTACGAGAAGGCCTTCCAGCTCGTGCTGGACGCCACGCCGCTCGTCGGCACGCTCGGGCGAGCCTGCTATGCGCCGTGCGAGGTCGACTGCACGCGCGGATCGCTCGAGGGACCGCTGCCCATCCGTCGGCTCAAGCGCTTCATCGCCGACGAGCACTACGAGCATTTCGACGGCCCGGGGGTTGATATCCCCGCGGCGAACGGCCATCGGGTCGCCATCGTCGGCTCCGGGCCGGCCGGCCTCACCGCCGCCTGGCAGCTCGCGCGCAAGGGCTACGCGGTCAAGGTCTTCGAGGCCGCGCCCAGGGCCGGCGGCTTCCTGCGCCTCGCCATCCCCGCCTACCGGCTCCCGTCCGAGGTCGTGGAGCGCGACATCGCGAACGTCACGGCGCTCGGCGTCGAGATCGCCATGGACACGCCCATCGAGGACCTCGAGGGTCTGCGCGGCCAGGGCTACGACGCCGTCCTGGTGGCGACCGGGACGCCGCTGTCGACACGCATGGGCGTGCCCGGCGACCACCTCGACGGCGTCCTGAGCGGCGTCGCCTTCCTGCGCGCCGTGAAGCTCGGCGAGGGGGTCGATCTCAAGGATCGGCGTGTCGTCGTGATCGGCGGCGGCAACGTCGCGATGGACACCGCCCGGACCGCCCGGCGCCTCGGCGCCAGGGACGTGACCGTCGTCTATCGGCGCACCCGCGCCGAGATGCCGGCCCATCACGTCGAGGCGGACGACACGGAGAAGGAGGGGGTCGGGTTCACCTTCCAGGCGGCACCGGTCGCCGTGCTCGACGACGGCCACGGGGCGACGCGGGGTCTGCGCTGCAGCCGGATGGCACCGGGTGCTCCGGACGCGTCGGGCCGACGCCGCCCCGAACCCGTCCCCGGCAGCGAGTTCGACATCGACTGCGACGTGATCATCACGGCCATCGGGATGGCGGCCGACACCGCCGCGTTCGGCGGGCAGGTCCGTGTCGCGCCGGACGGGTCGATCCAAGTCGACGAGCGGACGCTCCAGACCGACGTGCCGTGGCTCTTCGCCGCGGGCGATGTCGTGTCCGGCGCGTCCGACATCACCCGCGCCACGGGTCAGGGTCAGCGCGCCGCGTTCATGATCGACCGCTGGATCCAGGATCGGACCCTCGAAGGGTTCGATCTCCGACTCCCGGTCGTCGACAAGGACGAGGTCCTCGCCCGACAGAAAGCGTACCGGCTCGCGATGCCGGCGGCGCCCAGCGAGGTCATCAGCGCCGACCCGACCGATTTCCGCGAGGTCGAGCTGCCGATGACCGAGGCCGAGGCACGCTACGGTGCCGGCCTCTGCCTCGATTGCGGTGTGTGCGCCGAGTGCGGTGAGTGCGTCGACGCCTGTCCGGTCGAGGATTGCATCGACCTCCGCGCGCGCGACACCGTGATGGACGTCGAGGTGGGTGCGGTGGTCGTGGCGACCGGCTTCAAGCTGTTCGCGGCCGACCTCAAGCCGCAGTACGGCTTCGGCACGTTCAAGAACGTCATCACCGGCATGCAGATGGACCGGCTGCTCGCCCCGACCCGCCCGTTCAACACGATCCTGCGACCGGGTGACGGCAAGGTGCCGGAGCGCATCGCCTACGTCATGTGCACGGGCTCGCGCGACGAGACCGTCGGCAACCCCCTCTGCTCGCGGTTCTGCTGCATGTACTCGATCAAGCAGAACCAGCTGATCATGGGCGCCCTGCCGATCGCCGACGTCACCGTCCACTACATGGACATCCGGGCCTACGGCAAGCGCTATGACGAGTTCTACGAGCAGGCCAAGGCCATGGGCGCCAACTACGTCAAGGGGCGGGTGGCCAAGATCACCGAGAAGGACAACGGCGACCTCGTCCTCCGCTATGAGGACATCGAGCACGGCGGCCAGCTGGTCGAGGCCGAGTACGACCTGGTCGTCCTCGCGGTCGGCGTCCAGCCCAACAGCGACGCCCAGGCCCTGTTCCCGGAGGGGGGCCTGTCGCTGGACGAGTTCCAGTACGTGGCCGAGACGGACGAGGACGCGAACCCGGGCCAGACGAGCATCCCGGGCGTCTACGTCGCGGGCGCCGCGTCGGGTGCCAAGGACATCGCCGACTCCATCCTGCATGCCGGCTCGACCGTGGCGCAGGTGGCGGCCTACCTGGAGAGGGCGAAGGTGCCGGCATGACCGAGCAGGAGCGCCGGATCGGCGTCTACGTCTGCCACTGCGGCGGCAACATCTCCGACTACGTCGATGTCGACCAGGTGGTCGCGGCCGCCCAGGGCGAGCCCGGCGTGGTGGTCGCGCGCCAGATGATGTTCGCCTGCTCCGACTCAGGCCAGAGCGACATGGAGCGGGACATCGCGGAGCAGCATCTCGACGGACTGGTCGTCGCTTCCTGCTCGCCCAAGCTCCACGTCGTGACCTTCCGGGGCGTGGCCAAGCGAGCCGGCCTCAACCCGTACGAGTACACCCAGGTCAATGTCCGCGAGCAGGCGTCCTGGATCCATTCCGAGGACGCCCAGGGCACGACCGACAAGGCCATCCACCTCGTCAAGGCGGGCATCGCCCGCACGCTCCTCACCGAGCCGCTCGAACCCATCGTAGTCGAGACGACCCAGCGGACCCTCGTGATCGGCGGAGGCGTGGCCGGACTGCGCGCCGCCATCGGCCTCGCCGACATCGGCCTCGGGGTCTTCCTGGTCGAGCGCGAGGCGGTCCTCGGGGGCTGGGTGGGCACCTTCGGCGCCATGTATCCGACCGGCAAGGACGGGAAGGAGCTCATCGCCGAGCTCGTCGAGGGGATCCGCCAGCGACCGTCGATCCGCGTGTTCACCGAGGCGGAGATGATCAGCAAGGCGGGCACCTTCGGGAACTACGAGGTCGGCATCCGGGTCGGCGGTGCCGACCCCGTGATGCTGACGGTCGAGGTCGGATCGATCGTCGTGACGACCGGCGTGGACACGTACGAGCCCGAGGTCGGGGAATATGGTTACGGGATCGACGGGGTCGTGACGCTGCCCGAGTTCAAGGCCCTCATCGACGCGGCCGAGGGTCCGCTGTCCCACGCCGGCCGACCGGTCCGCAGCGTGGCGTACATCTACTGCGTCGGCAGCCGTGAGCCCGCCGGCGAGCCCGGTGCCAACGAGTACTGCTCTCGCTACTGCTGCGCCGCCACGGTCGCGACATCGGTCCAGCTCGCCGCTCGCGACGCGACCGTCCACCAGTACCACCTGTATCGCGACATGCGCACCTACGGCAAGTTCGAGACGATGTACACGGAGTCCCGCAAGCTCGGGTCCGTCTACATGAAGTTCGCGGACGACGCGCTTCCGACCGTGGCGCGGTCCGACGCCGGCGGCCTCCTGGTCAACGTGCGTGACGTATTGACGGGCGATGAATCGCTGACGATCCCCGTCGATCTCGTCGTCCTGGTCACGGGCATGGTCCCGCGCCGCAACGAGGCCCTGATCGGGGTCCTCAAGCTCCCCGTCGACAAGGACGGCTTCTTCAACGAGATCCACCCCAAGCTCCGCCCGGTGGAGACCGTGGTCGATGGGGTGTTCATCGCGGGCGCCTGCCAGGGACCCAAGAACTCGAGCGAGAGCGTCGCCTCCGGGCTGGCCGCGGTGACCCAGAGCGCGGTCATCCTGAAGAAGGGCTTCGCCGAACTCGATCCACTCGTCGCGATCGTCCACACCGACGCGTGCACGGCGTGCGGCCTGTGCCTGGAGGCCTGTCCGTACGGCGCGATCGAGATGGGCGCCGACGGCGAACGGCCGGTGGCGGTCATCAGCGAGACCGGCTGCAAGGGGTGCGGAGGATGCGTCCCGGTCTGTCCCGAGAACGCCATCGACCTGCTCGGCTACACCGATGCCCAGATCACCGCGATGATCGACAAGCTCCTGGAGGTCCCGGTCGCATGAACGCCCCAAATCGCGAGCTTCGCGAGGTCATCCGCGAGGAGCCGATCATGCGCGCGCGGATCCTCGAGCTGCTCGCGTCCGAACCCCGCACCGTCCCCGAGATCGCGAGCGCGATGGACTGCCCGACCCATGAGGTCCTGTTCTGGATCATGGGCATGCGCCGCTACGGACGGGTCCGCGAAGTCAAGGGTGTGACCGAGGAAGGCTACTTCCGCTACGAAGCGATCGCGAAGGACCCGTCATGACGACCCTCGTCGACACGAACCTGCTCACCGACCTGCAGCGATACGGGGCCGCGGACGTCTCCGCCTGCTTCAGCTGCGGGAACTGCACGGCGACGTGCCCGCTGGTCAGCGATGACTCGACCTTCCCGAGGCGGATGATCCGCTACGCCCAGGTCGGCATGCGCGACCGGCTCCTCTCGAGCAAGGAGCTGTGGACCTGCTACGCCTGCGGCGAGTGCTCGGAGACGTGCCCGACCCAGGCCGAGCCGAGCGAGTTCATGGCGGCCGCCCGCCGCTACGCGATCGCCAACTACGACCGGACCGGCCTGGCCCGGACGATGTACACGCGGCCGGTGATCGGGACCCTGATCGCGGTCGCCCTGGCCGCGTTCTTCGCGCTGTTCATGTATGCGGGCCACGGCCCCCAGAGCGCCGCCTCGCTGGACATCTTCGGGTTCATCCCCGAGGAGCTGATCCACGACATCGGCATCGGCGTCATGGTCGTCGTCTTCCTTGCCGGTCTCGTCGGCGTGGCCACGATGGCCCGGGCCGTCAGCCGCGGCAATGGCGTGACCGTGCGTTCGATCGTGGGCGGACGTGCCGCGCTGCGTCGCTCGGCCGGTGCCCTGTGGAGCGCCCTCGCGGTCGAGACACTCGGCCAGCGGCGCTATCGCGACGACTGCGACACCGACGCCGCCGCGCAGCCCTGGTATCGGCGTCGCTGGTTCCTGCATGCGGCGACGATGTGGGGGTTCCTGGGACTCCTGGCCGCGACGATCCTCGACTACGGCCTGTCGATCATCGGGGTCAAGGCGACCGGCACGCCGGTCCCGATCTGGTACCCGGTCCGCCTGCTCGGGACGGTGGCGGGGATCATGCTGGTGTACGGCGCCACGATGCTCATCGTCCAGCGCTACCGCGGCAACGAACGGTCGGTGCGCCACTCGACCAGCGCCGACTGGACCCTCCTGGCGCTCGTGTGGATCACCGGGGTGACCGGCTTCGCACTGGAGCTCGCCCTGTATCTGCCGAGCGCGCCCGCCTGGGGCTACTGGGTCTTCCTCTTCCACGTCGCGATCGCCATGGAGCTGGTGATCCTCGCTCCATTCATGAAGCTCGCCCACGCCGTGTACCGGCCGGTCGCCCTCTTCTTCCTGGCACTCGCACGGACGCCCGAGGAGCCGATCAAGGAGGGGACATGAGTGGCAGAGACATCGACCGCGACGACACCCTCGACGCAAGGAGTCTGACATGACCGCGAGCCTGCCCCAGGTCTCTCTCGAGAATCACGACCGGCTGATGCGCCACGTCGACGCCATGCCCGCGGTCGGCGACCTCGTCGGCATCGCGCCGGCGGCCGACCTCCGGCCACACATCGACGAGATGGCCGGATCCCTCAGCGGGCTGCTCCTGCCGCAGATGGAGGCCGCCGAGCACACGCTCTACCCGGAGCTCGAGCGGCTGCTGCAGAACCGCCACTCGATGACACCGATGCGGCGCGAACACGACGAGATCCGCGGGCTGGTCGCCGAGCTCGTCCGTCTCCAGGCACGGCTCGACCCGGGGCCACTGCACACCGGTGAGTCGGTGGCGCTTCGCCGCGTCATCTTCCGCCTGTACGCGATGCTCAAGGTCCACCTCGCCGAGGAGCACCTCTACCTCGGCATCATCGAGCACGGGGTCTCCCCCGCCGATGCCGACAAGCTGGCCGCGGCCATGGACCATCAGGGCATCATGGCCTTCTGATCGCGGATCCGTCCACGCCGGCGTGGGGCTCGAAGCGCCTATCCTCTCGAAGGATATGGATGCGTCGAGCAGGCAACGCGCAAGGGGTCGGACGGCGGATTCGGACGCGCTGGCCTCGGACCGCGACGACGCCGGCGTCCCGGTCCACCGCGGCTGGGCACCGCTCGGCGGGCGCCACCGCTGGATGGAGCCGTTCGTGCTCGTCCTTCTCGCTGGAGGCGGCGCGCACGGATATGCCATCACGGCCCAGCTCGACGAGATGGGGATCACGGGTGGGCCGGTGGATATCGGCCAGGTCTATCGAACCCTGCGCGATCTCGAGCACGAAGGCCAGGTCACCTCGTCCTGGTCCACCGAGCCCGCCGGCCCGCGGCGCCGCGACTACCAGTTGACCGAGGCGGGCTACGCCGCCATCGATGCCTGGGCAGCCGTCATGAAGGAGCGGGCACGGCTCGTCGGCGAGTTCAACGCCAGGTACCTGGAGGCGGTCGCAGCCCCGCGGATCCCGAAACGATCCTGAGGTCGCCGACTACAGCGGCTCGGCCCCCGCGTGGTCGATGCCCTGGGCAAGGAGGTCCTTCTCCTCGGCCGAGAGGTTGCGATCGAGCACGCCGAGATACAGCTCTTCCTCGGCGAGATGGACCTTGAGCATCCCGTACAGCCGGTACAGGACCCGCCGAAGGCCGACCTGATCGGCCTCCGTCAGGCGCTCGTCCGCGACGAGGTCGCGGTACTCGCAGAGCGACCCGAACAGCGCGCGCAACCGTTCGTGTTCCTCGCGCATGGGTGCCATGGAGTGACGCCTGTCCATCACCTCTTCCAGGCGCCCGTACAGGGTCGTCTCGATCGCCTCCATGTGGGGCACCAGCCGGCTCGCGATGAAACCGCACTCCTCCTGGAACGCGGCTTCGAACTCGCGCGGCGGGACGTGGCCGATCATCTCCGCGAGTCCCGGGAGCCGGTCGACGTGCGACTCGATCAACGCGTGGTGCTGATGGGACGTCTCGGGGAGCGAACGCATGACCCGCCCTTTCGGCTGGGAGTGGGCGGACTGGCGCACCCACCCGGGGAGTCTGTCCATCACGGCGTCCACGTCGACAGGGCCGTGTAGCCCGTTTCCGGGGTGCAAAGCGCCGTTCGCGTTCGCCGACGGCCGCTGCGCGATCAGGCCGCGAGGTTCATGCCGTCAAAGCGTCACGGCAACGTCGACCTGGCCGAGCTCGTCGAGGCTGAACGCCGTGCTGCGGCCGCGCCACGACACGTCGTAGTCGCCGAGGAAGCCGTTGATGGCGACCCGGCCGGCGTCGTCCGTCCGGAGCGTCGTCGGCGGCAGCCACCAGTCGCCCTTGATCAGCCCATGGAGCCGCTCGTACGCGGGTTTCGGCGAGCCATTCGTGCGGACCAGGCCGGTCGGGGCGTTGAGCCAGCCGCCATCGGGGACGCCCCACCAGGTGATCGCGTCGACCGCCGGGTGCGACAG
This sequence comes from uncultured Chloroflexia bacterium, assembly GCA_963834915.1. Taxonomy (GTDB): domain Bacteria; phylum Chloroflexota; class Limnocylindria; order Limnocylindrales; family CSP1-4; genus SPCO01. The sequence goes on from CAWIDI010000003.1 coordinate 212,995, forward strand.
CAGGGTCGAGTAATGCGTTTCGGCCTCCTCGGCCTGGCGCTCCTCGCCGTCGGGGGTCGACGGCCACTCGGCCACCTGGTAGTCATTCAGGTCGACGATCTCGGCCGGCATCAGGTGCCCCGAGACGAGCGTGCTTTCCGTGAAATGTATCGGCAGGCCGAACCGCGAGAACCGGTCGAGGACGTCCAGTGTCTTCTCCACGCCCCAGTAGCCCTGGTGCATGTGCGATTGCAGCCCGAGCGCGTCGATCCGGATGCCGGCCTCGAGACAGCCCTCGATGAGGTGCTCGTAGTCGGCCGACATGTCGAAATCGTTGAGGAGCAGCGTGGCGCCCGGGTTGGTCTCGCGGGCAGCCGCGAAGGTCGCCGCGACGATCCCGACCCGGCCGAGCGCCTGGGCAATCCGGGTGATCCCGTTCTCGCCGCGATCGAAGATGGGCATGATCACGACCTCGTTGATCACGTCCCAGGTGTCGATCAGGCCGGCGAACTCGGTGACATCGCGGCGGATCCGCGCGAGCTGCGCCTCGATGACCTCCTCGACCGGGAGGTCCAGTAGCCAGTCCGCGGTGATGGTGTGCCAGCACAGCGGGTGGCCCTTGACGAGGCAGCCGCGATCGGCGAACCACTGCGCCGCCGTCTTGATCCGATCGGTGTCGGGCCGGCCGCGTACGGGCTCGAAGCGGCCCCAGTAGAACGGCAGGGTCGCGAAGTCGAAGAGGTCGAGGAAGGTGGAGGCCGACCGTTCGACGGTGGCCTGGCGTTCGCCTTCGAGCTCGCCGTTGGCGAGGCCGATGAGGTCGAAGTCGGTCCCACCGAACAGGAATCGATGGCGCCGCTGGGCGACGACCACCTCCTGCTCCGCGACCGGTGCGCCGGCCTCGTCGAGGACGGTGATGGTCGCGTCCGCCGCCCGATAGCGGCGGATCAGGTCAGCGGCGGCCATGTGCGGTCTCCTCGTACGTCACGAGGAGAACCTTAGCCCTGCGGGCGACCCGGCTGCCAAGTTGGGACGCTCGCTCCCGGAGCGTGGGGCGGGGCGGGGGCAGGCACGCCGCGGTCGGGGGCGCGGGGGGCGGGGTCGGGGCCGGGGCCGCCGCGGTCGGGCAGCGCGGGTCGCCCCAGTCGGGGCGGCGGTGGCACGCGGAGGTTCCAGTCAGGGATCGGGAGGACGCTTGTGGGCGGATCCGGTCGACTGAGATCGCCTTCGCTTGTCGATCGGACCAACCAAGTGCCATCCGTCCGCCGGGAGGGGGCCGACGCCACTCTCAGCCGCGGCCGGACTGTCGACTGGAACACTGGCGTTCCACGTCGCCGCAACGCCCACCGCCACGCGACAGCAGCGGCCAGGCGTCGTGCTGCCGAAATGTCCGCGGCACGGCCACGCGCACGCCACGGCCGTGGACAGGGTCCGGCCGCAGCTACGCCCAAGGGTCCAGCCGCGGCGCGGCCACGCGCACGCCACGGCCGTGGACAGGGTCCGGCCCTCGGCGGATCGAGCGTCAGCCAGGCACGCCTAGCCCTGCGGGCGACCCGGCTGCCGGCTCAATCGCTCGCCGGGGAGCATCGACGGACGAGGTCCGGGCTGGCGCGGGCCGGCGTTGGCCGGACGCGGCGCCTGGCCGTGCCGGTTCGGCTGGCCGTGGCGAGGACCGCCGCCGTGGCGGGGGCCGCCGCTCGGGCGCTGGTGGCCGGTCGCCGGTCGCTGGCCGAGCCACTGGCCGGGCTGCGACGGCCGGCCGCGGCCATCGTTGGTGCGCGGGGCGCCACCGTTGGAACGCGGCGCGCCGTCGTGCTGCCGCGGCGCGCCGTTGTGCTGTCGCGCGCCGCCGTCACGCCGGGGGGCGCCATCGGGGCGCGGCTCCCAAGCCGGATGCGGCGACCCGACCGGCCCAGCGGCGCCATTCGAAGGCCGCGCGGCACCGCCCGAGGGCCGCGCGCCTGCGTAGAAGCCGGGGGTCGCGGCCGGACGCGGGCCGTCATGCCGAGGCGCGCCGACGGGACGCGGGCCGTCATGCCGAGGCGCGCCGACGGGACGTGGGCCGTCATGCCGGGGAGCACCAGCGGGACGCGGGCCACCGCTCGGGCGGGGCGCCCCGTAGCGGGAGCCGCCGCCGCCGCCGGACGGGCGACGAGCGCCCTGGCCCGGGCGAGCCCCACCGAGGCCGCCGCGGAGGATCGGCTCGGGGCGGATCGACGGATCGGGCTCGAAGCCCTCGACGCTCTGGCGTGGGATCGGGTGGCCAAGGACGCCTTCGATGTCGCGCAGCATCCGCGTCTCGTCGACGCAGACCAGCGAGACGGCCTTGCCATCGGCGCCGGCCCGGCCGGTGCGGCCGATGCGATGGACGTAGTCCTCGGGGACCATCGGGAGCTCGAAGTTCACCACGTGCGGCAGCGAGTCGATGTCGAGGCCGCGGGCCGCGACCTCGGTCGCGACCAGGATCGCGTAGCGGTTGGCCTTGAAGTCGGCCAGCGCGCGAACGCGCTGCGGCTGGCTCTTGTTGCCATGGATCGCGGTGGACGGGATGCCGTCCATCTCGAGCTGCTGGGCGAGCCGGTTCGCGCCGTGCTTGGTGCGGGTGAAGACCAGCGCCTGGTAGATCTCGCCGCTCTTGACGAGGTGGCTGAGCAGCTCGCGCTTGCGCTCGCGGTCGACGTGGATGACGACCTGCTCGACCAGCTCCGAGGCGGTATTCCGTGGCGTGACCTGGACGGTGGCCGGCTCATGCAGGATGCCGCCGGCGAGCTGCCGGATGTCGTTCGAGAACGTGGCCGAGAACATCAGGTTCTGGCGACGCGAGGGGAGCAGCGCGATGATCTTGCGAATGTCGCGGATGAAGCCCATGTCGAGCATCCGGTCGGCCTCGTCGAGCACGAGGATCTCGACCTGCGAGAGGTCGATGGTCCGCTGGCCGACGTGGTCGAGCAGGCGCCCGGGGGTGGCGACGACGATCTCCGGGCCGTTGCGCAGCGCGCGGACCTGCGGATCGAAGCCGACGCCGCCGTAGATGGCGACCGACTTGATCGGCTCCTCGCGGCTGTAGGTGCGCACGCTCTCCTCGACCTGGAGGGCGAGCTCGCGGGTCGGGGCCAGGATCAGCGCACGGATGACGCGGCGGCCCTCGGGGCGGCTGGCATGCAGGCGCTGGACCATGGGCAGGACGAACGCGGCGGTCTTGCCGGTGCCGGTCTGGGCGCCGGCGAGGAGATCGCGGCCGGCGAGCACGAGCGGGATGGCCTCGGCCTGGACCGGGGTCGGCTCGGTATAGCCCTCATGGGCGACCGCGCGAAGGAGCTCGGGCGACAGCCCGAGGTCAGAGAAGGACATGGAAGGGGAAGCTCCTGACGAGGCCCTCCCGCACGTTCGGCGGGGCCCGGTCAGGGCAGACGGTTTGATCGAGGTCGAAACGGGGGTTGAGGCCGGGGCGCTGACCGGAGCGCCTCATCGAGCACGAAATTCCTACTGACTATAACGGACTTCGGCCCGACCGGCCAATCAGCCGATGGTCAGGCGGTCGGACGGCCATGCTCACGAACCCTCAGCCGGCGGCGGGTCAGCCCTTGCGCTCGAGGATCGGGCGGGCGATCTCCGGCTTGTCGACCACGAACGCGAACATCGCGCGGTCGCCCCAGCGGCCGAGGAAGAGATGGCCGTAGATGTTCACGCCCGCGTCGGCGAGCGCGCGCGACAGGCGGGCCATGCCGCCGGGCCGGTCGTCGACCTCGGTCAGGATCGACTCGCCCTCGATGTAGGTGTAGCCGCCCTCATCGAGGACCGCCTTGGTATCGTCGTCATCCGCCGTCGTCATGATCACGTGGCCGGAATCGCCGATGCTCCCGCCGCCGATCGCACGCAGGTCCACGCCGCGGGCGGCGAGCGCCTCCGCCAGGTTCGCCATGGCGCCGGGCTCGTTCTTGAGCTGGACGACGAACTGGTTGGCCATCTGGACCTCCGTAGGGCTGGGTGAGGCGATTTTAACGCCCGCGAACGACGTGCTAGCGTGCCGCCGACGATGACCACGCTGCCGCCACCCGTCGCCGAAGCCCTCGCGCATCCACCGCCGGGTGAGCGCATCGCCATGGACGGGGGCGGCGTGCCGTTCTCGTCCATCGTCTGGGGCCAGCCGGCGGGCCGGCCGCTGCTCCTCGTCCACGGGGTGACCGCCTCGGCCGAGATCTGGTGGCGGTTCGGTCCGGCGCTCGCGGCGACCGGTCGGCGGGTCGTGGCGGTGGACCTGCCGGGGCACGGGCGGACCGGGCACTGGACAGAGCGCTCACGGTTCCGCGAGACGGCTGCGGACCTCGCCGACGCTCTTCAGGGTGCTGGGCTGGCGATGCCGGAGCTCCAGGTCATCGCCCACTCGTGGGGAGCGATGGTCTGTACGTGCCTGCCATCGGTCGGGATCCGGCCAGCCACGCTGGTGCTGCTCGACCCGCCGACCATCACGCTCCAGCAGATCAGGCGCGAGATGACCGAGGAGCAGGCGAAGGCGGCCGGCGTGACCGACTGGGCGACCGAGATCCAGGCCCTCCATCCGGAGTGGGCAAGCGGCGACGTCGATGCCGCCACGCATTCCATGACCGAAGTGGATCTCGGAGCCGCCGCTGGGTTGTTGCTGGCCAACGGCGACTGGGATTCAGGGCTGGCAGCGCTCTCCGGGCCGGCCGCGGCCGGCATCGACGTCCGCGTCGTTCGCGGCGAGCCCAAAACGGGCGGTCGCACCCCCGACGAGGTCGCGGCAGCCTTCGCGGAACGCTACGGCGCGGACCACGTCATCACGATCCCCGACGCTCCCCATTCGCCCCAGCCGACGCACCCGGCGGAGACGGTCGCGGCGTTCCTGCGCTGCCTGGACGGCTGACCAGGTGGCGGGTCAGCGCCCCGCGGCCCGGCGGATCGCGGCGGCTCGCGCGTAGGCCGCGACGTATCGTGGCGCCGAGCCGGTGACCCAGTCGAAGTCGACCGCCATGCCGCGGTCGAGCAGCGCCGCCCACGCTGCGCCGCCGGTGGTTCGCAGCGCCATCCCCCGCTGGCAGGCGTCAGCGAGCCCCGCAGCCGTGTCCACGTCGAACACGAACCCGGTCCCGCGCGTCGGCTCGGTCGTCTGGTCGACCACGGTGTCGGCCAGGCCGCCGGTCCGATGCACGACCGGCGGCGTGCCATAGCGGAGCGCGATCATCTGCCCCTGCCCGCACGGCTCGAAGCGGGAGGGCATCAGAAAGAAGTCCGAACCCGCGTAGATGCGCCGGGCCATCACGCGGTCGAAGCGCTCGATCAGGGCGACCCGGTCCGGCCGGGCAGCGACCAGCCGTCGGAACGGCTCCGCGAGCTCGGGGTTGCCGCTCCCCTGGACGACGATGCGAGCGCCTGCCTCGAGCAATGCCGGCGCCGCCGCGGCCACGAGGTCGAAGCCCTTCTGCGGGTCCAGCCGCCCGATCATCCCGAGCACCGCGCCGTCGTCGTCCGGGTCGAAGCCGATCCGGGTGAGCAGGTCCGCGCGGCAGGCCGCCTTGCCGGCAAGGTCCCCGCGGCGGTAGGGCGCGGCGAGATCCCGGTCGTTCGCCGGATCCCAGAGCGTGGTGTCCAGGCCGTTGAGGATCCCGACGAAGCGGTCGCCCTTGGCGCGCAGGTCGTCATCGAGGCCCATCCCGAAGGCCGGCGTGAGCGCCTCGGCCGCGAAGGTCGGCGAGACGGTGTTGACCAGCTCGGCCCGCTCGATGCCGACGCGGAGCAGGTCGATGCCCTCGGCGTCCGGTGCCACGACCCCATCGCCCGCCCTGAACCCGAGCTGGCCGAGCGCGGCTCGCGGCGTCCAGCCGTGGTACGCGAGGTTATGGATCGTCAGCAGCATCGCGGCGCCGCCGATGACCGGGTCGTCGGCGTAGCGCTCATCCCGGAACAGGGCTGCCGGCCCGGTATGCCAGTCGTGCAGGTGGAGCACATCGACCGGCCGGCCGTCCGCACGGAGCGCCTCGAAGGCGGCCCGGCAGAAGAGCCCGAAGCGCCACGCGTTGTCGGGGTAGTCGCCCGCCGCGTCGCCGTACAGACCCGCGCGATCGAACGCGGCCGGATGGTCGACGAGGCGGAGCCGGTAGCCATCGGCCTGGACGTCGATGACCGAGACGTCGCTGTGGCCGGCCGGGGCCAGCGGATCCGGCACGCGAACGATCGTCGTGCGGCTGTCGGCCGGCAGCTCCGGCACGATCCGGTAGCGCGGCAGGAAGACATCGACCGGGGCGTCCACGCCGTCGGCGGTCCCCGCCGTGGCCCCCCGGCCGAGCGCGCGGGCGAGCGCGTCGACCACGTCGGCCAGGCCGCCGGTCTTGGCCCACGGCTCACATTCGGCGCTGAGGAACGCGACGCGAAGGGGCATCTCAGCATCCTAGAGCGTGCCGGGCGGGTGGTGCGCCCCGATGGACGAACTCGACGAGGTGACGGTGGCCCGGCGCGGGGCGCGGCGCGGGCCAAGGCGCGGACCAGGTGCGGCGCGGGCCAAGGCGTGGCGCGGACCAGAGCGCGGCGGTCGATGTTGCGCCCAGCGGCCGAACCGACGAACGGCGCCATGTCTGGGCGGGCCTCAGCCGTCATCTGTGCCGTCTGGAGGGACATCCAACGGCCAGGGCACTCTCCGGACCAGGCCCGTTCGTCCGTTGTGCCGCTACACGCAAGATCGGCGCCCGGGCAGCCGTGCGCACGGCCTGGCACGCCGCGACAGCCACGGGCGGCCAGGACAGCCGCGGACCCGGCGGGCCACGCCGCGACGGCCACGCGCAACTCCGGGGCAGCCGAGGGCACGGGCCGCCCGGGGCCACGCGCCCGCACCCCGAACTGTCGTCGCAACCGAACCGCGACGGTCGGGTCGCCGGGCCGACCGGGTATCATCCCGCCCGATGGATCTTGTCCGCGTCCCGTCGGTCCCGGCGGCTGTCTTTCCCTTGCCGCCTCGACTCGAGGGGCTCCGGCGCATGGCGTACAACGTCTATTGGGCCTGGCACCCTCGCACCCGCGGTCTGTGGAGCCTCATCGACCGGACCGCCTGGACGCGCTACCGCAACCCGATCCCGGTGATCAGCGGCTCGACCGACTGGTCACGCCTCCTCGATGACGCCAAGTTCCTCGCCGAGTACCACGACACCCTTGCCGAGTTCGACCGGTATGTGGCCAACGGCGCGGACCACTGGTTCCAACAGCAGTTCGGCGACGCCCTCGACGGGCCGATCGCCTACTTCTGCGCCGAGTACGGCTTCCACGAGTCGCTCGGGATCTACTCGGGCGGCCTCGGGGTGCTCGCCGGCGACCACATGAAGTCCGCGAGCGACATGGCCCTCCCAGCGATCGGCGTCGGGCTCCTCTACCGCAAGGGTTACTTCCGCCAGTCCATCGATGCCGACGGCCACCAGGAGCACAACTACCCCGACTACGACCTGGCGCGCTTGCCGCTCAGCCGGGTCCAGGACCAGAACGGTCTGCCGATGACGGTCACGGTCACGCTGCCGGGGCGCGACCTGGCGGTCGCCGTGTGGCTCGCGCAGGTCGGCCGCGTGCCGGTCCTGCTGCTCGACACGGACCTGCCGGAGAACGACGAGCCGGACCGCCCGATCACCCACATCCTGTACGTGCGCGGCCGCGAGATGCGCTTGCATCAGGAGCTCGTCCTGGGGGTCGGCGGCGTGCGAGCGATCCGGGCCCTGGGCCTCAAGCCGGCGGCCTGGCACCTCAACGAGGGCCATTCGGCGTTCCTGCTCGCCGAGCGCGCTCGCGAGCTCGTCGCGGACGGCACGGCCCTCGACCGTGCCTGGACCCAGGTCCGCCGCAACAGCGTCTTCACGATCCACACCCCGGTCTCGGCGGGCAACGAGCGCTTCGATGCCGACCTGGTGCGGCGCGTGGCTGGGCCGCTCCTCGACGAGGGCGGCGTCCCCATCGAGAAGGTGCTCGAGCTGGGTGTAGGCATGGACGGGGACCGGTCGCAGTTCGACATGACGGCCTTCTCGCTGCGGCTCACCAATGGCGCCAACGCGGTCAGCCAGCTCCACGCCGAGACCGCCAATGCGACGTGGTCCGGCATCACCGACCACCCGATCCTCGGCATCACCAACGGGGTCCACGGGCCGACCTGGATCGGGCAGCCTATCGCCGACCTGCTCGAGCGCTCCCTCGACGCCGACCTCGACGACCTCGACCCGGCGACCCGGCAGGGCCGGTTCTGGGAGCGCATCGAGCGGATCCCGGCGCAGGACCTGTGGGACGGGCACCTGCGCCAGAAGCGCGAGCTCGCCCACTTCGCCCAGGGGCGCCTGCGCAGCCAGTTCGCGCGGCATGGCGAGGCGCCGTCCGTCCTCGCCGAGCTCGACGCCGCCCTCGACCCCTCGATCCTGACCATCGGGTTCGCCCGCCGCTTCGCGACCTACAAGCGGGCGGGCCTGCTCTTCTCGGACATCGACCGGCTCGCCAGCATGCTGTGGGATGCCGACCGGCCGCTCCAGGTGGTCTTCGCCGGCAAGGCGCATCCGGCGGACCGGCCGGGGCAGAAGGTCATCCAGGAGATCTTCCAGATCTCGCGCTCGCCGAAGCTGCGCGGCCGGGTCTTCATCCTCGAGGACTACGACATGCGCGTCGGCCGGTTCCTCGTGCAGGGGGTCGATGTCTGGCTCAACAACCCGCGGCGCCCGCTCGAGGCGTCCGGGACGTCCGGGATGAAGGCGGCCATGAACGGCGTCCCGAACCTCAGCGTGCTCGACGGCTGGTGGGACGAGGGCTATGCCGGGGACAACGGCTGGGCGATCGGTGGCCGCGAGACCGACCCCGACGAGTCCGCCCAGGACTGGGCCGATTCGCAGGACCTCTACCGGATCCTCGAGGAGGAGATCCTGCCGCGCTATTACACGCGCGACGGCAGCGGCGTTCCCCGCGACTGGCTCGCGGTGATGCGCCGGGCGCTGGCCACCTCGCTCTGGCAGTTCTCGACGACCCGCATGCTCCGCGAGTACACCGAACGCCTCTACCTGCCGGCCGCCGGCGTCACCATTCCCGAGCGTGTGGCCCAGCCCGCCCTGACCGAAGCCGGCTGAGGCCGAGCTCGGCCATCCCGTGACCGCCCGGATCTCCCTCGCGCTCGCCCTCCACAACCACCAGCCGGTCGGCAACTTCGGCTGGGTCATCGCGGAGGTCTACGAGCAGGCGTACCTCCCGATGGTCGAGGCGCTGGAGCGCCATCCGTCGGTCCGCGTCGCGCTCCACTACAGCGGACCGTTGCTCGACTGGCTCAGGGCCGAGCGGCCGGACTTCATCGACCGCCTGCGCGCCCTCGCCGACCGCGGACAGGTCGAGATCATGGGCGGCGGCTCCAGCGAGCCGATCCTGATCTCGCTGCCCGAGCGCGACCGCGTCGGCCAGCTCCGCCGCATGGGCGACGAGCTCGCAGGGCTGTTCGGGCGGCGGCCCACGCGGCGCCTGGCTCGCCGAGCGCGTCTGGGAGCCGGACCTGCCGACGTCGCTCGCCGAGCGGCGGCTACACCTGGACGATCCTGGACGACGCGCACTTCCGCGCCGCGGCGATCCCCGAGGAGGCGCTGTGGGGGCCGTACACGACCGAGGACCAGGGCCGCCTCATCACGGTCTTCGGGACCGAGCAGGGGCTGCGCTACCGGATCCCGTGCGAGCGACGTCGACGAGCTGATCGGGTACCTCCGCGAGCACGCGACCGACGATGGGTCGCGCGTCGGCATGATGGGCGACGACGGCGAGAAGTTCGGCGCGTGGCCGACGACCTGGGCGCACTGCTGGGGCGAGGGGCGCTGGGTCGAGCGGTTCTTCGTCGCCCTCGAGGCCAACCCGAGTGGCTCACCACCGTGACCCCCAGCGGCTGGCTGGCCGACCACCGGCCCATCGGCCGGGTCTACATCCCGACCGGCTCGTACGCCGAGATGGGCGAGTGGGCACTCCCCGCCGAGAGAGTCCGCGGCCTTCGCCGAGGCGGTGCGCCGGGCCAAGGCGGAGCATCGCCGGAGCTGCGCTGGCTCCGTGGCGCGTTCTGGCGCAACTTCCAGATCAAGTACCGCGAGGTCAACGACCTCCACAAGCAGATGCTGCGGGTCTCCGAGAAGGTCGAGACGATGGCGCCCGGCCCCGACCGCGACCGCGCGCTCGACCACCTCTACCAGGGCCAGTCGAATGACTGCTACTGGCACGGCCTGTTCGGCGGGGTCTACATCAGCCACATGCGGCTGGCGACACATGAGCACCTGATCGCCGCCGAGGACCTCGCCGACCGCGCGGGCGGAAGGCTCGATGCCGCCAAGACACTGGACCTGGACCTCGACGGCGGGACGACGTGCGGCTGGCCACCGCCGGGCAGGTCGTGACGGTCGACCTCGACGAGGGCGCCGGGATCGGCGACTGGGACGTCCGGGCGGCGCGGCACGCCGTGACCGCGGTGCTGCGACGCCGACCCGAGGCGTATCACGCGAGCATCACCGACGAAGACGGCGGGGACTGCAGGCGATGGGGCAACGGCCGCGTCGATCCACGACGGCGTGCGCGCGAAGGAAGCCCACCTCGCCGACCACCTCGTCTACGACACCCACGAGCGCCGGTCAGGGCTGGTCCGGCTGCTGCCGGCCGACGTGACCGCCGAGGCCTGGGCGAACGCGGCAGCCGAGGATCTCGCCGACACCGTCGACCGCCGGTTCGAGGTCGTCGAGCTGGCTCCGGGGCGCCTGACGGTGCGCCGCGACACGACGGTCGCCGGCGGCACCTCGATCCGCGTCGATCAAGCGCCTCTCGCTGGGCGGCGGCCGGCTCGACCCACGCTCGACCTCGGGCTCGAAGTCGAGAACACGGGCGACCGTCCGATCGAGGCGCGCATCGGCATCGAGTGGACGACCACCATGCTGGGCGGCGGCGGGAACCCCGCGGCCTGGTGGGAGGTCGGCGGCGCGCGGACCGGCCATGACGGCGCGGGTCGGCGGAGCCGGTGACACGGCTCGCCCAGGGCAACGACTGCATCGGGATCGCCATCGCGACCACCGTCTCGCGACGCCGGCGAGGCCTGGTGGGCGCCGGTCGAGACGATCTCGAACTCGGAGGGCGGGGTCGAGCGCGTCTACCAGGGCAGCGGACTGCTGCTGTCGTGGCCGCTCGGGTTGCAGCCCGGTGAGCCGCTGGTCGGCTCGGTGCGCGACACGCCGTGACCGTCGCATCGCGATCGCGCCGCGAGGAGGCGTGAGCCGGCCGCGTCTCGTCGTCCACGGCCACTTCTACCAGCCGTCGCGGATGGATCCGGTCGGCGGGCTCGGTGCCGCCCGACCCGACCGCCGCGCCGGCCCGCGACTGGAACACGCGGATCGCCGCCGATTGCTACCGGCCCAACGCGCGAGCTCGGCAACTTCGGCGCGGATCTCGTGGGATCTCGGGCCGACCCTCGCCGGCTGGCTGGAGAACGGCGACCCGGTCGCCTATCGCGGCTTCATCGATGGGGATCGGTGGCCGCCAACGGCATGGCCCAGCCGTTCCACCACACGATCCTGCCGCTCGCGACGCTGGCCGACCGACGGACCGAGATCCGCTGGGGGCTGCGCGACTTCGAGCTGCGGTTCGGGCGGCGGCCCACCGGGCTCTGGCTGCCGGAGACCGCCGTGGACCTGGCCACGCTGCGCCTCCTCGTCGACGAGGGCGTCACGCACACGATCCTTGCCCCGTGGCAGCTCGCCGGAGAGGGCCTCGACACCCGGCGGCCGTACCGCGTCGAGGTCGGGGACGGCCGGTCGATCGTGGTCGTTGCCTACGACGGAGGGCTGTCGACGTCGGTCTCGTTCGAGACCGACGCGACGACCGACGCCGATCGTTTCGCGCGCGAGCGGGTCATGCCGCGCCTCAGCGAGCGGATCGATGGCGACGACGGCGCCACGCCATTCGCGCTGATCGCCACGGACGGCGAGCTCTACGGCCACCACCAGCCGTACCGCGACTACTTCCTGCAGCGACTCGTCGGGCCGGCGGACCTGGGGTACGAGGTCGCGACGCTCGCAGATGTCGTGCGCGAGGCAGGCCCGTCGGCGCGCCCCGCGGCGATCGTCGAGCGGAGCTCGTGGAGCTGCCATCACGGCGTCGCGCGGTGGGAGACCGCGTGCGACTGCGTCGCGGACGGCGACTGGAAGGCGCCGCTGCGCGCGGCGCTGGACCGCCTGGCCGCGTCGATCGACGCCCTGACCGACGAGATCGCCCGGACGCTGCCGGGCTCGCCGGACCCGTGGGCGGCGCGCGACGCCTATGTCGATGTGGTGATCGGGGCCGTGGACGAGGCACGGTTCGCCGCCGACCGGCTGCCCGGCGCGGACGACGACGGCACGGCGCATCTTCGCGACGCTCATGGCCGCCCAGCGCTGGCGCCTGGCGATGTTCGCGAGCTGCGGCTGGTTCTGGGAGACCGTCGACCGCCCCGAGACGGGGCTGGTGCTCAGCAGGGCGACGCATGCCGCCCGGCTCATCGACGATCTCGCCGGGACCGATCTGCGGAGCCGCGCTCGAGGCGGATCTCCGGCCCGCTGAATCCGTCAGCCCATGGCCTGCGCGCCACGGGCTGACGAGAGCTAGCGGTCGGCGGCGAGCCGCCTGACCGCTGGATATGGTGGCCACTCGCCCTGGGGCGCGGCCGGTTCGCCCTTAGGCGAAGATCATCGGCCGATGCGGCTCCCCGATCGTCTCGCGGGTGTCGACGCCGTAGCGCAGCGCCGCGGCCCCGAGAGCGAAGAGCGCGGTGACGATGCTGAGGAGGATGATGAGCCCGATCACGGGTATCTCCGATCTAGTTGCTATAGTCGATTAGGCCAAGTCGATCGTAGTTGGACTAGCACACTATGTCAAACGATGATTCGGCCGCGAGCGGGGTGACGAGCGGGCCGTCCGGAGCGCTCGATGTCGAGCGCGATTCGGACGTTCCGATCTCCACCCAGATCTACTGGCAGCTCGCCTACCAGATCGACTCGGGCCGGCTGCTGCCGGGTTCCCGATTGCCGCCCGTCCGCGAGCTGGGAGCGGCACTGCGAGTGAACCCCAACACGATCCGCGCGGTCTATCGACGCCTGGCCGATGCCGGCTACGTCAATAGTCGACACGGCGCGGGGACGCACGTCGCGGACCGGCCGCCGCAGCGCCGCGGCGCGGAGAACCTCGCGGGGATCGTGTCCGAGATGCTCCGCCGGGCCGCCCATGCCGGCTTCACGGCCGACGAGCTCGCCGCGGCGACCTTCGCCGCCGCCACCGAGCGCAAGCGCCCCGGCCCGCTCGTCCGCGTGCTCTTCGCGGAATGCACCAGCGCCGATGCCGGCTACGACGCGGAACGCCTGGTCGACGCGTTCCCGGGCCTGATCGAGGTCGAAGGCTCCCTCCTCGACGACCTCCCGGAGCGGCTGGAGCGTTTCCACTACGACCTGATCGCGACCACGACCTTCCACGCCGACGAGGCGCAGGTCCTCGCGGCCGGACGGGTCCCGGTGGTGGCCATGCTCGTCGGCCCGGGCTACCTAGAGCTGGTCCACGAGATCGCCGGCCTGCCTCGCGGGGCGCGGGTCGGCCTGGTGTGCGCGTCGACTCGCGGCACGGACAACATCACCGAGACGCTGTCGCTCTCGGGCGCGCAGGGCGTGGAGCTGCTCACGGCGGTGATCGGCGGCGATCCGGACCTCGAGATGATCGACCTCACCGCCGACCTGATCCTGATGTCACGCGAGGCGTTCGCGGCCGGCCTGGAGTCGCGGTTCTCGCGACCGGAGCGGATCCGGCCGTGGACCTACGAGTTCGATCCGGCCGGCCTCGAGCTCCTCCGGCGTGCCGTCGACCACGTCGCTGCCGAGCGCCCGGTCGAGGCGGCGCCGGTCTGACGACGGCCCGTCCGGGCGTGCATCCTTCGACGATGCGCGAGTTCCACGTCCAGCGGGCAGCCCGCGAGCGCTACGCGATCGAGTCCCGGCTGTTCGGCGTCCGCGGCGACCTCCTGACCACGGACCTCACCGCGATCCGCCGGCTCGCCGCCCGCATCGACCTCGGGCGGCCACCGGGGACTCCGGGCGTCTCCGGCGGCGACATCGTCGCCCTGGGCCTGATCCACGAGATCGGGCACCTGGTCGTCGCGCGCTACGCGGCCGGCGCCGGGACGGGTGCGATGGACGAGGTCGTCGGCGAGCTGCGCGAGCGCCTCGGGCCGGCTGCCGACGAGATGCTGGAGCGGTTCGCGCTCGAGTTCCCGGCCGCCTCGCCCGAGGCGGTCGAGCCCCCGGCGGTCCGGCTCGAGGAGCTGCTGCTGATCCGGATCGGCAACGAGAACCCGGCCGTCGGCGTGCTGCGCGAGCTCATCGACGACCGACCGCTGCAGCAGGGGACGCGCTATCGCGAGGCGATCGACGGCCTGGAGCAGATCCTCGCCAACGGCCCCCCGATCGGGCCGGACGGCGGCTCCCTGATCGAGCTCCTGCGCGCCCCGGCGCGCCGGTCGCCGACATCGCTGGCCGGTCAGCTGCGCTACATCCGCGAGTCCTGGACGGACCTGCTCGGCGACGCCCTGTCGGAGATCCTCGCCCGGCTGGACCTGGCCCTCGGCATCCTCGCCGAGGAGGAGCGCGGCTTCCACATCCGCTTCGGTGGCGGCGGGGCGAAGCGAGCCGAGGCGCCCACCTTCGACCATGCCCGCGACGAGCCCGAGGCCTTCTCGTCGGATTCGAGCTGGATGCCGTCGGTCGTCCTCATCGCCAAGAGCACCTACGTCTGGCTCGACCAGCTGTCGCGGACCTACGGCCGGCCGGTCCGCACGCTCGACGCGATCCCGGACGAGGAGCTCGACAAGCTCGCCGGCTGGGGCGTCACCGGCCTGTGGCTGATCGGCCTGTGGGAACGGTCGAAGGCGTCGGAGCGGATCAAGCGCATCCGCGGCAACCCCGATGCGGCGGCGTCGGCCTACTCGCTCGACGACTACCGGATCGCCGACGACCTGGGTGGCGAGGGGGCGTGCGCGAACCTGCGCGAGCGCTGCTGGGCGCGCGGGATCCGGCTGGCGTCGGACATGGTCCCCAACCACATGGGCATCGACTCGCGCTGGGTCATCGAGCACCCGGAGTGGTTTCTGGCGGTCCCCGATCCGCCCTTCCCCGCGTACACCTTCGACGGTCCGGACCTCTCCCCGGACGACCGCGTCGCGATCGTGCTCGAGGACCACTACTGGGACGACAGCGACGCCTCGGTCGTCTTCAAGCGCGCGGATCGGTCGAGCGGCGAGGTCCGCTACGTCTATCACGGCAACGACGGGACCAGCTTCCCGTGGAACGACACGGCCCAGCTCGACTTCCTCCGGGCCGAGGTCCGCGAGCAGGTCATCGCCACGATCCTCGATGTCGCCCGCCGCTTCCCGATCATCCGCTTCGACGCGGCGATGGTGCTGGCCCGCAAGCACATCGAGCGGCTCTGGTGGCCCGAGCCCGGCCAGGCCGGCGGGATCCCGTCGCGGGCCGAGCACGCGATCCCGAAGGCGCAGTTCGAGGCGCTGATGCCGCGCGAGTTCTGGCGCGAGGTCGTCGACCGGGTCGCGGCCGAGGTGCCCGGCACGCTGCTGCTCGCAGAGGCGTTCTGGATGCTCGAGGGGTACTTCGTCCGGACGCTGGGCATGCACCGCGTCTACAACAGCGCGTTCATGCACATGCTTCGCGACGAGGACGGCGCGGGCTACCGGCGGGTCATGACCGAGACCCTCGGCTTCCACCCGGAGATCCTCAAGCGCTACGTGAACTTCATGAGCAATCCCGACGAGGCGACCGCGGTCGAGCAGTTCGGGAAGGGCGACAAGTACTTCGGCGTCGCGACGCTCATGGCGACGCTCCCCGGGCTGCCGATGCTGGGCCATGGCCAGATCGAGGGCTTCGGCGAGAAGTACGGGATGGAGTTCCGCCGCGCGACGCTCGACGAGCACCCGGACCCGGACCTGGTCGAGCGCCACCAGCGCGAGCTCTTCCCGCTCCTCCGGCGGCGGACCTGGTTCGCGGAGGCGGCCGACTTCCTGCTGTACGACTTCGTCACCGATGACGGGCCCGTCGACGAGCAGGTCTTCGCGTACACCAACGGCAACGGCCCGACGCGCTCGCTCGTGCTCTTCCACGACCGGTTCGCCACGACGACCGGCACGATCCGCGAGTCGGTCCCGGTGGCGAGGATCCAGGGCGACGGGCGCAAGCGGCTCGCCCGCCGTTCGCTCGCGGACGGTCTCGGCCTGGCCAACGACCCGTCGGCCTTCGTCGCCTTCCGGGACGCCCGGACCGGGATGGAATCGCTTCGCTCGTGCCTGGAGATCCGGGAGCAGGGGCTGCGGATGACGCTGCACGCCTACGAAGCGCACGTCTACTGGGAGTTCCGCGAGATCCATGACGGTTCGGCCGGCCAGTGGGCGCGGCTGGCGGCGAGCCTCGGCGACCGGCCGGTCCCTTCCCTCGATGACGCGATGGTCGAGCTCCAGCTGGAGCCGGTGCACGCCCCGTTGCGGGCCATCTTCGAGGGCGACCTCGTCCGGTCCGTGCTCGATCCGGCGCAGCGCCCCGTGGACGTCGACAGCCTCGAGACCCGCTTTGCGAGGCTGCTGACGGCGATCGCGGCGGCGACCCGGGTGCCGGGCGATCCGGCCGCCGTCGCGGCCTCGATCCGGGCGCGGACCGAACGCGGCTTCAGCGTGGCGGCGCCGAGCCCAGCCGTTCGATCGAGGGGTCCTGCTGGGCTGGCTGGCGCTGTCACGGACCGGCGAGCTGGCACCGGGCGCGGACCTCGCGGCCACGAGCCGCGGCCTGGTTCGACGAGCTGCGCCTCGCCCGGCCGCTGGCGGCCGGCTATCGGACCGCGGGTCTCGACGAGGCCGAGGCGTGGGCCGTCGCGGACCGGGTGCGGGTCCTGCTGGGCCTCCCCCGCCCGTCCACGATCACCGGCCCGACCGAGACCGCCGACGCGCGGATCCTGGACGCCTGGCTGTCCGACGCGGGGATCCGCGCCGCCATCGGCGTGAACACCTGGGAGGGCGTCGAATGGCTGGACCGCGAGCGGTTCGCGGGGATGCTCGGCTGGGCGGCGCGCCTGGACGCCATCGAGACGGACTCGGCGCCCGATGAGGCCTGGGTCGAGCGGCTGCTCGCGGCCGCGGAGGCGGCCGGGTACCGGGTGGATGCCTTGCGGGCCGCGTTGGCACCCGCGGCCATCGACGAACCCAGGTCCGACGCAGTGCGCCGGGCCGATGGCGAGCCCCCGGCCTCCGCGCCCGATCCCGACCTAGCCCAGCAGGATCCGCCGGAGCAGTGACGTCGGCGGCGAGCCGTGGGCGATGACCGACTCGAGGTGCCGGCGATAGTCGAAGCCGGGTGTCTCGCCGAGGCCGCCGGGGAGCCCGCCGGCCTCGATCGAAGCGCCGCCCGCCAGGCGCCGGCGCACCTCGAGTTCGATCGCCCACATCTCCATCGACCCCGTGAAGTAGGTCGAGAGTTGGGTCGAGGACAGCCGCGCCCGGTCGAACTTGGCGCGCGCCTCGGACTCCTCCTGGAAGCCGCCGTCGACCATGAGCGCGACCGCCTCGTCGCCGGTCATCCCGTCGCAGTGGATCCGGGCGTCGATGATCGTGTTGGTGATCGAGCGCAGGTAGAACTTCCAGTGGGTGAGCAGCAGCGCCGGGTCGTCCGCGCCGTAGCCCAGATCCATCATCACCTGGGTCACGTAGACCGCCCAGCCCTCGGCGAAGAGGCCGCTCCCGAAGATGCTCCGCGCGAGCGACGGGCAGCGGTTGGCATAGACGCCCTGGAGGTAGTGCCCCGGGACCGCCTCGTGGATGCACAGGAGCCGGAGCATCCGGTCGTTGTCCTCGCGCAGGTACGACTCGCGCTGCTCCTCCGACCAGTCGTCGGGCATCGGGGTGATCGCGAAGAACGCCTTCTGGCCCTTGTCCAGCGGCCCGGGCGAGGAGAGCATCGCGCCGCCGAACGCGCGCAGGAAGACCGGCGTCCACTGGATCTCGAGCGGCTCGTCGGCGAGGCCGATGACGTCGCGCTCGATGCAGAACCGCTCGATCTGCGCGGTCTCGGCGCGACACCAGTCGAGGAGGTCGTCGGCCTTCGGGTGCTCGGCGGCGATCGCGTCGAGCACCCCGCGGACGAGCGCGCCGTCGTCATCGGGGAGCGACTTGCCGGCGCACCAGGTCGGCCACAGGCCGCGGGCGATGCGGACCATCTCCGCGCGGACCAGCGGGTACTCGCGCTCAGCGGCGGCCAGGACACGGTCCGCGGTGAGCTCGTCGGAGCGCATCGTGTGGCGCATCTTCCGGGCGAAGAGGTCGCGGCCCAGGCGACCCTCCCCGTCGCTCGCGGGCAGGACGGTGTCGCGCAGGTGCGCCTCGAAGGCGGCGAGCGCCGCCTTGGCGGTCGTGGCCGCCGCGCGCAGCCGTGGCACGAGCGCATCGACCGCCGGGTCGCCCGCGGCGCCATCGGCCTCGCCGACGGCGTCGTCGATCAGCTCGGCGATGCCGGGCAGCTGGCGCAGCGCCGCCTCGGTCTGGAACCGGCCCACCGGCCGGCCCTCGATGCCGACCAGCGCCTCACGCGCGCCGTCGAGGACCGCCGGCAGCCCCTCGAGCCGGCTGGCGACGGAGGTGAGTCGCTCGGGGAGCGGCGCGAACTCGCGGGCGATGAGCGTGAAGATCCCCTCGCCCAGCAGGTAGACCCATTCGAGCGGGTTCCAGGCGTCCTCGCGCAGCTCCGCCTCGGCGAATCGCGCGGCGGCAAGCTCGCCGACCACGAGGTCCCGGTCGATCGCCTCGTCCGCCGACAGCCCGGTGAGGGCCTCGAGGCGCGCGGTCCAGCGGTCGGCGGCGTCGAGCCGGGCGAGCCGCCCGGCGTCGGTGGCATCGGGCCACTCCCCGTCGTGGCGGTGCTCGCCGGTGGCCGTGGCCAGCACCGGCTGGATCCGGAAGAACTCGTCGAGGAACTCGGAGAAGGCGGCGTCGAAGTCGGACATCCGTGAAGCGTAGCGGGCGCGCGGCCCCCCGCGCGGCGCCGCTACCATCGGCGCGATGCCGACACAGACATGGGTCCAGCCGGTCGTGCTCCAGGGGTCGCGGATCCGCATGGAGCCGCTCTCGATGGACCACCTCGACGACCTGACCGCGGTCGCGCTGGACGCGCCCATCTGGCAGTGGACGATCATGGGGCCGCAGGACGAGGCGGGCCTGCGGCGCTGGCTCGAGACCGCGCTCGCCAACGCCGAGGCCGGCATCGAGCGGCCGTTCGCGACCATCGACCTCGCGTCGGGGCGCGCGATCGGGAGCAGCCGCTTCCTCTCGATCGTCCCCGAGCACCGGCGCCTGGAGATCGGCTGGACGTGGGTCGCGACGGCATTCCAGCGGACCGGCGTCAATCGCGAGGCGAAGCTGCTCCAGCTGTCGCACGCCTTCGAGACCCTCGAGGCGAACCGGGTCGAGTTCAAGACCCACAGCCGCAACGAGCGCTCCCGGAACGCCCTCGCCGGGATCGGCGCCACCTTCGAGGGGGTCTTCCGCAGCCACATGATCATGCCGGACGGCTCGATCCGGGACTCGGCCTACTTCAGCGTGATCGCCCCCGAATGGCCCGAAGTCAAGGCCCGGCTGGTGGCCAGCCTGGCCCGCTGACGCGGGTCACATTCCCTGTCGCGCGCCTGGTCGGCCGCGATATCCTCGCCGCACGCCATCGTCGTCACATCGGCCGAGGAGATCGAATGCGCAAGTTCATCATCGGGACCGCCGCGACGGCGATCACGTTCGCGATCGTCTCCTACCTGCTGCCGCAGATCGACTACAAGGGCAGCATCCTCACGCTGATCGCGATCTCGATCATCGCCGGCGTCGTGAACGGGCTGATCGCGCCGGTGGTCAAGGCCCTGTCCATGCCCATCTCGATCGTGTCGATGGGGCTGTTCGGGATCGTCGTGAACGCCGCGTTGCTGCTGCTGATCGCCTGGATCGCGAGCATCGCGAAGTTCGACTTCACGATCGGCGGCTTCCCCCCGAACATCGATTCGGACGCCATCGTGGCCGCCGTGATCGGTTCGGTCGCGATCGGCCTGGTCGGATCCGTGGTCAGCATGGTGGTCCGAGACTGAGCGACGCCGGCGCGGGTCCCGACCCGCTGGAGCGGATCGGGCCGCTGCTGATCGCCGCTGCCCGGCGGTTCGGGACGCCGGTCTTCGTCACCGACCTCGCGACCCTCGACAAGGCGTGCGGCGCCGTCGCCGCGGCCTTTCCGGATCCCTGGGTCCGCCAGTTCTCGGTCAAGGCCAACGACGTGCCGGCGGTCATCGCCGCGATCGGCGCCCGCGGCTTCGGGGCCAACGTGGTCTCGCGCGGGGAGTGGGCCGCCGCTCGTCGCGCCGGGATCCCGAACGAGCGGATCACGCTGGAGGGCATCGGCAAGACGCCGGCCGACCTGCGGGCCGCGGTCGCCGCGGCCGTCGACGGCGTACCGCTGCGCTGGGTCGCCCTCGAGTCGCCCGAGGAGGCCGAGGATCTCGCGCGGATCGCCCGTGCCGCGGCGGCACCGCCGATCGACGTGCTCTACCGGCTCAACCCGGATGTCGTGCCCGAGACGCTCGCCGGGCTGGCGGTCGGGGCCGGCGGCTCGAAGTTCGGGATGACCGAGACGGAGATCGCGCAGGCGATCGAGCTCGGTGGCGGGGACGTGCCCGACGCCCCGCTCCGACCGCGCGGGATCCACCTGCACGTCGGGTCGCAGCTCGGCGCGATCGACGCGTGGCGGGACGGCGTCCGGCGGGCCATCGCCGTCG
This sequence comes from uncultured Chloroflexia bacterium, assembly GCA_963834915.1. GTDB lineage: Bacteria > Chloroflexota > Limnocylindria > Limnocylindrales > CSP1-4 > SPCO01. The sequence continues at coordinate 233,824 of CAWIDI010000003.1, forward strand.
CGGCGCTGTGGCGCGGCTCGATCGAGTCGTTCGACACCGTCGACCTCGGCGGCGGGTTCCCGGTCCGCCCGCGCGGCGAGGGTGCTCCAGGCCCGGAACGGTTCGCTCGCGAGGTCCCCGCCCTGCTCGAAGGGATCCCGGCGGACCGCCGTCCGGAGCGCCTGGCGATCGAGCCCGGGCGCGCGCTCGTCGCGCGGGCCGGCTGGCTCGTGGCGCGCGTCCTGCACGTCCGCGAGCGTGCCGACCGGCAGGTCATCCTCGACGCCGGGATGACGGAGCTGATCCGGCCCGCGCTCTACGGCGCCCGCCACCCGGTCCACGCGCTGGGGGCGCGCGGCGGCCCCGTCGAACCGACGCGCGTCGAGGGACCGGTGTGCGAGTCGACCGACACGCTCGGTGTCCACGACCTGCCGCCGCTCCACCGCGGCGATCTGGTCGCCATCGCCGACGCCGGCGCCTACGCGGCGTCGCTCGGGTCGGCGTACAACGGGCGGCCGCGGCCCCCGCAGGTCCTGCTCGCCCCTGACGGCAGCCTCCAGCTCGGCCGGCGCCGCGGCACGATCTAGGCAAACGCCGGGCACGGTCGACCATCCGGCCGGCCCGCTCCGACGTTCGCTCGCGACGCGTCCGGTATCGTTCGGGCGTGGAAGCGAGCGGATGGTTCCGGGAACGCCTCGCCGCCGGCCCGCTGCTGGCGGACGGGGCGATGGGCACGCTGCTCTTCTCGCGCGGGATCCCGCAGCGGGCCGCCCTCGACGAGCTCGTCCTGTCGCGGCCGGAGCTCATCGGTTCGATCCATCGCGAGTACCTGGCGGCCGGCGCTGACCTGATCGAGACCGCGACCTTTGGCGCCAACCGGGTGCGTCTGGCCCCCTATGGCCTCGCCGACCAGGCCGGCCGGCTGGCGCGGCGCGGCGCCCAGATCGCCCGCGAGGCCCGCGACGTCGCCGGCCGGGACGTGCTGATCGCCGGGTCCGTGGGACCGCTCGGGGCGCCGACCAACGACCTGGTCCACCTCGACCCGGCCCGCGTCCGCGCCGCGTTCCGGGAGGTGGTCGACGGGCTGCTCGAGGGCGGCGTCGACCTGTTCATGTTCGAGACGTTCACCTCGGTCGAGCACCTCACGATCGCCATCGAGGAGGCGAAGCGGGCCGCCGCCGACCGGCCGATCGTCGCGCTCCTGACGTTCGGCGAGGAGATCGCGCTCCCCGACGGGATGCTGCCGGCTGCGGCCGCCGCGACGCTGGCTGGGCTCGACGTCGACGCCATCGGGGTCAACTGCGGGGCCGGGCCGCAGGGCTGCCTCGACGCGCTCGGCGCGATGGGCGCGCCGGGCACGGTGATCCTGCCGAACGCCGGTCTGCCGCAGCGGGTCGAAGGGCAGTTCGTCTACGCCGCGAGCCCCGAGTACCTGGGCCGGATGGTCGGCGACATGCTCGACGCCGGGGCGCGACTCATCGGCGGCTGCTGCGGGACCACGCCGGAGCACATCGCCGCGATGCGGGCGGCGATCGACACCCGGACCGCGACGTCGCCCGGTGGCAGGCCGGCGGGAGCCGGAGCGGCGGTCATGCCGGAAGCGCCTGCGGTGCCGCGGCTGGTCACGGCCGCCTCGCCCGACGATCGGCCGGATGCCGCCCCGCCGCCGACCGGACTGGCCGTCGCGCTCCGCGAGGGCCGCTTCGTTGTCTCCGTCGAGATCGACCCGCCCCGCTCGGTCCGCATCGACCGCACGATCGAGGCCGCCCGGCTGCTGAAGGCCGCCGGCGTCGACACGGTCAACATCAGCGACTCGGCGATGGCCCGTGTCCGCATGGGGGCGCTGGCGGTGGCGTTCGGGGTCCAGCACGACCTGGACCTGGAATGCCTCGTCCACTTCACGACTCGCGACCGGAATCTGATGGCCATCGAATCGGAGCTCCTTGGAGCCCACGCCCTGGGTGTCCGCAACATCCTGGCCCTGACCGGCGATCCGCCGCGGATCGGCGACTACCCGACCGGGACCGGCGTCTGGGACGTCGATTCGATCGGGCTCGTCGAGATCCTCGCCCGGCTCAACCGTGGCGAGGACGCCGCCGGCAGCCCGATCGGTGCGCCTGCCGGCTTCACGATCGCGTGCGCGCTCGACCCGACCGCGGCGGACGCGGCGACCGAATGGGACCGCCTCGAACGGAAGATCGCCGCCGGCGCCCACCTGATCATGACCCAGCCGCTCTATGACCTCGCCCAGGTCGAAGCGATGGATGCCGAGGCGCGGCGACGGTTCGGGCCGCGCGGCTTCCCGCTGCCGGTCCTGCTGGGCCTGCTGCCGCTCCAGAGCACGCGCCACACCGAATTCCTGCACAACGAGGTACCCGGCATCACGATCCCGGACCGGACGCGCGAGGCGATGCGCGACGCCGGCGAGCGCGGCGTCGAGGTCGGCCTGGACCTGAGCCTGGCGCTCCTCGAGCAGGTCCGCGAGCTGGTCGCCGGGACCTACGTGATGCCCAGCTTCGGCCGCTACGAGCAGGCCGCCGAGCTGGTCCGCCGCATCCGCCAGGCCACGACCCCGGCGTTGACCGTGGCACCCGCCTGACGACGGGTCGCCCCCGGGAGGCGGCCGACGCGACTATCCTGCCAGCGATGCGCCGACTCGTCCTGCTTCCGCTCGTCGCGATGGTCGCGCTGCTCGTCGCGGGTGCGGCGAGTGCCGCGAGTGCCGCCAGCCCGCCGCCCCCCGGTCCGCCGTTCGCCGACCCGATCGAGGGCCAGGCCGTCTACGACTACGCCGGCGTCCTCGGCCCGGAGACCGAGCAGACGGCCGAACGGGTGATCGACGCGATCGAAGCGCAGACCAGGGCGGAGATCGTCCTGTACACACAGCTCACGGGGCGCGACGAGGTCACGGCCGACGAGGCCGCGGCCGACGCCAGCACGCTGCTCGACCAGTGGGGCGTCGGCCGGCGCGGGATCGACGACGGCCTGGTCATCCTCTTCGACTTCGACACGACCGGCGAACACGGCCAGGTCCAACTGCATGCCGGCCCGGGGTTCGACGCGTCCTACCTCTCGACGGATGCGCGCCAGGCGATCGTCGACGAGTCGATGCTGCCGCTGCTGGCCGCGGGGGACTTTGACGCAGCGGCACTCAGCGGACTGGCCCGCGTCGCCCAAGAGACCCTCGCGCCGATGGCACCCGTCGATCCTGGGACGGGCAGACCGCCTGCCGCCGGTGACCCGGCGCCCGGTCCGCCGTTCCCGGAGCCGGAGAAGGATCGCGCGGTCTACGACTTCGCCGGGCTGCTCTCGCCCGATTCGATCGTCAAGGCCGAGTCGACGATCGACGCCATCGAGGCGCGGACCGGGGCCGAGGTCGTGGTCTACACGCAGCTGACCGGCGAGTCCTCGGTGGAAACGAGCGAGACCGAGGGGCGCGCCCGCGCGCTGATGGACCAGTGGGGGATCGGGCGCAAGGGCTTCGACGATGGCCTGGTGATCTTCTTCGACATGGACACCAGCGGCCGGCATGGCCAGGTGCAGCTCTACGCCGGGCCAGGCTTCGAAGCCGCGTTCCTGAGCAACAGCGAGCGCCAGGGGATCTACGAGAACGACATGCTGCCGTACCTGCGCACGGGCGACTTCGATGGAGCGCTCGGGATCGCGCTGGAACGCATCGACGCCGCCGCATCCCCCGAGCACGCGGCGGAGCTCGAGCGCGGCCGCCAGATCAACGCGGTCCTCGGCCTCGTCGGGGCGCCGATCGTGCTCCTCGGCCTCGTCGGCTGGGCGTTCTTCCACTGGCGCCGGTTCGGCAAGGACCCGGTCTACCTGGACGATCCATCGATCCACGTGCCGGCACCCCCGCCCGACCTGACCGCCGCATCCGGCGCGATGGTCATGGACGGCGGCACCTCCCGGCGTGCGCTCACGACCGCGATGCTGGACCTCGCCAGCCGCGGGCTGCTCTCGTTCCAGGAGGACGGCGGCGGGTTCCTGGGCACGTCCAAGAAGGTCGGCATCCACATCGATCCGCCGCCTGGGGACCGGGCCGAGGAAGCGCGCCGGGCACGGAACGCCCGCCGGCCGATCGGCCCGGCCGAGGAGGTCGCGCTCCGCGACCTTCGTGGTCTCGGCGGGAGCGGCGCCGACGCGTTCATCTCGTCGGAGGACCTGCCCCAGTTCGGCTCGTCGGTCGCGGCCTTCGACAAGGCGCTCGAGGGGCATGTCGTGGCCCGCGGCTGGTTCAACGAAGCCCCGAGCAAGACCGTCTCGCGCTGGACCGTCCGCGGGGTGCTCGCGGTCATCGCCGGCGTCATCGCGGTCGCCGCCGGGCTCAGCATCCCGATCTCCGGGCTGACGCTCATCGGCGGCGCCGCGGTCGTGGGCGGCGTCATCGTCGTGATCATCGGCCAGGCGATGCCGGCGGTCACGCTCAACGGCGCGATGATCCGGGCCATGCTGGCCGCCTACCGGCGGACGCTCGAGAAGACCATGGCGCAGGCACGCTCGATGCAGCAGGTCGTGGACGAAGCCGGGCTCGACTGGCTCGAGACGCCCGACCAGGCCGTCGTCTGGGGCACGGCGCTGGGGCTCCAGAGCCGGATCGAGGACGTGCTCCAGCGCAGCCTCGAGGACGTCCAGCGCGACCAGTCGAACGCGTCGGCCGTGTGGTTCCCGGCCTGGTACCACTCGAGCAGCGGCGCGGGCTTCGCGAGTGCAGGTGTCGCGGGCAGCGGCGGCAGCATCTTCTCGGGCTCGGGGATCCCCGACATCGGCGGGATGATGGGCGCCCTCGGGACGATCGGGAACTCCCCGTCGTCATCGGGCGGGTCCGGCGGCGGCGGGTTCTCGGGCGGCGGATCCGGTGGCGGTGGCGGGGGCGCCGGCGGCGGCTTCTAGGCCGGAGGGTCGGTGGCTCCGGCGGCGCTCTCGGGCCCGGCCGGGGTCTCCGCCCCGAACAGGTCACGGCAGCCGTCCAGGCCCTCGAAAGCGACGGCCGGTCTCGGCCGGGACCGCCAGACCGCTTCGGTCATCCGGAAGTTCTGGACCGTTCGTGGCACCCCACCGGGTGCCAGCTCGTCGATCCCGTTCTCCTCGTACCCCAGCGAGCGCGACACGCCGTTCGACGGCCGGTTGTCGAGGTAGGCCTCCGTCGCGGCGACCCGTGCGCCCAGTCCGTCGAAGGCGAAGCCGAGGACGGCGGCGCGCATCTCCTTCCCGTAGCCGAGCCCGTGGAACGGCCGGCCGAGCCAGGAGCCGGTATGGACGGTCCGGAGGACGGCGAACCGCTTGGCCAGCACGGACTGCGAGCCGATGGGCTCGCCGTCGAGCTCGACCAGCAGGTGCAAGGCCCAGTCGTCGGGCTTCCATGTGGCGCGGCCGCCCCAGTGGTGCTGGACGAAGTTGCGCTCGAACCGCGGGCTGGGAATGGTCGACCAGGGCGTCTTGAATGGCATCTCGTCGGGCCCGTGGATGCCCGCCCTGGCGACGCCGGCGAGCGCGGCGAGATCGTGGTCGTCGGGCAGGCGCAGCACCAGCCGCTCGCTGCGGATGCGCAGCGCGAACAGGGGCCAGGCGTGGTCGAGCGTCGTTCGGGCGGCCATGGGCGCCCGACGGTACACTCCGTCCATGGGTGCTGTCGAGACGATGGAAGACTTCTTCGAGAAGCTGAACGGTGGCGACCGCGAGGGTGCTGTCGCGCTGATGGACGAGATGACCGAGATGCGCGTGCATGTCGGCGACAGCGTCCAGATGCTGCGCGGCGTCGAGCGCGTCGGTGGCTGGTTCCTGCGCGGCGATGCCGGCCTGCGGATGATCCCGGGCGGGATCCGCGACACCGGCAATACCTACGAGGCGGACCTGCTGGTCGTCCGACCGGGTGCCCCGACCCAGCACATCGACGCCACGTTCCGCGTCGAAGCCGGGAAGATCACCGCGATCAACATCGCGCCCCGCTAGCCGAGCGCCGGGGCGCCCCGGGGGCGAAACCCGGTCTCGGGCCTGGCGTCCACCTCAGGGTTTCGGTGAGTCGCTCGGCGCCTCGGCGGACGGATCGGTGACCTCGTCGGGCGTGACGCTCGGGATCACGAGGACATCCCCGACCGCGATCTTGTTCGGGTTCTTGATCTGCTTGTTGGCGGCCAACAGCTGGTCGACGGTCAACCCGAACTTCTTGGCGATCTTGTTCAGGGTGTCGCCGGCCTTGATCGTGTAGGTCTGCTGCGTGGGGGCGGCGCTGGCGGTCGGCTCGGGCGAATCCGTCGCGATGACCCCCGAGCCGCTCGGCGTCGGCGAGGCGCTGCTGCCGGCGCCCCCGCCACCACCGATGCCGAGCAGGGCCGGCAGGAAGAACAGGATCAGCGCCCCGATCCCCAGCGCCCCGGCCAGGGCGGCAAGCCGCGGCACACCGGGCAGCCCAGCCCGAGTCTTGATGGTCGGATAGGCCTCGTATCGCTTGGCCTGCTCCCATGACGGGCCGTCGTGCGGCGGTGGGCTCTTGGGCCGCGTCGAGCTGACCGTCGGGCGGCGCCCGGCGGCGGCCGTCGTCGGGTAGTGCCCGGTCGGCGGGCGGTCCGGCGGACGGGAAGGCGGGACGCTGCGGGCGACCGGCTCCGCGACAAGCCCGGCGAGCTCCTCGGATGCCGGCGCCGACGGGCTCTCGCCGACGGGCTCGCCGCTGGCGAGGCGATCCGCGGCACTCCCCGCGAGGCCCGCGCCCGCCGCGGCAGCGGACCGGCTCGCCAGGAACTCCGGGCCGGAGCTGGACTCGCCCTCCGGGGGCCGGCCGTAGGCACCCTGACCTGCCGACGACGCGCTGCCGCTCGCCCAGGGTGGCGGTGCGGCCCAGTCGCGTGGCGGATTGCGACGGATCAGGGGCTCGGCGTCCGGGCGCGGCATCGACCACTCGTCCGCATCGTCGCCGTCGCCGTCGCCGTCGCCGGCGGGGTCGTGCCAGACCAGGCCCGCGGCTTCGGCCCCGTCGGCCGCACCGGCCGGGCCGTCGTCCGCTCCTGGCTCCGCCTCTGGATCGGGCGGCCGCACCTCCGCCGAGGGGCGGTTCGCGGCCTGCGCGGCAACGCTCGCGGCCGTCGCCGACGCAGCGGACGAACCGCGGGCGCTCGACCCACGGGCCTGGGCCGCCTCGCGCCGTGCCCAGTCCTGGAATGTCGGGCAGACCGGGAATGCGCTCGAGAGGCAGTACGCCTCCTGGTGGGCCAGCGCGCGCGGCGCCGGCCGGACCTCCGCGTAGCAGCGGTGCCGGTGATCGGGCGCCGAGGCACGCTCGTCGCGTTCGTCCTCGAAGGCGATGAACGGGCAGGCCGGAGGCCCGTCGGTGCTGGGCAGCCCTCGGTCGGTCATCGCGGGGATGATACCCGTCGATGTCGCCGCGGAGCGAGGGCTATTCGCCGAGGCGGAACGGCGGATACGGCCCCGCCATCAGGGCGACCCAACCCCCGACCCGCGTGTACCACCGGAACAGGCCGCCGACGATCTCGTAGCCGATCTGCGGATAGCGGCCGTTCACGAGCACGGGGATCCAGGCGACGAACACGATGAGGTAGGCGGCGATCGCCAGCAGCCACAGGATGATGAGGTGCGGGATCACGAGGATCCCGCGCACCCAGATACCCAGCAGCGGGATGCCCCACAGGTTGTTGAGCCGGGTGTCGCGATCGAACTCGACCTCGACGGGGTACGGGGCTGTCGGCGAGAACGGCGGATACGGGCCGACCATCAGCAGCAGATAGGCGAGCACGCGGATGTACCAGCGATAGAAACCGCCGACGATGTCGTACCCCCAGCTTGGGAACCGGCCCGTCAGCAGCACCGGGATCCACGTCACGAGCATCGCGAAGAAGACGACGATGCCGAAGGCCCACAGGACGATGAAGTGGGGGATCAGCACCACCCAGCGAACGAACCACCCGATGATCGGGATGGCCCAGAACCGGCCGATGCGCTGGTCGCGGTCGAACCGGACGTCGATCGGGTACCGATCGGAGCCCGAAGGCGGCGGGGGCGTCCAGCCGACCGGCGGGGCGGGCGGCGCGGGAGGGACGATCGGCGGGGTTGGCGGCGGGAGCGGCGCGGTCGCCGCCAGGCCCGCGGCGGCACCGGCGGCCGAGGCAGCGGCGGCAGTCTGGGCGGCAGCGTCGGACTCGGCTGCGGCCGCGGCGGTCTGGGCGGCCGCAGCCTCGGTCTCGACGGCAGCGGCGTGGACTTCTGCTGCCGCGGCTTCCGATTCGGCGGCCGCTTCCGATTCGGCGGCGCCGGCGGCGCGCTCGGCAGCGCCTGCATCGACGACCGACGACACCGTCGGATCGTCGGGGTTCGCCGGCGGGTCGGGACGCGGGTCCTCGGTGGTCATCGATCAACCTCCCGTGCAGCGCGCCGGTGGGCTCCGGCCGTCGTCCGCGCGCCAACGATATCGTGCCCGGTCAACGGGCCGCGCGGTGCTCCACGCGCTGCCCGGCCGCGTTGCGATGCCCGAAATCGGCAGCGCTCCGGCGATATCCTGCGCGAAGTCGGCCCGCGGGGACGCTGGAGGCCGAAGCAGGAGGGCGCGATGTACGAGCTGATCAAGTACGTGCACGTGGTGTGCGCGATCATCTGGGTCGGAGGCGCGTTCTTCGCGCAGCTGCTGGCGATCCGCGCATCGCGCTCGAGCGATCCGGCGGACCTGCCCAAGATCGGCGCGAGCCTCGCGTACCTCGGCCAGCGCGTCTTCCTCCCCGCGTCGATCCTGCTCTTCGTCGCCGGCCTGATCCTCGTCGCCCAGCGCTGGGCCTTCTCGACGCCCTGGGTCTCGGTGTCGATGGTGCTGTGGCTGCTGTCGGCGCTCGTGGGCGCGCTCTATCTCGGCCCGACGAGCGCGAAGGTCGGCGCGGTGTTCGCCGCGGAAGGCCCCTCGTCGGTCGCTGGGCGAGCCGGGCTGGAGCGCCTCTTCCTCGTCTCGCGCCTCGAGCTCGTCAGCTTTGCCATCATCGTCTTCATGATGGTGGTCAAGCCGGGCTGATCCCACGGCGTGGTCGGTGGGCCGTCCGTTGCGCCGTGTTTGACACGTCCCGCTGCGGCTCGGACACTTCGATGCATCCCGGATGGCGATAGGCTGTGACCCTCTACCCCAGTGCGAAGGAGTCCCATGTCCCGCCTGACTCGTTGGCTAGCCCCCAGCACCACCGCCCAGGCCCACTGCGACCTGCCGTGTGGCATCTATGACCCCGAGCAGGCCCGCATCGAGGCCGAGTCCTGCTACCGCACGATCGAGAAGTACGCCGCCAGCACGGACGACACCTTCCGCGCCCGGGCGATCGGCATCAAGGAGGAGCGCGCGGAGCTGGTCAAGCACCACCTCGACGTCCTCTGGCACGACTATTTCAAGCCGGAGCACCTCGACAAGGTCCCGAACCTGCACGAGCTGTTCTGGAACGCGAACAAGCAGGTCTCCAAGGTGAAGGCCTCGATGGACATCGCCGAGGCGAAGAAACTCCTCGACATGATCGACGAGGTCGACGCGGCCTGGAAGGCGACCGGCGGCGAGGAGAAGACGCGGGTCGCGGGGCGCCCCAGCTGACCTCGACCCCGGACCCCACGACCGAGCAGAGGCCCCGCCGACCGGCGGGGCCTCGTCGTTCCATGCCGCTCGCCCGGCGGCTGCGCGGGCCGTGGCGGATCGCGGTGGCCGAAGGCAGCATGCGGCCGGCGATCGAGGACGGGGACTGGCTCCTGGTCGACCCGACCTTGGGCCGCTGGCCCCGGCGTGGCTCGATCGTGGTCTTTCGCGAACCCGATGGCGAGGCCATCGCGGTCAAGCGCCTGGCCGCCGGCCCCGGCGACCGGGTCCCGTTCGGCGACGGCTTCATCGAGCTCGCGGAGGACGAGGCGTGGCTGCTCAGCGACGCCACCGACGACGAGGCCCACGCGGCCGGCTACGGCCCGCCGATCGACTCCCGCCGCTACGGCCCGGTTCCCCTCGAGCTGCTCATCGCGCGGGCGTGGTTCCGCTACGCGCCGGTCCGGCGGGTGGGGGTACTTCCGAAGGGTAGGTAGGGTCCCCGGCGTCGACTACGGTGCCCATCGCCATCCATCACCAGGGGGAACCATGCTCCGCTCCACCACCGCCCGATCCGCTCTGCTGACGATCACGACGATGCTCGTGGTCGGTTGCGGCGGCGCCACGGCCTCGACGACACCGTCACCGACGGCCGCCCCGTCACCGACCGCCACGGCGGCCGCCACCGCGAGCCCGGAGCCGTCCGCCTCGGCCTCGGCCGCCGCGAGCCAGGCCACGACCGGACGGATCGAGGTTCAAGGGAAGGGCTTCGCCATCACGTTGCCGGAGGGCTGGCAGAGCCTACCGGTGGATCCGGCGACCCTGCAGTCCGTGCTGGCCGGCGTCGATCCCGAATCCGACTGGGGCAAGCTCATCAAGCAGACGATCGATTCCGGACAGCTCTCGCAGCTGAGCCTCTGGGCGATGGACATGAACGCCGACCCGATCGGCACCCGCAACGTCACGATCCTGACCCAGCCGGCCGCCTCCATCCCGTTCAGCCTCGTCGAGACGAGCCTCAAGGGCCAGCTCTCGGCGATCCAGGGCGTCGGCGAGATCACGGCCACCACCGTCACGCTGCCCGCCGGCGACGCGCTCCGGCTCCACTACTCGATCGAGGTCCCGAGCGCTGCCGGGCAGACGGTCTCGTCCGAGCAGGCCCTCTACTGGATCCAGGGCAACAAGGTCACCGTCGTCCTGACCGTCACGGGCAAGGGCGCCGCGACCGACGCCGTGTTCAAGTCGATCGTGGAGTCCGTCGAGGAGATCTAGGCGCCGGTCGTCGCGGTCGCGCCGACCTCGAGGACCGCGCCGGCGGCGCGGCAATCGTCCGCGAAGGCAGCCTGTGCCTCGGCCGTCGGCGACCAGCGGGTCGGGAAGCAGACGATGCGGTCGAGACCGATCTCCCTGAACCGCCCCAACATGTCGACCCGCTCATGGCCGGCGTCGCGGACGTGCTCGTCGCGGGTGTACATCGAGAAGCGGAGCGTCGCGGGATCACGGCCCTCGGCCTCGCAGCGTGCGCGTGTCAGCGCCATCCGCGACACGACCTCGTCCGGATCGAGAAAGACGTAGTTCAGCTCGTCCGCGTACTTGATCGCGTAGCCCGCCGTCACCCGCTCGCCGTTGCCGCCGACGATGATCGGGATGTGGGACTGGATGCCCTTCGGGACGTTGACGGCCCCGCGGACGTGGGCGTACTCACCCTCGTACCACGCTCGACCGGGGCCGAGCATCCGGGTGATCACCTCGAGATGGTCGCCCAGGGCCCCCATCCGCTCCGCGAGGGTCGGGAAGCCGTAGCCGTACGCCTCCCACTCGTCCTCCTTCCAGCCCGCTCCGATGCCGAGCTCGAAGCGACCGCCGCTGATGACGTCGATCGTCGATGCGAGCTTCGCGGTCAGGCCGGGATTGCGGAACCCCGTGCAGATGACCATGTGCCCGAGGCGGACCCGCCTCGTCGCCATCGCGAGCGCCGCGAGCATCGAGAAGGATTCGAAGGTGATCTCGTCGGTCGGGTCAGGGACGGTGTGGAGATGGTCGAAGACCCACAGCGACTCGAACCCGAGCGCCTCGGCCTGCGTCGCCAGCTCGAGGGTCCGCGCCCAGGCGCGATCCGCCGGCCAGCCGTCGTACTCGCCCTTCCACCCCTGCGGGACCATCAGCCCGACCTGCATCGATCCTCCTGCGAGACACCTGTGTCGAACACATGGTGACCCCTGGGCGCGGTTCGCGCCTCGGGCGCGGCGTCGCATCGCGTGGGCCGACCTGCCGGCGAGGGCCGACCGCGCCTATCCTCGGACGATGAGCACCTTCGACCCGACCGCTCCCCTCGCCGGCCCCCCTGATCCCTGGGCCTTCACCGGCACCCCCAGCCCGCGATCGGGTCCGCCGTACCACATGACCGAGATGATCGAGGCGGAGCCGGGGCTGGCTCGACGGATCGCCGCCCGCCATGCAGCGAGCGACAGCCAGGCCGCGGTGCTGGCCGCCGCGATCCGTGCCGTCGCCGAAGCCGGCGAACCGGTCCACCTGACGGGTTGCGGGACGTCCGAGCACGGGGCGCAGGCCGCCGCGGAGATCCTTGGCGAGGCGATGCGCCGAGCCGGCCTGCCGGGTCCGGCACCGCACGCGGGCCAGGCGTTCGAGCTGTCGCTGGATCCGCCCTCGACCGGGCTGCTGATCGGGATCTCGCACGAGGGCGGGACGGGCGCGACCAACGCGGCCCTCGCGGCCGCCCGCGATCGCGGCGCCCGGACCGCATTGATCACCGTCTCGGGACGGTCGCCGGGGGCCGCGCTCGTCGACATCGTCGTCGAGACCGGGGAGCTGGACCAGGGCTGGTGCCACACGATCGGATACGTGAGCCCGGTCCTCGCTGCCGCCGCGGTGGGCGCGCACCTACGCGGCGAGCCCCTCGACGGGGACGCGGCGGCCGATCTCCTCGCCGCCGGCACGCGGGACGCCGCGACCGCCGAGCAGATCGCGGCGCGCTTCGCGGACGCGGCCCATCTCATCGTGATCGCCTCCGGTGCGGACCGGCCGGCCGGTCGCGAGCTGGCGCTCAAGGTCGAGGAGGCGTCCTGGCTCCCGTCCGCGTATCGCGACCTGGAGACCTTCCTGCACGGCCACCTCCCGGCGACCGGCCCGGAGACGGCCCTGGTGCTGATCCTCGCGGACCGTGCCGGCCGAGCCGAGCGCACGGCCCGTGCCCGTCAGGCGCTCGCGGCGTCGGCCGTGCTGGGGCTTCGGTCCGCGGCGATCCTCGCGGCGGACCTCGACGATGCCCTTGACCCCGCTCTCACGCCGGCCGGACGCATGCTCGTCGCCGAGGCGCCGGCGCTCCCGGGCCCGGTCGCGGCGCTGCTCGGCAGCGCGACCCCTCTCCAGCTCCTCACCGAGCGGATCGCTCGCGCGCGCGGCACCGATCCCGATCCGATCCGCCGGGACGACCCGCGCTATGCCGCCGCGCGCGGACGCCGCCGGCGGCTGAGCCGACCCCGCCTAGACGCGGCCGACGAGCTCCTCGCCCATGACGTCGATCATGGTCGAGGTCCCACGGGATGAAGTCCTGCAGCATCATCCGCTCGACGCCGGCCTCGGCGTAGCGGCGGACCATCTCGCGGGCCGGCTCGCCGGTCCCGTGGACCCAGCGGTCCTTGCGCTCCTCCACCCACTCGTCGCCACCGGCGTCATCGCCGAAGGCCTCCAGGAGCGCTCGCTCGCGCGCACGGACCTCGTCGTCGGTCCGACCCACGAGGACGCCGGTCATCACCGAGTGCACGAGCGTGGCCGGATCCCGGCCGATCGCCGCGCAGGCCGCATCCACCTTCGCGAAGTTCTCGGCGACCGTCGCCGGGTTCCCCTGCGTGTTGAACTCGTCGCACCAGGTCGCCGTCAGGCGGGCGCCGCGTGGCGCGCCCGATCCGCCGAAGATGATCGACGGCCGCGCGCCGCCGTTCGCCCCGGTCGGGCGGCCGGGGACCTCGACCGGCTTCGGGTGGAAGAGCGCGTCGCGGACGGTGACGGTCTTGCCGTCGTAGGACCAGCCGTCCGGCTCGCCCCACCAGCCGTGGAGGACGGCGAGCTGGTCCTCGACGGCGTCCATCCGCTCGCCGAGCGCCGGGAACGGCAGCCCGAGCTGCCGGTGCTCGAGCTCGTTCCAGCCGGCGCCGACGCCGACCTCGATCCTGCCCCCGCTCATCTCGTCGACGGTGGTCACGATCTTGGCGAAGGTCCCGGGGTGGCGGAACGTGACCGGCGACACCAGCGCGCCCAGCGCGATCCGGTCGGTGTCGCGGGCGAGCCCGGCCAGCACGGTCCAGGCGTCCGTCGTCGGCTTGCCGGCCGCGCCGGGAAAGCTCGCGTAGTGGTCGGAGCGGAAGAGGGCCTCGAAGCCGTTCGCCTCGGCTCGCTTGGCGATGGCGACCTGGTCGCCGTAGCTGAGGCCCTGCTGGGGTTCGATCATCAACGCGAAACGCATGCTCCTCCCTGGCCACGAACTTCAGGTTGACAGGATGGTTCGTGCGGATATGATAGTTCACGTGGTACGAACTATGAACGTCGATCCGACGATCGACACCATCATCGCCGACTTCAGGGCGACGATGAGCGAACTCAAGTGCGCCTCGAGCGAACGCCTGCTTCGGCTCGGCATGAGCATGGCCCAACTCAACATCATGTACACGCTCCACCGGCATGGCGAGATGACCATGAGCCACCTCGCCGACGTCCTGAACGTGTCGTTCTCCAGTGCCACGGGTCTCATCGACCGCATGGAGGAGCGCGGCTTCATCGAACGGATCCGGGTCCCCGAAGACCGACGCATCGTCGTCGTCCGCCTCACGGCGGCCGGTGAGGCACTGCTCGAGGAGGTCGACGCGCTGAGCGGCGATCTCCTGCGACAGGTCCTCGTCGGGCTCGAGCCGGCCCAGCTCGACGGCATGGCGCAGGCCATCGCCGATCTGCGGGCGGCCGTCGAGATCCGGCACCACGACGGCCCCGGACCGCCATCCCATCTCCACGCCAGCTCCACGATCGCCGTCGACCATGCGAGGGGCCGAAGGTCCGCTGGGGGGCCCGCAAAGCACTGGCCGCGACCTCGCGACCAACCCATCACGGAGGGATTGACCACTCATGGAAGCGTTCCCGGTCGGAGGCGAGGAGTACATCCCTACCCTCGAAGAAGACCCGGCCCTCGGCCTGAGTCAGCGGGAGAAGATGGAGATCCTCTTCGCCGTCATGCTCGGCCTGTTCCTCGGCGCTCTGGACCAGACGATCGTCGGTCCGGCGCTGCCCACCATCGTGACCCAGCTGTCCGGCAACGACTACTACGTCTGGGCCATCACGATCTACCTGCTGACCAGCACGATCAGCGTCCCGTTCTGGGGCAAGCTCTCGGACATCTACGGCCGCAAGCCGATCTTCATGATCGGCATCGTCATCTTCCTGATCGGCTCGGCGCTGTCCGGCCTGAGTCAGAACATGGGGATGCTCATCCTCTTCCGAGGCATCCAGGGCATCGGCGCCGGGTCATTGTTCCCGGTGGCACTGGCGGTCATCGGTGACCTGTTCACGCCCCAGGAGCGCGGCAAGTACCAGGGCCTCTTCGGGGCCGTCTTCGGCATCGCGTTCGTCGCCGGCCCGCTCATCGGCGGGTTCCTGACCGAGAACTGTCGGCTGGCACTGGATCTTCTACGTCAACATCCCGATCGGGATCGTCGCGCTGATCGTCATCCAGCGGCTGCTGCCGACGGTCAAGACCGCTTCGGCGACGCGCAACTTCGACCTGATCGGCGGCGCGATCTTCACGGTCTCGATGGTGTTCCTGCTCGTCGGGCTGACCAACAAGCAGTTCGGCGACGTGGACCGAGCCGACGGTCGGCGGGTTCATCCTCATCGGCATCATCGGCACGCTGCTGTTCATCTTCGCGGAGTCACGCGCCAAGGAACCGATCGTCCCGCTCGACCTGTGGAAGGGCCGGACCTACTCGGCGACGATGGTCTCGGTCTTCTTCGCCGCCTTCGCGTTCTTCGGCGCCATCGTGTTCCTGCCGCGCTGGTTCCAGGTGGTCGAGGGCTTCTCGCCGACCAATTCCGGCCTGGCGGCTCTGCCGCTCATGGTCGGCCTGATCTTCAGCTCGATCGTGTCCGGCCTGATCGTCGTCGCGGACCGGCCGCTACAAGTGGCTCATCGTCGGGTCGACGATCGTCATGGGCTTCGCCGTCCTGCTGATGACCCAGCTCACGAAGGACACCCCCGTGCCGGTCGTGTGGCTGTGGATGTTCATCGCCGGCCTCGGCGTCGGCCCGACCTTCTCCGTGCCGACCATCGTCATCCAGAACGCGGTGCCGTTCCGCCAGCTCGGCGTGGCGACCTCGAACCTGACGTTCTTCCGCCAGATCGGTGGCACGATCGCCCTCGCCTTCGTCGGGACGATCTTCGGGACGTCGTTCAAGGACAACCTGCTCCCGCAGCTGTCGGCGGCCGGCGTCCCGCCGGAGGCCCTCCAGGCGTTCCAGGGGCAAGGGCGGCGCGGCCTTCGACCTCGGTCAGCTGACCGGCGTCGGGAGACCTCGCCACGATCCTGAAGGGACTGCTGCCACCCGAGGCCCAGGCCGCTGATCCCGAACATCGTCGAGGGCATCCACGGGGCGTTCAGCCTTGCGACCGCCCAGACGTTCTGGCTGGGCGTCGCAGGCGCGATCGTCGCGACCCTCGCCGCGATCGCCGATCAAGGAGATCCCGCTCCGCGCGACCAACGACGCGCCGGTCCCCGTCGGCCGCGCAGTCGGGCCGTCCGCGAGCAAGACCCCGCGCGACGTCGGCCGAGTAACCCGAACCACGTTCCAGTCGACGGCCCCGGTGGACCCCACCGGGGCCGTTCCGATTCCTCGGGTACGATCGATCCCGTGACCGACCACGCGATCGCTCCCTTCCCCGAGCGACTCCAGGCCGCCGGCACGGACGGCCGCCCGTTCGGACCGGTGCTGGACCTCGACGCCTTGCCGCCTGGCACGATGCGCCGCGTCACCCGCGGCGACCTGGACCTCCTGCTCGCGCACACACCCGAGGGGATCGTCGTCACCGACGACCGCTGCCCGCACATGAGCGCGCCGCTGTCGATCGGGGAGCTGGACGGCTGCGTCGTCGCCTGCCCACTCCACGAGGGCCGGTTCGACCTCTGCACGGGCGATCCGGTCCGGATGCCGACGACCGGTGGCCTCGATCCCGACGGCGTGTACCACCCGACCTGGTCGCCGGCCGGCCGCGACCCGAAGGCGGACCCGCCGGGCAAGAAGGCCGAGGCGCGGCGCCTGACCCGCGTGCGCCGTCTCCGCTACTACCCGGTCCGCGTCGTCGAGGGCGTGATCGAGGTCGCGCTCCCCGGCTAGCGGAGCTCGGCTTCCGAGCCGTTGCGCTCGTGGCGCGCCTTCGTGGCGTAGGCACGGATCATCTCGACGGCCTCCTCGGGATCGTCGGTGAGATGCAGGAGCGCGAGGTCCGCCTCGGCGACCGTGCCCTGCGGGAGCAGCGTGCCGCGGATCCAGTCGAGCAGGCCCGCCCAGTACGCCCGGCCGACCAGCACGACCGGGAAGTGGCGGACCTTGCCGGTCTGGATGAGCGTCAGCGACTCGAAGAGCTCGTCGAGCGTGCCGAAGCCGCCGGGCAGGATCACGAAGCCGTCGGCGTACTTCACGAACATCGTCTTGCGCGCGAAGAAGTAGCGGAACTCGACGCCGAGGTCCACGTACGGGTTGAGTCCCTGCTCGTGCGGCAGCTCGATGTTGCAGCCGACCGACAGGCCACCGCCCTCCTGGCAGCCCCGGTTGGCCGCCTCCATCGTCCCCGGCCCGCCGCCGGTGATGACCGCGTAGCCCGCCTCCGCCAGCTTCCGGCCGAGCGTCCGCGCGACCTCGTAGAGCGGATCGCCCGCCGCGGTCCGCGCCGAGCCGAAGACGGTCACCGCCGGCCCGACCGCGGCCATCGCGTCGAAGCCCTCGACGAACTCGGAGAGGATCCGCAGCGCCCGCCAGGTATCGGTGTCCTGGAAGCTGCTGCTTGGGCTGCCGCTCGAGGAACTTCTCGTCCTCGGTCGCGGCGTTCTGGCGACCCAGCCGCTGTTCCGCCTCGGGCGTGACCCGCATCCGGCCCGCGCGACGGGTGCTGTGGGAATCGGTCTCGTCGGGCATCGGGGCTAGGATGACACCCAGGAGGTTCCCATGCGGGCACGATCGCTCATCGCCGCCGTCCTGATCCTCGTCGGGCTGGTCTGGATCGGGCAGGGCAGCGGGATCATCCGGGGCAGCGGGTTCATGGCCGACGACATGCGCTGGGCCGCGGTCGGCGCCGTCCTGCTCGTGATCGGCGTCGGCGTGGCCGTGAGCGCGATCAGGCGCCCGCGGGCCTGAGCCAACGCGTCCAGGTCGCCTCGGCCGGACCGGCCGTGACCTCGTTCCCGTGGCGGACCAGCGGGAGCCGCAGCAGCCGCGGGTCGGCGAGGAGCCGCGCGACGATGGCGGCGTCGTCCATCGTCAGGTAGCCCAGACCGGCGTCCCGGTACGCACGCGACGTCTCGTCGAGCACGGCCCTCGCGCCCAGTCGGTCGGTGAAGCGGCGCAGCTCGCCCGGCGCGAGCGGGCGCTTCCGCAGGTCAAGGAAGTGGACGACGATCCGGCGCTCGCGGAAGAACCGCTGGGCGGCCCGCGTCGCCGACGAATCCTCGCGGCCGAAGACCTGGATGTCGGGCATCTTCTTCGTCGGGGTCTTCCCGAGCGGGGCTGGCATCCCCGCATGCTAGCGGGCGACCGGGACCGGGTACCATCGGGGTCCACAGGAGGTGCCCCGGTGACGGTCTGGTTCACGGTCAAGCTCGACGATCGGCCCGGCTCGCTCGCGCGTGTCGCGACCGCGCTCGCCGATCGCGGCGTGAACATCACCGGGATCGTCGGCGTGGCCGAGGACACCGATGGCGCGCTGATGCTCACGACCTCCGATGCCGACGCCACGCGCGAGGCGTTCGCCGGGCTGGGACTCGCCTTCGAGGAGCACGACCCGACCGATGGCGTCGAGCCCGACCCGATGAGCGTCAACGACCTTCGACCGGGCGCGGCCGGTCGCGGCTCGCTCGGCTGAGCGGGACCGCTCATGGCTCGTCGGCGTGCGGCCGTGACCTCGGCCATCCGCTTCGACATCGTCGATACCGCCGAGGCCATCTCGACGGTCACGGAGCGGGTCCGGACGCTGGGCGGCCACATCCGCGGTCTCGCCACGGTCCGCCAGATCGACGGCGATCCGCCGCTCGTCGAGGTCGAGCTCGAGGTCGAGGGCGTCGAGGAGGACGCGCTCGCGGCGGACCTCTCGTCGCTCGCGGATATCCGGACCGTCCACCTCACGCGAGCGCTGGGGACGGTCTTCGGCAAGCGCATCATCGTGGTCGGCGGCGGGGCGCAGGTCGCCCAGGTCGCGCTCGGCGCGGTCAGCGAGGCGGACCGCCACAACCTGCGCGGCGAGCGGATCAGCGTGGACACGATCCCGCTCGTCGGCGAGGCCAATATCGCGGCCGCGGTGCGGGCGGTGGCCGACCTGCCGCGGGCCCGGCTGCTCGTCCTGGCCGGCTCGATCATGGGTGGCGACATCAGCGTCGCCGCCGAGGAGCTGCGCGCGGTCGGCATCCCGATCATCGCCCTGAACATGGTCGGCTCGATCACGGAGCACGTGGACCTCGTCGTCTCGGACCCGGTCCAGGCCGGGACGATGGCGGTCATGGCCGTCGCCGACACCGCGACCTTCGACCTCGAGCGCCAGCGCGGCCGCAAGTACTGACCGCATGCGCATCGCCACCTGGAACGTCAACTCCCTGAAGGCCCGCCAGGAGGCGGTCGAGAAGTGGCTGCGGCGCGCCGCGCCGGACATCCTGCTGATGCAGGAGACCAAGCTGTCCGACGACGACGCCCCCGTCATGGCGTTCGCGATGGCCGGCTACCAGCTCATCCACCACGGTGAGGGCCGCTGGAACGGCGTCGCGATCGCGGCCAGGGACGGGCTGTCGATCGGCGACGTGGTCACGAACTTCGGCGACGGGCCGGTGCGCGACTCCGGAGCCGGCGCGCCGTCGCGCGGGCGACATGGACCCGGAGGACTTCGACCCGTTCGACGAGGCGCGGATGTTGGCCGCGACCGTGGACGGCGTCCGTGTCGTCAGCCTGTACGCCCCGAACGGCCGCGTCGTGGACTCGCCGTTCTATGTCGGGAAGCTGGCCTGGTTCGAGCGCCTGGCGCGCTGGATCCGCGCCGAGTCGGGGGTGGACCTCGCGACCGGCGCCCTCGTCCTCGGCGGCGACCTGAACGTGGCACCGACCGATGCCGATGTCTGGGACGCCAACGCCGCCCACGGGGGCACACACGTCTCCGAGCCGGAGCGGGCCGCGTTCCGGGCGCTCCTCGAACCGGGACTGATCGACGCGTACCGCGCCCGCCACCAGGAACCGCGACGCTTCACGTGGTGGGACTACCGCGCCGGCATGTTCCACAAGAACTTCGGGATGCGCATCGACCATCTGCTGGTCACCCCGGCCGTGGCCAGCCGTGTCATCGACGCCGAGATCGACCGCGAGGCCCGCAAGGGTCCGCCGGTGCCGTCCGACCACGCGCCGCTCTCGATGGACCTGGACGAGCCGGGCAAGCCGTTCGATCCGGATTGGGACGGGGCGCTCGGGCGGATCGCCAAGCGGACGCGCTGAGCGTCGGCTCGACGCGGGGCGGGTCGCGGTCGGCCGTCGGAGTCGGCTAGACGATGGTCTGGCGGGGGATCCAGCCGGTCAGGCCATCCGGCGTGCGGACCTGGAGGAACCCCTCCCACGAGTCGAGGATCTCGACTTCGTCGCCGCGGTCGAGCCGGGCGAGCTCGCGGGACCCGACGTCGTTGGCAGCATCGCTGAGGCGGACCTGCCGGTAGCCGACGGTCGTCCGCTGCGCGTCCTTGGCCGGTGGCTTGTCGAACGTCCGGGGCGGTGCGGTCGCCTTCCCGGTGTGGGGCTTGGCCGCCGCAGCCGCCGCCGCAGCCGCGAGGGGCGCCGCGTCGACATCGACATCGGGGGCGACCGAAGCCGCAGCCGGCGGCACGGCGGCAGGTGTCGCCGCGGCCTTGGCGGTCCGGCCGGCCGGCTTCTTGCGCTTCGATTCGTCGGGCGGCGGCGCGGCCGCCTTGCGGACGGGCTTCGACTTCGATCGCCCGCCCGGGGCGGCGACCGGTGTCGGTGGCGGGAGATCGGCCAGCGGGTGCGGTCCGTCGAGGATCGCGCCTCCGGCGGCCGCCATCACCAGGGAGCCGGGGTGCTGCTCGTCGTCTCGCCGCGGTCGGCGCACCAGGAACAGGAACAGCATGATCCCGCCGCCGGTCGCGACCAGCCAAGCGAGGATCGGGCTCACACCGACGACGAAGCCGAGGTCGGGCATCTGGAACGCGGCGCCACCAGGGTGACCGTCACCGGATCCATCGATGAGGCCGGCCGCGCCGCCGACCGGCGTCGGGGTCGGACCCGTCGTGGGGAAGATGACCGCGACCGAGGAGCTGCTGGCCGTCGGGGTCGCTGACGGGCTCGGCGTGGGCTTGGCGGTCGGCGCGGCCGTAGCCTTCACCGGGGCCTTGGTCGGCTTCGCGGTGGGCTTGGGGGTGGGTTTGGGCGTGGGCTTGGGCGTCGGTCGCGGTGTGGGGCGAGGTGTCGGACGGGGCGTGGGCTTTGGGGTCGGCTTCGGCGTCGGCTTGGGGGTGGGGGTCGGTGTGGGGGTCGGGGCTGGCCCGACCATGAACGATCCGCCCGACACCTCGCATGTTTTCGCCGGGGCGGGCTGCGTGCCGGGCGTGACGCGGAAGATCACGCTCCTCGTGCCGTTCGAGAGCCCCGTGAGAGTCCGCGAGTACAGGGCTCCGGTCGGCAGACTGCCAGAGGCCAGGTTCAACCGACGGGTGGTGCCATCGCTGAGGTAGACGCGGATCGAATCGGGCGTCTCACCCGCCGTGTCTTGGTACGTGACCGAGAAGGTGAAGACGGTCGCCGAGGTCCCGCTCGTTGGGGACACCTGCGGGCCGGTCAGGCTACCGATGTCGGGACAGCTGACCGCCAGGGCCGGGGTCACGAACCAGAGCAGCAAGGACGCAGCGAGCGACCCGGCGAGTGCCAACGCACCCCCCGGGCCGAGTCGCGATCGTCGTGTCGAGTCCATGCGCAATGCCGGGTTCTCCCCTCGTACGCGGAACCTACGCGAGGGACCGTCCCTGCGTCAGATGCCCCATCGGCCATGGCGGTCGGTACTTTGGTCGCAGTCACAAGCACCGCTCGCGTGCCGTACACCCATCAGGTAATCGCCCTTGTCCTGGGCAGGTGTATGGCTGACCTGAACATCGAACACGATCCGTCCCGTCACGACGGACCTCCCATCGAGATCAAGGACCGGCTTCTGCGCGTCCTCGCGGCGATGTTCGCCGTCCTGATGGGCGTGGCGACCATCGAGGGCTTCTGGCCCGGTGGCACCGGGCCGTGGCTGGCACTCGCCTTCCTGGGCCTGTGCGCCGTCGCCGTGCCCGTGATCATGGCCCGGGCGACCGCGCCGCTGATCCGGGACATCCGCCATCTCGAGGACGACCGGAACCGACTGCTCGACCTGTACGGGCGAGCGCGCGAGGATTCCCTGCTCGACGGCCTGACAGGCCTCGGCAATCACCGGGCGTTCCAGGAGGAGCTGCGCCGCCAGCTCGAGTACGCCACCCGGCACAAGTCGCCGCTGGCGCTGCTGCTCGTCGATGTCGACGACCTCAAGAAGGTCAACGACGAGCACGGCCATACCACCGGTGACGAGCTGCTGGCCGCGGTCGGGCGCATCTCGCTGGGCGCCCTCCGCCGAGGCGACCGGGCGTTCCGCGTCGGCGGCGACGAGTTCGCGGTCGTGCTCCCCAATGCCGACGTCGGGACCGGCCTGACCGTCGCACGACGCATCCTGGCGGGTGCCCTGAACGGCGGGTTTTCGGGCAACACGATCGAGCCGTTCTCGCTCTCGATCGGCATCTCCGCCTTCCCGTCGCCGAGCACGATGGGCGACCTGCTCTACCGGCACGCCGACGCAGCCCTCTACTGGTGCAAGCGCCACGGGCGGACCAACGCGGTCGCCTACGACCCTGGCCGTCACGGGGTCCACGACGACGACCGTTCGATCGAGGACCTGTCCGCAGCCCTCGGCACCATCCTCACCGAGCGGTCCCTCCGCCCCGTCTACCAGCCGATCTTCTCGCTGACCACCGGGCAGCCGATCGGCTACGAGGGCCTGATCCGCCTCGCGGACAACGCCCCGATGGCCGACGCCAGCAGCCTCTTCGCGGCCGCCGAGCGGGCCGACCGCACGGTCGAGCTGGACATGGCCTGCCTCGAGGTCGTCGCCGGCGGGCTGAACGGCCTCGAGCCGGGAACGTACCTCAGCATCAACCTGTCGCCACGGACGCTCGAGTCGGAGCTGTTCCACCCGAAGGAGCTCACGGCGATCTTCCACCGCCGCGGGATCGAGCCGAACCAGCTGGTCATCGAGCTGACCGAGCGCGAGGAGGTCCAGGACCTGCAGCTGCTGCGCCGGAACGCCGAGGCCTGCCGGCAGGCCGGGATGCGCCTCGCGGCCGACGACGTCGGGGCCGGGAACGCGGGCCTGCGGCTCCTTTCTGAGATCCACTTCGACGTCGTCAAGATCGACCTGTCGCTGGTCCAGGGCGGGATCCTGCACGATCCGTCGCACGCGGTGCTGCGCGCCCTCCAGGAGCTGGCCGCGCGCTGGAGCGCGACGATCATCGCCGAGGGCGTCGAGACCGGCGAGCAGCTGGCCGTCGTCCGCGACCTCGGGATCACCGCCGGACAGGGCTACCTGCTGGGCCGGCCGGCGCGCGAGCGGCACGCGACCGCGCTCGACCTGGACTCCCTGATGCCCGAGGGCCGGCTGCGCATCGTGGGTTCGCCCGCCGCCTGACGGCCGCCGCGGTCCCCGGCCGCAGTCCACTGGCGTCCGCGTCCGCCACGTTGCGTCGCTCGGGACGCATCCCAGCGTCATTCCGCAGGGCGCACTACCCTCCGCCACACGAATGGCGACCGCGGGTGCCCCAGAGATCCGGCTCATCGACCTGGAGAAGCGCTTCGGCGACGTCCGGGCGGTGGACGGCGTCTCGATCGACATCGCCTCCGGCGAGTTCTTCTCGCTCCTGGGCCCGTCGGGGTGCGGCAAGACCACGACCCTGCGGATGATCGGTGGGTTCGAGCTCCCGACGGGCGGGCGGATCATCCTGCGCGACCGGGACATCACCATGGATCCGCCAGACAAGCGGCCGGTCAACATGGTCTTCCAGAGCTACGCGCTCTTCCCCCACCTCGATGTCGGCGGCAACGTGGCGTTCGGGCTGAAGCGCAAGCACGTCGAGAAGGCCGACATCAGCCGCCGCGTCGGCGAGGCGCTCGAGCTCGTCCACCTCGGCGGCTACGAGAAGCGCAAGCCTTACCAGCTGTCGGGCGGCCAGCAGCAGCGCGTGGCCCTGGCCCGCGCCCTCGTGAACCGGCCCAACGTCCTGCTCCTCGACGAGCCGCTCGGCGCGCTCGACCTCAAGCTTCGCCGCCGGCTCCAGCTGGAGCTCAAGCGGATCCAGGTCGAGGTCGGGATCACCTTCGTCTACGTGACCCACGACCAGGAAGAGGCGCTCACGATGAGCGACCGCATCGCGATCATGAACGCTGGCAAGGTCGAGCAGCTGGGTACCCCCGAGGAGCTGTACGAGCGCCCGACGACGCGCTTCGTGGCCGACTTCATCGGCACGACCAACCTGCTGCGTGGGACGGTCGGCGATGACGGGCTCGTCCGGCTGACCACGGGCGAGGTGGCACCGTGCTCGTTGGGCCACCTGACCGCGGGCTCGGAGGTCGAGCTGAGCGTCCGTCCCGAGGCGATCTCGCTCGTGCCGGCTGAGGCCATCGGCGCGATCCGCGGCAGCATCGACCAGGCCGCCTACCTCGGGAACACCGTCTCCTACCAGGTCCGGACCAGCGGCGGGCTCGTCGTCTCGGTCCTCTCCCCGAAGACCGGGATCCGCCTCCCGGCCGGCAGCGATGTCGCCATCACCTGGCCCGCCGCGGACGCGCTCGTCCTCGGCGATCGATCGGTCCGCCCGCTGGAGGAACTCGCATGAAGCACGACCACGACGGGTCCAGCCTCGACCTCGAGCAGGCGCTCGATCGATACATGGCGGAGCGGCGGATCTCGCGCCGCCAGCTCCTCGAGCGGATCGGCGCGCTGGGGGCGGCCGCCGCCCTGGCGCCGATCGTCGCGGCCTGTTCGTCGGCCTCGGCGTCGCCGTCGCCCGCGGCGTCCGCGAGTGCGAGTGCGGCGGCCTCGGCCTCGGCCGCGGCATCGGCCGCCGAGCCGACCGCCACCCCCGAGCCCACGCCGGTCCCCTCGCCGGAGGCCGAGCTCTTCATCTACAACTGGACCGAGTACATCGGCGAGAACACGATCCCGTCCTTCGAGTCGAAGTACGGCGTCAAGGTGACGCTCGACTTCTTCTCGAACACCGA
Source organism: uncultured Chloroflexia bacterium (assembly GCA_963834915.1). GTDB lineage: Bacteria > Chloroflexota > Limnocylindria > Limnocylindrales > CSP1-4 > SPCO01. Next base: position 258,956 of record CAWIDI010000003.1, read on the forward strand.
CGAGGCGTACGCCAAGCTCGGCAACGACGGCGGCGGCTACGACCTGTCGTTCCCGATCTCGGTCGACATCCCGGCGTTCGTCGCGAAGGGCGCCCTGCTCGAGCTCGACAAGTCGCTGATCCCGAACGTCGTGAACCTCGGCCAGGAATGGGCCGACCCGAAGTACGACCCGGGTAACGCCCACTCGATGCCGTACATGTGGTGGACGACCGGCGTCGGCTATGACACCGCGAAGATCAAGGAGACGCCCACCAGCAGCAAGGCCCTCTGGGACCCGCGCTGGGCCAAGCACATCGGGATGCTCGACGACTACCAGGAGGTCTTCGGCCTGGCCCTGATCCAGCTGGGCTACGACGCCAACACGTCGGACCTGGGCCAGCTCGACGAGGCGCTGGCGCTGCTGGAGCAGCAGAAGCCGCTCGTCCGCGAGTACACGACCAATACCCGCCAGATGATGGCCAGCGGCAACAACTGGATCGGCCAGATCTGGGGCGCGGACATCTACACGATCCAGGAGTCCAACGAGAACGTCCTGTACTACATCCCGGAAGAGGGCGGCGTGAAGGGCTCGGACACGATGGCGATCTTCTCCGGGGCACAGCACCCGATCGCCGCCCACCTGTTCATCAACCACATGCTCGACGCGCACGTCAGCGCCGACAACACCAACTTCATCTACTACATGGGGCCGAATGCCGCGGCGAAGGAGTTCATCGACCCGGCGATCCTCGCCGATCCGAGCGTCAACCCGGACCAGGCGATCGTCGCGAAGCTGCAGGAGCTGATCGACCTCGGCCCGGATCTGCGGGATCAGTACCAGCAGCGCTGGCACCAGCTTGGCCGTTGAGCCCCCGGGCGACGACCTGACGGTCCCGGGGCCCGCCGGCGGCGGCGAGGTCGCCGGCGGGGAAGTCGCCGCCGGCAAGGCCCCGCTGGGCAACCGGATCGCCTCCGCGCTCCTCCTGGTGCCAGGGCTCGCCTGGCTGTTCATCTTCTTCGTCGTGCCGCTGGCGATGATCTTCGTCGTCAGCTTCGGGTCGAGGGGCCCGCACGACACCATCTCGCTCGACCCGCTCTCGCTCGACAACTACCGCCGGGCATTCGACCCGGCGTTCCTGCCGACCTTCCTGAACTCGCTGCGCTACGCGGCCGCGACGACCATCCTGTCGCTCGCGATCGGCTACCCCGTGGCGTACTGGATCAGCCGCTATGGCGGGCGCAACAAGACGCTGCTGCTGGTCATCGTGATGCTCCCGTTCTGGACAAGCTACCTCATCCGGACCTACGCCTGGCAGATCGTCCTGCGCGACAACGGGGTCATCAACTCGATCCTCATGGGCCTGGGCATCACGAGCGAGCCGCTCATCCTGCTGAACACGGACTTCTCGGTGATCCTGGGCATGACCTACGGGTTCCTGCCGTTCGCGATCCTGCCGCTCTACGTCTCGATCGACCGGCTTGACCCGGCGCTCGTGGCGGCGGCCCGCGACCTGTACGCGAGCGGCCGGTCCGCGTTCCTGCACGTCACCCTGCCGCTGACGATGCCGGGCATCATCGCGGCGAGCATCCTGACGTTCATCCCGGCCATCGGCGACTTCGTGACGCCCGACCTGCTGGGCGGCTCCGAGACCACGACCATCGCCAAGGTCGTGCAGGAGCTCTTCCTCCAGGGACGCGACTGGCCGTACGGGGCGGCACTCGGCTTCCTGCTGATGCTGATCACGCTGGGTGGCACGCTGCTCGCGATCGGGCCGCTGCGGCGCGAGGTCGCCGGCGTATGAGCGCGTTCCGATGAAGCCGCGCAACCGCTGGCTGTCCGCCTACGCCGTGATCGTCTACTGCTTCCTGTTCGCCCCGATCGTGGTCCTGATCATGTTCTCGTTCAACACGTCGCGGCTCAACTTCCAGTGGGAGGGCTTCACCCTCGACTGGTACCCGACGCTGTTCCAGAACCGGCGGCTGCTGGATGCCGTGTCGGTCACGCTGCGGCTCGCGTTCGTGGCGGTCATCGCCTCGACCGCCATCGGGACGCTCCTGGGCCTGGCCCTCGCGCGGGTGCGGTTCCGCGGCCGCGCCGCCGCGGAGACGCTGCTGCTGGTGCCGATGGTGACCCCCGAGATCATCATGGGCCTGAGCCTGCTGGTCTTCTTCTTCCAGTTCTTCGGCGCACGCGGGTCGTTCGCGCAGCTGGCGCTCGCCCACATCACCTTCTGCATCAGCTATGTCGCGATCGTCGTGCGCGCCCGCGCCGCCGGCATGAACCCGCAGCTCGAGGAAGCGGCACGCGACCTCGGCGCCTCCGCGTTCGGGGCCTTCCGCTACGTCACGCTGCCGTTGATCCGGCCGGCGATCGTGTCCGGGGCGCTGCTCGCGTTCGCGCTCTCGTTCGACGACTACGTCGTGACGACGTTCAATGCCGGCGTCGGGTCATCCACGCTCCCGCTGTTCATCTACGGCAAGGTCAAGTTCGGGGTGACCCCGGAGATCAACGCGATCTCGACGATCATCGTGGCCGTGACCGCGGTCGCCGTCCTGGTCGCCTGGCGCCTCAACCGACGACGCGACGACGTGGCCGCCGTGGTCCCCGAGCCGGAGGCGGAGCCACTCGGCGGCTGACACCGGGCCTCGACTACCATCCGCGGATGGACGCCACCTCCGCGCCCATCCTGGAGATCGGGCTCATCCTCCTGGCCGCGGTCGTGGGCGGCTGGGTCGCCCGGCGGCTCGGGCTGCCGGCGATCGTCGGATACCTGGCGGTCGGCCTCGGGTTCTCGCCGTTCACCCCGGGCTATGTCGCGGACCACACCCAGCTCGAGCTGCTCGCCGACGTCGGGGTCGTCCTGCTCCTCTTCGAGGTCGGCATCGAGGTCGATATCGCCCGGCTGTGGCGCGACCACGGTCCCCTGCTCTGGGCGGCGCCGCTGCAGGTCGTGCTCTCGATGGCGATCGCGGGCGTCGTGCTGTACGCGACCGGCCTCGAGCCGACGACCGCGGCCCTGGTGGGCCTATGCGTGGCGCTCTCCTCGTCGGTCGTCATCGTCAACATCACCGTCAGCCGGCGGCGCACGACGGACCGGCCGACCGAGATCGCGCTGATCGGCTGGAGCGTGATGCAGGACCTGGTCGGCGTCGCGATGGCCGCGATCCTGCTTGCGCTGATCTCGCCCACCGGCACGTCCATCGCGGTGACGCTGGCCGGGGTCGCGGCGTTCGGGGCCACGATCGTGATCGTGGCCCGGATCGTGCCGATCGTCCTTCGCCGGCTGCGCGACGAGCACGACCTGTTCCTGATCACCTCGGTCGCGACCGGGCTGACGCTCGCCGGGCTGGGCGCCGTGGTCTTCGGCGTGCCGCTCGCGCTGGCGGCCTTCGTGAGCGGTCTGGCCGTCACCGAGAGCCGCGACGCGGCCGAGGCCCGCCGCCGGCTGCTGCCGTTCCGGGATGTCTTCGCGGTGCTGTTCTTCGTCGCGATCGGCACGCTCGTCGATCCGGGCCGGCTCATGGAGGGGCTGCCGTGGCTCGGGCTCCTGCTGCTGCTCATCCTGGTCGCCAAGGTCGGCGTGGCCTGGGCCCTGACCCGGCTCTCCGGGTTGAAGGTCCGGCCGATCCAGCTGGCGGTCGGCCTCGGCCAGATGGGCGAGTTCAGCTTCGTGCTGGCCTCGTCGGCCGTCGCCGCGGGCGCCATCGAGGCGGTCCTCTACGTGGAGATCATCGCCGCGGTCGCGGTGAGCATCGCCATCAGCTCGGTCGTGGTCCGGTACGTGCCGCCGGGCGCCCGTCGTGAGCCGCCGGCGGTCCCGCCGACCGTGCCGGCCGTACCGGCCGCGGCGGCGTAGCCGGATGTCGGTCGGGATCTTCCGGGTCGCGTTGCCTGACGGCACGGCTCGCCTCGCTCGGGGCACCACGGATGGCGGGCCGGCCAGGCTCCTGGACCGAGACCTGACCGTGGCCCGCCTCCTTGCCGGGGATGCGTCGCGGTTCCGCGAGGCCTGCGCCGGGGCCATCGACCCCGACGGCTCCATCCCGGCCGGCACCCGCATCCTGGCCCCGGTCGACACGCAGGAGGTCTGGGCCGCGGGCGTCACCTACCGCCGCAGCCGCGACGCCCGCAAGGACGAATCGACCAGTGCCGACGTCTACGACCGCGTCTACGTCGCCGAGCGGCCGGAGCTGTTCTTCAAGGCACCCGCGTGGCGCGTCTCGGGTCCGGGTGCAGCGGTCGGGGTTCGGGCCGACTCGAGCTGGGACGTCCCGGAGCCGGAGCTCGGGCTGGTCGTCGCCGAGGACGGGACGCTCGCGGGCTTCGTGATCGGCAACGACATGTCGTCGCGGAGCATCGAGGGCGACAACCCGCTCTACCTCCCCCAGGCGAAGATGTACGACGGGGCGTGCGCCCTCGGTCCGTGCCTCGTTCCGGCTGGCGCCGTGGCGGCACCGTTCGGGATCAAGCTCACCATCGAACGCGGCGGCGAGACCGCGGTGACCGCGTCGACCTCCACCTCCGAGATCACACGTCCGTTCGCGACGCTGATCGATCACCTGACGAGGGCGCTGACGATCCCCGACGGCGCGGTGCTGCTGACCGGGACCGGCATCGTCCCGCCGACCGACTTCACGCTCGCGGCCGGCGACGTCATCCATGTCGCCATCGACGGGCTCGGCGAGCTCGTGAACCCGGTCGTCGTCGTGGGCCGTGACCCGAGGAGGAGCACATGATCCGAGGCAAGCTGATCCATCCGGAGATCCTCGCGGCCCTGGCGGCCGCCGGGCACGGCTCCACCGTGCTGATCACCGACGGGAACTTCCCGCACGCCACGGCGCCATCGATCGAGGCGCCGCGCGTCTACCTCAACCTCAGTCAGGGGCTCCTGACGGTGTCGCAGGTGCTCGACGTGCTCGTCGAAGCGATCCCCATCGAACGCGCCGCGCTGATGGATCCGCAGGACCCGGCCGAACCGACACCGCCGGCGCACGCCGACCTGCTCGGCCGACTGCCGGCCGGCATCGAAGTCGATCGCTTTAGACGCATGGACTTCTACCCTGCGACGAACACCGACGACCTCGCGCTGGTCATCGCGACCGGCGACATGCGCTTCTACGCGAACGTGCTGCTGACCATCGGAGTCGTCGGCACCGGAACGTGATGCCCGTGGAGGTCCGTCACCATGCCGACGTCGAGTCGTTCCTCGCCGTGGCCGGCGACTTCCTCGGCGCGCGCGAGGCGGAGCACAACCTGATCTTCGGCATCGCCGCCAGCCTCCGCGAGGCGCCCGAGCAGTACACCGACGCCCCGTTCCTCGCGACCGTCGAGGCCGGCGGCGCCGTCGTGGCGGCGGCGATCCAGACGCCGCCGTTCCGCCTGATCCTGTCCGAGATCGACGACCCGGCGGCCATCGCGGCGCTCGCCGCCGACACGCTCGACCGGGATCTGCCGGGCGTCCTCGGCCCGGTCGGGATCGTCGAGGCGTTCGTCGCGGCCAGGACCGCTGCCGGGGGTCCCACCGCCACACCAGGCCTGTCCGAGCGGATCCTCGGTCTGACGGCCGTCCGGCCGCCGAGGCACGTCTCCGGGGCGTCCCGACTCGCGTCTCCGGCCGACCGCGACCTCATCCGGTCGTGGCTGGACGGCTTCATGCACGACGCGTTCGGGGAGGCGGATCCCGCGGAGGTGGCGTCGATGACCGACCGCTGGATCGCGGGGCGCGGCCGCACCCTCCACCTCTGGGAGGATGGCGACCCGGTCTCGCTGTGCGGGATCGGCGGCCCCACGCCCGACGGCATCCGGATCGGCCCGGTCTACACGCCGCCCGCGTCGCGCGGTCGCGGGTATGCCAGCGCCCTGGTGGCCGCGGTGAGCCAGGCGGCGCTCGACAGCGGCCGGCGATTCTGCTTCCTGTTCACGGACGCGGCGAACGCGACCTCGAACCACATCTATGAGGAGCTCGGCTACGAGCACGTCCGCGATGTCCGGATCTACGAGTTCGACCGGCGCTGACCGCCTGATGGCGCCGGCTGGCGGTCAGCCGCCCGGCGCGGCCGCCCTGGCGCGGGCACCCAACCGGTCGCGCGCCGGCTCGCCGTCGCTTGCGCCCTCGGCAGGGACATCCGCCGTCGGGCGCGCGATCCGCGTCGACCAGGCCGACTCGCCCGCGTAGCGGTCGGCGACCATCTGGTCGAACGCGTGGACCGACGCCTCGGCGTTCGTGAACCGTCCCACGACCCACGACGACGAGCCCGTCCCGCGCTGCTGCAGCTCGCAGACGTGCCAGTCCTGGCGGTTGGTGAGGTCCCAGAACGCGACCGCATCTGACGGGTCGAAGCCGGGTGCCGCGATCGTTGCGGGCTCGAACAGCCAGTCGCACACGACCAACGTCCGGTCCGGACCCTGGGGCACGAGCCGGTGGACCAGCAGGTAGTCCGGGTGGATCGAGACGAAGGCCATCGGCCACAGGACGTAGTAGTAGACGCGGCGCTCGTCGACCGCGGTGATGCCGCGCATCGAGGGACGGCCGTTCGCCGACCCGTTCGCCGACCCGTGCCCCGCGCCGCCGGCGGACCCATCACCCAGCGACATCGTCTCGGCCGAGTCGACCAGCTCCATCCAGCCGCCCTGCCACGCGCCGTCGGGGTCGAAGTCGCCGCCGAGGTCGTACGGGGTCAGCTTGTTGAGCTGCGGGTGGACGCCCGGGCAGTGGTAGCACTCGCTGTAGTTCTCGGCCACGAACTTCCAGTTGGCGGCGACGTCGTACTCGACCCGCTTCGCGGAGCGAAGCGCGCCGAAGTCGAAGCGGTCGAGGTGCGTGACGAGGTCGCCCAGCTGCGCGGCCAGCGGCCGAGCCTCCGGGTCGAGGTTGAGGAACACGAAGCCCTGCCACGTCTCCAGTCGGACCGGCGCGAGCCCGAACGCGTCCAGGCTGAAGTCCTCGAGGTCGTCGGTGTGCTTGGCCCGGATCAGCGACCCGTCGAGGTCGTAGATCCAGGCGTGGTACGGGCACTGGAAGCGGACGACCTTGCCGCAGGCATCCTCGGCGACCGGGGTCCCGCGGTGCCGGCAGACGTTGAAGAACGCACGCAACGTCCCATCCCGCCCGCGGGCCACGATGATGCTCTCGCCCTCGAGCTCGACGAGGGTGTAGGTCCCCGGCTCGGGCGCGTCCTCATCGCGGGCGACCATGATCCAATCGCGGCGCAGGATGTTCGCCCGCTCCCACTCGAGGATGGCGGGGTCGTGGTAGGCGCGCTTCGGCAGCAGCGAGGCCGCGCGGTACTCGCGGCGGATGCTGGCGAGCTCGTCAGTGGTGATCGGCGCCGTGGCGCCGGGCATGGGGGTCAAGTGCGGTCCTCCAGGGCAGGGTCGGGCCAGCGCGGCCCGCGCGAACGGCCCGTCAGGGCCGGATGGGACGAGGTGCGGTTCGAGACCGGATCCGGGTCCGGTCCGAGAGGTCAGCCCAGTGGGACCGCCTTCTTCGGATCCAGGAACGGGATGGCCGCGGTCCGGGCAGGCCAGCGCCCGCCGTCGGGCGCTTCGATCTCGAGCGGGTTTCCCGGACCGGAGAGACCGATGGGCACCCACACGTAGCCGATGTTCTTGTTCAGCCGCGGCGACCAGATCAGGTCGGTGACGGTCCCGACCGGCTCGCCGTCGTGACGGGCCACGCACTTGCGCGACAGCTCGAACGGGAGCGCCTCGCCGTCGACCTCGATGCCGACGAGCTTGCGGTCGACGCCCTTGACGCGGATCTCCTCGAGCGCTGCCTTGCCGATGTAGTCGGCGTCCTGGACCTCGACGAGGCGCTCGAGCCCCATCACGTGGAAGGGCGTGTCGTTGATCGTGATATCCGAGCCGTAGTTGAAGATGCCGGCCTCGATGCGGCGCGCCTCGCACGGCGCGATCGGGCGGATCTTGTGCGGCTTGCCGGCCTCCATGACGCGGTCCCAGAGGTCGCCGCCGCGCGACGGGTCGCGCAGGTAGATCTCATAGCCGACCTCGCCGGTCCAGCCCGTCCGGCTGATGACCACGGGGATGCCGTCGACCTCGGTGGTCAGCGTCCAGTAGTACTTGATGTCGTCGATCTGCGGCCCGAAGACGGTCCGCATCGTGTCCTTGGACTTCGGTCCCTGGACCTGGATCGGGTAGACCTCGGGCTCGCGGACCGTGACGTCCAGCCCGCTATGGATCGCGACGCCGCGCGCCCACAGCCCCGCGTCCGAGTCGGCCAGCGCCATCCACCAGCGGTTCTCCTCGATCCGCAGCAGGACGGGGTCGTTGACGATCCCGCCGTCCTCGGCGGTCACGATCATGTACTTGCCCTGCCCGACGGCGCACTTGGTCAGGTCGCGCGAGGTCAGCGAGTTCGTGAACGCCGACGCGTCCGACCCGGTGATCTCGACGATGCGCTCGACCGAGACGTCCCAGACCGTCACGTCGTTGAGCAGCGCCCAGTACTCCTCGACCGGGTCCGCGTAGTAGCCCGGGAGGTACATGTGGTTGTAGATGTCGTATGCGCTGCAACCCGCGGCCAGGGTCTTCTCGAAGAACGGCGAACGCCGGTACCACGGGCCGAAATAGAGCGTGGACGCGGCCGTCGTGGCGGGTTCGGTCACGGGGCTGGACATCGAGCGAGGACCTCCTGACTGGGTCCCGAGATGGTCGGCCAAGGGATTTCTATTGCCTCTCGCGTTCCATCAGGCGGACCACGTGGCGGTCAGGTGCTCACCTGCCCGAACAGGCTCGGCCAACCGGGTGATCGAGCACGCCCGACATCAGGATCCCGAACGCGCCCTGGTACTCCATCGGCTCCTCGAATCGTGGCGCTCGATGACGGTGGCCCGTCGTCCGACGAACGGTAATGCCGAGAGACGACCGGGTCGGTAGGTCTGGATGACGCGCCCCAGCCGGACGGCACCTGGACCGAGGATGTCGACGAACAACGCGTCCGTCCGAGACCGCTGGGAGTCCGCGAAATACCCGTCGTAGACAAGCGCGCCGTGAGAACCTTCGTTGATCCGCCGCTCAAGGTCCTGACGCGCTCCGATCAGGCTCACCGGGATCGACGGGCCTTCGTAGCGGTACAGGTCGAACCGTTCCCTGTCGTCGGGCATCACGATCGCCAAGGTGCAGAGCGCGCCACCGTGTTCGATCGAGCCGATCGCGTGGGCGAGCGCGAACCCGGCCGTGCGAAGCGCCGATGCGACGTCCGTCCCCATGACGGCGAAGTATGCGCGGCCGAATTGAGGATCCTGGGCCCGGATCCCGTCAGATGGTCATGAGGCGGTCGTTCGTCACGTCGTTGGCGGCAGATGACCATGAGGTGGTCGTTTGGCCACGACCGAGTCTGCCGTCGTGCGTGGACGAGCGTGGAGTCGGCCGCCACGCCTGACGGACTCGGGACGAAGGACCGCCTGAGGGACATCTGGCATGAGCGGGGGGTCAGACGGGCACGGCCGCGACCTGTTGCGCACCGGCCGCCGTTCAGCCGACCCAGAGCGACCCGGCGTCCAGCCCCAGCTCTCCCTCCGCCGCGCCCGTCGTCCAGCGGATCACGTCGTCGCGGGAGATCGTCGTCCCGTGCGCGACGACCTGGAGCGCGAGCCCGTCGAGCAGCGACAGGATCCGCCACGCCGCGCCGGCGGGGTCCGCGCATCGGAAGGCGCCGCTCGCCACGCCCCCGCGGATCGTCCGCTCGAGCAGCGCCTGCCACTCCAGGTTCAGCCGCCTCGACGTCGCCTGGATCGCCGGCCGGCGTGCCGCCTCGGCCCAGGCATCGAGCCACAGCTGGAACGCCCAGTCCTTGTCGGCCGGCGTGTAGGTCCGGAAGAAGACCCGCAGGCCCTCGACCGGGTCGGCCGCCTCCCCCATCAGCCGTGCCGAGACCTCGAGGTCCTGCCGCGCGACCTGCTCGAACGCGGCCGCCAGCACGTCGTCCATCGAGTCGAAGTAGTGGTGGATCAGCCCGCTGGAGGTGCCCATCACCGCGGCCACGTCGCGGACCGTCGTCGACGCCAATCCCTTCACGACCGCCACCTCCAGCGCCGCCGTCACGATCGCCTCGCGACGCTGCTCGGGCGGCATCCGGGTGGCACGCATGACGCGCAGCGTAGGACGATATTGCGCGTGCGTCCAACACGGGATATCGTGCCCGGACGACCGGCACGCATCGTCGTGCCCGGGCCGCGCACGCGACGCGACCGCACCACCCGAGGCAAGAGGGCCAGCACGGCATGATCCGGACGACCCCGTTCCACGAGCGCACGGCGGCGCTCAACGAGACCCAGCTCTGGAGCCACTGGTCGGGCACCCTGGCGGCGGACCGCTACCAGATGTCCGACAAGTTCGAGTACTTCGCGGTCCGCAATGCGGCCGGGATCTTCGACTCCAGCCCGCTCTACAAGTACCGCATCGCCGGCAAGGACGCCGAGGCGTTCCTCGCCGGGGTCCTCGCCCGCGACATCCGGGCGTGCCCGCCCGGCCAGGCGCAGTACACCTGCTGGCTCGACGACGGCGGCTTCGTCATCGAGGACGGGGTCATCCTCCATACGAAGAAGGACGAGTACCTCCTCACCTCGGCCGAGCCCAACTTCGCGTACTTCGCGGACCGCATCGGCCGGATGGCGGTCACGATCGAGGAGGTCAGCGAGGGGATCGGCACGCTGGCGCTGCAGGGCCCGCGCTCGCGCGACCTGCTCGCCCGCCTCGTCCCGCAGATGCGCGACATCCCCTACTTCGGGGTGACGACCGGCGAGATCGGCGGCGCGGCGGTGACCGTGAGCCGTACCGGCTACAGCGGCGACCTGGGCTACGAGATCTGGATCGAGCAGCCCGACGCGCTGCACGTCTGGGACACGCTCTGGGACAGCGTCGACGGCCACGGCGTCCTGCCGTTCGGGCTCGCCGCGCTCTACATGCTGCGCATCGAAGCCGGGCTGCTGCTCCTGGACGCCGACTTCGACTCCAGCCGGTTCGCCTGGAACGACGCGCACAAGTCGACCCCGATCGAGCTCGGCTGGGCGTGGATGTTCAAGGACCTCGCGGCCGACGACCGCGCCTTCATCGGCCGCAAGGCCCTCGAGCACGAGATCGCGAACAAGACGTCGCGCTGGGCGATGCGCGGGCTCGTCGTCGACTGGCGGGACTACGATCGCGTCTATAACGACGCCGGGCTGATCCCGCCCAAGGACCACAGCCCGATCGTCGAGGACTGGATGTGCTACGACGATGACTACGAGCGCGTCGGCTACGCGACGAGCTTCATGTACTCGCCGATGCTCCAGCGCCACATCGCGATCGCCCGGGTCAAGCCGGAGTTCGCGAAGCTCGGCACCAAGGTGAACCTCGAGTTCACCGTCGACCACCACTACGAGCAGGTCGCCGCGCACGTCGCCCGGCTGCCGCTCTACAACCCAGAGCGAAAGACGGCCTGACATGACGATGACTGCGAGCAAGAAGGCGGCCGCGAAGCCGTCCGCCAAGCCGGCCAAGCCGACCTCCACGAAGTCGACCCGCTCGACCTCGAAGGCCGACCGGACCTACGACGCGATCGTGGTCGGCGGCGGCCACAACGGCCTGGTCAATGGCGCCTACCTGGCCAAGTCCGGCCTGAAGACCCTGATCATCGAGCGCCGCCACCTGGTCGGCGGCGCCGCGATCACCGAGGAGCTCCGCCCGGGCTTCTGGTTCACCACGTTCTCGTATGCCCTGAGCCTGCTGCGGCCGGACATCATCCAGGACCTGGAGCTGACCAAGCACGGCTTCATGCCGCTGCTGATGTCGACGACCTTCGCCCCCGACGGCGAGGGCGACTACCTGCTGTTCACCCAGGACCACGGGCAGAACCAGAAGGAGATCGCGCGGCACTCCAAGCACGACGCCGACGCGTACGACCAGTACAGCCACGACATGGAGATGGTCTGCCAGGCCATCAAGCCGCTGCTTGACATGGTCCCGCCCGACATCTTCAGCGACGACCCCGAGGAGCTGATAGCCCTCGCGTCGCTGGGCTCGCGCTTCAAGAAGCTCGACAAGCGCGTGCTCCACAACGCGGTCCGCCTGCTGACCGGCAGCGCGGCCGACTTCCTCGACGACTACTTCGAATCGGACCTGCTCAAGGGCTACCTCGCCTCGTCGAGCATCATCGGCACCAAGGTCGGGCCGCGCTCGCAAGGCTCCGGTCTCGTGCTGCTCTACCACTCGATCGGCGAGCACGACGGCGAGTTCGGCTCGTGGGCGTTCCACAAGAAGGGCAACGGCGGCTTCACCCAGGTGCTCAAGCGCGCCGCGGAGGCATTCGGCGCCGAGATCATCCTCGAGTCGCCCGTCGATTCGGTCATCACCAAGGACGGCCGGGCGACCGGCGTGGCCCTCGCGGACGGGACCGAGTACTACGCTGACACCGTGGTCAGCGCGCTCGACCCGCGGCGGACCTTCCTCGAGCTGGTCAACCCCCGCGAGCTGCCCGACGACCTCGTCGAGAACATCCAGCGGTTCCGCTTCCAGGGCACCTCGTCCAAGGTCAACTTCGCGCTCGACGGGCTGCCGAAGTACCCGGGCATGGGCGACCGCGGCGACCAGTTCCGCGGCTTCACCAACATCGGCCCGTCGATGGACTACCTGGAGCGCGCCTTCGACGACGCGAAGTACGGCTGGTACAGCGCGAACCCGTACATCGACATGGCGGTCCAGTCGACGATCGACCCGGACATGGCGCCTCCCGGCAAGCACGTCCTGTCGTGCTTCATCCAGTACACGCCATACCACCTGCGCGAGAGCGACTGGGACACCGAGAAGGAGAACCTGGGCGACACGGTCCAGCGGACCCTCGAGAAGTTCTTCCCGGGCTTTGGCGACCTGGTCCTCCAGCGCGAGGTGGTCACGCCGCTCCACATCGAGCGGACGGTCGGCCTGAGCGAGGGCAACATCTTCGCCGGGGAGTTCTTCGCCCCGCAGATGTTCTTCTTCCGGCCGGCACCGGGCTGGTCGCAGTACCGGACCCCGATCGACGGCTACTACCAGTGCGGCTCGGGCACCCACCCGGGCGGCTGCGTGATGGGCGCGCCGGGCAAGCTCGCCGCCGGCCAGATCCTCAAGGACCGGGCCAGGGCGGCGGCGCGGGCCTGAGGCAGCCGCCGGCCGGGCCGACATCACCGTGCCGACACCCTGGGAGCTGCGCCTCCTCGAGCTGACGACGTCCCTGCGCACCTGGCTGCTGGAGCAGCTGACCGACGACGAGCTGGCCTTCGCCGTGCCGGGCAACCCGCCGCTCGGGGAGCTGTGCGTCGCGATCGGCGACACGGAGCGGGCGTATGCCGACGCCTATCGGACGCGGCGGCTGACCTGGGTGAAGACCGACGACCCGGGCCTCGCCCGCAGCGTGACCCGGCTGCAGGCCTGGTACGCCGAGCTGGACGCCGACCTGCTCGCGGCGATCGGGGCCATCCCGGAGGCAGAGTTCGCATCCGGGGTCGTGGTCCGTGGCGACGGCTTCGAGATGCCACTCGGCGGCCACTTCCACACGTACCGCGAGGCGCTGCTCCTCTTCTACGGCCACGCCGACGTGTACCTGCGGGCGATGGGCAAGCACCGGAGCGAGCACTGGGAGGACTGGATCGGCTGAGGGCTCGCGCGGCCCCGAAACGGATCGACGGCGGGCTCCCCCCAAGGGAGACCCGCCGTCTTGTGGCTCCGGACCGCCGAGGCCCGGAGAGGGGCTAGCTCTTGATCGGCTCGCCGTCCGCGCCGAGGACCCACCACTTGCCGGGGCCGACGTTCTGGCCGTTGACGTCGCCCGCGGCCTTGTCGTTGGCGAAGGTGTACAGGAAGTAGTCGCCGTACTTGACCTGGTTGCCCTTGCCATCGGTCCGGGCGACGACCGACAACTTGGACGCGTCGAGGCCCGTGCCGGCCGTGGGTGAGTCGGAGATCAGCGCCGGCCACGTGGCCAGGCACTTGTCGGCGCAGGTCGGCGCCGCCTGCCCGTCATCCGGCACGAACATGTAGAGCGTCATGCCCTTGCCGTCGACGATGATCTTGCCCAGCGACGAGTCGGCGAGGGCGATCGTGGTCCCGGCCGCCGCCGGTGCCGATGCGGAGGCCGCCGGCGGCGCCGCCGATGGCGCCGCGCTCGGTGCGGTGGTGGCGCCGCTGCTCGAGCAGGCCGCGAGAACGGCGGTCATGCCGATCGCCAGCGCGATGAGTCGATGCTTCTGCATCCCGATGTCTCCTCCTGGATCGCTTGGTCGTCCCACACCCGGTACGCTCGACGGCGCCTGACCGGTTTCGGACGTGCCCAGGAGTCAGTCGAGGATCACCCGCTCGTGCCAGTGCGGGACGTGCGTGGCATAGCCCAGGTCGCGCACCTTCGGCTCGATCGCGATCTGCGCCTCCGGGTCGCCGTGGACGAGGAAGACCTTGCGCGGGTAGCCAGGATCGCCGGGCCGTTTCCCGGCACCGAACCCGCGCAGCCAGTCGAGCAGCTCGCCCTCGTCCGCGTGAGCGGAGAAGCCGCTGATCGAGCGGATCTGGCAGCGGACCGTGCGCGGCTGCCCGTCGATCTTCACCTCGGTCGCCCCGGCCTGCAGGTGCGACCCGAGCGTGCCCTGCCCCTGGTAGCCCACGAAGAGGATCGTCGCGGCGGGGTCGTCGATGAGGTTCCGGAGGTGGCCGACGACGCGGCCGCCGGTCAGCATCCCGTTGGAGGCCACGATCATGTACGGACGTGGCGACTGGGCGATGGCCTGCGAGGCCTTCACGTCGTTGGTGACGGTCTGGTTCGGGTAGTCGAGCGGGCTGCCGCCCTCCCGCAGCAGCTTCGCGGTCTCCTCGTCGTAATCGTCGGGGTGATGGCGGTAGACATCGGACGCCTTTGACGCCATCGGCGAATTGAGGAAGAGCGGGAGCAGTGGGATCTCGCCCCGGTCGATGAGCCGGTCGAGCTCCCACACGATCTCCTGCGTCCGGCCGATCGCGAACGATGGCACCAGCAGCACGCCCTTCGCGTCCGACACCATGCGCACGGTCTCGGCGAGGATGCGCACCGCCTCCTCGGACGGCTCGTGCTCACGGCCGCCATAGGTCGATTCGACGAGGACGTAGTCGGCGCCGGTCTGCGGCGTCGGGTCGCGCAGGATCGGCGTGCCGGGGCGACCGAGGTCGCCCGAGCAGACGATGATCCGCTCGTCGCCGCCCGGCTTGTCCGTGATGGTCAGGCGGATGATCGCGGAGCCGAGGATGTGGCCCGCGTCCATGAACAGCGCCTTGACCCCGGGCGCCACCTCGATCTCCTGTCCGTACTCCACGGGCCGGAAGCTCGCCAGCGACCGTTCGGCGTCGCGCGCCGTGTAGAGGGGCGCATCGAGGTCCACGACGAGGTGCGGCGGCTGGGCGCGGAGGTCCGCCTCGGGGTCGCTCGGCCACGTCGCGGGGGCGGTGGCGGTCGGGGCGGGGTCGGTCGGGGCGGGGGCAGCGGCGGCGGGGGCAGCGGCGGCGGGCGCCGGCATCGGCTCGATGGTGGTCGCGACGTGCTCGCCGGTGGCCGCATTGCCGATCACGCCGTCCTCGCCGTCCGCCGCCAGGGCGAGCGCCGCCGCATAGCGGTCCTCCTGCTCGCGGTCCTCCGCCGCGGCTTTGTCGGGATGGCGCTTCTCCCAGCGGTCGCCGCGCTTCGCGAACTCCTCGTGGAGCTTGCCGGAGTCGAGCAGGACCAGGGTCGCCAGCTCGATCGTGCCCGAGGTCGCGTGGATCGGGCCGCGGTAGCCGGCCTTGACCAGGTTGGGGAGCAGCCCGCAGTGATCGAGGTGGGCGTGGGTCAGGAGGACCGCATCGAGCGTGGCGGGGTCGAAGTCGAACGGGATCCGGTTGCGGATCGACTCGTTGGGGCTTCCCTGGAACATGCCGCAATCGATGAGGACCCGGGCTTGCTCGGTGACCAGCAGGTGCTGCGACCCGGTGACGGTCGTCGCGCCGCCCAGGAAGTGGATCTCCATCGACGGCATGGTGACAGGGAACCGAGACGGACGCCGACTAGACTCGGCCGATGCGGCGGATCGCGGTCCTCGGGCCGGTCGTGGCCCTCCTTGTCGGCGCCTGTATCGGGCCGCTCGCAGGCCGTGGGCCACTCGCGCCGGACGCCTACGACCTCCACATCGAGAACGGGACGACCCTCCTGGTCGCGATCGTCGTCGACGGCCGTCCTGCCGCCATCGCCGCGGCAGGTCAGGGCCTGACCATCGCGAGCGGCGCACTGCCGAGCGGCACCTATGTGCTCGAGGCGACGACGCCGACGGGACGCGTCCTCTCGAAGCACCAGATCCATCTGGACAAGGTGACGCGGAGGGAGGCGGACGGGGTGACCACCGAGAGCGGTGACGGCTTCCGCGTCGACCTCAGTTGTGGCCGCCTCGACGTGTGGGTCGGCGTGCCGATGCTTGGCCCCGCGCCTGGTCCAGGCACGCCCGGTGACTGTGCTCCCTGAACGGTCGGTCGTGCGCCGGAGCTCGGACGGTGTTGCCGGATGCCACCCGGGGTGGCACTAGCCGCCATCGGCCATCCAGCTCTCGCCAGATGCCACCGGGGGTGGCGCTACGGCCCGTTTGGCAGGCTTTCCAGGCGTCCGGCGTGCTGACGGGCAGCGATCTGCTGGCTACGGCCACGACGGGTGGCGTATGGCAGGAACGCGGGTCCCGGAACGGCCCACGGCGGCCACAGCGCCACGGCGCCACGCCGGCCACGGCCCGCCACGGACCCGGCGACACGGGCCTGCCGACACGCCTCGGACCCCGAGCAGATACCGTGTCCCCATGAAGAAGATCGGGTTCCTGTCGTTCGGCCACTGGTCGGACTCGCCCTATTCGCAGGTGCGGTCCGCCTCCGATGCCCTCATCCAGTCGATCGAGCTGGCCGTCGCCGCCGAGGAGCTGGGCGCGGATGGCGCGTACTTCCGCGTCCATCATTTCGCCCGCCAGCTCGGGTCGCCGTTCCCGTTGCTCGCCGCGGTCGGGGCGCGGACCAGCCGCATCGAGATCGGCACCGCCGTCATCGACATGCGCTACGAGAACGCGTTGTACATGGCCGAGGACGCCGGCGCCGCGGACCTGATCGCGGGCGGGCGGCTGCAGCTCGGCATCAGTCGCGGCTCGCCGGAGCAGGTCATCGACGGGTTCCGCTACTTCGGCTACGTCCCCGAGGAGGGCGAGGATGACGCGGCGATGGCGCGCCGCCGGACCGAGGCGTTCCTCGACGTCCTGCGTGGCGAGGGCTTCGCGCCGCCGAACCCACGGCCGATGTTCCCGAACCCGCCCGGGCTCCTCCGCGTCGAGCCGTACTCCCCGGGGTTGCGCGACCGGATCTGGTGGGGCGCCGCGTCGGACGCGACGGCCGTCTGGGCGGCCAAGCTCGGCATGAACCTGCAGAGCTCGACCCTGAAGTTCGACGAGACCGGCGAGCCGCTGCATATCCAGCAGCGCAAGCAGATCGAGGCCTTTCGGGCGGCGTGGACTGCGGCGGGCCACGAGCGCGAGCCGCGGGTCTCGGTGAGCCGCAGCATCTTCGCCCTCGTCGACGAGCGCGACCGAGCGTACTTCGGCCACGAGACGAATGACCAGGATTCGATCGGCTACCTCGACGCGCAGACGCGGGCGATCTTCGGGCGCTCGTATGCCGCCGAACCCGACGTGCTCGTCAAGCAGCTCGCCGAGGACGAGGCGATCCAGGCGGCCGACACGCTCCTGCTGACGGTCCCGAACCAGCTCGGCGTGGACTACAACGCCCACGCCATCGAGAGCATCCTGAAGTTCGTCGCGCCGGAGCTGGGCTGGCGCTGAGCGCCTGGCGCTGAGCGGTGGCACGCCGGGCGGCTGGCAGGCTGGCCGGCTGGCGAGCGGTGGAGCCGAGCTGCGGGCCGGGCGGCCTACAGCGGGATGACCACCAGGGCGTCGACGGCGACCGCCAGGAACAGCAGCGACAGGTAGCTGATCGAGTACTTGTAGAGCGCGATCGCGCCGGCCGTCGACGCCTCCTCGGAGGCGCCGCGGCGCCACAGCTTGTAGGCCTGCCACAGGAAGACGGCCCCGAGGACGACCGCCGCCACGAGGTAGATCGCGCCCATCCGCGCGACCGCGAAGAGGATCAGCGAGATCGCGACCATGAGGATCGTGTAGAGGCCGATCTGGCGGGTGGTCTCGGGGATCCCCTTGACGACGGGGAGCATCGGCACGCCGGCCGCCGCGTAGTCCTTGCGGATGCGTAGCGAGAGCGCCCAGAAATGCGGTGGCGTCCAGTAGAAGACCAGGGCGAAGAGGAGCAGGGCCGGGATGCCGACGCTCCCCGTGACCGCGGCCCAGCCGATGACCGGCGGGAGGGCGCCGGCGGCACCGCCGATCACGATGTTCTGGGTGGTCGTGCGCTTGAGCATGATGGTGTACACGACGACGTAGAACGCGATCGCCAGCAGGGTCAGGAACGCGGCCAGCAGGTTCACGAACCAGGCCATCACGACGAACGAGATCACGCCGAGGGCCAGGCCGAAGACGACCGCGCGTTCCGGGTCGACCTGATGGGCGGGAAGCGGCCGGCGCCGGGTCCGCATCATCAGCAGGTCGATGTCGCGGTCCAGGTAGCAGTTGATCGCATTGGCGCTGCCCGCGGCAAGCGTCCCGCCGACCATCGTCCAGACGACGAGGATCCCCCACGAACCCCATGCGATGCCGGGGACCTCACGGGTGGCGAGCACCATGGCCGGGACCGTGGTGACCAGCAGCAGCTCGATGATCCGCGGCTTGGTCAGGGCGATGTAGGCACGGACGGTGTCACCGGTCGTGCGCGGCGCGGCGTCCGCCGGACCGTCGTCGAGGTGGCCCTGGCCGCCACCCGGGGCGATCTCCCCGGCGCGCGAACCGACCCGGGCCGTGTAGTAGCTGCTGACGACCAGCGCCGCCATCAGGGCCCAGATCACCGCGCCGAGCGCGAGATGGAGCGTCTGCGTCCACGCGGCGAGCTTCGTCAGGACCTGCGCGCCGCCGATCAGCACCTGGATGACGAAGAGGCCGGCCGCCGTCAGCGCGCGAGCCGGACGATCGCCGGATGGTCGCGCTGGGTCCGCCACGCGAACAGGGCCACGATCCCCACGATGATGCCGACCACGACCGCGATCCAGCGGTGCAGGACATGCGCGCTGGTCAGGTCGGTCACCTGCGGGACCAGCGTCCCGCCCATCAGCGGCCAGTCCGGGAAGACCAGGGCGGACTCGGTGGCGGTGACGTGCGATCCGAAGAGCAGGAGCGCGAAGGTCGCCACGGCCCCGAACGCGGCCAGGATCGTGAACCGCTGGCTCGCACCGCGGCCGCCGATGCGGGCCGGATAGCCGGCACGGATGGTCACGTAGACGAGCAGCCCGACCAGGCTCATCGCCGCCGCGAGGTGTGCCGTGACGGACTCGCCCGAGTTGCCGAGCCGGACGGTCTCGCGGCCGAGCCAGGCCTGGAACCCGACCAGCAGGACGGCCGCGAGCGTCGGCCACAGGATCGACGGGCGGTCGCGATGGTCGCGGATGGCCAGCACGGCCATGCCCAGGATCTCGAATCCGACGATCACCGCGACGCCGCGATGGACCCATTCGATCCATGCCTTGGGGTCGTCGAGGGGCGGGATGATCTGGCCGTGACAGAGCGGCCAGTCCGGGCAGCCGAGGCCCGACTCGGTGGCGCGCACGATGACGCCGATCGTGACCAGCGCAAGCGTGGTCAGCAGGGTCGCCAGGGCGAGGCGTTGGAATCGAGTCACGAGGTCGCCATTCTATCTCCGCCGGCTCCCGGCCCTCGCCCCGGATACGGCAAGGTTGGGCGACCAGCGCTACCCTTCGGTCCATGCCACGTCCCCGATCGATCGCCACGGTGCTGGCGGTCGCCCTCATCGCCGCGGCCTGCGGGTCGCCGACCTCCTCCCCCACGGCCGCGCCCAGTGCGTCCGCCGACGCTGGCGCCCTCTGCCCGAGCGCCCCGGAGGTCACCTCGACGCCGGCCGGCTGGGAGGCGCCATCGACCACGCCCGCCACGATCCCCTTCCTCGTCAGCAACCAGGTCGCCTGCGGCCAGGCGCGGCTGCTGCTGCTGTTCCTCGACAGCCAGAACCGCGTCGTGAGCGCGCCCGACCGCACCGCATCGGTCGCGTTCTACGACCTCGGCCGTGACCCGGGGAAGGCCGTCGCGACCGCCGACGGCACGTTCATCTGGACGATCCCGAACGACCGCGGCATGTACATCCTCGACGTCGCGCTTCCCGAGGCCGGGACCTGGGGCGCCGAGGTGACCACCGAGGCGCCTGGCGCGCCCAAGGAGACGACACGCCTCCAGTTCGACGTCCACGACACGTCCTTCACCGTCCAGGTCGGCCAGAAGGCGCCCGCCACGAAGACCCCGACGCTCGCCGACGTCGGTGGCGACGTGCACAAGATCTCCACCGACGCGAACCCGAACCCGGCCTTCTACGAGACCTCCGTCGCCGATGCGATCGCCGCGAAGAAGCCGTTCATCCTCGTCTTCGCGACGCCCAAGTTCTGCAAGAGCGCCCAGTGCGGTCCGACCCTCGACCAGCTCAAGCCGATCGCCGCGGCCAACCCTGGCGTGACATTCATCAACGTCGAGCCCTACGAGCTCAAGCTGGTCGACGGACAACTGCAACCGGTCCTGACCACGGCCGACCCGCCGGACCTGACGCCCACCACGACCACGCTCGAATGGGGATTGACCAGCGAGCCGTGGATCTTCGCGGTGGACGCGAACGGCGTCGTGCAGAAGTCCTACGAGCTGATCGCGTCACCGGCCGAGATGGACGCTGCGATCAAGGCGATCGCGCCAGCCCGCTGAGGCGCGATCTCCGCGCCCGCGGGCGCATCCTCGAGGCGGATCGCCTGCAACGTCCCGCTGCTGTCGCGATACCAGACCCGGACCTTGCTGCCCAGGCCCTGGTGCTCGACGAGATGCCCGGGCGGGAACTCGACAGCATTCTCGAGCGCTGACAGGTCGAACTCGAGGGTCCGCCCATCGTCGGACCGGAGCGTGAAGCCGCGGACCTTGGTCAGCCCGGACGAATCGACGCCGACCACCACGCCCTGGACCATCGTCGTGCCAGGCGGCGGGCCGCTGGTCCCGCCCAGGAGCACCATCGCCCCGATCGTGACGACGACCAGCCCGAGGATGGAGGCGAGGAAGACGTTCCGGGTGGTTCGGTCCACGGGTCAGGCGTGGGTCCCGGTGCTCCCCGGCGCGTGGAGCGGCATCCCGTCGGCGCAGCGCGGACAGGTCGCCACTCCCGGCTCGTAGGTCGGCAGGTCGAGCCCCCAGAGCGAGCGGAGCGGATAGACGCGCCCGGTGGTCGGCGACGTCAGCGTCGGGTGCCCGCCACCGCGGTCCACCAGGACCGCGCACTCGACGATCTCGCCGCCCAGCGCCTCGACGGCCGGGATCATCGCCAGCAGCGAGCCGCCGGTGGTCAGGATGTCGTCGACCAGGAGGACGCGCTCGCCGGGCTCGATGCGGAAGCCACGCCGGAACTCGCGCCGGGTCGATCCCGTCGTCGTCGCGGACCTCCTCGGCGAAGATGCTGCGGAGCCCGAGCTGACGCGCGGTCTCGAAGGCGAGGATGACGCCGCCGGTCGTCGGCCCGGCCACGAGATCGGCCAGCGCGGGCCGGTCATCGTCGCCGGCCACGGTCGCCGCGAAGTAGCCGCACAGCTCGCTGGTCGCGGCCGGGTCCGAGAGGACCGCGAACTTCTCGACGTACGCGTCCCCGTGCCGGCCGCTCTTGAGCAGGAAGTGGCCCTCGCGGAAGGCACCCGAGGCGCGGAAGATCGCCTCCGTGCGCGCGGCGATGACGAGTCGGGCGGTGGCGTCAAGGGCCGGTCGGATCGTGGTCATGCCGGCAAGTGTAGGTCGGTCGCTCCGACGGGCGCCGGGCCGCCCGACGGTCAGGGGTGGTACTCGACCCCGTTGGCCGACGGCGCCGCGGGTCGCTTCGGCAGGGCGGTCCCGACCAGGTCCCGGTACGAGGTCACGCCGCGCGTCCGGCACGCGTCCGCGAGCTCGTCGACCAGGCGGACCGGCAGCGTCGGGTCGGCGAAGATCGCCGTGCCAACCTGGACCGCGACGGCTCCGACGGCCAGGAAGTCGAGCACGTCCGCCAGCTCCGTGACGCCGCCGATGGCCACGATCGGGATCTTCACGGCCTGCGCCGCCTCGTACACGACGCGCAGCGCGACCGGCTTGATGGCCGGGCCGGACAGCCCGCCGTAGACGTTCCCGAGGAGCGGCCTGGTCCGGTCCGGTGCGACGGCGATCCCGGACAGCGTGTTGATGGCGGTCAGCGCATCCGCACCCGCGTCGGCGATGGCCTTCGCGATCGGCCGGATGTCCGAGACGTTCGGGGAGAGCTTGACCAGCAGCGGCAGGTCCGTGGCGCGGCGGACGGCGGCGGTGACCTCGCCGGCCGCGCCGGCATCGATGGCGAACTGGAGCCCGCCGCGACCGACGTTGGGGCACGAGATGTTCAGCTCGATGCCCGCGATCCCGGGCACTCCGTCGAGCCGCCGGGCGACCTCGACGTAGTCCTCGACCGACTCGCCGGCGATGTTGACGATGACCGGGACCTTCCAAGCCGTCCAGGTGTCCGCGTACTTGGCGATCACGGCATCGACGCCGGGGTTCTGCAGCCCGATCGAGTTGAGCATCCCGCCCGGCGTCTCGGTCACGCGCGGCGTCGGGTTGCCGATCCGTGCCCGCAGGGTCGTGCCCTTGCAGCAGATCGCGCCGAGCCGGTCGATCTCGACGACATCGCCGTACTCGACGCCGTAGCCGAAGGTCCCCGACGCGACGAGGATCGGGTTGGCGAGGACCAGGCCGCGTCCGAGGTCGACGGACAGGTCGATCTCGGTATCGGCGGCCAGCGGCCCGGGGCCGCCGTGCACGGTCACGACCACGCGCCGTCCCAGGCGATCTCCTCGGCCGCGAAGACCGGACCTTCGCGACAGACGCGCTGCGGGACGCCGCTCGTGCTCATCACCACGCAGCCCAGGCACGCCCCGACCGCGCAGCCCATGTTCTGCTCCATCGACACCTGGAGGAACGCCTTCCGGCGAGCGGCCGGCGAGCCGACCGGGTCGGACTTGCCGCCGCCGCGCTTGCGGCCGAGCTTCGCGACGCCGAGTCGCTGCTGGCGGCCGGCCGCGAGCCGCGCGAGGGCGGCCAGCATCGGGGCCGGCCCGCAGGCGAAGGCCTGGTCCGCCCAGCCCTCGTACGTGGCGACCAGGTCGGTCACGTAGCCGTGGTGGCCGAGCGAGCCGTCGTCGGTCGCGACGATGTACTCGACCTCGTCGGGGAGCAGGCTCGAGGGATAGACCTCGCGCGAGCTGGCCGCCCCGAACAGCAGCGTGACCTGACGGCCGTCGCGGATCGCCTCGTCGGCCAGCAGACGGACGCCGGCCATGCCAAGGCCGCCGGCGATGAGCAGCAGGTGCTGGCTCCGCGAGTCGACCTCGAACGGCCGGCCGAGTGGCCCCAGGAGGTCGACGCTGTCACCGGGTCGGAGATGCGTGAACCACTCGGTCCCGCGGCCCACCACGCGGAAGTGGATCGTGATCGTGCCGGTCGCCGCGTCGATCGTGTTCAGCGAGAACGGCCGGCGCAGGACCATCCCGGAGAAGTCGCCGGTCCGGACATGGACGAACTGGCCCGCCCGCGAACCCGTCGCGATCTCCGGGGCGTGGTAGGCCTGGAGCCACTGACCCGGGAGGATCTCTCGACTCTCGACGAGCTCCGCCGCGGCGAGCCGCATCGTCACGCGGTCGGCTCGCCCTCCTTGGCGTCGTCGTCGTCCGGGTCCTCGTCGTCGGCGTCCTCGTCCGCGTCTTCGTCGTCCTCCGCGGGCTCGACGGCGGCGACGGTGTCGTCCGCGTCGTCGTGATCGGGAGCCGCGGCCCCGGCGCCGGTCTCATCGGCCTCCGCCGGTAGCTCCGGCGCGACCGAGGGATAGGCCTCGGCCAGCGAGTCCGCCAGGTCGCCGAAGACATCGGTCGGGTCGTAGAACTCGACGAGCTCGTCGGCGCTCGTCAGCGAGCGCCAGCCACCCTCGGCATCCTCCGGGATCACCTCGGCGCGGAAGACGCCGGTGCCGGTCAGGACCAGCCGCTCGTCGTCGTCGTCGACGATGATCAGCTCGCCCACGACGCTGCTGAGGCCGGCGGCGGCACCCTCGAACTCGGACAGGATCCGGGCTTCGTTGCGCTGGCTCCGCTCCTGGTACTCGAGCGCGAGGTCGTAGAGCCGATGCGCGGCGGCTTCGTCGTCGTCCGTGTCGAGCGGCATCGACTGGCCGGCCGCCCACGAGTCGGCGGCCGCGGCGTAGGGGTCCTCGGCCGAGGTCGAGAGCGTCTCCTCGACCGAGATGCCGGCAGCGGCAAGGACGTCCTCCTCGCCGGTCGGCTCGGCGCCGAGGCCCGCGGCCTCGCGGGACGCCTCGGCGAAGGCGGCGTAGATGTCGGCCGGGTTGTACAGCTCGACCAGCTCGGAGGCGTGCTCGATGACCTCGGTCTCGCTGACCCACTCTCCGGTGATGTCGTCGAGGTACCGGCTGCGGCTGCGGAACGAGAGGTCGGGCGCGATCGACAGGTAGTCCGGCTCCTCGTCGATCAGGGTCAGACCGCCGATGGCGGCGATCCGCTCCTTGTGCCGATCGAGGAACTTGCGCAGTTGCTCAGTGGACTGGACGAGGAAGTCGGAACGTTCGAGGCCGGCGTCGGACGCCAACTCACCGAGCAGGTCGTTGTGGCCATCCATGGTTGGTCTCCCGTTCGGTTCGTCGCCTTGTGGTCGCGCGTCGCGTCGCATGCTCATCGGATGCTCCTCGGGTCAGGGATGGTATTCGAGATCGGGGCCCATCCGTTCTCGCAGGAACATCGAGTGATGGCGCTCGAAGATCCATTCGCCCGCTCGATGGCCGAGCGCGCGGGTGGCCTCGTCGGCCTCGAGCTTGTCCAGGGTCGCGTAGTCGGGCAGGTCCAGCAGGATCACGTTGTCGAAGTCCCAGCCGTGGGCGACGTTGAACCAGCCGATGAAGCGGATGCCGAACTTCTCTTCGTAGTCCTTCACCTGCCTCGGGAAGATCGTTCGCATGAAGAACTTGAAGAACGGATCGCGGCCGCGGCGGACGGAGAAGTAGGTCGCGAGCACGGGCACGTTCGGGCGTTCCTCCTGGGCGGACGAGGGTCGGCTCGCGCCGGCCCGCCCGGTATTGTCGCACGGGGCCGCTCGTGCGCGGTCGTGCGTGGGGAATGGCAGTGCCGGAGGCGTCGCGGGCGTTGGGCGGCCCGCGCCGTTCGGTGGTCCCGCGACCGAACGTGGTCGCGGTCCGCCGACCCGGCAGGACGACCACCAGGAGACCGTTATGGCCGGTCCACGCCCGCCGTCCGAGTCCAGATGACCTGCCTCGGGGGCTCCGGCGGCCGATCCGAGCGTGCTCTGGCCTCTCCAGCCCGAGCGGATCACCTACTTCTGGACAGGGAACGGCCATTGCGTTCTCCCCATGACCGTTATGGCAGGTCGGCCGCGCCAACGGCCAGTCGGCCGCGCCAACGGCCAGTCGGCCGCGCCAACGGCCAGTCGGCCGCGCCAACGGCCAGTCGGCCGCGCCAACGGCCGGTCGGCCGCGCCAACGGCCAGTCGGCCGCGCCAACGGCCAGTCGGCCGCGCCAACGGCCGGGCGGCCTGCCCTACGGGTCGGAGCGATCCCGCTGGTGCTCGGGATCCTGCTCGGCCGGAGGCGCGGATGCCGCGTCCTCGAGCTCGCCGACCGTCTTCGTGGCACTCCCCATCGGTCGGCGGCGGGTCCGGCGGTCGGCGGCCACGAGCCGCAGCAGGAAGATGATCGTCTGGCCGGTGACCAGCAGCAGGAAGATGACGATGAAGAGCAGGGCCGCACTCACGGCGGGGGGCCAATCCCACGCGACGCTCAGCGGGGTGAGGACGACGAGGATCGCGAGCACCACGACCTGGAACCGGAAGCAGCCGAGGCCCGGGCCGCGCTCGGGCTCGAGCTCGGCCCCCTTGTACTGGATCGGGCCGGTCGGCCGGGGCCGGCGCGGGGGCGTCGGGTCGACGGACAGGGTCGTTGGGCGGCGGCTCAGGCTCCGGCTGCGGTCCCGGGGACCCAGCGTCCGGCCCGTCCGCGGGCACCCCGCCCTGGTCCGTCACGAGGCGTCCGCCCGTGGCGCCGGCTCGGTCGCGAGGCCCTCGACCACTTCGACACCGGGCAGCGCCCGCAGGATCGATGGAGTGGACACGACCTTCCACGACCGCGACCCGCCGCCGAGCACGATCCGCTCGCGGTCCATGACCCGCGCGTCGACCCAGATCGGCAGGTCGGCCGGCAGCCCGAACACCGTCACGCCGCCCATCTGCATCCCGGTGAGGGCCGCGGTGTCCTCGGCCGGGGCGAACGACGCCTTGCGCGTCCCGAGGCGGTCGCGGACCGCGCGGTTCACGTCGAGCCGGTACGGCGCCAGCGTCACGCAGGCGGCGTAGCGCGGGGGATCGGACTTGCCGATCACCACGATCGTGTTGGCCGAGTCCTCCGGCGGGAACCCGTAGGCGGCGCAGAACGCGGCCGTGTCGGCCAGGGCCGGATCGCAGGCGAACAGCTCGTATGGCACGCCGAGGCCGGTGAGCTGCCCATCGAGCCAGCGGCGACCGGCCTCATCGTGATCCTGCACGGTGCGAAGGGTACGACGCGCGAGCCGCGGACATCGGCGGCGACTACCATCGAGCCGATGGCCGACCGACCCTCGACCCAGCATCCGACCGCGCCGCCCGACATCGACGCCTACCTGGCCCGGTTCGACTGGCACCCCGAGCCGGAGCTCGTCGCTTACCGCGACGAAGGCGCCTCTCGAGTCGCACTCGAACAGCTCGGGGCGGACACCTGGGCGGCCGCCCTCGCCTTCCTCTACGAACAGGCCAGCGAGCGGGCGATGGGCGACGCCTCACCGTACGAGCAGCTGCGCCGCCAGTACTACGGCGGCGGCACCGGCCCCGGCCCGGCGCCGCTCGACCCGATGCCGTCGAGGGATGTCCTCGCCGAGTTCACCCGGCGT
This sequence comes from uncultured Chloroflexia bacterium, assembly GCA_963834915.1. Classification (GTDB taxonomy): domain Bacteria; phylum Chloroflexota; class Limnocylindria; order Limnocylindrales; family CSP1-4; genus SPCO01. The sequence goes on from CAWIDI010000003.1 coordinate 286,084, forward strand.
CTGGCGGGCGGCCAGATGGCCTCGCAGCATCCGCGCCAGTTCGGGTACTTCACGCCGCCGCCGCTCCCGATGTCGATGATGGGCGAGCTGCTCGCCCAGATGACCAACCAGGGCGTCGACGTCTGGCACGCCGGCCCGCTCGCGTCGTTCGTCGAGGAGGAGGTCGTCCGCTGGCTGTGCGACCTGGTCGGCTTCGATGACGGCTCGTTCGGCCTGCTCACCTCGGGCGGCGTGATGGCCAACTTCATGGGGCTGGCGATCGCCCGCGACCTGCGCCTCGGTCAGCTGCTCGGGACGGGGCGTCCGCCGCGCGGCGGCGAGCTCGATGGCTGCCGCGCCTATGCCAGCGACCAGACGCACTTCTCCGTGGGGCGGGCGCTGGACCTCCTCGGCTTCCCGTCGGAGACCCTCGTGATCGTCCCGTCGGATGACCGGTTCCGCCTGCGGGGTGCGCCCGTCGCCGAAGCGATCGCGCGCGACGTCGCCGATGGCCTGACGCCGTTCGCGATCTCGGCCGTCGCGGGCTCGACCAACACGGGCTCCGTCGACGCCGTCGGGGAGCTGGCCGACGTGGCCGCCGAGCACGGGCTGTGGCTGCATGTCGACGCGGCTTACGGCGGCGGCGCGCGGCTCTCCGAACGCGACGCCGGACGGGTCCCGGACCTCGAGCGAGCCGATTCGGTCACGGTGGACCCGCACAAGTGGTTCTTCCAGGCCTACGACATCGGCGGGCTGCTGGTCCGCGATGGCCGTCACCTGGCCGCGACCTTCGGCGGCCGCAGTCCCGAGTACTACCGCGGCGGCGAGGGTGCCGGGCCGGGAGCCGCGGAGGCGGCGCCGGGCGACCGGGACGACGCCGCCGACGACACCGACGAGCACGGCGACCAGCTCAACTTCTACAAGCTCAGCTTCGAGGGCACCCGCCGCTGGCGCGCGCTCAAGCTCTGGATGTCGTGGAAGCACCTCGGGACGAGGGGGTTCGGGCGGCTCATCGAGGCCAACGACGACCTCGCGGCGCTCCTCGCGCAGCGCTGCTCGGAAGCCGATGACTTCGAGGCACTCCCCGAGGTGCCGGACCTGTCCGTGGTCTGCTTCCGGCACCTGCCGGGCGGGCGAGCGGCGGCGGCCGCGATGGATCCGCACCGACTCGATGCCCACCAGGACCGCCTGCAGCGCGCACTCGAGCTCTCGGGCGACGGCTGGCTGACGACGACCCGACTCCGCGGCGCGACCTATCTCCGGGCAGGGATCGTGAACTACCTCTCGACCGAGGACGACATCGACCACCTGCTCGAGACGCTGCGGCGTCTCGCAGGCTGACCTCAGCCGGGCGGTGTATCCAGCGGCGCCGGCCGCTCGCAGGTCGACGCGATCGCGACCTCGCTGTGCGTGGCCGCGGCCGTCTCGGTCGCGAGCAGCACGTCGAGCGCGTGGAACGCGAACGCGCCCGACGCCCGCGGCGACCGGCCCTCGCGGATCGCGGCGATCATGTCGGCCAGGCCGATGCCGCGGCCGACGCTCCCGTCGAACCGCAGCGGCACGTCTGACCAGTCATCCGAACCCATGCGCCGCAGATGGACGGCGCCGTCGAAGCGGTTCGGGTCGCCCAGGCTGAGCGAACCCTCGGTCCCATGGATCTCGATGTGCGGCGAGGCGCTCGCGACGACGTCGAACGACGCGGTGAACCCGCCGATCGCCCCGGAGGCGAACCGGTAGACCGCGACCGCGTGCGTCGGGACCTCGGCCGTGAACGACTCGCCCGTCCGTGGCCCGGCACTGATCGTGCGCCGGACGCCCATCCCGCGCGCCTCGGCGGAGACCGCGACGATCGGGCCGAGCAGGCTCACCAATCCCGCGACGTAGTACGGGCCGACATCGAGCAGCGGGCCGCCGCCCGGACCGTAGAAGAAGTCGGGGTTCGGGTGCCAGCGCTCCGGTCCCGGATGCATGACCGCGGCGTTGGCCCCGATCGGCTCGCCGATGGCCCCCTCGTCGATCATGGCGCGGGCCGTCTGCAGGCAACCACCCAGGAACGTGTCCGGCGCTCCGCCGACGACGACCCCGGCCGCCGCGCCGTCCGCGAGGATCGCCGCCGCATCCGCCCGGGTCGTGGCGAAGGGCTTCTCGGAATAGAGGTGCTTGCGGGCGGCGATCGCCGCTCGCGAGATGCCGACGTGGGCGGTCGGGGGCGTGAGGTTGAGCACGATCTCGATGTCCGGATCGGCCAGCAGCGCGTCGACGGCCATCGCCGGGAAGCCGCCCTTGGCCGAGAGTGCCGCGGCCCGGCCCGGGTCGATGTCCGCGCAGGCGGCCAGCTGGATCGAAGGCAGCGTCGCGCAGCCGCGCAGGTACAGGTCGGTGACGTTCCCGCAGCCGACGATGCCGACCCTGGCGGGCCGGACCTCGGTCACCTGGCGGCTCCGCGCCCGAGGCCGCGCGACGCGAGGTACTCGTAGCTGTCGCGGACGGCGTCCATCGGGTCCCCGTCGCAGTGGTCGAATTCGACGATCAGCCAGCCGATCCCGGGCAGGGCGTCCCCGGCCTCGACCGCGCCGCCGACGTCGATCACGCCCTGGCCGACCGCGACGTTGACGAACGGCTCCGCGCCCGCGTCGCTGGGGAGCGTCTCGCCGTCCTTGATGTGGAGCGAGACGACCCGCTCGCCGAGCTCGGTGATCACCGGCCCCGGCTCGAGCCCGCCCACCTGGACCCAGAAGATGTCGACCTGGAAGACGACCGCCGGGTCGACCAGCTGGAGCAGCCGGCGGTAGACCGGGATGCCCTCGAGCGGGCGCATCTCGGCCGCATGGTTGTGGTACCCGAGCGACAGCCCGTGCCGCGCGGCGACCGCGGATGCCGCGTTCAGCCGGTCGGCGAAGGCATCGACCAGGTCCACGGAGGTGAACCCGCTCCCCGACAGGATGATCGACGACGAGCCGAGCTCCGCGACGGCAGCCGACGCCCGGTCGAACGAGTCGAGGTCGTCGAGCCGCGTCCACGTGTGCGAGCTCGCGACCTGCAGGCCGGCGGCCTCGATCGCCCGGCGAGCGGCGACCGGGTCGCCACCGGGGACATCGACGGTCTCGACCCCGAGGAAGCCGATGTCCGCGATCGCGGCGAGCGCGGCCGGGTCCAGGCCCAGCCCCGCCACGCCCGGCTTGGTCGTGTCGCGGAAGGTGTAGAGCTGGACGGCGAGCGGCTTCGGCATTCAGTCGGCCCCTGTCTTCGGCTTGGATCGGGCGGCCAGGCGGTCCTGGAGGCGGAACCACTCCCCGGCGACCGGCAGGAACCAGGCGCGGCCCTCGTAGGGAGCGGGCACGAGCGGGAAGGAGAGGCGGCTCAGGGCCGGCGCCTTGCCCCCGGCCATCCACTCCCCGGCCTTGGTGCCGAGGTAGGTCATCAGCGCCACGCCCGTCCCGCAGCAGCCGACCGCGTACATCACGCCGTCCTTGGTCCGGCCCATGTGCGGCATCCGGTCGAACGTGAAGCCGACGTTGCCGCCCCAGGCGTACTCGATGCGGTACGGGGCGAGCTGCGGATGCACCATGAGCAGGCCCTTGTGCAGGATCGACGCGGTCCGGTCGATCGTCGTCGGCAGCATCGAGGCGCGCCCGCCGAAGACCATCCGTCGGTCGGCGCTGAGGTGCCAGTAGTAGAGGTAGTTCTTGGTGTCGAAGAACGAGCGGCCGTGCGGGAGAGCTCCCGTGCCAGCTCCTCGGGGAGCGGCTCGCTGGCGATGATGTAGCTCTTGATCGCGATGATCCGCCGCCGCAGCGAGGGCGCGACCCCGTCCGTGTAGCCGTTCGTGGCGACGAACACGTCGCGCGCCAGGATCGCGCCGCGATCCGTCTCGACCACGAAGCGGCCATCGGCCTGCTTGCGGATCGAGGTCGCCCGGACGCCCTCGTGGAGGTCCGCGCCGGCGCGGTCCGCGGCCGCGGCGAGACCCGCGAAGTAGCGGCCCGGGTGGACCAGGGCGCTATCCGGGACCGCGAGGGCGCCGTAGTAGGCGTCCGAGCCGATCTCCTCGCGGATCCGGTCCTTCGGGATGAGCTCGGCCTGCACCCCGACCGATGCCAGGCTCTTCTGCGTCTCCTCCAGGTCGTGCACATGGGAGGCGCCGTAGGCCAGCTCGAGATGGCCGTTCTCGCGGAAGTCGCAGTCGATGGCCTCGTCGGCGATGAGGCGCTTGATCAGCTCGTACGACTCGAGCGTCTCCTGGTAGAGCGCCCGCCGGTCTCCGGGCCGTACTTCTTGAGCAGCGCGGTCGGCCCGAGCTTGTACCGGCATGGACGATCCCGCCATTGCGGGTCGAGGCACCCCAGCCGAGCGTGTGGGTCTCGAGGAGCGTGACCGCGGTGCCGCGTTCGCGAGCTCGCGCGCCGCGTTGATCCCCGTGTAGCCGCCACCGATGACGACGACATCCGCCGTGTCCGGGAGCGCGCGACCGGATCGGTCGGGCAGCGGCGGCATCGTCGTCTGCCAGTACGAGCGCCGCTCGTAGTCGTTGCGCTGCGTCCCATCCACGGCCTGAGCCTAGCCGAGCCACCGATCGGGCGTATCGTCGGCCTGCGGTATGCATCGCCGATCTCACGCCGGACGGTGAACCGACGGCTGCCCGCCGGCATCTGGTGTTCGAACGCCGCAGGAGGGACCCATCCGACCCGCGACCGACCCGGCGACCATCGACCGGGCACGCCACGGCGACCCCGACGCGTTCGAGGAGATCGTCAGCGCGCACATGGATGCCGTCTACCGCCTCTCGTTCGCGATCCTCGGCAACGAGGCCGATGCACGCGACGCCGCCCAGGAGACCTTTGTCACCGCGTGGCGGCAGCTCGGCAAGCTGCGCGATCCCGATCGGTTCGACGCCTGGTTGCAGCGGGTCGCCGTCAATGCGGCGCGCATGACGCACCGGGCGCGTCGGCGCCGCGGCATCCGCGAGATCGCGTCGAGTGAGATCGAGCGGTCGGCGGCCGACCCCCTCGCCGGACCGACCGACGCGGATCGCCTCGAACGCGCGCTCGCGGCGCTCGACATCGACCAGCGCTCGATCCTCGCGCTCCACCACCTCGAGAGCCGGTCGGTGGCGGAGCTCGCCGGGATCCTCGGGATCCCCGAGGGCACGGTGAAGTCACGGCTCTACACCGCGCGACGGGCGCTGCAAGCCGCCCTGGACGTTGACGGAGCCGACCGATGACGAGCGCTTCGTGGGACGACGCCCGCCTCGATGCGGCGTTCGAGGAACTCGCTCGAGCCCACCCGACCCCAAGGGACCTCGTCGCCACGACGACGTCGGCCCTTACGGCACCGAAACGGTCGCCGATCGCTTGGCGCGGCCTGATCGCCTCGACCGCGCTGGTCGTCGCCACGATCGCGGTCGTCGGCGGCGTCATCCTCGGCTACGGCGTGCTTCGGCCGGCCGTCCCGTCCGGCGCCTCGCCGACCTTCATCGACGGCCCGAGCCCGGACCTGCGAACGCTCGATGCGGGCACCTTCCGGTTTGACTTTCCGGCGTCCTGGCACGCCATGGCCGCCAAGCTCGTGGGCAGCGGCGGCGGGTCGCCGGTCGCCCTGCTTGGGACCGAGACGGTCGACGCCGCATGCCGATCCGGCGACACGGTCGACATGGACTGCATCTACCAGCTGCCCCTCGCACCGGGGGCCATCCGCGTCGAGGTCTCGACCGAGGGCATCCGAGGAGGGACCATCTTCGGCCGTCAGGACATCGAGAATGGGACGACGACCCGCCCGTCGATCGGCACGATGCCAGCCGTCCTCGACACGTTCGACCCCGCACCCGGCAGACTACTACCGCGAAGAGGCCTCGCGGCGCTGGTCGATCGCGACGCCAGGCAACCTCGGCCAGGTGGTGTCGATCGAGCTCCTTGCGAGGGAGTGGCCCAACGCCGGGACGGGGACCACCACCGCGGATGTCGATGCGATCTCCAGGGTCATGATCGACAGCTTCCGGTTCACGCCACCGCCGGCGCCCCTCCCCGCGGAACGCGCCGCCGCGATCGCCGCGGGCCATGCCGCCCTCCAGGCCGCGGCCGCCTCGTTCCGGTCCGGCTACGCCCCACCCGGCAACAGCCAGTCGATCTATTTCGACTGCCTCGACCCCGCGCCCGAGGTCCTATCCGATGCCGACGTGCGCTTCGGCCCCGGCGGCGACCTCGGCGGTCTCGTCCACCTCGAGTGCTCGTGGTCGATCGCGGCCGAGTCCCCGGCGATCTGGCGGGTCGACGCGACCTACCGATGGGCGGTCGGCGACGCCGGGGGCGTCTACGTCGAGACCCGCTGGCTCGATGCTGGAGGCATCGAGATCGGATCGACGTTCCGCGGCGACCCACCGCCCATGGTGGGGCCGGTCGCGACCGAAACCGGACCTCCGGCGACATCCGGCACGACGGAGCCGCCCGGTACCCCCATCCCGTCCGATGCAGTGCTCGGACTGCCGGTCCTGACCGTGGCCGATGCGATCGCCGTGCGCGATGGCGGCGTCGACGGCCGGGAGATCGCGGTCCGCGGCTGGTACCGCGATGCGCCGGCAGTGCCATGTCCGAATCTCCTGGGCCAGCTCGTCATCTACCAGCTCGACGCCACATGCCCCGAGCAGTTCATGTGGCTGATGCAGGACCCGGAGGCCTTGCATGTCGTCAGCGGCGATATCGACACCACGGCGCCACCGGTCGGCCCGGCCCTGAACCCCGAGATGGAAGGGCTCGACACCGGCTGGATCCCGGCGCGCACCGGCGTCGCGCCCGCGCCACTCGTCGACGTGCTGATGGTCGGCCATTTCGATGACCGGCGGGCGTCGTTGTGTCGTGGCGCTGAGCAGCGCTGCCGCGACCGCTTCGTCGTCGACCGGGTCTCGTCCGCGGACGGCGTCCTGCTGCCGACGAGCAATACCACCGAGAAGGGCGACGGGGCCGGCACTGCGAAGCCCGCCGTCGTCTCGACGGTCGAAGGCCTTGCAGCAGATGCGCCGATCCTCTCGATCCTGACGGTTCGGCTCGACCGCATCGATTGGTGGGAACCGTCCCTCCGAGAACGTCCCGGCACCGTCATGGACGCCGCGCCCAGCCGACTCTCCATGGTCCGCGTCCTGGACGGCGAGCGCCCCACGACCTACCTGGTCGACGAAGAATTCCGGCCGGGTCTGGACGATCGGCGATGTGCCATTGTCGCCCGTCCAGGTGGCGGGACCCGGGGTGCTCGGACCATCGACCCAACCCTGACACCCCGCGCGTCGAGCGCGACGGATCAGTCGCCGGGCGCCTCGTAGGCGACGCCGCCGCCGGCCATCGTCACGAGCACCCGCCCGAGCAGGTCGCGGCCGAGCAGCGGGGAGTTCTTGCCGCGCGACAGGAGCGCCTCGGCGGTGACGGTCCAGCGATCGGAGCGATCGAAGACGACCAGGTCCGCCGGCTCTCCCTCGACGAGCCCGACCGCACCGAACCGCCGGGTGCGCTCGCCGAGCACCGATGCCGGCCCGATGGTCAGCAGCTCGATCGCGCGGAGCAGCGTCAGGTGGCCCGCGTCGACGAGCTCGAGCAGCAGGCCGAGCGCGGTCTCGATGCCGCTGATCCCGTTCGCGGCGCTGCCGAATTCGACCGCCTTGTCGACCTCGCTGTGCGGTGCGTGGTCCGTGACGACCGCGTCGGCGGTCCCGTCGAGCAGGGCGACCAGGCACGCCGCCGCGTCCACCGGGCCACGCAACGGTGGGTTGACCCGCGTCGCCGTCGAGTAAGGCGCCGCGACGAGCGCGCCATCGGCCCACGGGTCGCGGGCCATCCCGTCGTCATCGAGGGCCTCCCACGACCAGCGCCGCGCCCCGGCGACCCACTCGTCGGTCAGGAGGAGGTGGTGCGGCGTGACGTCGCAGATGACCGGCAGGTCGCGCGCCTTCGCGTCGCGGATCAGGTCCAGCGACGCCGCCGTCGAGACGTGGGTCAGGTGCAGCCGCGCCCCCGGGACATCGCCGACGACGCCCTCGAGGATCGCGATCGCCCGCCCGACGGCGCCGGACTCGGCCGCGGCAGGCCAGCCGCGCAGCCCCAGCACCGTCGCGACGAATCCCTCGTTGCGCCTCCGCGCCGTCGGTCAGGCTCGGGTCCTCGGGATGGTCGATGATCGGCAGCCCGAGCGCGCCGGCGTAGGCCAGCGCGTTGCGCAGGATCGCGGCGGAACGGACGGGGGCGCCGTCGTCGCTGAAGCCCACGACCCCCGCATCCGCGAGCTCCCCGATCGCGGCGAGGGTCTCCCCCGCCCGGCCGGTCGTGACCGCGCCGATCGCGAGCAGCTCCACGGGAGATCCGGACGCGGCAGCCGACGCCTGGATCCGCGCGAGGACCCCGGGCTCATCGAGAGTCGGCGTCGTGTTGGGCATCGCGCAGACCGTGGTGAAGCCGCCGTGTCCGGCGGCCGCGAGGCCGCTGGCGATGGTCTCCGCATCCTCGTTGCCCGGCTCGCGGAGGTGCGCGTGCAGATCGATGAAGCCAGGGGCGACCACGACGCCACTCGCGTCGATCCCCTCGGCCTCCGCGCCGGTCAGCCACGTCACGGCCTCGAGGATCCCGTCGCGGACGACGATCTCGCCAGGGCCTTCCCGGCCCGCGGCCGGATCGACCAGCCAGGCCCGCCCGATATCGAGGTCCGTCACGTGGCGGCCTCACGGGGAGCGGCTGACTCGCGGGCGCCCGCCGGCGCTTGCGCGCCTGCGAGCAGGTAGAGCAGCGCCATGCGGACCGCGACCCCGTTCGTGACCTGGTCCGTGATGACCGAGTTCGGGCCGGCGGCCACGTCCGGCGCGATCTCGACGCCCTCGTTCATCGGTCCGGGGTGCATGACCAGCGCACCGGGCTTCGCCGCCCGCAGGCGCTCGGCGGTCAGTCCGTAGCGTGCCGCGTACTCGCGCATCGAGGGCAGCAGCCCGCTCGCCATGCGCTCCCGTTGGATGCGCAGCGCCATCACGACGTCGGCATCGCGCAGCGCCTCGTCGATCGAGGTCGTGACGTGGAAGCGCCGCCCCGCTGCGGCGCCGCGCCGCGCCCATGCCTCGAAGCCGCGCAGCAGTGTCGCCGGGCCGCACAGCCACAGGTCCGCGCCGGCCGCCGTGAGCGTCCAGATATTGGAGCGGGCCACCCGCGAGTGGAGCAGGTCGCCCAGGATCACGATCTTGCGGCCCTTGAGCGACGTGTCCCCGAGGTGGGTGCGGATCGTGTACAGGTCGAGCAGCGCCTGGGTCGGGTGGGCGTGCCAGCCGTCGCCGCCGTTGAGCACGGAGCCGCCGAAGGTCTCGGCGGCCAGGTACGGCGCCCCGGACACCGAGTGGCGGATGACCAGCATGTGCGCGCCGAGCGCCTCGATCGTCCGGATCGTGTCGACCAGCGACTCGCCCTTCGAGACCGACGAGGTCGAGGCGGCGATGTTGACGACGTCGGCCGAGAGGTTCTTGGCGGCGACCTCGAAGCTGACCCGGGTCCGGGTGGACGCCTCGTAGAAGAGGATCGTGACCTGCCGCCCGCGCAGCGCGGGGACCTTGGCGATCGGGCGGGCGAGGACCTCGCGCATCGCGTCGGTCGTGCGCATCACCAGCTCGAGGTCGCCCGCCGACAGCCCGTCGACATCGAGGAGGTGGCGGTGCCGCCAGCCGACCGGCTGGCCCTCGGGTGCGACGTCGACCGACGGGACCGCCGGCATGGCGTCCGGGTCGACCATCAGGCTCACCCGACGGGCTCGGTCGCCGCCGCCGGTATCGGCGACGACTGGCGCTCGATCTCGACGACGTCCTCGCCGTCGGTCTCCTCGAGGAGGACCTTGACGAGCTCCTCCCGTGACGTCGGCACGTTCTTGCCGACGTGATCGGCCCGGATCGGCAGCTCGCGATGGCCGCGATCGACGAGCACCGCCAGCCGGATCGCCTGCGGCCGCCCGAAGTCCACCAGGGCGTCCATCGCGGCCCGGATCGTGCGGCCCGTGAAGAGCACATCGTCGACGAGCACGATCGTCCGCCCGTCGATCCCCGAGGGCAGCTCGGTGCCCTTGACGATCGGCTGCTGGGCGACGAGCGAGAGGTCGTCGCGGTAGAACGTGATGTCCAGCGCGCCGACCGGCACGATGGCGCCCTCGTGCTCGAGGATGGAGGCGGCGATCCGTCGGGCGAGGGGGACGCCGCGGCGCTGGATGCCGATGAGCAGCAGCCCGTCGGTGCCGGCCTGCTTCTCGACGATCTCGTGGGAAAGGCGGGTCGTCGCGCGGCGGATCTCGTCCGCGGTCATGATCTGACGGCCGCTCATCGCTCCTTCCCGGCCTCACTGGGCCTCCGGACCGGCCTCACGGGGCCGGATTGAAGGGTCGCGGACAGGATACCGCGCGGAGCGCCGACTCGGGGCGTGGCGCGCCCCTCGGTCAGTAGATGGAGACCGTGACGGTGGTCGTGCCGGACCACGACGGACAGCCGCAGATCTGGAAGAAGTCCTTCTTGTCCAGATCGATGATCCGGCTCGTGGACTGCGGCCCGTAGTCGTTCACGACCCGCTCGACGCACCCGGCACCGCCGCACACGATGATCACCGTGCCGCGAGGGAGGCGCATGGCCGTCAACCCCTCGTTGTAGAAGGTCGCGACACCGGTCAGCGTGGACTTCGGCGGCTTGCGCACCTTGCCAGCGGCGCCGTCCGGCTGGTCGAGCGAGACCCGCGTCGTCGGCCCGTGCCTGGGGGCCGCGCCGCGCTCGATGAACGAGGCACCCTGCGTGACCGCCCCGGCGGCCGCGGCGGCCGCGTCGAAGCCGCCGATGGTGATCGGACGGCGCGCGTCGGACGTATTCGGCAGTGGCTGGAGCGCGCCGGCCGGAACGGGGTCGATGGGACGGGGCGTCCCGGAACCCGCGAGGCCAGGTAGCGCGCCCAGGGCGAGGGCGGCGGTGAGCACCGACCCTACGACCAACCTGCTGGGTCGCATGGGACCGTGACGATACGCCGGTCGGGCCGGGTTCGCACGGCGCTCGCGCGCGGGTCAGCGGACGACGACGACGCCCTCGCCGGGCACGCTCTCGACGCTGCCCACGCCATCACCAGACCAGGCGACGATCTGGACGCGGCTGCCCTCGGCATCCTGCCCGTGGGGCGTCGCCCAGGCCAGCCGGCCATCTCCGATCGAGAACCCGGGGAGTGCCGGGACATCGGTCGGGGCGCCATCCGGGTGGTGAAGCGTCCCGGCCGCACGATCCAGCCGGAAGAGCGTCAGCCGGCCGATGCTCGGATCGGTCGCGTCGGCGGTCCAGATCGCCAGCCAGTCTCCGCTGTCGTCCCAGCGCACGTCGAAGTCGCCGATCTGCTGCTCCTCGCCGACGACCGCCTTGCCCGTCGTGGCGGGGGCGTCGTCCGCCGGCCAGGCGATGAGCCGCAGGCTGCCCGTGGCGGGGGTGGTCTCGAGACCAGCCGCGTCGGAGCGGACCGTGCCGTCCCACGCGACGGCGTACTGCCCGGTGGGATCGAGGTTCGGCCGCCAGACCGTGGCGGCCAGTGCCGTCTGGGTACCGCTGGCCGGGTCGATCGCGACCGCCTCCGGGGCCACCTCGGCACCGGCGGCCGCGCCATCGGGCAGGCGGCTCGCGATGATTCGCGACCCCTGCCACGACGCGAAGACCGAGCCGTGGTCCGCGGTCAGCGCGCGGGCCTGGCCATCGCCGACGCGCCAGACGTAGACGTCGGGGCCCGTCGAGCCGTCGGATGGACGGGCCGTGAAGGCGAACCAGTCGCCGTTCTGCGAGAACGCGGCCGACTGGCCGACGACCTTGACCCCGCTGGCGATGGCGAGCGCGGTCGCGACGGTGGGTTCCGGCGTCAGGGACGGTGTCGGCGATGGCGAGGCGCTCGGCTCGACGGACGGGGTCGGGGATGCGGCATCGGTCGCCGTCGGCGTCGGCGTGGCCGCGGGCGTGGGGCTCGGCGGGTTCGCGCTCGCGGAGTCGGACGGGGTCGCGCCGGTGCTGGCGGTCGCGACCGGGGTCGGGCTCGGCGACGCGGTGACCTTGGGCGTCGCGGTCGGCTTCGGCGTGGCGGTCGGCGACGGCGATGCGGTCTGGCGGGCCAGCTGCGTGGTCACGAAGACCTGGTCCCCGCCGGCAGGGTCGGAGCCGACGATGATCGCATGCTGCTCGTCCGGGGCGTTGATGATCGTCCTGGGCGCCGTTTCCAGGTTCAGGGAGTGCGTCGGGTTCTCGCCGACGTCCGCGCAGTCGGGCTTGTCGCCCGCCGGGCAGACCTGCTTGACGGCCGTCTGATAGGCCTGCATCCCGTCGCCGGACGTGGCGACCCAGTGGACATCGCCGGCACTGACGGTCATCGGCGTGGCGGCGGCGGTGACCGGTCCGTGGCTGCCGAGCGCCGCGACGGACGGACCCGGCGCCAGGACGCCCGGGCCGAGCCAGCCGCCCGAGAGCGCCGTCGCCCCGAGCACGATGGCGATGACCGCGATCCCGCCGACCATGCCGACGGGGAACCGGAAGCCACGGCGGGCACCGCCGCCCTTTGGAAGCAAACGCCCGCGGTGGCCCGCCTCGTGTTCGATGCCGGCCGCGGTGCGCGCCCACAGGTCGCGCGGCGCCTCAGGGGCGACATCGCGCAGGCCGCGGAGCGCGACCTGGTCGGCGGTATAGGCCGCCGCGACAGCGCGACAGGGGTCGCAGCCGGCCAGGTGGGCATCAAGCCAGACCGATTCGGCCGGCGCGAGTGCGGCGTCCATCCGCTCGGCGGCACGGACCCGGGCGCGCTCATGCACGGAGTCCCAATGGTCGGGTCGCCTGGGCACCCGGGCGAACCTCATCGTGGCTGCCCGTCGGGACCGGGGCCGGAGGCCGTCAGCGGGCCGTCCTCGGCCGCGGCCTCGGCAGCGCGCTCGGCCGCGAGGGCCTGGCGGAGGCTCTCGCGGGCGCGGGTCAGCAGAGCTCGCGCGGCGACGTGGCTGACGCCCAGGGCGGCGGCCAGCTCGACGCCGGTCAGGTCGTGGAGCTCGGCGAGCAGCAGGGCCGCCCGCTGGCGCTCGGGGATCCGCTCGAGGGCTCGCTGCATCGGGCCCGAGAGCCGCGCGTCCATCGCCAGGTGCTCGGCGGAGGGTGCCGCCCCATGCGACTCGCCGGTCCACGGGAAGAAGCGGACGATCTTGCGCCGGCGGATCTCATCGAGGGCGACGCGGTGGGCGATCTGGTACAGCCACGCCCGGGCGTTCTCGGGCTTCTCGAGCGTCTCGTAGTTCTTGTAGGCCTTGATGAAGGCGTCCTGCGTCATGTCGGCGGCGACCTCGGGGTCGCGCATCATGCGCAGGAGGTACGCGAAGATCTCGTTATGGTGCTTGGCGAACAGCGTCTCGACGAAGATCGCGGCCTCGTCGCGGTCCCAGGTGCCGCTCACCGGTCGTCCCAGGCGTGACCGGATACCCGTCGATCCGGTGAGGGCGTCGCTGAGGTCGGCGAAGGGACGGTCGATAGCCACGTAGGCTCCGTGCGGAGGATGGGACGCGGCGCACGACGATATCGGGTCGCGCTCGCATGGCCAAGGACGCCGGACCTCCCCCCGGTGTGACGCGGGCGGGTGCCCGGCTCATCGCCGTTCAACCCGTCGCACCTCCCGCGGCGTCGACCCGACCGAGCAGTTCCTCGACGGCGTCTTCTGGCGAGACGGGATTCACCGGCAATCCGGTTCCCAGCTCGAGACCGGCGATCTCGCGGAGGCGCGGGTGGATCTCCCAGTGCCAGTGGTAGGTCGAGTCGACCTGCTCGCGCAGCGGGGCCGTGTGGAGGACGAGGTTGTAGGGCGGCCCGTCGAGGCTGTCGGCGAGCCGGGAGAGGACCTGGCGGAGCGCCTCGGCGGTGGCCGCGATGTCGGCGGCGCCGATCCGGCCGAAGTCCGCCTCGTGCCGGCGGGGCACGACCCAGACCTCGAACGGGGAGCGCGAGGCGTACGGCGCGAAGGCCACGCTCCCGGCGTCCTCCCAGACGAGCCGCTCGGGCCGGCGGACCTCGTCGCGCACCAGCCGGCAGAACGGGCACTCCCCCTCGCGGATGACGAACCGCGCCGCGCCGCCGAGTTCCTCCGCGATCCGGTGCGGGATCTGGGGCAGGTCATAGAGGTCCAGGCAGAGGTGGTTGGTCCGTGCCCCGGCCTGCACGCCCCAGTTCTGGACGACCGTCAGGTACTCGGTCTGGGCCGTGGCCTTGGCGGCCGCGATGGCGTCGCGCGCATGGGCCAACAGCGCCTCGATCAGCTCGTTGCCGACGGCATGGAGTGATCGGTGCTCGTGCGGCGGCGCGACGATCGTCTGCCAGCTGCCGGTCGCGCGCGCCTGCGCGAGCGAGACCTGGGCGAGCCCCTGGTCGCGGTCGAGCTCGCGGGCCTCGTCGCCGGTGCCGATGACGTGGAACGCGAAGTCGCGCAGCATCCGGACGCGGACGCCGTCGCCCTCCGGCGTCGAGCAGTTGGCGCAGCCGAACAGGTGGTCGTCGAGCGCCTCGGCCGGTCGCGCGAAGCGGTCGCGATGGAAGGCCCGGTCGACGACGGTCGCGACCCACCACCCGGTGATCGGGTCCTTGCGGAGTTCGAACAGGCCGCCGGGCATGGCGGTCAGTCCGGCTCGCCGGGCTGGACGATCAGGGGGGCGTCGATGGCGACCGCGAACGAGCGGGCAAAGACGTCGGCGGCATGCGCGACGCCGTCGATGCACGGGACCGCGGCCCCGTCGCCGAGCTCGCGGGCGATCGAGGTGGAGATCGTGCCGGGCATCCCGCACGGGTCGATCAGCTCGAAGTCGTCGAGGTCGACCGAGATGTTGAGGGCGATCCCGTGGTAGCTGACGCCGCGCTCGACACGGAGGCCGAGCGCGCCGATCTTGCGCGGGGCCGGCCCGTCGGGGTCGCACCAGCAGCCGGGATGGCCGTCACGCCGGGCGGCCGCGACCCCGTGGGCGGCACACGTCTCGACGAGGGCCGCCTCCAGCGCCCGGACGAACGGCCGCAGCAGGAGCCCTCGCTCGTGCAGCGCGATGATCGGATACGCGACCAGCTGGCCGGGTCCGTGGTAGGTGACCTCGCCGCCGCGCTCGACCCGGACGACCTCGATGCCGCGCCGCTCCAGCTCCGCCTCGGTGGCGCGGACATGGGACGGGTCGCTGTTGCGCCCGAGGGTCAGGACGGCGGGGTGTTCGAGCATCAGCAGCTGGTCGCCGATCAGCCCCTCGGCACGCTCGCCGACGAGCCGTTTCTGCAGCGCGTGCGCGGACCGATAGCCGCGCCGGCCCAGCCAGCGGGCGACCAGCGGCGACGCGGTCGACGAGGGGACGGAGGGTGGGGCGAGGACGGTGGCATCCACGTCCGCACGATAGCAGGGCACACGGTCCGGGCCGTCAGGACGTCTGCGGCCGAGCGGGCGTCAGGCCCCGAAGATCCGCTCCATCGCGGACACGATCGCGCGGCCGTCGCGGCCGCCCGGGTCCTTCTCCGGGTTGTAGCAGGAGATCGACCAGCCCGCGAGCCGCGGATCGCGGGCGACCGGCGAGACGAGCTCGACGAGCTCGTCCCAGTCCAGGCCGCCGGAGATCAGGTAGTCGGTCGCGGGGAAGACGTCCTGGTCGAGGACGTCGAGGTCGATGTGGAGCCACAGGTGCTCCGACCCGTTGGCGACGTGCTCGACGGCGGCCCGTCCGACGGCGCCGGGGCCGGTCGAGCGGATCGTGGCGGCGTCGGCATCGAAGAGCCCGGCCGCGCGCTTGGCCGGCAGCTGGTCCGCGATGTCCTCCAGCTCCTCGAGGTCGTGGTAGCCGAGGATGGCGATGGCGCTCGTCGGGGTCACCGGCACCGGCGTGACGCGGTCGACCCATGGCGCGGGGCCGTCACCGAGCAGGACCGCGATCGGCATGTCCGCGGCCTCGCCCGTCGGCGACGTCACGCCATCGTAGAAGTCGAGGTGGCCGTCGACGTAGACCAGACCGATCTGCCCGAGCACGTCCCGCGCGCCCGGCGAGCGTCCCGGGAAGGAGCGCGCAGCAGCCGCCCAGCACGAACGGGCGCTCGCGCGCGCGCACGAGGTCCGCGACGGCGCCGCGAAGGGTGTCGGTGGTGGACAGCACGCCATCGATGCCGACGAGGCCCGTCGCCGCGTCGCGGTCGTGGTCCGGGATGCGGACATCGAGGTCGCCGCGGTCCGGCCAGCCGAGACGGTCCAGCCCCGCCCGGCGGACCGCGTCCGGCGACAACTCGGTCCCGTGCGGCTCCGCGCGGCCGAGACCGACCGAATCGATCGGGACTCCGATGGTCGTGAAGGTCTGCACGCCTCCTAGCGTATCGGCGGCCGGCGCCGCCGAGGAACGGTCCCGGCCCGTGCGCCCGCTGGGACGGCCTGCGCCGTGTCCGCAGGGCGGTAGCCGGAGCGCTCCAACGCCCGGCCGTAGGGATCGCCGACGACGACCGGGGTCGGCTCGGTGCCGGCGACGGCCGGGCGGGCCAGGTCACGTGCGGCCGTCATGCGCAGCGCGTCATCGTGCCGACTCGGCGCTGCGGAGGACCCGACGGCAGACGACATCACGACGGCCGGGCTGCCGCTCGGCCCGCCGGACGTCGGCATGCCGCCCTTCGGGTACGGCTGGACCTGCGCGACCAGGCTGCGCCCGAGCATCCGCAGCAGGACCGCGGTCAGGGTGTCGGGGTCGTCGTCGAACTCGCCATGCCCACGCGCCGCGGACCGGTCGACGGGGGCCGGCTCGGTGTTCGGGCCGATGACCACGCTGCCCGGACCGCCGATGAGGTCCCGGAATGTCCCGGTCGTCCCGCTCGGGAGCCGGACGGGCATCGTCAGGTACTTGGACAGCCCGACCATCGGGACCTCGGCAAGGGGTCGTCCGTCCGGCCCGCGACCGAACGGTCCGTCCCGCTCGAGCGAGCGCGACACGAGATACAGCAGCGACTTGTGATACAGCGCGACCGGTGGCCCGGGGCACTGGTCGGCGTCCTCGGCCGAATCGGTCAGGTCGAAGGTCGTGAACCGTCGGAGGCGGCCGTTCCGCAGCGTCGGGATGACCGTCTGGGCGAATTCGTCGATCGTGATCGCGCCGCCCATGAGCTGCATCGATTCGACCGGCAGCCCCGCCGCGCCCAGCCGGCGCAGCGCCGCGGCAAGCACGACCGAGCCCGCACTGTGGCCCACGAGATGGATGTGCAGCTCGCCGGGATGGGCCTTGGAATACGCCGACAGCTGCTCGATCAGCAGCGTGACGCCCGGGTTCGGCCCGGGGTCGCGACGGTTCCAGTCGATGGACGCCGCCGGCTCCTTGAGCGGGTCGGACGCCATCCGCGCATTGGTCTTCATCTCCTCCCAGAGCGGACCGAAGCGACGGGCCTTGTTCTCGATGAAGCGGTCGACCCCTTCCCACAGGCCGTCGAGCGGGCCGCCGAACGGCAGCACGTCGGAGATGACGCCCTTGAGGAACGACAGGATCGTCGAGATGGCGCCGCTCTCCCAGACGATGTGGACCGGGTAGACGCGGTTGGCGAGCCACCACGAGATCATCCGGTCGGCGACGCGGATGCCGCCGTCCTCGTCGACGAGGCCCCCGTGCGCGTACAGCACCACGTGGCGCGTCGCGACGCCGGTGTCCTTGATCCAGCGGCCGTGCTGGCTGCTCATCTCGGCCACCAGGTCCTTGATCTGGCGCGGGCTCGACTGGACCTTGCCGCCGGCCGACGGGAGCCCGCGGGCCTCGACATCGACGACGTACTTCGGCAGCCGGGCGAGGTCCGGGCCGACGGTGGAGATCACGCCGTCGCCGGCGGGGACCGTCCATTGCCGCGGGCGGACGAACAGGGTCTGCGGGACGCCTGGCCGCGCGACCCAGGCGTCGTAGGCGTTGTCGAGCCAGTCCTCGTACGGGAGGGTCGCGTAGCCGTTGTGGCCCCAGCCCGTTCCCCACGAGTTCTGGATGAGGAAGCCGACCTCGTTGTAGCCGGCGATCAGGAACGCGTGGCCGCCGAGCGGGGACGTCGAGCCGGAGCGGTCGATGACGCTGATGCCCTTGCCGCCATCCTTGGCGTACTCGCGCGGCGTCTTCCAGCCGTCGTGGATCGCCGCCGAGACGGCGATGGCGTTCAGCTCGCCGACCGCCGACTGGAGGTCGTCGATGCGCTGGACGTTGACCCGGTAGTAGGCGCCGAGCGGGACATCGGCGCACTCGCGCATGAACGCGGGATCGGTCAGGTCGCGGCCCTTGCTGCGAGGTCCCCAGGTCGCGGTCTGGCAGACGCCGTGGCGGTGCCAGCCCTTGAACGCGCCGCGCAGCGACGACCCGGCGTCGGCCGTGCCGGGGAACTCGTCGTAGCGGCGGGCGAGGGCGTAGAGCATGTAAGGGCTGACCGTCGTGGTCGTCGTCCGCGGGGCGCCGTGCGCCGGGACCTTCGCCGGATCCTCGGCGAGGACCGTGTCGATGAGCCCGGCGACCGCGTGTCCGGTGCACGAGTTGCCGACCTGGTCGAGGATCGGCACACCGGCCCGCTGGTCGAGCGTCCTGGGCAAGACCTGGAGCCTCGGCCGGTAGATCAGGTCCCGCTCGTCGAACGGGTCGGGGAGCGCATCGGTCTGGAACGTCCGGGTGCCGATCTTGACTTCGTCGGGGACGTGGCTGCGGGCCATGGGACGGACCTCCGAGCTGGGAACGAGGTGCCAGTCAGCCTATCGACCCCGCGTCGCGGTGGCGTCGCGGAGGCGTAGCCGTGCAGCATCCTTGCGCGGCCGGCTGGCTACCCCGGCATGACGGCTGGACCAGGAAGTTGTCCTAACTCATCTCTTCAGCAGAATGCACTTGACCTGAGTCTTTATCGACGGCACCGTCATGAAGGGCCGTCGAGGCGGCTCGCTCCGACCCTGGGCACCACCGATCGGCCTGCGGCACCCCGAGGAGACGTCGATGATCCAGTCCGATGGCCTGCGTGTCGCGAACCGGATGCAGACGATCGGGACTGAGAGTGCGTTCGAGGTCAGTGCCCGAGCGCGCGCGCTCGAGGCGACCGGGCGCTCGATCATCCATCTACAGATCGGCGAGCCCGACTTCGATACGCCGGCCCAGGTCCGCGAGGCGGCGAAGCAGGCACTCGATGACGGCGCGACCCACTACGCGCCCTTCGCTGGCATCCCCGCCCTGCGGAACGCGATCGCCGCGGACGTCGCGTTGCGCAAGGGCGTCACGGTGGACCCGTCACAGGTCTTCGTTACGGTCGGCGGCAAGGGGGTGATGCTGTACGCCATCCTCGGCCTGGTCAATCCGGGCGACGAGGTCCTCGTGCCAGATCCCGGCTATCCCATCTACGAGTCGCTGACCCGATTCGTCGGGGCGACGCCCATACCCATCCCCATCCGCATGGAGCACGACTTCCGGCTCGACGTGGACGAGCTGGAACATCTGATCACGCCGCGGACCCGGGTGCTGTTCATCAACTCACCGGCCAACCCGACTGGTGGGGTGCTCACCCGGGAGGACCTCACGCGCATCGCAGTCCTGGCCGTCGAGCACGACCTGTGGGTCGTTAGCGACGAGATCTACGGGCGGATCCTGTACGACGGCCACGAGCACGTCTCGATCGCGTCGCTGCCGGGGATGGCCGATCGGACGATCATCCTTGACGGCTTCTCGAAGACGTTCGCGATGACCGGCTGGCGGCTCGGCTACGCCGTCGTCCCACCGTCTCTCGTCGCGACGTACGGCCAGCTCGTCATCAACACCATCTCGTGCGCGCCGACCTTCGCGCAGATCGGCGCGGTCGTCGCCCTCACCGGGCCGCAGGACGACGTCGAGATGATGGTCGACGAGTTCAAGGCACGGCGCGACCTCGTGGTCGACGGGCTCAATGCGATCCCGGGCATCCGTTGTGCGCAGCCGGTCGGGGCGTTCTACGTCTTCCCGTCGATCGCCGGGACGAGTCTGTCGGGGCAGGAGCTTGCCGACCGTCTGCTCCAAGAGGTGGGCGTCTGCGTGCTGCCGGGCACGGCATTCGGCGGCATCGGCACCGAGCACATCCGCATCTCGTATGCAAACTCGCGTGAGAACCTGACCGAGGCACTCCGACGGATCGACGCGTTCGTCGGTGGACTGTCCCGTGGGTAACGCCGACCGTCCACGCGTATTCATCGCCCGGATCATCCCGGACGAAGGTCTCGAGGCCGCACGAGCCGCCTGCGACGTCGATCTCTGGGACGATCCGCTGCCGCCACCGCGGGACCAGCTCCTGCGCCGGGTCGCCGGTTGCGATGGGGTGCTGACACTGCTCACGGACCGGGTCGATGAGGACTTCCTCGACGCCGCCGGACCGCAGCTCAAGGTCGTGAGCAACTACGCGGTTGGCTTTGACAACATCGACGTCGACGCATGTGCGCGGCGTGGGGTTGCGGTCGGCAACACGCCTGGCGTCCTGACCGACACGACCGCCGACCTCGCGTTCGCCTTGCTCATGGCGGCTGCTCGCCGACTGCCTGAAGGCGACCGTTACGTGCGCGATGGCCAGTGGGAGACGTGGGGTCCCCTCCTGATGCTTGGCCCCGATGTCCACCACTCGACGATCGGGATCGTCGGCTTCGGGCGGATCGGTCAGGCGGTCGCGCAGCGCGCGGCCGGGTTCGGCATGCAAGTCCTGTACCACGATGTGCAGGAGCTCCCGAGGAACGTCACCGAGCCGCTCGGTGCGTCCTACGTGTCCCTCGAGGCTCTTCTCGCCAGGAGTGACTTCGTCTCGCTGCACGTCAACTTGTCACCCGAGACGCGGCACCTGATCAACGCCGGGACGCTGTCTCGGATGAAACGGACGGCCGTCCTGGTGAACACGTCTCGCGGGCCGGTCGTCGACCATGTCGCCCTCGCTGACGCACTGAAGGACGGGACCATCTGGGCGGCGGCGCTTGACGTGACCGACCCGGAGCCGATCCCCGCAGACCACCCGCTCGTCGGACTGCCGAACTGCCTGATCGTGCCGCACATCGCGTCGGCATCGCGCGCGACCCGCGGTCGGATGTCCTCGATGGCGGCCGCCAACCTGGTCGCCGGTGTCCAAGGTCGCCCGCTGCCAACCCCGGTCATCGAGGGCGGGGCGTAGCGACGGGCACGTCGCGGTCCGACCGGCGAGGCGGAGGACCGCTCGATCCGCGCGCGCCTCGACGGCCTGCGCACGGCGAGCGGTCGGGGCTCTGCCCAGTGCTCAGAGCTGCCGCACCGTAAGTGCTGGATGTGCTCACGTAGCGGTGACGGGCAGCTGTCGCCCGAGCGCTTCGCTCAGTTCAGGAGGCCTCGCGCAGCCGGATCCACACTGTCTTCGTCTCCTGATACTGGTCATGAGCCGAAAGGGATTTGTCTCGGCCGCCGAAGCCGGACTGCCGATAGCCCCCGAACGGCGTTCCCGCGTCGCCTTCGGAGTAGCAGTTGACGCTGACGGTGCCTGCCCGGATGCGGCGCGCCATCCGATGCGCCCGGCTCAGATCGTCGGTGTACAGCGATGCCGCGAGGCCATACGGCGAGTCGTTCGCGATGCGGATCGCCTCGTCCTCAGTACTGAAATCGATGACGGAGAGCACCGGCCCGAAGATCTCCTCCTGGGCGATCCGCATGTCATTCGTCACGCCGTCCAGCACGGTCGGCTCGACGAACCATCCGCCGGATGACTCGCGCACGCGACGTCCCCCTGCGACCAAACGGGCGCCAGCCGCCCGCCCGACCCCGATGTAGTCCAGGACACGCTCCATGTGCGGCAAGGAGATCAGCGCGCCGATCCTGGTTTCCGGATCCATGGGGTCGCCAACGATCCAATCCCCGCGGATGATCGTGACAAGGCGCTCGAGCAGGGCGTCCTTCTGGTCGCGGTGGACGATCAAACGAGCACCGGCAGAGCAGTTCTCACCCATGTTCCAGAAGATCGCGTTGGCGACATGCGCGACGATGTCATCCAGGTCGGCCACGTCATCCATGACCACCTGAGGACTCTTGCCACCCATCTCCAAGCTGATCCGCTTCAGATTCGATTCAGCCGAGTAGTGGAGGAAGCGACGTCCGACCTCGGCCGATCCAGTGAACGCGACCATGTCGACGTCGTCGTGTCGTCCGAGCGCCTGGCCGACCTCGTCTCCGGTCCCGGTGACGACGTTGATGACACCTGCCGGTAAGCCCGCCTCGGACGCCAGCTCCGCGATCCGCAGGAGGCTCAACGATGTGTAGCTCGCGGGCTTGATCACGATGGCGTTGCCGGTGGCCAGGGCTGGACCGAGCTTCCAAGCGGCCATCAGTGCGGGGTAGTTCCATGGGATGACGGCGCCGACGACACCGATCGGCTCGCGCCGGATCATGGCCATCGCGTCGTCCGCCGTGGGCGCGATAGCGTCGTAGATCTTGTCGATGGCCTCCGCGTGCCACCGGATCGTGTTGGCGGTCTCCGGGATGTCGATGGTTCGGCAATCCTGCACAGGCTTGCCGGAGTCAAGACTCTCGGTGATCGCGAGTTCTTCGGTGTGCGCGTCGATGGCGTCCGCGACCGCGATCAGCACCTGCTTCCGCTCGACCGGGCTGAACGACTTCCAGGGACCATTCGACACGGCTTTGCGCGCTGCCCGCACCGCCCGGTCGACGTCGGCCGCGCCGCCGGCGGCGATGTCGGTCACGCGCCGACCGGTCGAGGGGTCGAAGGTTGGGAGCGTGGCGCCGGATTCGGCGTTCACGAAGGCCCCTTCGATGAACATCCGCGTCCGGAGCTCGATGTCGACGCTCATGCCGATTCGTCGATCACGGCGATGACGTCGCCGACCGCGACGACATCGCCGACCTCGGCGCGTCGCTCGGTCAGCACACCGCTCGTCGGCGCTTCGACCGCGGTGCTCACCTTGTCCGTCTCGACCTCGACCAATTCGTCACCCTTGTCGACCGGATCACCGACGGCCTTGAGCCATCCTGTGACGGTCGCTTCCTGCATTGTCATGCCCCATTTGGGCAGGATCACGTCCATGACTACAGCACCCTCACCCTTGCATCAGCTGCGTAACGGCTTCGACGCCTTCAAGGGAATCACCGAGGGCCCGCAGGAATCGAGCGGCAGCGGCACCGTCGACCACTCGGTGGTCACTGGTCAGACAGAGCGTGACGCTCGGCGCCGTTGACACGACCCCGCCGCTCGCCCGGACACGCTCAGCGATGCGACCGACCGCGAGGATCCCGGCACTGGGAGGCACCAGCATGGCCGAGAAGGAGTCGATTCCGAGTGGCCCGAGGTTCGAGATCACGAATGTCGCGTCCGACATCTCCTCGGGACGCAATCGACCTTGGCCCGCAGCCTCCGTGAGCCGAACGCGCTCCACGCGGAACTCCTCGACCGAACGTTGGTCAGCGTCGCGCACCACGACGACGATGAGACCCCTTGGCCCGTCGAGCGCCAAGCCGATGTGGACGTCATGGTGCCGGACGATCGCATCCCCGTCGAAGGATGCGTTGGACCCGGGGTGTCGGCGCAGCTGGCGGGCGACCGCCACCGCGAGGATGTCGGTGTACGACGGCCTGTCCGACCGCGACTCCCGGAGCCGTGCGACGGCTGAGAGATCGACGTCCAGGAAGACCGGGTATTGGGGGATCGACGCACTCAGGGTGGTCATCGTGACGACCGCCTGCCGGTGGCGCGACAATCCGACTCGCTCGTCGAGGTCAGGACTTTCCACGGTCACTCAGGTAGCCGCGACGCCGACGGGCGTCGAGCGGGCATCGACCCCGAGCGTATCGAGGATCGCCGCCCGCAGCTTCTCAGGGGAGACCAGCATCGCCGCTTCGAGCGGCGGGCTGAACGGCACAGGGACATCCTCCCAGGTGACGCGTCGGGGGGCCGCCTTCAGCGTCCCCCACTCGAGCTCGGCAGCGCGAGCGACGATCTCGCCGGCTGCGCCGCACGTCCGGCGAGCGTGGTCTGCCACGACGAGTCGTCCCGTCTTCCGGATTGACGCCGCGATCGCAGGCCAATCGAGTGGGGTTAGGGTCCGGGGGTCGACGACCTCGACGGAGTAGCCCTCACTCTCGAGTTCCTTGGCGAGATCGAGCGCCATCAGGACCAGGGGCCCGACAGCGACGACGGTGACATCGGTACCTTCGCGCTTCACGTCGGCCGACCCGAGCGGGATCTCGAATCGGTCCTCCGGGACCGGTCCCTTCTGCCCAGCGAGTGACAGGTCAACGAAGTAGATGACCGGGTTGGGGTCGCGCACGCTCGCTGCCATCAGGCCCTTCGCGTCGTACGGCGTACTCGGGTACACGACCTTGAGGCCAGACAGATGCATGAGCAGTGCATGCGGGGTCTCGGAGTGCTGCGCCGCGAGCGACCCTCCGGGACCGGAACCGGCCATGAAGACGGCCGGCAACTCGAACTGGCCGCCAGACATGTACCGCAATCGTGCAGCCTGATTCCCGAGCTGGTCCATCGTCAGATACATGAAGCTGGAGAACATCATGTCGAAGACGGGTCGAAGGCCACAGGCGGCGGCGCCGACCGACGCGCCGACGAGGACCTGCTCGGAGATCGGAGTGTTTCGCACACGGTCGGCGCCGAACCGGTCATATAGGCCCTTGGTGCCACCGATCGGCCCGACGACGACGTCCTCACCGATGACGATGACGGTCTCGTCGCGCTCCATCTCGTGGGCGAGCGCCTCCGAGATCGCCTTCGTGAAGTAGGTTTCGCGCATCTGATGTCCCCTTACGCAGCGGTTGGCGCGAACAGGTCGTCGGTGACCTCGCGGGGGTCCGGGAACGCACTTGCGTCGGCGAACTCCACAGCCGCGTCGACGCGAGACTGTTCTTCCTGGATGATCGATTCGAATGTCTCGTCCTCCACCGATCCCTCGGCGGCGAGGTAGCTCCGGATCGCGGCGATGGGATCACGAGCCATCCACGCCTGGACCTCGTCAGCCGGCCGCTTGGGAGCGCCGAAGGCCTCCTCGCCGTCCTCGTGGCCGCGGTGGCGGTACGTCACGGCTTCAATGAGCGTGGGGCCTTCCCCAGCGCGCGCCCGCGCCACGGCTTCGGCCATGACTGCTCTCATGGCCCGAACATCATTCCCATCGACCCGGGCGCCCGGGATCCCAAATGGCTCGCCGCGATCACAGATCCGCCCGGCCGTCACCTGCTCGCTCGGCATCCATTCGTTGTACTGGTTGTTCTCGCAGATGAAGATGACGGGGAGACGCCAGATGGCGCTCAGATTCAAGGACTCCATCAGCACGCCCTGGTTGGCTGCGCCGTCCCCGAACAGGCTCACCGAGACGTTGTCCCGTCCAAGCACCTGATCGGACAACGCCGAACCGACGGCGATCGCGATCCCGCCACCGACGATCCCGTTCGCGCCGAGGATCCCGAGCGGCACGTCGCAGATGTGCATCGACCCGCCCTTGCCCTTGCAGTAACCGGTGACCCGGCCGAACAGCTCGGCCATCATGCGGTCGAGGTCCGCACCCTTGGCGATCACGTGACCGTGCCCGCGATGCGTGCTGGTGATGCGATCGCCTGTCCGCAGGACCGAACAAGCCCCGACGGCGACGGCCTCCTCGCCGATGTAGAGGTGCGCCGACCCGGGGATCTTGCCGAGTGGCCGAAGCGCTTCAAGCTTCTCTTCGAACAACCGGATCCTCGTCATCATGCGGAAGCAGGTCAGTAAGTCATCGCGATCGGCGATCACGCCCTCAGCGATCATCAGCATGTCTCCTTCCTCGGTCCCGTCGCATCTCGATCGATGCGGGATCGCCCTCGGCGACTTCGGCTCGCCGACCCGCGCAGGTACAGGCATGGACCCCCGAGCGCCGCATCGTCACGGAAAGACCGAGCTGGGAGCGAGGTCAGCCGGATGTCCGGACCATCCTTCGAGGATGACTTTCAACAAGGGTTCCGTGTCGAGGTAATAGAACTGACTCGCTCGTCCGAGTCGTCCCCCCATCAGCACACCCACGCCCGACCCGGCGAACAGGTCCCGCAAGGCGGCGGCCTTCTGATCGAGTGCCTTGACCTCGTCGTCTGTGGCTTCCCGCAACGGGCCGTCAGATGCGGGTGGAAGGGAATAGTCCTCCGAGTCCAGCATCAAGTGGTGGAACCCCTCGCCGTGGGTCTCGAGCCACTCCTTGTAGATGCTGGGGCCCTCGCCGGGTTGGAGCAGCTCGAACCAGACCGGTCCGACCTGCGTCTCGGCCCCAAGCATCGTGAATTCGGCCGGCTCCCCGTGCAGTTCTGTCTCGTTCAGCCACGGACGGCGGTACTCGTAGACATTCCAGGGGCCCCATCCCAGGAGTTCGTGGTACTTCTCCATCGTTGCTCGCAGGTCCTTAACGACGAGCGCGACCTGCACGATCTTGAACGGTTGCTTCGTAGTCACAGCCGCTGCTCCCATCCAGGAATGTGGCCCCACGCAGAGGTGGACCGGTCAACCAGAACATAGCAATTGGTTTCTCTGGTCGTCAAGCGATTCGGGGACTAGCCCGGCTGATCGCCCTGCTGACCGTCAGGCCCTATTCGGTCCGCTCGATCACGAGCACCCAGTCCTGTGCCGACGGCGGGACGAACTCGGCCTCCGCGGTCGTGGCACGGTCGTCTGCGGGCACGTCCTTGCCCGTGAGCGGATCGAACCAGGTGACCGAGACTCGTTGTCCGGCCATCTGACTGAGATCCAGGGTGATCGGCCGCGACATCGGCACGTAGACCATCGCCAGGCGTCCGTCAGGCGTTCGCGCCGCGCTCGCGAAATCCAGGCCGCGCAGCTCCCCGACTCCGGATGTGATGAACGGCGCGTGCGAGTCATCTCGCCACGGGACGTACTCGTCGCCACGGCTCAGGTCGGGGACGAGCTCCCACCAGGCATGGCGGGCGAACAACGCATGCAAATGCATCTGTGCCACCCGTCCCGGCGAGTCGAGCATGGCCTGCCAGCCCGGTGCGAAGTTCCACATCCCACGAGTGCCCATGAATTGTCCGGCGGCCCCGCACAAGATCGACCAATACGCTTGGCGCCTGATCTGGAGGTCGCTCGCGTTGTGGTCGTACTCGTACGTAGACTCGATCATGATGTTCGGCCGAGCCGGCGGGCGAAGGTAGTGCCGCAGGAGCGAGGCATGGACGATGTGGTAGGAATACGTGAAGTCGATCTCGAGCCACGGATCGGCCGGGTACTGCTCGAACGGCGATGACTCAGGCAGGACGTGCGCACTGAATAGGTGCTTGTCGTCGACCTCGCCGATCCCGGCCGCCATCGCCCGGACATGCTCAAGCGCCGCCCCCGGATCCCGGTCCCCACCCATCGTCCAGACGATGTTCGAGAAGCGACCGAATCGCTCTCCCACGTAGCGGCCGTACGAACGACATCCGTCGATCCCGTTGGCCAGGACCTCCGCGTTCCATCCGTCCGGCAAGTCATAGCCGTATTGCGGTCCGTACCCGTGGGGTTCCGGATAGCCGAGATAGGAAGGCACCAAGAAGACGACGATGCCGCGCTTCTCCGCCTCTCCGATGACCCAGTCCACGTGGGCCATGTACGCCTCATTCGGGGTCGCGAAGTCTCCCGCGACAAGGAATGGCTCATCGCCGTAGAGGTTCCGAGGCGGATCTGGCGCGAAGTACTTCTCGATCACGCTGACGATGATCGCGTTGAAGCCCTTGGCAGCGTCGTCATCGAGATACCGGATCGCGTCCTCTCGCCTGGTCGCAGCCACCAGAGACCACGCCGCATCACCCTGGATGAGGACGGGCCTACCGTCGGCGTCGACGAAGTACCGCCTTGTCGGACCGATACTCAGCGGAAAGGTCGGCGGCTGGCTCGTCTGCGAACTTGGCATCCATGACCTCCGACGGGCTGACGTGCGGCGTCCATCGCCACTGGTTGACCAGTCAGCCACTGACACTACTGGAGGGTCGGCAGCGATGTCAACGTGCGCTGTCTCAGATCGTTGTTGACAACGTTCGAACTTCCTCCGATACCTGCCATGGCCTAGCAACACATAAGGCCACCTTCACCGTGTGGCAAGGCGAAGGAACTTGACCTCACGGTGCGGATGTCGGACGCTGCCGCCTCAGTCCGCGGAGACTTTCGTTGACATGCCCCCAGCGAAAGCCATACATTCGTACTGGTTGACCGGTCTGGCACCGTTGTCAGCTCGGAACAGGCAGTTCCACCGTGGTCCGAGCCGCGAGCTCGGCCGTCGAGACATCGGGCGATCGAGGAGGACGACATGACTGAGCTCGCGTCGGGATCGGCGTTCCCTGTCTTGGGTCGACTAGCTGGACGCCGACTGATGCAACGGACGGCCCTGCTCGTGGCGATGCTTGCGGTAGCCGGGTGCGGGTCGACGACATCGTCGGGCGCGCCGAGTGGCGCGGTCGCGCCGTCGGCCCCACAAGCCTCGGCCAGCGCGGCCGGCTCCGGCGTGCCGGTCGCGGGCACGTGCCAGCCGGGTGGGACGTTAGTGATGGCCCGCGACCAGGAACCCGACACCCTGAATCCCCTGACCGGAACGTCCAACAACGGGACCATCTTCGCGAATATGCAGGTCTTCGAGCGGCTCGTCGAGCAGACTCCTGCTAGTCGCGATCCACAGCCTGGCCTAGCCAGTTCGTGGGAGGCGGCCCCGGACGGTCTGAGCTACACGTTCCACTTGCGCCCGAGCACGTTCTCGGACGGCAACCCGGTCACTGCTGAGGACGTGAAGTTCTCGCTGGGCCGCTTCATGGACCAGGAGATCAATCTCGCCGCCGGCTTCCTGGCGGTGAACATGAAGGATGTCGTGGTCGTCGATCCGTCGACGGTCCGCGTCGACATGAAGCAAGTCGACGGTTCCATCCTCGCGGCGCTGACGCTCATGGAGGCGTCGATCCTGCCGGAGAAGGTCGTCACCGCACTCGGTGACGAAAAGTTCGGCGAAGCGCCGGTCGGCTCGGGACCGTTCATGGTCAAGCAGTGGACGCCGGGCCAGAGCCTCGAGCTCGTTCGAAATCCTCACTACGCCGTTGAAGGCAAGCCGTACCTCGACGGCGTGACGTTCCTGCTCGTGAAGGACGACAACGCTCGGATCCTCAAGGCGCAGTCGGGAGAAGCGCAGATCGTGCAGTCGATCCCGATCTCTCAGTCGGCCACGATCCAGAATCTGGATGGCTGGAACTTGCTCAGCGAACCGATCCTGGCTCAGGACAATGTCTGGCTCAACCATTCGTGGGATGAGAACGGGAGCAAGCCGCTAGGTGACAAGCTGGTTCGACAGGCCCTGAATCTGGCCACGCCGAAGGACGACATCAACAAGCTCGTCTTCGGTGGCCTGGCATCGATCTCGAATACCGGAACGACGATCACGCAGTTCTGGGACAAGGACATCCCGCCGTACGCGTACGACGTCGAGAAGGCCAAGCAACTCATGGCACAATCGTCCGCACCCAACGGCTTCACTCTTCCGATGTTGATCCCGGCCGGTGACGGGGTGGCCCAGCAGACCGCAGAACTCCTCCAGCCAGCGTGGGCCCAGATCGGCGTCACCGTCGATATCCAGCCCGTGGATGAGGCGGTCATCTCTGACCGCACACGCGATCTGGACTACGGGGCGGCGATCCGCCCGGCGACCCAGGTCACCAGCGACACTCTGGACGACAGTGAACTGGCCTCGATCATGTACGACTGGGGCACGGACTGGAAGAGCTTCTTCTCGGACTACAAGTCGGACGAGGCATCCAAGCTTGTGCATGATGCCGTCGCCACGACCGACCTCGACGAACGCCGAGCGTTGTACTCGAAGCTGCAGAAGTTGACCTTGGAGGATGCGATCTCGGTGCCGCTGGTGATCCCGCCCGCCGTGACCGCCGTCGCTGACAACGTCCAGGGATTCAAGACTCTGCCGGCGGGCTGGTGGCTCCTGCAAGACGTGTGCCTTACCAAGTGAGCAACGTGAGGCTCGTGTGCCGCTGCCATCTCGGCCGCCACTCCCGTGAGCCTCATCGATGATCAGGTACCTGGCACTGCGCGTCCTTCAGGCAGTGCCAGTCCTGATCGGGATCAGCATCATCTCGTTCATCCTCATCCGGCTGGTGCCCGGGGATCCGATCCTTACGATGCTCGGGCCCCGGGCCTCAGAGGCATCGATCGCCATCCTGCGCGCGAGATATGGCCTCGACCAGCCCCTGCCGGTCCAGTACATCGGCTTTCTGGGCGGCGTCGCCCAGCTTGACCTTGGCGACTCGATGGCGCTCCATCGACCAGTCGCCTGGTTGATCGCGACGCGTGCCGGGCCGACCTTCCTTCTCATCTTCTACGCGACCACGATCTCCTTCCTGGTCGCCCTTCCGTTGGCCGTGTACTCCGCAGTCAAGGCCAATCGGCTGCCGGATCAGACGATCCGGGTCGTCATGATGGTCACCTTCGCGATGCCCGCCTTCTGGCTCGGGCTGATCTTGATCCTGGTGTTCAGCCTGAAGCTGCACTGGTTCCCGGCATCCGGTCTTGGCGAAGGTGTCCTGCCGTTGATCTGGAGCTTGACGCTGCCGGCGATCACGATCGGGCTCTATCTCGCCCCGGTGCTCATCCGCACGCTTCGCTCGAGCATGATCGAAAGCCTCAACGCCGACCACGTCGAGGCCGCGCGCGCGCGCGGGTTGTCCGAGGGTGTGATCCTGCGTCGCCACGTGCTTCGGACCTCGTTGATCGCAACGGTCACTATCGTCGGGGTCAATCTTGGGTTCCTGATCAGTGGCTCGGTCGTGGTCGAGAACGTCTTCGCCATCCCTGGCTTGGGCAGTCTGCTCGTGAACGCGGTGAGCACAAGAGACTTCCCCTTGATCCAGGGGATCGCCCTGTTTCTCGGTGTCGCGGTGGTCGCTCTCAGTCTGGCAACGGACCTGGTCAACGTCATGATCGATCCGAGGATCCGGAGTTGAACGCTGGCGAGGCGACCCCCGGGCTCGACCACTTGGGGCTCGAGGCACCGCTCGCCACCGCGGGCGGGAGTCGGTTCGCGGAGGCAGGACTATGGGTCGGGCTCGCAATCGTCCTTGGCATCGCTGGGCTCAGCGTCGCGGCGCCCGTCCTTCCGATCCCGGATCCGAACGCGATCGACGTCGGGGCCGCCCTGATGCCACCGTCATTGAGCCACCTGTTCGGGACTGACAATCTCGGACGGGACATGTTTGCCCGCGTCGTCTACGGCGCACAGATCGACCTGCTCCTCGGGGTCGTCACGACCTACGTTTCACTCATCATCGGTGTGTCGGTGGGCGCCTTTGCCGGCTACTTCGGTGGCAAGCGCGACACCATCCTGATGCGTCTCGTCGACACCCTGATCGCGTTTCCGTTCATCGTGCTCGTGCTGGCGATCGTCGGTCTGGTGGGGCCTGGGCTGATCGGTGTCTACATTGGGATCATCATCGTGAGTTGGACCGTCTATGCACGCATCACGTACTCGGAGATGCTCGTTCTTCGCGAACGCCAGTTCATCCTCGCTGCCCAGACCCTCGGCTTCAGCGACGCGCGCGTGATCTTCCGGCATGCGATCCCGAACGCGCTCCGGCCAAACATCATCTTCTCGCTTTCCGACGTCGTCCTGAACATCCTGGCGCTGGCGGCCCTTTCCTACCTGGGTGTCGGCGTCAAGCCTCCGACGCCGGAACTCGGCGCCCTGATCGCCGGCGGGCAGCAGTACCTCTTGACGGCGTGGTGGATCGCCACCTTGCCGGGTCTCGTGATCGTCGTGATCGGAATCGGATTCGTGCTCCTGGGCGAAGGCGTCGCCGACCGCTTCAGTTCACACCAGGTTTCAAAAGCATGAATCAGGTCGCAGAACGGCTCGGGTCCGACGCGTCGCCGAGCAGGGCCCTGCTCGAGGTGGCCGGCCTCACGGTCGCGTTCCCGACGCCGCGGGGGATGATCTATCCGGCGAAGGACGTTTCATTCCGAGTCGATCCCGGACAGACGGTCGGGCTAGTCGGCGAATCCGGTTCGGGAAAGAGCGTCACGCTCCGAGCCATCCTCGGGCTGGTGCCGAAGCCTGGGCGTATCGTCCGTGGCCGGGTGATGCTCGACGGACGCGACCTCGTCGCGGCTGGTGAAGCCGTCCTGCGTGGTGTGCGCGGTACCGAGATCGCGATGATCTTCCAGGATCCGATGGCGAGCCTCAATCCTGTGCTATCGATCGGGGACCAGCTGTCAGAGACTCTCCGCATGAAGCTTGGTCTCAGCAAACGTGACGCGATGTCCCGCGCGGAGGAGTTGCTCAACCGCGTTGGCATCAGTCCGGCCAGGCGGCGATTGAAGGCGTACCCGCATCAGTTGAGTGGTGGCATGGCCCAGCGGGTCATGATCGCGCTCGCCATCGCTGGGAATCCGAAGGTCCTGCTTGCAGACGAACCCACCACCGCCCTCGACGTCAGCGTCCAGGACCAGGTCCTGTCCTTGCTTGAGGAACTTCGTCTGGAATCGGGGATGAGCATGATCATCGTGTCGCACGACATGGGCGTCATCGCACGGTCGTGCGATTCGGTCGCCGTGATGTATGGCGGCAGCCTCCTCGAACGGGGCAGCGTCGATGAGGTTCTGCGCGAACCGAGGCATCCGTACACGAGGATGCTCCTTGGCGCCATCCCCGCGCTCAGACCGAACGTCGAGCGTCGCCAGCTGGCATCGATCGCAGGGCAGTTGCCGGATCTCGCGAGCTTGACAGGTGGTTGCCCGTTCGCGGCTCGCTGCGCGTTCGTTCGGGATGACTGCTCTCGGATCCCGGTCATGCTTGATGCCGAAGCCGGTGCGCACGGCTCGGCCTGCCCGTTCGTCGGATGACCGGCATGGATAACCTCCTGACCCTCGACGGCGTCATGAAGTCGTTCGCCACCGGAAGGAGCAGCCGCTCGAGCTCTGGCGGTCACCGACGGATCGTCGCCCTCGACGGGGTCAGCCTGGCCGTCAGCAAGCGGGAAGTCCTGGGACTCGTCGGCGAGTCGGGAAGCGGCAAGTCGACCCTTGCTCGCTGCGTGGTCCGTCTCGTGGAGCCCGACGCGGGCTCCATCCAGTTCGACGGTCAGGACGTCCTGCGGGCGGATTCCCGTTCGCTTCGCGTGATCCGCCGCCGGATGCAGTTGATCTACCAGGATCCGTACTCGTCGTTAAATCCAAGGCTACGCGTGGGGGACGCGATCGCCGAAGCGGCCCGTGTCCACCGACTCGTCCATGGCCGCGACGAGGAGGACGCCCTCGTGGCGGAGTTGCTCGATGCCGTCGGCCTGTCCGGCACCGACGCGCGTCGCTACCCAAGGGAGATGTCCGGCGGTCAGCGACAGCGCGTCGCGATCGCCCGATCACTCGCAGTGAAGCCGGACATGCTGATCGCCGATGAGGCTGTCAGCGCACTGGATGTCTCGGTCCAGGCGCAGATCCTCAATCTCTTCTCGGCGCTTTCGTCCGATCGCCACCTCGCCATGATCTTCATTTCACATCAATTGGCGGTCATCGCCCAGTTGGCGCAACGGGTGGCGGTCATGTACTTGGGACGGATCGTCGAAGTGGGCGACACGTACGAGGTCTTCACGAACCCCCAGCATCCGTACACGGCACTCCTGCTCGCGGCACATCCGACGGTCGAACAAACGCGCCATCGCAGCGCCCCGGTCCTGCAGGGGGAGATCCCGTCTCCTGATGCCATCCCGTCTGGGTGCCGGTTCCGGAGCCGGTGTCACCTCGCCCAGGCGATCTGCGAGACGGTCGATCCCCCGCCCGTCGACGTGGGCGATGGGCACATCTCGTGGTGTCATGTGGTGCCCCGGGCGCAAAGCGCCGATCGCGCGACGCCTGTGGGCGCCGGCTCGCTCCCGGCAGGGAGCAGCCCTGCGGACCACGGGCATCCTGACCCGGGAATGTCAGAGGCCGCGCCGTGAACTGACGGATGGGTTCAGGAGGCCCTAGTCTCTCAACATCCTCCCGGACACGGGCCGACGCATTGGGGGTGCCATGACCGAGATCGACAATCTGGGCCCGCTCGGTCCCATCGCGAACTACCCACGCGACGCGCTTCCGGTCGAAGTCGCGAGGCGAATCCTGACGTACCTCCTGGAGGGCCGTGTCGCACCAGGTCAATTGATCCCTTCCGAGCGCCAACTGGCCACCGCGCTTGGTGTCGGCCGGTCGATCGTCCGCGAGGCCCTGAAGTCCCTGACCCTGCTCGGCATCATCGAGGTGCGTCCAGGGATCGGGACCTTCCTTCGACGGATGGACTCAGCCGTGCTCCCGCAATCGATCGAGTGGGGATTGATGCTCGGCCAGCCCGGAATCGCGGACATGGTCGAAGCGCGTCGCTATCTCGAGGTCATCCTCGCCGAGCTGGCGGCGGCCCGGCGGACCGACGCTGACGTCGATGCGCTGCGCGCGTTCGTCGAAGAGATGAACGCGTCAGCAGATGACCCCCCGCGATACGTGCAGGCCGACATCGACTTCCACTTGCGGGTCGCGCGTGCGTCCGGCAATGCGTCACTTGCCGGTGTCATCAATAGCATCCGTTCACTCCTGCAGGTGTGGATCGCACGTGTCACGGATGACGGCGGGGTCAACCTGGATTCACGGCGCGAGCACCAGGACATCCTCGATGCGATCGAGCGCGGCGATCCGTCAGCCGCTCGGGACGCGATGAAGACGCACATGGATGCGGCCTATGCCCGTCTCGGAGATACGCTCCCATTTGACATCGAGAAGCTCGCGCGCTCCTGACGGTCGCCCGATGTGGGGTCCATCGTCCACATACGGCATCTCAGAAGATCGCGATCGGATTCCAGGGCGATCCCGTCCCTCCCGGTAGCCGGAGCGGGATGCCCACCACGAGGAATGCATACCGGCCCTCTTGTTCGCACACCTGACCAAGATCTTCGAGTTGCAGGCTGTCAGCGGCGAGCATCCCCATCGCTGCGATCTGCAGGGCATGGATGGGGTCGGCCAGCCCGTCTACCGTGCTCGGCACCGTCTCACCATCTCCGTCGGGCAGGAACGCAGCGATCCCGCGTTCATGCATCCACGGAATGGTGTCCACATGGAGACCGGCCTTGCCCTCGCCAGCCGGCAGATCGCCGTTGTCCCACGGGCCGAGGGCGAGTCGACGTGCGTGATGACCCGTGCGGAAGACCAGGATGTCCCCCTCGTCCAGGTGCACACCCTGCGCGATCTCGCACGCCTCCATCTCCGATCGTCCGACGGCCTCGCCCGGTTCGAGCCAGTCGACTCCGCGGAACCGCGGGATGTCGATGAGGACGCCTCTGCCGACGACCCCATGCGCGTAGCTCTCGATACCCTGGGTCGTCGCGCCTCGACTGTTCAGGACATCGCCCGCGGGCTTCCCGTTATACGTCATGCCGCGATACGCGACGTGACACAGGGCGTCGACATGGGTGTGGCAGTCCCCATGGCAGGCGATTCCGAGAAAGTCCATGGCGAACTGCGGGCTGACGGCGCTCGAGTCGACGTCATAGCCCTGGCTGACGAGGTGGATCGCTGGGTTCGCGTTGTCCGGACCGGCGACTGTATTGATCGGAATCGCCATCGACACCTGACGCCCGGATCGCACGAGCCCTGACGCGGCCCGGATGTGTTCCGGACGAATGAGGTTGAGTGTGCCCAGCTGGTCGTCAAGGCCCCAGCGACCCCAGTTCTTCACCGATTCGAACAGGGCATCGAATTCGGCGATCGACACGCGGCTCGACGGGCGTTGCTCGAAAGTCATCCTGTGGCCTCCCGACGATCGATGAAGCGCCCGGCCAGACCACGCGGCCAGAACCTTGTGGTTGGCCAGCGCCCCGGCATGACACTACGTTGCGGCCATTCCTCCGTCGACCACGAGCGCCGCCCCGGTGACATACGACGCTTCATCGGATGACAGCCAAAGGATCGCGGCCGCGACTTCGTCCGCAGATCCCATCCGCTTGAGCGGGACCTGGGACACCCAGAAGTCACGTGCCTCGACGTCCCGCGTCAACGGCTCGTTCATCGGGGTGTCGATGACGCCGGGGACGACCATGTTGACGCGGATGTTGGCCTTCGCGTAATCGATGGCCATGACGCGCATGAGGGCGAAGACACCGCCCTTGCTTGCACTGTAGCTCGGCTCCTCGGTGGCGACGCCAAGGAAGCCGAGGTTCGAACCCAGGCATACGACGGACCCGCCTCCCGACCGGAGGAGTTGCCCGATGCCGTGCTTGCAGGCAAGGAATTGACCGGTGAGGTTGACGTCGAGGACGTGCTTCCAGGTGCGGAGGTCCAGCTCGTGCACGTGACCTTCCTCGATCTCGATGCCCGCGCTCGCGACGACGATGTCGAGGCCGCCCCAGCTCGCACCAACCTGGTCCACGAGGAGGCTGATCTGCGACTCATCGGATGCGTCCGCGGCGAACGCCAGGCACTCGCCTCCGAGCTTCTGGATCTCGGATGCAACGTGGTCGAGTCCATTCTGATTTCGCGCAACGATCGCGACACGCGCACCTTCGGCGGCCAGACGGGTGGCCACGGCGCGACCGATGCCTTTGCTCCCCCCGGTGACGAGGGCTCGCCTGCCTTCGAACCGACGACCTGAACCAGACATCGCCTACTCCTCGACTGGTTGACCGGTGACCCATCTATCGTACAGACCTGGGCGACCGGTTGGTGAGCCGCGCTATCATCCCTGCCGTGGATCAGGCGCTCGACAAAGCGGAGGGTGTGTGTCCCTAGCCCCGGTCGGCCTACATGCGGTCGATCCCCGCGAGCACGAGTCGGTGTCGACGGAGGTCACACGGAGACTCGCGAGCTATCTGCTCGATGGCAATGTCCCTCGCGGAGAGCGCATCCCATCGGAGCGTCGGCTCGCGGAAGTCTTCGGGGTAGGGCGATTCGTGGTCCGCGAGGCCGTCAAGACGCTGGCGACGATCGGCATCGTCGAAGTCAGGCAGGGCGACGGTACTTACTACCGGCGCCGCGGCGACTCGGTGCTCCTTTCGACTGTCGTCGAATGGGGCTTACTGCTCGACTCCGGTCGCATCGAAGAACTGATCGAGGCGCGGCGATTGATCGAGGTCGCCGTCGCGGGCTTTGCGGCTGAGAGGCGCGATTCACAAGGGATCACCGATCTGCGCGCGTTGATCGCGCAGATGAAGGCGGCCGGCCCAGATGCCGAGCGATTCGTACGTGCGGACATCGCCTTCCACCTCCTCATCGCTGATGCTGCCGGCAATCGAACGCTGATGCAGATGACCACCAATATCCGGTCCATCCTCCAGGCCTGGATCACGCGTGTCGTACAGGGCGCGCCCGACTACGAGCCATTCCTCACGGAGCACATCGAGATCCTCGCGGCGATCGAGGAACGCGACATGGAGGCAGCACGGTCCGCGATGGAGCGCCACATGGACTCGACCGCATCACGCTTGCTCGTGAGACTGCCCACGGAGTAGGGCTGCGGGCCTAGCGCTGCGCTACCGAGGTCCGGCAGCGATGAACCCCACGCGAAGCGAAGCGGTTCATCGGCCTCGGCCCAGCGTCGTATCCTTGCGCCGATTGGGCGACCGGTCGACCAGAACATGCCCTTCGATGCCCATCAGGAGCCTGCCATGGATGCGAGTCAACCGCCCGGCGGTGCGAATCACAAGCCACCTTGGGCGCGCTCCGGACCGATCGCGCTCCCGCTGCGAATCGGACCGAATGACAGGCACCTAGTCGATCAAGCGGGCCATCCTGTCCTGATCCAGGGTGATGCCGCATGGTCGTTGATCGTCGCCTTGTCCTTGCCGGACGCCGTCAGGTACCTGGACGGCATCGCAATGAAGGGCTTCAACGCGATCATCGTCAACCTCATCGAATCGCACTTCGCACCGGACCCGCCGCGCAATGCGCTCGGGCAGGAGCCATTCCAGAACCCCGGGGATCTCAGGCATCCGAACGATGCCTACATGCAGCACGCTCACGACGTCCTGCGCGAGGCGGAAGCGCGCGGGATCGTGACCTTCCTGGTACCTACGTACCTGGGCTACCCCGTGCCCCATATGTCCCACGGAGCGGCCTATGGATACGACCGGTCGGAAGGTTGGTACGGCGATGTCGTTGACGCTGGCGTTGAGGTATGCCGCGAGTTCGGACGGTACATCGGGGAACGATTCGCCGACCTGGCCAGCCTCATCTGGACCATCGGCGGTGACCGCAACCCTGACGGGGTCCTCGAACACATGAACGCGATCGCCGCCGGGATCACTGAGACCTACGGCCGATCGTTGTTCGGCGCACACGGCCTGCCCGAGACGTTCCCCTTCGATGTCTATCCTGACTCGCCGTGGCTGTCGCTCGACTTCACCTACACGTACCAGCTGGTCCACAACGCGCTGATGCAGCATTACCTGCGAATCCCCCCGCGGCCGAACATCCTCATCGAATCGACATACGAGCGGGATGGCAACCACGCTTCCGACCAACAGATCCGCCGGCAGGCATATTGGGCGATCCTGAGCGGAGCCGCCGGGCAGTTCATCGGTTCATATGGCGTGTGGGATTTCGCCGCGGATTGGGCAGAACTACTCGACTCGCCCGCGAGGCAGGCCCAAGCGCATCTTGCACGACTCTTCGCAGAGTATCCGTGGTGGGAGCTCGTCCCCGACCTAAGTCGAGCCAGTGCCTACACAGGAGTCGTCGTCGGCCACGCTTGGCGCGATGATTCTCTGCGCGAATTCGTTGTTGACGGAGTGGGTGAGCTTCGCGGGATGAACTTCGCAAGCGCGGCACGCACCCCCGACGGCCGCCTCGCGATGGTGTATCTGCCGGAATCGCGGCCGATCACGGTCGACCTAACGCAGATGGAAGGGAAGATCCGGGCGCGCTGGTTCAACCCCGTCGATGGAAGCAGTGTCGATGCTGGCACCTATTCCAATGAGGCACCCCGGGCATTGCAGACTCCGTTCCCAACAGACTCTGTCCTGATTCTCGATGCCTCATAGGTCGTTGGCACAACGCGACAGTTATGCTCGATCAGTCAAGTACGACTTATGTGAATCGGGGGACCTACGATGCCCGTCGGCGTGTCGAGGCTCATGCTCCTTCGTGAAGTCGGCAGCCGCGGTTCGATCAAGGAAGCGGCCGCCGCATCACTTGTCTCGGCCTCGGCCGTATCCCAGCAACTCAGCATCCTCGAGATGGAGACAGGAGTTCCGCTCCTTGAGCGCCATGGTCGTGGCGTCCGCCTGACGACCGCGGGCTGGGTCATGGTCCGGCATGCGGATGCGATCTCGGACGCGGTCGCCGCAGCCGAGGCTGATGTCGAACGGATGCGGTCGGACGTGGTCGGCGAGCTGCGGATCGCAGCATTCCCCACGGCCGCTCGTGCGGTGATGCCGCAGGCGATGGCCGCCCTCAGCCAACGGCATCCGATGCTACGACTCTCCCTGCGCGATCATGAGGCCCAGGAATCCGTCGCCTCCCTCCTCAACGATGCGATCGACATCGCAATCATCGACGCGTACGAGGGGGGAGGCCCGCTCCCGCCAGCGCTCGCCACGGAGGAACTGTTCCGCGATCCGATCCTGGTAGCCATCCCGCCCGGACGCCAAGCACCAGAGCGCGTCGATCTCATCGACCTCGCGTCCGAGGACTGGATCATGGATAGCGAGTCGAGCCCGTTTCACCAAGCGACCCTCCGGGCCTGTCGGGTGTCGGGTTTCGAGCCGCGGATACGCTCCCACTGCAAGGACTTCAGTGTCATCCTCGCGCTGGTCGAGGCCGGTATCGGAGTCGCCCTCGTCCCTGGTCTGGCCGTCGAAAGACCGGGCGGGATCAATGTCCAACTACGACCAACGACGCCCGCTATCGACCGGCAGGTGCTGGCGGTCTGGCGTCGGTCGCGGCAAGCAAATCCCACGATCGCCTCGGGCGCGGCCGCAATCGCTCAGGCCGCCGCTGCGATGCCCTCGAGGCCTCGGACCGAGCCTGCGGGCGGCTGACATCCTTGAGGTACGGCGGTCGTCCGCCATCGTTTAGGCGATCTTGTGTCCAACGCGAAGAAATTGAACTTGACGTAAACCAACCGCACTCGGAAGATCGGTTTCGCACCAGGGCGTTCTCGATCCTGGTCCTTCAAGCGTCGTGACCCATGCAAGCAGCCATGACAACGGCACCGGCATTCGCCCGACCGAACTCCTCTAGGACGTCGTGGATGCCGGTGCCGACTGTCATGGGTGATACGGCGCCTAGGACATCTGATCGCAGGCCAGCATCGGCAACGACCTAGGTCCGATGGGCCGAGACCTCCCGATCTTCACGCCACCCGACGCCGCGTCCGGCGGGCACGCCGGCGCGCACGGCCGGCCGGACCTGCCGATCGCGCTCGGCGGGGGGATGGCCGGCGTCGCAGCGGCCGATGGATCCCTCGCCGCGCGCCGCCACCCCGAGTGGATCCGCTCGCGCTTCCCGTCGGGCGACAACTACCACGACCTGAAGGGCCTCCTGCGCGGCCTGTCGCTCAACACCGTCTGCGAGGAGGCCCGCTGCCCCAACATCGGGGAGTGCTGGGACCAGCGCACGGCCACGATCATGATCCTCGGCGACACGTGCACCCGGGCGTGCGGGTTCTGCGCGGTCAAGACCGGCCGGCCGACGTGGTTCGACGACGACGAGCCGCGCCGCGTCGCCGAGGCGGTCGGCGCGATGCGCCTCGAGCACGTGGTCGTCACCAGCGTCGCCCGCGACGACCTGCCCGACGGCGGCGCGCGCATCTTCGCCGAGACCATCCTCGCGATGCGCGCCACGTCGCCCGGGATGGGCATCGAGGTGCTCATCCCCGACTTCGACGGCGCCGACGAGCGCCTCCAGACGGTCATGGACGCCCGGCCCGACATCCTCAACCACAACCTCGAGACCGTGAAGCGGCTGCAGAAGCCGGTCCGCAAGCGCGCCCGCTGGGAGCGCTCGCTGTACGTGCTGCGCCGGGCCAAGGAGATGGCCCAGGGGATCGGCTACCCGGTCCACACCAAGTCCAGCCTGATGGTCGGCCTCGGCGAGACGCGCCCCGAGCTGGCCGAGGCGTTCGCGGCGCTGCGCGCCAACGACGTCGACATCCTGACCATCGGCCAGTACCTGCGGCCGTCGCTGGAGCACCTGCCGCTGGAGCGCTACTACCACCCCGACGAGTTCGCCGAGATGAAGGCCGAGGCGCTGGCCCTCGGCTTCAAGCACGTCGAGTCGGCGCCGCTGGTGCGCTCCAGCTACCACGCCCGCGACCAGGTCCCGGGCGCCGAGCTCAAGCGCCTGCGCCGCCAGGCCACCATCGACGCCGAGGGCCGCATCGTCCCGCTCGCGGGCTAGCCGGCAGCTGCGGCGGGCTGGCCCGATGTCAGGGCCTGGCGAGCCCGTGGTGGCCCGGTCCACGCGGAACCACCGGCCAGATGTCGAACACGACTTCGTCCTCGACGACGTGGAAAGCGTCGTACATGTTCACCGTCGATGGGGCGTATCCGGGCACCAAGGTGACGGCGTCACCCACCCTCAGGGGACACGACCGATCGCAAGCGAAGATCCCGTGTTCCTCGTCGAATCGAACCGCCTGATAGGGGTGCCCAACCATGCCGATCCGCGTGAAGTCGCCGACGCCGATCGATTTGCTGCCCGCATCAACGACGATCCGATCTGGGGACCGGCTGATGACGGTGGCCTGGACCGTCAACGCGAGATCGAATCCATCGATCATCGCGCCGTGATCGCCGTCCATGACCACGTAGGTCCCGGCCTGGATCTCGGTGATTCCCGGGTATGCGGCTGTCCAGTCCCAGGTCGCTGTGCCACCGGCAGAACGGATCCGGCACGCTATCCCCTCGCTCTCCAGAAGTTCGGCGACGCGGACGAAGGAACTCATCGCCTTGTTCTCAGCACGGTGTCGAAGGTCGCGGTCGACGATCAACGAGCAGTGACCCTCATAGCCTGTGATCCCGTGGAGGACGAGGCCATCCATGCTCTGGATCTGGCGGGCAAGCTCGAGTGCCTGCACCGGGGTGTCGACTCCACAGCGGTCCATCCCAGTGTTGATCTCAATCATCACGCCGAGCCGGGTCCCGACGAGGCTGGCTGTCTTGGCGAGCTCCCTGGCGTTGTCAAGATCATCGATCGCCACCATCAGGTCGACACGATCTGCCAGTCGAGCAACGAGTCTCATCTTCTCGGCGCCCGCCACCGTGTTGACGACGAAGATGTGGTCCAGACCTTCCTCAGCGAAGACCGCGGCCTCCCAGACCGTCGCGACCGACAACCCGATCGCACCCGCCGACACCTGAAGGCGTGCGAGTTCGAGGTTCTTGTGGACCTTGATGTGCGGTCTTAAGCCGGCCCCTAGACCCCGGATGTGCTGACCCATCCGCACGATGTTCCGCTTTGCCACGGGCAGATCCAGGACAAGGGCGGGCGTGACCAGTTCGGATCGGTGGAGCCCGATGGCTGTCCCGTATTCCTCGAGAACCCTATCGCGGGTCAATGCGAATAAGCCTGACCTTGGTCCGGAAGGCATCGCAACCTCCACGTTCACGAGACGCCCTGTGAAAGACCCTTATGCCGGTCGCGCAATGGCGTCAGGCAGCAATCTGAAGATGCTTGTGGCGCATTCGGTGCGAGTCTCGGCCCTCTGCGGGTTGCGGGCCGCCCGCACAAGGTCGTCGGTACGCGTGGTCAGGTCAAGTTCGTCATCGTGAAGGGACACATAAGCCTCACTTCAGCACGGAGGTCGAAAGGTCGACTCGACGGCGTCCGGATCCCCTGCCGCCTATACGGGGGACGGCGCGTCCTCGTAGGACCGGACGGAGGCGAACTTGCCGTCGCGAACCACCACGATATTCACGCCGCGTATGCGAAAGCGCTTGCCCGATGAGTCGGTCAGCAACGCGTCGTACTCGAAGCCAGAGGTGTCGGTTCCGCCGATGTACTCGTGGACGATCTCGACCTCAAGAAGCGGGAAGTCGCGAGCAAACCCCTCATAGGTTTCTCGAAGCTCGGCGTGGCCCTTCCGAACGCCCCCGCTGTCCTCAAAGGTCGCGTCCGGGAGGTAGTGCGCCACGATGGCGTCGAGGTCACGTCGGCACTCCGCTTCCCAGTACGACTCGGAGACGTCACGGGCGGAACTCATCGGCATGCTCCTTGCATCGACGCCCCGCCTCGCGTCGACCGATGGGGTTCAACTGGCGGTGCCAGGGCAGCCTACTAGGTCGCGGGGGCCGTCAATGACGTCCACCCCCGATGCCTACGTGTTCGAAGTCGACCCCCGTGACCGTGAGGTCGATGACGCGTTCGCGTGCCTCCAGGTCTGTGGCGCTCGGCCCTGCTGGCAAGTCAGTCTGTCGGGCGGCGAAAGACCTCGCGTGGTCCATCCTGGGCCGATGTGCGCCCAGGAGGTCAGCCAAGCAGTGGCGTTGGCGCCACGCTCGCCTATTGCTAGACTGAGCTTCTCCCGAGCGGGAGTAACTCAGTTGGCAGAGTGTCAGCTTCCCAAGCTGAATGTCGCGGGTTCGAACCCCGTCTCCCGCTCCACTCCCCTTCCCTGACCGACGCCGGCGCGGCTGCCGCATGGTGCCCTGACGCACCGAGTCAGGTCGCTGCGGTCTCGACAGCCGGGGTCCGGTCTGGTTAAGTGGGCTACCCACAAGTACCATCTGGTCTGCGCGCGCGTCGGATCGTCCGTACCCCCTCGACCCGGTCGCGGCCACCGCCTGAGAGGTCCGACGCCCATGACCGGACACGTCCGTCCGAACGTCCCACCCCGTCGACGGTTCCGCCGTCGGGCGGCTTCCCTCGCTGCTGCCGTGGTCGTGCTGACCGGCCTGCTGCCCGTGACCGCGGCCCTGCCGGTCGCCGCCGCCGACCCCGCGCCGGCCCACCAATTCCTGTCGGACGACGCCGCCGGCGCGACGGGCTCCTCGGGCTCACCGGCGAAGGCACCGGCCTTCGCAACGGCCTCGAATACGCTCAACGGCTTCAGCGACGTGAACGTCTGGACCGGGCTGACGCTGC
Organism: uncultured Chloroflexia bacterium; assembly: GCA_963834915.1. Lineage (GTDB taxonomy): Bacteria > Chloroflexota > Limnocylindria > Limnocylindrales > CSP1-4 > SPCO01. The sequence continues at coordinate 330,122 of CAWIDI010000003.1, forward strand.
CGATCTCGCTGCGCTTCGCGTCTGACGGGCGCGTCTTCGTGGCGGAGAAGTCCGGGATCATCAAGGTCTTCGACAACATCGCCGACACGACGCCCACGGTCTTCGCGGACCTCAAGACCGACGTCGACGACTACTGGGATCGCGGCCTGTTGGGCATGACGCTCGATCCCAACTTCCCCGCCAGCCCGTATGTCTATGCGCTGTACGCGCGTGACGCCATCCCGGGTGGGAACTCGCCGCGCTGGAACGACGCGTGTCCGACCTCGCCGGGGCCGAACACCGACGGCTGCCTCATCAGCGGCCGCCTGGTCCGCCTCACGATGAGCGGCGGCGTGGCGACCACCCAGAAGATCCTGATCGACGGCTGGTGCCAGCAGTTCCCGAGCCACTCGGTCGGCGACCTCCGCTTCGGCGCGGACGGCGCGCTGTACGTGACCGGCGGCGACGGCGCCAGCTTCAACAACGCGGACTGGGGCCAGTACGGCGGGACCACCGGCATCACGGACGTGCCGAAGAACCCGTGCGGCGACCCACCGACCGGTGCCGGCGGGACCCAGACCGCGCCGACGGCTCGCGGCGGCGCGCTCCGGGCCCAGAGCCTGCGGCGCCCGGCCGGCGAGCCGGTCGTGCTCAACGGCTCCCTGCTCCGCGTCGACCCGGCCACGGGCGCCGGCCTGCCCGACAATCCCCGCGCCTCGAGCACCGATGCGAACGCTCGACGGATCGTCGCCCACGGCTTCCGCAACCCGTTCCGGTTCACGATGCGTCCCGGCACGTCGGAGCCCTGGATCGGGGACGTCGGCTGGACCGACTGGGAGGAGATCGACCGGATCACCAATCCCTTGTCGGCGACGGTCGCCAACGCCGGCTGGCCGTGCTACGAAGGCAACGGCCAGCAGTCCGGCTACAAGGCGAGCAACCTCGACCTCTGCTCGAGCCTGTATGCGACCCCGACCGGCCTCCTCACGCCGTATTACACGTACAGCCACGGCTCGCAGGTCGTCAGCGGCGAGGTCTGCCAGTCCGGCAGCTCCTCGATCTCCGGGCTCGCCTTCTACACGGGCGGCAACTACCCGTCGAGCTATGGGGACGCCCTGTTCTTCGCCGACCACTCGCGCAACTGCATCTGGGCGATGAAGGCCGGCACCAACGGGCTGCCCGACAAGACGCAGATCTCGACCTTCATCTCGGCTGCGGCCAACCCCGTGGACCTCGAGATCGGCCCGAACGGCGACCTCTTCTACGTCGACTTCGAGGGCGGCAACGTCCATCGCGTCACCTATGCGTCCGGCAACCAGGCTCCGACCGCGGTGATCGGCGCGACGCCCTCGTCCGGCCCCTCGCCGCTGGTGGTGGCGCTCGACGGGACCGGCTCGACCGACCCGGAGGGCAGCGACCCTTACGTACGCGTGGGACCTCGACAACGACGGCCAGTTCGACGACTCGACGGCGTCCAAGCCCTCGGTCACGTTCACGACCGCGGGGACCCACACGGTCCGGTTGCGGGTGACCGATGCCGGGCTTGCGACGGGCACCGCCAGCCGCGCGATCCTGGTCGATGATGCCCTGCCGACGCCGGTCATCGACACGCCGGTCGGTCCGCTCGACTGGAAGGTCGGCGACAACGTCACCTTCAGCGGCCACGCCACCGATGGCCAGGGCAACGCCATGCCCGCGAGCGCCCTGTCGTGGGCGCTGCAGATCCAGCACTGCCCGTCGAACTGCCACACCCATTCGCTCCAGTCCTGGACGGGTGTCGCGAGCGGCGCCTTCGCGGCGCCCGACCATGAGTACCCGTCGTATCTCGAGCTGACGCTGACGGCCACCGACTCGTCGAACCGGCAGGCAAGCACGACCGTGCGCCTCGACCCGCGGACCGTCGACCTGACCTTCCAGACCTCGCCCAGCGGGCTGTCGCTGGTCGTCGGGACGCAGTCCGAGGCGGCGACCCCGTTCACGCGGCGGGTGATCGTCGGCTCCAACCAGGGCGTCACCGCGGGGAGCCCGCAGACCCTGTCCGGGACGACGTACGTCTTCGGCTCCTGGTCCGATGGCGGAGCCGCGACGCACACGATCATCGCTCCGGCCTCGGCCACGACCTACACGGCCAACTACGTGCTGGCTCCCCCGGGCACCACGAGCTACCTCTCGGACCTCGCCTACACGGTCACGGCCAACGGCTGGGGGCCAGTCGAGAAGGACAAGAGCAACGGCGAGCAGGCTGCCGGCGACGGCAAGCCGCTGACCCTCAACGGGACGGTCTACAGCAAGGGCCTTGGGGGGCATGCCGTCTCGGACATCCGTTACACGATGGCCGACTGCACCGCGTTCACGGCCTCGGTCGGGGTCGATGACGAGGTCACCACCACCCGCGGCTCGATCATCTTCCAGGTCTACCTCGACGGGGTCGTCGCCTACGACTCGGGCACGATGACCGGAGCGACCGCGACCAAGGCCGTCAGCGTCAACGTAAGCGGCAAGAGCGCCCTGCGCCTGGTCATCGCGGCCGGGGCGGGCGGGGTCGACTACGGCCACGGCGACTGGGCCGATGCCAAGCTGACCTGCGGAGGCAGCCCGACGGACACGACGCCGCCCACGGTCACGGCCTCGACGCCGGCCAACGGCGCCACGGGCCAGCCGACCGGCACCGCCCCGACCGCCACGTTCTCCGAGGCGATCGACCAGGCGACCCTGAGCACGACGACCTTCAGCGTGACCGACCAGAGCACCTCGACCGCCGTCGCGGGCACGGTCGGCTTCGATGGGCCGAACCTGCGCGCGACGTTCACGCCGTCGGCCGCCCTCGCCTTCAGCCGGACCTACCTCGTCCGCGTCCGCGGCGGGGCGACCGGCATCGCGGATGTCGCCGGCAATCGGCTGGCCGCCGACGTCACCTGGACCTTCACCACGGCCGCGGCAGCCGACACGACGCCGCCCACGGTCACGGCCTTCACCCCGGCCAGCGGCGCCACGGGCCAGCCGACCGGCACGACCCCGACCGCCACGTTCTCCGAGGCGATCGACCCCGCCACCCTGAGCACGACCACCTTCAGCCTGACCGACCAGACCACGGCCACGGCCGTCCCGGGCGCGGTCGCCTATGACAGCACCAACCGGCGCGCGACGTTCACGCCCTCGGCGGCGCTCGCCACGAGCCGGACCTACTCGGTGCGCATCCTGGGCGGGGCCAGCGGGATCGCCGACGTCGCCGGCAACCGGCTGGCCGCCGACGTCACCTGGACCTTTACCACGGCCGCGGCGGCCGACACCACGCCGCCGACGGTGACGGGCTTCACCCCGGCCAGCGGCGCGACCGGCCAGCCGACCGGGACCGCCCCGACGGCCACCTTCTCCGAGGCGGTCAACCCCGCCACCCTGACCACCACCACGTTCAGCGTCACCGACCAGGCCACCTCGGCCGCGGTGCCGGGCTCGGTCGCCTATGACAGCACCAGCCGGCGGGCGACGTTCACGCCGTCCGCGGCGCTCGGAGCCGGCAAGACCTACTCGGTGCGCGTCCTGGGCGGCGCCAGCGGGGTCGCCGACCTGGCCGGCAACCGGCTCGCGGCGAACGTCACCTGGACCTTCACCACGGCGGCCGGCACGGGCACCACGAGCTACCTCTCGGACCTCGCCTACACGGTCACGGCCAACGGCTGGGGGCCGGCCGAGAAGGACAAGAGCAACGGCGAATTGGCGGCCGGCGACGGCAAGCCGATCACCCTCAACGGGACCGTCTACGCCAAGGGCATCGGGGTCCACGCCGCCTCGGACGTGCGCTACACGATGAGCGGCTGCACCGCCTTCAGCGCGGTGGTCGGGGTCGACGACGAGGTCGCCAGCAACCGCGGCTCGATCGTCTTCCAGGTCTACCTCGACACGGTCAAGGTCTTCGACTCGGGGACCATGACCGGCTCGACCGCCAACCTGGCGGTCAACGTCGACACCACCGGCAAGAGCGCCCTGCGCCTGGTCGTCGCCGCCGGCCCCGGCGGGGTCGACTACGGCCACGGCGACTGGGCCGACGCCAAGCTGACCTGCGGAGGCAGCCCTCCCGGCGACACGACGCCGCCCACTGTCACGGGCTTCACCCCGGCCAGCGGCGCCACGGGCCAGCCGACCGGCACGACCCCGACCGCCACGTTCTCCGAGGCGATCGACCCCGCCACCCTGAGCACGACCACCTTCAGCCTGACCGACCAGTCCACGGCCACGGCCGTACCGGGCGCGGTCGCCTATGACAGCACCAACCGGCGCGCGACGTTCACGCCCTCGGCGGCGCTCGCCACGAGCCGGACCTACTCGGTGCGCATCCTGGGCGGGGCCAGCGGGATCGCCGACGTCGCCGGCAACCGGCTGGCCGCCGACGTCACCTGGACCTTCACCACGGCCGCGGCGGCCGACACCACGCCGCCGACGGTGACCGGCTTCACCCCGGCCAGCGGCGCCACCGGCCAGCCGACCGGCACCGCCCCGACGGCCACCTTCTCCGAGGCGGTCAACCCCGCCACCCTGACCACCACCACGTTCAGCGTCACCGACCAGGCCACCTCGGCCGCGGTGCCGGGCTCGGTCGCCTATGACAGCACCAGCCGGCGGGCGACGTTCACGCCGTCCGCGGCGCTCGGAGCCGGCAAGACCTACTCGGTGCGCGTCCTGGGCGGCGCCAGCGGGGTCGCCGACCTGGCCGGCAACCGGCTCGCGGCGAACGTCACCTGGACCTTCACCACGGCGGCCGGCACGGGCACCACGAGCTACCTCTCGGACCTCGCCTACACGGTCACGGCCAACGGCTGGGGGCCGGCCGAGAAGGACAAGAGCAACGGCGAATCGGCGGCCGGCGACGGCAAGCCGATCACCCTCAACGGGACCGTCTACGCCAAGGGCATCGGGGTCCACGCCGCCTCGGACGTGCGCTACACGATGAGCGGCTGCACGGCCTTCAGCGCGGTGGTCGGGGTCGACGACGAGGTCGCCAGCAACCGCGGCTCGATCGTCTTCCAGGTCTACCTCGACACGGTCAAGGTCTTCGACTCGGGGACCATGACCGGCTCGACCGCCAACCTGGCGGTCAACGTCGACACCACCGGCAAGAGCGCCCTGCGCCTGGTCGTCGCCGCCGGCCCCGGCGGGGTCGACTACGGCCACGGCGACTGGGCCGACGCCAAGCTGACCTGCGGCTGAACCGCGCCGCTAGGCGCTGAGCCCGAAGGCGGCGACCTCCTCCTCGACCGGCTCGGCATGGTCGAGGTCCAGGTGGCGCAGGCTCGGGACGAGCGCCGCGACGGCACCGACGATGCCGAGGGTCAGCAGCCCGCCGCCGACCACGCTCGGGACCGTGCCGAACAGGCGCGCCGAGAAGCCGCTCTCGAACGCGCCGAGCTCGTTGGAGGCCCCGATGAACACCCAGTTCACCGCGGCGACCCGGCCGCGGATCCGCTCGGGTGACAGCACCCGCAGGATCGTGTTGCGGATGACCACGCTGATCCCGTCGGTGACCCCGCTGAAGAAGAGCGCCGCCATCGAGAGCGCGAAGCTCGTCGACAGGCCGAAGACGATCATGCTGACCCCGAACCCGGCGACGCAGATCAGCAGCGTGCGGCCCGCGTGCCGGCTCGGCGGCCGGCGGGTGGCGATGAGCATCACCCCGAGCGCGCCGAGCGATGGCGCGGTCCGCAGCAGGCCGAGGCCGACCGGTCCCACATGCAGGATGTCGGTCGCGAAGATCGGGAGCAGCGCGATCGCGCCCCCGAAGAAGACCGCGAACAGGTCCAGCGCCATCGATCCGATGAGGGCGGGTGTCCGCGACACATAGCGGATCCCGCCGAGCAGGCTGGTCATGAACGGCTCGCCCTCCACCCGCTCGGGCATCGGCTTTCGTCCGATGGCGACGAGGCACAGGGTCGAGATCGCGATGAGCGCGGCGATCACGCCGTAGGTCGCGGCCACACCGAGCACGGCGATCGCGATGCCGCCGAGCGCCGGGCCGAGGATCCCGCCGGCCTGGCTCACGCTGCTCTGGTAGGAGACGCCCTGGACGGCCTGCTCGCGCGGGATGACCTGCGCCTCGAAGGCGGTGTGGGCCGGCCGCTCGAAGCCGCTCGCGATCCCGGTCACGAAGATGACCGCGAGGATCGGCAGCAGTCCGAGTCCGCCGTGGAGCGCGATGAGCGCGAGGCCGACGGCGGCAAGCGTCATCAGCGAGCCGGTCACGACCACGATCGTGCGGCGGTCGTAGCGATCGGCGATATGGCCGCCGAACAGCGAGAGCGACAGGGCCGGGATCGCCTCGACCAGCCCGAGCCAGCCGAGGGCCAGCGGGTCGCGGGTGATGTCGTAGACCTGGAAGCCCACGACCGTGATGAGGGCGCTGACCCCCAGGTTGCTGGCCAGTCGCGACCCGAGCAGGGCGCGGAAGTCGCGCTGCTGGAGCAGGGGTCGGGTGGTCGTCACCCGCGAAGCATGCCGGGTCCGACGCGTCTCGTCAGACCGGGGAGTGCCGGCCCGGGGCGGTCAGGAGCCCCGGGCCGGTCGGGTCAGTTCCAGGAGTTGCTGGACTCGTGGAGGTACGCCCGCGTATCGCGAACGATCGTCTGGCTGTTGTTGAGGGCACGGTTCCCGCTGACGGAGGTCCCTCGCGAGTTGTGGTACCGGATGCCGATCCGGCAGCTCGAGATCGTGTTGTCACGGACGTACAGCGCGGAGGCGTTCGACCAGACCAGGATGCAGGTGTCCCACTTGTAGAACGTGTTGTTGCGCACGGTCACCCGCTGGCCGTTGGGGTCGTGATAGGAATGGAACCCCGCCCCGTCACCACCCTGGCCGTGGAACAGGTTCCACTTGATCTGGATGTCGCGGACGGCGCCAGCCCCGATGTACACGCCGTGCTGGGTGTTGGCCCAATTCGGCCCGCCATAGGCCTTGTTCCCGCTCAGCGTGATCCCCGACGTGCTCCCCGTGAACTGGAAGATCGCGCCGCCGTGGCTGACGCGGGTCGGGGTGTTGGGGTCGCCATAGACGACCAGGTGCTGGACGGTGATGTTGGCCGCGTTGCGGAACCACATGAAGATGGCCTGGGTCGACGTGGTCTTGAAGACCGGCGTCTCGCCGGGGTAGTTCGTGACGGTGATCCGGCTCGACGACGGGCGGCGAGTCCCGATGATGTTCTCGCCGGAGTAGCTGTACGTCCCGCCGCGCACGTACAGGATGCCGCCGTGGGTCATCTTCTTGATGGCGCTGTAGATCGACTTCCAGGGCCTCGTCTTGGACCCGCTGTTGGAATCCGAGCCGTTGGTCGCGACGTAGTACTTGCGCACCGTGGCGGCCAGCTCCATGTCCTGAGCGGCAGCCGACGATCCGTTTCCGTCCGGTCTGAGGAGGGCCTGGGGGCCGCCATCGCTGAGGGGCGCGCCGGTCACGAGGAGCAGCACGAAGGCCGCTGTGACGATGGAGAAGAGACCGGGCAGACGGCGGCCACGGAGATCGCTGGGCATGGGATCACCTCGTCGGGGATGCGGGGTTCACCTCGGCCCGTCCGCAGCGATTCGAGCGGACATGGTGCGTCGCTACGTTTGGGGGGGACCGGGGCGACGACAGCGCCTAGTCTGCCAGAGGCGATCGGATCTGGCCACCCCCCGGATGGCCCAGGACCGCATCAGACTCCACCGGACCGCACCGCGGAACGGTCTCCGGCAGGGACACGCCGGCGGGGGCCGGGCGTCGGGCCGGGCGTCACCCCGCTCCCCGTCGTGGGTCCAGAGATGCCCGTTCGCCACCCCCAGTGGCACTAGCCGAGAGTCGGGCCCTGAAGGCCTGCCGGACGCCATCCCCCGTGGCAACCGGCAGCGAATCGGGAGGTGTTCGGCCGGGACGACCCGATCCGGGCCAACGGGTCCGGGCTAGTTCTACCCGGGGTGGCACATGGCACGAGCGGCACGATATGGCACGAGCGGCACGAGCGGCCCGTGCGCGCCCGTGACGCTCGGCGGGGTCGCGCGGAGGCCGACGGTCAGCCGCCGCGGCGCCGGGCCATGGCGATCTGGAGGTCCTGCGAGATGCCCGTGGAGAAGCCGGCCTCGCTCAGCGCCAGGTAGTACTCCCACATCCGGATGAAACGCTCGTCGAAGCCCTGCGCACGGACGTCGTCGAGTCGCGCGAGGAACCGTGAGCGCCAGGTCCGCAGGGTGCGCGCATAGTCCGCCGCGATGTCGTCGACGGCCGTGACCAGCAGCCTCGTGTCGCGGGTGGCGCGCTCGATGACGGCGAGCGACGGACACAGGCCGCCCGGGAAGATGTAGGTCTGGATCCAGTTCGCGCCGCGGCGCTGCGCCTCGTAGGCGGCGTCCGGGAACGTGATGATCTGGAGGGCCAGCCGGCCGCCCGGCCGCAGGGCGCGGTCGCAGGCCTCGAAGAACGTGGCGAGGTACTCGGCGCCGACGGCCTCGAGCATCTCGATCGAGACGATCGCGTCGTAGGTGCCGTCGATATCGCGATAGTCGCGGAGCCGGATGTCGACGAGGTCGTCCAGTCCGGCCGCCCGGACCCGCTCGGTCGCGAGCGCGTGCTGCTCGCGCGAGATCGTGATGGACGTGACTCGGCAGCCGATCTCGCCAGCGGCGTACAGCGCGAAGCCGCCCCAGCCGGAACCGATCTCCAGCACGTGCATCCCGGCCGTGAGCCCGGCCCGCTCCGCCATCCGCCGGTACTTGTTCCGCTGCGCGTCCTCGAGCGACTGGTCGGGCGCTTCGAAGACGGCGCTCGAGTAGGTCAGCGACTCGTCGAGGAACAGCCGGTAGAAGTCGTTGCCCAGGTCGTAGTGGGCTGCGATGTTCCGGCTGCTGCCGCGGCGGGTGTTGCGCCGCAGCCGGTGGGCGACGGTCCGCCGGAGCTGGAGCGGGTACCGCCACCAGCCCTGGGTCAGGGCCAGGTCCGCACGGTTCAGGGCCGCCAGGGTGATCAGCGCGACGAGATCGGGCGATGACCACAGGCCGTCCATATAGGCCTCGCCGGCCCCGGTCTCACCGTGCAGCAGGAGGCGGACCGCGGCGGCTTCGTCATGGATATGGATCTCCGCGCGGAGGTCGGACTCGGGGTCGCCGAACCGGTGGCGGCGTCCGTCCGGCAGGACGACCGTCAGGCAGCCGGCCGTGATCCGCGCGGCCGCAGCCAGCCCGATCCGCACGGCGATTCCCGTGAGGCTGCCCGTGAGCAGGCCGGATCGTGGGCTGTCGTCGGCTCGGACCGTCATCGGGGGACCTCCACGGGCATCGTCGGATGGACAGGGCGACCGTGTCGCTGGAACGGGATCCCGCGCCGCCACAGGCGCAGGGCATGCCAGTGGATGAGCGCGATGGTCTTGTGGGTCACGAACGGATGCGCGAAGAGCATCCGGGCGATCATCCGGTCGGTCAGCGGCCGCCGGCGCAGGACCAGGCTGGTCGCGAGCAGCGGGGCGTCGCCCTGCCGCTCATTGATCCCGATCCGAAGGCTGGCGTGGCTCGTCGCTCACGTGGACCGAGTAGGAACCGGCCATATCGATGAACGGCGAGACGTAGAACGCCTTGGCCATGGACGCCGTGAACGGGCCGTCCGGCGACGTCGGCCGGAGCGTGTACAGGTGTCGCTCGAGGTGCGTGTTGTGGACCTCGACGATCACGACGCGCAGGACCCCGTCCCGATCCCGACAGAGGTAGAAGCTCGCCGGATTGAAGACATACCCGAACACCCGGGCATTCGTCACGAGCGTGATCCGCCAGTCCGTCGGGTCCTCGCCCTCGTCGCGGAGGTGGTCCAGCACCGAGGCGCGCAGGTCCTGGGCCGGCATCGGCCAGTGGTCGTCGTCGCGGAAGGTCAGCAGGTTGCGCCGGTTGCGGCTGAGGAGCCGCAGACGGCGATCCACGAGGTCCACCTCGGCGAGATCCAGCGCCAGGTAGAAGACGTCGTGCTCGAGGGCGTAGTCGACGGGCCGGGACCGTCGATGGCGGACCGTGCCCTCGAGGAGGTGGGACCTCATGCCGCGACCTCCCGGGCGGACGCGCCGATGGCCTCGGCGGCCTCGAAGCCCGAGCGGCAGCCGTCCTCGTGGAAGCCGTAGCCCAGGTGCGCGCCGGCGTACCACGTGTCGCGGTGGCCCTGGAGGCGCCCGATGGCCGCCTGCGCCGCGAGCGTCCGGAACGTGTAGAGCGGGTGGTCCATCGCGCGCGCCAGGATGACGCGGTCGTCGCGGACGCGATCGCCCGGGTTGACCGACACGAACCAGTCGACGGGTCCGGGCAGCGCCTGCAGGCGGTTCATGTGGTAGGTCATGGTCACGGCGGTCCCGGGCGGGTCGCACGCCAGCTGGTCGACGTTCCACGAGGACCAGGCAGCACGCCGCCGCGGCATGACGCGCTCGTCGGTGTGGAGGACGACCTGGTTGCGGGTGTAGTCGAAGCCGCCGAGCGCGGCGCGCTCCGCCGGGTCGGCGTCGCGGAGGAGCGCGCGGGTGACGTCGGCATGGGTCGCCATGACGACGCCGTCGAAGCGGTCATGGAGACCGGCCTCGGTCCGGATCGTCACGCCGGCCGGATCCCGGCAACACGGCGACGACCGGATCGCCGGCCCGCAAGGCGGCAGGCGGCAGCGTCGCCAGCAGGCGGTCGACATAGGTCGCCGAGCCCCCCGCCACGGTCCGCCACGGCAGCGCCCGACCCCGGCCGATGAGCCCGTGGTTATCGAGGAACCGCAGCAGGTAGTCGACGGGATACTCGAGCGTTCGACCGGGCGCGGTGGACCACACGGCCGCTGTGACCGGGATGATGAAATGGTCCCGGAACGCGGCACCGAAGGCGCGCTCGGCGAGGTACTCGCCGAGGGTCAGACCGGTCGGCCGGGGCGCATCCAGGATCGCGCGGGCGTCGCGGTAGAAGCGGGCGATGTCCGGGAACATCCGCAGGTAGGAGGGGCGGGCGGCCAGCCCTGGCTGAGCGAGGAACCCGCGGACGCCACGCGAGCCGAACTCGACGTCGCAGGCGCCGGCAGCGGGACGCGAACGACATGTCGCTCGGCTGGGTCGCGACCCCGAGCGCATCGAAGAGGGCGACGAATCGCGGGTAGGTCGGCTCGTTGTAGACGATGAACCCCGTGTCGACGTGGACCGGCCCCGCCGGCGTCTCCACCGCGACCGTCGCCACGTGACCGCCCGGCGTCCGGTCGGCCTCGAACAGCGCGACCTGGTGGCCGTCGCTGTGGAGCGCGTAGGCCGCGCTCAGGCCGCTGACACCGGCACCCGACACCGCGATCCTCATCGGGGTGTCGCCGCGAGCTCGTCGAGCGAGCGCTGCATGCCGCCGAGCGCGTCCTTGGCGATCTTGTCGAAGGTCCCGCCGACGAATGGCTCGACCAGGCGCATCCAGCCGTTCAGCCGGATGTCGGCCGTGTAGTCGATGTGGGTACCGGTCCCGGACGGGCCGGGCTCGAAGCGGATCTCGTCGATCGCGCTGATGCCCGAGCCTGCGCCGGTCAGCACGACCCTGCGGGGCGGCTCGTAGGCCGTGACGCGGTACTCCATCGGAGTCACGCGGCCGCGCATCCGGACGCCGAGCCGATACCGGGCGCCGACGCCGACGGGTCCTGGGTCGAGTCGCTCCGACGTCGCCACGCCGGGATCCCAGCGGCTCGAGTTCGCGAAGTCCGCCACGAACGCGAATGCTTCGTCGATGGGCAGGGCGGTCTCGATCGTCTCGTGCAGTCGGGGCATGGTCGATTCGTCTCCTCGGTCCTCGTCCGGGACCGTGTCGACGGGCATTCGCGCCACGCGCTGATCCGGATCACTGCCCGTCACGTACGAATGGACGTGGACGCCCTTCGATCGCTGCTCGACGACCTGCTCGAGCTGCTCGTCTTGCCCAGCTTCACCCGCATCGGCTTCGTGCTGCGCCGCCGACTCTTCGGCTGGACGGATGCCGAGGCGTCATCGATGGCGGGCCGCACCGTGGTCATCACGGGGGCGACCTCGGGGCTCGGGCGTCAGGCCGCCGGCTCGTTCGCGCGCATGGGCGCGGGCCTGGTGCTGGTGGGCCGCGATACCGAGCGCCTGGCGACGACGCACGACGAGCTGGTCCGGATCGGTGCTGGCGGCGCGGTCGACACTGTCGTCGCCGACATGTCGTCGCTGACGTCCGTGCGTGCTGCCGCGGAGGCCATCCTCGCGCTCGCGCCGCAGATCGACGTGCTCGTCGACAACGCCGGAGCGATGTACCCCACGCGCCGCGAGTCGGTCGACGGCATCGAGATGAGTCTGGCCACGATGGTCGTCGGGCCGTTCGTCCTCGTCGGGCGGCTGTGGCCGCGGCTTGCCGAGTCCCCGGATGCCCGGATCGTGGCGGTCACGTCGGGCGGGATGTACGCCCAGCGGCTGCCGCTCGACGACCTCGGGTTCGAGCGCGGCCGCTACGACGGCGCCCGCGCCTACGCACGCGCCAAGCGAGCCCAGGTCGCCCTCGTCCGCGAGTGGGCGCGACGGCTCCGGCGGCATGGCATCATGGTCGATGCGATGCATCCGGGCTGGGCGGACACGCCCGGGCTCGAGGCTTCGCTGCCGGGATTCCGGTCGCTCGTCGGCGGGCTGCTGCGATCGGCCGGGGAAGGCGCCGACACGATGGTCTGGCTCGCTGCCGCGCCCGAGGCTCGCGCGCGGACCGGTCGCCTCTTCCTCGACCGGCGGGTGCGGCCATTCGACCGCGTCCCGTCCACACGCCTCTCGGCGGAGGACCGGCGCGACCTGTGGGATCAGGTGGTGGCGCTCACCGGGGAGCCGGATCCGACGGCCTGAGGACGCTCAGCGTCGGCCCGAGCGAGCCGCCGAGCATCCCGACGGTCACCGCGAACCGGATGGCCAATGCGGTCGCCGCCGGGATGACCGGCGCAGCAGGCGCGGCTCGAGTCGGCGCAGGCGTGGCCTTCGGGGTCGCGACGGTCGCAGGCTTCGGCTTCGGCTTCGGCGTCGGGATGGGCTGGATCGAGATGTACTTGTGGTCCCAGACCATCCGTTTCGGTGCGTACCACCACGGCGTGAAGAAGCGCTGGAACTGGGCGACGGTGAGCTTCTTGTTCGGGACCATGTCGTAGCCGTACGACCGGCTCTGGAGCCCGTACAGCGGCCCGACGACGCGCACGCTCGTGACCTTGAACGCCGAGTCGGTGGCCGGATCGGCCGTCGCCGTGAAGCCGACCAGCAGCCAGGCATGGTTGCCATGGGAGACCGTGACGCCGACCGGCAGATTCGTGAGGCGGATACGCTTGACGGCGTTGCGCAGCGTGCTGCTGAAGCCGGTGCTGACCACGAGCCGGTAGCGCGAGTCCACGAACTGGCGCATCCCGGCGGCCCAGCCTTGGGCGTCGACACCGGCCGACAACGGCAGCGAGTACCGGTTGTGCGAGCGCATCCAGGTGAAGTACCGCCGCTGCCCGGCGATCGAGTGGTCGCGCGTGCCCTTGGCGATGTTCCGCGCGATCTGGACTCCGGCCGCGGTGCACCACAGCCAGCTCTTCTGCGTCGTGAAGTCGCCCGAGCGGTAGAGGTCGATGCCGCCGGTCCAGCGCGAGAGCCCGTTCGCGACGGGCGGGTCCGCGGCGCCGATCGAGCCCATCGCGACCGAGGCGGCGAGGGCGACGACGATGGCCAGTCGATGCGATGACCGACCGAGACTGGTCGCTCGGGTCATGCCCTCAGGGTGCGCCCGATGGCCGGATGGCGCAACCGCTCCGCGGGTCCGCAGCGCATCAGACGGGCCGTCCTGCCCGGCCCTGAGCGCCTGCGGTAGGCTGCGCCGACGATGAGGAGGGCCGCGTGCGACCGAAGCTGACCGTCATGGATCCCGCGCTGATCGAGCGGATCCTCGACGAGGCGCTGCGCGTCCTGGCCGAGGTCGGGATGGAGATCCGCGGGGCGGAGATGAAGCGCCGCCTCCTCGAGCACGGTCTGCCGCTCGACGCGAGCGGGGAGCGGGTGCTGTTCCCACGGGCGGTCGTCGAGCAGTCCATCGCGGACGCCCCGAAGTCGTTCACGCTCTTCGACCGGGATGGCAGCCCTCACGCGGACCTCGGCGGCGACCGGGTCCATTTCGTGCCGGGGTCGTCCGGGCTCAAGGTCCTCGACCACCGGACCGGCGAGACGCGCCTCGCGAACTCGACCGACTTCGTCGAGTACGTCCGCGTCGGCGACGGGCTTCACAACATCCCGTACCTCGCGACCGCGTTCTCGACCAACGACGACATCGAGGCGAACGTCTCGGACGCCTGGCGGCTCTACATGTGCCTGACGAACTCGAAGAAGCCGGTCGTCTCGGGCGCCTTCACGGAGCACGGCGTCCCGCGCATGGTCGAGATGATGCAGCTGTTCCGGGCGGATCGGGCCGACCTCATCGCCCGCCCGATGAGCATCTTCACGATCACCGCGACCGGCAACTTCCGCTACAGCGAGGACTCCTGCCAGAACATGATCGACTGCGTCGAGGCGGGGGTCGCGGTCGAGATCGTGCCGGTCACGCTGATGGGCCTGATCGCGCCGGTCACGACGGTCGGCGCCACGGTCTTCCACACGGTCGACGTGCTGGCCGGCATCACCATGGCGCAGATCATCCGGCCCGGGGCGCCGGTGCTCTTCGGCGGGGCGCCGGCCACGTTCCACATGAAGATCGCGAGCTCGCCGATGTCGGCGATCGAGGCGCTCCAGCTCGACGCGGCGTACGTCGCCGTCGCCAAGGCGTTGGACCTCCCCTGCCAGTCGTACATGGCGCTCTCGGACGGGCCGATCCTCGACGCCCAGGCCGGCGCGGAGACCTTCGGCAGCGCGCTCATCGCGGCGCTGGCCGGCGTCAACTCGGTGTCCGGCCCGGGGATGCTCGACTTCCTGCTGGTCTTCAACCTGCCGAAGCTCGTCTTCGACGACGAGATGTGCGGCCAAGCGCTGCGCTTCGTGCGCGAGATCGAGCCAAAGGACGACCTGCCGACGACCGACCTCATCCGGACCCTGATGGCCGACCAGCACCTGATCATGGCCGAGCACACCTCGACCCACTGGCCCGAGGAGCTCTACCTCCCGTCGTCGGTCGTGGACCGCGACAACCGGGAGCAGTGGACGAAGCTGGGCGCCAAGGACACCGCGCAGCGGGCGACCGACGAGGTCGAGCGACGGCTGGCGTCCTATCGGCAGCCCGAGACGGACCCGCGCATCGACGAGGAGCTGCGCCGGATCATCCTGTCCGGGCTCAAGGATCAAACGGAGCTGCCGTTCATCCCGGTCGCCGAGGAGCCCAGCGAGGCAGCGCTCGCGGCGACGGCCGGTCCGGTCCGCCGGCGCAACCCCCGGCGCGGCGGCTGAGGCCGATGGCCGACTCGGCCGAAGCGGCCCCGGCCGACGAGCGGATCGGCCGGAGCCTGTTCGACCCGTCGATCCGGCTCCCGGCGTTCGTCCTGCGCGAGTCCGCGCTCGCCCACGACATCGCGGTCCTGGCCGGGTTCTGCGACGCCCACGGGGTCTCGTTCGCTCCGCACGGCAAGACCACGATGTCGCCGGCCATCTTCCGCCGCCAGGCCGACGCGGGCGCATGGGCGATCACGGTCGCGCATCCATGGCAGGCCGAGGTCGCGCTCGACGAGGGGATCGCGCGCATCCTCATCGCCAACCAGGTCGTCGACGACGCCGGGCTCGACTGGATCGGCGGCGTCCTCGATCGGGACGGGCCGGAGCTGCTGGTGCTCGCCGATTCGGTCGCCGGCGTCGGGCGCATGGCGGCCCGGCTCACGGGCTGTCGGCGGCCGCTGCCGGTCCTGGTCGACATCGGCGTGATCGGCGGGCGGACCGGGGTCCGGTCCGTCGCAGAGGCCGAAACCGTTGCGGCAGCCATCGAGGCGGCCGCGCCGCTGCAGCTCGCCGGTCTTTGCGTCTACGAGGGCGTCGTCAGCGGCGACAGCCTGGCGGCGCGGCAGGACGCCGTGCGCGCCATGACCGACATGACGCGCGAGATCGCCGTCCGGCTGGCCCCCGCCTTCGCGCGGGCCGGGATCGACGAGATCGTCATCACCGGCGGCGGGAGCACCTACCCGGACATCGTCGCCGAGGAGCTCACGCGGCCGTGGTCACTGCCGCGGCCGGTCCGGGTCGTCCTGCGCAGCGGCGCCTATATCACCCACGATCATGGGACCTACGAGCGCGGCTCCCCGTTCGGGATGCGCGCGGCGGCGGGATCGCCCCGGCTGGAGCCCGCGATCGAGGTCTGGGCACCGGTCGTCTCCGCGCCGGAGCCGGGCCTGGCGATCGCCGGCGCCGGGCGACGCGACCTGCCGGCCGACCAGGACCTGCCGGTCGTCATCAAGGTCCGCGGTGACGAAGGGACCGTGCGCGCGGCCGGTCCCGGCCTCGGGTTCACGGTCACGAAGCTCAACGACCAGCACGCGTTCCTCGAGCTGACGGACGGCGCTGCGCTCGCGGTCGGCGACCTGGTCGGGTTCGGGATCTCGCATCCGTGCACCGCATTCCAGCTGTGGCGCGAGGCCCTGGTGGTGGACGACGTGGACCGGATCCTCGACGTCTACGAGCTGCGGTTCTAGCCGCGGCGTCCCATTTCGGCCGATGGCGTCGGGAAGAGGACATCGTGGGGCGGGCCGAAGTGCAGCGGGGAGGCGACGTAGGCGCCGACCGCGAGCAGCGCCACCACGGTCCCGATCGACAGGACCCTTGTCATGGTCGCCGCGGTCTGTTCGTGGAAGGTGCGGCGCGCCAGCGCGAGCAGGCCGAGCCCGGCCAGGCCTCCGGCGGTGTTCACGATGACGTCGGTGGTGTCGAAGCTGCCCGTGGACAACACGTGCTGGACGACCTCGAGGACCAGGCTCGCCCCGGCGAACACCCCTGCCATCCTCCATCTCGACCACGACGGTGCGAGGAGTCCGAGGTAGAGGCCGAACGGGACGAAGAGCGCGATGTTCGCGACGATCTCGAGCGGCGCGCTGCCACCGGCCTCGGCACTCGGCAGGAACGGGATCAGCTTGATGGGGCGTGGCAGCAGCGCCGCTGCACCGATGTAGGGGACGTCGAGCTTCCAGACGACGACCCAGGCGAGCAGCGCGAGGTAGACCGCGAAGAGCACGACCAACAGGCGGGTCCTGCGCTGACCGAGCGGCTCCATCAGGTCAGGTGATCCGCCGGCGACGCATCCATCAGGCGCCTGGCGGGATCTTGGAGACCGCGAACGCCGCGAGGTCGGCCTGCGCGGCCATGGAGGCGAAGGCCGACGACGGTACGTACGCGAGCAGCGCCGCGCCCCGGAAGAAGGCCACGGTCCGCCGCGTCGAATGGACCGTGTCGACGGTGGTCCACGGCACGAACGACGTCCCGAGCTCGTTCTCCGTGCGGATCCCCTCCTCGTCGATCGTCACCGTCGTGAGCCTCCCGAGCAGCGCCCGGAAGCGCACCCAGATCATCGCTCGCTGGAACGGGTGGAACCGACTGCCCACCAGTGACAGGATCGCGATGCCCGCCACCAGCCAGCCAGCCAGGTAGCCGCCGGCCAGCAGGACGATCGCGAGCACGAGGGCGATGACGTCCACGACCAGGTCGAAGCGAGCCAGTCCCGGCCGCGCCAGCGCATGGGCATCGGCCGACGCCCCGGCGGTCGTCGTGAAGTGCAGGACGAACCGCCGCTCGTCCCCGCTGGCCTCCGTGGCCGCCCCGGCCCCGCCCGTCACGACGGGGCCTCGATCTCGGCCTTGCGCCGGTCGACGAAGGCGTCGAGCGCCTCGGCGGCGCCCGGGTCGAGCGGCGGCGGCTCGTACGCGGCCAGGAGCTCCTTCCAGACCGTGTTCGCCCGCTCCGTGGCCGTCCGCGCGCCGTCCGCTTGCCAGGTCTCGAAGTTGCGCCAATCGGAGATGAGCGGCCGGTAGAACGCGGTCTCGTAGCGCTCGAGGGTGTGCGCGGTCGAGAAGAAGTGCCCGCCCGGTCCCACGTCCGCGATGGCGTCGAACCCGAGGCTCGCCTCGTCGACGGGGAGCGGCTGGAAGACCTCGGACATCATCTGCAGGATCTCCGCGTCCACGATCAGCTTCTCGAAGGACGCGGTCAGGCCGCCTTCCAGCCAGCCGGCGCCCTGGTAGAGCAGATTGACGCCGCCCATGAGCGCACCCCAGACCGCCATCTCCGCCTCGTAGGCGGCCTGCGCGTCGACGACGTTGGATGCCGTCGCGTTGGAGGACCGCCACGGCAGCCCGTAGCGTCGTGCCATCTGGCCGCTGGCGAGCTGGCTCTTGACCGATTCGGGCGTCCCGAACGCCGGCGAGCCCGTGCGCATGTCGACGTTCGAGGTGAACGCGCCGTAGACCATCGGCGTGCCGGGGCGGACGATCTGGGCGAGGGCCACGAGGAAGAGCGCCTCGGCGTTCTGCTGGGCCAGCGCGCCGGCCAGCGAGACCGGGCTCATCGCCCCGGCGAGCGTGAACGGCGTGGCCACGACCGGCTGGCCGTAGGTCGCCATCTCGATCAGGCCCTCGCTCATCGGCCCGTCCAGGCGCAGCGGCGAGTTCGTGTTGATGATCGTCATGCAGCTCGGCTCGCGGACCAGCTGCTCTCGATCGACGCCACGGACGATCGCGGCGACCTCGAGTGCGTCGTCGACGACGGTCGCCCCGAAGCCGAGGCATTGCCATGTCTTGTCCAGCGTCGTCGCGAACGTCCGGTACATATCAAGGTGGCGGGTCGGGACGGGCAGGTCGTTGGGCTCAAGCGGCCCGCCGCCCTCTTGGTGGACGATGTCGAGCGCCCCGATGACCCGGACGTAGTCCTGGAAGTCCGCGAAGTTGCCGGGGCGCCGGCCGCGGTCGAGGTCGGTGACGAACGCCGGGCCGCCGACCGCGCTGATGACGACGTTCGCGCCGCCGAACACGACGTCGCGCTCCGGGTTGCGGGCGTGGAGCGTGAATTCGCTCGGTGCGGTCGAGACCAGGGCCTCCACGTGGGCGGGGTCGAGCCGGACCCGCCGGGTCGCCCGGTCCACGGTCGCGCCGGCGCCGACGAACGCCTCCACCGCCCGGTCGCCGAGGATCTCGACGCCGATCTCCGAGAGGATCCGCAGCGAGGCGCCGTGGATCGCCTCGACGTGGTCGGCGGACAGGATCTCGAGCGGGCGGAACGGGTTCACGAGCCGTCGCCAGGGGAGCTGCTGGATCCCCGCCGGCGTGCGCCGCGGTCGGCGGCGATGCGCCTCTGGTGGCGCGCCACCTGCCGGAGCGGGAGGGCCGTCGATCGGGTCCATCGCCGCCGATGCTAGCGCCCCAGGCTCGCTGGCCCGGCGCCGTCCCGCCGGCCGGCCTGCGCGGACGAAATCTCAGAGCCGTCTCAGAGTCCCGCGCGTCAATGGAGCGGAGGCCGTCCGTGTCCGGGCGGCTCTCGCTGCGCGACACGGAAAGGGACGGCATGAAGCTCAAGATCCTCGCGGTCGTCGTACTCGGCGCCGTCGGCGTCGGTGCGGCGGTCTACGCCATGGGAGGCATTTCCACGAACGCCGCGAACTCCCCGCAATACCTCACCAGCGCCGCGGCCAACGGGGATGTCACCGACGAGGTCGCGGCGACCGGGAGCGTGGCGGCGGCATCCACCTACGGCCTGGCCTTCGGGACCACGGCCCATCTCGCCGGGGCGGCCGCGAGCGACCCGGGCTCCACCGCGTGGACGGTGAAGGACGTCACCGCGAAGGTCGGCGACACCGTGAAGCAGGGCGACGTCCTGGGCGTGGGGGTCTCGGCGGACCTGAGCCGCCAGATCTCCGAGGCGACCGCGTCGTGGCGTTCGGCCCGGATCCAGCTGACGATCGCCCAGGAGCAGCTCGACGCCGCCGATTCGACCGACACGACGCGACAGGCGCAGATGAGCGTCTACAACGCCCAGAACCAGGTCTCGCAGGCGGCACAGACGCGCAACGACCTGCTGGTCCAGGCGGCGAGGGCCACGCTCAAGGCGCCGATCGACGGCGTCGTGACCGAGGTCAACGTGGTCAAGGGGCTGGCGGCCCCCAGCGGCGACGCGATCGTCATCGAGTCGACCGACCTGCAGGTCACGACCGACGTCGTCGAGAGCGACCTGAACGCCCTCAAGCTCGACCAGCCGGCCACCGTCGCGATCTCCGCCGTCGATGCCAGCGTCACGGGCACGGTCGCGTCGATCTCGCCGGTCGCCACGACGGACGCGAGCGGTGGCGTCGTCTCCTACGCCGTCACGGTCGCCCTCACCGATGTCCCGGCCACCGTCCGGTCCGGGATGAGCGCCGATGTGACCATCACCATCCAGAGCGCGACCGGCGTCCTGACCGTCCCGGCGGCGGCCCTGCGCGGCACCGACGGCAACTACACGGTGCTGATCCTCGACGCGAGCGGCGTCCCGCAGCCCCAGACCGTGCAGGTCGGGCTCGTGACCAACACCACCGCCGAGATCAAGAGCGGCCTCGCCGTGGGCCAGGAGGTCGTGACCGGCACGGCGACCACGCAGACGGGCACGAACGCGACGGGCGGCTTCAATGGCGGCCCGGTCGCCATCCCCGGCGGCGGCGGGACCTTCACCGGGGGCAACTTCCCCGGCCGCGGCACCCGCAACGGGAACGGGAACTGAGCGATGACCGACGCCTCGACTCCGATCATCGACCTGGAGCGGGTGAGCCGCGTCTACCAGATGGGCCACATGGACGTGCCCGCCCTCGCCGACGTGAGCCTGCGCGTCATGCCCGGGGAGTTCGTCGCGATCCTCGGACCGTCCGGGTCCGGGAAGAGCACGATGATGAACATCCTCGGCTGCCTGGATCGGCCGACGGCCGGCCAATACCGGCTGGCGGGCACGCCGGTCGAGGACCGCAGCGATGACGAGCTGGCCCAGCTGCGCAGCCGCACGATCGGGTTCGTCTTCCAGTCGTACAACCTGCTGCCGCGGACGTCGGCGCTCGACAACGTCGCGACGCCGCTCCTCTACCAGGGAGTGTCGCGGTCGGTGCGGGCCGCGCGGGCGAAGGCCGCGCTGGAGCGGCTGGGGCTTGGCGACCGGCTCACCCACGAGCCGACGGAGCTGTCGGGCGGCCAGCAGCAGCGCGTCGCGGTCGCCCGTGCGATCGTGACCGAGCCGGCGCTCATCCTCGCGGACGAGCCGACCGGCAACCTCGACAGCCGCGCCGGAGCCGAGGTCATGGCCCTGCTCCACGAGCTGAACGCCGCCGGCCGGACGATCGTGCTGATCACTCATGACGCCGACGTCGCCCAGGCGGCCGGCCGGCAGATCCACCTCCTCGACGGCCGGGTGGCGGCATGAGCGTCCTGGAATTGCTCCGGCTGGCGCTGTCACGCCTGCGCACGAGCCGCCTCCGCGCTGCCCTCACGATGCTCGGCGTGATCATCGGGGTCGCCTCGGTGGTCGCCCTCGTCGGCGTCGGGCAGGGCACCACCTCCAACATCACGAACCGCCTCTCGAGCCTCGGCACCAACCTGCTGACCATCAGCCCGAGCGGCGGCGGCGACCACCTCCGGCACGCTCACGCTGGACGACGCCACCGCGATCGCGGCGCTCCCCGCGGTGGCCGGGGTCGCTCCGGAAGCCTCCACCAGCCAGCTCGTCGCCGCCGGCGAGAAGACCAGCACCACGACGATCATCGGCACGACACGCGGCCTACCCGACGGTCCGCGCCTACGAGGTCTGGCAGGGCACGTTCCTCACGGATCCCAGCGTGGACCGCGAGCTGCGCGTCGCCGTCCTGGGTGCCACGACCGCCACAGAACCTGGGCCTCGGCGCCGCCGACATCGGGTCGCAGATCAGCATCGGCGGGATCCCCTTCCAGGTGATCGGCATCCTCCAGGCCAAGGGCGGCAGCGGGTTCCAGGATCCCGACGACCAGGTCATGGTCCCCGTCGGGGTCGTGCAGAAGTACTTCGTGGGCGGCGACACCGTCCGGACGATCGGCGTCAGCGTTGCCCAGGCCGATCAGATGACCGCCACCAAGACCGAGCTGACCGCGCTGCTGCGCGACCGCCACGACCTCGCGGCGGCCGATGACGACGACTTCAACATCTTCGACCAGGCCCAGCTGCTCGAGACCGCGTCCTCGATCAGCGCCACGCTCACGCTGCTGCTCGGCGGCATCGCCTCGATCTCGCTGATCGTCGGCGGCATCGGGATCATGAACATCATGCTGGTCTCGGTCCGCGAGCGGACCCGCGAGATCGGCATCCGCAAGGCCATCGGCGCCCGAGGGCGCGACATCCTCGCCCAGTTCCTCGTCGAGGCCCTGACGCTCTCGCTGCTCGGCGGGCTGATCGGCATCGCCGTGGGGCTCGGCGTCTCCGCCCTCATCGGCCGGCTGGCCGGCTGGGGCTTCACCTTCAGTCCGGTGACCGTGGGTGTCGCCGTCCTCTTCAGCCTGGCGGTCGGGGTGGTGTTCGGCGTCTGGCCGGCCCGCCAGGCCGCCCGCCTCGATCCAATCAGCGCCCTGCGCTACGAATAAGAAGGAGTCATCCGACATGTCCGACGATCCGACCACCTCGGTCCCCGCCACGCCCGCGCCCGCGCCCGTGGCCGCACCCGCGGCCGCACCCGCCGCAGCCGGTCCCACCTGGTCGGCGACCGCGTCCACGCCGCCCGTCGAGCCCATGCAGCCGGTCGTCTCGGCGGCGAAGCCCCGCAAGGAATCGTCCGGCCGCTGGCTCAACGTCCTGCTCGGCATCGCGATCGCGTTCGCGATCGGCGGTGTCGCATTCGCGGCTGGGCGGACCACCGCGCCGGCGGCCGCGGCCAACGGCCGCGGCGCGTTCAACGGCAACTTCGGGGCCAACGGCCCGACCGGCAGCTTCCGGCCCGGCGGCAGCTTCACGCCTGGCGCCAACGGCGGCTTCTTCGGCGGACGCGGGGCCGGCGGCCTCGCCATCTCAGGCACCGTCCAGTCCGTCGACGGCGACAAGCTCACGATCACGACCGACAACGGCCAGACCATCACGATCACGACCGGCGCCACCACCACCTATCACACCCAGGCCGACGCCTCGGCGTCCGACGTCACCAACGGGACCAAGGTCTCGGTGAAGCTGGACCTCGTCGGACGGACCACGAACCAAGGCAACGGCGGCAACGGGAACGCGAACCCCAGCGATGGCACGACCGGAGCCTCCGGCACCGCGTCCGACGTCACGATCGTCCCGTAGTCCTGAGAGGTAGGCTGACCGAATGCACCTGCTCGTCATCGAGGACGACCCCCGCCTGAGCCGGCTGCTGCGCCGACTCCTCGAGGAGGACCGGCACGTGGTCGAGGTCGCGACGGACGGCGTCTCCGGCGTCGAGATCGCGGCGGCCGCGCCCGGCATCGAGGCGATCGTGCTCGATGTCGGCCTGCCCGACATCTCCGGTCTCGAGGTCGCGCGCCGCGTCCGGGCCACCGGCTCGGACGTGGCCATCCTCATGCTCACCGCCCGTGACACGGTCGGCGACCGCGTCAGCGGCCTCGACGCCGGGGCGGACGACTACCTCGTCAAGCCGTTCGCCTACGAGGAGCTCGCCGCCCGGCTGCGCGCGCTCGGCCGCCGCGGCAACGGCTCGCGCCGGGCGGAGCCCAAGCTCGTCGTCGGTCCGATCACGCTCGACGAGACGGCTCGGCGGGTGACGCTGCACGGCAAGACCGTCGATCTCTCGCCGCGCGAATTCTCGCTGCTCGAGTGCTTCCTGCGCCATCCCGGCCAGACGCTGTCGCGCGATCAGCTCCTCGACCAGGCGTGGCCGTTCAGCGTGGCGGTCACCCCCAACGCGGTCGACGCCTACATCCACTACCTGCGCGAGAAGCTCGGCGTCGCCGGGCGCCTCATCGAGACCGTCCGCGGGGTCGGCTATCGGATGGCCGATGCCTGACGGCGCGACCACGCCGACCGAGACCCTCACCGGCGAGCGCGCCGCCGACATCGCCGACGCCGGCATGGTCCGACGCGTTCGGCGCAATCTCGTGCTGTGGAGCGGTGGGACCACGCTCGTCGTCCTGCTCGTCCTGGCGGTCGCGCTCTACCTCGCGGTCGCCGGCTCCCTCGCGAACAGCGGGACCGAACAGCTCGAGGATGCGATGGCCGGCCCGCGGGCGGTGCTCACCGGCCAGCGGACCGACCCGGGGGACGCCTCGCCGTACGAGTTCCAGCTGGGCTCGCCGACCTTCGCGTTCGCCCTCGACTCGAGCGACCGGGTGATCGCCGGGCCGCGCGACTTCCGGATGCCACCGGGCCTGCCGGACGACGACGCGATCGCCGCCGCCCGCGCCACCGGCCAGGACCTGCGCACGACGACCGTCGGCGGCACGAACGCCGTCCCGGTCCGGATCCTCACAGAGTCGATCCACTCGCGCCAGGGCCAGACCATCACCATCCAGGTGGTCCAGGACCGTTCGACCGAGGTCCGGACGCTCCAGGCCATGCTCGCGGTCCTGGTGGTCGGCGGGGCGGTGGTCGTCCTCGTCGCCTTCGGCTTCGGCGCGGTCTACGCCCGCCGGGCGCTCGTCCCGATCCGCGAGTCGCTCGCCAACCAGCGCCTGGCCCTGCGCCGCCAGCGCGACTTCGCCGCGGACGCGAGCCACGAGCTGCGGACCCCGCTGACCGTGGTGCGGAGCAGCGTCGAATACCTGAACCGCCACCAGGACGAGCCGGTCAGCCAGGTGGGGTCGGCCCTCGACGACATCGACGCCGAGGTCCGCCACATGACCTCCATCGTCGAGGACCTGCTGCTGCTGGCCCGCTCCGAATTCAGGCGCGGTCGCGCTCGATCGCGTGCCGGTCGACCTGGGCGATGTCGCCGCGGACGGCGCCTCGGCGATGGGGAAGCCCGCCGCCGACGGCGGCGTGACGATCGAGGTCGACCCGCAGCCCGCCGTCGTGACCGGCGATCCGGCACGGCTCCGCCAGCTGGTCATGATCCTCGTCGACAACGCCATCCGCCACAGCCCGTCGGGCGGGCACGTGACGGTGACGGTCCGGGCCGATCCGATGGGGGCGACGCTCACCGTGGACGACGAGGGACCGGGCATCCGTGCCGAGGACCTGCCGCACGTCTTCGAGCGGTTCTACCGCGCCCCGGGTGCACCGGGCGGCGGCACCGGCCTGGGTCTCGCGATCGCCCACTGGATCGTGCAGCGCCATGGCGGGCGGATCGCGGTCGCCAACCGGCCGACGGGCGGCGCGGCCTTCGAGGTCCGCCTGCCGCGCGACGGCGGTCAGCCGAAGGCGGCTCCCGCGGCAGCCCCGGCGCCCGAGACGAGGTAGCGCGCCAGCCCCTCCGTCCAGATGACGCGATCGTCGTCGGTGATCGCGAGCGCCTCGTGGTCGGGGTGCGTCGCGACCCAGCGCAGGCCGTCCAGCCCCATCACGAACGCGGCGGTCGCGTACGCGTCCACGAATCCGAGCCGCGGCCCGACGACCGTCAGGCTGCGCAGGCCGCGTGCCGGACGACCGGAGCGCGGATCGACCAGGTGGTCGCCGCGCTCGTAGGTCCCGGAGGTCGCCACGGCCTTGTCCCGCACCGCGAGGACCGCGGCGACGCGGTCGGGCTGGTCCGGATGGCGGATGCCGACCCGCCAACGCTGTCCCGGCCCCGACGCGCCCCGCGCGATGACGTCGCCGCCGGCATTGATGAGGTAGTCGTGCGCACCGGCATCGTCGAGCCGCCAGGCGGCCTCCTCGACCGCCCAGCCCTTCACGTATCCCGACGGGTCGAGGCCGCCATCCCGCCCGGCGTGGCGAGCGTCGAAGGCGCCGCCGCTGTCACGGGCCAGCTGGTCGCAGGCCGCGAGGACGTGGCGCAGGTCCGGGCTGGCGGCGGACGGATCCAGCTCGCCTCGGGCGAGCCGGCTGACCTCGCTGTCCGGTCGGTAGGTGCTGAACCGGCGATCGATGTCCGACAGGTGGTCGAAGACGGCGTCGACGACGTCGGGTGCGATCCCCTGGTCGCGCAGGTCGAGGCTGACCGCCGTGCCCATGACCTGCTCGACGCGGCGGGTCACTCGGTTCAGATCCCCGCCTGGTCGAGGGCCGCCTGCAGGCTCTGGGCGTAGGCCTCGCTCGTGTACGTCGCGCCGGAGACCGTGTCGATCTGCGCGCTCTGCGCCGCGAGGGCCTCGCTGTGGAGCGTCGGCTCCGCGTAGGACGAGATCCGGCCCGAGCGGCCGCCGGACGGGAGCTGGAGGGCGATCACCTCGGTGACCTTGCCACCGCTGACGTCGATCTGGACCTGGACGGGACCGAAACGTGTCGAGACGGTCGGGCCGGTGACCTCGGAGGTGCCGGAGCCGCCGGCCGGGGCCGCCGTCGCGGACGGTGCCGCCTTCGAGCCGCTGGAGCCCGTGCCGCCGGTCGTGCCCGTGCCGCCGGTCGTGCCGGTCCCGGTCCCACCATCCCGGACGACGCCGGCCGACCGCCCCGTGGTCGCGCCGATCGACTGGTCGGGCGTCTTGAACCCGAACAGGAGCAGGACGACGACGACCGTTCCGACGAAGGCGGTCGCAGCGCGGCGAGGGATCACGAACATCCGCGTCTCCCGGCCCTAGTACGCGAACCGTTCGGCATGGATCTGCCGGCGCGGCATGCCGAGGGTGCGCAGCGCGGCCTCCGTGGCCCGCATCATGGCTGCGGGGGCACAGATGTAGACGTCGCGGTCCAGGATGTCGGGCACGAGCGTCGCGAGGCCGCGGGCGTCCAGCGGGTCGCGCGGCATGGCGCGGGATCCGCGCTGCCCGAGCAGGTACCGGACATCGATCCCGCGCCGGCTGGCAAGGATGTCGAGCTCCTCGCGGAAGATGACCTCCTCGGGTCGGCGCGCTCGATAGAGCAGCGTGACGTCGCCCGGGCGACCGGGCAGCGCCTCGACCAGGGCGCGCAGGGGCGTGATCCCGATGCCGCCGGCGATGAGGACGACCCCCGGCTTCGTGCGCTTGACGTCGGTGAGGATGCCGTACGGCCCCTCGATCATCACGCGGGTGCCGATCGGGACGCGGGTCAGGTCGCGCGAGCCGTCGCCCAGGTCCTTGACGGTGATGCGCAGCCAGTCCCCGTTCGGGGCCGCGGAGATCGAGTACGGATGCGAGCGCCACCAGCCGTCCGGCGTCAGGAACCGCCAGAGGAAGTACTGACCGGCACGGACCCGCAGCTCGTCAAGGTCGCGGCCGGTCAGGTAGAGGCTGACCACCCCCTTGCCTTCGCGGACGACATTGGCGACCCGCAGCCGGTGGCGGAACGATGTCCGGATCGGCTGACCGATGCGGAAGACCAGGATCAGGGCCACCGTGGCGACGTACAGCAGGATCCAGTAGATCGCGGCGAGCTGGTCGTGCATGAAGTCCGCGCCGACGAACAGCTGGTGCAGGAAGCCGAGCGCGACCGCGAGGTAGGCGTAGAGGTGGAGGCCGTACCAGGTCTCGTACGCGAGCTTCCGGCGTGCGGCCTTGATCGAGGTGACCGCGACCAGCGCGAAGAGTGCTCCGCTGGCGGTCGCCATCAGCACGTACGGATAGGTCGTGATCAGGGTCCAGAACTCCTGGACCGGGCCGACGCCGTCGCTCATCGCGTAGCCCAGGGTGGTGGCGATGCCATGCCCCAGGAGCAGCCAGACCGTGGTGAAGCCGAGCCAGCGGTGCGCGACGGCCAGCCCGTCCATGCCGAAGGTGGCGTCCAGCCAAGGGCTGCGCGACATCAGGACCAGCTGGATGAGCGCCAGGTAGGTCCCGTAGAGCGCCGTCACCTGGCCGATCGCGGTCAGGATGCCGGCCGGGCCCGCGCCGAGCTGGTCGGGGCCGCCGTGGACGGTCCAGAGGACCCCGATGATCACGGCCTGCGCGAGCAGGACCGCCACGACATCCGACCCGCGGATGCCGCCGGCTCGCGCCGCCGGGACGGCGGCACGCGCCTCGGGACGCGCCGTTCGGGCGCTCGCGGTCATCCGGGTCCTCCCGTGCGCCACAGCGTGCTAGCTGACGCCGTTGCCGGTCGCGCGAGCGATCAGCGAGGCGGCGACATCGATGGGGATGGCGAAGCCCAGCCCTTCGGCCTGGGTCGAGACCGCGGTGTCGATGCCGATGACGGCGCCGGTCGCGTCGAGCAGCGGGCCGCCGCTGTTGCCCGGGTTGATGGCGGCGTCGGTCTGGATCAGGCCGTTCAGCGTGTGAGGCCGCCCGGTCGACTCATCGTTGACGGTGATCGTCCGGTCGAGCGCGGACACGATCCCCTTGGTGACGGTCTCCGTGTAGGTCCCGAGCGGGCTGCCGATGGCGATGGCCGTCTGGCCGACCTGCAGCTTGGTCGAATCGCCGATCCGTGCCGGCGTCAGGCCGGTCGCCTCGACCTTGACGAGCGCGAGGTCGTGGTTCGTATCGGAGTTGACGACCGTGGCGGGGTACGTGGTGCCATCCTCGAGCATCACGGTCAGCGCCGAGCTGTCGGCGATGACGTGGGCGTTGGTCAGGATGTAGCCATCGGCGGTCAGGATGACCCCGGAGCCGACACCAGTCGCCGGCACGTCGAACGGGGAGAACCCGCCGCGCGCCTGGGTCTCGGAGGTGATGGTCACGACGGACGGGGTCGCCGCCGCGACGACCGCGGTGATGTCCCCAGCGCCCTGGTTGACCGTGACGCCGGCCGGCACGGCGTTCGGCGACGAGGCCGCGGCGGGAGCGCCCCCGCCGGCATTCGAGGTGACACCGGCGACGATCAGGGCGGTCGAGCCCGACGCGAGCGCCGCCGACAGGAGCGAGACCGCGAGGATCGACGCGCGCCTGCCGGACCGGACCGGGGTCGGGTGGGCGGCGGCTGGGGTGGGGCCGGGGGCCGGGGTCGGACCCGGGAGCGCGGGTCCGGTCGTCGCGACGGCCGCGGCGGGGGTGGCCGCGGGAGCTGCGGGGTAGAGGTCGTCGATCATCGCGGGGTCTCCAGTCTCGTGCTGGGCATCAGTGGCTCATGACCCATCAAAGATCCCGCGCCTGAGACGCTGCTGAGAATCGGACGACGCGGCGACCCAAAAGGGATCGCCGCGTCGTCAGCGCTGCCTGGCCGACGGAGCCGGCCGTCCGGTCAGCCTGGGGTCCCCGACGGCGCCACGCTCGGTGCAGCCTGGTTCGGGTCGCGCGGCCCGCGATGTCCGTCCCCGCCGAAGCCTTTGCCGAAGCCGGCATGGACCGCCTCGGCGTCGAGCGAGCCATCGCTGCGCTGGGTGCCCTGGGCGACGATGAAGGCGTCGACCTTGATGTCGGAGAGCTTGGCGTCGGTGACGCCCGCGACGCTGTAGGTGGTGGACGCGTCGACATGGATCGTCTGGGTCGTCCCGTCGAAGCGCTTGACCGTGATGGTCGAGCCGTCGATCGCCGTGACCTGGCCGGCCACGCTCGGGAGGACCAGCTCGATCTTCGTGATCGTGTAGGTCCCGTCGTCGTTCTTCTTCTCAGCGAAGCGGATCTCATCGCCCTTCTTCAGGTCGCCGACCTTGATGGTCGTGCCCGCCCGGGTGATGGTCGTGTCCGCGGTGACGGTGATGGTCCGTGTCCAGCCGTCGGCGGTCTTGAGCGACAGGTCCGATCCGCTGATCGCGGTGATCGTGATGTCGCCGAAGCCGATGCCGCCACCGGGTCCGAAGCCGAAGCCGCCGAAGCCGAAGCCACCGGGACCGCCGAAGCCGCGGCCGCCCATGCCGAACGGGGCGCCCTTCGGCACCGTCCCGGGTGCCGTCGATGCGCCGGGCGACGGGTCCGCACCGGTGGAGGCGGAGGGCGACGGCGAGGCACCCATCACGGCGACCGCGCCGACCACGAACAGCAGGGCCGAGCCCAGGACGATCCCGCCCCGGGCGGCCGTGCCGGACAGGAACGGGCGTCGGACACGCTCGCTGAATTCGATCTCGTTCGGTTCGGTCATCCGGACCTCCATGGCTGAGCGCGCACCGTCGGGGATGCAGTGGCGCGGGTCGGAAGACGACCCGTTGCGGAGAGTCTCGCTCGCGATCCTTGAAGGTTTCTGAGAATCGCGGGCACGCCATACTTCAAGGTCAGGAGGTGGTGCGCCGATGCACGTCGTGGTCACGGGCGGGAGCGGCAAGGGCGGGGCGTACGTCGTGCGCGAACTCCGCGAGCACGGGCACGAGGTGCTCAACGTGGACGTGCGCCACGACGGGAGCCCGTTCGGTGGTTGCATGCTCGCCGATCTCACGGACCTTGGCCAGACGCTGGATGCGCTTGCCGGTGCCGACGCGGTCGTCCATTTCGCGGCGATCCCGGCGCCCGGGCTACGCCCGGCCGGCGACCTCTTCCGGATCAACACGCTGTCGACCTACAACGTCTTCGCGGCCGCGGAGGCGCACCGGATGCGCCGGGTCGTGTGGGCCTCGAGCGAGACGGTGCTCGGCCTGCCCTTCGACCGGCCGCCCGACTTCGCCCCGATCGACGAGACCATCGAGCCGCGACCGGAGAGCTCGTACTCGCTCTCGAAGCTGGTCGGCGAGACGATGGCCGGGCAGTTCGCCCGGCGGACCGGGATCGGCTTCGTCGGGCTGCGGATCTCGAACATCATGGAGGTCGCCGACTACGCGCTCTTCCCGACCTACTGGGACGATGCCCAGCTCCGCCGCTGGAACCTGTGGGGCTACGTGGACGCGCGCGACGTCGCGGCAGCAGCACGGCTGGCGCTGGACGCGCCGGTCGAGAGTTCTGAGATCGCGATCGTCGCGGCCGCGGACACGGTCATGACCCGCCCCAGTGCGGACCTCATGGCCGAGGTCTTCCCGGACGTCCCGCTGCGCCGGCCGGTCGCGGGCCGCGAGACGCTGCTCTCGATCGATCACGCGCGACGGCTGCTCGGCTACGAGCCCGCGCATCGCTGGGAGGACCACGTCAGCGCGTGAGCGACCGGCCGGGTCCCGACGGGCCGATCTTCGGGCGCGACGGCGAGGGCGTCGCGTGGCGGCCGACCCCGGAAGTCGCCGAGGCGGCGCGGCTGGCACGCTTCCTGCGCGCGACCGGCGAGCCATCCCTCGACGCGCTCCAGGCGAGGGCCGTCGCGGACCCGGCCTGGTTCTGGGGCGCGGCCGCCGATGACATCGGCGTCGCGTGGCAGCGCCGGCCGACCGCAGGTCCTCGACCTGACGGGCGGGCCGTCGTGGGCGCGCTGGTGGACCGGCGGCGCCTTCGACTACGCCCGCGCCGCGACCGAGCCACGAGCCGCGCGCGACCCCGAGGGCGGGGCACTGGTCTGGGAGGGCGAGGACGGCGCCGTCCGGCAGCTCGACGAATGCGGAGCTGCGCGACGCCGTGGAGGACGCGGCACGGCGCCTCCGGGCACACGGCGTCCGCGCCGGCGACCGCGTCGGGATCCTGCTGCCGATGCTCGTCGAGACGGTCGTGGCCGTCCTCGCGCTGGGCAGGCTGCAGGCCATCTACTCGCCGATCTTCAGCGGCTACGGGGCGCCGGCGATCGCGACCCGCCTCGCGGACTGCGAGGCGTCGATGCTCATCACGGCCGACGGCTTCCTGCGGCGCGGGTCGTGGGTGCCGCTCAAGGCCGTGGCGGACGAGGCGGTGGCCGCAGCGCCGTCCGTGCGGCGGGTGCTCGTCGTGCGACGGGCGGGCGACGCCCTGGAGACCCCGTGGACGCCCGGCCGCGACGCCTGGTGGGACGAGCCGGTGGGTGGCGAGTCGGAGGCACCGGTCGGCGGCGAGGTCGACCCCGAGACGCCCTACATGCTGATCTACACCTCGGGCACGACCGGGCGCCCGAAGGGAGCCGTCCACGTCCACGGCGGCTTCCCGATCAAGGGCGCCCAGGACCTCGCCCACCAGTTCGACCTGGGTCGCGCCGACACCCTGTTCTGGTTCACCGACCTCGGCTGGATGATGGGTCCCTGGACGATCTCCGGGTCGCTGCTGCTCGGCGCGCGGCTCGTCCTGTACGAGGGCGCGCCGGACTTCCCCGGCCCGGACCGGCTGTGGGCGCTGGTCGAGCGCCATCGGATCACCCACCTCGGCCTCTCGCCGACGGTCATCCGGGCACTGATGGCGCACGGGGAGGAGCCGGTGCGGTCGCACGACCGCTCGTCGCTGCGCGTCCTCGGCTCGACCGGGGAGCCGTGGAACCCCGACCCGTGGTGGTGGTACTTCCGCGAGGTCGGCGAGGGCCGCTGCCCGATCATCAACTACTCGGGCGGTACCGAGGTCTCCGGCGGGATCGTCTCGGGCAACCTGCTCGGCCCGATCAAGCCGGCATCGTTCTCCGGGCCGTGCATCGGGACCGCCGCGGACGTGGTGGACGAGGCGGGCCGATCCGTCCACGGCGCCGTCGGCGAGCTCGTGATCCGGGCGCCGATGCCGGGCATGACCCGCGGCTTCTGGCAGGACCGCGAGCGCTACGAGGAGACGTACTGGTCGCGCATCCCGGGAACGTGGGTCCACGGCGACTGGGCCAGCATCGAGGCCGACGGGTTCTGGTACATCCACGGCCGCTCCGACGACACGCTCAAGGTCGCGGGCAAGCGCGTCGGCCCGGCCGAGGTGGAGAGCGCGGCCGTATCGCACCCGGCCGTGCTCGAGGCGGCCGCGATCGGTGTCCCCCACGAGATCAAGGGCGAGGTGGTCGTCGTCCTCTGCGTCCTCCGACCCGGCGAGACCGACGAGGAGGGACTGCGCGCTTCGGTCGCCAGGACCGTCGCCGACCAGCTCGGCAAGCCGCTCAAGCCAGAGGTCGTCGCGGTCGTCCGCGCCCTGCCGAAGACCCGGTCGGGCAAGGTCATGCGCCGCGTCGCGCGTGCGGCCTGGCTCGGCCTCGACCCCGGCGACCTCTCGACGCTCGACGACCCGCTGACCCTGGACGCGATCCGGGCGGTCGCGCCGCCGCGTTGAGGCGGGTCGCCGACATCCGTATCCTTGGCGGGTGACCGTCCCGACCACCGCACCGGAACGCGACATCGTCAGCTGGGAGGACCTGGACCGGCTGGTCGCCGACCTGGCCCGCCAGCTCCACGGCGCGCCGTTCGACGTGATGCTGGCGATCACCCGCGGCGGCCTCGTCCCGGCCGGGATGCTGGCCTACCGCCTGCGGATCCGGAACATCCTCGTGGCGGCGGTCGAGTACTACGACGACCACGGCCAGCCCGGTCCGCACCCGACGTTCCTCCAGTTCCCGGCCGATCCGCTCCTGCGCGGCCAGCGCGTGCTGATCGTCGACGAGGTCTGGGACAGCGGCACGACCATCCATGCGGTCACCGACCGCGTCCTCCAGGCCGGCGGCCACCCCACGACCGTCGTCGTCCATTACAAGCCCGAGCGCTCGAAGGTCCCCGGCCGGCCGAGCGTCCACGCGGTGGAGACCGACCGCTGGGTCGTCTACCCGTTCAAGGCCGGCGGTTGAGGTGACGCGATGACCCGGACGCTCCTGCTGGTCGGCACCAAGAAGGGCGCCTTCATCCTCGAGAGCGACGCCGAGCGGCGCGATTGGTCGGTCCGCGGACCCCTGTGCGACGGCTGGCCCGTCCACGACCTCATCGTCGAGCCTGGCGGCGCGATCCTCGCCGGCGCGGGCAATCCCTGGTACGGCCCGAGCGTCTGGCGGAGCGAGGACCTCGGCGAGTCCTGGACGCAGTCGTCGTCCGGCATGAGCTATGGGGAATCCAGCGAGCCGATCAAGTCCGTCTGGAGCCTGGCCACCACCCCGGACGGTGGCATCCTCGCCGGCGTCCAGCCGGCGGGCCTCTTCCGCTCCTCGGACGGCGGGGCGACATGGAGCCACGTCGAGGGCCTGACGAACCATCCCAGCCGCGAGACCTGGCAGCCCGGTGCCGGCGGCCTGATCCTCCACTCGATCGTGCCCGACCCGAACGATCCGGCGCATACCTGGGTCGGGATCTCGTCGGTCGGCACATTCGAGACGGTCGATGGCGGCGCGACCTGGGAGCCGCGCAACGTCGGCGTCCGGGCAGGCTTCAACCCGGACCCCTACCCCGTCACCGGCCAGTGCGTGCACAAGCTCGTGATGGCCGGTGGCGGCGAGACCACCACGCTCTACCAGCAGAACCATTGCGGCGTCTACCGCTCCGACGATTCGGGCGCGACCTGGATCGAGCTGACCGACAACGGCCTGCCGAGCGAGTTCGGCTTCCCGATGGTCTCGCACCCGCGCGACCCGGACACGGCCTGGACGATCCCGCTCAACGGCGCGGACAAGGGCCGCTTCGTCCCCGACGGCAAGCCCGCCGTCTGGCGCACCCACGACCGCGGCGCGAGCTGGATCCGGGCCGACGAGGGCCTGCCCGCGAAGGACGCCTACCTCACGGTCCTCCGCGAGGCGATGGCACGCGACACGCTCGACCCGGTCGGAGTGACCTTCGGGACCGAGACCGGCCAGCTCTGGCACAGCTCGGACGAGGGCCGGTCGTGGCGGATGATCACCGACGGGCTGCCCGAGATCTGGGCGGTCGAGGCCGTCGTCCTCGACGCCTGACGACGACCGATCGATGGCCACGGTCCTGCTGCCGCGCTCGCTGCTGGCGCTCTTCCCCGGCGCCGACCGGCGCCATGACGTGACCGGCACGACGGTCGGTGCGGTCCTGGCCGAGCTGGATGCCCGCGTGCCCGGCATGCGCGACCGGCTGGTGCAGGAAGGACCGCGGCTGCGCCCGCACATCAATGTCTTCGTCGACGGCTTCCCCGCCGACCTCACGACGGCCGTCGGCCCGGCCGCCACGGTCCACGTGATCCCGGCGGTGTCCGGGGGTTGAAACGAAGATCCGCCGCCGAGGAGGAGGGCTCGGCGACGGATCGCGATCGATCGGTCGGTGACGACTCTCCCGTCGGACCGGGCGAAGAGGCCCTCGTCCGAACATCGTCACCGACCTGGGACGATCATCGGTCCGCTGCCGTCGCGATGGCATGGTCGGATGCGGCAGAGTCGCGGCTGGACGATTGCCGGGTCTCGGCAAACCATCGTCCATCCGCGTGGCGTCGCCCGGGCCGGCGCGCTAAGGTCCGCGCATGGCCACGCGCCCAGCGAGCACCCCCTCCAGCGAGGTCGACATCGACCGGCTCGCTGCGAGCGTCGCCGCCGACGTCGGCGAGCCGGCCGCGCAGGTCAGGGCGGCCGTCGAGCGCATCGTCCGGCTCGCACTCGACCCGGTCGAGCCCGGCGCCGCGGCCGAGGTGGTCGCGATGGACGGCGAGCATGCCGCGCGCCAGGGCCTGCTGCCCGAGCAGCTCCTCGACCGCTACCTCTCGACCCTGTGGGCGCTGTGGGAGGTCCGGGCGCCGGGCCGGACCGACCGCGACGAGCTGGTCGCGCTCGGCGATCGGCTGCTGCGGACGGCCGATGCCCTGGTGGCGGCCGTGGCCGTGGGATATCGCTCGGTCGAGCGCGAGCTGATCATCAACAACGCGGAGGCGCGACGCGCCTTCCTCGACGAGCTGTTGGGCGCGGTCGCGGTCGACCCGACCGCCATCGGGCGGCTGCGCCGGCTGAGCGCCCGGAACGGCATCGAGCCAACGGCGAGCTACCGCCTGGTGGCCCTCGCCGGGGAGATCGGCGACGACGACGCCGAAGCCGACGCCCTGGCGAGCCGAGTGCGCAAGCTGCTCGCCGGACCGTCGTCCGTCGACCGCGCGCAGGCCGGCGTCCCGCTGCCGCAGGCCATGCCATGGCGCGGGCGCGTCGTGGTCCTCGCCCGGGCGACCTGGCCCGGCCTCGGTCGCCTGCGCAGCGGGCTGGAAGCCTCGGACGCCGATTGGACCGCGGTCCAGTCCACGGCCGTCCGCGGGGTCGAGTCGCTCGCGCCGGCCCTGGCCCGCCTCATCGACACGCTGCGCACGGCCCACCGCCTGGGGCGTCGCGGCTGGATCGAGCACGCCGACGACCTCGCGGTCGAGCGGCTCCTCCTCGCCGACGACGCGCTGCTGGCGACCGTCATCGAGCGTGAGCTCGGACCGATCCTCGCCGACACGCGGATGGGCGACGAGCTGATCGAGACCCTGCGGACCTACTTCGATGCCGGCGAGAACGTCCGCGAGACCGCGCGGC
This sequence comes from uncultured Chloroflexia bacterium, assembly GCA_963834915.1. Classification (GTDB taxonomy): domain Bacteria; phylum Chloroflexota; class Limnocylindria; order Limnocylindrales; family CSP1-4; genus SPCO01. The sequence continues at coordinate 366,177 of CAWIDI010000003.1, forward strand.
GGCTCCACCTGGCGGACCGGACCGTCGCCTACCGGCTGACCCGGATCCAGACGCTGCTCGGCCATCCGCTGGACGGCGAGGCACGACAGCGGCTCGTGATCGCGCTGCTCGCCCGGCGCATCCTGGCCGGCGGCGACGCCTGAGGCCAGGGCGCCCGCCCAGGTCTGGGGCCCGAGCCCCGGCCCTCCCGGCGCAACGTGCCACAATCCCGCAGGTGACGAGCAGACCCGCCACGGCCCAACGCCTGGAGGACCTCGCGTGGTTGCGTCGCGTCCGTGACCGGATCGACCGCGAGTACGCCGAGCCGCTGGACGTCGAGGCCCTCGCCCGCGGTGCGCACATGTCGGCCGGGCACCTCAGCCGCGAGTTCCGGCTCGCCTACGGCGAATCGCCGTACGGCTACGTGATGACGCGCCGGATCGAGCGCGCGATGGCGCTGCTGCGTCGTGGCGACCTCAGCGTCACCGATGTCTGCTTCGCGGTCGGCTGCTCCTCGCTCGGCACCTTCAGCACTCGCTTCAGCGAGCTCGTCGGCATGTCGCCGAGCGCCTACCGGCGCCTTGCCGGCCGCTCGACCGCGGGGATGCCCTCCTGCGTCGCCAAGCAGGTGACCAGACCCGTCAGGAATCGAGAAGCGCCGGCCGTCGAGCCGCCGCTAGCGTGAGCGTCATGGGATCGCCATCGCGATGAAGGCCGCGACAGGGGCCGGCGCGCCGTCGGGTGCGCCGCACGAAGCCGACCGCCACGACCTGATCCGCGTGCAGGGCGCGCGGGTCAACAACCTCAAGGACGTCAGCCTCGAGATCCCCAAGCGCCGCCTGACGGTGTTCACCGGCGTCTCCGGGTCGGGCAAGAGCTCGCTGGTCTTCGGGACGATCGCCGCAGAATCGCAGCGGATGATCAACGAGACGTACAGCGCGTTCGTGCAGGGCTTCATGCCCACGCTCGCGCGGCCCGACGTCGACGTCCTCGAGGGCCTCACGACCGCGATCATCGTCGACCAGGAGCGGATGGGCGCCAACGTCCGCTCCACCGTCGGGACCGCCACGGACGCGAACGCCCTGCTGCGCATCCTGTTCAGCCGTCTCGGCCAGCCGCACATCGGGCCGCCGACGGCGTATTCGTTCAACGTCCCGATGCGCAAGGCCAGCGGCGCGATGACCGTCGACAAGGGCAAGGGCGAGCGGATCGTCGTCCGCGACGCGATCTACTACGGCGGCATGTGCCCCCGCTGCGAGGGGATGGGCACGGTCAGCGATTTCGACCTATCGGTGCTGTACGACGAGACCAAGTCGCTCAACGAGGGCGCCCTCACGATCCCCGGCTACAGCATGGATGGCTGGTACGGCCGCATCTTCCGCGGCAGCGGCTTCTTCGACCCGGACAAGCCGATCCGCGACTACACGGAGCAGGAGCGGCAGGACCTGCTCTACAAGGAGCCCACCAAGATCAAGATCGAGGGGATCAACCTCACCTACGAGGGCGTGATCCCGCGGATCCAGCAGTCGATGCTGTCCAAGGACGTCGACGCGATGCAGCCGCACATCCGTGCCTTCGTGGAGCGGGCCGTGACGTTCACCCCGTGCCCCGAGTGCGGCGGCACCCGCCTCAACGAACCGGCGCGCTCGTCGACGATCCGCGGCCTCAACATCGCTGAGGTCTGCGCGATGCAGATCGACGAGCTCGCGGAGTGGCTGCGCGGCCTGGATGAGCCGTCCGTCGCGCCGCTCCTCGCGGGCCTGCAGCATGCGCTCGACTCGTTCGTCGAGATCGGGCTGGGCTACCTCTCGCTCGACCGGCCGTCGGGCACGCTGTCGGGCGGCGAGTCGCAGCGGACGCGCATGATCCGCCACCTCGGGTCGTCCCTCACCGACGTCACGTACGTCTTCGACGAGCCGACGATCGGCCTCCATCCGCACGACATCGCGCGGATGAACGGGCTGCTGCTTCGGCTGCGCGACAAGGGCAACACGGTGCTCGTCGTGGAGCACAAGCCCGAGGTCATCGAGATCGCCGATCACGTCGTCGATCTCGGACCCGGCGCCGGCAGGGCCGGCGGGGAGGTCGTCTTCGAAGGGACCGTCGACGGCCTGCGGGCCAGCGCGACACTGACCGGGCGGCACCTCGGTGACCGGGCGTCCCTGAAGCCGTCCGTGCGCAGTGCGTCGGGCGCGCTGGAGGTCCGCGGCGCGCGGACCAACAACCTCCGCGATGTCGACGTGGACATCCCGCTCGGCGTGCTGGTGGTGTTGACCGGCGTCGCGGGGTCGGGCAAGAGCTCGCTGATCGACGGGTCCGTGGCCGGCCGGGACGGCGTGGTCACGATCGACCAGGGCGCGATCCGCGGCTCACGGCGCAGCAACCCGGCGACCTATACGGGTCTGCTCGACCCGATCCGCACCGCGTTCGCGAAGGCGAACGGCGTGAAGCCGGCCCTCTTCAGCGCCAACTCCGAAGGCGCGTGCCCGACGTGCAACGGCGCCGGCGTCATCTATACCGAGCTCGGGTTCATGGACACCGTCGCCACGACCTGCGAGGACTGCGCGGGGAAGCGGTTCCAGGCGGCGGTCCTCGAGTACCGGCTGGGCGGCCGCGACATCAGCGAGGTGCTCGCGATGCCGGTCATCGAGGCCGATACGTTCTTCGGCGCCGGCGAGGCGCGAACGCCGGCGGCGCACGCGATCCTGCAGCGCCTGACCGACGTCGGCCTGGGCTACCTCAGCCTCGGCCAGCCGCTCCCGACGCTCTCGGGCGGCGAGCGGCAGCGTCTCAAGCTGGCGACCCACATGGCGGAACAGGGCGGCGTCTACGTCCTCGACGAGCCCACCAGCGGCCTGCACCTCGCCGACGTCGAGAACCTGCTGGGCCTGCTCGACCGGCTCGTCGACTCGGGCAAGTCGGTCATCGTCATCGAGCACCACCAGGCGGTGATGGCGCACGCCGACTGGATCATCGACCTCGGCCCCGGCGCCGGCCACGACGGCGGCCGGATCGTGTTCGAAGGCACGCCCGGCGAGCTGGTCGCCGCCCGCTCGACCCTCACCGGCCAGCATCTCGCCGCCTACGTCGGCGCCTGAGACTTTCCAGCCGGTCCCCCCACCGAGGAGCAGCGACCCATGGACATCACGATCCACTCGAGCTTTCTCGCGCACGACGACCCGGACGCGGCCCTCGCCTTCTATCGCGACACGATCGGCTTCGAGGTCCGCAACGACGTCGGGTACCGCGGGATGCGCTGGATCACCGTCGGGCCGGCTGAGCAGCCCGACGTCTCGATCGTGCTGCACCCGCCGGCCGTCGATCCCGGCATCACCGAGGACGAGCGGCGGACGATCGTCGAGATGATGGCCAAGGGCACCTACGGCGCGCTCCTCCTGGCGAGCGGCGATCTCGACGAGACCTTCGCGAAGCTCCAGGCCAGCGGAGTCGAGGTCGTCCAGGAGCCGATCGACCAGCCCTACGGCATCCGCGACTGCGCCATCCGCGACCCGGCGGGCAACCTCATCCGCATCCAGCAGCGGGCCTGAGCCGTCCGGCTCAGGCGAAGGCGTCGAAGGGCTCGGTCCGGGCGGCCACGCCCTCCGCGCCGATCGACCGCGGGCCGGCCTCGTGCGGATCGGGGGAGACCGCCCGCCAGCCACGGTCCGCGAGCATCTCGAGCGTCGCGAGCGCGACCTCGACGGAGACCCGCGCGTGCTCGGCGGCGATCCCGGTGAGCTTCCCCTGCTCGCGCGCCGCGGCGACCTCGGTCGCGACCCGCGCGGCCGCCCGCGTGTCGCGCACGATGCTGGGTGTGCGGCCCGGACGCCGCATGACGAGGGTCGCCTCGCCGGCGCGGGTCAGGACGGCGGCGAGCAGCGGTGGCCAGCCCGCGGCCTGGTCCACCGGCACATCCGGCTCCGTGAACGCCAGTGGATGCTCCGGGAACAGCGCGCGTCGGACCTCGACCTCGGCGATGGCGCGGGAGCCGGCCCACGGCTCGTCGGTGATCCACGCGGGGAGGGCGCTGACGGCGACGTGCGCGGACCCCATCCCCTCCGCCCGGGCGAGCTCGACGGCGAGCAGCTGCAGGGCGAGCGCCCGGCCGGACCGGGTGGCCGGGTCGGACGGGACGCCGACGCGCAGGTCCGGGGCGACGACCAGCGAGCCGGCCCCGACCACCACGATGGTGCCGGCACGATGGTGGAGGCGATATGCGAAGGCATGATCGGACAGCGTCCGGTCCGGGTCGACGCCGGACGCCACGATCTCGGCCATGGGATCGACCTCGACGAGGTCGACGCGCTCGAACGCCGCCACCACCGCGTGCTCCGGTGCCCAGAGCGCCTGGGCCGAGGTCTCGAGGCGGACGTACGCCCGCCGCTGGGCGGCGAGCCGGTCGGCCACGCGGCGGATCTCGGCGAGCGCGCGCTGGCTGCCCGTCGGGGCCGGCTCGATGCGGGCGTGCGCACCGGTCGCCCGCCGCTCCGACGGCCGCCACTCGTGGACCTCGAGCCCGGCGTCATGGAGGCGGTCCGCCAGCTCGCGGCCGATGGGGACCTCGACGCGCAGCACGTCGGCCCCGGCCGCGACGAGCGCGGTGGCCTCGTCGATAGCGCCGCCCAGCTCGGTCTCGGTCATCGTCAACCCGACCCACGGCTTGGGCGCATCGCCGAGCAGCCCGGTCAGCTCCTGGCGCGCGATCCGGTCGCTGTCGATGCGCTCGAGCGCCTCGCGGGCGAGCCGCCGAGCCTCGGTCTCGGCGACGTTGCGCCGGTCCGGCTCGAGCAGCAGCTCGGACTCGAGCGCGAGGTCGATCGTGCCCGACGCGATGTCGAGCGCCAGGTGCTGCGGGTCGAGGTCGTATTCGAGCAGCCCCATCGAGAACGGCAGGGTGACCCCCGAGCCGAGCCCTTCGCGCGACCCGCGCATCCAGCGGTCGACCACGGCGCCCGCCAGCGGACGGCCGTCGCGGTCCAGCCCGGAGACCCCGAAGAGGCGCAGGATCGCCCGCTCCTGCCCGAGCGATGTCGATGCCCGGGCGGCCGCGCCGAGCGTGCCCGCGAGCGACTCGGCGCGCGCGAGCAGCCCGTCGATCGGCCCGAGGTCGGATGTCATGCCCAGAGCCGACCGGCGGCCGCGAGCAGCTCGAGGGTCCGCCCGACGGGAAGGGCCATGACGACGTGGCCGTCGCGTCCCTCGATCGTCTCGGCCCGGAACAGCGCGTCGACGACGGCCGCCTCGGTCGCCTCCACGACCGCGTCGAAGAACGGGTCCAGGAACTCGTCGTCGATGACCTCGAAGGTGCGCAGCGGCTGTCCGCTCCCGCGCGCGATCCGCACGCCGGTCGAGAACGCCAGGAAGATGTCGCCGGATCCGTGCCCGGCGCTCGACCCGGTCCGGGCCAGCCCGAGTCCGGCGCGGCGGGCGAGGCGCTCCAGGGCTGACGACAGCATGGGCGCGTCGGTCGCGACGACGACCACGCAGCCTGCCCCGCTCGCGCGCGGTCGACTCCTCGGCGAGGCCGTCGGCGATGAGCGCCTGGCCGACCCGCACGCCATCGATCGTGAGGCGCGGGAGCCGCCCGAAGTTCGTGAGCGCGAGAACCCCGACCGTGTAGGTCTGGGCGGCGGGCGGGTCGCCGCCCTGCCCGGCCCGGAGCTCGTAGGCGAAACGCCGGTCCACCGGCATGACCACCCGCGACGCGGTACCGATCCCGCCCTTCAGGTCGAAGCAGCTCATCCCGGTCCCGGCGCCCACGACGCCGCCGGCGACGGGGCCGCGCTCGGCCCCGGCGAGGTCGGCCATGGCCGCGCGGACGTCGGCCTCGTCGACCTGGACCCGGCGCGAGGCGTTGAGGTGACCGTCATCGCATTCCGCGACGACCGGCAGCAGCGCGTCGTCGTCGCCGGCCGCCTCGTCGAGCCCGACCAGGATCGAGACCGCCGCGTCGAACACCCGCCCGATCGCCATCGAGCTCGTCAGGAAGATCGGCGAATTCGAGGACGCCCCACTCGTCGATGGTCGTGATCCCGATCGCCTCGCCCGCGCCGTTGAGGACCGAGGCCCCGGCCGGCACGCGGTCGCTGAAGAGTGCCCCGGGCTCGAACGGCGCGATCACCGTCACGCCGGTGCGGGCCACGCCGCGGCCGTCGGGGGTCGGCGGCTCGTCGCGCCAGACCGTCGCATGGCCGACCCGGACGTGGGCGACGTCGACGATCGAATCGGTCGGGCCCGGCGGGAGGATGCCGATGCGGACGCCGAGGTCGCGCGGGCGGGCTCGCGGCTGTGGCGGGGTCACGGACACCTCCGAGCGGGCGGCTCGCCCGGTCGCGCGCCCCGGGGAGCTGGTGGATGCCAGCGAGAGTATGGACTCCGCTCAGTCGACGGTCCCGGCCACCCGGATACCCACGAGGAAGCCGCGGAACGCGGTGACCGGGTCGTCCGAGGCGATAGCGGACGCCCTGGTCGCCGACCCGCTCCGCGCCCGGCACGAGCGCCGCGAAGTCGGCCACGACGCCCTTCGCGTAGTCGACCTCGATGACGACCGGCGGGCCGACCCGCAGCAGCTCGAGCTCGCCGGCGGCGGCCCGGCGGACCGCCCGCTCGGCGCCGGCCCGGACGCGGTCGCGGGCGACGGTCGGGTGGACCGAGGCGGCGCTGTGGCCGCCGTCCGCGACCTTGACCACGACCCGCTCGGCCCACGGCAGCCAGCCTTCGACCTCCTCGGCCAGGGCGTCGTCGCCGGCGACCATCCCGACGGGGATCCCCCACGCGCCCAGGACGAGGGCGTTGACCCCGTACTCGCCGGTCGGCCGGCCGTCGAGCCGGGTCTCGACCGGCGCGCCCGAGTAGGTGTGCGCGATCGTCCCGCGCGGATGGCCGGCCCGGGCGTGGTAGCCGACGAAGAGCGCGACGTCGAACGACGGCTCACCGTCTGCGCCCGGCTGCCCGCCGGCGACCATCGACCACGGCCTTCTCGCCCTGCAGGACGCGGGCGGCCGGATGGAGGTCGGCCGGCAGCAGGTTGTACATGTTCCAGTGGCTGTCGTTGACGAGGATGTCCGTCGGCGCCGGCCGCCAGGGCGCCCTCGATGGCGGCGTTGGTCTCGCCGACCATCAGCTCGACCGCGGCCGGATAGCGCACGTTGGCCGGATCCGGTCGGGTGCGGGTGGCTGACCCCGGCGATGCCCTCCATGTCGACGCTGATGTAGACCCTCATGCGTCCTCCTCCTCGGGGCCGGTCCGTGCCGGGTGGCCGATCCAGACGTGCCCGTCGGCGAACCGCTCCGCCTTCCAGATCGGCGCGCGGGCCTTGGTCTCGTCGATGGCGTAGCGGGCGGCCTCGAATGCCGCGTCGCGATGCGGCGCGACGGCCATCACCGCGATCGAGACCTCGCCGAGCGGCACCTCGCCGGTCCGGTGGACGATGGCGACGCCGGTCGACCCCGAAGCGGGCCTCGATCTCGTCGGCGATCGCCTCGAGTGTGGCAGGGCCATCGTCTCGTGGGCCTCGTACTCGAGCGACTCGCACGCGCGCGGCCGGCATGGCGCGCCGCCTCGGCCTCCTGGCCCGGCGCGGGCGTCCCGGGCGTCTCGCGCGTCCGTCCGAGGAACCCGACGACCGCGCCGTCGCCCGGGTCGGCCAGGCGGTCGGCCAGCTCGGCGAGGATGCCCGGCGTCGAACGGCGCGCGTCGCGGAGCTCGAGGACCCGTGCGCCCGGGCCGCGCGAACGGTCCGAGTCGCCGGACCCGCCCGACACCGGCGGGATCATCGCCACCTCGTCACCGTCCGCGAGCGCGCGTGCCGGCGTCGGCGTACTCGCCGTTCCGCGCGAACCGGACGGACGGCCGACCGGGCGCGAGGACCGGGTGCCGCTCGACGAGCGCGAGCCACGCGTCCTCGACGGTGGCGCCATCCGCCAGCTCGATCGCGACCTCGCGCGTGCCGGCCAGCTCGCGCTGGACCGCGAAGAGGCGGATCCGGACGTGGAGCGGCACCGGGCGCCCGGCCGGCTCAGCCGCGCCACGTGGCGATGAGGAGCCCGTCGCCGAGCGGCAGGATCGTGGACGTGAAGCCGCGGGTCCGCGAGGACGGACGCGTCGAAGGCCCGAAGCGCCTCCGTGTTCGCGTCGCCGGCCCCGACGGGCCGCGACCCGGACGCCCGGCCGCTCCACAGGACGTTGTCGGCGGCCACGAGCGCGTTCGGCACCAGCCGGCCGGTCAGCGCCTCCAGGTAGCGCGAGGTATTCCGGCTTGATGGCATCGATGAAGACCATGTCGAACGGACCGCCAAGGGCCGGATCGCCCGCGGCCAAGGCGTCGAGCGCCGGCGCGTTGACGACCGTGATCTGCTCGTCCGGCGATACCGGCCTCGCGCCACCAACCGCGGGCGAGGTCGGTCCGCTCGCGGTCCGGATCGATGGTCACGATCGTCCCGCCCGCGGGCTGGCCGAGGGCCAGCCACAACGTCGAGTAGCCGTACGCCGTCCCGACCTCGACGATCCGCGGCCGTCCGCCCGCGAGCACGGACAGGACGCGGCCGGTGTCGCGGTCGACGATCGGGATGCCGAGCGGCTCCGCGGCCGCCTCGATCGCGGCCAGCGCCGCCGGGAGCGGCTTCGCCAGCGATTCGATCCAGTCGAGGTCCGACCGCGTCCGGGATCCAGCCCCGGTCGTTCTTGCCCATCTCGCTCCCTTCCGTCAGACCAGCAGGCCGGCGCCGAAGTAGAGGCCGGCGGCGAGGATCGTGCCGGCCGCGATCGTGCCGACGTTGATGTAGAGCAGCCCGGTCGCGGACTCCATCGACCGGGTCCGGGCCGTCTGGATCGAGGCCCACGACACGATGAGCGGGAAGACGAGGCCGACCAGCAGGCGGAGCCAGACGAAGAGCGCCCACTGGCCGCCGAGCGCCGCGAACGGCGCGACGTCGGCCGGCCCGGCTCCGGTCGCGATCCAGGCCCAGAACAGGACGAGCTGGAGGGCGAGCACCGCGGTCAGGCCGCGGGCAAGCAGGATCAGCGGCGCCTCGGGGAGCTTCGGTGTCACGAGGTACCAGTGGCCGAGGATCATCGCGGCGAAGACCCCGCCGATCGCGGCGGTCACCACCGTCAGCTGGGTCAGCAGCGTCACGGTCCCGAGCGTGCCTCCACCCCACGCGAGGGCGCCCGCGACGAGCGTCGCCGCCGCCGCGGCCAGGGCCGCCCACTCGACGGCCGTCCCGGCTGCCGGCCGGACCCGGCGGGCGACCAGGGCGATCACCGCGAGGGCGCAGAACGCGACCAGCGCGGCCCGGCGCGGGCCGTCCCAGGCGGGATCGAGGATGACGGGCGACGCGCCGAGCGTCTCGGGGAGGGCGCCATCGGACAGCCACGCCAGCAGCCCGAACCCGATCGCGCAAGCCGTCGTGAAGCCCAGGTAGCCGGAGGTCGCCGACGTACGCCGGCGGAGCAGGATCACCGATGCGTACGACCCGAGCGCCAGCCCGGTCAGCACGGTCCAGTTGATGAAGGCCAGGTTCTGGGCGATCTGGGTAGCGGCCACGCCGCCGAGTGTAGCCGCGCACCGGGCCGGCGGGGCCCGTGGGTATCCCACACGGGACTACCATCGCACCGGAGGTGGCATCGGATGGTCTTCGGTCGCGATACGACGTTCACCTGGTATGGGCACGCCTGCGTCGAGGTGCGGACCCCGGGCGGGAAGGTCGTCCTGATCGACCCGTGGTTCGGGAACCCACGTTCCACCAAGGCGGCGGATGCCGTGGACCGCTGCGACGTCCTGCTGGTGACCCACGGCCACGGCGACCACCTCGGGGAGGGCGTCGCGCTGGCCAGCCGGCTCAAGCCCACCTGGCCATGCATCCACGAGATGAGCCTGTGGCTGGCACGCCGCCTGCCGGGCGGCGCCGACGCGACCCTCGGGATGAACAAGGGCGGCACGGTCGAGGTTGCCGGGCTGCGGGTCACGATGGTCGGCGCGGATCACTCAGCAGGCGACTGGAACGCCGGCGCCGAGACGACGCTCTACCTCGGCGAGCCCGCTGGCTTCGTGGTCGAGGTGGAGAACGGCTTCACCTTCTATCACGCCGGTGACACGAACGTCTTCACGGACATGGCCCTGATCGGCGAGCTCTACAAGCCCGATGTCGCGCTCCTCCCGATCGGCGGCCTGTACACGATGGGGCCGCGCGAGGCCGCCCTGGCGGTCCAGCTGCTCGGGGTCCGCCACGTGATCCCGATCCACTACGGGACCTTCCCGGCGCTCGCCGGCACACCCGACGAGCTCCGCGAGGCCCTCACGGCCCGTGACCTCGGCGAGGTAGCGGTCCACGCCCTGGAGCCGGGCGGCTCGATCGACTGACCGCGACCGGGCGGCTCGGGGGAGGTCAGGCGGCCGTCGGCGCGGTCGGGATCCAGCGCGAGAGGCGCGGCGCGACCGAGCACACCAGGACGATCGTGACCAGCAGGAACGGCGCGACCAGGATGCGCTCGGGTTCGTTCGGGTAGCTCAACCAGGTCACGGCGATGGTCGCGAACATCCCCAGGATCGCCAGCGACGGGCCGTCGGACCGGATCGCGTCCAGCGCCGAGACCCGGGCGCGGATCGCGAGGACTCCGAGCAGCACGAACAGGGGCACGGGCGAGGCGGAGAGCTCGACCAGGCGGAAGGCGTAGATCCGGGCGATCTCGCCGATCGCCATGGGCGGCGGGCCGGCTGCCGGGAACGGCAGGTAGGCCACGACCGCATGGTAGAAGAGCGTCGCGTACCCGTAGTTCCCGCTCCACACCGACAGACCCAGGTAGACGGCCACGCCGCCGACGGCCGCCAGCGCGGCACGTGGCCAGTCGAGCCGGATCCCGGAGGCCGGACGAGCGAGCACGACCACGGCGGCGACCGCCAGGACGGCCACGACCGCATTCGGGCGGGCGAGGATCGCCACGAGCAGGATGGCCAGCGCCAGGCCAGGCCGCCGCCACTCGAGCAGGACGTAGAGCGCGCCGGTCACGATCAGCAACGCGAGCGCGTCCGGGGTGGAGAGGCGGGCCAGGATCCAGAACGGCGCCGCGAGGGCGATGAGGCTCACCAGGACGACCGCGGACCACTCCCCGACGTGCCGGCTCGCCCAGCGGAAGAGCAGCAGGATCAGTGCGGCATAGGCCGCCGCGGAGATCAGCACGGACCCGAAGCCCAGCGGCACGCCGACGACGCCGAGCGCCGCCATGAGCGCGGGGTAGAGCGGCTTGACCGAGTAGAACGGGAGCTGCTGGCGGAGCGCCTCGGGGTCCGACTTGATCGTCTGCAGGTAGGCGTCGCGCCCCAGCGCGGTCACGCCCCGCCCCCCGGTGACGTCGTTGAACTGGTCGTCGTCGAGCAGCGCGTCCAGATCGGCGTAGGTCCGGGCGTTCAGGTCCGGCCCCGAGACGCCCTCCCACTGGTGCACGACCGCGATGTACTCGATCAGGTCCGCGTTACCTGCCGGCCGGTAGACGGCGTAGCCGGCGATCGCGAGCGCGATGACGGCCATGACCAGCCAGGCCAGCACGCCCGGCATGGCGCGCGGCGGCGCGTCGCGCGTCTCGTCCATCAAGCCTCCCTCGTCGTTCGATCGCTGTCGGTGGGCGGGACGATACCGCATCGCCCCGCTGGCGCCGAGCGACGGCGCGGCCCTCAGCGCGGCAGGCGCGCGGCCAGGCCCTCGAACAGGCGCTTGGCGTCGGCCCGCAGGCTCGCCACCCGGGCGGTGTGCCACTGGCGCTCGTGGGTCAGCATCACGATGCGGGTCGAGCCCGCGTCGATGGCCTCCGTGAGCCCAAGACCGTCGGCCCAGCGCGCCGGCGGCGCGGCGACGTCGCTGACGTACGCGTCCGCGCGGCCCAGGATCGTGGCGTCGTACGCCTCGAAGTCGAGCCCGCAGGCGGCCAGCAGCGCCGGCGTGACGAACTCGTTGTTGCGCACCCCGAGCGCCCGGTTCGCCCAGTCCCCATGGCTGGCGACCGATCGGAGGTCCGGGGCATAGCGCGTCCGGAACTGCTCCACGTTGCGACGAAACGCCGCCTCGATCTCCTCCCGATGCGCTTCGAGCGCCGCTCGGTCGCGGGCGCGGACGCGCTTCGCCAGGGTGGCCGCCTCCTCGTAGTGGTAGCCGACCTCGAAGCCTTCGCCCAGCAGGCGCTGGATGAACGCCGCGTGGGCAGGCGCCGTCGAGCGGCGAAGGTAGTACGTGGATCGCGCCCCGACCGCCAGCTCTGCCGTGAGGAAGGCCTCGTTGCCGGCCACGTCGCCGATGTCGATGTCGTGGCGCAGCCCGAGGACCCGCCGGGCGGGCGCGGCCTCGTCGGCCACCGCCTCGCGGAACGTGCGCAGCGAGACCACCTCGAAGCCCGCATCGCGGGCGGTCTCCAGCAGCGACCGGTACTCGGCGGCCCGGTCCTTGCCGCCGTAGTCGGCCCGGATCCGCCGGGCGATCGCGCCGGCCCGCCGGCCGATGGACCCGCCCGTCACGCCCGGATCACGAGCGGGGCGTCCGGCGCCGCCAGCCGTCGCGGAACTGCCAGATCCCCCGGATCATGCCCAGGCCGTACGACACGTGCATCGTCGGGTAGGCCGCGGCCAGGGCGGCGAGGATCGCGGGCCGGTGGCCGCGGCCATAGCGCAGCGTGGCCGCCACGATCGCGCCGAGGTACGCGATCAGCAGGAGGGCGAGGAGCCGGCGGCCGGTGTCGCTGACGAGGGCCGCGAGGCCGGCCAGACCCAGCGTGCCGACCAGCCCGAGCGGCACGAGGTGCCGCGGCCGGACCTGCCGCGGGTGCGCCTGGATGACCCGAACCTTCCAGCGGCCGTAGTCGAAGTACTGGGTCCACAGGCCGCGCAGCGTCGCGCGGTTCGTATAGGCCGAGACGATCGCGGGGTCGCACACGATCCGCCCGCCCGCGTCGAGCAGCCGGTAGCTCAGCTCGTCGTCCTGGTTGCGGACCATCGTCTCGTCGAACGGGAAGCGCTGGTACGTCTCCCGGCGGGCGAGGCCCATGAACACCGTGTCCACCTCGGTCCGCTCGGTCGCGTAGTGGTGGCGTGCCCCGCCGACCCCGAACGGCGTGCTGATCGCGATCGAGACCGCCTCCCCGACCGGACCGCCGCCGACGGCGTTCACCGGGCCGCCGACCATGTCCGCGCCGGTCGCCTCGATGGCCTCGACCGCCCGGCGCACATAGTCGGGGGCGAGGACCGCGTGGCCGCTTACGATCCCGACGATGTCGCCGGTCGCGATCGCGATGCCGGCGTTCCACGCCGCGGCCTGGATCCGCCGCGGGTTCGGCAGGACGGCCCGACCCGGCCGGCCCGCCGACCACGCCTCGGCGATGGCGACCGAATCGTCGTCGGACTCGCCGTCGTAGACCAGGACCTCGAGCCGGTCGGCCGGGTGATCCTGGGCGGCGATCGAGTCCAGGCAATCGGCGATGTGCGCTGATTCGTTGCGCATCGCGACGACGAGCGTGACGGTCGGGACCATCGGCCTCCTTGGGTGGGTGGTCCCGTTACGATAGGGCCTCATGCGGATCGCCATGGCTCTCTACGCCGACGTCAGTCATGACAGCCGCGTCCTGCGCGAGGCTGCCACCCTGGCCGGCGCCGGTCACGAGGTGACGATCGTCTGCATCGCCGGGAAGGCACCCGACGGCGCGCCGTTCCGGGTCATCGCCGGCCATCCCGATCGCGGCGGCGTCCTCCCCGACGGATCCAGCCCGTTCCTCCGCGACGACGGTGCGGGGCGTGCCACCCGGCTCGTCCGCCGGCTCCGCTGGCTCCAGGGCTATGTCAGCTCGATCCGGGCGTGGGGTCGCTGGGCGGTGGCGGCGGCCGGCCCGGTCGACGCGTGGCACGCCCACGACCTGACGGGCCTGGCCGCGGTCGCGCCGCTCGTGAAGCGGCCCACGCACCTCGTCTACGACAGTCACGAGATCTTCCTCGAGACCGGCACCGCGGCGCGCCTGCCGAAGACCGGCCGGCGCCTTCTGCAACGGCTGGAGCGCCGGTGGGTCGGTCGCGCCGATGCCCTCGTCACCGTCAACGAGGCCTACGCCGAGGTCCTCGCTCGGCGCACGAAACCGCGTCGGATCGTCATCGTCCGGAACTGCCCGCCGCGACGCGACGCGGCCACGGCCGACGACCGGATCCGGGTCGCGGCGGGCATCCCGCCCGACGCACCGGTCGCCCTGTATCACGGCGCCTTCGCCCGCCACCGCGGGATCGAGCCGAGCGCCATGGCGATGCTGGAGCCGGGGATGGAGCGCCACCACCTGGCGATCCTGGGGTTCGGATCGATCCAGGCCGAGCTCGAGGCGCTCGCCGCGGAGCCGCGCTTCGGCGGCCGCGTCCACGTCATCTCCGCCGTGCCGCCGGACGACGTCGTGGACTGGGTCGCGTCGGCCGATGTCGACGTGATCGCGCTGGAGCGCTCGACGCTCAACCATTGGCTGTGCACCCCGAACAAGCTCTGGGAGAGCCTGACCGCGGGGACGCCCGTCGTCGTCAGCGACTTCCCCGTCATGCGCCGGATCGTCATGGACGACCCCGCCGGGGCGCTCGGGACGGTGTGCGATCCGGTCGACACCGCGTCGATCGCCGCGGCCATCCGGTCGATCACCGAGGCCGACCCGGAAACACGCGACGCGTCGCGGGAACGCTGCCGCCAGGCGGCCAGGGAGCGCTGGAACTGGGAGACCGAATCCGCGCGGCTCGTGGACCTCTATCGGACGCTCGACTCCCCCGACTGACCGCCCAGAACACCGGGTCCTTCCCTTGATAAGCGGAAGTTTGCCGGTCGTGCAGGAACCGTAGGTACCATGCCGATGTCGATGTCAGGCAGGACAACACTCCACCTGACCCCACCCTGTGAGACCTCCGCCCGGTGGTGCGTCCTGTCGACGTAGGTACATGGGGCGATAGCGCGACCGCACCGCCTTCGCCATCCTTCCGCCACACCCTCGAACCCGCACCCCTGTCGCGAGGCAGGTCCGCAAAGCCACGGGACTCACGAAGTCAGCCGGGTTGCCGAAAGGAATGGCCCACCCATGTATTGGGATGGAGAGCACTGGGTAGACGAAGCCCCCCGCCGCCCAGGCAGCAAGCCCCCCGCCGGCCGCACGAGCACAGCGCCGCGCTATGCCACGCTTCGGTCCCTCGGACTCATCGGAACGACTCTCGTCATGTTCTTCGGATTCATCATGCCCTGGTCGCCCCTCGCGGCCGCCAGTGCCGGACGGATCTTCGGGATCGACACGAGCGCCAACGATGGCGGCAAGGCCTACGCCTTCGCCAGCCCTGGCGCATTCGCGGTCCTCGACGCCACCGCGCAGCGGGTCGCGCGGGCGGCGTCCACACCGAAGCCGAACCGCGGCTCGTGGTACCGGGGCCCGCGTCCGACGCGCCAGCCGGCCGTGACCCCGCGACCCGCGGGGACGCCGACCACCGGCGGAAACACTGCCGCGGTCACGCCGGTCCCCACGGCCGAGCCGACCGCCCAGCCTGACCCGACGCCCAAGCCGACGGCCAAGCCGACCGCGACGCCGGCGCCGACGCCCAAGCCGACGCCCAAGCCGACCGCGGCTCCGGTCGACGGCGCGTTCTACCTGGCGACCAATGGCTCCGACTCGAACAACGGGTCGAAGACCTCGCCATGGAAGTCGCTGTACACGTCGATCAAGAAGCTCGGCGCCGGCGACACCCTGTACGTCCGCGAAGGCACCTACTCGTTCGGCGGCGAGAACATCATCGCCGCGCACGGCACCTCGTCCAACCCGATCACCATCCGTGCCTATCCCGGTGAGACCCCGACCTTCAAGGGCAACACCACGCAGTCGATCTTCATGTGGTTCCGCAACGCCGGCTACATCAACGTCTCCGGGTTGACCATCTACGGCGACCCGAGCGCGGCCAGCAGCGTCAGCCACGGTGGTGCCGTCTTCCAGTACACCGGTGACACGTACGGCATCAACGTCACCAACAACGACATTTACGGCTCCAGCGCCTGGGCCGCCACGATGCACATCTTCTACGTCGGTGCGGGCACCGTCCGCAATCTGACGATCTCCGGCAACCTCATGGATGGCAAGGGATCCGATGGAGCGGGCTACCACGCCTACCACGATCCCAGCGGCACCCACATCCTGGTCGCCAACAACGTCATCCGGAACTTCGACCAGTGCGTGATGATCTGGGCGGACACGTCGTCCCTGGTCATCCGGGACAACAAGCTCGACCACTGCCGGATCGGCATCCGCTACCACAACTCGAACGGGACACTCCTCGATGGCAACACGGCCAGCTCGATGAGCGAATCCGCGATCGTTCGAGACTCGACCGCACACCTGTCCGAGACGGGCAACTCCTGGAACTGACCAGGAGGGACGACCCTCGGCACTGACGACACATCGGACGGGCCGCGCGGCCCGTCCGATGGATTCACGGACGGACTCGGGGGCGCCCGCTAGACTGTCGGCGCCTCCCTCCCCTCAGACAGGAACATGCGCCGACCTCGTCGTTCGCTCGACGCCCTCCTCGTGATCACCGCCCTCGTCCTCGTCTCCGGGGTCGGCCTTGCCGCGCCCCGGATCACCGGGAGCCCGACCAATTCGGCCGCCCCGTCCGCTTCGGCCGCGGCAGCCTCATCGACGCCCGCGGTGGCCCCGACGCCATCGACGACGCCGCTCGTCGGGAAGACCTACTACCTCGGCCCCGATGGCGACGACAGGGCCGCCGGCACGGCTGCCAAGCCGTGGGAGACGCTGACCCATGCCGCGGCAAAGCTCAAGCCGGGCGACATCCTCGAGATCCTGGCCGGCACCTACAAGCGGCAGAGCGTCGACTGGCGGACCAGCGGCAGTGCCAGCGGGCCGATCACGATCCGTGCGGCAGCGGGCGCGCGACCCGTCTTCGACGGCGACGGCGTTGGCCATTTCGCGGTGATCCGCGGCGGGGCCGGCTATCTCGTGTTCGACGGCCTGACGATCACCGGGTACGACATCGTGGACGACGGCATCATCGTCGCGATGGAGGGCGCCCACGACCTCACCCTGCAGAACCTGCGGATGACCGGCAATGACGGCCAGGACCAGCGGTCCCACCTCATCTATCTCGGCGCCCCGGACGTCCACGACGTGGTCATCCGCGCGAACCTGCTCGACGGCATCAAGGGTGGGGCGATCCACATGTACCACGGCCCGAACGCCCAGCACGTCCAGATCACCGACAACGTCCTGCGCGGCAGCCACTGGGGCGTGATCGTGACCTCGGGCGCGAACGATGTCGTCATCGACCACAACACCTTCATCGACAACGACGTCGGCGTGGAGATGTGGGACGCCACCGGCGTCTCGATCTCGAACAACCTCATCACCTCCGACCACGGGACCGGCATCCGCCTGGCGGCCCTGGCACCGTTGTCCGAGGACTACGACCTCCTCCAGGTCCACGGCGTCCCGTTCGTGATCGACACGGACGAGCTCGACCTGGCCGGCTGGCAGGCGGCGACCGGGCAGGCGGTGCATTCCACCGTCGCGACCCCCGGGGTCCCGCTCATCGGCGACGACCTCCGTCCGCTGCCGGGCAGCGGGGCGATCGGCGCGGCTTCGGACGGCACGGACCTCGGCACCCGGGTCTTCCCATGACCGGCACGCGGCGGCTCGCCGCCCTGACCCGGCAGAGCGGCGCCTGGTCACCGTCGGTCGCGCGATACCTGATCGCGACGGAGCGGCGGCGGCGGGCCGGCAGCGCCCGTCCGTCCACCGGCGAGGCGGCATCGACGGCACATCTCGAAGGGGCCGCGGCGTGGCTGCGCCGGGCACAGGACGCCACCGTCGATGGCGGGGTCAGCTGGGGCTACCGGCTCCACGGCGGCTGGGCCGCCTCGTATCCGGAGACGACGGGCTACATCGTCCCGACCTACCTGGCCCTCGCCGATGCCGGCGTGGGCGGCGGCACGACGGGGAGTGGCGGGACCACGGGGAGTGGCCCCGCCGCGGGCGGGCCCACGGACCTCGACCGCGCCCGCCGGGCGATCTCGTTCCTCCTGGGCATCCAGCTGCCGAGCGGCGCGTTCCCCGGGGCACGGATCGACGAGAACCGGACCGCGCCATCGGTCTTCAACACCGGCCAGATCCTCAACGGGCTCGTGGCGTGGCACCGGCGCACGAACGACGCCCCCACCGCCGAGGCCGCGGCCCGCGCCGCCGCGTGGCTGGTCTCGAGCCAGGAGGCCGACGGTGCGTGGTCGCAGGATGTCTACAACCGGCTCGAGGTCTCGTACCTCGCCCACGCGACCTGTTGGCTCGCCGAATACGGCGAGCACGCCGGGGATCTCGCTGCGACCGCGGCCGCGGGACGGCACCTCGATCGGCTCCTGCAACGCTACGACTCCGCGACGGACTGGTTCGACGGCGCCGGGTTCAGTGCCGAGGACCACGCGGCGCGTCGTTCCGTCACGCACACGCTGGCCTACACGATCTGGGGCGTTCTCGACCTCGGGCTCCGCCTGGAGCGCCCGGAGGCGGTCGCTGCGGCGACCCGCTCCGCCGCTCGCGTCGCGCAGGTGGTCCACCGCGACGGGCGGCTCGCGGGCATGGTCGACGCGACCTGGACCGGGCTCAGTGACTGGGACTGCCTGACCGGGAGCTCGCAGATGGCGTTGATCTGGTTCCGCCTCGCCCGGCTCGGCGATGCCGCGGGCGACCTGGATGCGGCGCGACTGGTCCTCGACCGCGTCCGCGAGGCCCAGGAACTCGCCAGCCGCGACCCGGGGATCCGCGGCGGGATCGCGGGCTCGGATCCGGTGTGGGGCGAGTACCTGCGCTTCGTGCTCCCCAACTGGGCGACCAAGTTCACGATCGATGCGTTCCTCGAGGAGGCACGGATGACCACAGCCTCGCGCGGGGTCGACGCCGCCGGCTGAACCCGGCCCTCGGCTGAGCTCGGGGGAGCCTCAGCTGTCAATCCGCCGCGGCCTCGATGCGCTCACGCCGCTCGGTCCACCACCGGTCGATCGAGCCCAGGTCCGTGACCCAGACGTCGGTCCGGGCCGCCAGCAGGTCGAGGACGGCCTGGTACGCCTCGGCCCACGGCGCGTAGGCACTCTGCGTGGGCACGCAGGCCTGCAGGTGCCAGTCGAAGACGGCCATCCCGCGAACGGCGGCGACCTCGTCCAGCCCGGCCGCGATGGCCGACACGGCCCGCTCGACATCGTCCGAGTGGTAGAAGAGATTGCCGTCCATCGCGAACACGGGCAGCTCCCGCAGGCCGAGCGGCGCCCCCGACCGCTCGTCGAACGGTTGGAATGGCAGGCTCGTCGAGCGGCGGAAACCGATGTGGTCGTTGAACGCGATCGAGCTGTCGTAGCGGAAGCCTGCGGCGGCGTGAGCGCGCAGGGTCGCCGCCGGATCCGGGCCGAGGTGCCAATAGTGGTGGCGGTTCCCGTCGACCGGCGCACCCGACGCCTCGACCAGGATCGCCCGCTCGTCCGCGATCCGTCCCGGCGCCTCGAAGGCGGCGTAGCCAGTGTGCAGGCCGACCTCATGCCCGGCCTCGGCGAGCTGGGCGAACACGCGTCGGAACCGCCGGTCCGCGACGTCGTAGGCGACGTCGTATGTCGTTCCCCAGCGGGCGTGGAACGGTGTCGTGGCGAAGAACCAGGTCGCCGCGAAGCCGCGCCGGCTCTCGCTCTCGATGAGACGGTCGAAGACCCAGAACTCGCCTGGGTGGCGGTCGCGGATCAGCCCGCCCAGGTCATCGCGAGCGCGGATCGCGAGGGTGCGCGGCGCACGCCTGATGCGCTGCGGGCCGCGCGCGAGCGCCCGCAGCGTCGGGTAGCGGTCCGGATGGTCGACATCGTGCGAGAGCCCGACCGCGAACCGCGCACCATCCGGCCACCGACCGGCACCCGCGATGCCGAGGCGCCGCTCCAGCCACCAGCCAACGCGCTCGACGAGCCGGTCAACGAGCGGCCCGCCGGTGTCCGCGCCGGCCGCCGTGCTGGCCGCGAAGCGGACGCGCCCATGCTCGTCGCGGCTGTCCTGCCCGAGCCCCGCGTCGGCCTCGTCGCGCAGCAGCGATCCGATCACGCTGATCACGTCGAACGGCATGACCGCGTCCGGCTCGCCGTCCACCTCGAGACGCCGGACGAGGTCCGCGGATGGCGACCGGGCGTCGTCGGGGCGCCACGGGACGACGATCCGGCGAGGCCCGGGTTCGACCGGCCCGTGGGCGAGGAGCGGCCGGTCGCCGGCTTCTGGGGGGTCGCCGACCGGTCGTTCGGCGATGCCGAGGGCATCGAGCAGGAAGGCGATCGCCGCCCGATCGGCGCTGCCGCCGGCCGTCCATGTCGCGAGCCTGGTCACCGGTCCCCTCTCGAGCGTGCCTTCATCGGTTCGTAGTATCGCCGCGCCCGATCTCGCCGCGCCGGCCGAGCGCACCCGCTTGACGCGGTGCTGGATACTAGGGGGGAGTATCGAGGACGACCGTGGACCACGCCACCCACCATGCAGAACCCGCACCGCCGAGCGGCGCCCATTCGCCCGGTCATGGGTCGGCCCACGACCAGCACGCCGGCCACTCGGTGGCGATGTTCCGTGACCGGTTCTGGGTCAGCCTCGTCCTGACCATCCCGGTCCTCATCTGGAGCCCCGACCTGCAGATGTGGCTCGGATATGCCGCGCCCGCGTTCCCGGGCTCCGCCGCCATCCCGGCCGTCCTCGGGACGATCGTCTTCGTGTACGGCGGTGTCGTGTTCATCCGCGGCGGGGCGGCGGAGCTGCACGACCGGCGGCCCGGGATGATGACCCTCATCACGCTGGCGATCACGGTCGCCTTCGCCACCAGCGTCGCCGGGCAGCTCGGCCTGCTCGAGAGCGAGATCTGGTGGGAGCTCGCGACCCTGATCACGATCATGCTGCTCGGCCACTGGCTCGAGATGCGATCGATCGCCCAGGCGCGCGGCGCCCTCTCGGCGCTGGCCGAGCTGCTGCCGGACACCGCCGAGCGGGTCACCGATGGCGGGGTCGCGCCGGTCCCGACATCGGCACTCGCGCGCGGCGACATCGTGCTCGTCCGACCCGGTGCTCGCGTCCCGGCGGACGGCATCGTCACCGAGGGCGCTGCGGACGTCGACGAGTCCCTGGTCACCGGCGAGTCGCGGCCCGTCGCGAAGCTCCCCGGTTCAACGGTCATCGCCGGGACGGTCGCCGCGGGCGGCAGCCTGCACGTCCGGGTCGCTGCGGTCGGCGACGACACGGCGCTCTCCGGGATCATGCGATTGGTCGCGGCGGCGCAGGCCTCCGGATCGCGGGCACAGGCGCTCGCGGACCGTGCGGCGGCCATCCTCTTCTACGTCGCGCTCGCCGCAGGGGCCACGACCCTGGTGGTCTGGACGCTCCTCGGGGACCCGGAGCGCGCCCTCGTCCGGACGGCGACCGTGCTCGTGATCGCCTGCCCGCATGCCCTCGGCCTGGCGATCCCACTGGTCATCGCGATCAGCACCTCCCTGGGCGCGCGGAACGGCCTGCTGGTCAAGGACCGGATCGCCCTCGAGCGCACCCGCGAGGTCGACACCGTCATCTTCGACAAGACCGGCACGCTCACGAAGGGCCGCCCGGCCGTCGACGGCCATCTCGGCGGTCGACGGCGACGATGCCGGCCTGCTCATCGCCGCGGCGTCGGTGGAGCGCATTCGGAGCACCCGCTGGGGCGGGCGATCGTGGCCGAGGCGACGCGACGGGGCCTGACGCCCGCCGAACCGAGGACGTTCGAGGCGCTGGCCGGGCGGGGCGCGCTGGCCACGGTCGACGGGCGCCGGGTGGCGGTCGGGGGTCCGCGGATGCTCGAGGACCTCGGACTGAGCGCGATCCCGCAGTCGGACGCCTGGGCGGCGGATGGCCGGACGGTCCTCCATGTCGTGGTCGATGGCCGTGTGGCCGGCGCGCTCGCGATCGAGGACGAGATCCGGGCGGAGTCGGCCGAGGCCGTGCGCGACCTGCACGCACTCGGGATCCGCATCGCGATGATCACCGGCGACAGCCAGGCCGTCGCGGATTCCGTGGCGCGCCGGACCGGGATCGACGAGGTCGCCGCGCAGGTGCTCCCCGGCGAGAAGGCCGCTGCGGTCAGGCGCTTCCAGTCCGGCCAGCGGACCGTGGCGATGGTCGGCGACGGCGTCAACGATGCCCCGGCGCTGGCCACGGCCGACATCGGGATCGCGATCGGCGCCGGGACGGACGTCGCCATCGCATCGGCCGGCATCGTCTTGGTGCGCAGCGACCCGCGGGACGTCGTGGGGGCCGTCCGGCTCTCGCGCGCGACCTACTCCAAGATGCGCCAGAACCTCGCCTGGGCCACCGGCTACAACCTCGTCGCCATCCCCGTCGCAGCCGGGATCCTGGCTCCCTGGGGGATCGACCTGTCGATGGCGGTCGGGGCCATCCTGATGAGCCTCTCGACGATCATCGTAGCCGTCAACGCCCAGCTGCTGCGGCGAACGACACTCCGACCGGCCGCGTCAGCGAGCGGCTGATCCCGCCCCGCCGGCTACCGACCTACGGGCGGTCGAGCGGTCGCCTCGCCGAGATCGCCCGGTGTCGGCCGCCGACCTCCACGTGGAGCTGGACATCCGCGGCGCCCGACGCGCGGAGGAGGCTCCGAAGGTGCGCCATCGACGGATACCGTGAATGGATGTAGTGGTACGGCACCAGCGGCACGCCGAGGTGCCGGCGCAGCCACTTCTTGGTGCCCATGGTCCGGCCGTAGCGCGACGCGGCGTCGTGATCGAAGACGACCAGCCAGCCGCCCGGCGCCACGTGACGGAACAGCGTCGCCACCGCCTGGTCCTGGAGGCCTCTAGGCAATTGCTGGACCACGTCATAGGCGAAGACGACGTCATGGCGGGTCACCTCGCCGAAGGCGTACGCGCGGTCTTCCAGGATGTCGCCGACCATCAGTTCGGCCGGGATCCCCTGGCGCGCGAGCCGCTGCCGGGCGGCGCCGACCATCTCTTCCGAGAGGTCGAAGCCGCGAAGCTCCACCCGCTCGGTGTCGCCGATCGGCAGCGGCAGCTTGCCGAGCCAGAACCCGGTCCCCGTCCCGGCCTCCAGGACGCGGAGCGGCTGGCGCGGACCGAGTGCCGCCAGCGGCTGGGAGAACGTCTGGGTGAAGAAGGCCGTGGCCCAGTCGGCATGCTGGAAGGCGGCGTCGTACACGCCGGTCGCGACGAGGTCCGCGTATGAGGAGGTCAGAACGGCCGCGTACGAGACGGTGGGAGGCGTGCTGACCACGGTCACGAGGAACGCGACGATGCCGCAGATGACCGCCGACGCAAGCAGGACGTTCGGCTCGATCAGCCACGCCGTCGGGGTCAGGCCGGCCAGCGGGTGATCGCCGTGGAGCGTCTCGAGGTTCTCGAGGAGGAGGAAGCCGGACATGCCGACGACCAGCATGCCCGCCCAGGCGGCCAGGAAGCGCCGCAGGGAGAAGCGGCTGCGGACGTTTCGCAGATCGGATGGCGAGAGGAAGATCGCGGCGCCCAGGGCGACCGCCGTGATGATCAGCGCGGCGAGGAAGTAGCTGTGGTGGCCCCCGAAAGCCATCGCCGCCGCGAAGCTCGAGGCGATCCCATGGTCGAGTGCATAGACCACGAGGTGGACGAGTTCGGCGGTGAAGGCCGCGGCCGAGAGATAGAGGAGGAGGGGCCGACGGGCGTCGCGGATCGAGGTCATGCGCCGATGCTAGCGCAACACCCCCTCCGCCCGGCTTCGGCCGCCCTCGTGCGCGTCAGCGGACGTTGCCCGCTCGCAACATCGCTCGGCGCACGAGGCGCGGGCGTCTTGGCTGGGCCGGAATCGCTGGTATTGTCACCGCGACCATGACCGCCGCGCCCGATCCCCCCATGCGCCTCGCCTACCTGGGCGACCCCAACGAGGTCCATACCCGCCGTTGGCTGACGTTCTTCGTCACGCGTGGGCATCACGTCCACCTGCTCGTGCGAAGCGACACGGTCCTGGAGTCGCCGCTCCCGGACGGGATCGTCCTCGAGCGGATGGACCCGTTCGACATCCGCTGGTATCGGCCGGATTCCTATCTCGCCGCCCGGCGGGCCGTCCGCCGGTCTCTCGACCGGATCGATGCCCAGGTCCTGCACGTGCACTACCTCACGGGGTACGGCTTCTGGGCCTGGCTCTCCGGGTTCCGGCCATATGTCGTGACCGTCTGGGGTTCGGACGTCTTCCGGACGCTGCCCACCTCGCGCCGCCACCGGCTGTACGGCTGGCTGAGCCTGCGTGGCGCCGCCGCCGTGACCGCCAATTCGGTCGACCTGGCCGAAGGCGCGATCGCCGGCGGCGCGCGACGGGACCGCACGAGCGTCGTCCAGTTCGGCGTCGACACCGCGCGGTTCAGCCCGGCGCCCCGGAACGAGACGCTCGCCGCTCGGATCGGGGTGCGGACGCGACGGCTCGTCTTCTCCCCGCGCGTGATCTTCCCGTGGAACCGCCACGAGGACGTCATCCACGCCGTCGCCGAGATGCCCGCTGACGTCGGGCTGCTGCTGAGCGCGCTGCACGCCGACCCCGAGTACCAGGCCAGCCTCGTCGCGCTGGCCGAGTCGGTCGGGATCGCCGAGCGGATGACCGTGCTCGAAGGGATCCCGCACGCCGAGATGGCCGACCACCTGCGCCTGGCCGACGTGGTCGTCTCGGTGCCGGAGACCGACGGCACGCCGGTCACGATCCTCGAGTCGCTCGCCTGCGGCGTGCCGGTCGTCGCCTCGGACGTGCCGAGCGTCCGCGAGTGGCTCGCCGAGTTCTCGCCGGAGCTGCTGGTCCCCATCGCCGACCAGGCGGCGACCACGGCCGCGATCCGCCACGTGCTCGACCTCTCCGACGACGCGGCGGCGGCCCTGCGCGCGGCCGGCCGCGCGCTGGTCGTCGAGCGCGGCGACCACGCCACCCACATGCTGGCGGTCGAGGCGACCTACCGGGCGCTCGCCGCGGAAGCCTCGCGCGCGAGCGATGGCCGGGCGGCCCAGGCGATCCGATGAGCGTCATCGATCGGTCCGGCTCTGCCCTCTCGAACCGGGTCGTCATCGCCTTCATCTCGCGGGTCACCGTGGCGGTCATCGGCCTGTTCAGCGCCTTCATGCTCGCGCGTCTGCTCGGCCCGGCCGAGAAGGGCGAGTTCACGGTCGGGCAGATCGTGCCCTCGACGATCTTCGTCCTGGGCCAGCTCGGTCTGACCTCGGCTCTGTCCTATTACGCCGGGCGCGGGCGGACCCTCGGCCTGACGCGTCGCGCGCTCGGCCTGGCCGCGCTGCTGTCGGCGATCGGGATCGGCGTGACCCTCGTGTTCATGCCGTTCATCCAGGAGCACATCTTCAAGAACATCGATCCGGTGGTGATCATCGGATCGCTCGCGGTCGTCCCGTCCCTCTTCGCGTTCGCGTTCGCCAACTCGATCCTGACGGGGCGGCAGCAGATGGTCGCCTACGGCCTGCTGGCGATCGGCCAGATCATCGCCGCACTGATCCTCTACATCGCCCTGATCGGCATCGCGGGGCTCGGCGCCCGCGGCGCCATCCTGGCCTACTTCCTGTTCTCGTCGGGGACGGCGATCGCCGCAATCTGGGCGGCGTCGCGGGCCACCCGGCACGCGACCGACGAACCGCCGGCGAAGGTCCGCGACCTGTTCCACTACAGCCTGCGCGTCTATCCAGCCAGTCTCTCGGGGTTCTTCAGCTACCGGGCCGACGTCATCATCATGGCGGCCATCCTCGCGTCGCCGGCGGCCCTCGGCCTGTACAGCTTCGCGGTCGGACTCGCGGAGCTGGTCTTCTTCCTGCCGGATTCGGTGGTGCTGGTCTTCTTCCCGCATGTCGCCGGCGGCTCCCGCGAGGAGGCCGATGCCACGGTCCCGATGGTCAGCCGGGTGACGGTCGCGATGACCGGCCTGGCGGCGCTCGCCCTCGTGCCCGCCGCGATCATCGCGGTCAATCTCGTGCTGCCGGCCTTCGTCGAGTCCCTGCCGGCGCTGTTCGTGCTGCTGCCCGCAGTCGTGGCCCTGTCGATCTCGAAGATCCTCTCGGCCTACCTGAACGGCCTGGCCCGGACGAGCTTCGTCTCCTTCATGGCCACCAGCGCGCTGATCCTCAATGTCGTGATGAACTTCATCCTGATCCCGGTCTGGGGGATCATGGGCGCGGCGGCCGCGTCGCTGATCTCCTACACCTTCGGCGCGGTGCTGGCCATCGCCTTCTCCAGCCGCCTGGCCGGCGCGCGGCCGCTCAGCTTCGTGATCCCGACCCGGGCGGACGTCGTCAGTGTCATCGCGATGACCACGACGATCCTCGGCCAGGTCCGTTCGCGGATCCGTCCGGCGAACACCGGTGCCTGAGATGGAGGTGCTCCGGGTCTACGTCGCGGGCGCCTGGGATTCGCTGCTGACCAGCGGTGCGCTCGCCGGCCTGGTCGGCGTCGAGGGCGTCCAGCTGGTCGGGCTTGACCTCGACCGGCTCGACCCGGTCCGCCTGCGTTCCGCGGCACCGGACCTCCTGATCTCCGCCGGCCATCAGTACCTCATCTCCCCGGCGGAGATCGCGGTCGCCAGGCTCGGGACGGTGGGCCTGCATCCGTCCCTGCTGCCCCGCTACCGCGGTTCGCACCCGCTCTGGTGGGCGCTGCACCATCACGAATCCGAGGCCGGCATCACGCTCTACCGACTCGATGCCGGGATCGACACCGGCCCCATCCTCGCCCAGCGCCGCGTGCCGATCATGTCGGGCGACACCTTCGGATCGCTCTATCGCCGGACGGTCCGGGAGATCCCGCCGATCCTGGCCGAGATGCGGGCGGCCATCGCCACGACCGGCACCCTGCCCGAGGGCGCCGTCCAGGACGAATCGCTGGCGACCTACTACGGCCCGCCGACGGAGCGGCAGCTCCACGGCAGCCTCGTCGGTCGGATCCTGCGGCGCGCCCGTCGGTCCCTGGGCTGGACGGGCCGCAAGACCACGGCCCGGCGGTGACCGTGGCGACGCACGCAGATCCCTCGGCGGCCGATCCGACGCGTCCAGCGCCACGGGTCGCGATGGTCGCGTACTTCTTTCCGCCGGTCGGCGGCGTCGCGGTCGCGCGGACGATGGGCGCCGTGCGATACCTGCCCGACGCCGGCTGGACGCCGGTCGTGATCGCCCCGCGGGGCTCGACCTATCACCTCATCGACCAGGCCGGCGTCGAGCGACTCCCCGCCGGTCTCGAGATCGAGCGGGCGCGCACCTTCGAGCCCGGGCACCTGCGACGGGTGATCACATCGCTGCGTCGCGGCGGGTCGGCCGGTCCAGCAGCGCCCGCGCCCCTCGCCCCTGCCGCGTCCCTGCCGCCCGCGTCGGCACCGGCCGCACCGGCCGCACCAAGCCCAGTGAAGAGCGGCCTCTCGTGGCCCGCGCGCATCCGGCGGACCCTGTGGTTCCCGGACGACCAGCTCGGCTGGATCCCCTCGGCCGTCATGGCCGTGCGTCGGGCGAACCGTCGAGCGCCACTCGCCGCCATCCATTCGAGCTCGTCGCCGACGAGCGCCCACGTCGCCGCGGCGATCGCAGCGCGCCAGATGGGGATCCCGTGGGTGGCCGATTTCCGCGACCCATGGGTGGAGAACCCGGTCGACCCCGCGATGGGGCCCATCGATGCATGGCGGCGTCGAACCCTGGAGGCCTGGATCATCCGCTCCGCGGACGCGGTGACGTTCGCGACCCCCACGCTCCACGACGACTACGTCCGCCGCTACCCGGAACGGGCCCACCGGTTCCATGTCATCGAGAACGGCTACGACCGATCCGAGCTGCCGCCCCGACCCGCCCGATCCGCGCAAGAGCGGTCGCGTGGCGAGGTGCGCCGGCTCGTGTATGCGGGCTCGCTCTATCGTCCGTCCGAGCTGGCGACCTTCCTCGACGGCGTCTCGGCCCTGCTCGACCGCCGACCTGACGCCGCCGC
Organism: uncultured Chloroflexia bacterium; assembly: GCA_963834915.1. Taxonomy (GTDB): domain Bacteria; phylum Chloroflexota; class Limnocylindria; order Limnocylindrales; family CSP1-4; genus SPCO01. The sequence goes on from CAWIDI010000003.1 coordinate 394,174, forward strand.
CCGGCTCCGGATCGGATTCATCGGCTCGGCGACCGACGCGTGCAAGGCAGTCGCGGGCTCGCGACTCGCACGCCCGGACGTCGCCGAGGTCGTGTCGTTCACCCCGTTCCTCCCCCGTGCGGAGGCCCTCCGCCGGCTGGCCGATGCCGACGCGGCCCTGACCCTCCTCGGGCCGGGACCCGGGATGGAGCAGTTCATCGGCGCGAAGCTCTACGACGCGATCGGCCTCGATCGGCAGGTCGTCGCGATGCTGCCCCCCGGCGACGCCCGCGAGGTCCTGGCCGGGCTCGATTGGGGGATCGTCTGCGACCCCGAACCGGGCTCCGTGGCGGACGCCCTCGAGCGCTTCCTCGCCGCGGTGCCGACGGACCGGCGGGCCGACCCCGACGGTCGATACGATCGCGCCGTGCTGGCGCGACGCCTGGCGGAGCTGCTCGACGACCTGACTGCCACGGCGCCGGCGGCGGCGGCGGGCCGGACGCCGGCGTGACGACCCTCGGTCTGTCCCGCCATCGGGCTCCGATGGCCCGCCCGTCCGCCAAGGCGACGCGGTGGATGCGAGCGCTCCTCGCGGTCGCGGTCGTCGTCGGCGCCCTGGCCGCGGTGGCCTACGGGGTCTCGACCGACCGACTCCTGATCGTCGCCGGCGGCGCCATCGGGGTCGCGGTCGTCGCGGTCGGGGCGCGTGCGCCGGTCGGCCTGCTGCTGGTCTACGTCGCGCTCATGCCCTGGGAGAACGCCGGGCCGTCGGGTGGTGCCGGGACGGTGGTCAAGCTGGTCGGGCTCGCCTTCGGCGCCGCCTACGTGATCCATCGCGGCTCGCACCTCCGGCTGGATGCCGTCGGGCCATGGCTCTGGGGGTTCGTCGCGTGGGCCTGCGCCAGCCTGCTCTGGTCCGCGCAGCCGGCGACCGTCGCGGACGAGGCCTTCACGCTGGTCCAGCTCTTCATCGTGACCCTGCTGGTCGCCGACCTGATGTCCGATCGGCCCGATGTCGCGGAGCCGGTGATGTGGATGTATGTCGCCTCAGCGACGATCACGAGCTTCATCGGGCTCTACATGTACGCCGTCAACAATTCGTCGCTGCCCGATGGGCGCGCCGAGGCCTTCATCGGCCAGTCGGCTCCGCAGTTCGCGACCATCCTCCTGCCGGCCGCGATCATGCTGACGTGGCGGTCGCTCCATCGGCCGGCGCTCTGGGCCATCGCCGGCGCACTGATCGTCGACCTCGCGATCGTCCTGTCCGCGACCCGAAGCGCGTGGGTCGCGATCATCGTGGCGATCGTCGTCGGCCTCCTGCCGCGGCTCGAGACCGGGCGGCGACTCGCGCTGATCCTCGCCGCGATCGGCGTCGCGGCGGCGATGCTCCTGGCGCCCGGCGTCGGCGACCTCCTGACCGAGCGGCTCAACACCGCGATCGAGAGCGGTGGCACGGGCCGGACCGCGATCTGGGCGGTCGGGCTCAACGTGGTGCCCGAGCATCCGATCATCGGCATCGGCTACGGCGACTTCCCGTCGGTCATCAACCCGGAGAACGTCCGGGCCACGATCCTCCCGGTCCAGACCGACGTCCTGGAGTTCCCGATCGGCCCGCACAACATCGTGGTCGGCACGCTGGTCGAGCTCGGCGTGGTCGGGCTCATCCTGCTGCTCGGCGTCCTGCGGAGCCTCTTCCAGGGTCCGGCCCGGACGGAGGGGGCCGTGCTGGCCCGGGCGGTGATGATCGGGTTCACGGTCCAGTCGCTGTTCCTCGGGATCGCGAACCTCAAGCAGGTCTGGCTGTTCATCGCCATCGCCCTCGGCCTCGCCGCGGCCGAGCGCCGCCGTGCCGCGAACGAGACGGCCGGAGCCATGGTCGAGACCGCCGCGGTTGCGCCGGCCGCGCGGATGGCGACGCCGAGCGGTAGTTCGTCGGCGGTCAGTGCGCCGACTGACGCAAGCCCTCTGGTCGACGAACCTGCGCGCGACCTCATGGTGCCTGACACCGACGACAGCGCCTTCCTCGGCGACGCGGTCCTCCGGGCACCGGCGGGTGCCCACGCGATCCTGCTCGGACCGCCGGTTGCGGCGCCGCGGCCGGAAGCTCCGCCCGTGGACGCGACGGAGGTCGCGCCCGAGGCAGCGACGGAGATCGCGCCGGAAACGTCGCCGTGGTGGCTTCCCCCGCCGAGGACGCCGGAGTCACCAGGCGAGCCCGAGGCGCCAGAGACGCCACCTGAGCCGGCGACGATGCAGTCGGAGTCGGAGCCGCGACCGGAGCCGGTGCGGGAACCCGAGCCCGTGCCGGAGCCGGGATCGAGATCGGCGCCCACGCCCACGCGCGCACCCAGGGCGCCCCGCGCACGAGCGGCCTCGACGTCGAAGCCGGGGGCGGCCCCGCTCGCGAATGACGCCTCGACCGGGAACGCCGACGCCGGCGCCAGGAAGCCGGAGGCCACCCCGTCCACGGCGACCCCGGTCAAACCCGTGAAGGAGGCCCAGGCGTCGAAACCGGACAAGGCGCCCAAGGCGGCAAAGACGGCGAAGCCGGCCAAGGCCGCGAAGACCGGCCGCGGTGCCGCGGTCGAGTCCTCCGGGGCCAAGCCTCCCGGTCGCCGCCGATCCGCGGGGACGAAGCCACCGCCACCGACGTCCGAGGACGACGATCGGTGACTGACGACCGGCCGCGGTCGGTCGACTGGCTGACCCCGAACTACCCCTGGGCCGACGACCCGATCCCCGGTTCGTTCCATCGGACGCAGGCGCGCGCCGTGGTCCGCGCCGGCGTCCGCGTGCGGGTCGTCGCCCCGACCCCATTCGCGCCATTCCCACTGTCGCGGGCGAGTGAGCGGTGGCGTCGTTACGCGGCCGCACCGGCACACCAGACCGACGAATCCGTCGAGGTCATGCGGCCGCGTTACCTGGCCGTCCCCGGCGAGCCGCGCTGGGCCCAGGTCAGCCGGAGCGTCGCGGCCGCGGCGAGCCGGGCGATCGGGAAGGACCCCGCCCCCCTGGTCCACGCCCACTTCATCACGCCCGGCGGGATGGCCGCCCGACGCCTGAACCAGCGGAGCGGGCGTCCATACGTGATCACCGTGCATGGCCATGACGCGACCTCATGGCCGGCAGCCCACGCCGACCACCTCGACGAATACCGGGCCACCGTCCGCGACGCCGCGTCGGTCATCACGGTCAGCCATGCCCTCGCGACCAAGCTGGCGGCCCTGACCGGCGTCGAGGCCGTGACGCTCCCGCTGGGGGTCGACCATGCCCGCCTGGCCGGCCTGGCGGTCCCTCGCGACGAGGCCAGGCGACGGCTCGGCATCCCGGCCGATCGCACGGTCGTGCTCTTCGTGGGGCGGTTGCTGCCGCTGAAGGGCGTCCGCGAGCTCGTCGAGGCGCTCCTGTCGCTCGACGCGCCGTTCCTCGGCGTCCTCCTCGGGGAGGGGCCGCTCGCGGGCCATCGCGCGGACGAGGGCGCCGCGGGCGACCGGTTCCGATATGCGGGCGGCCAGCCGCCGGAGGTGGTCGCCGCCTGGATGTCCGCCGCGGACATGCTGGTCCTGCCGTCCTACCAGGAAGGGCTGCCGACGGTCCTCGTGGAGGCCGGGAGCTTCGGTCTGCCGGTCATCGCCAGTGCCGTCGACGGCACGCCCGAGCTGCTCGGTGCCGACCGCGGCCTGCTGCTGCCCGCGATCGACGCCCCGTCGATCCGGGACGCGATCGTCGCGGTCGCCGCGGATCCCGCCGGTGCCGCCGAGCGTGCGGGCCGACTGCGCGAGCACGTCCTCGCCGAATACGACGTCGACCGCAACGCGGTCCGGCTCGTCGACCTGTACTCCCGGGTCATCGCTGACGCCCATCCGCGTCTGGCATCCTAGGGCGATGGACGACGCCGAACCGCGGATCCTGTTCGTGGGTGCCGTGCTCGAGGGCCACCGCTGCCTCGAGGCGCTGGTCGATGCCGGCGAGCGCGTCGACGCGATCGTGACGATCGACCCCGAGCTCGGCGCGACGACCTCGGGCTGGGTCCCGTTCGACGACCTGGCCGCCCGCCTCGACGTGCCGCTGCTGACGGTCCGCAACCTGAATCGGCCGGAGGAGGTCGCCCGGGTCGCGGGACTGCGTCCGGACCTCATCGTCGTGATCGGCTGGACGCGGCTCCTCGGGGAGGAGCTGCTCCGCCTGCCCCGGCTCGGCGCGGTCGGGTTCCATGCCAGCCTGCTGCCGCGCTATCGCGGCCGGGCGCCCGTGAACTGGGCGATCATCAACGGCGAGTCCGAGACGGGCAACACGATGTTCTTCCTCGACCCTGGCGTCGACACGGGCGACATCATCGACCAGCGGGCGATCCCGATCGAGGAGACCGACGACTGCGCGACGCTCTACGAGAAGGTCGCCGACGCCGGCACCGCGATGCTGCTCGAGCACCTGCCCGCGCTCCGCGCCGGGACCGCGCCGCGACGACGCCAGGACGAGCGGCTGGCCACCGTCATGCCGCGCCGCCGTCCCGAGGACGGACGGATCGACTGGTCGCGTGGCCGACGAGCGCTCTTCGACTGGGTCCGGGCCCTGACGCACCCGTACCCAGGCGCCTTCACGGAGCTCGGCGGCCGGCGCCTGTTCATCTGGCGCGCCGAGACGGGCCGCGAGGCGACGGCGGCACAGCCCGGGACTGTGCTCGACGGCCCGGATGGCAGCATCGAGGTCGCGACGGGCGACGGGACGCTGCGCCTGCTCGCGGTGCAGTGGGACGGCGAGCCGGAAGGCGGCGCCCAGGAGCTCCGGCCATTGCTGGGCTCGATGTTCGAGCTGGGGGCGGCCGCATGAGGGCCCTGGTCGTCGCGGCCCATCCCGACGACGAGCTGCTCGGGCCGGGCGGGGCGATCCTGCGCCATCTCGCCGCCGGTGACGAGGTCTCGATCCTGGTCGCCTGCACCGGCACCAACCTGCGCTACGAGGCGCCCGAGGCGGACCGCCTGACGGCCATCGCGCGCCAGGTGGCCACCGGCATGGGCGCGACGATCGAGTTCGGCGACCTGCCCGACCAGGGACTCGACCTCCGCTCGCTGACCGAGGTGGCCGCCGTCATCGAGGCGCGCATCGCGGCGGTCGATCCCGAAGTGGTCTACGTCCACCATTGGGGCGACATCAATCGCGACCACCGGATCCTGTCCGAGGCCACCATGGTCGCGACCCGGCCCTACGCCGCCCCCGGGGTCCGGGCCATCCGCTGCTTCGAGACGCCGTCGTCGACCGAGTGGGGTTCCGCGGCCGGGTTGCCGCCATTCGTGCCCAACCTCTTCATCGAGATCGAGGCCGTCCTCGACGCCAAGCTCCAGGCCTTCGCCGCCTACGAGTCCGAGGTCCGCCCGTGGCCGCATCCGCGCTCGCTCCGCGCCCTCGAGTCGCGGGCGAGGCACTGGGGCTCGGTCTCGGGGAGCCCGGCGGCCGAGGCATTCGTGGTCGCCAGGGAGCACTGGTGAGGCGACTCGTCGACCTCGCGCTCTCGGTCCCGGCGAGCATCATCCTCGGCCCGGCGATGTTGGCCCTCGCCGCCGCGATCCGCGCGGAATCGGCTGGACCGGCCATCTTCCGCCAGGTCCGCATCGGCCGGGACGGCGTGCCCTTCACGATCCTGAAGTTCCGGACGATGCGCGACGACGTGGCCGCCCAGACGATCCAGATGGGCGGCCGCGAGGATCCGCGCATCACCCGGCTCGGTGGCCTCCTGCGCCGCACCCGGCTCGATGAGCTGCCGCAGCTGATCAACGTGATCCGGGGCGAGATGACGCTCGTGGGTCCGCGCGCCGAGGTCCCCCAGTTCGTCGATCGCTACACACCGTCCCAGCGCGAGGTCCTGTCCGTGCCGCCGGGGATCACCGGGCCCGGGCAGCTGGAGTACGCGCGACGGTTCGAGCCGCTTCTCGACGGCGCCAGCGACCCCAACCAGGTCTACGTCGAGCGCATCCTCGGCCCCAAGCTGGAGATCGACCTCGAGTACGTCCGCCACCGCTCGATGGCGGGCGATCTGCGGATCCTCGTGCGGACCGCGCTGCTCGTCCTGGGCCGCGACCGGGGCTGATCCCGCGGGGGCCGGGATGGTGCATCCAGTCACCGGAATGCATCGCCCGTGCCCACCGCTCCGCACAAGAACGGCCGTATCCGATGGACTTTCGGGGTAGCCATCAAGGGCCGAAAGTCCTACGTTAGCCATGCCTTCGGAAGGGGACGCCGAGGGCCGGGGGGTCAGGTCCACCAACGGTCGGGCCGCACCGTTCGCCACCGGAAGAAGGGGGCATCGATGCAGCAGAACGATGATGACGAGTACCATCCAGTCGACGACGCGAATGCGTTGTCAGCGGGAATGTCAGGTCACCTCTTTATCATCCCGACCTGCCGGACCCGATCGCGGGCTCCATTTCATCCATCTCATCCGTTCCATCCCTAGCGAGCTCCGCCATGACCACGATTGATCTGCGGCGTCTGTCGCCGTCAGGGATCGTCCACCGGTTCCGTCCGAGTCGCGTCGCCCTGCGAGCACGCCACCTGCTGGCCATCGATCTCGCGACCACGGTCATCGCCGTGTACGTCGCCCTCGCGCTCCGCTTCGACGGACTGCCCGGGATCGCGGCCATCGCGGCGTTCCTGCCGGCCGCCCTGCTGCCGATCGTCATCCGGCCCATCACCAACGCCGGGTTCGGGCTGTACCGGCGGCTGTGGCGTTACGCCAGCGTCGCCGACCTCATCCAGATCCTCATGGGCGTGACCGCAGGTTCGCTCGTCTCGATCGCGGTCTTCTACTCCGCGCTCCGACCGGCCGAGATCGGCGGCACCATCGGCTTCCCGCGCTCGTTCTGGGTCATGGAGTTTCTGATCAGCCTGGCGCTGACGGGCGGCACGCGGTTCATGATCCGGGTCTACGGGGAGTGGCGCTCCTACGCCGACGCGGTCGACTCCACCACTCGGGTCCCGGCGCTCCTCTACGGCGCCGGCCGGGCCGGCGCGACCATCGCCCGATCGGCCATGCGCGAGCCCAAGGCCGGGGTCCAGCCGGTCGGCTTCCTCGACGACGACCTCCGCCGCAAGGGCCAGAGCATCGCGGGCGTGCCGGTCCTCGGCAACCTCAACGAGCTGTCCCGGGCGGTGGCCGCCACCGGCGCGAAGATGCTCCTGATCACGATGCCTCGCGCCTCGGGCCCGGTCATCCGCCACGTCATGGAGGCGGGCGTCGCCGCCGGCCTCGAAGTGCGCACCATCCCGCCGTTCCTCGACCTCATCGACGGCACGATCGACGCCTTCCGCGTCCGCCGCGTCCGCGTCGAGGACCTGCTCGGCCGGACGGTCGCCTCGGACCATGCCGAGGGCGTCGACGACCTGATCCGCGACAAGGTCGTGATGATCACCGGCGCCGGCGGCTCGATCGGATCGGAGCTGGCGCGCCAGGTGCATGCCCTCCGCCCGCGCGAGCTGGTCCTCGTCGACCGGGCCGAGAGCCCGCTCTACACGATCGAGCGCGACCTCGACGTCCGCGGCCTGCAGCTGCGCGGCGGCGGCCGGATCACGACCTTCCTGGGCAACGTGGCCAGCCGGGCCGTGATGGCCCGCCTCGTCGCCAACACCCAGCCGGACGTCATCTTCCACGCGGCCGCCTACAAGCACGTGCCGATGATGGAGAGCTACCCCTCGGAGGGCGTCCAGGTCAACATCGGCGGCACCCGCTCGATGCTCGATGCCGCGATCGCGGCCGGGGTCCCGCGCTTCGTGCTCGTCTCCACCGACAAGGCCGTCGAGCCGAGCAGCGTGATGGGCGCCACCAAGCGCGTCGCCGAGGCCCTCGTCTCGGCCGCCGCCGCGGAGACGGGCCGCCCGTATGTCTCGGTCCGCTTCGGCAACGTGCTCGGCTCGGCCGGCAGCGTGGTGCCGATCTTCCAGCACCAGCTGGAGCACGGCGAGCCGCTGACCGTCACCCACGAGGACATGACCCGCTACTTCATGACCATCCCCGAGGCCGCCTGGCTGATCCTCGACGCGGCCTCGATCGGCCGCGCGGGCGACCTGTTCGTCCTCGACATGGGCCAGCCGGTCAAGATCATGGACCTGGCCCGCGACCTCATCCGCCTCTCGGGGCGGCCGGAGGGCGGCGTGCCGATCCAGATCACCGGCCTGCGCCCCGGCGAGAAGCTGCACGAGCAGCTCTTCTACGCCGCGGAGCAGATCCACTCGACCGAGGTTCCCAAGGTCCTGCGCGCCGTCGGCGACGGGATCCCCTACGACATCCACATCCGGGCCGCCCGGATCCTCGAGGCCGCCACGGGCGCCCGCGATGCCGAGCTGCGGATCTCGCTGTTCGACCTCGTGGACTCGCTCTCGGCCGCGCCGGCGACCCGCGCCCGTCCGACCCTCGTCGCCGACATCGCCCTGCCGCGGGGGACCGAGGACCTCGAGCCGGCGGTGACCGCGTCGGCCTCATGACCGACGTCGCCGCTCCCTTCCTGCCGTTCGCCCGGCCATCGATCACCGACCGTGAGCGCGCGGCCGTCATGGAGGTCCTCGATTCCGGCTGGTTGACGACCGGACCGAAGACCAAGGCCTTCGAGGCCGCGTTCGCGGAACGCGTGGGCACGAGACACGCGATCGCCCTGAACTCGGCGACCGCCGCGCTCCACCTCGCCCTCGACGCCTTCGGGGTGGACGAGGGCGACGAAGTCATCGTCCCGACGTGGACCTTCGCCGCGAGCGCCGAGGTCGTCGCCTACCGACGCGGCAAGGTCGTCCTGGTCGACATCGAGCGCGAGACGCTCAACGCCAGCCCGGAGGCCATCCTCGCCGCGGTCACCCCGCGCACGAAGGCGGTGGTGGCGGTCCACATGGCCGGCCGGCCGATGGCGATCGAGACGCTCGTCAGCGAGCTCGACCGCCGCGGCATCCCGGTCGTGGAGGACAGCGCCCACGCCTTCCCCAGCCGGATCGGCGGACCTGGCGGTCCGATGGCGGGGACCGTCGCGCGCGCCGGCGCCTACTCGTTCTACGCGACCAAGACCATCAGCACCGGCGAGGGCGGCATGTTCGTCACCGACGACGATGCGGTCGCCGAGCGCGTGCGCCTGATGTCCCTGCACGGGATCAGCCGCGATGCCTGGAAGCGCTACACGGCCGGCGGCTCGTGGTACTACGAGATCGAGGACGCCGGGTACAAGTACAACATGACCGACATGGCGGCCGCCCTCGGTCTGGTCCAGCTGGACCGCGCGGAAGAGCTGCTCGAGTCGCGCCTCGCGCTGGTCGAGCGCTACCGCCGGGCCTTCGCTGCGGCCGCCTCGGCGGACCTCCTGGAGCTGCCGACCGACGCGGACGACGGCTCGCACGCCTGGCATCTCTTCGTCGTGCGGCTCCATCTCGACCGGCTGCGCATCGACCGCGCCGCGGTGATGGATGGCCTCGCAGCCGCCGGCATCGGCGCCAGCGTCCACTTCATCCCGCTCCACAAGCATCCGTACCACCGCCGCGTCGGCGGCTGGACGCCGGCGGCCTTCCCCGTGGCCGAGGCCGAGTACGAGCGCGTCATCTCGCTGCCGCTCTGGCCGGGGATGACCCCCGACGACACGGACCGCGTCGTCACGGCCCTCGACGGGATCCTGTCCGCCGCTCGCCGCTAGGCCTCGGCCACCTGCGGCTGCACAAGGCGCCCGGCCGCCCGACGGGAGGAACGACGCGCTAGGTGCGGTCCTCGCCCGAGCTCGTCGGCCTCGTCAGCACGAACGCCGCCACGACACCCACGGCCAGGCCGATCAGGCCGGCGACCACGGTATTCAGGATGGTCCTCGGGCCGACCGAGGACGCCGGGGCGGTCGCGGGATCGACCAGCGTGAGCGTCCCGGGTCCGATATCGGCGCCGGACGACGATGAGGTCGCCTCGGGTGTCGCCTCCGGTGCCGCCGATGCTCCCGGTGCCAGGCTGGCCGAGGCGCTCGGCCGCGGCGTGGGGCTCGGGGTCGCGCCGGGCGCGGCGACGGGCGGCGTCGCGATGAGGACGAGCTCCCTGGCGAGCGCGTTGGCGATGTCGGCGGCGCCCTGGGCCGTCTCGGCGGTGCCGGTCACCTCGATGAACGTGCTCGACGCCGGGGCGCGGACCCGGAAGGACTTGCCGAAGAGCACCGGGTCCATCGGCGGCGTCACGAGGTTGGCCGCGGCGGCGACGACGTCCCCGCTGGAGGCCAGCACGACGTAGGTCTGCGCCATCTCCTTGGCCGCGAGGATGTCGTTGTAGTCGATCTGGTTGGTCGTCAACGACTGCCCGACCAGCACCCGGGCGGTGGCCTCATAGGTCGGCGGCGTGAGCAGGCTCACGACGAGCCCGACGGCGGCCGCGCTGATCGCGCAGAGCGCGAAGAGCCAGGCCCAGCGGCGAGTGAAGATCAGGGTCGAGTCGAGATCCATCCGGTATCAGTATCCCCTGCGAGTTCCGGCGGAGTATACAAGCGACCGTCGTGCTCGCAGGCAACGGTCGGCGGTGTGCCCGGCGCGTCGCGCGGCGGCGGTCGCGGCCCAGGTCAGTCGGGCGACGGCCCGTGGCCCGCCTCGGCGAGGCGCTCGTCGTAGCGGCGGTCGCGCCAGGCAAGGGCAGCCTTGAGTCCGTCGCGACGCACGATCTCGTCCCATTCGCGCTGCTCGGGCGTGTCGGCGGCGTTGATGATCGCGCCCAGGTCGAGGCCGGCCTCGACCGCGGTCCGGAATCCGGCGGCGTCCATCGCCCGGTTCAGCATCTGCTTGGTCAGGGCCATGACCTCGGGCGGCGTGCGGGCCAGCCGGTCGGCGAGCGCGTCGACCTCGGCTGCCAGCCGCTCTACCGGCACCACCCGGTTGACCAGGCCGATCCGCTCCGCCTCGGCGGCATCGATCAGGTCGCCGGTGAAGAGCAGCTCGCGGGTCTTCTTCTGGCCGATCAGGTACGGCATCAGGAGCGTCACCGGGGCCGATCCGTAGCGGATCTCGGGCTCGCCGAGACGGGTGCCCTCCGCGGCCACGATCAGGTCGCAGGCCATGGCGATCTCGAGGCCACCCGCCAGCGCGTAGCCGTGGACCTGGGCGATGACCGGCTTCGGGCAGTCCAGGACCCGGAGGGTGGCGGCGACATCCGTGGCGAGGAGCGCCCGCCACTGGACCGGGCCGTCGACCCCGCCCTCGACCTCCTCGCCGAGGTCGTAGCCGGACGAGAACGCGCGACCCGAACCCTCGAGCACGACGACCCGGACCGCCGGGTCGGCGATCGCGGCGTCGAGGGCGGCCACCAGCGCCGCGACCAGCGGACCGGAGAGCGCGTTGAGCTTGGCCGGCCGGTCGAGGATGATCCGGACGCCCCAGGGCGTCGGCGTGGTCCGTACGAGCGGGTCGTCAGGCTGGGTCATCGGGCGTCTCCTCCAGCACGACGAGGGCGTCGACGGCGATTGCGCCGCCGCTCCCGGCGATGACGGGGTTCAGGTCGACCTCGAGCAGGTCCGCTCGTGACGCGCCAAGCCGTCCGAGCGAGACCAGCATCGCGGCGATCGACGCGCGGTCCGCAGCGGGCCGGCCACGGACGCCGTCGAGGATGCGTCCGCCGCGCAGGTCATCGAGCATCGACATCGCGACGCGCGGCGTGATCGGCGCGAGCCGCACGGCGACGTCGTCGAGCACCTCGGCGAAGGTCCCACCCAGACCGACCAGCACGACCGGCCCGAACTGTGGGTCGCGGCGCAGGCCGACGATCAATTCGATCCCGGGCACGGCCATCGGCTCCACGAGCAGCCCGTGGATGTCGAGGCCGCGCCGGCGGCCGCCGTCGAGGATCGCGAGCGCCGCCGCGTAGACCGAGTCGTCGCCGGACCGGCCGAGCGCGACCCCGCCATGGTCGCTCTTGTGCGCGAGGCCGGCCGCCTCGAGCTTCAGGGCGACGGGCCGGCCGAAGCGGCGCGCGGCAGCGACGGCCGAGGCGGCATCCGGCGCGAACGTCGCCTCCGTGACCGCGATACCCGCGTCGCCCAGCAGGGCCAGGCTGTCCCGCTCGGACAGGGTCCGCGTGCGCCTCGCGGCCAGGGGCGCCGTCGCCGTCGCGTCGGAGCCGTAGGTGACGTGATCCGCAGCGAGCGCGGGCCAGGCTGGCCGCCACGGGCCGAGCTTCCGGCGCAGGTCGCGGCGCCCCTCCCAGCGGGCGACCCCGGCGATCGCGGTGAAGGCCTCCAGGCCGCCGCGCAGCAGCGGCGCCCCGCCGCCCTTCGCGTCGAGGAGCGCCTTCGTCTCGGGCGGCGGCTCCCCGGACGTCAGCGAGACGTAGATCGGCAGGATCGCCGGCCGGTCCGCGACCGCCTCGAGGAGCTGCGTCGTGACTTCGTTCGCGGTCGCGACCTCGGACGGCAGCGATCGGTACGGGAAGTCGTGGACGAGCACCAGCGCGTCGTAGGCGCCGGACGCGGCCATCGCCTCGAACGTGGCCCGATACGCGGTCGCGGGCTCGTCGGCACCCCACGGATCGAGCGGGTTGCCAACGTACCCCATCGTGGGGAGCGCAGCCAGGATCTCGGCGCGAGCCGCGTCGGGGATGGGCGGCAGGTCGACCCCGGTCCGTTCGGCCTGGTCCGCGATCAACGAGGCCTCACCGGTCGAGACCGTCACCACGCCCGTCCGCCCCCGGCCGATGGACCGGCCCGTGCGGCGGATCCCCTCGACCAGCTCGGCCGTCTCCAGCAGCTCGTCGAGGTCGGCGCAGCGGATGACGCCCGCGGCGTCGAGGGCCGCATCGGTCGCGCGCGCCTCGCCGGCCAGCGAGCCGGAGTGGGCGACCGCCGCCACCTGGGCCTGCTCGCTCCGTCCGACCTTGACCGCCATGATCGGCTTGCCCAGCTCGAGCGCCCGGTCGGCCAGCGCCAGGAACCGCTCCGGCCGCTTGAAGCCCTCGACGAAGAGGATGACCGAGCTGGTCTCCGGGTCGTCGAGGCAGTAGGCGAGGAAGTCGCAGACGTCGAGCGCGGCCTCCGACCCGCAGCTGATGATCCGGCTGAAGCCCACCCGCGAGCCCGAGTGGACGAACGCGTCGGCGACCGAGCCGGACTGGGCGATCCCGGCGACCCCGCCCCTCGGCAGGTACGGCGAGACATCGCCGATGTAGGTCGCCGCGTTCGACGTGAGGTCGATCACGCCCATGCAGTTCGGCCCGACCAGGGCAAGCCCATGCTCGCGGGCGATGCGGGCGACCTCGACCTGCATGGCCGCGGCCGCGCTGCCGCCCTCCACCACCCCACCGCCCGGGATGATCACCGCCGGCACGCCTGCCGCGGCCGCCGCCTCCGTGATCGACGCGGCACGCAACGGGTTGAGCGCGAGGATCGCGACGTCGGGACGTTCGGGCAGGGCGTCCAGGCTCGGGTAGCACGGCTGGCCGTGGAGCTCCTCGTACTTGGGATTCACGAAGTGGCAGCGCGTGGCGCTGCCCATCACCCGCAGGTTGTCGCGGACCGTCTCCGCGATCCAGCTCCGCGGCGATGCCCCGACGACCGCGACCGAGGCCGGCGCGAACAACGGCCGGAGATCGATGCGTCGCGGGACGGCCGGGGCGGGGGCGCTCGATGCGGCGTCGACCTCGGTCACCCGACGACCCGGTCCACGCCGCGCTTCTCGAGCGCGCGGGCGACGATCAGGCGCTGGATCTCGGACGTGCCCTCCCAGATCCGGTCCACGCGGAGCTCGCGGAAGAACCGCTCGGCGGGGTACTCGCGCATGTAGCCGCGGCCGCCGAAGACCTGCACGACCCGGTCGGCGCAGCGGAAGGCCGCCTCCGAGGCGAAGAGCTTGGCCAGCGACGCCTTGGCGTGCACGACCTTGGCGTCCGCGCCGGTGTCCACCAGCCAGGCGCACTCGCGGGTCAGCAGCCGGGCCGCCGACGCGTCGGCCGCGGAATCGGCGAGCGGGAACGAGACGCCCTGGAAGTCGAAGATGCGCTCGCCGAACTGGACCCGTTCCGTCGCCCACTCGACCGCGAGGGTGAGCAGCCGCTCCATCGCCCCGGCGCAGCGCGCCCCGATGTGGATCCGCTCCTCGACGAACCACTCGTTGGTCAGCTCGTCCGCCTCGCCGACGCCACCGAGGATCGCGTCCGCGGGGACGTGGACGTCCTCCAGCACGAACTGCGGGTGCCGGTCGGCGAAGGTGTGCATGTAGTCGGGGTCGTGCTGGATCCGGACACCGGGCAGGTCGTAATCGACCAGGAACAACGTCGGCAGGAGCCGGTCGCCGTCCACCACGTTCCCGTGGAAGATCATGAAGTCGGTGTCGTCCGGGCCGGTCACGAACCACTTCTCGCCGTTGAGCACGTAGTCGCCGGTCGCGGCATCGCGGACGGCGGTGGCTCGCAGCGCGCGGGCATCGGATCCGGCCTCGTCCTCCGTGATCGCGTAGCTCCCCGAGCGCTCGCCGCGCATGCTCGGGTCGAAGTAGCGCGTGCGCTGTTCGGGGGTGCAGTGGATGAGCGCGTTGTACGGCCCCGGGATGTACGACCACAGCCCGCCGGTGCTCTGCCCGAGCTGCTCGTGGACCAGCACCTGCTCCAGCGCCGACCAGCCCTGGCCGCCCAGCGCGACGGGGAACGAGCCGCCATGGAGCCGTGCCTCGATGGCCGCCTGGCGGATCGGGGCGCCCCACTCACGCGGGACCCGGCCGTTGGCGGCCTCGAACTCGGCCTCGCGCGGCTGGAGGACCTCGCGGACGAACGCGCGGGCGCGGGCCTGGAGCTCGAGCTGGGCAGGCGTCAGGGTCAGATCCATCGCCGGAAGGATGCGGCACGCCAGCAGACTCCCGCTGCGCGCGTCGCGGGGCGCGGGACGGCGCGGCCGGCCGGGGACGGCGCGGAACCCGTCCGACCGCTCACGGCCGGCCGCACGCCCCCGGGTCAGCTCGGCTGTGCGAGCACCATGATGCGGATCTCGGTCATGTCCTCCATCGCCCAGCGCAGGCCCTCGCGGCCGAGACCGGAATCCTTGACCCCGCCGTACGGCATGTGGTCGATCCGATAGGTCGGGACATCGTTGATCACGACCCCGCCGACCTCGAGCTCGGCGAACGCCTTCCAGGCCCCGGCAAGGTCGTTGGTGAAGACGCCGGTCTGGAGCCCGAACATCGAGTCGTTGACCTTCGCGATGGCATCGTCGAGATCCGAGAACGGTGCGGCCACCACCAGCGGCGCGAACGCCTCGTTCGAGCACACCTGGGCCGTCATCGGGACGTCGGTGAGGATCGTGGGCGGGAAGAACGTGCCCTCGGCCCTGCCGCCCGCGACGACCTTGCCGCCGAGCGCGACCGCCTCGTCCACCCAGCGCTGCGTCCGCGCCGCCGCGTGCTCGTCGACCATCGGGCCCAGATCGGTGGTCGGGTCGAGCGGGTCGCCCAGCTTGAGGCCGCGCACGCCCTCGGCGAACTTCGCCATGAACTCGTCCCAGACCGCCTCGTGGATGAAGGCCCGCTGGACGCTGATGCAGACCTGGCCGGCGTAGGTGAACCCGCCGACGAGGATCCGCCGGACCGCCCAGTCGAGGTCGGCGCTCCGGTCGACGATGACGCCCGCGTTGCCGCCGAGCTCGAGCACGACCTTCTTCTTGCCGGCCCGCTCCTTCATCCGCCAGCCGACCGACGGCGAGCCCGTGAAGGTCAGCAGCTTGAAGCGGTCGTCGGACACCATCCGGTCGCCAAGCTCGCGGGACATCGGCAGGATCGAGACCGAGCCCGCCGGGACGCCGGCCGCCTCGATGATCTCGGCGACCGCCAGCATCACGAGCGGGTCCTTGGAGGGCGGCTTGAGCACGATCGGGTTCCCCGAGGCGATCGCCGGCGACAGCTTGTGCGCGGCGAGATTCAACGGGAAGTTGAACGGGCTGATGGCGGCGATCGGGCCGATCGGGAAGCGCCGGGTGATCCCCACGCGGTCCCTCGACGACGGGAGGAGGTCCAGCGGGATCAGCTCCCCGGTCATCCGCTCCGCCTCCTCGGCGCCGAGCCGGAACGTGAGCGTCGCGCGGTCCACCTCGATCAGCGCGTCGCGGATCGGCTTGCCGGCCTCGAGCGCGATGATCCGGCCGAGCTCCTCGCGCCGCGCCTGGAGCCCGGCGCTGACCTCACGCAGGATCCGGCCGCGCTCGTAGGCGGGGAGCTTGCGGGTGACCTCGAACGCGGCCACGGCCGCCTGCACCGCTTCCTCGTACTGCGCCTCGGTGGCATGGAACGTGCTGCCCGCCGGCGTCGAGGGGTCGGCCGGGTTCGTGACCACGAGCGGGTCCGGGGATTCGACCCAGCGGCCGGCGAGGAAGATGGGGTGCGGCTTGGCGCCGGCGGCGATGACCATGGGGCGGATCCTCAGAGCTTGCGGTGGCGTGAGGGGATGGTACCGCGAGCCTCAGGAGGCGGACGGCGTCCCGCCGTCGAGCCGCTCGACCGCGGTCTTGATCTGCAGCTCGAGCGAGAGGATCACCTGCTCGAGCCGTTCGACCCGTTCGAGGATCTGCTTGTTCCCGTCGAGCAGTCGGTCGTTCTGCGCCTCCTCCAGGTCGGCCTCGGTCGCCGCGTGCTCGAGGGTCAGGCGGTCGCGCTGGGCCGACCTATTGCCCGCCAGGAGGATGAGCGGCGCGGCGTAGGCCGCCTGGGTCGAGAACGCCAGGTTGAGCAGGATGAACGGGTAGGGATCGAAGTGGAAGAGCAGCACGACGTTCCCGGCGATCCAGATGACGACCAGGATCGTCTGGATGACGAGGAACCTCCAGCTGCCCAGGAAGAGCGTCACCCGGTCGGCGATGCGCGCGCCGCGCGGTGCCTGCTCGATCATCTCGACATTGACGGGGTGGCGGAACTTGATGCGCGTCAGCGCGGCTCGGTGCATCGGTCGGTGCTCCATGTCACAGCCGCGGCCCGGCGGGCAGACGGCCATGCGACGATACGCCGATGACGGATCTTCGCTCGCGACTGGTGGTCGAGCCCGGGACCCGGGTCCGCCTCGAGAAGCTCGACACCTCGGCCACCCATGGCTTCGACAAGGAGCGTGGTGTCACGCACACGATGGAGCAGCAGACCCGTCTCGCCGACCTGCAGGACCGGTTCTGGGCGGAGGCCAAGCGCTCCGTGCTGGTCGTCCTCCAGGGGATCGACGCGGCCGGCAAGGACGGCACGATCAACAAGGTCATGGAGGCGTTCAACCCGCAGGGCTGCCCGGTCACCTCATTCAAGGTGCCCAGCGCGGAGGAGCTCGCCCACGACTACCTGTGGCGGGTCCACAGGGCCGTGCCGCGCAAGGGCGAGATCGGGATCTTCAATCGCTCGCACTACGAGGACGTGCTGGTCGTGCGGGTCCACGACCTCGTGCCCAAGTCGGTCTGGTCGAAGCGCTACGACGAGATCAACGCCTTCGAGCGACACCTCTCCGACAGCGGCACGACGATCGTGAAGTTCTTCCTGTCGATCTCCAAGGACGAGCAGCGCGAGCGGTTCCAGGCCCGCTATGACGATCCGACCAAGCGCTGGAAGTTCTCGCTGGGCGACCTCGAGGAGCGCAAGCGCTGGGACGATTACCAGGCCGCCTTCGACGACGCCCTCTCGAAGACCTCGACGGCCTGGTCGCCGTGGTACGTGATCCCGGCCGACCGCAAGTGGTTCCGCGACACCGCCGTGGCCTCGATCCTGGCCGACACCATCGCCGAGCTCGAGCCGGCCTATCCTGCCCCGGCCGACCTGCCCCCGGACCTCGTCATCGAGTAACGCCCGGGATCGGGACGGGCCGGCGTCGGCCTACCTGGACTTGCCGCCGCCGAAGAGCGTCCCGAAGACGCCACGGATGACGTCCTGACCGAGGCGCGAGCCCACGACCTTCCCCCCGGTCCGGATCGCGCTGTTGATCGTCCGCTGACGCTCCCGCTCCGCGGCCGCGGCCGCCTTCTCCTCGGCCCGGCGCTGCCGTTCCGCATCGCGCGCCGCAGCCTTCTGGGCCGCCTCGAGCTCGCGCTGCTGCCGCGCGACCTCGCGCTGCTGCTGGGCCGGGGTCATCGAGTTCATGCCAGAGGCCGTCGTGGGGTCCACGCCCGCTCGGACGGCGGCGTCCACCGCGGCCTGGCGCGCCGCGGCGATCCGGCCGGTGATCCGCTCGTAGGCGCTGTCGCGGTCGATGGTCTGGCCGTACTTGGCCTGCAGCGCGCTCATCGCGATGCGTCCGCGGAAGAGCACCTCCTCGATCGGCGCCATCAGCGAGTCGGGCGCGAGCAGCCGCGTCGCGGCGAGCGGCGTCGGTACGCCCCGCGGCGAGAGGACCGTGACCAGCGCTTCCCCCGTCCCGAGCGAGGTGATGGTCTTCTCGACGTCGTAGAAGTCGGTCATCGGGAAGGTCCGCGCGGTCTTGCGCAGCGCGTCGGCATCCTCCGGCGTGAACGCTCGCAGGGCGTGCTGGACGCGGTTCCCGAGCTGGGCCAGGATCGACGAGGGGACGTCGGTCGGCGCCTGGGTCACGAAGTAGACGCCGACGCCCTTGGAGCGGATCAGCCGCGCGGTCCGCTCGACCTGGTCCAGCAGCGCCTCGGAGGCATCGTCGAAGAGCAGGTGGGCCTCATCGAAGAAGAAGCACAGCTTCGGCTTCGGGAGGTCGCCGACCTCGGGCAGGCTCTCGTACAGCTGGGCCAGCATCCAGAGCATGAACGTCGAGAAGAGCCGCGGCTGGTCCATGACGTCCGAGAGCTCGAGGACGGTGATGACCCCCTCGCCCTCTGGCGTGGTGCGCAGCAGATCCTCGACCTCGAACTCGGGCTCACCGAAGAAGATGTCCGCGCCCTCCTGCTCGAGGACCACGATCGAGCGGAGGAGGACGCCCACGGAGGCGGGTGACATCCCGCCGTAGTCGGCGAGGATCGCCTTGTTCTCGGGGGCCGCGAGGAACTTGAGGACCGCGGTCAGGTCCTTCAGGTCGAGCAGCGGCAGGTCGTTGTCGTCGCAGTACTTGAAGATCAGCGCCAGGATGCTGGTCTGGGTGTCGTTGAGGTCCAGGACCTTGCCCAGCAGCAGCGGACCGAACGAATGGACCGTCGCCCGCACCTGCGAGCCGAGCTTGCCGGACAGCGACACGAACTCGACCGGATGGCCGGCCGCGACGAACGTCCAGGCCTGTGCCGCCGAGCGCTCGATGATCTTCGAGTTGGCCGCGTCGCCGGGCGCCGCGAGCCCGGTCAGGTCGCCCTTGATGTCGGCGACGAAGACGGGGATCCCGGCCTTGGACGCCTGTCCCGCGAGGAGCTGGAGGGTCTTGGTCTTGCCCGTCCCCGTGGCGCCGGCGATGAGCCCGTGCCGGTTCAGCATCGAGAGCGCGATCTGGACGCGAGTGTCGTTGAAGAGCTCGCCGTCATGCATCGCGCTGCCGATGACCAGGCTCGGCTCGGTGAGCGTGTAGCCGGTCGTCATGGCGTCGCGGAACGCCTGATCCATCTCGCCTCCAGCAGCGCGGACGTGTCGCGGGGAGTGGCCGATCACGGGGAGTGGCCAAGCGTATCATCGGCCGACCGCCCGGACGGGCGAACCGGCCCCAGGAGGACCAGTCCATGGCAAACATCGAAGAGGTCGAGGGCATCGGCGCGGTCTACGCCGGGCAGCTCGCCAAAGCCGGCGTCACGACCACCGAGGGGCTGCTGGCAGCCGGCGCCAGTCCATCCGGCCGGGCCGCCCTCGAAGCGTCGACCGGGATCGCCCATGCCCTGATCCTCGAGTGGGTCAACCACGTCGACCTGATGCGGATCAAGGGCGTCGCGTCCGAGTTCTCGGATCTGCTCGAGGCCGCCGGCGTCGACTCGCCCGCCGA
Organism: uncultured Chloroflexia bacterium; assembly: GCA_963834915.1. Lineage (GTDB taxonomy): Bacteria > Chloroflexota > Limnocylindria > Limnocylindrales > CSP1-4 > SPCO01. The sequence goes on from CAWIDI010000003.1 coordinate 413,999, forward strand.
GCTCGCGAACCGGAACGCGGCCAATCTCGCGGTGACCGTCGCGGAAGTCGTGGCGGCGCGACCGGGCATCGTCCGCCGCGCCCCGGGCGAGACGGAGATCGCCGGCTGGATCGCCCAGGCGAAGGACCTGCCGAAGGTCGTCGAGCACTGAGCGGGGCGGCTCGTGATGTCCGAGTTCAAGGGGTTCCTGCTCAAGACCAATGCGCTGGCCCTGGCGGTCGGCGTCATCCTCGCCACGGCGCTCGGCCTGGTCGTCGCGTCCCTCGTCAACGACATCATCATGCCGCCGATCGGCTATCTGCTCGGGGGCGTGAACTTCGCTGACCTCAAGATCGTCCTCGGGACCACGACGGCCGCGGACGGGACACCCACCGAGGTGGCCATCCGCTGGGGCGCCTTCGTCAACACGTTGATCAACTTCACGATCATCGCCTTCATCGTCTGGCGGATCGCGAAGCTGTTCCTCAAGGAGGCGCCGGCCGACGAGGTCAAGATCTGTCCGTTCTGCAAGGAAGCGAACGCGCCGGACGCCTCGAAGTGCAAGGCCTGCACCAGCGCGATCTGACCCGCACCCGGTGATCGCGAACGGCTCGCCGGCGATGGCGGGCCGTTCGGCGTGTCAGGCGTCCGAGCTCGGGTAGCTGCCCAGGACGCGGGTCGTCGTCGTGACCGTCCGGACCTCGTCGAGCGCGGCCGCCATGGCCGGATCGGCCAGGTCGCCGTCGAGGTCGATCCAGAAGACGTACTCCCAGGCGCGCTCGCGGCTGGGCCGCGATTCGAGCTTGCGCATGTTCAGGCCGTGGGCCGCGATCACGGACAGCACGGCCAGCAGCGTGCCGGGCTCGTTGCGCACGGCCACGACGATCGTCGTGCGCCGCACGGCGCCGCTCGCCGCGCGCAGGGGGACCGTGGCCCCGCGCGGCGCCAGCACGAGGAAGCGCGTGCGGTTGCCCGGCAGGTCGCCGATGCCGTCGGCCAGGATCTCGAGGCCGAAGAGCGCCGCCGCCCGCGGCGACAGCACGGCCGCGGCGCCCACCTCCCCGCGCTCCACGATCGCCTTGCCGGCACCCGCGGTGTTGTAGGTGGTGAGCAGCTGCCAGCGCCGCGAGCGCAGGAAGGCCTCCGCCTGCCCGAGCGCCTGGATGTGCGAGTAGACGCGCTCGATGGCCTCGAGCGGCTGGCCGGGCAACGCGGCCAGGCAGAGCGCGACGGGCACGGCGACCTCGCCGTGGATCGCCAGCGGGAACTCCAGCAGCAGGTCGTAGTTCTCACGGACCGTGCCGTTGATGACGTTCTCGATCGGCACGACGCCGGCGGCCGCCTCGCCGGCCGCGACGGCCTCGAAGACCGCGCGGAAGCTCCCCAACGGTTCGCGCGCGACGTCGCCGAAGGCGGCGAGGACCGCGTCCTCCGCGAAGGCGCCGGGCTCCCCGGCATAGGCGATGAGGTCTGCCATGGTCGCCGAAGTCTAGCGGTGCGCCGACGGCGGCCGACGCCGACCGGCGGCCGGGTCAGCCCGGCGGCCGGGTCAGCCCTGGCGGTTGAACCAGTCGGTGGTGTCGATCTCGCCGGCCGCCTCGTCGAGCTCGGCGCGGCGCGCCCGCGCCTCGCCCGCCGGGACCACCGAGGGTCGACGGGCGCGTGTCCCCGTCGCGGCGGCGGCCTCGGGCGCGCCGCGCCAGTGCGCCTCGGCCAGCATCGCGTTGAGGGCCACCACGTAGGCCTCGATCGAGGCCGCGATGACGTTGGTCCCGCTCGACGTGCCGGGATACTCGCCGCTCCCCCGCTCGCCGCCGACTGCCGGCGGGGCGATGCGCACGAACACCGCGCCCTCCGCCTCGGTCCCCTCGCCGAGCGAGCGGATCTCGAACGCCACCAGCCGCGGGTGCCCGTCGAGGATCTCGGCGAGTGCCTTGTCGACCGCCCGGTAGAGGGCGTCGATGGCGCCGTTCCCCTCCGCGGATGCGCGCCAGTGGTGGTCGCCGGCGGCGATGACCACTGCCCCCCGGCTCTGGCTGTTCGAACCGGACGAGACCGTCCAGCGGGTCAGGTGCAGCGTGGGCCTGGGCTGGGGCGTGGCGTTCTCGGGCATCCGGCTACCTCCGCGGGGTCGCGCTGGGACTGGCGGTGGCCGACCGGCTCGGCTCGGTCCGCGATATCGTGAAGTGGCGCTCGTCGCGGCGGCGGAGCTCGGATCCGGCCTTCCAGATCGCGTATTCAAGGGAGTCAGCCAGGGCGGCCGCCGACGCCGCGATGATATTGGTGTCGCTGCCCATCGTGGACCAGGTCCGGGCGCCGTCCGCCGAGTCGATGATGACCCGGGTCCGCGCCGCCGTCGCCGCCCCGCCGTCGAGGATGCGTACCTTGTAGTCGACGAGGTGGATCTCGTCGATCCCGGGATAGAAGGCGCTGAGCGCCTTGCGCAGCGCCGCATCGAGGGCGTTGACCGGCCCATTGCCGTCCGCGGCCGTGTGCAGGACCTCGCCGTCGACCTCGACCTTGACCGTCGCCTCGGCGAGCATCTCGCGCCCGTCGCGCTGCTCGACGAGGCACGTGTAGTCGACGATGCGGAACGGCGCCTGGTAGTCGCGGCCGTGGCGGCGGATCAGCAGCTCGAAGGACGCCTCGGCACCCTCGAACGCGAGCCCCTCGGACTCGAGCTGCTTGATGAGCACCGACAGCTCGCGCGGGTCGACGACCCCCTCGAGCTCGTGGCCGAGCTGCTGGGCGCGGATCGAGGTGTTCGCCCGGCCGCCCAGCTCGGAGACGACGAGGCGGCCGGCGTTGCCGACCATCGTCGGGTCCACGTGCTGGTAGCTCCGCTCCACCTTCGCCACCGCCGCGCCATGGACGCCGCCCTTGTGCGCGAACGCCGACCGGCCGACGTATGGCTGGTAGTCCGACGGGTTGATGTTGGCGATCTCGGCGATCGAGCGGGACAGCTCCGTCAGGCCGGAGAGGTCGCCGCCCGCCGGCACCAGCGCGTGCGGGGTCTTGAGCGCGAGGTTCGCGAGGATGCTGACCATGTTCGCGTTGCCGCAGCGCTCCCCGTAACCGTTGATCGTCGCCTGGACGTGGCGGACCCCGGCCGCGACGGCCGCCATCGAGTTCGCGACCGCGAGCTCGGCGTCGTTGTGCGTGTGGATCCCCCAGGTCACCGCCGGGGCATCCGGGTCGCCGTCGAGCGTGTCGCGGACGTCGCTGACGATGCGGACCAGCTCGTCGGTCAGCGTGCCGCCGTTGGTGTCGCACAGCACGAGCGTCCGAGAGCCGGCCTGGCGGGCGGCGCGCAGCGTGGACAGCGCGTAGTCCCGGTCGTCCTTGTAGCCGTCGAAGAAGTGCTCGGCGTCGTAGACCGCCTCGCGGCCGTAGCCGGCGACGAAGCCGATCGAATCGGCGATCATGTCGAGGTTCTCGGCCGGGCTGGCGCCCAGCACCTCGACGACGTGGAGCAGCCAGCTCTTGCCGAAGATCGTCACGACCGGGGTCTCGGCGGCGACGAGCTCGCGTAGGTTCGGGTCGTCGGCGGGCTTGTTCGCGCGATGGCGGGTCGAGCCGAACGCCGCCAGCCTCGCCCGCTCCCAGCGCATCGTGCGGGCCGCCGCGAAGAACTCGATGTCCTTGGGGTTCGACCCCGGCCAGCCGCCCTCGATGAACGGCATCCCGAACTCGTCGAGCATCCGCGCGACGCGCAGCTTGTCGGCCAGCGACAGCGTGATGTTCTCGCCCTGCGTCCCGTCGCGCAGGGTCGTGTCGTAGAGGATGACCGGGGCGTCGCTCATGACGCGACCGCCGCGGCCGCGCCGAGGCGCTCGATGACGGCCGTCGCGAAGGCGGTCGTGCCGACGACCACCAGGCCGTCACGCTCGTCGGCCGGGTCCGCGAGGTCGCCGGTCCGCCAGCCGTCGTCGAGCGCGGCGGAGACGGCGGCCTCGACCGCCGCGGCCGCGGCCTCCTGCCCGAGCGAGATCCGGAGCAGCATCGCGGCGGAGAGGATCGTGCCGATCGGGTTGGCGATGTCGCGGCCGGCGATGTCCGGCGCGGATCCGTGGATCGGCTCATAGAGCCCGAAGGTGCCGTGGGCCGTCCTGCGCTCCCCGAGCGACGCGGAGGGCAGCATGCCGAGGCTCCCGGCCAGCACCGCCGCCTCGTCCGACAGGATGTCGCCGAAGAGGTTCTCGGTGACGATGACGTCGAAGTCGGCCGGGCGGCGGACCAGGAGCATCGCGCACGAGTCCACGAGCTGATGGGCGAGCGTAACATCCGGGTGCTCCGCCCCGATCGAGGCCGCGATGGTCCGCCACAGGCGCGAGGTCGCCAGCACGTTGGCCTTGTCGACGGAGGTGACGTGGCGGCGGCGGGTCCCGGCCAGCTCGAAGGCGAGCCGGACGATCCGATCGATCTCGACCTCGCTGTAGGGCAGCGTGTCGAGCGCGGAGCGCTCCCCGGCCGGGCCGCTCGCCTCGGTCCGGTCACCGAAGTAGATCCCGCCCGTGAGCTCGCGGACGATCAGCAGGTCGACCCCGGCCAGCAGCTCCGGGCGCAGCGGCGAGGAGGCCACGAGCGCCGGATGGACCGTGACCGGCCGGAGGTTCGCGTACAGGCCCAGCTGGCCGCGGAGGGCGAACAGCGCCTGCTCGGGTCGGACCGGTGCCTTCGGGTCGGACCACTTCGGGCCGCCGACCGCGCCCAGCAGGATCGCGTCGGCCTCGCCGCAGGCGGTCACGTCCTCGGGGCGGATCGCCACGCCGTGGGTGTCGATCGCCGCCCCGCCGACGAGGTACTGCGGCCACTCGACGTGGAACCCGAACGCCGCCCCCGCGGCATCGACGACGCGCCGCGCGGCATCGACGACCTCGGGCCCGACCCCGTCACCCGGGATGACCGCGACGCGATACGTGCTCAAGGCAGGCCTTCCTCGGAACGCGGGGCGACGAACGCCACCGCGACCCCGTTGATCTCGGCACCGTGCAGCCGGTTCACGGCGGCCAGGTAGGCGTCGAGTGACGCCTCGATGATGTTGGTGGATAACCCGTGGCCGGAGACCACGAGCGCGCCCGGTCCCTCGTCGGACGACCGGCGGCAGCGCACGAGGACCTGGCCCTGCGCGTCCTCGCCGGCGGAAACGGCCTTGATCTCGTACTCGGCGAGCGTGGGATGCCAGCCGAGGAGCGGCTGGAGCGCCTGGTCGACCGCGGCGAAGAGTGCGTTGACCGGGCCGTTCCCCGTCGTCTCGGCACTCCGTTCCTCGCCGCCGATGGTCAGCGTCACCGTGCCGGTGGCATTGCCGCCATGTGACGAGGTCACGCTCCAGCCGACGAGCGCGACGCTGGCCGGCACTTCGGTGGCCCGCTGCTCCATGAGCGCCAGCAGGTCCGCATCGGTGACCTCCTTCTTGGCATCGGCGAGCGCGACCGCCTGCCGGTAGACCTCGTCGAGCGCCTCGCCCTCGACTTCGTGGCCGAGCTGCTTGAGCTTGCCCTGGAGGCCGCGCCGCCCCGACAGCTTCCCGATGGTGAGCTGGCTGCCGGAGAGCCCGACCGACTGCGGGGTCATGATCTCGTAGGTCAGGGGGTTCTTGATGATGCCGTCCTGGTGGATCCCCGACTCGTGGGCGAACGCGTTGCCGCCGACGACGGCCTTGTTCGGCTGGATCGCGAACCCGGTGAGATAGCTGACCAGCCGGCTGGCGGCCGTGATCTGCTCGGTGGCGACGCCGCTGACGAGCTCCGGGAACTGCGTGGGGCGCGTCCGGAGCGCCATCACGACCTCCTCGAGCGAGGCGTTCCCGGCTCGCTCGCCCAGGCCGTTGATCGTGACCTCGACCTGGCGGGCGCCGGCCTGGACCGCCGCGAGCGTGTTGGCCGTGGCGAGGCCCAGGTCGTTGTGGCAGTGGACGCTGACGGTCGCCTGGTCGCCGACGAGGTCCACGACCTTGCCGACCAGCACGCCGAACTCGGCGGGGATCGCATAGCCGACGGTGTCGGGGATGTTCACGGTCGAGGCGCCAGCTTCCACGACCGCTTCGTAGACCTGGAGCAGGTAGTCGAGGTCGGTGCGCGAGGCGTCCTCGGCGCTGAACTCGATCTCCGCGTCGCGTCCGAGCTGCTCGCGCCCGTGGCGGACCCAGCGGACGGCCTCGGCGAGGGCCGTCTCGCGGTCGATGCGCAGCTTGTGCTTGAGGTGGATATCGCTCGTGGCGATGAAGACATGGAGGTGCGGCCGCTCGGCGACCTTGATGGCCTCGATCGCCCGCTGCGGATCGCCGTCCTTGCAGCGCGCGAGTGCCGCGACCGCGATGCCGCCGCGGGTCTCCTGGGCGATCCGCCGGACCGCCTCGAAGTCGCCAGGCGAGGCGGCCGGGAAGCCGGCCTCGATGACATCGACCTTGAGCCGGGCGAGCTGCCGCGCGACCTCGAGCTTCTCGGCCGCGGTCAGGCCGGCGCCGGGCGCCTGCTCGCCGTCGCGCAGGGTCGTGTCGAAGATGCGGACGCTCCCCGCTGGTACGAACGGGCCCGCAGGACGGGGTACCCGGGCGGCGCTCATCGCGAGGCTCCCGGCGTGGTGGCCGCGGCCTGCGCCTGGCCGGCCTCGACCTCGACGGGATCAAGGAACGGCATCTGGGCACGGAGGCGCCCGCCGACCCGCTCGATGAGGTGCGCGCGGTCCGCGGCGCGCAGCCGCTCGAACTCGTGTCGGCCCGACTCGTTCTCGGCGATCCAGCGGTTCGCGAAGGTCCCGTCCTGGATCTCCTTGAGCACCGCCTGCATCGTCTCGCGGACGTGGCCGTCGATGATCCGCGGCCCCGAGACGTAGTCGCCGTACTCCGCGGTGTCGCTGACGCTGAAGCGCATGAAGTTCAGGCCGCCGCGGTACATGAGGTCGACGATGAGCTTGAGCTCGTGCATGGTCTCGAAGTAGGCGAGCTCCGGCTGGTAGCCGGCCTCGACCAGCGTCTCGAACGCCATCTTCACGAGCGCCGCGGTCCCGCCGCAGAGCACGGACTGCTCCCCGAAGAGGTCGGTCTCGGTCTCCTCGGCGAAGGTCGTCTCCAGCACGCCGGCACGGGTCGAGCCGATCGCCCGGGCGTAGGCCAGGGTCCGGTCGCGCGCGGTCCCGGACTGGTCGCGATGGACCGCGAACAGCGCCGGTACGCCGCCGCCCGCCTGGTAGACGGAGCGGAGGAGGTGGCCGGGGCCCTTCGGCGCGACCATCGAGACGTCGACGATTCCCGGCGGATCGATGCGCCCGAAGTGGATGTTGAACCCGTGGGCGAACATCAACAGGTGCCCGGCCCGCAGGTTCGGGCCGATCTCCTGGTCGTAGACGTCCTTCTGGGCCGTATCCGGCACCAGGATCATGATCACGTCGGCGGCCTTCACCGCGTCGGCGACGTCCATGACCGTGAGCCCGGCGTCGGCCGCGATCGCGCGACTCTTCGAACCCGCCGCCAGCCCCACGACCACATCCACCCCGCTCTCGTGGAGGTTGAGGGCGTGGGCGTGGCCCTGGCTGCCGTAGCCGATGATCGCGACCGTCTGGCCCTCCAGGGCCTTCAAGTCCGCATCGTTGTCGTAGTACATCCTCGCGGTCACTGGCTCTCTCCCATGGAAATGCCACCCTCGACAGTGATCTGGTACCCGCGCTCCGAGGTCCGAGGCGGAGCCCCTCCGACGCCATCGGCCCGAGGATTCATCGTTTGATCGCCTCCTCGATCGAGGTGGTACCCCGAGCCATCACGACGGCGCCGGTGCGGACCATCTCCTTGATGCCGTAATTGCGGACGAGTGCCACGAACGCGTCGATCTCCCCCTCGGTGCCGGTCACCTCGACCACCAGCGAGCCGTCGGCGAGGTCGACGACGCGACCTCGGGACAGCTCGACGAAGCGGAGGATCTCGGCCCGGTTCGACTCGGTCGCGCGGATCTTGACCAGTGCCAGCTCATGCTCGACCGTCGGCTCCGAGGTGACGTCCTGGACCTTGAGCACGTCGATGAGCCGGTAGAGCTGCTTGGCGGCCTGCTCGACGGCGACATCGTCGCCGTGCAGCGTGATGGTCATCCGGCTGACGTCCTCGCGATCGGTGTGGCTGACCGCGAGCGAATCGATGTTGAAGCTCCGCGCCCGCATCAGGCTCGCGACGCGGTTCAGGACCCCGGGCTTGTCGAGCACGATGGCGATGAGGACGTGGCGCCGATGCTCCCCGCCTCCCGGCAGGGCGCGGGCGGGCGGCGCCGCATGGGCGGGTCCGCCGACGCCCTTCGACGCGAGGCCGTTGGTGCTCGGCTCGACGGGCAGCTCCTCCTCGCTCACTCGTCCGGCCCGCCCCACTTCTCGATCAGGTCGGACAGGCCCTTGCCGGCCGGCATCATCGGGAAGATGTTCTGCTCCTCGGCGATCTCGAACCAGATGAGCGCCGGGCCGTCGACCGCCTGGGCGTCCCGGATCGCGGTGTCGACCTCGTCCGGGGTCCGGGCGCGGAACGCCGGGATCCCGTAGGCGTCGGCCAGCTTGGCGAAATCGGGCCCGGGCAGGCTCGAGGAGTGGTAGTTGCCAGCGTAGATGATCTCCTGCCACTGCCGGATCATCCCGAGCTTCTTGTTGTCGAGCAGCGCGATCTTGACCGGGATGTGGTCCGCAACCAGCGTCATCAGCTCCTGCGAGGTCATCTGGAACCCGCCGTCGCCGGTGATCGCCCAGGTCTCGCGGTCGGGCCGGCCGAGGGCGGCGCCCATCGCGGCCGGGACGCTGAAGCCCATCGTCCCGAGCCCGCCGGAGCTGACGTGGCTGTTCGGCTGGCGGAAGCCCGTGTAACGGGCCAGCCACATCTGGTTCTGCCCGACGTCCGCGACATAGGTCGCCGCGTGGTCCGACAGCTCGCCGATGCGCTCGACCACGTAGTCCGCGGACAGCAGGCCGTCGCGCCACGCGCCCGAGCCGTGCCACGACGACGCGACCGAGTCGGTCTTCCACTCGGCCAGCTGGTCGTGATAGGCCTTGCGGGTCGCCGGCTCGACCGGGTCGACCAGCCGGATCAGACCGGCCAACACGCGCTTCGCGTCGCCGACGATCGGGACCTCGACGGCCACGTTCTTGCCGATCTCGGCGGGGTCGATGTCGGCGTGGATGATCCGCGCGTACGGGGCGTAGGTCCGGACGTTGCCGGTCACCCGGTCGTCGAAGCGCATGCCGATGGCGATGAGCAGGTCGGCCGACTGGATCGCCCGGTTGACGTGCTTCCAGCCGTGCATCCCCATGTAGCCGTAGGCGAGCGGGTGGGTCTCGTCGATCGCCCCGATGCCGAGGAGCGTCCACGCCACCGGGATCTGGGTCTTCTCGGCGAAGGCGAGGAGCTCGTCCCAGGCCTCGGCGTGGAGGACGCCGTGGCCCGCGAGGATGACCGGGCGCTCGGCTCGGGCGATCTCCGCGGCGGCCAGCTTCAGCTGCCTCGGATGGCCGTCCATGTTGGGGCGGAAGCCCGGCAGCCCGGCGACGACCTCGTCCTCGGTCGGGTGCTCCGCGCGGGTCTCCTGCTGGAGGGCGTCCTTGGTGATGTCGACGTGGACCGGGCCGGGACGGCCGCTCCGCGCGATATGGAACGCCTCGGCGATGACCCGGGGCAGGTCGTCGGCGTCGCGGACCAGGTAGTTGTGCTTGGTCATCGGCAACGTGATGCCGTTGATGTCGATCTCCTGGAAGGCGTCCTTGCCGATCAGCGCCGCGGGGACGTTGCCGGTGATCGCGACCATCGGGATGGAATCGAGGAGTGCGGTGCCGATGCCGGTGACCAGGTTGGTGGCACCCGGACCAGAGGTGCCCATGCAGACGCCGACCCGGCCGGTGACGCGGGCGTACCCGTCGGCCGCGTGGGCGCCGCCCTGCTCGTGGCGGACGAGGACGTGGCGCAGCTCCGGGTAGTCGCCCAGGACGTCGTAGAGCGGCAGGATGACGCCGCCGGGATAGCTGAAGAAGACGTCGACGCCCTGGCGTAGGAGCGCCTCGCACAGGACGTCGGCCCCGATGCGCGTCCGCTTGAGGTCGCGCGCCTCATGGAGCATGCCCTTGCGGGCGCGCTCGACCGCGGCCGCCTCCGGCGTCCCGTCGCCCGGCACGTGGCTGCGCCGCGCGCCGCCGGTACCCGGCGGTCTCGCCGGTTCGCTCTTCGCCATCGTCATCGATCTGGTCCTTTCGTGACGCCTCGCATACACAGAAAGACCCTCGCCACCCGGCGAGGGTCCCGTAGGTCTTCGGTGGTGCTGCGCGCTATCGGCGCTCGCCCCTCCGTGTGCCTCCGTTCTCCCGCCGGGAGCCGGTAATCAGGCCGAGAAGGCCGTCAAGCCCCAGGAGCGAGCGGATAAGGGAGAGGAGCGATACGTCGGCCCAGCTGGCGGGCTCGATGGGCACGTGGACGCGTCGACCATCTGTCGTCGCGACGACAGCGACTCGACGGCGATCCTGCCGATCGAACTGGCCCAATGTGGCCTCCTGGTAACGCCTCGCCACCCGGTGTCCGGGCGACGTGGGGCGCAGTCTACGGTCCGAGCCGCCTTCGTGCAACTCCCCATTCATGCCGGCATGGTCCGCAGGCGCTCCATGAGCCAGTCCGTGCCCTTGCTCAGGCCGACGAGGTCGATGGCCTCGGTCGACGGGCGGTCGGTGGGCCGCCCCAGGAGGTAGCCCTGGCCGGCCCCGATCCCGAGCGAGCGGACCACGTCGAGCTGGGCGGGGGTCTCGATCCCCTCCGCGACCACCAGCGCGCCCCAGCGGTCGGCCAGGTCGCGCAGCGTGCGCACGATCTCCAGCGACGTGTCGCGGACCGCGCCACCCTGGACGAGCGACAGATCGATCTTGACGATGTCGAAGCGGAGCTGGCTCAGCAGCCGCAGCCCGGCGTTGCCGGCACCCACGTCGTCGGCGGCCAGGCGGATCCCCGCGACCCGGCACGCGTCGACCGCCTGGCGGAGCCGGTCCAGGTCCTCCACCGCCTCGCGCTCGGTCAGCTCGACGACGATCTGGCGCGGATCGAGGCCGTGCCGGGCGATCATCCGCAGCAGGGCGTGGACGCTGAAGTCATCGCGCTCGAGCGTCCGCGGCGACAGGTTGACCGTCAGCGAGCCGGGCAGCCGGAGCCGGGCCGCGGTGTCCATGACCGTGTTCAGGCAGGCGATGTCGAGCTCGCCGGTCCGCCCCGTCGCCTCGGCCGCCTCGAACAACGACCCCGGGTCCTTGAAGCCGCTGTCGGGCAGCGGTCGGACCAGGCCCTCGTAGCCGCGCGGCGCCCCGCTCGACAGGTCGTAGATCGGCTGGAAGACCGCGCGGATCGCGCCGGTCGCGGCGACCTGCGCCACCGCGGCGGACAGCTCGGCACGGGGCCGCTCGGCCATCGGGCCCTCGTGGCGCGACGCATCGTAGATGGTCACGCAGGTCCGGCCGTGGCGCTTGCTCCAGTACAGCGCGGCGTCGGCCTGGCGGTAGAGCGACTCGCGGTCGTGCGCGGCGGCCGGCCCGGCACTGATCCCGGCCGAGAACGACACCGTGTGGGGGGCCCCGCGGCCGGTCTCGCCATCGAGGCAAGCCGCCAGGAGGCGGCGGACGATCGACTGAGCCTGCTCGAGACCCGTATCGGGCATGATCAGCGCGAACTCGTCCCCGCCGACGCGGAACGCCCGGTCGCCGCGACGGACATAGGTCGCGATCGTCGTCGCCGCCTGGCGGAGCACCAGGTCGCCGGCGGCGTGGCCGCTCGAGTCGTTGATCCGCTTGAAGTCGTCGAGGTCCATGATCGCGAGTGCCATGGGACGCCCGCCGCGAGCCGCGACCGACCACTGTCGCTCGAGCTCCTCCTGGAAGGCGCGATGGTTGCCGAGGCCGGTCAGGGTGTCGCGGAGCGCCTCGGCGCGAGCCCGGTCGTAGGCATCCTCGAGGATCCGGCGCGTCTGCTCGAGGCGTTCGGCCGGTTCGAGGACCCGCCGCGCGAGCCACACGGTCAGCGCGCCCAGGACCAGCGCGAGGACGAGGATCGCTGCGGTCGGGACCAGGAGCGGCGTGCCCATCCCCGCGGTCAGCTGGTAGATGAACGGGGCCGCGATCACGATCGGGATGGCGAACATCGTGACGAGCGCGAGGAACAGGCGAAGCCTGACAAGGCGCAGGTTCGTCGATTTGCCGAGGAACGCGTCCGGACCCCCCGAAGCGTCGCGGATGAGCACTGACCTCCCAGCGTGGAGCGTTCCTTATATCCCGCACACCCCGGGGCTGGCACACGCTTGTGGTACCGGCCCGCGTAGGACGAACGGGTGCGGCAGCCGAGCACGGAACGGTCGACCGGCCCTCTCGTGGTCCGGCTGGTACGCTGTCCGCCCGTCCGAACCGGACGGCACCCTTCACCCAGCACGCGAGACCCAGCCCCGATGACCGAACCGCGCACCATCGTCTCCAAGATCTGGGACGACCATGTCGTCACCCAGGACCCCGGCGCTCCTGCAGTGCTGGCGGTCGACCTCCACCTCGTCCACGAGGTGACCAGTCCGCAGGCGTTCACCGGCCTCCGCGCACGGGGCGTCAAGGTCCGCCGGCCGGGACAGACGGTCGCCACCGCCGACCACTCGATCCCGACGACGCCGCGCGACCTGCCGATCCTCGACCAGATGGCCGCCGCCCAGGTCCGCCAGCTCGAGGACAACTGCGCGGAGTTCGGGATCCCGCTCCACGGCATCGGCGATCCGAGCCAGGGGATCGTCCACGTCATCGGGCCGCAACTCGGCCTGACCCAGCCCGGGATGACCATCGTGTGTGGCGACTCGCACACCAGCACGCACGGCGCGTTCGGGGCGCTCGCGTTCGGGATCGGCACGAGCGAGGTCGAGATGGTGCTGGCCACCCAGACGCTGCTCCAGCGCGACCCGCTGACCTACGAGGTCCGGGTCGATGGCCGCCTCGCCCCCGGCGTCAGCGCCAAGGACATCATCCTCGACCTGATCTCGCGGATCGGGATCGGGGGCGGCACCGGGCACGTCTTCGAGTACCGCGGCGAGGCCATCCGGGCGCTGACGATGGAGCAGCGGATGACCATCTGCAACATGAGCATCGAGGGCGGCGCGCGCGCCGGGCTGATCGCCCCGGACGACACGACCTTCGAGTACCTGCACGGCCGCCGGCACGTCCCGCAGGGCGCGGCCTGGGACGCCGCGGTCGCCGGCTGGCGGACGCTCCCCAGCGACGACGGCGCGGCCTTCGACAAGTCGATCGCCATCGACGCCGACACGCTCGAGCCGATGGTCACCTATGGGACGAACCCGGGGATGGGGATCCCGATCACGAGCCGGGTGCCGTCACCGGACCAGCAGGCCGACCCGGCCCAGCGCCGGGCGCTGGAGCGGGCGCTCGAGTACATGGACCTGCAGCCCGGCCAGGCCATCCTCGGCCAGAAGGTCGACGTGGTCTTCGTCGGCAGCTGCACGAACGGCCGCATCAGCGACCTGCGCCTTGCGGCCTCGGTCCTGAAGGACCGGCACGTGGCGGCGGGGGTCCGCCTGATGGTGGTCCCGGGCAGCGACGAGGTGAAGCGCGAGGCCGAGCAGGAAGGCCTCTCGGAGATCTTCAAGGCCGCCGGCGCCGAGTGGCGCGAGGCTGGCTGCTCGATGTGCATCGCGATGAACGGCGATCAGCTCCAGCCCGGGCAGTACGCCGTCAGCACCAGCAACCGCAACTTCGAGGGGCGCCAGGGGAAGGGCGGCCGGACGTTCCTCGCCTCGCCGCTGACCGCGGCCGCGAGCGCCATCAGCGGCGTGGTGACGGATCCGCGGACGCTGCCCGGGATCGAGGCGCTGGCCGCCGTGGGAGGCCGCTGACATGGCCGCGCCATTCACGATGTTCCGCAGCAAGATCGTGCCGATCGCGGCGGAGAACGTCGATACCGACCAGATCGTCCCCGCTCGCTACCTCAAGGTCACGACCAAGGAAGGCCTCGCCGAGGCGCTCTTCCGCGACTGGCGGTTCGAGGAGGACGGCTCGCTCAAGGATCCGCCCTTCGTGCTCGACCGGCCGGAGATGGCCGGTCGCCAGATCCTGCTGGTCGGCGACAACTTCGGGGCCGGCTCTTCCCGAGAGCACGCGCCGTGGGCGCTGACGGCCTGGGGCGTGCGGGCGATCATCTCGACGTCCTACGCGGACATCTTCCGCGGGAACAGCCTCAAGAACGGCCTGCTGCCGATCGTGGTCGATCCGGCCACCCATGCGCGGCTGCGCGATATCGTGGCCCGCGATCCGGACGCGGAGCTGACCATCGACCTGTCCGAGCAGGGGATCCTGCTGCCGGACGGCTCGACCATCGACTTCGACGTCGATCCGTTCAGCAAGCACATGATGCTGGCGGGCACGGATGAGCTCGGCTACCTCCTGTCGAAGGAGCCGGAGATCGCGGCGTGGGAGGCGACGCACCCGCCGCAGATCGATTCGCTCGCCGGAGCGCGCTGACCGACCGCGGCCCGGATCGCCAGCGGATCAGCGCCTGGCGGGCGAGATCCAGCCGGGCGTGATCCGGAACCCGGGAGGCGCCGTGCCCGTCTGCGGGGCATGAAGACCACGCACCGCCTTGCCGCCCTGCTTGCCATCGTCGCGCTCGTCGCCGCCTGTACCAGCTCGGGGGCGACGGCCAGCCCGCCGGCAGGGGCCAGCACCGACCCTGCCGGCAGCGGCCCGGTCCTGCCGGGTGCGAGCAGTGGCACGAAGGGGCCGGACGCGCCGGTCGGCACCGACACCCCGCACGTGGAGCCCGGCCCCGGCGGCGCGACGTTCGTCACCCCGAAGCCCGGCCAGCTCGATGTCCACCCGGTCCGGATGGACTCGATCTCGGCGGCCGTCGACGGACGACGTGTCATGGTGACCGCGTTCTGGGTGAGCGGTGTCGAGCCCTGCAACGCGCTCGACACCATCGTCGTGGCTCGCGGCGACCACGCCTTCACGATCACCCTGCGCGAGGGCCGCGGCCCCGGCGACGTCGCGTGCATCGAGATCGCCGTCCTCAAGGGCACGCGGATCGACCTCGGCGACCTCGAGCCCGGCACGTACCAGATCTCGGATGGCGGCGGCGGCCCGGCCTCCACCCAGATCGTCGTCAGTTGACCCACCGCCGCCCCGACTGACCGACCACGCGGGCGGCGCCGTCGGCGTCACGTCCGGCCGACCTGTGCGACGATCGGCACGTGAACCCGATCGACCTCGCGGCCATCGTGCTGCTCATCGTCGGGGCGGCCCTCGGCTTCCGCTCGGGGGCGTTCCCCCAGATCGGCGGTCTCATCGGCGCGGTCGGCGGCGCCGCGATCGTCGTCCTCGGCCTGCCGCTCGTCATCGACGCCCTCGACGGCCTCGACCCGGCGGTCCGGCCCTTCGTCGTGCTCCTGGCCCTGCTCGTCGCCGTGGTCCTCGGGGAATTCGATCGGCTCCACCTTCGGTCGGCGGCTGACGACCTCGCTGGGGACCGGCGTGCTGGGCGCCGCGGACCGGATCGGGGGCGCGTTCGTCGGCCTGACCCAGGCGATCCTGATCCTCTGGCTGGCCGGCGGACTCCTCGCGGTCGGACCCGTCCCGCGGCTGACCGAGGCCGCGCAGTCGTCGAAGGCGCTCCGGGCGATCGGGGTCGTGCTGCCGCCGCCGACCGACTTCGCGCTCGAGCTCGGGCGGATGCTCGATGCGACCGGCCTGCCGGCCGTCTTCGTGGGGTTCGAGCCGATCCCGGCGGCCCCGGTCGACCGGCCGGACGACCCGACGGCGCGGGCGCTCGCGAAGGCCGCCCTCCCGAGCATCGTCAAGGTCTCGGCGGCCGCGTGCGGCTACACCTCGAGCGGGACCGGCTTCGCGGTCTCCGGCGAGTACGTCGTCACCAACGCCCACGTCGTGGCCGGGGCCGTCCGTCATTCGATCCGGGTCACGACGACCGGCGGGAAGCTGCTCGATGCCGAGGCCGTGCTCTTCGACCCCGAGCTCGATATCGCGGTGCTGTGGGCCGACGGACTCCGCGCGCCGGGGTTGCGCTTCGCGGCGGTGGACCCGAGCCGCGGCGCGCTCGGCGCATCGATCGGCTATCCGGGCGGCGGGGCGCTGGTCATCCTGCCGGCCGCGGTCGCCGGCGCCTATCCGGCCATCGGGCGCGACATCTACGACCAGAACCGGGTCCGGCGCGACATCCTGGAGCTCCGCGCCGAGGTCGACCGCGGCGACAGCGGCGGGCCCCTGATCCTCAAGGACGGCACGGTCGGCGGCGTCGTCTTCGCGGAATCCCGGACCGACGACCAGGTCGGCTACGCCCTCGCCCCGACCCCGGTCGCCACCCGCATCGCGCCGGCCATCGGGCGGACGAGCCGCGTCGACACCGGGGAGTGCGTCCGCTAGTCCGCCATCGAGGTCGCCGGACAAGCCGGCGGCGGCCCTCGGCCACTACACTTGGGGCCTCCCCAACCCGTCGAAGGAAGACCACCTCGATGCCCCCGACCCACCCCTACGATCGACCCTCCGACCCCGCCAAGCGCCATTCGGCCGCCCTCACCGACGGACCCGACCGCGCCGGCGCGCGAAGCATGCTCAAGGCCGTCGGCTTCACCGACGAGGACCTCGCCAAGCCGCTGATCGGCGTCGCCACGACCTGGATCGAGACGATGCCCTGCAACCTCAACCAGCGGCGGCTGGCCGAGTCCGTGAAGGACGGGATCCGGGCGGCAGGCGGGACGCCGATGGAGTTCGGGACCATCTCGGTCAGCGACGGCGTCACGATGGGCACCGAGGGGATGAAGGCCTCGCTGATCAGCCGCGAGGTCGTGGCCGACTCGATCGAGCTCGTCGTCCGCGGACACCTGCTCGACGGCGTCGTGTGCCTCGTCGGCTGCGACAAGACCACGCCGGGCGCGGCGATGGCGCTCGGCCGCCTCGACGTCCCCGGGCTGATCCTCTACAACGGGACGATCTATCCGGGCACCTACAAGGGCGAGCGGAACGCCACGGTCGTCTCCGTCTACGAGGCCATCGGGAAGTACCGCGCCGGCAAGATCACCCTCGACGAGCTGTACGAGATCGAGAACGTGGCCTGCCCCGGCCCCGGGGCCTGCGGCGGCCAGTACACGGCCAACACCATGAGCACGGCGATGGAGTTCCTGGGAATCAGCCCGGGCGGCCTGAACGGGATCCCGGCCGAGGACCCGGCCAAGGACGAGGCGGCGCGTCGCAGCGGCGAGCTCGTCATGGACCTCGTCCGCGCCGATCGCCGGCCGGCGTCGTTCATCACCCGGGCATCGATCGAGAACGCCATCGCCTCGGTCGCCGCGATGGGCGGCAGCACCAACGGCGTCCTCCATCTCCTGGCCATCGCGCACGAGTTCGGGATCCCGCTCTCGATCGATGAGTTCGGGGCGATCGCCGATCGAACGCCGATCGTCGCGGACATGTCGCCCGGCGGCCGCTACCAGGCAGCTGACCTGTACGACGCCGGCGGCGTGGCCCTCGTCGCCCGCGAGCTGCTCAAGCGCGACCTCATCGACGGGAGCACTCCGAACGTCGATGGCCGCACGCTGGGCGAGATCGCCGCGGCCGCGGTCGCGACCGAGGGCCAGAAGGTGGTGCTCCCGATCGAGACCCCGCTCAAGGCCACCGGCGGCCTGTCGATCCTCCACGGCTCGCTCGCCCCGGAGGGCTGCGTGGTCAAGCTGGCCGGGCACGAGCGACGGCTGCACCGTGGTCCGGCGCGCGTCTTCGAGTCCGAGATCGAGTGCCACCAGGCCGTGCGCGAGCAGCGCATCGTCCCGGGTGACGTGGTCGTGATCCGCAACGAGGGGCCGGTCGGCGGCCCTGGCATGCAGGAGATGCTCGGCGTGACCGCGGCCCTCCAGGGCGAGGGCCTCGGCGACGTGGTCTCGCTGATCACGGACGGCCGGTTCTCCGGGGGGACCCACGGCTTGATGATCGGCCACATCGCGCCGGAGGCGGCGCTCGGCGGCCCCATCGCCGCGGTCCACGAAGGCGACACCATCGTCATCGACGTCGATCGCGGAGCGCTCGACATCGATATCCCCGCGGAGGAGCTGGCCCGCCGCCTCGCCAGATGGACGCCGCCCGCGCCGCGCTACCGCGGCGGGGTCATGGCCAAGTACGCGGCGCAGGTCGGCTCGGCGTCGGAAGGCGCGGTCACGACCGGGCCGCGGATGACCGCCAACCTCGGCGGTCGATGACCGGGGCGTCCCGGGTCTCGATCGGGATCAAGACCTCGCCACAGGCGGTCGACTGGGCCACGCTCGACGCGACCTGGGCGCGCATCGGCGAGCACGACGATCTTCGAGTCGGTGTGGATGAACGACCACCTGACCGACATCGGCCAGGACCGCGCCGGGCCGAGCTGGGAGGCGCTGACCGCGATGGCGGCCCTCCTCCACCACGTCCCGGGCAAGTGGGTCGGGCACGCAGTGCTCTCCAGCACCTTCCGGCATCCCAGCGTCCTCGCCAAGGCCGCGACCGTGCTCGACCACGCGACCGGCGGCCGCTTCATCCTCGGGCTCGGAGCCGGCTGGTTCGAGCCGGAGCACACGCCGTTCGGGATCCCGTTCGTCGGGATGCCCGAGCGGTTCGACCGGTTCGAGTCGGCCGTCCACGTCATCCGGGCGCTCTTCTCCGAGGCCGCGGCCACCGACGCGGGCGTCACCCGGGCGGATCGCTTCTACCCGCTGGAGGGCGCGACCAACGACCCGCCGCCGTTGACGCCGGGCGGCCCGCCGATCTGGCTCGGCGGCCAGAAGCGACGCGGCATCGGGCTCGCGGCGACGACGGCGCAGGGCTGGCTGCTGCCGGCCGTCCTGCCGGACAAGGCCCCGACCGACATGGCCTACTTCCGGGAGCGGCGAGACGCGTTGCTGGCGGCCCTGAAGGCGGCGGGCCGCGACCCGGCCGCCTTCGCGATCGTCGCCCAGGTCCCGGCCGGGCGGACGGCCGAGACGCGGCGTGCCGCGCTCGACGGCGCGTTGGCGGCGGTCGAGATCGGGGCCACGCACGTCATCGTCGGGATCCCGCCGAGCCTCGGGCCGGCGGGTGTCGACGCCGCGGCAAGCGAGGTCGCGCGGCCCCTGCGCGAGGCCATCGGGTGACCCCGGTCATCCGGGAGGCCATCGGCACCGAGGACCTCGCCGCCTACGCCGCCATCGTCAACGCCGGGAGCCCCGAAGATCCCACCTCGGTCGAGGAGATGGCCTGGGCGGACGCCACCTACCCGGGCGGCCTGCGGTTCCTGGCTGACCTCGACGGCCGGGCGGTCGGTGCCGCGAGCGTCGGCCGGATCTATGTCTATCCGCCGGACTTCCCGTACCTGTGGGGGACCCTCGACGTGCTCGCCGACGCGCGCCGACAGGGGATCGGGACCGCGCTGCTGACGCGGATCCTGGAGCGTGTCGCAGCCGCCGGCAAGACCGGCCTGCACATCCCGGCGTCGGAGGCCCGGCCGGACGCCGTCGCCTTCCTCCTGCATCGCGGGTTCGAGGAGTACGAGCGGATGAAGGCGGTCCGCCTCGAGCTGGCCGGTCTCGAGCAGCCGGCGGTCGAGGCTCCGGACGGCGTGGCGATCACCTCGCTGGCCGCACGGCCGGGGCTGGTCGCCGGAGTGCACGCGGTCGCCCTCGAGGCGTTCCCCGACATCCCCGGCGGCGACGAGCCGATGGCCGTGGGCGACCTCGCCGAGTTCCGGGCCCGGGACGTCGACCGGGCCTCGATCCCGCACGAGGGCTTCTTCGTCGCCCTGGATGCGGCGACGGACGAGGTGATCGGCTATTCCAGCTTGCTGCTCACGCCCGGCTCCACGACCCACGCCTGGTACGACATGACCGCGGTCCGCCGCGCCTGGCGCGGCCGGGGCGTCGCGGTCGCCCTCAAGCGCGCGACGATCGCCTGGGCGATCGAGCGAGGCCTGGTCGCGCTCGACACCGGCAATGACGTGGAGAACGCCCCGATGCGCGCCGTGAACGCACGCCTCGGGTTCCGACCGCAGCCGGACCTGCTGACGCTGCGCGGTCCGCTGTTCGGCGCCATGATGGTGCGGTGACGACCGATCCAGCTCCCCAGCGCGACGCCCTGCCGCCCGATCCGATCGCCTACGACTCCGAGCGAAACGTCCACGCACGGGCGCGCGGGCTCCCGACCCCGTACATCCCCGGCGGCAACGACCCGGACCCCGAAGCCGGCCTGCGCGAGGAGCGCAAGTACCTGCGGCTGCTGATCTGGATGGTCGCCGTCATCATCCTGGCCGGGTTCGTCATCGGGATCGCGGTCGCCCTGGCGTTCGGCGTGTGACCGAGGCCGTGGCGGCGCCGTCCAGCCAGGTCCCGCCGGAGGCGTGGGCCGCGGCGCACGACACGCTCATCGAGACGGTCCGGGCGCTCATCCGCATCCCGTCGATCAATCCCCCGGACCCCGCCGCCCCCGATGGCGAGCTCCGCGCCGCGGCGCACATCGCGGAGCGGCTGACCGCCTCCGGGCTGGTCCCCGAGGTGATCGAACCCGTGCCCGGCCGCGGCTCCGTCCATGCCCGGCTGCGCGGCGATGGCACCGGCGGCGAACCGCTGCTCCTGCTGTCGCATCTCGACGTGGTCCCGGCACCGCCCGAGCGCTGGACCCACGCGCCGTTCGCGGCCGATCTCGCCGACGGCTACCTCTGGGGGCGCGGCGCCGTGGACATGAAGGGCATGGTCGGGATGGAGCTCGGCGTGGTCGAGCGGCTCGCCGCCGAGACCCGCGCGGCCGGACTCGACCCCGCGCGGGACCCGGTCCCGGGACTGCGCCGCGACGTGATGTTCACCTGCACGGCCGACGAGGAGGCCGGCGGCGGCGCGGGCGCCAAGTGGATCGCGGCGAACCGGCCGGAGTGGTTCCAGGCCGCGGGAGCGCTGAACGAGTGCGGGGGCGTCTCGGTCACGATCGCGGGCAAACGCCTCTACCCGATCCAGGTCGCCGAAAAGGGCTTTGCCGCCTACCGCATCCACATCACGGGGACGTGGGGCCACGGGTCGATGCCGCGCGCGGACAATGCGGCCGTGCTGGCCGCGACCGTCATCGAGCGGCTGGCCGTCTCCGGCCCGATCCGGATCACGCCGGTGCTCGGCCGCTTCCTGGACGCCGCCGCGGCGGCCCTCCCCGACGAGGCCGGGCGGCTGATGGCGGCGCTGGCGGGCGACGACCCGTCGCGTGCCGAGGCCGCCCTCGAGCGCGTCTGCGACCCGATGTATGCGCGGACGCTGCGTGCCCTGGTGCGCGACACGTTCAGTCCGGACGTGGTGCACGCCGGCGTGAAGTACAACGTGATCCCCGGCGACGCGAGCGTGGACGTGGACGGCCGGATGCTCCCCGGGATGACCGAGGCGGACATGCGCGCCCTGGTCATCGAGCGACTCGGGCCGGAGCTCGCGGCCGTCTGCGAGCTGGAGCTGATCGCCTACGGGGCACCCGTCGAATCGCCCGCCGAGGGGCCGCTCTACGAGCTGCTCGGCGAGACCATCCGGGAGCATGACCCCGATGGCGTCCCGCTCCCGGTCATCGCGCCGTTCGCCACCGATGCCAAGTCCACCGGCCCGCTCGGGGTCCCGACCTATGGGTTCTCCCCGCTCCGCCTCGAGCCGGATGAGCGCTTCCTCGAGCGCTTCCACGGCGTGGACGAGCGCGTTTCGCTGGAGGCGCTGCGCTGGGGCCTGCCGGTCCTCTACGACGTCGTCCGCCGCTTCTGCGGCTGAGGTCGAGCCTAGGGGCGCGGGGCCTCGTCCTCGCGATGCCGGACGCGGACCTGCTCGTCGCAGCCCTTGCAGACGAAGACCACGCCTTCCGACCAGCCGGCCTCGTCATCGTGCGCCGCCGAGTCGTGGTGGGAGGGCTCCATCGTCGCCCACGATCCGTCGTCGTGCCGGTGCTCGAACGTGCGCAGCAGGTCCGCCGTGAAGAGGTCGTTCATGTGTCATCGCCTCCGTCGCGCCGTCGCGGTCCGATCGCCCGGCGCCCTCGTGATCTGAGCCTAGCACCGCCTGCGCGCGGTCGCGGACAGCGGTCGGTCAGTCGCGGGGCGCTCGGATGAGGCGGCCGCGGCGGTTGATGGCATGCGTCGCGAGCGCCGCGACGCCCATCGCGACGATCGCGCGCTCGGCGGTCGGGAGCGGCCGGACCGCGTTCAGGAACTGGTCGGCCCGGGAGCGGTCGACGACCCGCAGGATCGCGTGGCCGCGAGGGGTCAGCCGGAGCGTGCGCTGGCGCCGGTCCTCCGGCTCCTGGTGGCGCTCCACGAAACGGCGGCGGACCAGGCCATCGACCAGCCGGCTGGTCGCCGACGGCGACCGTCCGATCTCCTCGGCCAGCTCCCCGACGGTCATGGTGCTCCCATCGGCCAGGACGTAGAGCGCGGCGAGCTGGGTGAAGCCCAGGCGCAGCTCCCCGAGCTGCCCGGCGAAGCCGATGACCAGCTCGCGCCACAGCGCCCGGCCCATCGCGACGCGCTCGCTGATCTGGCGGACGTTAGGGAGCCGGTTGCCGGCCGCCAGCACGGGCGCCGACAGGTCGGCTTCGAACTGGCGCGCCACGGCGCGCCGCGGGACGGTCCGGCGACGGCTCGGCATGGATTGATCGACCACGGGGCGAAGCGTACGGGCAGCCGGCAGGTCCATGCAACCGTGCACGCAATTCAGCCCTTTCGTGGGCTGATGGCCTACCCTCAGCGACGATGACATCACTCGCCTACGTCTTCCCCGGCCAGGGGTCGCAATCGGTCGGGATGGGACAGGCCCTGGCGGAGGCGTCCCCGGCGGCTGCGGCGGCGTTCTCGGCGGCCGACGCGGCCCTCGGCGAGTCGATCAGCGCGCTGGCCTGGGACGGCCCCGCCGACCGGCTGGACCGCACGGAGAACGCCCAGCCTGCGCTCCTCGCCGCCTCGATCGCGATCCTCGCCGCGATGCGCGAGCGCTGGGCCGCGGCCGGTCTCGCCGAGCCGGCTCCGGTGGCGGCCGCAGGCCACTCCATGGGCCAGTACTCCGCCCTGGTCGCGTCCGGCGTCGTCTCCCTCGCCGACGGCGTCCGGCTCGTCCGCGAGCGCGGCCGCCTCATGCAGGCCTCAGGGAACGGACGCGACGGCGCCATGGCGGCCCTCATCGGGCTCGACGACGCGAGCCTCCCGGAACTCGTCTCGGGAGCGGCGCCACACGGCGTCTTCGTGGTCGCCAACCGCAACGCACCCGGCCAGGTCGTGGTCTCCGGCGAGCGGGCCGCGGTCGAGGCAGGTGCCGAGCTCGCCAAGAGCCTCGGGGCGAAGCGCGCGATCGTGCTGCCGGTCTCGGTGGCCGCCCACTCACCGCTGATGACCGAGGCCGCGGCCGGGATGGCCACCGCGCTGGCCGCCGTCACGTTCCACGACCCGCGGATCCCGCTGCTCGCCAACGCCGATGCCCGGCCGCTCACGACCGCGGCCGCCTGCCGCTCGGAGCTCGTCGAGCACCTCACCGCCGGCGTCGACTGGGTCGCCGCGATCCAGCGGCTCAGCGCGGACGGCGTGACGACGTTCGTCGAGGTCGGGCCGGGCCGTGTCCTGACCGGCCTCATCAAGCGCATCGCACCGGACGCCGAGATCATCGCCGCCGACGATCCGACCACCCACGACCGACTGCTCGAACTCGCCAGCCCCCGCTGACGGGCGCCGCACGCATCCGAAGGAGCCCACTCTTGCGAAGACCCGACTACGAACGACGCGTCGTCGTCACCGGCCTGGGTGTCATCAGCCCGGTCGGCAACGACGTCGCCACGGCCTGGACGAGCCTCACCGAGGGCCGTTCCGGGCTGGCCGCGATCACGAAATTCGACACGACGCCCTACGAGGCGAAGCTCGCGGGCGAGGTCACCGGCTTCACGGCGACCGAGTGGATGGACTCCAAGGCCGTCCGTCGCAGTGAGTCGAGCATGCATTTCGGCGTCGCGGCGGCCAAACAGGCCCTCGCCGACTCGGGCTTCGAGCTCACCGACGAGAACCGGACCGAGGTCGGGGTGATCTTCGGCTCCGGCGCGGGCGGGCAGTCGATGATGATCGACAACTACATCGCGCTCCACGACCGCGGGCCGCGGACCGTCGCGCCGACCTTCATCGCGAACGCCCTCGTCGACAGCACGTCCGGGATGATCGCCATCGAGACGGGGGCGATCGGCCACAACGTGTGCATGGTCTCCGCCTGCGCGACCGGCACGCACAACGTGGGCGAGGCCGCCGAGGCGATCCGTCGCGGCGACTGCATCGCGGTCATCTCGGGTTCGACCGAGGCGCCGCTCCTCGAGGTCGGCCATGCCGGCTTCTCGAACATGCGCGGCATGGGCCTGCCACGGCCTGGCGAGGATCCGCAGACCGTGTCGCGGCCGTTCGACCTGACGCGCGACGGCTTCGTGCTCGGCGAGGGCGCCGGCTCGCTCTTCCTCGAGGACCTCGAGATCGCCAGGGCACGCGGGGCGCACATCTACGCCGAGGTCATCGGCTACGGCTCCGCGGCCGACGGCTGGGACATGGTCCAGCCGATCGAGGCCGGGATCGGCTCCGCGCGGGCGATGCGCATGGCCCTCGAGCGCCGCGGCGTACCGGCCGACGAGGTCGACCTGATCAACCCGCACGGGACCTCGACGCCGCTCGGCGACAAGCGCGAGACCGAGGCCATCTGGACCGTCTTCGGCGAGCGCTCGTCGGCCAAGGCACGCAGCCTGGCCATCAGCGCGACGAAGTCGATGACCGGTCACATGATGGGCGCCGCCGGCGCCTTCGAGGCCTTCGCCACCGTCAAGTCCATCGCCGAGCAGACCGTCCCGGGCACGCTCAACTACCGCGACTACGATCCCGACTGCGACCTCTGGGTCCTCGCCGAGACCGCGCGCATGCCGATCCGCTACGGGCTCTCGAACAACATCGGGCTGGGCGGCCACAACGGCGCCGTCATCTTCAAGCGCTTCGACGACTGACGCCGCCGGGCGCTACGATCGGCCGACGATGAGCAGCAGGAGGCTTCGTGCCTGAACAGGATCCCGCGCGGCGGGCCGTGGTCACGGGCCTCGGTGCCATCATGCCGATCGGCAACGACTTCCCGACCTACTGGTCCAACCTCGTCGCGGGCGTGACGGGCACCCGCCTGGTCCAGAGCTTCGATGCCACGGCCTTCGAGGTCCGCATCGCGGCCGAGGTGCTCGGCTTCGACCCCACGACGGTCATGGACGCGAAGATGGCCCGTCGCATGAGCCGCTTCATCCAGCTGGCGATGAGTGCCGGCAAGGAGGCGGTCCGCGACTCGGGGATCGACTTCGCGGCGATGAGCCCGGAGCAGCGCGACCGGGTCGGCGTCGTGGTCAACACCGGCGGCGGGGGCATCGAGCAGATCATCGACGGGACCCACGTCCACGACACCAAGGGCCCGCGCTTCGTCAGCCCGTTCGCGGTGCCGGCGTTGTCGGGCTCGATGGGCGCCTGCATGCTCTCGATGGAGTACGGGCTGACCGGCCCGGTCATCACCCAGGTGGCGGCCTGCGCGACCTCGGTCATCGCCTTCCAGGACGCGCTGCGGCTCATCCGCTCTGGCGAGTGCGACGTCGTCGTCACCGGCGGCTCCGAAGCGCCGATCTGGCCGATGGGACTGGCGGCGCTGGCGAACATGACCGCGCTCTCGAAGCGGAACGACTCGCCCGAGACCGCCTCGCGGCCGTTCGACGCGACCCGCGACGGATTCGTGCTCGGCGAGGGCGCCGGGGTCGTGATCGTCGAGTCGCTGGCGCATGCGCGCGAGCGGGGCGCGACCCCGATCGCCGAGGTCATCGGCGGCGCGATGACGGCGGATGCGTTCCACATCAGCGCCCCGGAACCGACCGGGCGCGGACAGGCCATGGCGATGACCAAGGCCCTCCGCAGCGCGGAGGTCGCGCCGGACGAGATCGACTACATCGTCGCCCACGGCACCTCGACGCAGCTCAACGATGTCACCGAGACGCGCGCGATCAAGGCGGCCTACGGGGCGCACGCCTACAAGGTCGCGATCAGCTCACCGAAGTCCATGATCGGCCACCTCGTCGGGGCGGCCGGGGTCGCCAGCGTGCTCGCCGGGATCGGCGCGATCCGCGACCAGGTCATCCCCCCGACGGCCAACCTGCACACCCCGGACCCGGAGTGCGACCTCGATTACGTGCCGCTCGTCGCGCGGCCGGCACGGGTCGACACGGTCGCGGTCGACGGGTTCGGCTTCGGCGGTCAGAACGCGGTCGCGATCCTGCGCCGCTTGACGGACTGACGGGAGGGTCGAGCATGACCGGGTCGCCGGCAACGCCATTGAACCGATGGCGATATGGCATGCATCCGCACGCGGACGAGATGCGGATCCGCTCGCTGGAGCGCGTCTACCTCCGGCTCGGCGAAGCGCTCCGCCTGGAGATGACCAACGCCGTCACGATCGACGAGGACACCGTCCACCTCCAGTACTACGTGGCCACGGAGCTTGGCCCCTGGGCGCTCTGGCTCTCGTGCTCGCGAGCGGATCTCGCCGACTGCGAGACGTCCCTCCGGGAGCTCGCGCCACCGTTCGCCGGCGAGGAGCAGACCTAGGCTGGCGCCGTCAGCCGCCGGACGCGGCCCGGAGCTCGCGCAGGACCTGCGGGTCGATCCATCCCATCGCGGCGGCCCGCTCCTCGAGGTTGGCGAAGCCCATCCAGGCGAGGAGCTCGGCGTCCCACTCGGTCGTCCATGCGGCGGTGGCCGGACGCGGCTCGCCGACCCGGTGCGACTCGGCGGTCGCGGCGCGGATGATCGCCGAGACCGCGTCCGCACGCTCGGGTCCCCAGCCGGACCGCGCCAGGCGCGCCTGGAGCTCGGCGGCGATGGACTCGTCGATGGGCACGAGTTCGGCCGGGTCGGGCGGCTCCGAGAGCAACCGCCAGACGGCATGGAGACGGCCCAGCTCGGGGACCGGATCGGGGTGGTCGTCCACCCGCAGGTCGATCCAGCGGTCGTTGCCGCCGTTGTAGCCGGCATCGGCACGCACGATGAGGATCGCGGCCGACTCGCGTCCGCGGGCGTCGCCGCCGGCCCGGTCCGCCGCGAGCAGCGCGGCCAGCAGCCGGTCCGTCAGGGACCCGGTCGTGGCCACGAAGGTCTCCACCAGCGCGTCGACCACCTCAGGCCCCGTGAGGATGTTGCCCTGCGCTGCGAGGCCTTCCACGGCTCGGCCGCCCGCCCACGGGAAGCAGCCGCTGCCGGTATACGTGGCCGATCGCCCGCTCGCGTCGACCATGCCGAGCTGGCGGTGGATCCGCCCCTCGTCGGCGGCGGTCAGGCGTTCGATCGCGGCCGACGGGTCGACGCCGGTCTCGAGCAGGGCCAGCCCGTCCGAACCGTAGCCGACGTTGGCCCAGGCCTGGGTCGCGATCGCCCCGACACCGGCACACGCCCACGGCACGACCGAGCCGACGGCCAGGAACTTCGAGGCCACGGCCACGCCGAGATCGCCGGTCTCGGCGTCGACGGCGGCGATCGAGAAGGTCATCGTGCGGCGACCAGCGGGCGACCTTCGAAGGCCTCGATCGCGGCGACGGACGCGCTCGGCAGCTCGACCGGCCGGTGGGTGCCGTAGTCGTAGCGGACGAGGATGGATTCGCTGACCGCGACGAGCCGCTGCGGCCCCTCGCGGAGTGCCGCGAGCAGGCGGTGCTCGAGGGTGAACGAGGAACGTCCGATCCGGGTGGCCCGGGTCTCGACCGTGACGACCTCGCCGTGGAACGCCTGCGCCCGGTAGGTGATGCGGGCCTCGGCGAGGATCAGGCTCTCGGCCCCCTCGGTCCCGAGCGCGATCGGCTCGCCGGTCACATCGGTCCAGTACTGGATGCGGGCGATCTCGCAGTAGGTCAGGTAGACCGCGTTGTTGACGTGCCCCATCGCATCGGTGTCGGCGAACCGGACCGTGATGCGGAGGCGGTGCTTGAACTCGCCGGGCAGGTCGCGCGGATCGGGTGTCGACACCCGGCGAGTGTAGCCGCGGGTCGTCGGCGGCGGAGCGGGGCGACCGCGACGGGCCAGAGGTGCGAACGGCGGCATCCGCGGGCTGGCGGGCGCGCGCGGCGGTATCCGTGGGCCGGAGTCTCGTCCTTCGCCGATCCAGCGGTCCTCGCCGGCAGGGCCCCGTTCACCCAGGGTGAACGGAGGCACGTCCAAGGTGTCCTCGAGCCTCCAGGAGGGGTCCGATCCGGGGTCTTGGTGCGTTTGCGTTCACTGACCGCGAACGAATGGGGTCGATTCGCACCAACGGGCGGCGCACGGCTGCCTTGGGCGTGTGGTCGTTCACCGACCGTGAACACGGGTCGTTCGCTCCGACCGGGCAGGCGAGGCGGGAGGCGCGGGACGCCCGGGACGCGGCGGCGGGACGGCGGCACACTGCAGGGATGTCACGACCAGTCGATGACGCCATCCTCACCCGTGTCATCGCCACCCCTTGGGGGCCGGTCCATCTCGCGGCGAGCCGGCGCGGCATCGTGGCCGTCGAGCAAGCGACGACCGACGAGGCGTTCCGGGCCATGGTGGGGGCCCGCCTGCGCCGGCCAGTCGTGCGGGACACCGCGGCGCGGACCCCCGAGGCCGCGGCACGAACGCACGCCGACGACCCGCGGATCGCCCATCTCGACCGCGCGGCGGCGGCGCTCGAGGCGCTCCTTGCCGGCCGCCGTCCGAGCGGCGCGGAGGTGCCGATCGACCTGTCGGATCGCCCGGCCTGGGACCAGGCCGTCCTCGCCGCGGTCCGGGCCATCCCGTGGGGCACCACCGCCAGCTACGGCGAGATCGCCCGGCGGGTCGGGGCGGCCGGAGCGGCACGGGCGGTCGGTGGTGCGGTGGGCCGCAACCCGGTCAGCCTGCTGGTCCCCTGCCACCGGGTGATCGCGGCCGATGGGACCCTCGGCGGCTACGGCGGCGATGGCTGGGGCGGGCGGACCGCCGCGCTCGAGCGCAAGCGCGAACTGCTGGCGCGAGAGGGGCTCCACGTGGCCCCACGCGGGGGATAGACTCCGCCGAGATCGAGTCGGCGCCCGGCGCCGACGGCCCTGCAGGAGGACCGCTTGACCGCCGTCGTCGCGCCGGCCCCGTCCATGTTCGCGGTCTTCCGGCGGCGCGACTTCTCGCTCCTCTGGCTGGCGCAGCTGATCTCGACGGCGGGCTCGTCGCTGACCGACCTGGCGGCCGGCATCTGGGTCTATCGCGAGACGCACTCGGCGCTGGCGGTCGGCCTGACGCTCATGGCGACCGCGATCCCCAGTCTCATCGTCGGCCTGCTCGCCGGGGTCTACGTGGACCGCCATGACCGCCAGCGGATCATGGCTGTCACCTGCCTGGTCCAGGCGGTCCTCGTCGGGCTGATCGCCGTCGTGATCGGCCTCCAGGGCTTCGCCCTCGTCGGCCTGTACGCGCTGCTGCTGCTCAATGCGGGCGTCAAGCAATTCTTCGACCCCGCCCACGATTCGCTGATCCCCGAGATGGCCAGCGACGAGGAGCTGTCCGCCGCCAACGCGTTCCTGTCGATCGCGGCCTTCGGCTCGACCGCGATCGGCTTCGCTGGCGCCGGCCTGCTGGCCAGCACGATCGGGCTCCAGTGGGCGTTCATCCTCGACGCGATCTCGTTCGTCGTCGCGGCCGGGCTCATCGCGGTGATGGGCCGCTACGCGCTGCCGATCCCCGAGGAGGACGCCACGCCGGCGGTGATCATCGCCAACCTGCGCTCGGGGATCTCGACCCTGTTCGGGACGCCGATCCTGCGCTCGCTCTTCCTGATCGGCTCGTTCATGTTCGTGGCATTCGGGCTGTGGAACGTGCTGTTGCTGCCGTTCTCGATCAAGATCCTCGGCGCGACGGAGTTCGAGTACGGCCTCCAGGAGGGACTCACGTCGGTCGGGTTCGTCGTGGGCTCGCTGTTCATGGCCCGCTACGCGAGCCGGCTGCCGGAGCCGGTCTGGATCGTCATCTCGCTCACGGGCATGGGCATCCTGGGCATCGGCTACGCGAACTCGACGACGGTGCCGGTCGCCATCCTCATCGTCGCGCTCAGCGGCTTCCTCCAGCCGCCGTCCTCGGTCTCGCGCTCCGTGCTGCTCCAGCGGAACACCCCGCGCGAGATGCGCGGCCGGGTCTTCTCCGCGTTCTACGTCATGCGCGACGTGATCTTCCTGATCGGCATGGCCGGCGCGGGCCTCGCCGACGTCTTCGACATCCGGGCGCTGATCATCGTCGCGTCGTGCCTCCTGTTCGTCTCGGCGGCCGTGACGCTGTTCGCGCCCGGCCTCGGGTTCCGCACCTGGGGAGCCGCCGCCGCCCGGCTGCGCACCGCCAGCGCGGCGACCGGCACCGCGCTGGCGGCCCGCATGGCGACACCCGCCGACATCGACCGCCTCGTGGGGCACATCGCGGTCTTCGGACGGCTGTCGCCGGAGATGCGGGCCGAGCTCGCGGCCGCGACGACGGTCCGCGAGGTCCCGGCGGGGACGCGGATCGTCGAGCACGGCGACGTCGCGACCCAGGCCTACTTCATCCTCGACGGATCGACGACGGCGGGCATCCCCGAGGGCGACGGCTACCGCGGGCTCTCGACGATGGGTACCGGCGACTTCTTCGGGGAGATCGCGGCGATGACGGGCAGGCCGCGGACCGCGGACGTGGTCGCCGATGTCGACACGACGCTCCTGGAGGTCCCCGCCGACACGATGCGCGCGCTGACCGCCGTCCCCGAGATCGAGCAGCTGATCCGCTCGACGCTCACGACGCGTCTCTCGCGCACCCAGGAGGCGGACCTGCCGCGCCTCGCCGGTGTCGACCAGTCCGATCTGAAGGACCTGCGCACGCCGCGCGCGGCGGTCGAGCCGCTGCCGCGCTCCTACGCCGACGGCGACGGCGACGCTGTGTCGTAGGCGACAGCCGCAGCGTCGCCCCGGTGTTGGCAGGACGCACCACCGGGCGGGTACCGTCCGCGTGTCGCCTGGATCGCCGCCGGATCGGCCGCCAGACGGCCACCGAACATCGTCTGCACATCGGGGAAATGAGACGACCGCTGGAAGTGCCCGGCGGTCGTCTCACGTTCCGGCGGGATGCGCGCGATCGCGGTGGCCCGCCGCCGTTCCATCGCGGCGTCGCCGCCGCGTGGCGAGCGTCAGGAGCGAGGGACGGGGCGCATCGGGTAGACGCCGACGACGATCGGCGAGCGCGGGTCGAGCGAGAGCTCGTAGCCGATCTCGCCGGACCGGAGGAGCTCGCCGAGCAACTGGCCCTCGCGATCGGGCAGGCCGACGAAGATGGTGTGCTGGTCGAGCGCGACCGTGCTCACGTCGTCGTCCCCGCCGTCGATGGCGAAGCGCCGCCGGAGCTCGTGCATCGGCACGTACGGGCGGCTCTTGATGAAGCGGCGGAGCTGTGGCGCGGTGCAGGGGCCGCCGCGATCGCCACCGCCCATCCGGACGGGCATCGGCTGGCCTCCGGGACCGGGCCGATCTGACGGGGCGCCATCCGCGGGCCGCGGTGCCCCGCCGTTCGACGGTCCACCGGCCGGGCCGTTCGACGGCCGTGCGACCGGGCCGCTCGACGGACCGGGCTGGTCCTCCGCGCGCGCCATCGGTGGGACGGCGGCACCTTCCGGTGGCCGGGCCGGGATCGGCGCGACTTCCGGGGCCGGCCGGGACGTCAAGCTCGGCGACGGGGGCGAAGCGGCCGGGGCCGACGGGGCCGGATTCGCGCTCGCGGAGGCGGGACCCGGCGCGCGGACGTCCGTCGACGCCCCCGGCCGGGGCGTGTCCTGCCGCGGGCGATCGTGATGGTGCGGGCGGCCGTGCCGGCGGCTCATCGGCCGTCGGACCCCGGCCGCTCAGCGGGGTTCCGGAACGCGCCGCCGTCACAGCGCTGGAGGGTGCGGATCATCTGGTCTCGGACGCGAGGGTGGACCGCTTGGGCGCGATCCGTGGCCGGATGATAGCGCACGTCCCTCGAACGGCCCGCCATCAGCCGTCGACGACGTAGAGCTCGTGGTCCGCCTGGTTGAGCGTGTCCGGCCCGTTCGGCCCGCACAGGACGATGTCCTCGATGCGGGCCCCGTACTCGCCGACGAGGTAGATCCCCGGCTCGACCGAGAAGGCCATCCCGGGCTCGAGCTGGCGATCGTTGCCGGCGATGATGTACGGGTCCTCGTGGCCTTCCAGGCCGATCCCGTGGCCGGTCCGGTGGAAGAAGGCCTCGCCGTACCCCTCCGCCTCGATCGGCCGGCGAGCCGCGGCGTCGACCGCGCTGCAGGCAACGCCGGGCGCGACGGCCCGGGTGGCGGCGGCCTGGGCGTCGCGCAGCACGCCGAACAGGTGGCGGAACCGCTCGTCCGGTCCCCTGGCCGGGTCGCCGCCGGTCACCCACAGGGTCCGGGTGATATCGGAGCAGTAGCCGCCGAGGACCCCACCGATGTCCAGCACGATCGGCTCGCCCGCGGCGATCACCCGCTCCGAGGCTTCGTGATGCGGCGAGGCCGAGTTCGGGCCGGAGGCGACGATGGCGAACAGCCCGAGCTCGTGGCCCTCGGCGACCAGGCGCTCCCGGACCTCGCGGGCCACATCGGCCTCGGTGCGCCCGACGAGCCGACCCGCTGCGATCTGGGCGACCACCCGGTCGGCGGCGTGCGCTGCCTCGCGCAGGAGCGCGATCTCGTCGGGGTCCTTGACCATGCGCAGCTCGGCCAGGACCGGGGACGCGGGCTCGAAGCGGGCGGTCGGCCCGAGGTGGGCCTGCAGCCGGAGGAGATGGGCGGCCCACAGCGCGTCCGAGACGGCGACGCGCGGCCCGGCGTCGCCGGCGGGCCGCGGGATGCGACGGGTGATGATGGCGTGCGCGTCGTCGCGCTCGTCCCAGGTCACGATCTCGACGGCGGCCCGGAGGCCGGCCTCGGCAGCGCCGCGCTCCAGGCGCGGGACCACGATGAACGGCTGCTGGCCACGGACGATCGCGAGCATCGTGAGCCGCTCGAGCGGCATCGCCTCGTAGGCGGTCAGGTAGCGCAGGTCCGGCCCGACGCCGATGAGGAGAGCGTCCAGGCCGGCCGCCTCGGCGACCGATGCTGCCCGGTGGAGACGCTCGGCGTAGCGGGCGTCGGGGATGGCCGGCCGGGCCGCGACCGCCGTCACGAGGCCGCCTGCATGGCCGCCACGCGCTCGATCCAGGCCGCGATGGTGGCGGGGCCGTCGTCGGCGAGCTTGCGGTATGCGAGGACGCGGTCGGCGCCGCGGGCGAGGGCGCGCTTGCGCAGCTCGAGATCGTCGTGCTGGCCGACGGCGAGGACATGCGCGCCCAGCGACACGGCCCGTTCGATGGCCTGGAGCGGATCGTACGCGCGCGCCGTCAGGTCGATGACCGCGAGTCGGGCGTCCTCGAGGGCGCGCTCGAACTCGGGTGCGGTCTTTGCGCTGATCGGCTCGGCGCCGGCTGCCTGGACCGAGCGCGCCAGCCGGTCCTGCCAGATGAGGTCCTGGGCGAGGATCGCCACGCGGATCGTCATCCGAACGTTTCGGCGAGATGGTGGAAGACGTCCCGGGCGGTCACCACGCCCCGCGGCCGGCCGTCCTGCAGGATCGGGATGTGCCGGAAGCCGCCGACGGCCATCCGGTGGATGGCCAGCGCGATCGGGTCGGTGTGGCGCAGCGTGACCGGCTCGGGGGTCATGACGTCGCGCACGAGGGATGCCTCGAGACGCTTGCCGGCGACGCGGACGACGGCATCGCGATCCGTGAAGATGCCGACCAGGCGATCGTCGTCCACGATCAACAGGCAGTCGATCCCGGCCGTGTGCATCCGCTCGATCGCGACCGCCACGGGGGTGTCCGGGCGCACCGTGACGGGCTCCGGCGCCCCGAGGTCGATCAGGTGCTCACCAAGAAGCCGGCCGTGGAACGTGGTGGTGGCCTGCGGCACGTCGGCGCCGGCCAGGTCCGCGCCGCAGTTGTCGCAGACCTCGGCTCCCGTCAGGTTGTCCGTGCCACAGACCGGGCAGATCACGTCCCTCTCCCTCCTCCGCGCTATTCGACGGTCCAGGTCTCCCCGCCGTTGAGGACCTGCGCCAGGTCGCCCTGGCCGCTCTTCGCCACCGCGGCGGTGAGCTGGTCCTCGATCAGCCGGTCATGGGTCGGGCGGCTGACCGCCCGCAGCACCCCGACCGGCACCGGGAAGTCCGGCCAGGCCATGCGCGAGAGCATGAGGGCCAGGTACGGGTCCGCGGCGGCCTCATCGTGGACCAGGAGGTCCGCCTCCGTGACGCCGTCCTGCCCGATGGTCACGACCTCGGGGTGCAGGCCGTTCAGGCGGATCCCCTTGTCGCGGTCCTTGCCGAAGATCATCGGCTTGCCGTGCTCCAGGACGAGCATCCGGTCCTCGCGGACCTCGCGGTCGGTGAAGTCCCGCCACGCCCCGTCGTTGAAGATGTTGCAGTTCTGCAGGACTTCCACGAAGCACGAGCCGTGGTGCCGCCCGGCCCGCTCGAGGGTCTGCTGGAGGTGCTCGGTGTGGGTGTCGACCGAGCGGGCGACGAAGCTCGCCTCCGCGGCCAGCGCGATGGTCAGCGGGATGATCGGCGTGTCGACCGAGCCGACCGGCGTCGACTTGGTCCGCTTGCCGAACTCCGACGTCGGCGAGGCCTGCCCCTTGGTCAGCCCATAGATCCGGTTGTTGAACATGATCATGTTGATGTCGACGTTGCGGCGCATCGAGTGGATGACGTGGTTGCCGCCGATCGAGAGGGCGTCGCCGTCGCCGGTGATGACCCACACCATCAGGTCCGGGCGCGCCGCCTTGAGCCCCGTCGCGAGCGTGGGCGCGCGGCCGTGGATCGTGTGGAAGCCGAAGGTGTTCATGTAGTACGGCAGGCGGCCGGAGCAGCCGATCCCCGAGATGAAGACGATGTTCTCCTTCGGGAAGCCGAAGTCGGGCATCACCTTCTGGGTCTGGGCGAGGATCGAGTAGTCGCCGCAGCCCGGGCACCAGCGCACCTCCTGGTCGGACACGAAGTCCTTGCGCGTGAGCTGGATGATCGCCGCGTTCTCCGGGCTGAGCGGCGGCTGGGGCGGGACGGCGGCGGCGCGGCCGTTGGTGTCGGTCATGTCAGTCTCCCCCGCCGCTCGTGTTCGCGCTGTGGTCGCCGCCGAGGTCGGCGGGCGACGGTCCATCGCCGATCCCCAGGAGGCGCTCGGCTTCCGCGACGATCTCGGCGATGCGGAACGGCTTGCCGCGGACCCGGTCGTAGCCGACGGCATCGATGAGGTAGCGCGCCCGGATCAGCATCAGTAGCTGCCCGAGGTTGACCTCGGGGATGAGCACCTGGCGATAGGCGCGCAGCACGGCTTCCGTGTTGGCTGGGAACGGGTTCAGATGTCGCAGATGGGCGTGAGCGACCGAGGCGCCCTTGGCGTGGAGCGTCTCGACCGCGGAGCGGATGGCGCCGTAGGTCGAGCCCCAGCCCAGGATCAGGAGGTCGCCGCTCGTCGGCCCGAAGACATCGAGGGGTGGGATGTCCTTGGCGATGCCGGCGACCTTGGCCTGGCGCAAGGTCTGCATGCGGTGGTGGTTATCCGGGTCGTAGCTGACGTTGCCGGTCACGTCGGCCTTCTCGAGGCCGCCGATGCGGTGCTCGAGCCCGGCCGTGCCCGGCACCGCCCAGGGGCGGGCCAGCGTGTCGGGGTCGCGCAGGTACGGGCTGAACGGGCCGTCGCCCCTGACCGCGTTCGAGACCCGGATGTCCGGGAGCCCGGCGACATCGGGGATCCGCCACGGCTCCGAGCCGGTCGCGAGGAACGCGTCCGAGAGATAGACGACCGGGGTCATGTACTTGAGCGCGATGCGGACCGCCTCGATCGCGAGGTCGAAGCATTCGCTCGGCGTGGCCGGCGCGACGATCGGCAGGGGCGAGTCGGAGTTGCGCCCGAACATGACCTGCAGCAGGTCCGCCTGCTCGTTCTTCGTCGGCATGCCGGTGGACGGCCCGGCGCGCTGGACGTCGATGACGACCAGCGGCAGCTCGACCATCACGGCCAGACCCATGGCCTCGGTCTTCAGCGCGATGCCCGGGCCGGACGAGGCGGTCATGCCGAGGGCGCCGCCGTAGCTCGCGCCGATCGCGGCGCCGATCGCGGCGATCTCGTCCTCGGCCTGGAAGGTCTTGACCCCGAACGCCTTGTAGCCCGACAGCTGGTGGAGGATCTCGCTCGCCGGCGTGATCGGATAGCTGCCGTAGAACAGCTGCCGATCGGCCAGCTTCGACGCAGCCAGGAAGCCGAGGGCGGTGGCCTCGTTGCCGGTGATGTTCCGGTAGGTGCCCGGCGGCAGCTTCGCCGGCCGGACGCGGTAGTGCGTATGGAACATCTCGGTCGTCTCGCCGAACGCGTAGCCGGCCTTCAGCGCGCGCTTGTTCGCCTCGGCGATGACCGGGCGGGCCGCGAACTTGGCGTCGATCCAGGCGATCGTCGGCTCCATGCTGCGCTCGTAGAGCCAGAACATGATCCCGAGCGCGAAGAAGTTCTTGGTCAGGTCCTTCTGCTTGCTCGTCATGTCGAGCCCGTCGAGCGACCGCTCGTTGAGGGTCGAGATGGGGATCTCGAAGAGTGTGTAGGCGTTGAGGGAGCCGTCGGTCAGCGGGTCGCTCGCGTAGGCCGCCTTGTTCAGGTTCTGCTGGGTGAAGGCGTCCGAGTTGACGATGAGCGCGCCGCCCGCGGGCAGGTCGCCGATGTTCGTCTTGAGCGCGGCCGGGTTCATGGCCACGAGCACGTCGGGCTGGTCGCCCGGCGTGTGGATCTCGGTCGAGCTGAAGCTGATCTGGAAGCCCGACACGCCCGGCAGCGAGCCGGCCGGCGCGCGGATCTCGGCCGGGAAGTCCGGGAGGGTGCTGATGTCGTTGCCGAAGACGGCGGCGGTCCGCGTGAACTGCGTCCCGGTGAGCTGCATCCCGTCGCCCGAATCGCCGGCGAAGCGGATGGTCACCCGTTCGAGCTCGGTGACGTCTCCCGGTGCCTGCTCGGTGATCTCGGTCGTCACGCCCCCTCCGGTGCCTTCATGCGCTGGTGCAGCCGCGGCGGGAGGTTCAGGAGCTCCTCGGGGAACGACTCTGCCAGGTACTTGATGATGTCCTGCTGCCGGACGACCCCGACGAGCGTGCCATCGCCGTCGACGATCGGCACGTTCCGGTATCGCCCGGTCTGCATCAGGTCGATGGCGTCGCGGATGGTCTGGTCCAGGTCCAGCGTGCGCGGCTCGGTCGTCATGAGCGTCTCGACCGGCTGGCCCAGGTCGACCTGTCCGCCGACGAGCCGCCCGAAGATGTCGCGCTCGGTCAGGACCCCCAGGAGCCGTCCCCCGGTATCGCAGACGAACACCGAATCGCCCATCCCGGTCCGCTGGATGGCAAGCAGACAGTCGGCCAGCGAGGACTGCGGGGCCACGGTCACGGGCGCTCCCCGGCTGAGCACGCGGAGGCGCTCCTCGAGGATGGCCGGGACGCGGCGAACGACGGCGGCTTCGGTCAGGTCGGTCACTCCGCCAAGTGTAGACGTTGCGTGCCGGAGACGGCCCGGCCGGGTGCCGCGGCCTCCCGCTCCGAGCCCGCTCCGGCTGCTAGCCTCGGCACGTGTCGTCCGAACAGCGCGGCCGGTGGGCCGGGATCGCCCTCATCCTCGTGTCCGCCGCCGCCTTCGGCTCCGGGTCGCTCTTCGCGCAGCCGGTCTACGGGGCGGGGGTCGACTGGCTGGTCCTGTCCGCGTGGCGGTTCGGGTTCGGGGCGAGCCTCGCCTGGATCTGGCTGCTGGCGTCGCCGCAGCGCCGTCGCGGCCTCCGGTCGATGGACCGGCGGGGTGTCGTCGTCGCGCTCGGCCTCGGCGTGCTCTACGTGGGGAATTCAGGGACGTACTATGCGGGCCTCGAGACGGTCTCGCCATCGCTCGCCGCGCTGATCGTCTACATCTACCCGGCCGTGGTCGCCGTCCTGTCGCTGCGGATCGGGCGGCGCCTCGAGGGCCGGCGGGCCTGGGGCGCATTGGGCATCGCGCTGGTCGGTGTGGCCCTGGCGATCGGTGGGATCGCCGAAGGTGCGATGCCGCCGCTCAGCGGCCTCCTCCTGGTCGTCGTCTCGCCGCTGATCTACTCGGTCTGGATCGTGCTCGCGGCCAAGCTGTCCGGCGAGCGCCGGGACATGGTCGGCCGGTCGAACGACGGCGGGGCCGCCGCCGCGACGGCCACGGCCCTGGTCATGTCCGCGGCTGCCGCCGTCTACTGGAGCTGGAACCTCATCGGCGGCCGTCCGGTCCTTCCGGCCGACATCCCGCCGGCGGCGTGGGGCGGGCTGATCGGCGTCGGGGTCGTCTCGACGTTCATCGCGATCCAGACCTTCTACGCGGGGGCGCAGCGGATCGGGGCGGCGCAGGCTGCGCTGATCAGCACCGTGGAGCCGTTCTACACGATCGTCCTGGCCGCCCTTCTCTTCGGGATCGCCCTGGCCCCGGTCCAGCTGCTCGGCGGGGTGCTGATCGTGGCGGGCGTGGTGATCGCCCAGACCGGGCCGGGCGCCGCGTCCCGTCCCCTCCCCGAGATCCGGGTCGCCGACGAGTGACGGTCAGCCGCGGCCCGCGGCGGCCAGCATCGCCCTGGCTCCGTTCGCCACGAACGAGCCGTCCGCCCCGAGGCCGATGAAGCGGAATCCGAGCTCGAGATGGCGAGCGATGACGGCCGGGTCGTAGAGGAGGATGCCCGCCGACTTGCCGTGCGCCGCACAGGCCGCGACGACCGCGTCGAGGGCGGCGAGGTAGGCCGGGTCGTCGAAGCGCCCGGGGACCCCGAGCGAGTGCGACAGGTCGGTCGGGCCGACGAACAGGACATCGACGCCGTCGATCGCCGCGATCTCGTCGACCTCGGCGACCGCGGCCGCGGATTCGATCTGGATGATCCCGAGCGTCAGGTCGTTGACCTCGCCGACCTGGCCGTGGCCGCGCGAGCCCAGTCCGGCCCCGCGGGTCCGGAGCGCGACCCCGCGGCCGCCCGCCGGCGGGTAGCGGAGGAACCAGACGGCCTCCTTGACCTGGGCCGCGGTGTCGAGCCGCGGGATCATGATCCCGGCCGCGCCGAGATCGAGCGCCCGGCCGATGCGCAGCCGCTCCCCGGATTGCGCCCGCACGAGCGCCGCGGCGGGTGTCCCACCCACGGCGTGCAGGTGCGACAGGAGGGTCGCCTCGGTGGCGGCGCCGTGCTCGAGGTCGATGATCAGCCAGTCGTAGCCGGCACGGCCGCAGATCTCCGCGGACAGCGGCGAGTCGAGGTCCAGGAACGCGCCGAGGAGGGTCTCGCCGGCCAGGGCGCGGGCGCGGATGTCGGTCATCGCCCAATGATGCGCGATTGCCGTGCCGCGGGTCCGGGGTTACGGGCCGTTCAGCAGCCCGCTGGTGTCGACGACCTCGAGGTCGGACCCCTTGATGACATCGAGCTCGTGCAGCACGTCATCGTCGAAGCGCGTGTCGCTGGCGCCGGTGATGTACCAGGGCGAGCCGTTGTCGGCGAGGATCATCCCGTAGTGCTTGAGCGCCTCCGCGATGACCTTCGCCTGCGGCGAGAAGCGTGAGGTGTCGTAGGTCGCCTTGAGCCGGACCCGGATGCCCATCGGCGGGAGGCTCGCCGAGCTCGACTCGCCGGCCTGGTGGCGGGCGGGGTAGATGTACGAGGTGCGCGTCCGGTCCGTGGTGAAGCGCAGGGCGTGGGCGATCTCGCCGGCCGCGACCTCGTCATAGCGCACCAGGCCCGGGAGGATCGGCAGGCCCGCGGCGTCCGCACTGGTGTAGCCGGCGGTCCGCAAGGCATTGGATGCCAGGCTCCAGGTGGCGCCGCTGCCGGCGTGCCAGACGCCGCTGACCCTGCGGGCATCGAAGAGTTCGTACAGCTGGCAGGCGTCCTTGTCGACGAGGAGGATGTGGCCGTCGGACCCGCCCTCCTGGAGCGGCGACGCCGGGATCGGGTACGGGACGTGGTCCGAGTCCTCGTCGTAGTCGAAGGTCACGGTCGACCTCGGCGTCGCGGAGGTCACCACGTCGTACGGGATGCCGTAGCCGGCGAACGAACCGAAGTCCATGTGCAGGCCGCGGGTCAGACCGATCGTGCCGATCATCGTGGCAGAGTCGGACGCGACCGCGCGTCCGTCGATGGCGACGTTCCAGACGTTGTCGGCGGGGAAGACCGTGCAGTCCGGGACGCCCGGCAGCGTGGGCGCGCCGCCGGTCGGGGGCGGCGGGGGCGTGCTCGGCGGTGGCGGGGTGGGCGGTACCCCTCCGTCGGGCGGATGGCTGGACGCACGGAGCGGATCGGTCCCGGCGACATACTCACGGCCATCGGAGAAGCCATCACCGTCGGTATCCGCCCGGCGCGGGTCGGTGTGGAGCTTCTGCTCCATCTTGTTGGAGAGGCCATCGAGGTCGGGGTTCTCGTGGTCGTCGCGGATCCCGTCGTGGTCGGAGTCGAGCCGCAGGGGATGCGTCCCGGCCTTGGGCTCGAAGCCGTTGAGCAACCCGTCGTGGTCCGGGTCCTCGCGGTCGTCGCGGATGCCGTCGCGGTCGGTGTCGGCCTTCCGCGGGTTCGTCCCGAGGGCCCACTCCTGGCGGTTCGTCAGGGTGTCGTGATCGGGGTCCTCCTTGCCGTCCGGTAGGCCGTCGCGGTCGGTGTCCGCCCGGCTCGGACTGGTGAGGGTCCGCGTCTTCTCGTAGGTCGAGGGCAGGCCGTCGCCATCGGGGTCGGCGCTCGCCGCGGATGCCAGCGCGGGGAGGCAGACGAGGACGAGGACCGCGACGATGGCGAGGAGCGCCGATCGGCGCATCGGGTGGATCGGGTGCATGGACGCCATGGTGGCGCGCCGCAAGGCCCGAGGGGACCCCCCAACTGGTCCCGTGGGGCGGTGGCCCGTGGTCCGGTTCCCCGACGCAACGACCGGAGTGCCGTGGGTCGCGACCGGTCGCCGGTCGGCGGGCGCGGGCGGGCGGCGCGGGCGGGCGGCTCGCGGCCCGGATCAGTCGGGGAACGCCTCCGGCCCGCGCTCGCGAGCTCGCGCGCCTCGCCCGGGGCGTCCTCGGCCGGCAGCCACGAATACGGGTAGCGGTCGTCCTCGAGCGCGGCCGCCTGCCTGCGTGATCCGGAGCGGGTGGAACGTGTCGACCATCACCGCCAGCTCCTCGGTCGCTTCCTTGCCGATCGACGCCTCGGCGGTGCCCGGGTGCGGCCCGTGCGGGATCCCCGCCGGGTGGAGCGTGAACGAGGAGATCCCGACCCCGCGCCGGCTCATGAAGTTGCCGGCCACGTAGTAGATGACCTCGTCGCAGTTGATGTTCGAGTGGTTGTACGGCGCCGGGATCGCCAGCGGGTGGTAGTCGAACTTGCGCGGCACGAACGAGCACACCACGAAGTTCCGCGCCGCGAACGTCTGGTGGACCGGCGGCGGCTGGTGGACGCGCCCGGTGATCGGCTCGAAGTCGGCGATGTTGAACGCGAACGGCCAGAGGTAGCCGTCCCAGCCGACGACGTCGAACGGGTGGTGCCGGTAGTGATAGGCGGTCAGCCGGCTGCGCATCTTGACGTGGACGACGGAACTCGCCCTCGTCGGTCCGCGCGGGCGACCTCGTCGGGGAGCGGATGTCGCGCTGCGAGTACGGCGAGTGCTCGAGCAGCTGGCCGTACTCGTTGCGGTAGCGCTTCGGCGCCTCGATCTCGGACGGGCACTCGAGGTAGAGCATCCGCTGGACGGATCCGGCGTCCGGCTCCAGCCGCCAGGTCGTGCCGATCGGCAGGACGAGGTAGTCGCCCGGCCCGTAGCGCAGCGGCCCGAAGACGGTGTCGAGCAGGCCCGCGCCCTCGTGGACGATAGAGCAGCTCGTCGGCCTCGCCGTTGCGGTAGAAGATCGTCGTCGGGCATCGCGTCCGCCGGGCGGACGACGCCCATGACGATGTCGCTGTTGAAGAACAGCGGGATGCGGCCCGGTCACCGCGTCGCCGGCCGGCTCGACGCCGGCGGCGTCGATCAGTCGATGGTGGTGATAGCCGTCATCGGCCTCCTCGCAGCGCGATCGTCGGCGCCCGGCTCGATCCTGGTACGTCCGCGTCGGCGGGACGACGTGGTAGAGCAGCGACGAGCGGCCGGTGAACCCCTCGACGCCGAACAGCTCCTCGGCGTAGAGCGAGCCATCGGGCGCGCGATGCTGGGTGTGGCGGTTGTGCGGGATGCTGCCGCGCGAGGCGTAGAACATCGAACGACTGGCCTCCTCGAGTCCGAGGAGGCCAGTCTAGGTCGCCGCGCACGGTCCGCCTAGGCGTCGGCTGGAGGTACGCCGTAGTACCCGTAGCCAAGCGTGTCCCCGAAGAAGGTGAGTTTCGTCTCGTTGATCGGGCGCTGGTTTCCGCCATCGGGATCCATCATCCAGAAGGTCGTCGGACCCCAGAGCAGGATGTGCTCGCCGTCGGGCGTCCACGACGCTGCCCCGCAGGCGCCTGTAGGCGTCGGTCGTGAGCTCCCGAAGGTCACTCCCGTCGGGACGTGCGCTGAATAGGTCCGCACCTTGTCGGTGTTGAAATCGTGCGATCGGCCACGAGCTGAACAGGATCCGCGATCCATCGGGCGACCAGTCCGGGTCGCCCCACGGTGTCCGCTCGGCAAGTGGCATCTGGTGCAGCCCCGCTCCGTCGCGAATCCACGATGAAGATGTGGCTCGCCGACATGCTCGCCCGTCTTCGGTGTCGTCCTTGAGCGGGCGAACGCGATCTGGCGTGCCGTCAGGCGACCATGTCGGTTGGGTCTGCACGCCATCTGCGTCGTCGAGCGCGTCGATTCGAGCAGCGTCACGGCACCAGTCGCGAGGTCGCGGATCCCGATGACGCTCGTGCCCTGGCCACCTCGAACGAACGCGATGCGGGTCCCGTCGGGAGCGTACGCGGGTTCCTCTTCTATGCAGGCATCGGGTACGCCGCTGCAGTCGGTCCGGTCAGCAGCCGCGGAGCGCCCCCATCGATGCCGGCCTCCCAGACCTGGACCTTGTTGTCCCACGAATTGAATGCGACCTTCGTGCCGTCGGGCGAGATGTCCGGTGCGTACTTCCCGTCGACCGGCTGACCGGGCGCCAGCTCATGGAGGCCGGTCCCGTCGGCGTGGATCATCCAGATCCCTCGGCGGTCCGTGTCCATCTTGGTGGTAGAACCATCGGGCGCCTGGCCGAAGTGTTCGAAGACGATCCAGCCCGGCAGGGTCGCATAGTCAAGCGACGCCGGAGATGCGCCCGGGCTCGGCGCGCCGGACGGGCTCTGACCGGGCTCCGGGGAGGCGCTCGGCGCGGGCACCCCGACGACGGGTTGGTTCGACCATCCGAGGGTGAAGAAGACGCCGCCGAGCAGGAGCACACCGGCGACGGCGGCCATGGCGAGGCGGGCAGGGGTCAACATCTTGGGCAACCTCCACGGGATCCGCAGATCCCGTTCTTGTGGTGTCGTTTCGATGAGGAGGAGGGCAGCCTCCACGGCGTGGTCAGGCGCGTGGGTCGGGCCGGCCT
The DNA here is from genome assembly GCA_963834915.1 of uncultured Chloroflexia bacterium. GTDB lineage: Bacteria > Chloroflexota > Limnocylindria > Limnocylindrales > CSP1-4 > SPCO01. The sequence goes on from CAWIDI010000003.1 coordinate 457,607, forward strand.
CGATCCACGACCGAGCGGCGCGTTCGAGCGAGCGATCGTCGGTCATGCGAGGCGTCCTCCCTGGAGCGCGGGCTCCGGCTCGACCATCAAGGCGTCGCGGAGGCCGCGCGTGGCGTAGTGCAAGCGCGATCGGGCCGTGCCCGCGGGGATCTCGAGCATCTCGGCGATCTCCACGAGCGGCAGCCCGAGGTAGTGGTGCAGGACGAAGACCGCTCGCTGGTCGACCGGGAGCCGGCGGAAGGCCCGCTCCAGTTCGTCGCGGTCGGCGACGGCGTCGCTCCCGTCAGGTGTCGATGGCCCGTCGACGGGCAGGACCCGGACGTTCGCGACCCAGTGGCGTGCCCGCCGCGATTCGTCGTAGCAGGCATGGACGAGGATCCGATGGATCCACGCTTCGAATCGGTCTGTCTGCCGCAGATGCGGCAGACGGCGCCAGGCAAGGACGAGGGCGTTCTGCAGGGCGTCCTCGGCGAGGGCCGGGTCGCGCAGGATCCGCTGGGCGACCGCATACAGCTGATCGCTCACCTGGTGCACCAGGACGGCGAACGCTTCGCGATCTCCCCGACGGGCCGACTCGACCAGGTCTCGATCCACCTGGACCTCCGGTCGCCGCAGCCGTCATGGCCGCGGACTACCCACTATGACGGGAGGGGCTTCGGCAAACGTTCAGACCGTGCGTGCGCTCGCTCAGGCGCCGACGGTCGAGCTCCGACGCTCGAGGAGGACGACGTCACGCCAGCGACCGGTCGCGTCCTGGCCCAGCCGATGCTGGATGCCGACGCGGACGAAGCCGACCCGCTCGTGAAGGGCGAGGCTGGCGGTGTTGTCCACCATCACGCCGGCCAGCAGTGCCCACGTCCCGGCCCCTTCCGAGGCGGGGATGAGTGCCTCGAGCAGGGCGCGGCCGATGCCGGTGCCGCGGGCGTCCTCGGCAACGTAGACGCTCTCCCAGGCGACGCCTGAATAGACCCGCCGGCTGGAGTAGTGGGAGAGCGCGGCCCAGGCGAGGACCGGCCCGTCCGGCGGATCGCCCGACCGCCGCGCGACGAACCGGCAGTCCGGCCGGTGCGACCGGTCGAAGTGGTCCCAGTCCGGGGTCTCGCGCTCCAGGGTCGCATCGCCCGTCGCGATGCCCTCGGCGTAGATGCGGCGGACGGCGGCCCAGTCGTCGGCCGTCATCGGATCGATCCGGATCGTCACGCCACGAATGATGCCGACGTGGGGCTCATCGCGTCGGCCGCGCGCCTCAGCCGAGCTCGCGGTCGGTCGCCCCGCGTCAGTCCCGCGCGGGCCGCACCACGATCGGCGTGGTCAGAGCCCCCAGCCGATCGATGCGCAGCGTGACCTCGTCCCCCGGCTCGAGGTACCGCCCGAGGGTCGTGTCGCGGACCTCGAGAAGGCAGCCGGTCCCGACGGTCCCGCTGCCGACCAGGTCGCCGGCCCGCAGGTGTGCGTCCGCGGACGCGCGTTCGAGCATCGCCCCGAACGAGAACTGCGCATCGGTCCAGCGGCCGCGGCTGGTCTCGACGCCGTTCACCTCGGCCGTCATCGCCAGGTCGTAGCCGGAGCCGGATCGCACGTCCGCCAGCTCGTCCGGCGTGACCAGCCATGGCCCGAACGAGCTGGCGAAGTCCTTGCCCTTGGCCGGCCCGAGCCGGACCGCGGTCTCCTCCCGCTGGAGGTCCCGGGCGGACCAGTCGTTGAAGATCGTGTAGCCGCCGATCGCCGCCTCCGCGCGTTCGGTCGACAGGTCGATCGCCGGCGTATCGATCAGCGCTGCGACCTCCAGCTCGTAGTCCAGCTCCGTCGACGCCGCCGGCGCCCAGACGGGATCGCCCGGGCCGCGGACCTCGGAGACGTTGCTGAAATAGAAGATCGGAAGCCGGTACCAGGCCTCGGGGACCTCCCCGCCGCGGCGCTCCCACATCGTGCGGACATGGCCCTCGAACGCGTAGAAGTCGCGCACCGACGGCGGGCGGAGGACCGGCGGGCCGAAGTCGAGGTCGGCGGCGTCCAGGACCGCGGGGTCGTCGTCCCGCGGGACGAACCCGTCCACCAGGTCGCGCAGCGCGTCGACCCGGAGACGTCGTGCCAGCAGGTCGTCGAGGGTCGTCAGCGGCTGGCGGTGCAGCGCGCTGTCGTGCGCGAGCTCCGGCCGGTCGGCGATGGCGCGTCGACGCGCCGGCTCTAGGTCGATCCACGGGGCGTCCGCGTCGGCGGCCCCGGAAAGGCGCCACGCGGTGCCGGCCGGGGCACGCCGCTCGCGCACGTGGGCGATCCGCATCAGGGCGCCTTCAGCGCGGAGCGAGCGACGGTCGCACGGCTGCCGCGACGAGCCTCGAGCCGATCAGGTCGCCGTGACGCCCGGCTTCGCGACGATGTCCCCGGCGCCCTTCAGCGTCAGGTTGCCGTCGGAGCCGATCGACCAGCTCGTGGCCCCGGTCAGGGCCGTGTTGAACGCGGACTCCTGGGCGCTGACCGCCTCGTCCGTGCAGGCCTTCTGCGTCATCGCGAGCTGCGACATCGTCACGTTGCCGCCCGACAGGATGAACGTCCCGCTGTAGGTGTTGCAGCCGGTCGAGCCGGTGATCCGCCCGTCGCTTCCGAACGAGATCGTCGGCTCGCTTCCCGCCACGGTCGCCTGTCCGTCGATGCTGGTCGCGGTCCAGCTCCCCGACAGCCCGCCCGGTGCGGACGAGCCGCACGCGGCCAGGAGCAGGGCCGATCCCGCGATCAGCGTCCAAAGGATCCGTGTCATGTTCGATCCTCTCCTTGGCGGCGACCCCGCGGGGTCGCGCGCAACGTGGCCCACCCGGACCACGCGGACGAGGATACGCGTCCGCCGGGGACTCGGGGCTCGTCTGCGGGACTCGGGCCTCGTCTCCGGGACTCCGGCCTAGAGGTTCCCGCGCTTGGCCTGTTCGCGCTCGATCGCCTCGAAGAGCGCCTTGAAGTTGCCGACGCCAAAACCGCGCGAGCCGTGGCGCTCGATGATCTCGAAGAAGAAGGTAGGGCGGTCCTGGACCGGGCGGGTGAAGATCTGGAGGAGGAAGCCCTCCTCGTCGCGGTCGGCCTCGATGCCGAGCTCCTCGAGCGTGTCGATCGGGACGCCCACGTCCCCGACCCGGTCGGCGAGCGAGGCGTAGTACTCGTGCGGCAGGCCGAGGAACTCCACCCCGTTGTCGCGCAGCCGCCGGACCGTGCCGACGATGTCCTCGGTCCGCAGCGCGATGTGCTGGCACCCGGCGGCGCGATACCAGTCGAGGTACTCCTGGATCTGGCTCTTCTTCCGGCCGGCCGCCGGCTCGTTGATCGGGAACTTGATCCGGCCGTTGCCGTTGGTCATGACCTTCGACATCAGCGCGCTGAAGTCGGTGTGGATGACCTTGTCGTCGTAATGGATGAGCTGCGCGAAGCCCAGGACGTCGCGGTAGAACGCCACGAAGCGGTCCATCTCACCGAGCTCGACGTTGCCGACGCAGTGGTCGACCTCGAGCAGCGAGAGGCCCTCCGCCGCACGCGCCGGACGACTTCACCGCCCGGAAGCCCGGCGCGAAGGCACCGTGGTAGTCGCGCCGGTCCACGAACGAGTGGATCACCTCGCCGTAGGTGTGGATCGAGGCGCGCCGGAGGGCCCCGTCCTCGCCGCCGTCGATCTCGGTCGGGTGCCTGCGCGCTGATGGCTCCGCGCGAGGTCGTCGCGCGCCACGCGGCATCCACGTCCTGGACCGCGAAGGCGATGTCGTGGACGCCGTCGCCGTGGGCACGGACGTGCTCGGCGATCTCGCCGTCCGGTGTCAGCGGCGCCGTGAAGACGAAGCGGATGTCGTTCTGGACCATGACGTAGCTGGCCCGGTCGCGGACCTTGGTCTCGAGCCCGCTGAAGGCGACCGGGGTGAAGCCCCACAGCGCGCGGTAGTAGGCCGCGGCCTGGCGGGCGTTGCCCACCCAGAACTCGACGTGGTCGATGCCGTCGAGCGGCAGGAAGTCGGCGGCCTTGGCGTAGGCATCCGTGTCGATCCGGGCGCCGGCCTGGTTGGCCGCGCCACGCGACAGGGTCTCGGTCATCGCGTTGCTCCCGTGCTTGCGAGCCGGCGGACGGCGCGGGTCGCCCCGCGACGATCCGGTGATGTGGCCACCCATGCTACGCCCGTCGTGCCACACTGCCGCCATGCCGACCGACGACGCTCCCGAACGCATCGAGGCGGGCCGGGCCCGGCTCGCCGCCCTTCGCCCGGCGGTCCACGCCGGCGCGCCGTGGCCGCTGGCCGGAGCGCTTCGACGACGCACCGGAGGCGACGCTGGGGACCGCCCGAGGTCCTCGCCCATGTCGACGAGATGATCGGGTTCTGGCACGGCGAGCTGGGCCGCATCGTGGCCGCCCGGAGCGACGAGCCGGTGCCGTTCGGGCGGATCTCGACGGACACCGCCCGCCTCGCGTCCATCGAACGCCTCCGGTATCTGCCGCTCGAGGATCTCGACGCGAGCATCGACGCCAAGGCCGCGGCCCTCATCGCGGCCTGCTCGGCGTGGACCGAGGAGGACCTGGCCCGGATCGGCCTGCACCCGCGCCTCGGCGAGGTGACGGTCGGCTTCGGGCTCCAGCGGTTCATCTACGGGCACCTCGAGGACCACGCGAACCAGCTCGAACGTGCCCTCGGCATCGAGCAGCCGCCCGACTGACGCCCGTGTTCATCGTCTACGCCGTCCCCGTCGGCCTGCTCGCGGGACTCCTGCTCGGCGGCCGGATCGGGTCCCTCGCCGGCTTGCGGATCCGCTGGGCGTGGCTCGCCGTCGCGGGGTTCGTCGTCCAGCTCGCGATCTTCGCGGAGCCCCTCGGGACGATGGTCGGCGGTGCCGCGCCCGCGATCTATGTCGCCTCGAACCTGGCGGTCCTCGCCGCGGTCCTTCGCAACCTGGCACTGCCCGGGATGGCGATCGTGGCGATCGGCGCGGTCTGCAACCTCGTGGCGATCGTGGCCAACGGCGGGTTCATGCCCGCGGACCCCACAGCCCTGGCCGCCGCGGGCATCGACACCAGCGGCCTCACCAACAGCATCGTCGTCGCGGACCCGGCGTTCCACTTCCTGACCGACATCTTCGCGATCCCGGTGCCGGTCCCGCTCGCCAACGTCTTCAGCATCGGCGACATCCTGATCGGCCTGGGCGTGGCGACCGTGATCGCACTCGCGATGCGCGCCCGGCCCGAGCGGATTGCCACCTGAGGGTCAGTCCTCGGGGACCTCGTCGAGCACGTGGGTCCGGAGGAAGGCGAGCGTCCGCTCGAAGGCGTCGCGGCGGTTCTCGCGCCGCTCCCAGCCGTGGCCCTCGTCGTCGTACCAGTGGACCTCGAAGGTCTTGCCCTCGATCTCGAGCGCCTCGACCATCCGCTCGGTCATCAGCGGCACGACGCGCTTGTCCTTGCGGCCGTGGAGGATGAGCAGCGGGGCCTCGATCCGCTCCGCGCGGTAGACCGGCGACCCGCGGCGATAGGCGTCCGCGCGGCCGGCGTCGTCGGGCGAGCCCATCATCCGCTGCAGGTCGAGCCGCCCCGGCCGGTCGCCGTGGCGATAGCTCTCGGCGATATCGGAGTCGCCGAAGAGGTCGACGCCGGCGCGCCACAGGCCGGGATCCTCGACCAGCGCGCAGAGCACCATGTAGCCGCCGTACGAGCCGCCGTAGACGGCGAGCCGGCCGTCCGACCAGGGCTGCCCGGCCGCCCAGCGGGCCGCGTCGATGACGTCGTTGACATCCGCATGGCCCCATTCACCGTGGTTGGCATGGCGGAACGCCCGGCCGTAGCCGGTCGATCCGCGGAAGTCGATGTCGAGGAACGCGAAGCCCGCCTCGGCCAGCAGGAGCTTGAATGGCTGGAAGCTGCGGAACGACTGCCACGTGGGACCGCCGTGCGGGTAGACGATCGTGGGGACCCGCCGGCCGCCGCGCTTCCCGGTCGCGGGCACCGGACGCCAGAGCGTCCCCTCCAGGCGCTGTCCATCGCGGGCCGTGATCGTGACCCGCTCGCCGACCGGTGCGCGACCCGGGGCGAGCGCGGCGGCCAGCACCGCCGGCATGGAGTCCGTCACGCGGCGGGGACGCGCGTCGTCGGGCGCGACCCCCGGGACGGGCAACAGCCAGAGGTCCTCGGAGCGTGTCTCGCTGTCGCCGACCGCGGCGATCCACGCCCCGTCCGGCAGCCAGCCGACCGCGCGCCAGACGCCGTCCCACGGGTTGATGCGCCGACCGCTCGACACCGCGGCGACGGTCCGCGGCACCTTCGGCGGGCGGCCCCGCCCCCGTTTGGGCGCCGCGGCCCCGGCGAGGTCGCCGACGACGAGGTCGCAGAGCGCGTCGTGGATCTCGACGTGGAGGAAGCGCGTGCCGTCGGGTGACGGGAGCGGGGCGTAGCCCACCCCGCCGGACGGTTCGCCGTGCTCGCGCTCGCCGGCCGTGAGCACGATCCGGTCGTGGCCGTCCGGGGTCAGGCGCACGACCTGGAACCAGCCATCGGCGTCGGAGACGTAGAGCAGCGATCCGTCCGGCATCCACCGGCCGCCGGCGTCCAGGCTGCCCTCACCGGCGACGACCTGCGTGGCTCCCGTCGCGACGTCGACCAGGGCGATCTGGGCGGTCTCGGGGTCCTCCGGCCGACGCCGCGCCATCACGGCCAGCCGGGTCCCGTCGGGCGACCACTGGAAGTCGTCCACGTCGATGCCGGTCTCCGTGACGACGGACGGCTCCGGGACCTTCGGGCTGTTGGCCGGCCGGCCGCGACGCGGCACCGGCGCATCGATCACCCAGACCTGCGACCAGCCGCGTCGCCGCGAGAGGAACGCGAGACGGCGGCCGTCGGGCGACCAGCGCCCGGTCTTCGCGCCGCCGGGCTTGCCGACGACGCGGGTGGTCCGCGACCCGTCGGCCTCGACCACCCAGAGCTCGTCGTCGCGGACGAACGCCAGGCGGCGGCCGTCGGGCGACCACTGCGGATCGCCGACGGCCTTGGACGAGGCGGTCAGCTGGGTGGGCGCCCCGCCGCGCAGCGGCATCGTGAAGAGCTGGCGGGCGCCGGCGACTTCCGCGGTGAACGCCACCACCCGGTCCCGCGGGTGGATCCGGAACTCGCGCGCCGGGTCGACCGAGGTGATCGCCTCGATCGTGAGCCCGGTCAACGGCGTCCTCGACGGCTCCGGCATCAGACGGTCGGGTCCGGCCAGGACGCAGCGGCGCACCACGGGCCGAGCAGCGCGAGGTGCTTCCGCACGTGGCCGTACAGGCAATCGTGGGCCCAGCTCCAGCCGTCCGGCGAGCGCAGCTCGTCGAGCGTGAGGGTCGCGACCGCCGAGTGCATCGCCGCGCGCGCCCGCTCGTAGCGGGCGAGCGTTGCCACCGGCCCGACGGGCCGTGACCGTTCGACCATCCGCTCGTTCCAGGCGTCGACGCCCTCGACCGGATCCGCCAGCCAGCGATGCTCGCGGCGGTAGATCTCGATCGCGGCCGCGCCCTCCTCGGCCCAGTCGGCAAGGTGGGCCACGTGATCGCGGATCGTCCAGCCTGGGGTCACCTCCACGGCCTCCCACCGGTCGAACGGCACGACCCGGAGCAACGCCTCGAGGTCCGCGTTGACCAGCTCGTCGCGCGCCAGGAACGTGTCGAGATCGGGTGCCCGCGGGTCGGCGACGAACGGATCGCCATCCGCCTGGCGGGCGCGCAGGTCCGCGGTCCAACGCTCGATGACCGTCAGGTGGTCGAGATAGTGGCCGTGCAGGGTCATGTAGACCCAGCCCCATTCGGCATCGCCGCGGATCGCGGCCGCCGTCAGCCGGCTGGCCTGTCGGAGCAGGGCGCGACGGGACGCCCCGAAGCGCGCCACGATCGCGTCGCTCGACAGGGTCGCCCACGGCGTGCGGAGGCGCTCGTTGAACTTGTCGAAATCGCCACCGTCGAACTCCTCGTCCGCCGGCCAGCGCCCGGTCGCGATCGCATTCCTCGTGTAGACCTCGGCCAAGCCCTGCCACGCGGCCAGATGGCCGACGTGCTCCGCGAGCGACCAGTCGGACCCGCCGGCGTCGGACGGCGCGGCCCCGGGGATGCGCCAGGCGGCGTCATCGAGCCCCGCCCACGTCGCGACCAGGCGGTCCCAGAGCGCGACCTCGTCGGCCCAGAAGTCGCGTTCGGGCGCGCGCATGTCCACGGCTCGCAGCTCCACGAGGGGGGCTCGCCGCAGGTCGATCGCCGGGGCGACGCCGACCAGGCTCACGAACGGCGGCCCTTGGTCGGGCGAGCCGCGTCCACCGACGCCTCCAGCTGGTCGCCCAGCTCGTTGGTCCGCCGGTAGGCGGCCCAGACCGCCTCGGACAGCACGGTCCGCAGCCGGCCGGACTCGAGCTCATGGAGCGCCGCGGCGGAGGTGCCGCCCGGCGAGGTCACCATGTTCCGCAGCTCGGCCGGGTGCATGCCCGACTGCTTCGCGAAGACCGTCGAGCCCTCGAGCGTCTCGATCACGAGGTCGTGGGCGACGTGCCGCGGGAAGCCGAGATGGACCGCGGCATCGATCAGTGCCTCCATCACGAGGAACACGTAGGTGGGGCCGGTGCCGCTCACGGCGGTCGCCATCGCCACGAACTTCTCGTCGTCGACCTCGAGCTGCGCGCCGAGCGCGCCGAGCAGGGCCGCCGCCTGTGCTCGCTGGGCGGCCGTGGTCTCCGGCGTCGCGTACCAGACGGTCATGCCGCGTCCGAGGCGGGCCGGCGTGTTCGGCATGCTGCGCACGATCTGGTCGTGGCCGAGGAGGCCGGTCAGCGCCGTGGTCGTCGCGCCGGCGAGCACGCTGAGCACGAGCTGCCCCCGGTGGAGGCGCGGCCCGATCTCCTTGCCGACCCGCGCCAGCATCTGGGGCTTGATCCCGAGGAGGATGACGTCGGCGCCGTCAACGGCGGCGGCGTTGTCGGCGACGGTCCGGATCCCGTACTCGCGCTCGAGGTGCTCGCGGCGTTCCTGGCGCGGATGGCTGGCCACCACCTGCCGCGGCTCGACGAGCTTGCCGCGGAGCAGCCCGGCGATCATCGCCTCGGCCATGACGCCGGAACCGACCGTCGCGATCGTGGCCTTGGACAGGGGTGACATCGGCCGGAGTATAGGTCAGGCGGTGGCCGTCCCGAGCACGAAGAAGCGTCCCGTGGTCGTCACCGCGACCGTCGTGAATCCGGCGTCGCGGAGCGCGGTCGCGAACTCGTCGGGCGTATAGAAGACCTTGACGATGGTGAACTCGCGGCCATCGGCCAGGCGCCGCAGCGAGACGTCCTCCGCGGGTGTCGGGTGGTCGACGGCCGACGACTGCGGGTCTGGCAGCGAATCGATGAACGCGAACCGGCCCCCGGGCTTGAGCCAGCGGCGGACGAGCTCGAGAAAGGCCACGAGGCGTTCGCGCGGCACGTGGCTCAGCCAGAACCCGGTGTACACCGCGTCGACCGGACGGTCGGGCTCGGCCCAGGCGTCGCGGACGTGGAGGTGGGCGCGCAGGCCGTGGGCCACCAGCCGGTCGCGGGCGCGCTCGAGGGTCGCCGGTGCCGCGTCATAGATGGACAGCTGGCCCTTGGCCGCCAGGAGCGGCGACCACCAGCCGGTCCCGGCCGCGAGCTCCACGATCTCGCCACCCAGCGGGAGGCCGTCCAGCCAGCGGCCGGCCATGTCCAGCTCGGTGTTCCAGACCGCATCGTGGACGGCCCCGCGCGCGTAGCGGCCGCGGCGCAGGTACCAGTCGTCGTACTCGCCGGCCCGCGCCTCGTAGTAGGGGATCAACGCCGCCTCGGGGTCCGTGGGGTCACCGGCCGGCGCGGCGGCCGCGGGCGGCGATCCCGTCGCGGCGGCCGAGGGGGCCGCGGCAAGGGGCTCTTCCCCTGCGACGGGCTCGTCCCGTGCGACGGGGGCTGAGGAGCTCGGTCCCGCCCGCCCGCGCGCCGTGATCGCGTCGCGCAGCCGGAACCGCAGGAACGTGTTGTCGCCGGCCTTCCCGAGACACGACGGGCAGAGCTGCGCCCAGCCCTCCAGGTCGTCGGGCGTCCGGCAGGTGTGCGGCGCGCCGCACCACAGGCAGGTGAAGGATGCGAGGTACGGCATCGCGGCCGGCTAGGAGACGATCGGGGTCCACGACCCGATCGGGGCGATCTCCTCGAAGGCATCGGGATCGAGGATCTCCGCGAGGAGCTCGATGCCATCGATGACGCGCGGACCCGGCCGGCTGAAGTAGGCGGACCCGTCGACCGCGAAGACCTGCCCCCGGCGGACGGCCGGCAGCTCGGCATACCAGCTGGGCCGTGGCGTGCGCTCCCATTCCTCGACCGTCTCCGCGAGGTGGAACCCGCAGGGCATGAGCAGCAGCATCTCGGGGTCCATCTCGGCAACGGCGTCCCAGGTGGTCTCCTGCGAGCGCTCCCCGTCCTGGCCGAGGACATCCCAGCCGCCGGCCCGGCGGACCTGCTCGGGGACCCAGTGGCCGGCCGCGAAGGGCGGGTCGAGCCATTCGAGGCTGACGATGCGCGGCGGCGTCCGACCGCTCTCGCGCCGGGCCGCGACCGTGGCCTCGATCGCGCCGAGGCGCTCGCGGAGCCCTTCGACCAGGTCGATCGCCGCGTCCTCGGCCTCGGCCATGGCGCCGACGGTCGTGATCGTGTTGAGGATCCCCTCGATCGAGCTCGGCTCGAGCGAGACGACGGTGATGTCCGCGTCGATGGCGCGCGCGACCGCGTTCACCTCCCGGTACGAGACCGCGCAGACCTGGCAGAGCTCCTGGGTCAGGATCAGGTCGGGCTGGGCCGCCTCGAGCGCTTCCTCGTCCAGGGCGTAGAGCGACGAGCCGCCGTGCACCGCGTCCGTCACCAGCCGATGGATGTCGCGCGACGACGCGTCGGCGAGGTCGTGGACGCTGCGCGTCATGACCGGCTTGCCGATGACCTCGGGAGGCCAGTCGCACTCGTGGGTGACACCGACCAGCTCGTCCCCGAGGCCGATGGCGCAGACGATCTCCGTGGCGGACGGGAGGAGCGAGACGATGCGCATCGGGTCCGTGGTCCCGGCACCCTCAGCGGGGATCGGCACTCGCGCCCCGAGGCCCGAGGCGACGCTGCCGTACGCCATCAGGCTGAAGGTTTCGCCTCGTCGACCGCGGCGCGGGCAGCCGCCTTGTCCGTGTACCAGGTCGCGTCGATCGCCGTGTACTTCGCCCACTCGGACGGCAGCGACTCCTCGGGGAAGATCGCGTTCACGGGGCATTCCGGCTCGCAGGCGCCGCAGTCGATGCACTCGTTCGGGTCGATGAAGAGCTTGCGATCGGTGCCTTCGTCGTAGTGGATGCAGTCGACCGGGCAGACGGACACGCACGAGATGTCGAGCACATCGATGCAGGGCTCGGCGATCACGTAGGCCATTCGAGTCCTCCTGAAGGCGGGGCTGCTCGGTAGTCCCCGGCCGATACGACCGGAAGCGTACCACCGGTGCCCTTCACGATGGCGTGGTTCGCACCCACCGGACGGGGATCCGCATCCCTCTCGCGAGATGACCGGGGATGTGGCACTCGACCGTCCATGCCGCCGGGTCCGGCGGCGCGCTCCCGCTGGGCAGCGGGACGTCCGTCGGGACGTCCGTCGGGATCGTCCAGCGGAGGTCGACGCGCTGGCCTGACGGCACCACCACGCGAACGCCCGGCGTGCCCGGCGGGACGCTGACCACGGGGGTCGCCCCGGGCGGCGCACCTTCACCGGCCGCCTCCGCCGCCTCCCAGAGCTCCTGGGTCGGGCCGTCGGCGATGACCGCCTCGTGGACGGCCAGGCCGCCGTTGACGACGTGGAGGAGGACCGTCTCGCCCGGGACCAGGTCGAGGATCCCGGGCACGAACGTGTAGTCCTTGGCGATGAGGTTCACCTCGCGCGGGGCGTCCGTCGTGCCGCCGACGGGCAGCGGCGTGACCGCGACGGGCTCCGGGTCGCAGGCGGCCAGCGCCAGCGGCAGGAGGATGACGAGGGACGGGAGCAGGCGGAGGGCACGGGGCACGGCGCGAGTCTACGGCCGGGACCGACGCGGTCCCCGGAACGTCCGGCCCGTTTCCTTGACAGTGCCGGCCGCCCGACGGCACAGTGCCCCGATCCGTCCCCGGCGTCCTCCGCACCCAGTCGACGAGGTCCGCTTGACGATCCCGACCAGCGTCCCGGATCCGGGGCCCAGCAGCGCGGCGCCGGCCGCGTCCGTCGCGGTGCGACTCGAGGCGGTCGAGAAGCGCTACGGCGATGTCGTGGCCGTCGACGGCATCGATCTCGACGTCCGGGACGGCGAGTTCTTCTCGATGCTCGGACCGTCGGGGTCGGGCAAGACCACGACCCTCCGGATGATCGCCGGGTTCGAGGTACCGACCGCCGGACGGATCCTCCTGCACGGCTCCGACGTGACCGCCGTCCCGCCGTTCGACCGCGACGTGAACACGGTCTTCCAGGACTACGCGCTCTTCCCGCACATGACGGTCGGCGACAACGTCGCCTACGGGCTGATGGTCCGCAAGGTCCCGAAGGCCGATCGCGCGGCGCGGGTGGGCGACGCGCTCCGCATGGTCAGGCTGGACGGCTACGAAGGGCGACGGCCGGGCCAGCTCTCCGGTGGGCAGCGCCAGCGCGTGGCGCTCGCGCGCGCGCTCATCAATCGCCCGCGGGTGCTGCTCCTCGACGAGCCGCTCGGGGCGCTCGACCTCAAGCTTCGCGAGGAGATGCAGATCGAGCTCAAGGCGATCCAGCAGCAGGTCGGGATCACCTTCATCTACGTCACCCACGATCAGGAGGAGGCGCTGACGATGAGCGACCGGCTGGCGGTCTTCAACCGCGGCCGGATCGAGCAGCTCGGGGCGCCGGCCGAGGTCTACGAACGGCCGGCGACGCGCTTCGTCGCCGGCTTCGTGGGCACCTCCAACCTGCTGAGCGGCGATGTGGCCCGGGCGGTCGTCGGGACCGCCGGCACGTACACGATCCGGCCCGAGAAGATCCGCCTTGCCGAGGCCGGTGCCGCCGTCGGACCGGAGGAGATCGCCGCCGACGGGCGCATCCACGACGTCGTCTACCTCGGGTCCGACACCCGCTACATCGTCGCCCTCGATGCCGGGGCACGCCTCGTCGTGCTGCGGCAGAACCTCGACACGTCGTCCACGGAAGCCCTCGCACAGGAAGGCAACGCTGTCCGCCTGATCTGGAAGCGACAGCACGCACTGCCCATCTCGGATGGGGAGTGATCGAGGAGGAGGAACCGATCGATGAGGACCACGCGGGGTCTCATGGCCCTGGCGGCCGGTGCGATGCTCATCGCCGCCGCCTGTTCGAGCGGGACGAGCGCCACGCCGGCGCCGAGCCTGCCGACCGAGCTGGGCAGCACCCAGGGCCAGACCATCAACGTGCTCGCCTGGCCGGGCTACGTCGAGAACGGCTCGACCGACAAGGCCGTCGACTGGGTGACGGACTTCCAGAAGCAGTCGGGGTGCACCGTCGTCCCGAAGATCTTCGGGACCTCGGATGAGGCGTACACCCTCATGTCGACCAACCCGGAGCAGTACGACGTGATCTCGGCGTCGGGTGACGCCAGCCTGCGGCTCGTCCGCGGCGGCTTCGTCCAGCCGGTCAACACCAGCCTGTTCAAGAACTACGCGGATATCTTCCCGGCCCTGAAGGGCCAGCCGTACAACACCGTCGACGGCGTGGCGTATGGCGTGCCCCACGGCCGGGGCTCCAACCTCCTGATGTGGCGGACCGACCAGGTGACGCCGGCCCCGACCACGTGGGCCCAGATGTTCGACCCGTCCAACGGGTACAAGGTCAGCATCTACGACGCGCCCGTCTACATCGCCGACGCGGCCGTCGTCCTGATGAAGACCAAGCCGGACCTCAAGATCACCAACCCGTACGCCCTCGACGACACCCAGTTCGCCGCGGCGGTCGACCTGCTCAAGACCCAGAAGCCGTCCGTCACGCAGCGCTGGACGGACTACCTCAAGCAGATGGATGACTTCCGCTCGGGCACGTCGAATGTCGGCACCACCTGGCAGATCATCACCAATCTCCTGCAGGGCGAGGACCCGGCCGTCAAGGTCGACGTCATCAAGCCCACCGAGGGTGCGACCGGCTGGTCCGACACCTGGATGATCAACTCCAAGACGAAGAACCTCGCGTGCGCCTACGCGTACATCGACTACCTCGTCTCGCCCGAGATCAACGCCAAGATCGCGGAATGGTTCGGCGAGGCACCGGGCAACTCGAAGTCCTGCGCGCTGACCGTCGACACGAGCCACTGCGACACGTTCCATGCGAACGACGACGCGTTCTGGAAGGACGTCTGGTACTGGCGGACCCCGACCACCGACTGCGTCGACGGCCGGACGGACGTCAAATGCAAGGGGTTCGACGACTGGATCAAGGCCTGGACCGAGATCAAGGGCTGATCCGACCACGCTGAGCGAATCGATGGCGGCCCGGCTTCCTGATCCCGGACGCCGGGCCGCCGCGTCACCCGACCCATGACCGCCATCTCGACCGGACCACCGCTGCCGTCGGTGCGACCGTCCGCCCCGCGGAGGATCGCCCGCTGGCTCCACGTGCATCCACGGACCCGGCTCGCGCTGATCCTTGCCCTGCCGCTGGCCTGGCTCGTCATCGCCTACCTCGGGTCGCTGCTGATCCTGTTCCTGAACGCGTTCTGGAGCGTGGACCCGTTCACCTCGCTGGTGATCCGCCAGTTCACGCTCGACAACTTCGTGGAGCTGCTGTCGACCGACGTCTACCGGGTCGTCACGCTCCGGACGGTCGCGATGGCGGCGATCGTGACCGCCACCTGCATCCTCCTCGCCTACCCGATCGCCTATTACATGGCCCGGGTCGCCTCGCCGCGAGTCCGTGCCGGGCTGGCGGTGGCGGTGGTGATGCCGCTCTGGGCGAGCTATCTCATCAAGGCGTACTCCTGGCGTCTGATCCTCTCTGAGAACGGCGTCCTCGACTGGCTGCTGAAGCCGTTCGGGCTGCAGAGCCCGGGGTACGGCGACATCGCCGTGTGGCTCGTCTTCGTCTACCTGTGGCTGCCGTACATGATCCTGCCGATCTACGCCGGCCTCGAGCGGATCCCGTCGTCGCTGCTCGAGGCATCCGCGGACCTCGGCGGCCGCAGCTGGATCACGTTCCGCCGGGTGATCCTGCCGTTGTCGATCCCCGCGGTGGCGGCCGGCTCGATCTTCACGTTCTCGCTGACCCTTGGCGACTACATCGTTCCGGGCCTGGTCTCGACGACGCAGTTCATCGGCAACGTGATCTACATCAACGTCGCCCAGGACCTGCCGCTGGCGGCGGCGTATTCGCTGGTCCCACTCGGGATCATGCTGATCTACCTGTACGTCGTCCGGCGCCTCGGCGCCTTCGAGTCGCTCTGATGCCGACGGGACTCTCGCGGATCGCGCTCCGGATCGCGACCGGGCCTGGTGCTCGCCTTCATGTACGTCCCGCTGCTGCTGGTCGTGATCTACGCGTTCAACTCGAGCGGGACGTCCGCCTGGCCGCCGGCGGGGTTCACCCTCGAGTGGGTCCGCGCCGCCGCCGAGAACACCGGCCTCCAGCAGGCGTTCCTGACCTCGCTCGTGGCCGCCCTCGGCGCCACGGCCATCGCGCTGGTGCTGGGCAGCCTGATCTCGATCGCGGTCGCCCGCTATGCCTTCTTCGGCCGGCAGGCGATCTCGTTCGTCGTCATCCTCCCCATCGCGCTGCCGGGCATCGTCACCGGCATGGCGCTCTCGACGACCTTCGCGTCGTTCGGCGTGCCGCTCGGTCTGCTGACCGTGGTCGTCGGCCACGCAACGTTCTGCGTCGTGCTGGTCTTCAACAACGCGATCGCGCGGCTGCGCCGGACGTCGCGCTCGCTCGAGGAAGCATCGACCGACCTCGGCGCCGACACATTCCAGACCTTCCGCTTCGTGACCTTCCCGGCCCTGCGCAGCGCGCTGCTTGCCGGCGCCCTGCTGGCGTTCGCACTGTCCTTCGACGAGGTCATCGTCACGATCTTCACCGCGGGCGGCGTGAAGACGCTGCCGATCTGGATCTTCCAGAGCTTCCGGCTCGCGAACCAGGTGCCGCTGGTGAACGTCGCGGGCCTGGCGGCGATCCTGCTCTCGGTCGTGCCCGTCTACATCGCGACGCGACTCAGCTCCGGAGTGGCAGTAGCACGGACCTGAGTCGGGGCGTCAGCCGCCAGCACCCCATTTGGTCCCGAACGCGATGCCGAGGGCGAGCGTGGTCGTCGCCAGGGCCGCGACCGCACTGATGATCCGGGCACGCATGGAGCACCTCCGGCCGGCCGCGCGGCCGGCGTCGACTGCAGCGCTGGACCCCGATTCGCGGAGTGCCCGGTCCCTTGGATCGCTGGCCACCAGTGTCGTCGGCGGCTCTTAGCTGCGGCTTATCCGCCGCACGTCGCGGCCGGCGTGTCGAGACCCGATCCTATCCGGCGCCCTCGGTCGACGATGGGACCTGCGCCAGGACCGACTGGATCGCCTGGACGGCACCCATCAGTGCGGCGGATTCGGCCGGGATCACGATCTTCGTGTTCGGACTGGCGGCGAACTTCGAGAGCGTGTCGAGCTGGAGGATGGCCACCAGCGTCGGGATCAGGGTTGGCGGCCGTGATGGCGCTGTAGACGGTCGTGATCGCCTGGGCGCGTCCCTCGGCCTCGAGGATGGCCGCCTGGCGGTTGCCCTCGGCGATGAGGATCGCTGCCGCTCGCTCGCCCTCGGCGCTCTTGATCGCCGCCTGCCGGTCGCCGTCGGCCACGTTGACCGCGGACTGCTGGAGGCCCTCGGACTGGAGGATCTTGGCGCGCTTCTCCTGGTCGGCCTGCTTCTGGAGCGCCAGCGCCTGGAGGATCTGCGGTGGTGGCGTGATCTCGACGATCTCGATCCGGTTGATCCGGATCCCCCACTTGTCGGTGACCGCCTCCATCTGCTGCTGGACGTCGATGTTGATCCGCTCGCGCTCCGACAGCGCCTGGTCGAGCGACAGCGTGCCGATCACCGAGCGGAGCGCCGTCCGGGCCAGCGCGTCGATCGCGACGTCGAAGTTCGAGATGCTGAAGAGGGCCTGCTTGGCGTCCACGATCTGGGTGAAGATCGTGGCGTTCACCGCGACGACCACGTTGTCCCGGGTGATGACCTCCTGGCGATCGCCGGGCCGCGGGATCTCGCGCATGTCCACGAAGACGATCGAGTCGATGAACGGCGCGATGATCACCAGGCCCGGCTCGTGGATCCCGTGGAACTCGCCGAGCCGCTTCACGACGCCGACGGAGCCCTGCTGGACGAGGTTCACGGTCGAGCGCAGCAGGTAGATCGCGAACAGGAAGATCAGCAGCAGCGTGACGAACGCGACGATGGCGGCGATGGCGGTTCCGTCCACGATCAGGCCTCCGGGATCTGTGCCGGGGCTTGCGCCGGACCGGCGGGTCGGACGAGGAGCGTCGTCCCGCGAACGGCGCTGATGATGACCGGGGAACCGGCATCGATCTGCTGGTGGGTATCGGTGTAGGCCATCCACACCTCGCCCGCGAGCCGGACGTGGCCCGGATGGAGCTCATCGCCGATGACGTCGGTGCTCAGGGCGCGCTGCCCGACGAACCCGCCGTGGACGCCCGGGCTGACCGCATCCGTGCCGCGACCCTGCAGCCGGCGACCGAGGATGGGACGGATGATGGCCACCCCGGCGGCCGCGACCGCGACCGCCACGACCGCCTGGAGCCACGCTGGGGATGCCGGGAAGAAGAACGCCATGAGGCCGGCGACGGCGGCGCCCGCCGCCAGGAAGATCGCGTAGAAGGTCGTGCTCGCCAGCTCCAGGACGAGGAGGGCGACCGCGATCAGGAACCAGACCACGTGGACCGGCATGCGCCGAGTGTAGGCCGTTCGCGGCAACCTGCACGGCCCATCCGGTCACGGGCCGGTCACGGGGTCACATCGACGGTGTGTGGTCCGGGTCGAGGTACTTGGCCGGATCGTCCTTGAAGTCGAGCATGCAGCCGCGGCCGCAGAACCAGTAGGTGGTCCCGTCGTACTCCCACGAGAGGTCCGACGTAGCGGTGTCGACCTCCATGCCGCAGACGGGATCGATCGCGATGGCCATGGGCTCACCTCCGTGGGGTCGGATGGACGCCGTACTGGAGGGGAGTATACGCCCGGGGTGTCGCCCGGGCACACACGGCGTAGCATCCCGCGATGGAGACCGTCGACCCCGATCGCCCGGGCGGCCCTGCTCGAGGAGCGCGCGCGACTGCTTGCCGAGGTCGACGAGACGATCGTGGCACCGGCGCAGATGACCTACGGCTCGCAGGCCGCCGCCGCGAGCCAGGTCTTCGAGCAGCAGCGCGACCTGGCGCTGCGCGACCGATCGACCGCCCAGCTCGCCCTCGTCGAGGCCGCCCTGGCGCGGCTCGACGACGGGTCCTTCGGCGCCTGCGTCCGCTGCGCACGGCCGATCGCGCCGGCCCGGCTCGAGGCGCTCCCCTGGGCGGCGACCTGCATCGATTGCCAGCGCGACCTCGATCGGGGACTCCGCTGATCCCGGAGGCGCCGCTCGTCACGATCGACGCGATCCGTGCCGCCGCCGACACCCTGCGCGGCGTGGCCGTCCGGACCCCGCTGGTCGCCTTCGGGCCGCCGGCCGATCGCCGCTTCCTGAAGGCGGAGTCGCTCCAGCCGATCGGGGCGTTCAAACTCCGCGGCGCCTACGCGATGGTCGCGTCGCTCCCGACCGCCGAGCGGGCGCGCGGGGTGATCACCTATTCGTCGGGGAATCACGCGCAGGGCGTCGCGCGCGCGGCCAGGCTCCTCGGCATCCCGGCCGTGGTCGTGATGCCGTCCGACGCCCCGGCCATCAAGCGCGAGCGCGTCGAAGCCGACGGCGCCGAGGTCATCGTCGTCGGGCCGGCGAGCGAGGAGCGGCGGATCGTGGCGGAGCGGATCGCCGCCGAGCGGCAGCTGACCGTCATCCCGCCCTTCGACGACGACCGGATCATCGCCGGGCAGGGCACCATCGGCCTCGAGCTCGTCGAGGACCTGCCGGATCTCGCGGTGGTGCTGGTGCCGGTCGGCGGGGGCGGGCTGGCGAGCGGCATCGCGACCGCGGTCAAGGCACTCCGTCCGTCGGTCCGCGTGATCGGCGTCGAGCCGGAGCTGGCGGCGGATGCCCGCGACTCGCTGGCACGCGGCGAGATCGTGTCGTGGCCCGCCGCCGACGTCTCACGGACGATCGCCGACGGCACGCGGACCCAGGCGCTCGGCGTGCGGACGTTCGCGCACATGCGGGCGCATCTCGACGCGATCGTGACCGTGAGCGAGGCCGAGATCGCCGCGGGCGTCCGGCTCGCGGCCGAGCGCTCGCGGCTGGTCGTCGAGCCGTCAGGCGCGCTCGGGGTCGCGGCGATGACGTTCCGCGCGCGCGAGGCCGGCCTGGAAGGACTGGACGGCGCGGTCGTGGCCGTGGTCAGCGGCGGGAACGTGGACCCGGACCGGTACCGCGAGTACCTGGCGGCCCCGAACCCGGGGGAGTGACGGGCGCCCAGGCGCCGGGCGCGGCGGGCGCAGCGGGCGCGGCGGGCGCTCAAAGGCGCCAACTCGAGCAACGCCGACGTGTCGGGACGCCGGCTTGCGCGTCGAGATATGTCGCTCATTCATATCCGCTGGCCCAAATACACCGTCAGGGCACCCTGGACGGCCGGTGGGGACGCCCGCCGACCGTGATCGAGGGTCCAAGCGCTCGGCGATGGGCATTGCCGGCACCGCCGTCCACCCTTAGGACCGCTCTTTGCCTGAGCGTATGAATGGTGGTCATGTCGACGCCCGGAACGGTGGGTGCCTGGGTCCGTGGGATCGCGGCGGGTCCGTGGCGGCGGGGACGTAAGAGGCGAGGCCGAGGGGGCGAGGGCGCGGCGCCGCGGGACGTCCGAAACGACCGGGCGGCGGGCGCCGCGCCGCACCAGGACCCTACCCCGGCGTCTCCCCGCGCTCGCGGGCCAGGCGCTCGGCGAGGCGCTGTTCGCGGACGCGGATCTGCGCCATCTCCTCGGCGGCGTAGCGGTCGGTCCGCGCGCTGTCACGGGCATCGGTGCGGATCCAGCCCGCGACGAGCGCCATGATCGCGCTCAGGAAGATGAGGTCGCCGACGAACCACATCAGCCCGGCGGCGAGCCGCTGATCCGCCAGCGCCGTCGGCCCCCAGTCGCGCACGAGCGTCTCGTAATGCCGGTACAACGCGGCAGGCGCGAAGAGGATCACGACCGCCAGGAACGTGTTCTGCATCATCTGCATGAACACGTGCACCAGCCGGCCGGGGTGGCCCATCCGCCATGGCGTCGGGTCGAGGCCGACCGCTGGCCACCAGAACAACAGGGCGCTCCCGACGAACAGCGCGTGCTCGAACGTATGCACGAACGGGTCCTCGAGCGCCGCATCGAAGAGCGGTGAGAAGTGCGAGACCCACATCACCGTCGCGAAGATCAGCCCCGCCACGACCGGGAAGGCGAGCACGCGCATGACCCGCGAGTGGAGCACCGGCAGGACCAGCGTCTTGCGCGTGCCCGGCGACGAGACCCGCAGGAGCAGCGTGATCGGCGCGGACAAGGCGATCAGCGGTGCCGCGGCCAGCGTCAGCAGGATGTGCTGGACCATGTGGACCGAGAAGAGCGTGGTGTCGTAGCGCTCGATGCCGGAGATCAGCGCGAAGGCCAGGGCGAGCATGCCCGCCCCGAACGCCACCGACCGCCGGCGCGGCACGGGATTGGCGGGATGTGCCGCGTTGACGCGGCGGACCGCCCACCACCACCAGAGCAACGAGACGCCGATGGCGAGGGTGGGCAGCGGCTCCCACGTCCAGCCGAAGAGAAGCGTCCCGACGGTCGGCGGCTCGCTCGGCGCGACGCCATGGGCCGCCGCCGGCGAGGCACCCGCGAGCCAGATCGCGAACGGCAGGAGGACCCAGCGAACCTGCACAGGGACCCGGCGAACGTGCTCGAGGACCGATCGGCGGCGCATCGCCGCATCGTCGCACGAACCGGCGAACACCGATGTCGGACGGCCGGCACGAGGCGGCGTGAACGTTCCGCGCGCGCTCCCGCTATCATGGCCCTCGGTCGGACCCCGGGCCGATCGAGACCGTGATCCTGACGGCGTGGCGCTCCGACCGGGCGCCTCGCGTGACCCCGCTGAGGACCCTGGATGTCGAGCACCCGCAGCGCCCGCCCCACCGGCTCGATCCTTGCGACCGTGCTCGTGGCCCTCGTCGCCGCCGTCCTGCTCCTCCTCGCGCTCATCACGGGCGCCGGGGCACGGATCGTCGAAAGCCTCTTCCCGCCCGTCGCGGTGACGGAGCAGGGCGCCCACATCCGCGACCTCTACACCCTGGTCTTCCTGGTAGCCGCGGTCATCTTCTTCCTGGTCGAAGGGCTGATCGTCTGGACCGTGCTCCGCTACCGCCGCCAGCCCGGCGACGACAGCCTCCCGGCCCAGACCCACGGCAACGCGATCGCCGAGTTCGTGTGGACGATCGTGCCCACGATCATCGTCGCGGTCCTGTTCGTCTACTC
Source organism: uncultured Chloroflexia bacterium (assembly GCA_963834915.1). Classification (GTDB taxonomy): domain Bacteria; phylum Chloroflexota; class Limnocylindria; order Limnocylindrales; family CSP1-4; genus SPCO01. The sequence continues at coordinate 479,238 of CAWIDI010000003.1, forward strand.
GTGGCAGACGCTCAACGTCGTCGACACCACGACCGCGCAGCCGGACCTCAAGATCCGCGCGGTCGCCGGCCAGTTCCAGTGGCAGTTCGACTACATGCCGGCGAGCTACTCGACGGTCAAGGATGCGAACGGCAACATCCCGCCGGCCCCCGACCCCCTCTACAGCCAGTTCGTGCCGACCGGCGACGGCGGCGGCCTGGTGGTCCCGACCGGCCGGACGATCCAGCTCTACCTGACCAGCAACGACGTCATCCACGCGTTCTACGTCCCGCAGTTCCTGTTCAAGCGGGACGTCGTCCCCGGTCGCATCAACCAGTTCGACTTCAAGGTCGATGACAAGGACGCCGGGCAGACCTTCCGCGGCCAGTGCGCCGAGCTCTGCGGCGCGGGGCATCGGATCATGCTGTTCGACGTGCACGCCCTGTCCGGCCCCGACTTCGACGCCTGGCTGACCAAGCAGACGACCCCCACGCCGGCGCCCTCCGTCGGCCCGTCGCCGAGCGGCGGCACCGGCGGCGAGCCGGCCGGTCCCCCGGTCACGCTCGACGTGGTCGCCCAGAACGTCACCTTCACGACACCCCAGATCACGGCCCCGGCGAACTCGCCGATCACCATCAAGTTCGACAACCAGGACGCCTCGGTCCCGCACAACATCAAGATCTTCAAGGACACGATCGGCGGCGACGTCGTCTTCGACGGCAAGGTCTTCCCCGGCGTCGCCACGGAGGAGTACCAGGTCGGACCGCTCGCGGCGGGGACCTATCCGTTCGAGTGCTTCGTCCACCCGACCATGACCGGCACGCTCACGGTGCAGTAAGGGAACCCGATGGCGACGACCACGCTGACCCCGGCTGCCTCGACCTACCGGAGCGGCCTGTACGACTGGATCACGACGACCGATCACAAGAAGATCGGGATCCTCTACGTGATCAACTCGTTCCTGTTCTTCTTCATCGGCGGCATCCTCGCGCTCGGCGTGCGCTCCGAGCTGGCGTTCCCGGGCCTCCAGTTCGCGACCGACCTGGGCTACAACGAGATGTTCTCGATGCACGCCACGTTCATGATCTTCCTGTTCGTGATCCCGATGCTGGCGGGCTTCGGGAACTACATCGTGCCGCTCCACATCGGCGCCCCGGACATGGCGTTCCCGCGGATCAACGCCCTGTCGCTGTGGATGCTGCCGCTGGGCGGGATCCTGCTGCTGGCCGGCTTCGTGACCGGGGGGACGGCGGCAGCCGGCTGGACGAGCTATCCACCGCTGTCGGAGGACCATGCCCTCGCGGCGACCGGGTCCGGCCAGGACCTGTGGATCGTCGCGCTCGTGCTGATCGGGACCAGTTCCATCCTCGGCGCCATCAACTTCCTCGTGACGATCTTCAAGATGCGGGCTCCGGGGATGACGCTCTTCCGGATGCCGATCATGGTCTGGACCGTGCTGGTCACGTCGGTCCTCGTGCTGATGGCCACCCCGGTCATCACCAGCGCCCTGATCATGCTGTTCATCGACCGCAACCTTGGCGGCGCCTTCTTCGACCCGCGCAACGGCGGCGATCCGATCCTCTACCAGAATGTCTTCTGGTTCTACTCGCACCCCGCCGTCTACGTGATGGTCCTGCCGGCGATGGGCATGATCAGCGAGATCCTGCCCGTCTTCAGCCGCAAGCCGCTGTTCGGCTACAAGGCGTTCATCTTCGCGACCGCCGGGATCGGTGCGCTGGGCTTCTCGGTGTGGGCCCACCACATGTTCACGACCGGCGCGGTCTTCCTGCCGTTCTTCAGCCTGATGACCTTCCTGATCGCGGTCCCGACCGGCGTGAAGATGTTCAACTGGATCTTCACGCTCTGGCGGGGCCAGCTGATGCTCAAGACCCCGCTCCTGTTCGCGCTCGGCTTCCTGACGATGTTCCTGATCGGCGGGATCAACGGCGCCTTCAGTGCCGCCGTCCCGGTGGACTTCGCCCTCCACGACACCTACTGGGTCGTGGCACACCTGCACTACGTGCTGTTCGGCGGTTCGGTCTTCGGGATCATGGCCGGCTTCTACTACTGGTTCCCCAAGATGACCGGCCGGATGCTGAACGAGACCATCGGCCGGGTGCAGTTCGTGCTGATGTTCATCGGCTTCAACCTGACGTTCTTCCCGATGCACGAGCTCGGGCTGGCCGGGATGCCGCGGCGCATCGCCGACTACTCGTCCGCCGCCGGCTGGAACGACCTCAACCTGGCCGCCACGATCGGCGGGTTCACGATCGCGCTCTCGATGCTGCCGTTCCTGTGGAACATCTTCATCTCGCTGCGCAGCGGCACGCCGGCGGGCGACGATCCGTGGGAGGGCAACACGCTCGAGTGGGCAACCAGCTCGCCGCCGCCCGCCTACAACTTCGACCGCCTCCCCGAGATCCACTCCGAGCGGCCGCTCTTCGACCAGCGCCACGGCCCGGCGACCGAGCACTGAGCGGACGATCGAGATGACGACCGACGCCCAGGCCCTCGCGACCCACGAGCACAACCCCGTCGCGGGTCTCGCCCACGACAGCTCCGGCGGGATCAGCAACCCCGTCCTGGGGATGCTGCTGTTCATCACCTCCGAGGTGATGTTCTTCTCCGGGCTGTTCGCGGCGTACTTCAACGTCCGGGCCAATGCCCACCAGTGGCCGCCGATCGACCCGGCGACCGGCTCGGCGTTCCACGTCGACATGCTCCCGCTGGTCCTGCCGGCGACGATCCTGCTGATCATCTCCTCGTTCACCTGCCAGTTCGGCGTGTGGGCCATCCGCCGCGGCGACCGCACGGCGTTCCTGCGCTTCTTCGCGGTGACGGTGGCGATCGGCGGCATCTTCCTGGTCATGCAGCTGACCGACTACGCGCTGCTCGGGCAGGAGGGCGTGACGCTGACCTCGGGCACCTTCGGGACCACGTACTTCACGCTCACCGGCTTCCACGGCGCCCACGTCTTCGGCGGCGTCATCATGCTGGCGGTGGTCCTCTACCGCGGGCTCGCCGGCCAGTTCTCGCCGAAGCACCACGACGCCGTCGAGGCCGCCTCGCTCTACTGGCACTTCGTCGACGTTGTCTGGATCCTGCTGTTCTCGCTGCTCTACCTGCTACCCGGCAACGCGCCGCACTGACGAGAGGGCGCCATGCATCCGCTCCGACATCCGCGCAACTCGATCTTCGTCGGCCTGGTCTTCGTCGCGATCGCGATCATCTACTGGGCGGTCCCGACCGTCGGCGGCTGGCACGTGGACTACGCCGGGGTGACGATGCTCATCGCCCTCGGCGTCGCGATGAGCCTGATGGCCTACATCCTCATCGCCGGTTCACACGAGTGACCCGCCCGATCCGCGCCAGCCGCGGCTGACCCGTGGTTGAGATGCTCGAGCAGATCTGGAACTGGTTCCTGGATCTGACCAGCAAGCTCGTCATCCCCGACTGGGGCGGCCTCATCCTGCTGCTGCCCGTCGGCGTGATGGCCGTCGTGATCGTGTGGCTCTTCTTCACCATCCGCCGCCTCCGCGGCGCCCCGCCGGCCCGTCGCGGCAAGCAGCGCGTCGCGCCGAAGACACCGGCCGGGATCCACATGCCCGGGCCGTCGTTCGCACCGGTCTTCGCGGCGGTCGGGACCGGGCTCCTCATGCTGGGCCTGGTCTTCGGCGGGACCATCCTCTGGCTCGGCCTGCTGGCCCTGGTGCTGACGCTCCTCTACTGGCTCGCGGAGTCGATGCGCCTGTACGACCATGATGTCGAGCCGACCGCGCCGCAGCTCCCCGCGGTCGTCCACGAGGGTCCCCCGCCCGGCGTGCACATGCCGGGCCCGTCGTTCCGCCCGATCGTCGGCGCCATCGGGATGTGCATCCTGATGTTCGGCCTGGTCTTCGGCGGCTGGCTGCTCCTCGCCGGGGTCGCGGCCCTGATCCTGACCCTGGTCCCATGGCTGGTCGACGCGATGCGCGAGTACCGCGCGACGCTCGAGGCGGACCGCACGGGGCACATCGACAACGGCCCGGCGCCACGCGTCCCCAGCTTCCTGCTCAGCGTGCTCGCCGTGCTGTTCGTCGGCGGGGTGCTGTTCCAGACGGGCCTGCTGCCGCCCGGCTCGGCCAGTGCGGGCGGAGCATCCGGCTCGCCCGCGCCATCCGGCCCCGCCGCGTCGGGCACGCCGTCGGGAGCGCCGCCGCCCAGCTCGGGTCCCGCGACCCCGGCCCCCACCGGCGACGTGACCATCACGGCCAAGGGCATCGCGTTCGTCGAGCCGAGCGTGACCGCTCCCGCCGGCAAGCCGTTCACCGTCGTCTTCGACAACGAGGACGACGGCATCGACCACAACGTCGAGTTCAAGGATGGATCCGGATCCAGCGTCTGGCAGGGCGACGTGATCAAGGGCGTCAAGACCGTGGTCTACGACGTCCCGGCGCTGCCCGCCGGCTCGTACACGTTCGTCTGCACGATCCATTCGAACATGACGGGCACCGCCACCCTCCAGTAGGGCGGACCGGACCACGCCTCGTCGACCGATCCTGTTCGCGCTGGCCCTCGCGGTCGTGACGACCGTCGGCGTCATCCTGGTCGTCGGGTCGATCCGGGGCGGCCCGAAGGCCGCCGTCGGGGCGACGGCGCCGCCCATCGCCGGCACGACGCTCGACGGCGCCGCATTCGACCTGGCGTCGCTCCGCGGTCACCCGGTGATCGTCAACTTCTGGGGGCCGTCCTGCGTGCCCTGTCGGGACGAGTTCCCCCTGCTCGGAGCGAAGCTGGCGCAGCACGGCGCCGACGGCCTCGAGATCGTGGGCGTCCTGACCGACGATCCGGTCGTGCCGGCTCGCGAGTTCGTCGCCCAGTACGGGGCGACCTGGCCGACCGTGGTCGATCCCGAGCAGTCGATGAAGGCCTCGTATCGCGTCGCCGGGCGGCCGCAGACCTACTTCATCGACGCGGCAGGCGTGATCCAGTCGATCCAGATCGGCGAGCTGCAGGACGCCGACTTCGAGCGGCAGTACGCCAGGATCGCGCCATGACCACCGCCATCGAGCTCGACGGTCTCGTCAAGCGGTACGGCGATCGCACCGTGGTCGACGGCGTCTCCCTGGGCGTCGAAACGGGAGAGATCGTGGCGTTGCTCGGGCCGAACGGCGCCGGGAAGACGACGACGGTCGAGATCGTCGAGGGCTACCGCCGCGCCGATTCCGGGCGGGCACGGGTGCTCGGTGTCGATCCAGCCGCCGGCGGGAGGGAGCTGCGGGCGCGGGTCGGGCTGATGCTCCAGGGCGGCGGCATCGACATGCGCGCCCGGCCACGGGAGACGCTCCGCCAGTACGCATCATTCCACGCAGACCCGCGCGACCCGGATGAGCTGCTCGACCTCGTCGGCCTGCGGGCCGTCGCCGGAACGCGCTACCGGCGTCTGTCCGGCGGCGAGCGGCAGCGCCTGGGGCTGGCCCTAGCCCTCGTGGGGCGGCCGGAGGTCGTCATCCTCGACGAACCGACCGCCGGGATGGACCCGGAGGGCCGCGCTGCGACGCGGCGCATCGTCACGGACCTGCGGGCGCAGGGCGTCGCGATCCTGCTGACCAGCCACGACCTGACGGACGTCGAGCGGCTGGCGGACCGGATCGCCATCCTGGCCGAGGGCCGGATCGTGGGCCAGGGCACACCCGCGGAGCTCGCGTCCGGACTCCGCCCGCGATTGCGAGTGCGCTTCGAACGCCTGCTGACGCCGGCGCAGGTGTCCGGTCTGGCGGCGGCGGCCGTCACCGCCACGCCGGGGACCGCCGCCACGGTCCTCGCCGCGGACGACTGGTACCGCGTCGACGGCGTCCCGCCCACGCCGGGCCTGACCGCGGCGATCACGGCCTGGGCGGCGGGCGAGGGCCTGCTGATCGTCGAGTCGCGCTCGGTGGGCGGCTCGCTCGAGGACGCCTACCTCGCGCTGGTCGGGTCGGCATGAGCCGGCCGGCGTCCTGGCCCCGCGCGACGCTCGCCCAGGTCGCGATGGAGGGCCGGCTCACCGCGCGCCGCGGCGAGAACCTGCTCGCGCTCCTCGGCATCCCGGTCGCCGTGCTGCTCTTCTTCGGGTCGGTGGACCTCGTGCCGGTCCCGGCCGGCCAGGCCCGCATCGACGTCCTGCTGCCGGGGACCCTGGCCCTCGCGGTCATCGCCGCCGGGCTCGTCAACCTCGGGATCGCCACGGCCTATGAGCGCTCGTACGGCGTCCTGAAGCGCCTCGGCGGGTCGCCGCTCGGGCGGACCGGGCTGATCGCCGCGAAGCTCACGACGATCCTCGCCATCGAGGTCATCGTGGTGCTGGTCCTGATGGCGATCGCGGGTCTAGTCTTCGGGTGGCGTCCCGGTGCAGCGGTCTCCTGGCCCCTCTTCGCGGTGGCGCTGCTCGTCGGGACCGCCGCGTTCGCCGGCCTGGGCCTTGCGCTCGCCGGCACGCTGCGGGCGGAGGCCACGCTGACGCTCGCCAACGCGCTGTTCGTCGGCTGCCTGCTGCTCGGCGGCGTCGTGATCCCGCTCGACCACCTGCCCGCCGCGCTCGCGACGGTCGGCGGGCTGCTGCCCGCGGGCGCCCTCGCCGAGGCGTTCCGGGTCAGCCTCGGTGGTCCGGGCGACGCCGCTCGGGCGCTCCTCGTCGTCGGGGCATGGGCGGTCGGCGCCGTCGCCGTGGCGGTCCGCTGGTTCCGCTGGGAGTGACGGGGGCGCCGACCTCGGGCCAGGCCGCCTCGAGCCGCCGAACCAGGGGCGCTAGGCGGGCAGGTCCTCGAAGACGTACACGAAGCGCTTCTTGTTGCCGCCGTTGCCGAGCTCGATACGGGTCGGCTTGACCGGGGCGAACCACGAGAGGACCTTCTCGTTCGAGATCTGGTGGTGGCAGTTCCGCGGGTCCGGCATGTCCCAGTCGATCGGCAGTGACAGGATCGCGTGGCGGGCCACCCGCCGGACCTCCGCGAACGCCTGCGGCTGCTTGTCACCGAGGTGCTCGAAGACCTGGAGCGCCACGAACAGGTCGTAGGCCTTGTCCTCGATGGGCCACGGCGCGACGGTCGCGTCGTGGATCACTTCGCGGCCCTCGGCCTCGAGGTGGTCGTTATGCCGCAGGGCCATCACATCGGCGCCGACGATGACCGGCCGCAGGTGCGCCCCGAGCTCGAGGGCCGTCGTCAGGTGCTGGCGCAGGATGAGGTCCTCGGCGAGCGCGCCGACCACGGACATGTAGGACCAACGCGCGCGGTAATAGGGCTCGCGCGCGGCGAGCACCTTGAACTCGGGCTTGGTGAGCGGCCGGATGGGCGCGTCGCTGGGCAGCGTGGCCTCGGAACGCGCCTTCTGGAGCTCCACCCGGAGCTCCTCGCCGAGGGCCGGCGGGGGCTTCTCGATCATCGGTCGGAGCGGCTTCCAGATCGGGTCGAGGATCGGCTTGAGCGGTCGCAGGACCTTCTTCGTGTACGCGAGGATGGCGATCACCTCCACGGGCGGCCGATCTGCTGTGCGGGAGCAACGTACCCGAAAAGGAAGAACCCCGGGTGGTCGGGCCCGGGGTTCAGGGAAAGGCGTCTTGGTTGCGGGGACTGGATTCGAACCAGTGACCTTCGGGTTATGAGCCCGACGAGCTGCCGCTGCTCCACCCCGCTCGCGGATGGTAGTCGCCGGACCCGATTCGGTCAAACGGTCCGGCCTCGCAGACGGGGTCCACCGATGATCAGGCCGATCACCAGCGAGGTCGTCAGCACCGCCGAGAAGACGTAGAACGGGTACAGGATCGACGACTCGGCGAGCACGCCCGCGAGCAGCGATGCGCTGATGAACCCGAGCGTCCCCGCGGCCCCGAAGAGGCCTTGCGTGGTCGACGACCGACCCGCCGGCGAGTTCGCGGCGACCACCGAGTAGAGCGCCGGGTTCAGGAAGGCGAACCCGGTCGCCTCGATCAGGATCAGCGGCACTGCCAGGATCGGATCGCGGATGAGCGTGTAGACGAGGCCCACGACCGCGGGCAGGATCGACCCGATCACGATGAACGCGAACGAGCCGCGCCTGTCCACGATGCGCCCGGCGATCGGCGAGAACAGCAGGACCGGCAGGCCGAACATCGCGAACGTGAGCCCGATGAGCGCCAGGCTCGCGCCGAGGCCCTGCAGGAACAGGCTCCAGATGACCTCGTACGTGCCGCCGGCGAAGTAGCCGCCGACATTGATGACGATGACCGCGATCAGGCCTCGGTTCCAGAGGCTGGTGGGGAGATCCGGGTCCGCGGCGCGGTCGTGGTCGGCATCGACGTCGGCCGCCGCGCGCCGTGCGATCGCCGCCGAGTCGGGTGGGAACTCCGTCGAGTCGGGCGCCGGCGCGGGATGGGTCCGGACCGGTGTCTCCTTGACCCGGAGCGCGATGGCGAGGGCCGCGACGACCGCCGCGATCGCGCTGAAGATGAAGACGAAGCCGATCCCGCCGAATCGGTCCGCCCCGAACGCGCCGATCGCCGGCCCCAGCAGCAGGCCGCCCATCTGGGCCGCTCCGTACAGCCCGAACGCCTCACCACGACGGCCCGGCGGAGTCGCGTCGGTGAGGTAGCCGCGTGCGGCAGGGTCGTAGATGGCGGCGCCGATCCCGGCGCCCGCGCGAAGGAGGAGGAACGGCAGGGCGCCCGTGAGGACGAGAGGGAGCGCGCCGAGGATGCCCGTCGTCAGGAGCCCGATGACCATCAGCGGGACGCGCCCGGTCCGGTCGGCCAGCCAGCCGAAGATCGGCTCCGAGACGAGGCGCGCCGCCGGCCAGGCGGCGACGACCAGTCCGAGCGTGGCGAGGTCCAGGCCCTGCTCGGTGAAGTAGAGCGGCAGGACGGGGAGCAGCCCGCCGAACCCGAGCCACACCACGAACTCGGCCACCAGGAGCGGCAGGATGCCGCCCCATCGGTCGAGCCAGGCGGCGATCCGGGAGGGCTGGGACGGGTCGGTCATCGGGGATCCAAGCGTACGAGAGGTCCGGCGAGCCTACCCCGACGCGACGGTCCAGCGCGGGTCGGCGCGCGGCACAGGACGCCCCGTATACTCGACGACCCCACGACGTGCCCCCTGCCCGCCCACGTACATGAGGCCGCCGCATGACCCAAGCGATCGTCGCCGAAGGCCTGGTCAAGGTCTACCGCTCCCGCAAGAACGAGGTCCGCGCGCTCGACGGCGTGGACCTGGTCGTGGACGAGGGGACCGTCCTCGGCCTGCTCGGCCCGAACGGCGCGGGCAAGACCACGACCGTCCGCATCCTCGCGACCCTCCTCAAGCCCGATGCCGGCCACGCCACCGTGGCGGGCTTCGACGTGGCGACGCAGTCCGATGACATCCGCCGGGTCATCGGCCTGTCCGGCCAGTACGCGTCGGTGGACGAGAACCTGACCGGTCGCGAGAACCTGTGGCTGTTCGGCCGGCTCTACCACCTGCCCTCGCCCGAGGCGAGGCGACGGGCGAACGAGCTGCTCGAGCAGTTCGAGCTGACCGACGCCGGCGACCGCGTCGTCAAGACGTACTCGGGCGGCATGCGCCGCCGCCTCGATCTCGGGGCGGCGCTCATCGGCCGCCCGCGTCTCCTGATCCTCGACGAGCCGACGACCGGGCTCGACCCGCGCAGCCGGATCGGGATGTGGGACGTCATCCGGGGGCTCGTCAAGGAGGGCACCACGCTCCTCCTCACGACGCAGTACCTCGAGGAGGCCGACGAGCTGGCCGACACGATCGCGGTCGTCGACCACGGCAAGATCATCGCGCGGGGCACGGCCGACGAGCTGAAGTCGCAGCTGGGCGGGGAGCGGATCGAGGTGATCGTCCATCGCCGCGACGACCTTCAGCGCGCCACCGGGATCCTCGCTGCGTGCGGCAGTGGGGAGGTCGCGCTGGACGAGCACACCCGCGAGCTGACCGTCCACGCGGAGGGCGGCGCCAAGGCCCTGGTCCAGGTCCTGCGCGAGCTCGACGACGCCGGGATCGCCATCGACGACATCGGTCTGCGCCGGCCCACGCTCGACGACGTGTTCATCGCCCTGACCGGGCACGCCGCGGAGCCGTCGGCGGACGCCGACGACACGAGCGCCACGGGCGACGGGAGGGCGGCATGACCACCGCGACCCGCACGCTCTCCCCCGGCCGCCGCGAGCGGTTCATCTCGGCCATGACCGACAGCCTGCTGATCGGCTGGCGGAACCTGAAACGGATCCCGCGCATCCCCGAGCTCGCGATCTTCGCGATCCTGCAGTCGATCATGTTCGTGCTGCTCTTCGCTTTCGTGTTCGGCGGCGCGATCGCGATCCCCGGCGGCGGCGACTACAAGTCGTTCCTGATGCCCGGGATCTTCGCCCAGACGATCGTGTTCGCCGCGGGCACGACGGCCATCGGCATGACCGACGACAACGCGAAGGGGATCGTCGACCGGTTCCGGTCGCTCCCCATCGCCCACTCGGCGGTGCTCACGGGCCGGACGTTCGCCGACGTGATCTACAACGCCGGCATCCTGTTCGTGCTGATGGCGACCGGGTTCGCCATCGGCTGGCGCGTGGACACCGGGATCGGGTCCCTGGTCGCCGGCTTCGGGCTGCTGCTGCTGTTCGCCTATTCGATGGTCTGGCTCGGCGTCTTCCTCGGCCTGAACGTGCCGACCGTCGAAGTCGGCCAGCAGGTGATCTTCACGGTGCTGTTCCCGATCACCTTCATCTCGACGGCGTTCGTGCCGCTCGCGTCCCTGCCGTCGTGGCTCCAGCCGTTCGCGGAGTGGAACCCGACGAGCACGCTCACCAACTCCCTGCGCGAGCTGTGGGGGAACCCGAATCCGAGCGGCGGGACCAGCCTGGCGACGACGAACCCCATCCTCGTCACGCTCGTCTGGGTCGTCGTGTTCGTCGCGGTCTTCGCCCCGCTCGGGGTCCGGCGGTACCGCAGGCTGAGCCGCTGACGTGATCGCGCCCGAGTTCCTGGCACTCGGGCTGGTCCTCGTGCTCCTCGTGCTGGTCCCCGCCCGGCGGCTGCAGCTCGCCGGGTTCGGGGCGAGGGGCGTCGGTGCCTACGCGGTCTGCCTGTGGCTGCTGGCATTGGTCGTGGCCATCCGCCCCGGCGCCCTGCGCATCCTCATCCCGATCCTCCTCGTCGCCTACCTGGCCCCGTTCGTGGCCTCGCCCGAAGCCGTCGCCCGGATCGTCCGCCGAGGCGGACGCGGCCCGCGGACGCCACCCGCGGAAGACCGCCCGCCCATCAAGAACGTCACGCCCCCCGACGACCCCGCGGACGGCTGATGCGCACCGATCTCGGCTGGCGGCTCGATCCGGACGTCATCTTCCTCAACCACGGCTCGTACGGCGCGTGCCCCGTCGACGTGCTGGCGTTCCAGCACGACCTGCGCGACCGCCTCGAGCATGCTCCGATCGAGTTCCTGACCCGCGGCCTGGCAAGCCGGCTCGATGCCGCGCGGGTCGCGGTCGGCGCGTTCCTGCGGGCCGATCCCGAGGGCATCGCCTTCGTGCCCAACGCCAGCACCGCGATCAACACCGTGCTGCGCAGCCTCCGGTTCGAGCCCGGCGACGAGCTGCTCACGAACGATCACGAGTACAACGCCACGATCAACGCGATGCGGGCCGTCGCCGAGCACGACGGGGCACGGGTCGTGGTCGCGCCGACCCCCTACCCGATCGCCGATCCGTCGGCCGTCGTCGAGGCGCTGCTCGCGGCCGTCACGCCGCGGACGCGGCTCCTTGTCGTCAGCCACGTCACCAGCCCGACCGCGCTGGTCTTCCCCGTCGAGCAGCTGATCCGCGAGTTCGACGCGAGGGGGATCGACACGTTCGTCGATGGCGCGCACACGCCCGGGATGGTCCCGCTCGACCTCGACGGCATGGCGCCCGCCTACTGGACCGGCAACGCCCACAAGTGGCTGTGCGCGCCGAAAGGCAGCGGGATCCTGTGGGTCCGCGCCGACCGCCGGGCCGCCATCCGGCCGCTGGTCATCTCGCACGGCGCGAACGAGCCGGTCGCGGACCGGTCGCGCTTCCGCCTCGAGTTCGACTGGACCGGGACCGCCGATCCGACCGCGTTCCTGACGATCCCCGCGGCGATCGACTGGATGGCGACCCAGGAGCCGGACGGCTGGCCGGCGATCATGGCCTCGAACCATGCGCTCGCCGTGCTCGGGCGGGACCGCCTGGTGGCGGCGCTGGGGATCGATGCGCCGTCGCCGGAGACCATGATCGGGTCGATGGCCACGGTGCCACTCCCCGTGGTCGCGAGCGACGCGGCCGCGGCCGAGCTCCACCAGGAGCTGGTGCGGGCACGGCTCGAGGTGCCCGTGCTGGGCTGGCCGGTCCGCGCGGCACGGACGACGCCCGATGATCCACCGCGCCTCGTCCTGCTCCGCGTCTCGGCGCAGCGCTACAACGAGCCGGCCGACTTCGACCGGCTGTCGGCGGCGGTCGTCGCGGCGACAGGGTCCGTAGCCAGCTGACCGGGTGGCCGCCACCTGACCGCGGCAGGCGTGCCGATCCGGCGGCCCGCCGATGCGGACCGCCGGACGAGGCGTGCCGGCCCTACGTTGCGGGCGTCGGCGCCGGGGTGACCGGCGTCGGGGTGACCGGTGTCGGGGCGGCCGGCGACCCGCCCGACCGCCGCCCGAGCCGTTCGAGCCGTTCGAGCTGCCCATGTTCGGGCAGTTCGCCCGGGTGTGGCCGCCGGTTCCAGCCGGCGGCTGCCCGGACGGCGCGGCCGTGCCCGGGTCCGCGGAGGGAGCCGGGCTGGCAGCATTGACGATGGCCGCGGCGCCGCCCACGAGGAGCAGCGCCGAGATGCCGGCGGTGATGGCCGCGCGGCGGATGCCGCTCGGCCGCGCGGGGGCCGGTATCGGGGTCGGGGTGGGGGTGGTGGTCGGGACCGGTTCGGCCGGGATCGTCCGGTGGCGAATCCGGTCGCAGCGGCTCTGGCGTCCATTCCATGTGCGTCTCCTGAGCTGGTGGGGTCGGGATGGGATCGATCGATCTCCTCGACCTTGGCCGCGACGCCTGAGAGGGTCGTGAGGGCGCCGGCGCCAGGCGGCAGTCCCCTCGCCGAACGCCGGCTCGCCGCCCGTCGGCGTTGCATCCCATGCACGTATGGACGATCGGGCGACCCGCTCGGGACCCTCAGGTGCTGATCGGTGCATGACACGGTCCGAACGACGACGGAACGGTCGAATTGGGTGTCGGGTCCGGAACAGACCACTCGTTCGTTCGTTCGTACGATCGTCCCATGCAACGCGAGCGGCTGGGCACGCGGGCGCCGGGCCGACGAAGGCACGTCACGAGCCGACCAGGGACGCTTCGCGCCGGACCGCGCCCACACCCGACCCTCAGGGACGACGGCTGGCCGCCGCGTAGATGGCCCCGAGGAACCGACTCGGGACGCGCCCGATCTCCCGCGTCTCGACGAGCCCGGCGTCGGCCGCCAGCCGCCGCCACGACCCGGCGCTGAACGGGTTCGGGACCCACGGATTGCCGTGATCGGCGTCGTACTCGACGACCAAGAACACGCCGCCGGGCCGAAGGTGCGCCGCGAGCCCGCGGATGACATCGACCTGCCGGCCGCGATCCACGAAATGGAGGCTGTTCGCGGCCACCAGCCCGTCGAGCACCGGGAGATCCAGCGGACCGGTGAGGTCGCCGACCAGCGGGACCAGTGTGGTCGTCGGAAAGCGCTCGGCCATCCGCCGGGCGTTCTCGTGCAGGGCTCGCGCGTCGCGGTCGATGGCCACCATCGTGGCACCGGGGCCAAGCAGCTCGGCCAGGGCCAGCGTGAACGCGCCGTCCCCGGCGCCGATATCGGCCCAGGTCTCCGGAAGGTCCGGGTCCGCGGGCCTCATCCCGTCGCGCAGCAGCGCGACGTGATCGCGGTGGTCCACGCTCAGCCCGTGTTCTGGAGCCCGGCCGCGACCCCGTTGACGGTGAGTTGCACGAGCCGCAGCACCTGACCGCGCTCGGGGTCGTCGTCGGGGAGCGCCCGCAGCCGGGCGAGCAGACGGACCTGGAGCTCCGAGAGGGAGTCGACGTACGGGTTGCGCAGGGCGATCGAGCGCTGGAGGACCGGCGCCTCGTCGAGGAGCCGCACCCGGCCAGTCACCCGCCGGATCATCGCGACCGTCCGGTGGAACTCGGCCTCGATCGTGGCCCATCGCCGAGCGTCGCCCTCGCCGTGCGCGAGCGCCGCGTAGAGGCGGGCCACGCCCATGTCCGCCTTGGCCAGGCTCATCTCGGCGTTGTCGAGGAGGCTGCGCAGGAACGGCCAGTCGCGACCCAGCCGCGCGATGGCGTCCAGACCGGCCTCGCCGTGCACCTCGCGGTAGCGCTCGATGGCGATGCCGAGTCCGAACCAGCCAGGCAGATTGATGCGGGACTGCGACCACGCGAAGGTCCACGGGATCGCGCGCAGCTGGTCGATCGATGGCGCCTGGTCGGGACGGCCGCGCGCCGCCGGCCGCGATCCCAGACGGAGTGCCGACAGCTCGGCGATCGGCGTGATGTCGCGGAAGAATCGCGCGAACCCCGGGTCGTCGTGGACCAGCTGGCGATAGGCGACGCGGGACGTCGCGGCGAGCTCGTCCATGATCGGGGCGCCCGCGGCGAGCGACCGCAGGAGCGCCGCATCGTGCTCCGGCGCCGACGCCAGCAGGACCGCGGCCGTGACCTGCTCCAGGTGCCGGCGGGCGATCACGGCGTCCGAATAGTTGGCCGCGATGACCTCGCCCTGCTCGGTCAGCTTCAGCCGGCCCGCCACCGACCCGGGCGCCTGCCCGAGGATCGCGCGGTTCGTCGGTCCGCCGCCGCGGCCGATCGCCCCGCCGCGACCATGGAACAGCGTCAGCTCCACGCCGCGCTGGCCCGCCACCTCGACGAGGCTCGACTGTGCTCCGTGGAGCATCCAGGCCGCGGCAAGGAAGCCGGATTCCTTGTTCGAGTCCGAATAGCCGAGCATCACCTCCTGGCGATCGCCGCGGCTCGCGAGGTGGGCGCGATACGTCGGGTCGTCGAGCATCGCCGCCAGGATCGACCCCGCCCCCTCGAGCGCGCCCGACGACTCGAAGAGGGGCACGACGTCGAGCACGGGCGCCGCCCCTCCCGTCGAGCGGCGGGCAAGTTCCAGCACGTCGAGCACGTCGCGTTCGGAGGCCGTGAAGCTGACCACCAGCCGGTGGCAGGCCTCGACGCCGTGGTGCGCCTGGACCGCGGCGATCGCGCGGAACGTGGCGGTCACCTCGTCGAGCGGCACGCCGGGTGACACCTCGACCGACCCGGTCTCGTCGCCACGGCGCAACGCCGCGAGCGCCGCCCGGTGCACCTCGGCGTGCTGGCGCACCTCGAGCGAGGCGAGATGGAACCCGAACGTCCCGAGCTGCCAGCGCAGGTCGGCGACCTCGCCGAACGCGACGCGCTCCAGCCCGTCGGCGACCAGGGCGGCCTGCACCTCGGCCAGCTCGGCATCCAGCTCAGCGGGGTCGGCGTAGCGGCCGCTGATCGCGGCCGCCTCCCCGGTGAGCGCCGCCCGGGTCCGGCGCAGCCGCTCGGCGATGAACCCGAACCGCTGCCGGTACGGCTCGTCCGGGAAGCGCCGGCGGAGCAGCCGGTCGGTCTCGGGGAGCGCCTCGGCGTCGTGGGCGAGGCGGAGGGACAGCCGCCGATCGACGCTGTCGGCCGAGATGGCCGCGGCGAGCGTCTGCGTCAGCCGGGTCGCCACCGCCTCGTAACCGTGGAGGACGTGCTCGGCCTGGATCCGCAACGTGCGCTCGGTCACGTCTGCGGTCACCTCGGGATTCCCGTCGCGGTCTCCGCCGATCCAGCTCCCCAGGTGGAGGTACGGGTCCACCCGCGGCGGGCGGGTCCCGGTCCGACCCGAGTCCGAGGCCGCGCCCAGACCGCGGCGCGAGACAGCCATGGGCGGGTCCAGCGCCTCGTCGAGCGCGCGGTACAGGCGCGGCACGACCGTGAACAGCGTCGCGTCGAAGAACGCCATCGCGGTGCGGACCTCGTCGAGCGGGGTCGGCGCGATCGCGCGCAGGTCGGAGGTGCGCCACAGGAGCGTGATCTCCTCGCGGAGTCGGCGGCGGACCTCACGATCCTCGGACGGCGTGAGCCGGGGGTCGTCCAGGCGCCCGAGGAGCCCGGCGCAGCGCTGCAGTGCGACCAGCGCGGTCCGGCGCCGGGCCTCGGTGGGATGGGCGGTGAGGACCGGCGCGACCGACAGGCCGCGAAGCAGCTCGTCGAGGCGGTCCTCGTCCGCACCCGCGCGCCGGAGGCCCGTGATCGCCTCCGCCACGGACTCGTCGAGGACGCCGTCGCGTGCCGCGCGCTCGCGGCGCCGGAGCGCGCGGACCCGGCCGCGGGCCTCCGCGAGGTTGACGAGCTGGAAGTAGAGCGCGAAGGACTCGATGACCGCCTCGGCCGAGCCCAGGTCGATGTCCGCGAGGTCCTCGTCGAGGCGGCGCCGCTCCTCGGGGTCGTCGTCCTGGCGCAGGGCGATCGCCCGCCGCCGGACGCGTTCCACGAGCTCGAACAGGTCCGCGCCGGCCTGCTCCGACACGATCTGGCCGAGGAGCGAGCCGAGCAGCCGGACCTCCGCCGAGAGCGGGTCCTGCGCCCCGGCCGTGCCGATCCCCACGGGTTCCGCGCGGACCGCGATCGATGGCCGGGGGCGTTCCCGGGCGCTCATGCGGCCCAACCTTGCGGACCGCAACGGTTCGCAACCTTTCCCCGGCCGCAACCTTCGAGCGGCCGTGCCTTCCCTACGCTTGTAAGGTGATGGCCATGACGCCGGCCCGCTCGACCGCCTCGCGCGACCTCCCCGCGGCCTCGGCGGGTAGCGCGGGTCCGGCCGCCCGCGACCACGATCCAGCGGACCGCCTGGGCTTCCTCCACCACGTCCTGCGCCTGGCCACCACCGCGCGGACCTGGGACGAGCTGCTCGAGACGGTCGTCGACGGGACCCGCGACGCGCTCCACGCGGATGTCTCCTCCCTCTACCTGCTGGACCGCGACGGAGCGTACCTGACGCTGGCGGCCACGACCGGGCTCGACCACTTCCAGATCGGACGCGCACGGGTGCCGTTCGGCGAAGGCGTCACCGGGCGGGTCGCAGCGTCGCGCGAGCCGCTGGTCATCCCCGACGTGAAGGCCGACACGCGCTTCCTGTGGGTGCGCGGCATCGACCAGCGGCGGTTCGTCGCCTCGATGCTCTCGGTGCCGCTGACCTGGCACGACCAGACCGTCGGGGTCCTCAACGTCCAGACCGAGGCGCCGCGCGAGTTCAGCCAGGCCGACGTCGAGCAGCTCGGGCGCGATCGCCGACGTGCTGGCGGGGATCGTCGAGAAGGGCCGCCAGCAGGCCGAGGCCGAGGCGCGGGTCGAGGCGCTCAAGGCGATCGACCAGGCGCGCAGCGAGCTCATCGCGCTGGTCACCCACGAGCTGCGCACGCCGCTCGCGGTCGTGCGCGCCTACGCGGACCTGCTCGCCGAGGAGCCGCCGCTCGTCGGCCGGCAGTCGCGCGACATCGTGCGCCGCGATACGCGCGCCTCGTGGCATCGTGCGACGCTCGAGCAGGTCGAGCGGCTGGACCGCCTGGTCGACTCGATCCTCGCCTCCGTCCGGGTCGTCCCGGAGGGCCCGGCCACGGTCGAGCCCATCGACGTGGACGCTGCGGTCGCGGAGGTCCTGACCGGGCTCCGGCCGCTGCTCGCCAATCACCGGGTGGACGTCCGCCCGACCCCGCGGCTCCAGGCGCTCGCCGACCCGCCGCGGCTCCGCCAGATCATCGAGCACCTCATCGAGAACGCCGTCAAGTACGCGCCGCCGGAGACCACCATCACGATCGACTGGGCGCTCGTCGAAGGGATCGTGCAGCTCGGCGTCAGCGACGAGGGTCCGGGGATCCCCGAGGAATGGCGGGAGCGGATCTTCGAGCCGTACGCCCGCCGCGACACCCACACCGCCCGCGGATCGGGCATCGGTCTCTATGCCGCCAAGCGCCTCGGCAAATCGATGGGGGCCCGCCTGTGGGTCGAGCCATCGCGGACCCAGGGCGCCCGCTTCGTCGTCGCCCTCCCCGCCGCGGTTGCGGTCTGAGCCAGGAAGAGGAACATGATCACCATGCCTACCCGTCCCCTCCGGATCCTCGTCGTCGATGACGACCCGGCGATGGTCGGCGCCGTCACCGCCCTGGTCGGCACCGAGGGCCACCAGGTCATCACCGCCTATGACGGGCTGACCGCGGTCAAGCGCTTCCGCGAGGAGCACCCGGACCTCGTCCTGCTCGACCTGGCGATGCCCGGGCCGGACGGGTTCAGCGTCGCCGGCCAGATGCGCGCGGTCGGCCAGGCGCCGATCCTGATCGTGTCGGGTGAGAGCGGGGAGGCCGCCAAGGTCCGCGCGCTCGGCATCGGCGCGGACGACTACCTGACGAAGCCGTTCGGCAAGGCCGAGCTGCTGGCCCGGATCGCGGCGATCATGCGCCGGGTCGACCGGCCGGGCGCCGGCGGTTCCGCGGGCGGGCCGCTCGAGGCCGGATCGCTGGTGCTCGAGCCCGGACGCCACGAGGCCAAGGTCGGCGACACCGCGCTGACCCTCACGCCGACGGAGTTCCGGCTGCTCGAGGCGCTGGTGCGTGCCAACGGCGACATCGTCCCGCACCTGCAGCTGGCCCGTGCCGGCTGGCCGGCCGAGACCGATCCGGACCTGCTCTGGCTGAAGCCCCACCTCGCGCGCCTGCGCTCGAAGGTCGAGGCGGCCGGCGGACCGCATGTCGTGGCGGTCCGCGGCGTGGGCTATCGACTCGTCGTCGACGAGTAGCGGGGGCACCGGCGGGCCCGCGCGACGGGGCCCGCGACCGTCAGACGGGGACGGCGATGCGGCCGGCCGCTGGCGTCGTGCGCCGCCTCGGCGCAGTCGATCCGGCAGCCACGGGCGTCACGCCCGCCCAACGGGTTGAAGTGGAACCAGGCGTCGCCCTGCGCGGTCAGCCGACAGCCGCAGGTGGCGCAGGTGACGGGGCCGATCCGGCCTTCGCGCACGGCCGCGGTATCCCGGAGATCTGGGTCGGTGGGGTGGATCATCGCGGAACCTCCGGGGCATCGGGAGCGGGCAGTGGGCACGGGCTGGGGGCCCTGTTCGAGGGCGTCGGGCACCCGCAGGTGCCGAGACCTATCGAGGGAGCGAGCGTAGGCCCCGACCGGGTGCCTCGTCGGCGTCGGAACGGCGACGATGCGGTTGCGGTCCGGTTGCGGCCGGGTCCGAGGGCTGACCGGGCAGGGGCGGGGCCGGGGCTGAGGCTGAGATCCTCACCCGCCCGGCCGGCCGCCGACGTTGCATCCCACGGACGTAACGACGAACGGGAAGCCCGCAAGCCAGCCTCGATCGCCGTTCGGTGCATGACGCGGCACGTCTGACGCCCAAGCCCTCGTCTTCGGCTTGGATCCGCCCGTTCGGACCCGCTCGTTCGTCGTTACGACCACCCCATGCAACACGAGCGGCTGGGCGCATCGAGCGCGGCCCCGTGCTCGCGGCAACGACCCCGTCCCCGCGTGCCCAGTGTGGCCTAGATGCCCGGCGCGGAGACCTCACCCGAGGCTGCGGTCTCGATCGGCACGGCGCCGGGCACGATCGGCACCCGACCGGCGGCCGGCGCGACCGGGATCGCCACCGGGACGGCGACCGGCTCGACCAGCCAGACCTCGCGCGGCCAGGTCGGCGTCGTCGAGGAGCCGGCCGGCCAGCGCCGAGCCCGGCCTGGCGGTGCGCCTCGAGGAGCCGCAGCAGCTCGGCGAGCGCGTGCCGCCCCGTCCTCGCGATCGGCGACGACCGCGGCAAGGCGCACGGCACCCACGCTCGAATCCGCGAGAGCAGCGATGTGCCGCCCGGTCGGGTCGTAGAGGTACGCCCGGCCGCCGGTCATCCCGGCCCCGAAGTTGGCGCCGACGGGGCCGAGGACCACGACGGTCCCGCCGGTCATGTATTCGCAGCCGTGCGGGCCGATCCCCTCGACCACGGCCTCGGCGCCGGTGTTGCGGACCGCGAAGCGCATCCCGGCCCGGCCGACGAGATGGAGCCGCCCGCCGGTCGCGCCGTACAGCACCGTGTTCCCGGCGATGGCCTCCGACGCGGCGGTCGCCGCCAGGTCCGGCTCCGGGACGATCGTCATCGAGCCGCCGGACAGGCCCTTGCCACGTAGTCGTTGGCCTGGCCGACGAGCCGGAGCTCGACGCCGGGACTCGGCGAACGCCCCGAACGACTGGCCGGCGGCCCCGCGCAGGGACGAGCCGGATCGGCCCTTTGAGGTCGCCGCGCTCGAGCGCGCCGGTCAGCGCCGGCCCCGAACGAACGGTCGGCCGTGGTCACGCGCAGCCCCGCGGCGGTGACCGAACCCTGGCCGCGGAATGCCGCGGCGATCGCGGCCTCCATGCGCGACGCCTGGGCATGGCGGATGTCGCGGCCGGCGCCGGCAGGGTCCGCGCGACGCGCGGCGCTCGCGCCCCACGACGGCGCCCCGATGACCGGGCCGAGCTCGGCCCGGGCGGCCGGCGACGGCCGACAGCAGCCGCCGGCTCTCGCCGACGACCTCGCCGACGGACCGCGCGCCGACGGCCGCCAGCTCGCGACGGACGTCCTCGGCGATGGCCGTGAAGTAGCGGACCACGTCGTCGGGCGTGCCCGTGAACTTGGCTCGCAGGTCCTCGCGCTGGGTGGCGATCCCGGTCGGGCAGGTGTCGAGATGGCACTGCCGCGCCATGTCGCAGCCGATCGCCACGAGCGCGGCGGTCCCGAACGCGAACTCCTCGGCACCCAGGAGCGCGGCGATCGAGCAGGTCCCGCCCGGTCTGGAGCCCGCCGTCGGTGCGCAGCGCCACCCGGTCGCGCAGGTCGTTGCGGAGCAGGACCTGGTGGACCTCGGCGAGGCCGAGCTCCCAGGGCGCCCCGACGTGCTTGATCGACGAGAGCGGCGAGGCGCCGGTCCCGCCGGCATGGCCGGAGAGGTGGATGTACGACGCGCCGGCCTTGGCGACGCCGGCCGCGATCGTGCCGACGCCGCGGCTGGCGACGAGCTTGACGCCGATCCGCGCGGCCGGGTTGATCGCGCGCAGGTCGGCGATCAGCTGGGCGAGGTCCTCGATCGAGTAGATGTCGTGGTGCGGCGGCGGGCTGATGTACGCTCTGGCCGGGCTGGCCGCGACGGAGGGCCGCGATGTACGCGGTCGCCTTGCGGCCCGGGAGCTGGCCGCCCTCGCCGGGCTTCGAGCCCTGGGCGATCTTGATCTCGAGCTGGTCGGCGCGGGCGAGGTACGTGGCGGTGACCCCGAACCGCGCGGAGGCGACCTGCTTGATCCGGGCGTCGTGGCGGCGGCCGTCCGGCGCCCGGCTCGTACCAGGCCGGGTCCTCGCCGCCCTCGCCGGTGTTCGCGGCGCCGCCGGCTCGCTGGATGCCGATGGTCAGCGCCTGGTGCGCCTCGGGCTGACAGCGCGCCGACGCTCATCGCCGAGACGACGAAGCGGCGCACGATCGAGCGGGCGTCCTCGACCTCGTCGAGCGGCGATCGGCGTCGCGGCGCGCCGGACGCGGAGCTCGTCGCGCGGGACGGAGCGGTCCGCGGCGCCGCGGGCGAGCGCGGTGCGGTAGCGCGCGAGCGCGGCATCGATGCCGGCCGGGTCGATCGGTCGTCGCCGGCCGCAGGGCCGTGATCTCGCTGGCGATCCGTCGGCGAGAAGAGGTGGGCCTCGCCGTCGGCGCGGAAGCGGGCGAAGCCCGGGTCGGGCAGGCGCGGCTCGCGGCCGGGCGCGGCCGGCGCCGGGATGGCCAGCGGCGGCGGCGCGACGGCGGAGCTGCCGGTCGGCCGAGGTCGGCGAGGGTCGTCCGGCCGGGCCACGCCGCCGCCATCGGGAAGCAGCGGGCGACGACCGACGGCGTCGAGGTCGACGACGTCGATCAGCGAGCCGCCGATGTACGACGCGACGGCGCTGATCCCCATCCGGGCGAGGGTCTTGCGCAGACCGGCCTCGAACGGCGAGACGAGGCTGCCGATGGTGTCGGCCGGCGTCAGCGTCTCGGCGCCGCGCGTGCCGGCCAGCTCGGCCGCGAGCTCGATGGCGAGCCGCGGATGGGCGGCGGTCGCGCCGACCGCGAGCGACCATCGCCATCGCGTGGACGTCGAGGACGTCGGCGGCACTCGACGACGAGGTCGGTCCGTCCGCGCAGCCCGGCGTCGGTCAGGGCGGTGTGGACGGCGCCGGCGCGCGAGGATCGACGGCACCGGGAGGCGGTCGACCGAGAAGCCGCGATCGGACAGGACGAGGACCTCGACGCCGCGCCGCGCGCGGCCGCGACGGCCGTCGGCCGCGAGCCGGTCGAGCGCGCCTCGAGGCCCGCCGGACCCGTCGGCCGCGATCCCAGGTCGCGTCGAGCGCTCCGGTCCGCGTGCCGCCGGCGGCGCAGCTGCCGCGAGCAGCCCGTCGAGGTCCGCGACGATCGGCCGATCGAGCCGCAGCGTGCGCGGCCCGCGCGGCGGACCCGCCGAGGAGCGCCGGCCGGCGGCCGAGCTCGACCCGGAGGTCCATCACGATGCGCTCGCGCTCGGGGTCGATCGGCCGGGTTGGTGACCTGGGCGAACGCCTGGCGGAGGTGGTCGGCGACCGGTCGGTCGAGCCGGCCGCGACCGGGGGTCGGCGTGTCGTCGCCCATGCTCCAGAGCGGCTCGTGGCCCTCGAGCGCCATCGTCTTGATGTCGAGCCGGGCGCGCTCGGCGTCGAGGCCGGCGAGGTAGCGCAGCGGCGTGCTCCGGCGGCAGCGACTCGTGCGCGAGCTCGCGGGCGGCGGCCTCCGGCGCGGTCCTCGTGGACCGGGCGGGGCGCGTCGTGGATCGGCAGCGCGCGGAGCGCGCGGGCCTTCGCCTCGGCGTCCTCGAGGATCGCGCGGCGGCCGGGCTCGACCAGCAGCAGCTCGCCCGGGCCGAGGCGGCCGCGCCGGATCGTCTCGGCCGCCTCGAACGGCACGGCGCCGGCCTCGGAGGCGACGGCGACGAGCCGGTCGCGGGTCACGGCGAAGGCCGCGGGCCGCAGCCCGTTGCGGTCGACCAGGGCGCCGACGCGCCGGCCGTCGGCGAAGACGATCGCGGCCGGGCCGTCCCACGGCGCCAGGAACCCGGCCGTGCGGCGGCGGAGCGTGGCGACATGCGGGTGCGGCGCGCGGCGCAGCGCCGAGCGCCTCCGGGATCGCGGCGAGGAGGGCCGGCGTCAGCTCCCAGCCGGTCGCCGTCAGCAGCTCGAGCGCCTCGTCGAGCGAGAGCGAGTCGGAGCCGTCCGGCGAGAGCAGCGGGCCGGCGGCGAGCAGGTCCGCCGCGATCGGCTCGACGCCGCGGTCGCCGGCTCCGGCCGCGGACCTGCTCGCGGTTGCCGCGGACCGTGTTGATCTCGCCGTTGTGGGCGATCGAGCGGAACGGCTGGGCGAGCCGCCAGACCGGGTGGGTGTTCGTCGCGTAGCGCTGGTGGAAGACCGCGTAGCCGACCGACAGCGGCGCCCGCAGGTCCGGGATAGAGCTCGCGGCAGCCGGCCGCCGATGACCAGGCCCTTGTAGACGATCGTCCGGCACGAGGCGGACGGGACGGCCAGCTCGGCGAGGGCGCCGCCGGCGTCGCGCGACCGCGGTCTCGAGCCGACGCCGGGCGACGACCAGGCGCCGCTCGAAGGCGTCGTCGGTGAGCGGGCGCGGATCGTCCGCGCCGCGCGCGCGGGCCGGGCGACGACGGCATGGGCGAACGCCGGGACGGCGAGGCAGCGGCCGCCGCACCGAGCGCGGCCGCGTCGAACGGGACGGCGCGCCAGCGCTCGACCGGCAGGCCCGCCTCGGCGAAGACCGTCTCGACGAGTCGCCGTGCCACGCGCCTCGAGGGCGCGGCCACGCGGCAGGAAGCAGCGAGACGACGCCGGCCGGTCGGCGGCCAGAGTCGCCGGCCAGGAGCTCGAGCAGCGGACGGGTCGAGCGGCAGGGCGACGCCCGCGCCGTCGCTCGATTCGCCGTCCGCGCCGAAGGCACCGCGATGGCCCAGCGCGGCCAGCCCGGCGAGCGCCAGCGGCAGGACCCGGTCGCGCGACCGGCCGCCGGCATCCGCGACGAACCCGACGCCGCACGCGTCGTGCTCGAATCGCGCGTCGTAGAGCGGGACGGCGATCGGGCGGCGGTGGCTGGGTCGGTCGCGACGGGTCGTGGCCATGGCCGGGTCTCCGGAGATGGGTGAGCGACTGGTCGCCGGCCGTTGGGGGACGGACGGCGGCCAGTCGCATGGTTTGCCGGTGGGTCCGGGCGGACGGCCCGGCCCCGTGTCAGCTCTGGTAGGCGGCCTCCCCGTGGACGGCGAGGTCGAGGCCGGCCTCCTCGGAGCGTGGCTGACACGCGGATCCCGAGGACCAGGTCGACGACCTTGACGATGACGAACGTGGCCGACGACGGCGTAGCCGATGGTCGCCGCCGACCGCGATCGAGCTGGACGCCGACCTGGCCGGCGTTGCCGTCGAGCAGGCCGCGAGTAGGCGGCCTGGACGGCCTTGGTGGCGAAGACGCCGGTGGCGATGGCGCCGAACATGCCGCCGACGCCGTGGACCGCGAAGACGTCGAGCGCGTCGTCGACCTTGATGCGGGCCCGCAGCAGCGTGGCGCTGTAGCAGAGGCCGCCGGCCACGAGGCCGATGATCAGGCGCGCCGCCGGGGGTGACGAAGCCCGAGGCCGGGGTGATCGCGACGAGGCCGGCGACGGCACCGCAGGCGGCGCCGATGACGCTGACCTTGCCCTTGTGGAGGTAGCTCGCGAGGACCCAGGTGATGGTCGCGGCGGCGGCGGCGATGTTGGTGACCATGAAGGCGCTGGCGGCCAGGCCGCCCGCGGTCGAGGGCCGAGCCGGCGTTGAAGCCGAACCAGCCGAACCACAGCAGGCCCGCGCCGAGGACGGTCATCGGGACGTCGTGCGGCTCCATGCTCTCGCCGTTGACGACGCGCCGGCCGATGAGGATGCGCCACGATCAGGGCCGAGACGCCCGAGCTGATGTGGACGACGGTGCCGCCCGCGAAGTCGAGGGCGCCGAGCTTGAAGAGCCAGCCGTCGACCGACCAGACCCAGTGGGCGATCGGCGAGTAGACGAGGATCGACCAGAGGACCGTGAAGAGGACGAAGGCGCCGAACCGCTTGCGCTCGGCGAAGGCGCCGGTGATGAGTGCCGGGGTGATCGCCGCGAACATGAGCTGGAACGCGGCGAAGAGGAGGAACGGGATCGTGACCGCGTACACGGTGCTCGGCTCGAGGCCCACGCCGTTGAAGCCGACGAAGTCGAGCCCGCCGATGAAGCCCGAGCCGAGGATCGGCAGCGAGACGTCAGGACCGAAGGCGAGCGAGAAGCCGACGAGGACCCAGACGACGCTGACGAGGGCCAGCCCGAAGAAGCTGTGCATGATCGTCGAGAGGACGTTCTTGCGGCGGACCAGGCCGCCGTAGAAGAGGGCGAGGCCTGGGAGCATGATCATCACCAGCGCCGTGGACGTGAGCATCCACGCGGTATCTCCGGTGTCCATCCCGTTTCCTCCGACGAAGGTGCGCCCCCGGCACAAGCGGGGCGTTGTCGGAAGGCTACGTAGCGGCACCGCGACGGTCGCCACCTTCGAAGGTCCGAAAAGGATGCGGTTCGGGTCCCGCGGCACCCGAATCCCCGCGTCACGGTTGCAGCTGGGTACCGCTCACGCACGGATCGGTCGTCGAGGCACGCTCATTCGGGTCGTGCCGGGCGGCTTCGCTGTTCGGGATCCTCGACGGCCTGGGTCGGGATCGGCCTGGTGGCCGTCCATCGGGGCCGCGAAGTCGGGGTGCGCCGCGTCCCAGGTCGGACCGGGGGCGCCGGGACGCCGGCGGCGGTCGAAGTCCCACGCCGCGGCGAACAGGATCACGAAGACCGCGACCATCGCAGGCAGCCAGCTGATCACGCCGATGTAGACGAGCGCGATCGGGATCACCATCGCCGCCAGGATCAACAGCGCCATCGGACCGTCACCCCCAGACCGATCTGGTACGGCGAGCCGGGAGGGATTCGAACCCTCGACCCAGGGATTAAAAGTCCCCTGCTCTGCCACTGAGCTACCGGCCCATGGGAGAGCGTACCCGACCGTGGCGACCGCCTCGCACGGGGCGGCCCATCCCGCCGCGCGCGCTACGCGGGTCCAGGCGGCGTGACCGGGGTCGGGAGCGGCTCCCCGCGCACCCCCGCGAGAAGGTTCGCGGCCGCCATCTCGGCCATCCGGCCCCGGGTCGCGGTCGTCGCCGACGCGATGTGCGGCACGATCAGGCAGTTGTCGAGGTCCAGCAGCGGGTCGTCGGGGAGGATCGGCTCGGGGTCCGTCACGTCCAGCCCGGCGGCACCGATGACCCCTTCGCGCAACGCGACCGCCAGCGCCGCCTGGTCCACGATCGGGCCGCGGGCGGTGTTGACCAGCGACGGCCGTCGACTTCATCCGCCCCAGCGCGGCCGCATCGATCAGGCCGCGGGTCTCCGCGGTCAACGCGCAGTTGATCGACACGATGTCACTGGTCGCAAGCAGCTCCTCGAGCGGCAGGTACCGCGCGCCGAGGGCGCGCTCGACCTCCTCCGGGACCCGGTGCCGCGAGTGGTAGACGACCGGCATCCCGAACCCGATCGCCCGCCGCGCCACCGCCTGCCCGATCCGCCCGAAGCCGATGACGCCCAGCGTCGCTCCGTGGACGTCCTGCCCGAGCAGGGTCTGCGGCCCCCAGGTCCGCCACTCGCGCGCCCGCACGGTCCGGTCGCCCTCCCCGACCCGCCGCGACGCCCCGAGGATCAGCGCCCAGGCGAGGTCGGCCGTCGTCTCGGTCAGCACGCCCGGGGTGTTGCCCACCGCGACCCCGCGCCGCGCGCACGCGGCGACATCGATGTTGTCGTAGCCGACCGCGAAGTCCGATACGACCTTGAGGCCCGGCCCGGCGTGGTCGAGCAGCTCGTCGTCGATGCGCTCGCTCAGCAGGACGAGGAGCCCGTCGCAGCCGCGCACCTTGCGCAGCAGTTCGGCACGGGACGGCGGCAGGTCGGCGGTCCAGATGTCGGCGTCGCAGGCGGCACGGATGGGGTCCAGCCCGGCATCGGGGATCAGCCGCGACACGAAGACCCGCGGTCGGGCGCTGGTGACCATGGCCCGAGGCGCTACGGCAGCATCGAGCGGATGGCGAAGGTCACGTTCGCCGGCCGCTCCGCGAGGCGGCGCATGTACCACGGATACCAATGTTCGCCGTAGGCGATCAGGGTCACGACCTCATGAGTGGCGGCGTGATCATCCTCATCACCGCGGCGGGGGGCGCGTTCGGCGCCATGCTCCAGGCCGCCGGCGTCGGCCCTGCCATCCAGGGGCTCTTCGGGGGCGGGACGCGGGCCCGCGGGGCTCGCCTTCCTCTTCCTGGCAACGGCGGGCGAGATGAGATTGGCGGCGGGCAGGTTGGGCCTGAAGGTCGAACCAGTGAAAAGCGACTATCTCGATTTCGATGACGTCGCCACCAGGTTCGAGGCGATGATGGAATGGCTCGCACGCGTGTATGTGAACGCGATGAACGTCATTCATTACATGCACGACAAATACTCCTACGAACGGATTGAGATGGCGCTGCACGATTACGCCCTGTGCGGACGATGGCGTTCGGCATCGCCGGCTTGTCGGTGGTGGCGGACAGCCTATCCGCCATTCGCTACGCGCGGGTGAAGGTTATCCGCGACGAGACAGGATTGGTGGTGGATTATCAGGCCGAAGGCGGTTTCCCGAAATTCGGCAACAACGACAATCGCGTTGATCACCTCGCGGCAGGGGTTGTGTCCATGTTTATGAGCAAGCTGCGAAGGTATCCGACCTACCGCAACGCCATTCACACCCAATCGGTGCTCACCATCACGTCGAACGTTGTTTACGGAAAGAACACCGGACATACGCCCGATGGGCGGCGCAAAGGCTAACGGTTCGCGCCCGGCGCTAATCCAATGCACGGCCGCGATTCCCAGGGCATCATGGCTTCCGCTGCGTCCGTGAGCAAGATTCCATATCGCGATGCAGCCGACGGCATTTCGATGACGACAACCCTGGTGCCGATCGGATTGGGCAAAACCCCCGGCGAAAAGGTGGAAAATCTCGTCGGACTGTTGGACGCGTTCTTCGACACAACCGGTTACCACGCCAGATCAACGTGCTGAACCGAGACCCTTGTAGACGCCATGGAGCTCCGGAAAATATCCATCACTCACCATTCGTGTTTCCGGTTACGCAGTGAACTTTGTAAGACTCACGCGCGAGCAGCAGTTGGAAGTCATTCATCGTACCTTTCACATGTTCTAACCACTATGGAATTGAAGTCGTCCCATCCTGAAGTTCCGCTCATGGGCAGTCCTTTTGACACCTGCGCCTCTCGCTCAGCGAGAAAAACGGTGAAATGGACATCCATTCCGCACTGGAGAGCGGTGAGTGGGGGCTTCGTCCACTCGTTCCAGACCGGTTCCGGCGTTGACGGGCCGGGGGTGCGCATTGTCGCGTGGCTCAGCGGTTGTCAGTTCCGATGCATTTTCTGCCATAATCCAGATACATGGAAGCTAACGAATGGGATGCCCGTTCCCCTGAGCCAGGCGGTGGAAGTCGTAGGCCAGTATCGTCACGGTCTTCGGACAATGAAAGGCGGCCTGACCATCAGCGGGGGTGAGCCATTGGTGCAGCACCGATTCGCTCTTAAGGTGTGCGCAGCCGCGCAAAAACTGGGTTGACACCGCGATCGATACAAATGGTTATTTCGGCGGACGACTCACTGACGACGACCTGCTCTCCGTCGATCTCTTCATGCTCGGCCTCAAGGCAATCGCGCCCGATTTGCACCGTGAGATCACCGGCATGGATCATAAACCGGTGCATGAATTCGCCCGGCGTCTCGCTGCGCGAAAAAGGCCCGTTTGGATTCGATTTGTGATTGTGCCTGGCTATACCGACAACATTGACGAAGTCGGACGTATGGCGGACTTCGCCGTGGTACTGGAGGATGCTTGAGCACGTCGACGTGCTGCCATTCTTTCAACTCGGCCGCTACAAGTGGGAGAAACTCGGTATGGATTACAAGCTGCGGGATGCCAAACCACCTTGGCGGGAGAAAATTGACGAAGTCTTCTTGCCGGTTCCGGGCCGCGGGATTGAGCGCCGCGTGACGCAACACTGACAACATAACCCGATGAACGTGGAGTCGCTTGTTCATTGCGGGCCGGCGATTTCTCAAATGCCGTTTGAGATCGTCGAGATCAAAGGGCGCGGCCACCCCGACACAATCTGCGATTCGATCTGCGAGCACATATCTGATGATCTCTTAAAATTTATGATACTTAGTGCGGCCGGCCTCTCCATTATAATGTCGACAAGGCTTTGCTCGTCGGAGGGAAAAGTCATCTCCACGCTTTGGCGGAGGAACCATTGTCGAACGCGTGAAACTTTACCTGGGTGATCGCGCGACAGCCACCTTTAATGGAAAACCACTTCGACTAAAGGAGGTGGTGCGAGAATCAATCGAGTCGTGGCTCAGTGAAAATCTGCGTTTTCTAAAGCTTGATTTAAACCTCGAGCTTCATGATGAGATTAAGCCGGGCTCGGAGAGTTTGAGCACCGTAGAAGAACGAAGAGTTTCCAACGATACGTCAGTCGGAGTGGGGTCTTGGCCTCCGACTCCACTGGAACATGCCGTAATTGGCCTTGAAGCCTGGTTGAATTCGACCGAATTCAAGGCACGGCGCCCAGAAACTGGCGAAGATATCAAGCGACGGCAATCCGTCATGGAAGCGAAGTGAAGATTATTTGCGCGATCGCGATGGTGGATCGCTACCTTGATTCCATCGACGATTATCTGGAAAAGAAAAGCGCAGTTAAAAAAGAAATCGAACTTTGTTTGCGGCAATTGCCCAACGCGATGGATTTCTCAGTGGCAATCAACTGCCTTGACGCTCCTGAGCATAACGAATCCGGTCTTTACCTGACCGTGACTGGTCTTTCCTGCGAAAATGGAGATAGCGGCCAAGTGGGGACGTGGAAATCGCGCGAACGGTGTGATTTCATTCTTGCGGCCACAGACGATGGAAGCTTGGGCAGCAAGAACCCGATAACTCATGTGGGTAAGATCTACAGCTTTGCGGCCATAAATCTGGCCAGGATCGTATGCGAGTCGCTGCCCGAGGTTTCTCAGGCTGATATCTTCATGGTTGGTCAGATTGGTTCGCCGGCTACAGTGCCCAGCGACGTCCTTTGCAACATCGTTGTGCCAGAGAACTGCGCGGAAACTTCGCTAAGAGAAGAGGCAAATCGAATCCTGGCCAGCGAGATCGATGCGGGCCGCATATTTCAGCAATGGCGACTTTGAGCGCAGCGCATAAATCCTCATCATGTCCTGATGAACCTTTAGTCGCCTTCCTGCAATCGGCGTCATCATACCCTCACCGGCCCCGGGAAGTGCGCTTGATTGAGACCCACATCTCGTGGTATTCATCGCCTCGCCGTTCGTGTTCAAAGTGAAAAAGCCGGTGAATCTGGGATTCCTGGATTTCAGCACACTGGAAAAGCGGCATTACTTTTGTCGACGAGAGCTTGAGCTAAACCGCCGGCTCTGCCCGGACACCTACCTGGAAGTAGTGCCTATATATAAGAGCGGAGCGAATTTTTCTTTCGCAGCAGAAGGAGAGATCGCTGAGGCCACAGTTTGAATATGCGAGAACTGCCGCACGGCTGGTTCTTGAGGGAGCTACTCGCGAAAGAGCTGATTGGAGAGACCGAAATTAATCAGGTGATCGCTTGCCTGCAGCGATTTTACGAGGCTGAAACGCCGACTCCTGAAATCGAACAGTGGGGCGAAGCGGAAAAACTCAGGATTAGCACCGACGAAAATTTCGCCCAGACGGAGCAGTTCAGCGGCAAAACCATTTCGGTTGTTGCTCTCGAGACCATCCGCCACTTCACCAACAACTTTTACGCCGCGAACGACAGACTATTTCAGGAACGGATTCAACAGCATCGGATTCTCGATTGCCACGGCGATCTGCACCTCGATCACGTCCATATTACTCCGGAAGCAACGACCATCTTTGATTGCATCGAGTTTAACGATCGCTTCCGTTTCATCGACGTCGCGAATGATGTCGCATTCCTGGCCATGGACTTTAATTTCGAAGGAGGCACCAACTGGGCAACCTGCTTCTCCGAAATGCTGCGCGCGCATTTCAGGACCCCGCGATGCTGAAGCTCACGAACTTCTACAAGCGTTACCGCGCGTTTGTGCGCGGCAAAGTGGAAAGCATTCAGTAACTCGCAGCAACCCGCCCAGTCCCAAGAGCACACGAAGCGAGCGGCGCGTTATTTTCGTCTCGCGTTGCGATATGCGACCACTGGCTCCGAGCCTTTGCTTCTGGTGGTCATGGGTCGAATTGGCACCGGTAAAACCACTGTCGCCAGACAACTCGCCAGCGAATTGAATTGGCCGGTCTTTTCCTCTGATCAGATTCGCAAAACGCTGAGCGGCGTGCCATTGACACTACGGACTGCCCCTGAGCTGCGCGCCAAGGTTTACTCCGAGCAAATCACGAAAAAGACTTATCAAAATCTTTTGAAAAACGGACTCGACGAAGTTCCAAATCATGGCGGGGTTATTTTGGACGCTACGTTTTCGAGTCGGACTTATCGCGATTTACTGCGCGACGAATGTGCCAGGTCCGAGTTCCTTTCCAGGTGATTGAACTGGAGGCTGATTACCAGGAGATCGTGAACCGAATGGAAGGCCCGAAATGCGACTGCGGGGGAAAATCTCTGATGCGCGCCTGGAGGATCTCGAATGCTTAGCGCAGCTTATGATGCTATTGGAACTAGCGCCGACCTTAATCAAAGTCTCCACTGAGGGCGACGTGTCCGATACCATTAGAGCGGTGCTGTTGCGGCTAGCTGAGAAGCGGTCAGCGGCAGTGAACGGCCCGCATAATTTCAGCGGGACATAGCTCGCGTCGACACTTGGGCAGACTGGGCTGCGCGAATCACCAGTTGTTCTTGGCGGTGCGTCTAGACTAGAGGGTGATCAGCTCTGTTGAAAAGCTAGGCCGGCGAGGGGGCGGATTGCAAGCGCCGTTAGGCGCGATATGTCCATAGCAAAATGCATTCCCCATTCCGCCAAGCTCCGTAGGAGCGGCACGAAAAGGATGCCGATTTCCCATGTCGCTCCTACGGAGCTTGGATTAATTTATTGGCGCGAGTCCTATAAACGTGTCGCACCTAATGGGGCTTTCCGTGGCTACACCATTATTTAAATCGCTCTAGCGCTCGGATGGCGGCAGGTTGGCCGCGCGAATCGACGATAATCCGAGCGCAGCAACTCTTTCCTGGAGCGCATTCGTGATCTTTTCGTGCGGTTTTTCCCCGTGACCC
>CAWIDI010000004.1:0-295367 GCA_963834915.1 uncultured Chloroflexia bacterium
ACTCTGGTTCGCCCGAGAGCTGCAGGCCCGCGCGGGCGGGCCTGACATGTGGGCCGGCCTCGGCTCGCCACCCCGGTTCGGCGTGCTCGAGCGTGGCGATGAGAGCTTCGTCGACGCTCACCCCGACCCCGGGCTGGTCGCCGAGCACGATCCCACCGTCGGCATACTCCTGGTCGATCGAGATGCCGAACGGCGAACCGACGTCCTGGATCTCGGCGGACAAGTGATTTGGCACTGCCGCGGCAGCGTGAGCGACCGCGGGGTTCGCCGTGAGGCCCACCGGGCTGACTGGCAGGTCTCGGCTGTGTGCCGCGATCGACACGCGCAGAAAGTGCGTCACACCCCAGGTTGCGGCAGCTTGAACGATGTCGATGCCGCCCGCGTTGAAATGCGGTCGATATTGTTCGAGGCCAGTGAGGTTCTCTCCGGTAGCCACCGCAGCACGTACCGAAGCGCTCAACCTCGCATGACCCTCTGCGTCCCAGCGGCGCATGGGCTCCTCGATCCAGACGAGGTCGTGAACCTCTTCGATCTGGGACACATAGCGGACGGCCTGCTTGAGATTCCAGGACTCATTCGCGTCGAGCATGAGGCTCGGCTCCGGGGTGTTGACTCGAAGCGCATCGCCGATGATGCCGAGCCGGCGGATGTCGCTGGCAACGTTTCTGCCGCCCTTGAGCTTCCCGCTCGTGAATCCACGGCCCGCCATGTCGGAATAGAAGAGCGCGAGTTCATCATCATCCAGCGCGATATCCAGTCCGGACGCATACCCGGAGACAAACCGATCGCGCCCCCCGAGCAGGCGCCAAAGCGGCTCGCCCGCAAGTCTTGCCTTGATATCCCAAAGCGCCATGTCAAAGGTGCCGATGCCTCCGAATGTCGCGCCGGCATGGCTCGCCTTGAACACGCGCGCGAGCATGCGGTCGTAGAGCGCGGACACCGCGCGGGGATCCTCGCCCTCGATCGCCGGGAAGATCCGTGCCAAGTCTTGGTGCGACCCCATCCCGACGCCGCTGACGCCCTCATCGGTGTCCACGATGACGACCGGCACCTCGGTGATACCCGATGCGATGTGCCCGTTGACGTCGCCCACAGGACGACCCCAGTCATGGATCGTCAGCAGCGTGCGATAGCCTGTGATCTTCATGCGGCTCATCTCTCTAGTTGGCGTAGTATTGATACGACATCATACAAGTAGAGGAGAGGGTGCGTACCGCCCCGAGCCCTGCCTCCCGATCAGTCCGCCGTCGCGTCGCCGCAGCACATCGATCCCCGACAGTAGGATGAGGACATGGCGCAGAAGGACGCGGATCCCGCAAGCACCGCCACTTCCCAGGGGCAGACCATCTTCGGCGACAGCGTCGTCCGGGTGCGTGCGGCCAACCTCGGCGTCGCCGTGGTGAGGGACCTGGTGAAAGCGATCGTCACCGGCACGGTGGCTCCCGGCGACGTCCTCCCCCCAGAGGGCACCCTGAGCAAGCAGTTTGCCGTGAGTCGCACGGTGATCCGCGAGTCCGTGAAGCGAGTCGAGGAAAAGGGCCTCGTGACCGTCAGTCAGGGCCGAGGCACGGTCGTGAACCAGTCGAGTCGGTGGAACGTGCTCGATCCTGATGTCCTTTCGGCTCTTGTCGACCACGACGAGACCCTCGAGGTGCTCGATGAGTTGGCGGTGGTCCGTGGGAGCCTGGAGGCGACCATGGCGCGCGCCGCGGCAGCTCGGCAAACCCCAGAGCGCACCGCTGCGTTGCGTGAGGCGTTCGACCTTGCCGCGGCAAACATCGACCACATCTCTGTCTACAACGACGCGGATGCCGCGTTTCACGACCTTGTCATGGAACAATCGGGGATTCGGCTCGCCGCCAACATCACACGCATCATGTTCGAGCGCGCTCGCGAGAGCAGTCGATTCATCGGCATCACCACCGACGACGCGGCGCAGATGTCGCTCGAGGAGCACCGCGCCATCTGCGAGGCGATCGCGGCGGGCGACGGCGACACCGCCGCGACGGCGATGCGAGAACACATCGCGAAGGCGTGGACCCGAAGGCGCGCGCCGGGCGTCACCTGACGGAACCGTTTCCGTCGAGGTAAGCCTGCGGCACGCCATTCCGAATCTTCGCGTCCTCTCCACGATGGCGGACCTACTCCTTGGTCGCGCCTGCGGTGAGGCCCGTCACGAGGAAGCGCTGCGAGAACACGAACACGATCAGCACCGGTGCGACGGAGATCAGCGTCGCGAGCGCCAGCTGTGGAAATGGGATCGAGTCGGAGGCGACGGTGGTCGGATTGATCTCCCGGACATTCGCGAGCAATTCCACCAGACCCACTTGAATGGGCTGTGTCTTCGACCCGGGAAGCATCACGAAGGGCAGGAAATAGTTGTTCCAGTTGGTGACGAAGTTGAAGAAGCCTACGAGCGCGACGACAGGGATCGCGAGCGGCAGCGCGATTCGCCGGAAGACCGCGAACTCGCCCGCGCCATCGATGCGGGCGGCGTCGAGAAGCTCGCGCGAAACGCTCGTGGAGAAGTAGATATACGCCAGATAGACGCCGAATGGGAAGAACGCGAATGGCAGGATGACCGCCAACGGCGACCCCACGAGGTGCAACGCGTTGATCTCGAGGAAGACCGGCAGCACGAGCGCCGTGTTCGGGATGAGCATCACCATGAGGGTCGAGATGAGGATCGCGCGGCGAAACCTGAAGTTGGTCTTGGCCAGCGCGTAGCCGGCCGGGATCGACACGACGAGCGTGAGCACCAACGCGACCCCGGCGTAGAACACCGAATTCCCGAGCCACGTCCAGATGCGCCCATCCTGGAACCCGACCAGCTCGTTCCAGTTTGCGACGAGTCGTTCGAAGGAGCCGAAACTCAGGGAGGCCTCGCCGTGAAAGCCGTTGAGTTGGGCGGTGTCCTTCGTCGGCGCGAGCAGGAGCCAAACCAGGGGAAGGACGAAGAACACCGCGAAGAATCCGGCGATCAGGAAAGCTGTCACGCGACCGAGCCAGCGGCCCGGCGCGAAGTCAGCCCGCACGACGGATCTTCTAGTCGCGGTCAAAGAGTCCTCCTCGGAAGACGAAGAACGCGGCAAGCCCCGCCGCCACGACGAGCAACATCATCGAGATCGCGGCAGAGCTGTTGAAGTCCGCTTGCGGGCCGAAAGCGGTGACGTATGCGAGTTGATTGAGGGAATAGTGCTTCGGGATCTGGTTCCTGCTCGCCTGGGCGAGGATCTTGGGTTCTGCGAACAGCTGGGTCCCGACGGCGACCGAGATGACGACCATGTACGCGATCCACTTCCGAATCAGCGGGAGCTGGATGTACCAAGCGGTCTTGATGGCGCTGGCGCCGTCACAGCGGGCAGCCTCCATGATCTCGTCGGAGATGTTGTTCAACGCGCCGTACATGATGATGATCCATCCACCGGCGCCGGTCCAGAACGCAACGACCGTGAAGATCACGGGCAGGTTGTTCAGGTCGATGGCTTGAACGAAGCTCGTGTACCCGAACCAGTTCAGGACGAAGGACACCGGGCTGACCGAGGGATTGAGCAAGAAGAGCCAGAGCATGACGCTGGCCGAACCCGCGAATGCGCCGGGGATGAAGTACAGGAAGCGCGCGGTAGACGAAAGCCACCTGACGCGCACGGCGTGGACGATGAGCGCCAGCAGGGTGACGAGCACGGTCAGGGTCACGACCCAGATCACCAGGAAGGCCGCGACGTGCTGCACGGCCGGCCAGAACCGGAAGTCCCCGACGGCCTTCACGTAGTTGTCGAGCCCGACGAATTGCCCACTCTTGGTGAATGAGAGATACAGGGCAAAGATCATGGGCAGAACGCCGAACACCAGTAGCAGCAGCACGTAGCCGCTGCAGAACACGTAGGCGGCGAACGCCTGCGCGCGGGCTCCGCTTTGCGGTCCCCTTCGCGGGCGCAAAGTGGCCCACTGCCGCCCCGTTGCGGGGGCGGCAGTGGTCACGATGGCGTCAGTCCGAGAGATGGAGCGTTCCTTCGCCTACTTGGTCACGACTGTGAAGCCGTTCACCTGGGCGTCGTTCACCATTCTCTGCTGCCAAGCGCTGACCTGCGAGGCAATGGTCTTTCCGGAAGCAAGAGCCGGATTCACGATCTCCGCCCACGGAGGCTCGGAACTGAAGGGGAGCGTGGCACCCCAGCCTTTCCAGATGTTGTTGGCTGCCTCACTGACGACATCCTTGAACGTGTCCGAGTTGGCCCAGAAGCCACTACTGGTCTGCGCGTCCAACCACGCACTTGCGGTCGAGGCGTAGGCCGGGAGGCCCGTGATGAGCTTGACCGACTGGGGTCCGCTCGTCACGTACTGCAGGTAGGTACCCACGCATGCGAGGTTCGCCGAGTGGCTCGACCCGTACCAGAAGCCGCCACCCACGTTGCCGGTGGCGATCGGCTCGCCAGCCCAGTGGAGGGCGTGGCCGGCACCCCACTCGCCTGGCTGCCCGCCGAGGTTGTCCTTGTTCTGGAAGAGGCCTCCCGTGAACCACGTTGGGCCGGGGATCGCCAGGACCTTGCCCTTCCACTTCGAGACCCAGTCGGGGGTGAACAGTCCCTCGATCGCCAGGGTCTTGTTCGCGAACATGTGGTCCAGCAGGGCGATCATGCGGGTCGTGTGGCTGTCCGAGAAGTCGCTGGTGAAGGTGGTGCCGTCGACCGTGTAGATCGGCGCCTGGGCGGCCCACATGTCGGTCAGCACGGCGGTGAAGGGATCGCCGATCGAGCCGAGGATGTAGCCGGGGTGCTCAGCCGCCACCTTGTCGCCGAGGGCCTGGTATTCCTCCCATGTGGTCGGGACGGTGTACGCGAACTGGTCGAACAGGGTCTTGTTGTACCAGAGCACCACGGGCGCCAGGTTGTCGCGGGCGCCGTAGACATGGCCGTCGACCGTGACAGGGTCGAGCGCGCCGGGCGTGTAGCCGTCGAGCCAACTCTGGGGAACGACGCCCTGGTCGAGCGGCGCGGCAAAGGCCTGAACGCCATTCTGCTCGTGGGCCGCCCAGCTGGCGTCGTTCACCTGTCCCGACCACGCAACGTCGGGCCAGCCCGAGCCGGCTTGGTCGAGCAGCGAGACCTTGGTGTGGAACGTGTCGCTACCCCCGGCGCTGGCGTCGTAGGTCTCGATGTTGAGCGGGCACTCGGGGTGGTCCTTCTCGAAGGCCTCGGCGATGGCCGAGCGGTCGGCGTCGACCCAGATGGTGATCTTGGCGGTCGGGTCCTGCGCAACGGTGGGGAAGCCGTACGTGCCAGAGCTAGCGGTCCCAGACGGACTGCTGCTGGGCGTTCCAGAGCCAGCGGTTCCAGGGGTCCCAGACGGACTGCTGGTGGACGGATTGTTCCCGCAGCCCGCTGCGACAAGGGCGATGCAGGCTGCGGCTGCGGTCACTCCCATCAACCTGCGGGGCGCGCTGCGTTCATGCAAAGACACGTCGTTGCTCCTCCTCAGATCCGTTCGACTTCGTTGAGACGACTCAGCCCCCTCGCGGCGACATTTCGAAGTAGCTCGTATCGGTGATGCCGTACCGATAGGAGCGGCCGAGGTACGCGGGTCCCTCCAGATAGCGATGCCCAGCGGATTCAGCATACATCAGACATCATGTGTATTGGAACCCCCTTGCTCTGCCGACGCCGCTAGTCCGACCGAACTACGCTTCGGCGATGAGAGCGTCGATCGTGTCCGCGCTCTTGGCGTTCGCGGTCCTCGGATGCGGCCTCGTCGACGACCGTTCGTCGTCGATCGTCGTGTACGGGCGGAACGCCCGCGAGGCCGACGCCTGGTTCGCGCTCCTGCCCGGCCCGGCATCCGGCGGAGCCGTGGGCTTCGGGCGCGATATCGGCGTCGCCTGTCTCAACGGCCCGGCGCGGTCCGACCTCGTCTGGCTGTCGGCCTCACCGACCAAGGGTGGCGTCCCGCTGCAGGTGATCGCCAAGGTGGACCCTTCGGCGGTCGCGAGTGTCTGGGTCGACGTGCAGCCGGACGGCTCGCTCAAGTCCGGCGAAGGCGTGCCCGCGTGGTGGGTCGATGCGCCTCCCGGCTGCTGACGTCAGCCCAATGCCGCGTCCACCCCGCACCGGTCCAGGCGCGGGTCCGTCGACGGGCCGACCTGCCTCGCGGGTTCGATGTCGCGGGCTCGTTGGCCGACTCGAAGCGGATCGTGTAGTCGGTCCCGCTTGGACATGACGCGACTGCCCGGCCGCGCTCAGGCGGCCTTCGCGAACCCCTCGAGCAGAGCCGTCCATCCCTGCTGATAGTCGGCGGCCCTCGCCGCTGCCTCGGCGCCATGCACCGCCCAGCCGGTATGGAGCAGATCGACATGCGTGCCACCATCGGGCGCTTCGCTGAAGGTAACCTCCACCAGGGTCGCCAGATCGGACTCCTCGCCGGGATGCCACGTCATCGCCAGCCGCTCCCCGGGCTGCCACTCGGTGATCGTGCCCCAATCGGAAGTGCGGCCATCGGCGGTCGCCTCGTACACGCGGCCGCCGACGACGGGCTCGATCGTCACCGCCACCGCCTCGGCATGGAACACCGAGTGGGTGGCCAGCGGCCACCAGCTGCCCATCCGCTCCGTGAAGAGCCGGAATGCCGCGTCGCGCGGCAGCTTCACCGTCACCGAGCTGCGAACCACCCGCGCCACGTCAGCCTCCACGTCAGCCACGATCGCCATCAGAACCCTCCTTGCGGCCGATGCCGGCCCGCTGCTCGGCTTCGGTGTCGGCGACCGTCTTGAAGCCGGCCAGTGCCTGCGACCAGAAGCGCTCCCAGTACTCACGCACCTCGCGGACGCCCTCCGGATCGACCGAATAGATGCGGCGCGTGCCGACCTGCGTATCCGTCACCAAGCGGGCCATCTTCAGGACTCGCAGGTGCTGGCTCACCGCCGGGCGGCTCACCGGCAGCCCGGCCGCCAGCTCGCCCACCGCCGCGGGCCGCTCGAGCAGTCGCTCGAGGATCGCCCGTCGCGTGCCGTCACCGACGGCGTCCATGACCGATGCGTAAGTCTTCACTTACCGTAAGTTACTGCTTACGCTTCTCGACTGTCAACCCCCGTGATGCCGCGCCACGATGCAACGATGGTTATGCGCGGGCGGAGGTCTCTCTTGTCTGCTGGCTCCACCTTCGATGCGCGGTTACCGAGATGGCACTGAAGTCATGGTTGACTCCGCGGGCGGCGACGCGACATCACCGGTCGCACCAAGCTGATACGCGATGACCACCGGCTGCTTCGACTCCGACGCGAGGCCGGCCCCGGCAAGCAGGGTGTCCCCGGAGATCGCGAGCGTGGAATTCGAGCCGGCGGGCAGCGTGGCCGTCCAGGCGATCGAGCCGTCCTTGCGCGAGAACGCGATCACCTCGCCGGCGTACGTGGTCGTGAACACGAGATCGTTGGAGACCGTGGCGCCGCCGAGGATGATCGCTCCTGGAAGCTCCGTATCCCAGAGCACGTCGCCGCTGGAAACGTCGATGGCCACCATCTCCCCGACAGCCTTCGTGACATCTGGGGTCCCGAAGGGCGATGCCGCGCTCTCGTACGTCGTCGGCACGTTGACGACGGGTACGTACACCGCGCCGTCCGCGGCCGCCATGTTCGTTTCGACGCCGCCGAGGACTCCCGGATACAGGGTGTATGGCGTCTGCAACTGCAGGTTGCCCTCGAGCGCGAGCTGCCCGTCGTCATCGTGGCCGTTGTGCGTCCCGACCGATGTCTTCCAAATCAACCTGCCGCTTGTCGGGTCCACGGCGAACACGAACCCGCCTTTACCCGCGGCGAGGACCACCGGTGACCCACCGGCGATCGTGTAGATCGGGGAGATCTGGAGATCCCAGTCGTGGAAGTCGTTGGGGAACGCCTGGAAGTACCACTGCAGCTCCCCTGTCGCCTGATCGAGCTTGACCAGGCTGTTCGTATAGAGCTGGCGGCTCGGTGTCTCCTGGGCCTGCTGCTGTGAGATGTAGGGGTTGCCGATCCCCGCGTACACGGACCGGTCCGGACCGACGAGCAGCGCTTGCCAAACGCCACCGGCTGTCCCCTGGAGTTCTTGACCCGCCGTGTCGACGACGGTCTGGAAATCCCAGAGCGTCGCCCCGGTAGCGGCGTCCAGGGCGTAGATGACGCCCCCACCCGGGGTCAGCGAAGACGAGACGTACACCCTATCGCCGACGACCTGCGGAGGCGCGTTGAACTTGGATCCGCGCGGCCCGACGTCCGTGACCTGCCAGACCTGCTGGCCGGTTTGCGCGTCCAACGCGAAGACCCCATCGGCCGTGATGCCGAAGATCCTGCCGTTCGCGATCGTGACGCCGTTCGGCCCATACGCCGGCGAATCGTATCGATGCGTCCAGAGGCTCTGCCCGGTCGCATACCGGACGGCACTGACATTCGATGCGCCGTCCTGCAGATAGGCGATGCCGTCCACCATGATGGGATTGGCGACGTCCGCGCCGTTCGCCCCGACGCCCGCCAGCGGGAAGGTCCAGGCAACCCCGAGCTGCGACACGTTGGCTGAGGAGATGGTCGACTGCGCGACGCGCGTGTTGTACAGATCACCGTTGGGCGAGGGCCATTCGCCGGCGAACTCGACGTTCTCGATCGGTGCTCCGGGCGGGTGGCTGGCAGTCGCCGGCTCGGATCCGCTGGCGCCCGGAGAGCTGGCGGCCGACGACGAGCAGGCGCTGGCGACAAGCAGCGCTCCCGCGATCAGGCTGGTGAGCCGGCGTGGCGGGCGGGGTTCGCGTTCCGTCAATGGGTCCCCGACATCAGGTGGTCGGGTCCGATCCCGGCAACTTGGCTCCGATGGCAGCACCGATGGCGATACCGACGGCGATGCCGACGCCGACGTTCCCGATAGCGTTCCCGATTGCGGCGCCGATCCCAGCACCGAGGGCGATGCACGCCCCCTGGCTCAATCGCTTGTCGCGCACGGATGGATCCTCCTCGGACTTGTTGCCCCTCATGACGCGATCGCCGGCGCCGTCGTGCTCGCTGGTGCAACGACATCATCGGATGGCCGGGCGACGGAAACGACGACCGTGCCCCGGGCATGCCCCGCTCCGACATGGCCGATCGCTTCGGGGGTCTCAGACAGTGGGTATGTCGCGTCGAGGACGGGCGTGACCTTCCCGGCTTCGACGAGCTCCTTCAGGGCGACGAGGTCGGCTCGGTTCTGGAACTTGACGGTCGGTTTTCCCTGCTGGCGCACGAACATGGACACGATGGTGTGCCGGATCACGCGTCCGAGCTTGCCGCCCGAGTGAGCGCCGCCGTTGGAAAGCAGCGTCCCGGTGGGCGTGAGTGCTCGCCTTGTCGCCGCCATCGAATGGTCGCCCACGTTGTCGAGGATGAGGTCGTAGCGTGGAGCGCCCTTCCTGAAGTCCTCCCTGGTGTAGTCGATGACGTGATCCGCCCCGATCGAGCGGACCAGATCCACGTTCTTCGTGCTGCAGACGCCAGTCACCTCGGCGCCGAACGCTTTCGCGATCTGCACTGCGAACGTGCCCACGCCGCCGGACGCCCCGTTGACGAGGACCTTCTGACCGGACTGCAGGTGTCCGTCATCGCGCAGGAGCTGGAGGGCGGCCGTCGCGGACACGCCGATGGCAGCGGCCTGCTCGAAGGTGAGGTCGGCCGGCTTGAGGACGAACTGGTCCTCACTGGCCGTCGCATACTCGGCAAAGGCGTTCGAGCACCAACCGAACACATCGTCGCCGGGGCGCAGGGTCTTCACGTCCGGGCCGACCGCCTCGACCGTGCCCGCGATATCCGTGCCTGGGACGCGGTACTTCGGCCTGCGCAGCCCGGTCGCCATCCTCATGAGGTAGGGCGAGCCCGTCATGACGATCACGTCGCCGACGTGGATCGACGCGGCGTGGACGCGGACCAGGACCTCGCGTTCCGCGATCCGGGGCTTCTCGATATCTCGTGAGTGCAGGACCTCGGCCGAGCCGTACCTGTCTTGAACGATCGCCTTCATCGAGTGGCTCTCCTACGAGTTACGAGCTACAGCTTCTGCAGCTGCCAACCGTGCCTGACACGCTCAGTCGAGGTCGTCATCCCTTCGGGTGATTACGGGGTCGGCTTCGCGCAGGGGGCGCAGCCGGGGCTCCGAAAGTAGCCAGGTGGACAGTTCGGGCCTGCGGCCCCATCCTCATACGGATGTTCGTCCCCAAGGTCCGCATGGTCGGGTCAGCTGCGCCGCGCACGCTGGCTCGCCTGGCGACCGCGTCCCCACAAGGATCCGGCGTGCGTTTCGGGCTCCCGATCGCTGCGGCGCTCATCGCTGTCGGTCTGGTCGATTCGACGGCGGATGTCCTGCCTGGCGGCGGCGCGTTCCTCCTGCTCCTCCTGCCGGTGATGGCCGTGTCGATCGGGCTCGGCTCCACGGCGGGGCTGCTCACGCTGGGCCTGTGCGCACTCGGCGCGGGGCTCCTGGTGCCGCTCCGCGGGCACCCGTGGCTGTCAGGTCCGGCGGACCTCATCCGGATGGCCCTCTACGTCATCGAGGGGTCCCTCGTGGCGATCGTCGCCTTCGGGCTCCGGGCAGCCGCCAGGGAGGCGGAAACAGGGCCGCGGCGGTCGGATGACTCGGAGCTTGACCCGATGACCACCCGCGAGCTCGAGGTGCTGACCCTTGCAGCCGCGGGCCTCAAGACCGATGAGATCGCGCGGCGGATCTTCGTGTCCAGGAACACGGTCAAGACGCATCTCGCCCATACGTACGCGAAGCTCGGCGCCCGCAACCGTGCCGAGGCCGTCGCCATCGCGATCCAGGAAGGGTTTGTCGAGCTCGTCCCCGGTGGGCGGACACAGGGGCCGGACCTGTCGGATCCCGTCGGGGGCGACCAGCATCAGCCTCCGTTTCTGATCCGGCGGGTGCATCCGTCGACCCGGCCGCCGCAGATCTAGGCCCTCGCCGCGCGGACCAGGCGTGTGCACGGCGTGCCGCGAGCCGCCCGACTCCCGGCGGACGCGGCCGCGTCTCGGGTTGCAAGCCCCGGGGCCGCCGGATCCACACGTCTTGATCGCCGAATCACCCGTTCGGGTGACGCCCTCTTGGATCATCGCTGGCAACGTTGGGGCTTCTTCCGATCCGCGGGGCCTTCTCGTCGCGGTGTGGATCGCCGATGGCGAGCAGCACCGCACAGCCGGAGGCGTTCCGCGACCCCAGTGAAAGGCGGAGCGCGTCCCGATGCAATCACCCAAGACCATGGCCCGCGTCGCCGAGGGGTCGTGATGAAGCAGTCGTCTGCGGTGCCTGAGGCACGGGCATGAACGTCGTCGAAGTCCGCGAACTCAGAAAGCAATACGGCAGGCACGTGG
Organism: uncultured Chloroflexia bacterium; assembly: GCA_963834915.1. GTDB lineage: Bacteria > Chloroflexota > Limnocylindria > Limnocylindrales > CSP1-4 > SPCO01. The sequence goes on from CAWIDI010000004.1 coordinate 11,351, forward strand.
CCGTGGATGGCGTGTCGTTCTCCGTCAGGGAAGGTGAGATCTTCGGCATCCTGGGCCCGAACGGCGCCGGCAAGACGACGACCGTCGAAACGATCGCGGGTTTGCGCAAACCCGACAGCGGGACGATCCGTGTGCTGGGCCTCGACCCCCAGCAGGATCGTGACCGGCTGCTACCGCTCGTCGGCGTGCAACTCCAGGAGAGCGAACTGCCCGATCGCATGACCGCGGCCGAAGCTGTCGAGCTGTTCGCGTCCTTCTACCCCGATCCGGAGGATCCGACCACGCTGATCGATGACCTCGGACTGACCGAGAAGCGCCAGACGCAGTACCGCAATCTGTCCGGCGGCCAGAAGCAGCGCCTCTCGATCGCCTTGGCCCTCGTCGGCAAGCCGAAGGTCGCGATCCTGGATGAGCTGACGACGGGCCTCGACCCGCAGGCTCGCCGCGAGACGTGGCAGGTCATCGAGTCGATCCGCGAACGGGGTGTCACCGTGCTCCTCGTCACCCACTTCATGGAGGAGGCGGAGCGCCTCGCGGACCGCGTCGCGATCATCGACAGCGGCCGGATCGTCGCGATCGATACGCCCGCCGGGATCATCTCGCGCCTCGACGCCGAGCAGACGCTCCGCTTCCGCCCGTCGGCGCCGATCGAGGATCAGCTGCTCACCGACCTCCCGGAGGTCAACGGCGTCCAGCGGACAGGCCCCGTGGTCGTGGTCACCGGCATCGGGAACCTCATCCATGCCGTCACTTCGGTATTGGCCCAACACGGGGTCGTGGCCAACGAGCTCCGGGTCGAGCAGGCCAACCTGGACGACGCATACCTTGCCCTGACGGCCCGCCCGGCGAAGGAGCCGTCATGAACGAGATGCGCGCCCTGATCGTCGCCGAGACCAGGCTCCTCCTACGCGAGCCGATCAACTGGATCCTGTCGATCTTCCTGCCCACCGTGATCCTGTTGGTCTTCGGCGTGATCCTCGCGCCCCACCGCCCGGATCCGGTGTTCGGGGGTCTGCGGTTCATCGACGTGTTCGCCCCGTCGCTGGTCGTGATCGCGATGGCGATCCTCGCCCTCCAGATCCTGCCGGTCCGCCTCACGACCTACCGCGAGCGAGGGATCCTGCGTCGGTTCTCGACGACGCCGGTCCATCCCAGGCGGCTGTTGGTTGCCCAGCTCGTCGTCTACTCGGTGACGGCCACCCTCGGCGTGCTTCTGTTGATCGTCGTCGGCCACTTCGTGTTCGACATCCGCATCCCAGCGAATCCGCTCGGCTTCGTGGCGGCGTTCGGCGTCGGGATGGCGGGCCTGCTGGCGATCGGGCTGCTGCTGGCCGCGGTCGCTCCGTCGGCCGGCGTCGCCACGGCCGTCGGGGTCCCGGCCTTCATGGTCGTGCTGCTGCTGGGCGGCGTGTACGTCCCGCGAGCGATCCTGCCCGAGCTGCTCATCCGGATCGGCGCGTTCACGCCACCAGGCGTCGAGGGACTGCAGGACGCTTGGGTGGGTGCGACGCCACAGCTCCTGCCCCTGGCCGTGCTGGCGGGTCTGGCGGTCGTCTTCGGGGTGATCGCTAGCCGCACGTTCCGCTGGGAGTGATGGCCGGGCCGATGCGAGCGCCGGGAGGTACTCGGTGGTTCGCTTCGAGATAGGACCGAACATCCGAAGGCCCGCGAGGTAGCCCAGGGGCCACGCGCTGGCCACGCCGACCACGGAGCCGATGGCGCATTGTTGACGCGCGATGACGGACCGACCACCAGCGTCGATTGCGGGCGCGCGAGCGACTCGGCGGCTTGCCCTGCTCAGTGTGGGTGCGGCGACGGGGGCCGTGGCGATCTATCTCATCACCGTCGGGACCCGTGCGGGTCAGCTCCTCGGTGAGTTGATCCTGGGCGGGCGACCGCCTGCACTCGAGCAGGTGACGACCGCCGAACGCGTCCTTGAGACGCTATCACGCTCGTCCCTGGCCGTGGGCACGATCGTGATCCTCGCCATCGCGCTTCTCCAGCGCCGTCCCCGGCTTGCTGGGGGAGCGCTGATCGTCGTGATCGGCGCCAACGTGACCACGCAGCTCCTGAAGCAGATCCTGCTCGACCGGACGGACCTGCTCGATGGGCTCTTCTACCCGCTTCCGAACAGCTTCCCGAGCGGGCACGCCACCGCCGCGGCGTCGATCGCGGTGGGGTTGATCCTCGTTATCCCGCCCCTGCTCCGCGCGCCGATGGTCGTGCTGTCGGCCGTGGTGGTAGCGCTGGTCGGCGTCAGCACGCTCGTGACCGGCTGGCACCGGATGGCCGATGCGGTGGGCGGCACCTTCGTCGCGACGAGTTGGGGGGCCGGGCTGGGCGCCTTCCTCGCGTGGAGACGCGGGGTCGAACTCGTTGGTCCGCGGACGGCCGAGGTGGCCCGAGTGGGAGCCAGGATCTCGATGGCGCTCGGCGCGGGATTGGTCGTCTTCGGGGCGTTCGCCTACCTGGTCGCGGCGATCGATCCGCTCGAAGTCCTGCTCTATCTGGCCGAACGCGGCGGCAGCCCAGCCCTCTTCGGGATCGGTGCGGTGATCGTGGTCGGGGCGACGTTCCTGACCCTCGGCGCTCTGGGACTCGCGCTCCGTGACGTTCGACTCGATCCTCGACCTGACACGTGAGGGACGCCGCGGCGGAGCTGTTCGACCTGCTCGGCGAATATGCGGAGCGTGTGGTCACCTCGGCGCGCGGCCGTGGCTGATCACGGATCAGTCGATGCGCTGGGCCAGGGCCACGATGATCCCTTCCGGCCCGCGCACGTAGGTCTGGCGCCACATGTCCTCGTACTGGCCGATGCCGCCGACGAGGCCGTAGCCGTCCGCCGCCAGCCGGTCGACGATCGCCTGGAGGTCGTCCACTTCGAAGCAGACGTTGCGCAGCCCCAGCTCGGTCGACATGGCGGCCGGCGATCCGGGCTCGTGGGCGGGCGTGATGAAGCTCGACAGCTCCAGCTTGGTTCCCTCGTCGGGCAAGCGCAGCATGACCATCTCGGAGCGGGAGTCCGGGATGCCGATAACGGTGTCGACGAACTCGCCCTCCATGACCATCCGGCCCTCGACCTCGAAACCGAGACCGACGAAGAAGGCGGTCACCGTGTCGAGATCCGCGACCGTGATGCCGACGTGATCGAAGCGCTTGATAGCGGACATCGGACGACCTCCTGTGCGTGATAGGTGACGCCGGTCGATGGCCGACCGTGGGGGCCAGGCTCAGTCGTGTTCCAGGACGACCACCCGGCGGGTCGGCCGGGCTTTCGATGGACCTGGCGTCAGTCGCCCTCACCCTGAGCCATCGGTGGCCCGACGACCTCCATCCAGGCGGAACGCGCGATCTCGCGGTAGGTGCCAGCATCCGGCGCGCCGGGAGGTAGCCCGGCAATTCCCTCGAAGAAGCGCTCCATGCCTGCCGGGGCGAACATGACCAGGAGCCGGGCGACGCCCTGGCCGACATTTCGGAAACCGTGCGGGGTGCCGCGCGGAATGAACATGAACGCACCGGCGGGCGCGTCGAAGTAGCGACCGGCGGCCTTGAAGCGCATCGACCCCTCGAAGACGAAGTACATCTCGTCCTCGCGGACATGGATATGCTCGGGCGGTCCCTGGCCGGGTGGGATCTCATTCTCGATGGCCGTGAACCCGCCGTTGGTCGTCTCGGCGCGAGCCAGGATCCGGGCCGGGCCTCCCACCGGGCCGCGCAGCTTCTTTCCCTCGCCTGGAAGGACGACGAAGGGTTCGCTCGTCGAGGTCATGCCGCGATTCATAGCACGGCGGTCACGGTGATGGTCGAGAGCCCACGACCGGCCGCTGCATGACGACCGAATCCGAGCGCGAACGGCCGCCGTTGCCCGCCAGATCCCACCGTCCACCGACGGTGGCGGATCTCGTCCGGAATGAACGCACGGGCGTTGGCCGACCGGGAATGACGCGGCGCCGTCGCTTCGCCGGTCCATCATGGGCGGGCCGGTCAAGCGGAAGGGCGATACGCTTGCCCCGACATGAGCGAGCGCGGAACGGAGCAGTCCGCTGCCGGCGCGAGCGCCGGTCCGGCGCTCTCGGTCGAGCGCCTCTCGAAGCAATTCGGCGATCGGGTCGCCTTCGACGACGTCTCGTTCGAGGTCGGCCGTGGCGAGGTGTTCGGGTTTCTCGGGCCGAACGGCGCCGGCAAGACGACGACCGTGCGGACGCTGGGCAGCCTGATCGCACCGACGTCGGGCACAGCGACGGTGGCTGGCTATCCGTTGACCCCGGCGAACGGCCCGGAGATCCGCCGGAGGATCTCGATCATGCCCGAGACGCCGGGCTTGTACCTGCACCTCAGCGTGTTCGAGAACCTCGAGTGCTTCGCTGATCTGTACGAGGTGGCGGACTCGCGAGATCGGATCGAGCGCGCGCTCCGAGCGGTCGGTCTCACCGACCGCGCCCTGGACGCCAGCGGCACGCTGTCGAAAGGGCTTCGCCAGCGGGTCGCCCTGGCGCGAACCCTGCTCAGCGATCCGGAGGTGCTGTTCCTCGACGAGCCGACATCGGGCCTCGACCCGGTCGCTGCGCGTGAGGTGCACGACCTCATCGATGGCCTCCGCGAGCAGGGCGTCACCATCTTCCTCACCACGCATCGGCTCGAGGAAGCGGAGCGCCTGTGTGATCGCGTTGCCATCCTCGATACCACCCTGCGCACCATCGGCCGGCCCGGCGAGCTGCGCGACCAGCTGTTCGCCAGGACACTCACCGTGAAGACCCGCGCCCAGCTCCCCGCCCCGGACCAGGTGTTCGGTGGTCTGCCGGCCGTCGAGAGCTGGCGCCTGGACGGCGCCGACTACGTCATCGCGGTGTCCGACCCGCTGATCGCCGCCCCGGCCGTTACCCGGGCGCTGGTCTCGGCCGGCGCGGACGTGCTGTCGATCAGCGAGTCGCGTCATTCGCTGGAGGACGTCTACCTCGAGCTGATCGATCGGGACAGGGAGGTCGTGCGATGAGCATCAGCGGCCGACGGGTCCGGGCGATCGTCCGCAAGGAGCTCCGCGAGTACCGGCGCAACCGCTCCCTGATCTGGTCGATGGCCATCTTCCCCTTGATCTTCTGCATCCAGCCGCTCGTCCTCGTGTTCAGGCTGCCCGCGTCGTCCGCCGGCCAGCTCTCGCACGAGCATGTCCTCCTGTACCTGCTCGGGATCCCGGCGCTGGTGCCGGTCTTCATCGCCGCCTACGCGGTGGTCGGCGAGCGTCAGCAGGGGACGCTGGAGCCGGTGCTCACCACGCCGATCCGTCGCGAGGAGTTCCTGCTGGGCAAGGCGCTGGCCGGCCTGCTGCCGTCGCTCGTGGTCGCGTATGCAGTCTTCGCCCTCTTCCTCGCGATCGTCGGACTCCTCGCGCCACCGGCCATCGCCTCGGCATTGATCCAGGTGCCGGACCTGCTTGCCCAGGTGCTCTTCACGCCGCTTCTCGCGGTGTGGTCGATCTGGGTCGGCATCGCGATCTCCGCCCGGTCAAGCGACATCAGAGTCGCCCAGCAGCTCAGCGTCCTGGCCAGCCTGCCGCCGGTCCTCCTGGTGGTGCTCATCGCGCTCGACATCATCCCGCCGACGCTCACCCTCGCGGTCGTCCTCGCGGCCGTCCTGCTCGTCCTCGACGGACTCGGGTGGAGGATCACTTCGCGCCTGTTCGACCGCGAGCGCCTCGTCACCGGCTCGAGGTGATCCGCAGCCGCCGATACGGCGCACGACACCGTCCGTGCAGACCAGCTCGATGACGACATCGTGAGCGAGGCGTGGGTCTTGCTCCAGAGGGCTGGCGACCAGTCGACCTAAGGCGATCTGCTCGGTGCCATCCTGCTCGTCGTCGACCGGCCCTGGGTCACAAACCCGTAGACGTCGCCATCGAATCAGCCTCCGTACACCTGGCCGTCGCGTTTCGGCGGCGTGAGCGTCGTCACGTCGGCGTCGTCGACTTCGATGTCGAAGCGGTCCGGCGCGACCTCCAGGAGCTCGGCGATCGCCGTGCGCGCGGTGGCCAGCGCATCGGCCCGGATCATCGGCGGCCAGGTCAGGCCGGACGCGCCTTCGAGCGCCCACCCATCGACCGAACTCCGGATCCGATAGTGCGGTCGCCCACCGCGGGCGATCTCGCGCTGGCCGCCCTGGATGAACGCAGCGCGCTGCCGGTCGGGTGATGCTCGGCGTGTCATCGCGTCAGGGTAGTCCCCGGGGTGCGTCACCTACGAAGGCACGCCCGTTCGAGGCGCTCGCAACACGGCTGAAATCGAATCGGCGGCGCCCTGTGGCACAGCTCGGGCGTCGGGGCCTTCATCGTCGGGGTCCTGGGTCGCCCGACCCGTCACGAGGAGGACCACCCCGATGGGAGAAGCCAAGTTCGGCGAGGAATTCGTCACCCATGAATACGACGAGGCGATCGCCGTTCAGCGGTCGATCGTCGAGGCCGAGACGACCCTCTCGACCAAGCATCCGATGGCGTCGGCGAAGACCGCGATCAAGACGGCCCTGACCGAGGACAAGGACTTTCTTGCACAGCTGGTCAAGCTCGGCAAGCCGCATGGCGCGACCGGCAAGGTCGAGGACGTCGCCGAGGGGCTCGGCGACCTGATGACCGAGACGCTCGAGACGGCCACCAAGGACGGCGCCGACAGCGACTACTACGAGGCGCACGCCGTCCTGCTGAACATCAAGCGCAAGCAGATGGACTCCGCGGGCGGGATGCTCGAGATCGCCAAGGCCACCAAGGACGCCGAGCTGCGGACCGCGGCCACCGCGTTCGCCAAGGCGCAGAAGGCGAGCTGCGAGGTCCTCGCGGCCCAGCTCGCGGCCTACGCCGCCAAGATCGCCACGGCCAGCCGGCCGACGGCAGCGGTCAAGTGACCGCCGAGCGCGACCCGGCGGAGCCGGGCACCCCGGTGGACCCGGGCTCGTACATCGGCAGCGAACCCGAGCGGGAAGCCGAGACGATCCCGGGTGGCGTCAAGCCTGGCGACGAACGGGTCTCGGCGTACGACTCCCGGCCCGGCGTCCCCGGCGAGCCCGAGGACACCGAGATCACGACCGGTCCCGAGGAGGACTTCCTCCCGGTCTCGAGCGAATAACCCCGCGACCAGAGGCCCCGGCCCAGTGGAGATGGGCCGGGGCCTCGTCATGTCCGGCGTCAGCCGTCCGGTTCGACGGCGGTCAGATCCCCAGGATCTTGGCCTTCGCCGACGCGAATTCAGCGTCCGTGAGGGCGCCCGCCGCGTGCAGCTGGGCGAGCTTCTGGATCTGCACGGTCGGATCGTTCGGATCCTCGGCGGGAGCCGCTGCGGCCGCGGCCGGAGCGGCCTCGGCTGGCGCCTGCTGTCCCGCGGCTTCCTGTGCGTACTTCTCGTTCTGGCGATGCTGGACCCGTCCGGCGACGGCGGATGCGGTCCCGGCGACGACAGCCGTGCGTGCGACCGTGCGGGCGAGTCCTGGGCCTCGACGAAACATCGGTTCTTCTCCTTCTCGATGATCAGGCTGAGATGGTGGCGCGCTGCTCCTCGGCCCAGGCCACGGCGGCTTCGACCGCCTCATGCGGGATCAGCTCGCGCGCGATCAGGACGCCTCCGGCGCCACGAAGCGCTTCCGCGAAGCGGGTCGCCCACAGGTCCTCCCAGACCAGCACGGCCGCCGACGAATCTGGCTCCAGTGCGTCGCCCACTTCGAGGATGTTGTCCTCGTTGAGAAGGCCGCCGTTGCCGCCCCCGAGCGCCGCGAACGCCTTGCCGACCTCCGACTCGAGATCGTCGAGCTCGAGCGCGATGATCGAGCCCTGGGCGTCCTTCGCGACGAACGCGAGGTCGATGATCCGGATCGTCTTCGCGTCCACGAGGGCCCTGAGAGCGGGCGCGATCTCCCCGGTGAATCGGTTCTCGGGAAACCCGACCACCAGGAACTCCACGGGTCCGATAGCCATGATCTGTCTCCGTTCGTCTGCTGCGGGACGGACGTGATCGCCGCTGTGACACGGTCCGCTCGACGTGGGTGACAGGGCAACGTGGGGCCGCTCGTTCACCCGGGGTGATTCCAGTCGTCGGCGCCTATCCTCTGGAGGCCGACCTGGGCTCGTCGCGCTCCGTCGGCCAGGAGACGCGACCCTGACCGCTTGCGAGCAGGCCGACGCCCACCGCCCGGTCGATCGCCTCGCTCCGCGAGGTGGCGTCGAGTTTCTGGTAGAGCCGCCGGACGTGCGTCTTGACGGTCTCTGGCGAGAGGTAGAGCTGGGCCGCGATCTCCCGCTGGGAGAGCGTCGAGGGCAACAGGCGCAGAACGCGGAGCTCGGCGACGGACGGTGCCAGTCCCTCGCTGCGGCGGTGCGGACCGGTCAGGAGGTGCTCGACGCTGCTGAGCCGCGCCGGCAGCGCGCCGGGGTCCCGGCTCGCTTCGATGAGGCTCCGCGCCTCGCCCGTATGCCGCAATGCTCCGGAGGGATCGCCGCTGGCGAGCTGGGCTCGTGCCAGCGTCAGCAGCTTGGCGGCGCGCTGCACGGGCCGCGTCGTCAGCGTGAGCGACACCGCCCTCTCGAGCAGCGCGACCGCCTCAGCCGGTCGGTCGGTCGCGATCAACGATGCCCCGAGCGCCTCATGGACGATCGCGCTGACCGCGGCATCGCCGAGACCCTGCCGGGTGATGGCGGCATGGGCTTCGCGTGCCGCAGCCACGCCCGCCTCGACGTGCCCGGCCTCCAGCTCGGCCAGCGCACGGACGCTGGTCCCGATGATGGTGATGACCGGCGGATCCTCGACGGCGACAGACCCGAAGGAAACGAGCACCTCGGTCGCGCGGGCGAAGTCGTTCTGCAGATACGCCGTAAATCCGAGCGCCAGTCGGCCCACGTTGGCGAGGTAGGGATGGTCCGGCCACCCGGCCAGGAGCCTGGCGCCGGCGGCTCGCTGGTGACCGACGTCGTCACCCAGGTATGCCGACCGGACGACCGCGACGCCGGCCTCCGTGGAGGGGATGCCTGCGGGGATGCCGGCACCGGCGCCGTAGGCCTCCAGCTCCGCCACGTGGCCCTCGATGACGTCCACCCTCTCGCCGTCGAGGCCGGCGGCCAGCGCCGCCACGAACGCCACGGATCCGCGCGTGGTGGTGAGGCGAGCCACGTCGAGGGCATGGATGAGATCGCGCAACCCCCGCAGGTGCCCGCCGTGGGTGAAGGTCTGGTAGTGCCGGGCGATGATCGCGCCGGCCAGGTCGTGATCGTCGGCCGCGATCGCATAGCGGATCGCCTCCTCCAGGCTCCCGTCGGCCTCGTGCCATGACGCCGCCTTCGCGAGAAGGCGCGGTGCCAGGCGCGGATACTCGGCGCGGAGCTCCGCGCGCATGGCGTCGCGGAACATCCGGTGATAGCGGAACCAGTGCCGGTCCCCGTCCAGGGCCATGAGGAACAGGTTCGAGCGTTCCAGATCGACGAGCCGCGTCGCGCTGTCCGCCATCCCCGCGACGGCGTCGCACAGGTCCCCGCTCAGCCGGTCGAGCACAGAGGTCCGCAGCAGGAACTTCCGGGTGTCGGCCGACAGCGCGTCGAGGACCTCCGAGGTCAGGTAGTCGACGACGTGCCGGTGCGACCCGGTGAACGTGCGCAGGAACGCCTTCGGATCCGCGCTCCCCGAGATCGATAGCTGGGCGAGGTTGAGGGCGGCGGGCCAGCCTTCGGTCCGCTCCTCGAGCGCGGCCAGCGTCGGATCGTCGAGATCCATCGACAGCCAGCCGCCGAAGAACGTGCGGATCTCCGCGGAGGTGAACCGCAGGTCCTCTGCCCGGATCTCCCCGAGATCGCCGGTCGCTCGGAGGCGGCCGATCGGGATGGACGGATCCGCGCGCGTCGCGATGATGAGGCGCAGCTGCGGTGGGAGCTCGGCGACGAGCGTGGCGAGGATCGAATCGCAGGCCGGATCGCGGATCAGGTAGTAGTCGTCGAGGACGAGCACGAGCTGGTCATCCCGCTTCGCGATGTCGTTGACGACCGAGCCGACGACGTCGGTCGCGATGTCGACCCGGGCGTTCTGCAGCGCCGCGAGCGCCGAGCCGCCGACATCGGGGAGGGCTCGCCTGATCGCCGAGACCACGTAGGTCGCGAAACGGACCGGATCGTTCTCCGCCGACTCGAGCGACAGCCACGCGTAGCGACGGCGGCGCGATCGCAGCCACAGCGCGAGCGTCGTGGTCTTCCCGAAGCCGGTCGGTGCCGCGATCAGGGTCACGCGGCGGTCGGCGTACCGGTCGAGCGATGCCAGGACCGTGGGGCGCTCCACGACCGCTGGTCCGGGGACCGGAACGTGGAACCGCGTCTCGACGAGCAGCGGGAGCGCCGGCGCGCGGACGGCCTCGACCGCGATCGGTCGTCCAGGCGTCGGTGCTCTGCCCATCATCCCCTCAGATGCATGGCCCTGGGTGAGCGTCGGATTCACCCCGGGTGACAAAAGCGAAACCCATTGTGCACTCACACGGCAATGACCGAAGGTCCCATCGTGATGCGCTACCAATTCACCGTCGGAGGCCAGCTGGGCGCGCACCTCGCACGCTCCCTGGGCGCCCTGGATGTGGAGCCTGTCGACCACGACACGAGGCTGACGTTCGATGTTCGCGACCAGGCGGCGTTGCTCGGGCTGATCGACCGCGTCGGCGATCGCGGCCTGTCGCTGCTCGCGATCGAGAACCTCGACCTGGCAGGCGCGGGCCTATCGGCCGGTGCCCACGCCCAGGAGGAAGGCAGCGGCGTGGACGCCGACCCGGGCGTCAGGAGGGGATGAATCACCGGGGGGTGAAACGGGCCGGTCAGTTGGCCGGTCACCCGGGCGATCAGGACGCCGTGATCGCAAGGCTCCGCACCGCTTGACGGGACAGGACCGGGCGTGTCGCCCGGGATGTCCCACCAGAAGGAGGTCCATCCATGCGCAACCCGCCGATCCTCGTGTCGGTCATCGGGTTCTTCTCCGCGCTCGCGGGCTTCGGCTACCTGTTCTTCGGCCTGCGGGTCCTCGGCTTCGACTGGTTCGGGGCCCTGGGCGACCTGCCGAAGTACGAGTCCGTCGGCCTGTGGGGCTGGTTCGCGATCATCGCCGGGATCGCCTGGCTCCTCGTCGCGTTCGGCCTCTGGGCGCTCCAGCCCTGGGCGCGCTTCGTCGCGCTGGTCGTCGCCGGCTTCAGCCTCTTCGAGGCCGTCCTGGCGTTCTTCCAATTCCCCGGTTCCGGCGTCGGGCTGGCCATGTCGCTGATGCCCCTGGTGATCCTGTGGTACCTGAACAGCCGGGAAGTCAAGGCCGCATTCGGCGAGACGGCGCCGGTCGGCGAGATCTGAGCCAAGCTCGCGTTCGCGACCTCGTCGGGGACACTCGTGCCGGCCATCGGCCGGATCGGCGCGGGTGTCCCCGACGGGCGAGCAGGCGTGATCGATGCTGCGATGGAGTGACCAGATGACTGCAGACGCGACCCCAGCCCCCGAGGGCCAGCCGGCCTGGCATGCCCTGACGCCAGAGGCCGCCCTCGAGAGGCAAGGCGTCGCGATCGAGCGCGGATTGACGCCGGCCGACGCCGACGCCCGTCGCGCCAAGTACGGTGCGAACAAGTTCGCCGAACCCCCCAAGGAGCCGCGCTGGCAGGCGTTCCTGCGGCAGTACAAGGACCCGATGCAGATCGTGCTGCTGGCCGCGGGCGTGCTCAGCCTGTTCATCCCGGACCAGGTCGCGACCGGGGTCGTGCTCATCGGGCTGACCCTGCTCAACGCGCGCCATGGGCCTCAACCAGGAGGGCAAGGCCTCGGCGAGCGTCGCGGCGCTCCAGAAGATGATGGTCGTCTCGGCCAAGGTCCGGCGCGGCGGCGACCTGGTCCAACTGCCGATGGAGCAGCTCGTCCCCGGGGACATCGTCAACATCGAGGCGGGCGACCTGGTCCCGGCCGACGGCCGGATCCTGACTGCGGCCACGCTCGAGATCGATGAATCGGCGCTGACCGGCGAGAGCCTGCCGGTCTCCAAGCAGGTCGACGGCGTCGCCGCGGAGGCATCGCTCGGCGATCGCGTCGACCTGGCGTTCATGAACACCCAGGTCACCCGCGGCGCCGGCACGATCCTGGTGGTCAACACCGGGATGGCCACCGAGGTGGGCCACATCAGCGGCATGCTCCAGGTCACGACGGACGAGGTCACGCCGCTCACCCGTCAGCTCAACGCCCTCACCAACCAGATCCTGGTCATCGCCGGGGTGGCGCTGCTGCTCTCGATCGGTATCGGCCTGTGGCGCAACACGCCCTTCGACGTGCTGTTCCTGACCGCGATCGCGTTCTCCGTGTCGGCCATCCCGACCGGCCTCCCGGCGGTGGTCACCGCGATCCTCTCGATGGGCACGACGACGCTCGCCGCCGGCGGCGCCATCGTCAAGCGGCTGCGCTCCGTGGAGACGCTGGGGTCCACCTCGGCGATCAACTCCGACAAGACCGGGACGCTGACCCTCAACCAGATGACCGCGGTCCAGATGGCCGTGGTCCACGGCCGCTACGCCATCACCGGCGAGGGCTACTCGACCGACGGGCAGATCACCCATGTCGGCGGCCAGGCCGAGGGACCGCTCGACGGGCTGCTCCTGCCGATGGCGCTCTGCGCCGACGCGGAGATCCGCGACGGCGGGCTCGTCGGCGACCCGACGGAGGGCGCGCTCGTCGTCCTCGCGGCCAAGGGCGGGGTCGACCCGACCCACACCCGGGCGCGCTACCCACGCGTCGCGACACTCCCGTTCGACGCCGCCTACAAGTTCATGGCGACGTTCCATCGCATGGAGGACGATTCCGGCAAGACGGTCATCCGCGCGTACGTCAAGGGAGCGCCGGACCAGCTGCTGGATCGTGCATCCGGAGCGCGCGGTCCCGACGGCCAGGTCTACCCGGTGGCCCAGGTGCGTGAGCCCTATCTCGCCGAGAACGACCGGCTGGGCGCGCAGGGCCTGCGGGTCATGGCCACGGCGCAACGCGACTTCGACCCGGCGACCTTCGACCCGAACGCGGACCTGCTGCCCTTGATCGCCGATCTGGAGCTGCTCGCCCTGGTCGGCATCGTCGACCCGCCGCGCTCCGAGGCCCGCGACGCCATCGCGAAGGCGAAGGCGGCCGGGATCAAGGTCCGCATGATCACCGGCGACCACGCGATCACCGCCGAGGCGATCGCCCGCCAGCTGGGGATCGAGGGCCGGGCCATCACCGGCGCCGAGTTCTCCGCGCTGTCCGACGACGATGCGGACCGCGAGATCGACGACGTCGGGGTCATCGCCCGGGTCGCGCCGGAGGACAAGGTGCGCCTCGTCGAGATCCTGCGGCGCAAGGGCAACATCGTCGCCATGACGGGCGACGGCGTGAACGACGCGCCGGCGCTCAAGATGGCCGATATCGGCGTGGCGATGGGCATCACCGGCACCGAGGTCTCCAAGGAGGCCGCCGTGATGATCCTCACCGACGACAACTTCGCCACGATCGTCAAGGCGGTCGAGCTGGGCCGCGCCCTCTACGACAACCTGATGCGCTACATCCGGTTCCAGATGGCGAGCCTGTTCGGCTTCATCAGCACGTTCCTCGGCGCGAGCATCTTCAACGTCCTGGGCGGCGTCCCGTTCCTGCCGCTCCAGACCCTGTGGATCAACTTCACAGTCACCGTCTTCCAGGCGGTCGGCCTCGGGTACAGCAAGCCGCGGGCCGGCCTCATGGAAGAGGCGCCACGCCCGAAGGACGCGCAGATCCTGCCGCGCCCGCTCTTCATGTGGCTCGCCTTCGTCGGCCTGATCTTCGCGGCCCTGACGCTGCCGCTCATCGTGTGGGCGACAGACGCCTTCGACGAGACGGTGGCCCACACCATGGGCCTCGTCACCTTCTCGCTGCTGCACGTCTTCTTCTCGCTCGAGACGGCAGACGAGGAGCGGACGATCTTCAGCAGCCAGCTCCTCGAGAACCCGACCCTGCTGAAGGCGTCGGCGGCATCGGTCCTGTCGATCTTCCTCGCCACGACGTTCGGGCCGCTCCAGCGGATCCTCGACACGACCGAGCTGGACCCGGGCAAGTGGGGGCTCTGCATCGTCATCGCGAGCTCGATCATCGTGGTCACCGAGGTCCGCAAGATCGTGCGCCGACGGAGCGCGCGCCAGGTCGCGGCATCCGCCGCCGGCCCGGCAGCCCTGGGCGGCCAGCCCGCGTGAGCACCGCCGCGCCGACGGCCGCGGCCGCGTCCGGCCAGGCGACGTTCGATCGTCGCCTGGCCCTGCTGCTGGCGGCGGCGATGTTCGTCCTCGTCGTCGACACATCGCTGATGAACGTGTCGATCTCGGCAGTCGTCCGGGACCTCGGCACGACGGTCAGCGGCGTCCAGTCGGCGATCGCGCTCGAGGCCCTCGTGTCGGCCGCGTTCATCCTCATCAGCAGCAAGATCGGCGACCTCATCGGCCGCAAGCGGGCGTACGTCCTGGGCCTGCTCGGGTACGCGGCGGGGGCGCTCGCGATGGTGCTCGCCCAGGACCTCCGGGCGATCATCATCTTCTGGGCCATCCTCGGCGGCCTGGGCGCCTCGCTGCTCCTTCCGTCGATGCAATCGCTCATCCACGGCAACTTCGCCGGCGCCCAGCAGAAGCAGGTCTACGCGCTCGTCGGCGCCTCGTCGGCCATCGCGGCGGCCATCGGCCCGCTGCTCGGCGGCTTCATCACGACGTTCCTGTCGTGGCGGGTGGGCTTCCTGCTGGAGCTCATCATCATCGCCGTGGTGCTGACCGGGATCGGACGCGTACGGGACGTGCCGTACACGGGGCCGCGCGGGATCGATCTCGTCGGGGCGTTCTTCTCGGTCCTCGGCATGGGCGGCATCGTCCTGGGGATCCTCGCCTGGCAGGAGGGAGCGGGCGCGGTCGGTCTCCTGCTCGCCGTCGGCGCCATCGGGCTCGGCTCGCTCGCGTGGTGGCTCCTCCGCCGCAAGCGGGCGGGGCAGCTGGCGCTGATCGACCCGGACCTCTTCCGGTCGGCCAACTTCCGGCTCGGGATCAGCGGCCAGATGCTCCAGCAGATCGCGCTGGGCGGCTCGATGATCGCGTTGCCGATCTTCCTGCAGATGGTCCTCGAGTACAACGCGCTACAGGCCGGCCTCTCCCTCGCACCGCTGTCGCTGAGCATGTTCGCGATCGCGCTGCTCGCGGGACGGCGGGGCGGCTCCCGGCGCCCGGCCAGCATCATCCGGATGGGGTTCGTCCTGCTCGTCATCGGCTCCGCGATCCTCATCCCGATCGTGCCGCGGGCCGACTCAGGGCTCTGGCTGGCGGCGCCGCTGGTGATCATGGGCTGCGGGTTGGGCCTGCTGGTGTCGCAGCTCAACAACTTCACGCTCGCGCCGATCTCCGAGGAGCGGATCAGCGAGGCGGCCGGGGTGAACTCGGCCGGCGGGTCCTTCGGGCTGTCGTTCGGGCTGGCCCTGGCGGGCGGCCTCATGCTCGCGACCCTCGCGGTGGCGTTCACGCAGCTGGCCGAGTCCAGCCCCGTGCTGTCGCCCGAGCAGGCCCAGCAGGTCTCGACCGCGCTCGAGAAGGACGCCCAGCTGATGACCAACACCCAGCTCGGGGAGGTGATCGTCGGCCAGACGCCAGAAGTCGAGGCGGAGATCATCCGCATCAATACCGAGGCGCGGCCGCTCGCGCTGCAGGTCGCCCTGCTGGTGCCGTTGCTGGCGGGCCTCCTCGGGACGGCGGTCTCGTTCCGGATGCTGCGCCAGCCGGACGTGAGACCGTCCGCGGACCTCGAGGGACTCGCCCTGGGCTGAGGTCGCGTCGTGGGGGGCCGCCGCGCTTATGCGGCCGCCGGTCCACGGGTTTCCGTATGCTGGCGACGACTGCGCGGGCCGACACCGATCGGGCGCCGGCCCGCCGGTCCGCCCAGCCGTCACGAGGAGCCCGCCGATGCGCGTCACCGTCACGCCGGAGCAGATCAAGTCCGCGTTCGAGGCCGTGAAGGACGACCCGTCCTTCGACGAGAGTCGCGGCCTCTGGGAGCGCGGCCAGCCGCCGGTGGAGATGATCCAGGCGATGTGCCTGCGCCCCGAGATCCTCCGCGCGTTCGCGGGCTTCGGGAACAGCGTCTACCCGGGCGGGATCCTCGAACGACGGGTCAAGGAGCTGGTGATCATCACCGCGTCCAAGTCGAACGACTGCCAGTTCTGCACGTTCTCGCACTGCGACCTGGTCGACATCGCCGACATCGTCGACGAGCCGCTGATCGTCATCGAGGACCCATCGACGCTCGTCCCGCGCGAGCGGATCGCCATCGAGTACACGCGCACCGTGATGGCCCACTCCAACGAGATCCCCGAGCCGCTCGCGCAGCAGCTCCACGAGCACTTCAGCGATGCGGAGCTGGTCGAGCTGACGTTCCTGATCGGCTACATCAACATGCTCAACCTGTTCAACAACAGCCTGCAGGTCCGCTACCACGGCGAGTACAGCCTGCTGCGGCCGGTCGCCGGCTGAGCGTGCGGGCGCGGCCGGCGGCGCGGCTGACCGGAGGGCGCGGCTGACCGGGCGGTCGAGGTGGCCGCCTCAGAGCGGCGCGAGCGTGACCCCCGCCAGGATGGCCGCGATCGCCGACGGGTCGAGCTCGCCCGCGCCCGGGACCTGCGCATTCGCGATGCCCGCGGCGAGGCCCAGCCGGGCCGCATCCGCGAGCGAGTCGCCGCGCGCGATGGCGACCGCCAGGCCGGCCAGGACCGCGTCCCCGCTGCCGACCGGGTAGGGCCCGACGAGGTCCGGCGGGACGAGTCGCCAGGCGCCGCCGTCATCCACGACGACCGCGCCGGCCGTTCCGAGCGTCACCACGACGGCTCCGGCGCCCAGCAGGCGCAGGGCGCGTGCGGCGCGTGCCGCCGACGGCGCGTCGGTCACGTCGAGCCCGCTGGCCCCGGCCGCCTCGCTGGCGTTCACCTTGACGACGGTCGGGCGCTCGGCGAGCACGGACGCCAGCGCCGGGCCGTACGTGTCCGCCAGGACCGTGGTCGCCGGCGATGCCGCGAGGGCCGCCCGGACGATCCGACCGAAGCCGTCAGCCGGCGCGCCGGGCGGCAGGCTGCCGGACAGGGTCAGGACGGCGACATCGCCGCGTTCCGACTCGCTTCGGATGGCGGTCTCGAGGGCGTCCCAGACAGCCGCCGTCGATCGCCGATCCGGCTTCGTAGACCTCGGTGAGCGCGCCGCTGGACCGGTCGAGGATCGAGACGCAGGTCCGCGTCTCGCCGCCCGCGCGGACCACCCGGGCGTCCAGCCCGCGCTCGGCGAGGCCGTCCACGATCCAGTCCCCGGCCCGCCCGCCCAGGATCGCGACGGCCGTCACGCGCCCCCCGAGCGTCGCCGCGGCGCGGGCCGCGTTGAGGCCCTTGCCACCCGGGACCGCGATCGCAGAGCGAGGCCGGTGGATACCGCCCGGTTCCAGCCGGTCGACCTCGTAGAGCCGGTCGATCGACGGATTCGCCGCGACGACGAGCAGGCGCCGGCCGGCGGCCGTACCGGGTCCGGCCATCAGGGCACCGGGGAGGCGAGCGCCGCGCGGGCCTCGGTCAGCGTCGGCTGGCCGTCCACGCCCCCGACCGCCCGCGTCGAGAGCGCCCCGCAGGCGGCCCCGAGCTCGAGCGACGCCCGGAGACCCGCGCCATCGAGCCAGGCGCGCAGGAACCCGGCGTCGAAGGAATCGCCCGCCCCGGTCGTATCGAGCGGGTCGGCGGGCAGCGCCGGGACCCGGATCAGCGACCCATCCGCCCGGGCCGCGAGCGCCCCGGCGGCCCCGAGCTTGACCACGACCGTCGGGCCGCCGTCCGATCGCCCGGCCGCACCGGTCCTCGCCAGCGCGAGCGCGGCACCCTCGACATCCTCGATGCCGGCGATGCGGCGCGCTTCGGCGGCGTTCGGCAGGAAGACGTCGCTCGCCCGGACGACGTCGAGGACATCGTCGCCCCAGCGATCCGTCGGGTCCCAGTTCGTGTCGAACGAGGTCGTCTGACCACGCTCGCGCGCCGCCGCGAAGAAGGCCGGCAGGCGCGGCCGGCTCCGCTCCTGCAGGAAGTACGCCCCGGCGTGGATGTGCCTGGCCCGCGCGATCGTCGCGGCCCCGATCGCGTCGAGGTCGAGCGCGCCGATCGTCCCCATCGCCGTCAGCATCGCGCGGTCCGCGCCACTCGTGAGGATCACGGTCACGCCGGTCGGGCGGTCCGGGTCCACGGTGCACGCCGCGATGTCGATCCCGCGGCCGGCCAGCTCCTCGAGCATGTACCGGCCCGGGGCGTCGTCGCCGACGACACCCGCGAACGCGACCCTGAGCCCCAGCCGGGCGGCGCCGCAGGCGAAGATCGCCGACGAGCTCCCGACGGTCATCCGGATCGACCGCACGACCCGCTCGACCTCGCCGAAGACGGGGACCGGGTCCGGGTCGGCGACGACGATGTCGGGGTTCAGCTCGCCGACGACGAGGATGTCGACCCTGCCCTCGGTCGCGGCCACGCTCAGTACGCCCGGTACCAGCCGTCGCCGGGGGTCGGCGCGGCCGCCAGCCGGTTCGGCCGGTCGTGCCATGGCCGCCCGCCCGCGTCGACGAGGTCGGCGAGCCGTCGAAGGCGCGCGACGCCGGTCGTGGCCAGGAAGGCATCGCGCTCGGCGGGCGCCGCGGTCGCGGCATCGGCCCACACGGATCGCCCGACCAGCACGCCGCTGGCGCCGGCCTCGCACGCGACGGCGACCTGCGCCTCGAACGTCGCGTCGTCGACGCCGCCCGAGAGCAGCACCCACGGCTGGGCGGCGGCGGCGTCCAGCTCGGCGCACGCCTCGCGCCATCGCGCCCGGTCGGTCACGGATGGGTCGTACGGGAACTCGGCCTTGAGGATGTCGCCGCCGATCGCGGTCATCCGCCGCGCGGTCTCCACCACGACCCGCCGGCGCGCCTCGCCGGTCAGCCGCTCGCCCTCGACCAGGGAGAACGACAGCGGCTCGACGAAGAGCGGGAGGTCGGCCGCGCGGCAATCGGCGGCGACGTCGGCGACGAACCGCTCCTGGGCCTCGGCATTCGATGCCTCCGGGTGGTAGTAGACCAGCAGCTTCGCCGCGGAGGCGCCCATCCGCTTCGCCTGCTCGACGCTCCAGCCCTCCAGCACGCGGCTCACGCGCGCCGTGGACGGCCCTGCGTAGCCGGTCGCCTCGATCGCCACCAGCAACCCGGCATTCGCGGGCAGCGAGCCGTCCGCGATGCACTGGGCGGCGCCGATCTCCGGGTCGAGCAGCGTTCCCGTCGCGACCGGCGACAGCGCCCGGACGACGGCCCGCTTGAACTCGACCATCTCCTCGTAGGTGACCGACGCGGGATCGTCCGGCCGGAGCTCCTTGCGCAGGTTCTGGCGGTGGTCGAGGGCGAGGACCGCGAAGGTCCCGCGCGCCGACGCGCAGGCCGCGATGCCGCGCCGGGTTCCGAGGGCGTAGCCGGCCCGCTCGTCCGGTCCGGCCGTCATGCCGCGGGGATCCGGAGCAGGCGGCGGGCGTTGTCGGCGTAGACCTTGCGCAGGACGTCGTCCGGCAGGCCGATCCCGTGGATCTGCCAGCGGCCCTGGGCCGGGACCGGGTCCGTCCCGTAGTCGAAGGACTCGTCGAACGTCTCGAGGAACCGGTAGTGGATCGCGTAGGTCGCGGGGTCCGGTCCCAGGTCCACGCCGAACAGGATGCGCTCCGCGTGGCGCACGAAGAAGGCTCGTGCCGTGTATGGCTGCCGGCCGAGCTCGCCCAGCCGCGCGGCGATGTCGACGTTCAGGTTCGGGTGGTCATCGAGCAGGCGGCTCACGAGCCCGAGGTCCTCGGCGGCACAGCCGACGTGGGCGCCGATGAACGTGGTCCGCGGGTGGGCGCCGAGGAGCCGGTCGAAGGCCGCCAGCAATGCATCGAAGCCGGGCACGCCCGGGTCATCGGGCCGGTCGTCCGGCCGGGTCGGCCAGAAGTGCCAGTCGGGATGCTCGTGGAGCTCCTCCCAGCGCTCGTTCGACGGATCGAGCGGCTCGAAGAATGCGACCGGGTCCGCGATATGGATCACGATCGGCAGGTCGAGCTCGGCCGCGGCCGCCCAGAGCGGGTCGAGCCGGGCGTCGTCGACCGTCACGAGCCGGCCGTCGGGGTCGCGGGCGCGCAGCCCGAGCGTCTTCCAGACCTTGAGGCCACGCGCCCCGCGCGCGGCGGAGTCGCGGAGCCGGGCCGCCTCGGTCTCCCCGAAGTCGGGGTCGCCGGCCCAGCTGTCGACGTCGAGTCCGGCGAACACCATGACCCGGCCCGGGGCGCGCCGTCGCCCAGCGGTCGATCTCGGCCGAGAGCGCGTCGCCCTGTCCGCCGTCGAGGTCGACGACCGCCGCGATCCCGGAGGCATCGAGCGCCTCGATCAGCTCTTCGCCGCCGCGGGTGGCCCACTCCCCACCGAACGCGGTCCCGAGATGGTTGTGGGCATCGATCGCCGGGAACCTCGGCCGCGCGACGTCGTGGGCCGGCACGCGGAGCGAGGGGCGTGGCCGGTAGTCCGCGAGGCGGAGGTCGTCGGGACCGGGATCGCCGGCGGTCATTCCCGGCCCAGGATGACGACCTGGCCGAGATGCCGGGGCGCGTCCGGGTCGCAGCCCCGCGTCTGGGCGAGCGCCAGCGCGAGGGCGTGGCCGGGGTGGAGCAGCAGCGGCAGCCGCGCGGCCGGGTGCGCCCCGCCGCCGATGAGGCTCACGATCCCGCTCGCCCCGCTGGCCTCGTCGTCGTCGCGTGCCAGCAGCCAGGTCGTGGCGCCGAGGCCGGCCGCCTCCTCGACGACGGCCACCTCGTCCGCGGCCCCGGGACCGCCGACCAGGCCGACGACCAGCATCCCGGGCTCACACACCGAGATCGGCCCGTGGCGGAACTCGAGCGGCTCGTACGCGCTGGCGGGGACCTGGCTGGTCTCGGTCAGCTTGAGGCCCCATTCCGCGGCGATCCCGATGGACGGACCGCCGCCCAGCACGACGATCCGGCTCCAGTCGGTCGCGCCCAGCCGGCGCCCGACGACCGCGGCGTCGGCAGCCTCATGCCAGCGGCCGGCGAGCCCGCCCAGGTCCGCCACCAGGCGATCCGCACCGGCGACCACGGCGACCAGGCGGAGCAGCAGCGCGAGCATGCTCGCGAACGAGCGGGTCATCACGATGGCCGCCTCGTCGCCCGCTGGCGAGACGAGCGCGACGTCGGCGGTCCGCGCGAGCGGGCTGTCCCCGCGGCACGTGACCGCGATCGTCGGATGGCCGGCGCGGCGCATCCGCTCCGCGACGTCGACCGCCTCGGATGTCGAGCCGGACCGGGAGATGATCACGACCGGGTCGCGGGCCGCCCCGAGCAGCACCGCGTCCGGCCGCAGGATCAGCTCCGAGAGCGGCGCGGCGAGCACGGGCCGACGCAGGGCCTCGCGCGCCGTCGCGGCGACGACCTGGGCCAGGTAGTACGACGAGCCGGCACCGGTGATCACGATGCGCTCGGCGTCCGCCAGCAGGTGGCGCGCGGCCGCCGGTGCCGCATCGGCGGCATCGATCGCGGCGGCGATCGCCTCGCCCGAGGTCGAGCTCTCGCGCCACGTCAACAGGTCCTCGAAGTCGGTCATCGGTCCCGCAGCTCCACGGAGTAACGGTAGCGGTCGCCGCGGACCGTGCTCCGACAGAACTCGATCGGCAGGTCGTCCTGGTCGAAGGCGACCCGCTCGACCCGAAGGGCCGGCTCGCCACGTCGCTGGTCGAGCAGGGCGGCCTCGTCGGCGGTCAGCAGCACCGGCTCGAAGGTCTCACGGGCATGGGTCGGGCGACAGCCATAGCGCTGCAGGAGCGTGTCGTACAGCCGGACCTTCGAGAAGTCGACGGCCTCGAGGCCGGGGAAGCGGCTCGCGGGCAGGTAGCTCGTCTCGACGACGAGCGGGTCCGACCCAGCCAGGCGGAGCCGCCGGAGCGCGACCGTCGGCGTCCCCGGCGCGACGCCCAGGGCCTCGGCGACCTCCGCGGGCGCCGGCTCCATGCGAAGTTCGAGGACCCGCGTCCCGGGCTGGATCCCGTGCCGCTCGATCTCGCGGCTGAACGAGTAGAACCCGCCGATGGTGTGCTCGAACCGCGGCGCCGACACGTACGTGCCGAGGCCGCGCCGGACCTCGAGCGCCCCGAGCGCGATGAGCCCGCCGAGCGCCTGGCGCACGGTCGCCCGGCTGACGCCGTAACGCTCCATCAGCTCGAGCTCGGTCTCCACCTGCGCGCCCGGTGCCAGTTCGCCGGTCCGGATCCGGTCGCGCAGATCCGCCTCGATCCGGCGGTAGAGCGGCAGGCCTTCGACACTCGCCATGGTCAGCCCTTGATCCCGGTCATGGTGATCCCGCGGACGAACTGCCGTTGGGCCACCACGAACAGGATGATCATGGGGATGACGCTGACCAGCGCGCCGGCCATCAGCAGCGGCCAGCGCCCGACGTACTGCCCCTGGAACAGCGAGAGTCCGGCCGTCACGGTCAGGGTGTCGATGTCGCGCAGGTAGATGATCGGGTCGATCAGGTCGTTCCAGGACCACATGAACGTGAAGATCGCCAGGGTCGCGAGGGCGGGCTTTGCCAGCGGCAGGTAGATGTAGCGATAGATGTGCCACGGGTTCGCCCCATCCACGCGGGCCGCATCGCCGAGCTCCTTGGGGATCGCCAGGAAGAACTGGCGGAGCAGGAACGTCCCGAACGCACCGCCGAGGAACGCGCCGACCCACAGCGGCTCCTGGGTCCCGATCCAGTTCCCGCTCGCGGAGGCGGGGTGCGGGAGCAGGCGGTACAGGATGAAGTTGGGGACCAGGACCACCTGGAACGGGATGATCAGGGTGACGACCAGGAGCGCGAACAGCGGCTCACGGAACCGGAACCGGAGGGCGGAGAAGGCGAATGCCGCCATCGAGCAGCTGATGAGCTGGCCGATCGTGCTCAGGCCCGCGAGCTTGAACGAGTTCGCGAAGAACGCGGCGAACGGCAAGGCGTTCCACATGTCCGGGTAGTTGTGCCACTGGGGGACGAGCGGGAAGAGCATCGGCGGGGTGGCGAACACCTCCGCCCTGGTCTTGAGCGACGTCGAGATCATCCACAGGAACGGGACCATCATCACGATCCCGCCGGCCACGAGCAAGACGATCAGGATCGCGCGCCGGGTCGTGCGCAACCGTCGCCCGGGACGTCGCGACGGTGGGCTGGGCAGGATCGTGCGGGCATCGGCGCTCATTGGTAGTGCACCCAGCGGCTCTGCGACCAGAAGTAGATCGCCGTGAAGAGCGCCACGATCGCGAACAGGACCCAGGATGCGGCGCTCGCGTAGCCCATCTTGAAGAACTTGAAGCCGTTCTCGTAGATGAAATAGACCACGGTGATCGTGGCGTCCGTCGGGCGCGGCTTGATCAGGACGTAGATCTGGTCGAAGACCTGGAAGCCGGCGATCAGGGCCAGCACCCCGGTGAAGAAGATGGCGGGCGTCAGCAGCGGCATCGTCACGTGTCGGAATCGCGCCCAACGGCCGGCGCCATCGACGCTGGCAGCATCGAGCAGCTCGGTCGGGATCGCCTGGAGGCCGGCCAGGAAGATGATCACGTTCACGCCCAGGCCTTGCCAGATGGACATCGCGATGATCGACGGCATCGCGAGCGTGGGATTGCTCAGCCACTTCTGCGGCGGGATGCCGAAGATCCCGAGCACCTCGTTGAGCAGCCCCGAATCCGAGTTGTAGATCCACTGCCAGACGAGGGCGATCGCGATGGTCGAGGTCACGACGGGCAGGAAGTACGCGGTCCGGATGAACGCGATCCCCCGGATCCGCTGGTTCAGGGCGAGTGCCAGGCCGAGGGCGATGGCGAGGCCGATCGGCACCGACACCAAGGTGTAGAAGAACGTGTTCCGGAGCGCCTTGAGGAAGCGGTCATCGGTGAAGAGCGCGCCGTAGTTGCCGAGGCCGGTCCACGACGGCGCGGTCAGCAGGTCCCACTTGGTGAGGCTGATCGCGAGCGTGCCGAGGATCGGTCCCGCCGACAGGAAGGCGAGACCGATCAGCGTCGGGGCGAGGAACGCCAGGGCCCAGCGGCCCTCGTTCCCCAGCGGCCCGCGACCCTTGCGGGCCGCGCGGCCGTTGGTCCCGATCATCGGCGCACTCGGACGATCCGGGAGGACGTCACTGGCTGGCGAGGATCTCGTCGAGCTGCGGGAGCACGTCGGTCAGGGCTTGCCGGGCCGTCTTGGTCGGCTCGGTGAAGACGTTGGCATCGAGCTCCGTCTGGAGCGCGGTGGTCCAGTCGTTGAAGCCCTTGAAGGACGGCTTGAGATGGGCATACCCGATCGCGTCGGCGAGGACCTTGGCGCCGTCGAACGAGGTGGCGAACGGCCCGTTCAGGACCTCCTTGTTGGCCGGCAGCGATGCCCTGAGCTCCATGATCTTGGTCTGGGCCTCCGGGCTGGCGAGGTACTTGACGAAGGCCCAGGCGGCCTCGGGGTTCTTGGAGCCCTTGTACACGACTGCGCCGGTCGGATTGATCGAGGTGGCCTGTCCGGCTGATCCCTTCGGCAACGGGGCGATCCCGAAGTCGATGCCGGCCGCCTGGTGCGTCGCCACGAGCCACGAGCCGTTGGCCTCCATGGCCGCCTTGCCCTGCTCGAACGCATCGCCGCTGTCAGCGGGCCAGGCCGCTGGGTCCGGCATGATCTTGTCCTTCCAGATCAGGTCCTGGAGGAACTGGATGCCGCCGGCAGCCTCATCGCTGCCGATCAGGTTGGTCTTCCGGTCGGCCGAGATGATGTCGCCGCCGTTCTGCCAGACGAGCGACGACCAGTAGTTCTCCATGTCGGTCGACTCGGTGTAGAAGCCCCACTGGGTGGCCTTGCCGGCCGCGTCGCGGATCGTCAGCTGCTTGCCGACCTCGACCAGCTTCGCCCAGTCCCACGTCTCGTCGGGGTAGGCGATGCGCGGCCGCGTCGAACATCTTCTTGTTGTAGTACAGGGCGACCACGTTGAGGTCGCGGGGCAGCCCGTACTGGCCGGTCGGCGTCGTGAAGTCGGCCACCGCCTGGTCCGCGAGCTGGGTCAGGTCATACCCGTCACGGTCGATGAAGGGCTTGAGATCGAGCAGCACGTCGCGGCTCTGGTAGTCGGGGAAGAGCGGCCCGTCCATCGCGAACACGTCGGGCGCGTCGCCGCCGGCGATCGAGGTCTGGAGCTTGTCCCAGTACGGGTCCCAGTCGGAGACGGTCACCTTGACCGTGATCTTCGGGACGGCTGCGTGGAACGCGTCGACGATCGCCTGCTGGTTCTTGATCTCCTGGGGGTCGCCCCAGATCGAGTAGCTGATGGTCGCCTCCGGGCCGGTGTAGCCCGCGTCGCTCGGGGGAGCCGACGCCGGGCCCGACGCCGCCGCCGTAGCGCCCGTCGAGGGCGCCGCGGTCGCGGCCGGGCTCGATGCGGTGGTCCCGCCGCACGCCCCGGCGATCAGGGCGAGTACGGCGAACAGCGTGAGCGCCGGAGCCATCCGCGCGCGACGCGCGGTCCCGTCGTTCGTCATCGTTGCGTGCCTCCTCCTCGGTCCGCGGCGGTGCCGCCCAGCCAGGCCGGGAGCCATTCGGCTTCGGCCTCGATCATCTCATCGGTCAGACGCCACGCGTCCGCCAGGGTCAGGTGGCTCTGGACGATCGGGTCGGTCATCACCGCGTGGCCGATCGCCGCTCGATCCTGGTCCAGCGCCGCACGGACCGTCAGGCCCTGCATGTCGACGGCGCCCCGGATATATGCCGCCAGGTGCCGTGGCAACGGTCCCATGGCCACCGGGTGCACGCCCAGGGCGTCGACCATGCCCGGGACCTCCACGCACGCCTCGGCATCGAGGTTCGGGATCAGGTTGCCGTGGTTCATCGCGTTCACGACGATGCGGGCCGGCACCCCGGTCGTCATCGACTCCGCGATCGTCGCCGCGTACTCGCCGCTGCGCTCGATCTCGAACGCCTCCCCGGCGTCGAGCATGCGCCGCGTCTCCGCGTACTCCTCGAGGTTGTGCGAGACGCGGTCGAGGTACTCGCCGATCGGGATGTGGAAGCGCTCCACGGCATCGCCGCTGGCATCGCGCTTGCCGATGTACCAGGGGTTGTACTCGGCGTGGTGCTCGGACGATTCGGTCGGGTAGCTCCCGAGCCGCTGGAACAGCTCCGCGCGGACGAGGTCGTCGTCCGGCGCCTTGCCAGCGTCGATGAACGCCCGCAGGTCCGGGACGAGGTCGCGTCCGGCGTGCTCGAGGCGGAGCACGAACGCGTGGTGGTTGAGCCCGGCCGTCGCCGAGGCCACGGCCTCGTGCGGCAGCCCCAGATAGCCGGCGAGCCGATCGATCGTCCAGTAGACGGAATGGCACAGGCCGACGACCTTGATCGACGTGGCCTCGGCGACCGCGCGGACCAGGATCGGCAGCGGGTTCGTGTAGTTGAGGAACCACGCGTCGGGGCAGACCTCTTCCATATCGCGGGCGATGTCGAGGACGACCGGGATCGTGCGCAGGGCCCGGAAGACGCCGCCGACGCCGACCGTGTCGTTGATGGTGTAGCGCAGGCCGAACGACGCCGGGACGGCGAAGTCCACGTTCGTGGCCCGGGCACCGCCGACCTGGATCGTGTTGACCACGAAGTCCGCGCCCTCGAGCGCCGCTCGACGATCGAGATGCGCGCTGATGGTCGGCTCGGCGTCGAGGGCGCCGGCGGTCCAGCGGGCCATCCGCTCCGCGGTCTCGAGCCGCTCCGGGTCGATGTCGTGCAGGACGATGTCGGAATCGCGGAGCGCGGGCGACGACAGGATGTCGCCCAGGAGGTTCCGCGTGAACTCCACGCTGCCGGCGCCGACGAGGACGATCCGAGGCATCTGGTCTCCATTCCACCGATCGGTCATCAGGACGTACGGACGTCCGGATGTCAAGGTAGCAGGTCGCCGGCGCGCGATGCAATACCGAATCCTGATGCCGTAGCATCTGCCCAGCCATCCAGCCACGCCGGCGAGGCATAGCGATGAGCAGCCAACTCCTGGATCCCCTGCCGATCCCCGTGGTGATCGCGCTGTTCGCGGTCCTCACGCTCGCCTGCTACGAGATCGGGTTCCGCATCGGGCGCTGGTGGCAGGACCGCATGCCCGGCGAGCAGGAGGGGCCGGCCGGCGTGCTCATCGGGGCGCTGCTCGGGCTCATGGCGTTCCTGCTCGCGGTGACGATGGGGATGGCGGCGGACCGCTTCGACGCCCGGCGCGGCCTCGTGCTGGCGGAGGCCAACGCCATCGGCAAGGCGTACCTGCAGGCCGACTACCTCCCGCAGCCGCAGACCGACGAGATGCGCGTCCTGCTGCGCGAATACCTCCCGCAGCGGATCGCCACGGACGACCCCGCCCAGGTCCAGGCCTCCGTGAAGCGCTCCATCGAGCTCCAGGGGCAGATGTGGGCGATCGCGGCCGAGGTCGCGCGCAGCGGGCACAGCCCCGACCTGGTCTCGTCGTTCGGCGAGTCCTTGACCGATATCGTCACGCTCAGCCAGGACCGCGTCGTCGCGGGTCTCTACACCCGCGTGCCCGAGACCGTGCTCCTCCTGTTGCTGGCCGGGTCGGTGCTTTCGCTCGGGATGGTCGGCTATGGTGCGGGCCTGACCGGCCGGCGGAGCGTCATCAGCGCCGTGGTCCTCGTGGTCGCCCTCGGGGCAGTGCTGACCATCGTCATCGACCTGGACCGTCCCCAGCAAGGCATCCTGCGGGTGAGCCAGCAGGCACTCCTGGACGTCCAGAGCTGGATCGGCCGGCCGTCGCCCTGATCGGTCGGTCCCGCCGGGCCGCGCGCTGCCCTCGAAGGCCGCGATGGGTACACTCGGAACAGGGCACCGAACCGAAACTTTCGGGCAGATGGAGGTTCCGCGCGTGGGTCACGACTTCTTCACGGAGGTGACGGGCCCGATCCCGTTCGGCGGGCTGGGGTCGTCCGACCCGCTGACATTCAAGGTCTACCAGCCGGACCGGCTCGTCCTCGGCAAGCCGATGGTCGAGCACCTCCGGCCGGGGGTCTGCGTCTGGCATTCCTTCTCGTGGCCCGGCATGGACATGTTCGGGATCGGCACGCTGGACCGTCCGTGGCTGGATGGGTCCGGCGACCCCATGGCGGCGGCCCGCGAACGGCTGGCGGTCGCGTTCGAGTTCTTCACGAAGCTCGGCACGCCGTACTACTGCTTCCACGATCGCGATGTCGCGCCCGAGGGGGACTCGTTCGCCGAGTTCAAGTCGAACCTCGATGCCCTCACCGACGAGACGCTGGGCTACCAGGAGCGCACCGGGGTCCGCCTCCTGTGGGGGACGGCCAACCTCTTCACCCATCCGCGCTATCAGGGCGGGGCCGCCACCAATCCTGACCCGGAGGTCTTCGCCTACGCGGCGGCGCAGGTCACCCACATGCTCGAGGTCACGCACCGCCTGGGCGGCGAGAACTACGTCCTGTGGGGCGGCCGCGAGGGCTATGACACGCTCCTCAACACCGACCTCAAGCGCGAGGGCGCCCAGCTGGCGCGCTTCCTGCACCTCGTGGCCGAACACAAGCAGAAGATCGGGTACAAGGGGCAGCTCCTCATCGAGCCCAAGCCGATGGAGCCGACCAAGCACCAGTACGACTACGACGTCGCGACCGTCCACGGCTTCCTGGTCCGCAACGGCCTGGAGGGCGAATACGGCGTGAACATCGAGGCCAACCACGCCACGCTCGCGGGCCACAGCTTCCACCACGAGGTGGCCTTCGCCGCCGCGAACGGGATCCTCGGCAGCATCGACGCGAACCGCGGCGACCCGCAGAACGGCTGGGACACCGACCAGTTCCCGAACTCGGTCGAGGACCTGACCCTTCCGATCTACGAGATCCTGCAAGCCGGTGGGATCGCGCCGGGCGGCTTCAACTTCGACTCCAAGCTCCGTCGCCAGAGCAGCGACCGCACCGACCTCTTCTACGCGCATATCGGGGGCCTCGACACGCTCGCCCAGGCGCTGCTTGCGGCAGCCGCGTTGGTCGAGGACGGCGAGCTGGCCGCCCTCCGCGACGCGCGCTACGCCGGCTGGGACGGGGCCCTCGGCAAGGCGATCCTGGGCGGCTCGCTCGAGCTCGCGGACCTCGAGGCCCGGGTGGCCTCCGGCGAGATCGACCCGGCGCCGGTCTCCGGCGGCCAGGAGCGCCTCGAGAACCTGGTCAACCGCCACATCTGGTCGGTCGACCGGGAGCGCTAGACCCGCGCTCGACCCGGAAGATCCAGCTGGTCCCGCCGCGAGGCCGGGCTCCCTTGGCGACGGTCAGCGCAGGTCGATGACCGCCTTGTCCTTCTCGGTGACCTCGTCCGGCTTCTTGCCGAGGATGATCATCCCGAGCACGTCGTCGGCGGTCACATCCTGCTTGGCGACCGTGTCGACGATCCGTCCGTGGTACATGACGCTGATCCGGTCGGACAGGTCGAAGACATCGTGGATGTCGTGGCTGATCAGGAAGATGCCGATGCCCTCGTCCTTGAGCTGGCGGACGAGGTTCCGGACCTGGGCCGTCTCGGCGGGCCCGAGGGCTGCCGTGGGCTCGTCCATGATCAGGATCCTGGCGTTGAAGTAGACCGCCCGGGCGATGGCGACGGCCTGTCGCTGGCCGCCGGACAACGACTTCACCGGCTGCGCGAAATTGGTGAAGTTGGGGTTCAGCCGGGCCATGATCTTGCGCGTCTCTGACTCCATGCTCGAATCGTCGAGGGAGCCGATACGACTCGTCAGCTCGCGCCCGAGGAACAGGTTGCCGGGGGCACTGATGTTGTCGGCCAGGGCGAGCGTCTGATAGATGGTCTCGATATTGAGCGCCTTGGCGTCCCGCGGGTTCCGGATGGTGACCGGGTTGCCGTCGACGCGGATCTCGCCAGAGTCGGCAGGGTGGGCGCCGGACAGGACGCGCATCAGGGTCGACTTGCCGGCGCCGTTGCCGCCGACGAGGCCGATGACCTCGCCGGCGTACAGGTCGATGGTCACGTCGCGCACCGCGTGGACGCCGCCGAAGGCGACGCTGATGTCGTGCATCACGACGACGGGCGTGCGCGGCGCGGCGGTCATCGGGCGATCCTCCTGCTGGGCGGTCATGACCCGCGCCGACGATTGACCGTGTCCAGGCCGACCGCGACGATCAGCACGAGACCGGCGACCACGTTCTGGCCGGGCGAGTTGACGCCCAGGAAGCTCAGGCCATACGCCAGCGACTGCATGACGAACGCTCCGAGCACCGCGCCCGGGATGGTCCCGATGCCGCCGGCGAACGACGTGCCGCCGACCACGGCGGCGGCGATGACGTACAGCTCATAGCTCGTCCCGATGTCGAGCGTGGCCCCGTTGAGCCGCGCGGCGGCGATGGCCGCCGCGAGCGCGCAGAGGATGCCCATCACGACGTAGGTCTTGAGGATCGTCCAGCGCGTGTTGATGCCGGCCAGCTCGGCGGCATCGGGGTTGCCGCCATAGGCGTAGACGTAGCGGCCGAAGCGCCGCCGGTTCGCGACGAAGCTCATCGCCAGCGTCACGCCGATGAGCAGCACGATCGGGAATGGGTAGCCGGTCGGGATCTGCCAGCCGCCGGGGGGTGTCGGACCCCAGTTCTGCTCGATCGCGATCCGGTTGGCCAGTCCCTCCGGCCAGAAGTTGTTGTTGGCGAACCAGGCGAGGCCCAGCGAGGCAGCACAGCCGACGGAGCCGAGGAGGACCTCGGCCCACATCGGCCGGAGCGGGAAGCCGTAGCGGCGCCGTTGCCGCCGGCCGTTGACCAGCAACGCGATGATGGCGACGCAGCCGAGGATGCCGATGATCCATGTGATCGGCCCGCCGACGGAGCCCTGCGCGCCGCCGCCGATGAGCTGGAAGGTCGGGTCCAGGCCGGTGACCGCGGCGCCCTTCGACTGGTACCAGACCAGGCCGCGGATCGAGAGCAGGCCGCCGAGTGTCACGATGAATGAGGGCACGCCGATGTAGGCGATGATGAAGCCCTGGATGGCGCCGATGCCGGCGCCCATGGCGATCCCGATCGCGAGCGCCAGCGCCCACTGGAACGGGACGTCCGGTCCGATGCCGAAGATGCGCGGGAACCAGTCGGTCATCAGCAGCGCGTAGCTCATCGCGATGAGCCCCACGAGCGACCCGACCGAGAGGTCGATGTTGCGCGACACGATGACCAGGACCATGCCGGTCGCGATGATGGCGATGCCGGCGGCCTGGACGGCCATCGTGATCATGTTGGTGGGCTGGACCAGCTTGCCGCCGCTGAGGATGTTGAACGTCAGGAGGATGAGGGCGAGCGCCGCGAGCATGCCGAACAGGCGGAGGTCGATCTCCGTCTGGGCGAGGAGGCCCCGCAGCGAGGTCTTCGCCGGCGGTTGGGCCTGACCCGGTACGGGTGCCGCGTCAGCCACATTCGTCACGGCGGCCCTCCTGAGGGTTGCTGGCGGGGAGCGACCTGCGCCCCCGGGGGTCCCGGGGGCGCAGGTGAGATTACCGGTCGGTGACCGCTACTTGCAGGCGGCCGGCGCCGTCGCGGCGTCGACACCCTTGCAGAGATCGTCCTTGGTGATCTGACCGCCGTCGACGGCCAGCTGGAGGTTGTCAGCCGTCAGCGGGGTCGGCTGGAGGATGAACGAGTTGACGGTGTTGTTGCCAGGGGTCGTGAACGGCTTGGAGGTGAGGCCGGCCGCCGGGGCGACCGTCGGGTCGAGAAGACCGTCCGGCAGCTTGAGGGTGGCCGGATCGCCTCCGGCGCAGAGCGCGAGCGCGGCCGCGGCTGCGGCCTTGCCGAGCTCGTTGGCGTTCTTCCAGACGTCCACGTACTGCTTGCCGGCCGCCACGTTGTTCAGGTTGGCGGTGTCGCCGTCCTGACCGCTGAGGGGCGGGAAGCCGTAGCTCTTCGCCGTGAGCGCGCCGACGACGCCGAGCGCCGTGCTGTCGTTCTCGGCGAGGATGGCGTCGATCTTCGTGCCGTCGGCGACGGCCTTGTCGATGATCGCTTCCATGTTGCTCTGCGCCTTCTCGGTCTTCCAGGCATCCGTGAAGGTGCCGTCAGGACCGTTCAGGAGCTTGATATCGCCGGAGGCGACCTTGTCCTTCAGGCCGGCCTGGTCCCAGCCCTGGGGCAGGAACGTGGACGCGTTCGGGTCGCCCGGATCGCCCTTGATCAGGACGTAGTTGCCCTTCGGGACCTTCTTGATGACCGCGTCCGCCTGCGCCTTGCCGACGAGCACGTTGTCGAAGGTGATGTAGAAGGCGCTCGGATCCTCGATCAGGCGGTCATACGCGATGACCGGGATCTTGGCGTCCTTCGCCTTCTGGATCGATGGGAGGACGGCCTTGGTGTCCTGCGCGAGGACGATCAGGACCTTGGCGCCCTTCGAGATCATGGTGTCGATATCGGTCGCCTGCTGCTCATTGCTGAGGTTGGCGTCCGCATCGATGTACGTGCCGCCCGCATCCGTGACGGTCTTCTCGATGGCCGGCTTGTCGTGCGCCGCCCAGCGTGGCTGCTGGAAGTTGTTCCACGACACGGCGACGGTGCAGCCGGCCCCACTGGCCCCGCTGCTCGACGCCGCCGGCGCGCTCGATGACCCTGTGGTCGAGCAGGCGGCCAGGATGATGGTCGCCGCCCCCATCAGGGAAACTAGTTTCCGAACATGCATGCGCGTATCTCCTCCTCGAAGATCTGACGTGTTGAGGCTCCTCCGGAACGCGCAGGTTCCGGCCCGTAGGCTACATCGTTAGGCAACCCCTTTCATCGGAATAGGCGCTGGAGAGCGCCGGATGGATCGATCGATCGCGGCGGCCTGATCCATGGTTCAGGCGCTCGCAAGCTGATATCGCCGACTCGGCGTCGCGATCCATGCCGCCGGATCGGCGAGCAGCGGCTCGAAGGCGAGCTCGGACGCGCCGACCAGCGGAGCGTCGACCCCGAGGGCGGCCGGCACGATCCGGACCTGGGCGCGTGGCGCCGCGAGGCTGTGACTGGCGAGCTGGGTCTCGAGGGCGTCGATCACGAACGGGTAGGTCCGCGCGTGCAGCCCGCCGAGCACGACGATGCGCGGATCGAGCACGTTGACGAGGCTGCCGAGACCGATCCCCAGCCAATGGCCCACGCGATCGAGCGCAGCGAGCGCCACTGGCGATCCGTCCACGGCGTCCCGCAGCAGGCGGTCGACCGCGATCCGGCCGGCGTCCGGCCGGTAGCCGGCGAGCTCGAGCAGTCGGCCCTCGCCGACCTCGGTCTCCCAGCAGCCTCGCGCGCCACAGCGACACGCCGCCCCGTCGGGGTTGATCGTCATGTGCCCGATCTCCCCGGCGAATCCGGCCGTCCCGATGAGCGGCCGGCCGGCGAGGATCGCACCACCGCCCACTCCGACCTCGCCGGAGACGTACAGGGCGTCGTCGATCCCCACGGCGACGCCGCGACGGTGCTCGGCCAGGATGCCCGCATCCCCATCGTTAGTGACGACGATCGGGACGGCGACCGACAGCGCGCGGGCGAGGCGTGCGCCGAGGGGCACGTCCGTCCAGCCGAGGTTGGGCGCCATCGTGACGAGGCCGTCGTCCCGTCGGACCATGCCCGCGACCGCCACGCCGATGCCGACGATCGGTCCGTCGTCGCGCGCGCGAAGGTCGCCTGCCAGGGCGGCCAGATCGGCGACGACGTCGTCGACCGCGAGGTGCTTGCGCGGCCGGTCGACGCGGATCCGGTCGAGCGTCTCGCCGCCCAGCCCGACGATGGCCGCCGCGATCGAATCCACGAGGATCTCGAGGGAGAGGACGACCGCGCCGGTCGGCACCAGGCGGACGAGCGGCGACGGGCGGCCCGGGGTCCCGAGGCGGACGGGGTCGTCCTCGGCGACCAGTCCGGCGTCGGCGAGCTCGCCGACCAGCGTCCGGATCGCGCTGCGGGTCAGGCCGGTGGCGGCGACCAGCGCCGAACGCGACTGCGGCCCGTGTTCGTGGAGCCCGCGGACGATGGCGCTCAGGTTCGCCCGATGGACCGTCTCACTGCGCTGCCCGACGTCGACGCGGTCGATCCGCATGATTTGTGATCCTCTCTTGCAAACCACGTCCAGACTCGTCCATGGGTGGGACCGTGTCAAGTCGGGTCGCGGATCGGGGCACCCGGCACGAAGGGCGCTACCATCCCGCCGTGTCCGGTCCCGCCGTCCCCCTCGCCCGCCGACCGTCGAGACGCCTCGTCGGCGCGGGGCTGGCCGGCCTCATCGTCCTGGCCGTCGGCGCGGTGGCCCTGGCGGCGACGGTCGGTCCGCTGGCCCAGGGCGGCTCCCCCGTCGCGCCCCGGTATACGGAGGAGACCGCGACGGCCGGGCTCGCGCACACCTATGGCGGCGATGACTCGTATGACACCGGCGGTGGGCTCGCCGTCCTCGACTGCGACGGCGACGGTCGCCAGGACGTCTACCTGGCCGGCGGTGGCAACCCGGCGGCGCTCTACCGCAACGTGAGCGCGACCGGCGGCCCCCTCCGGTTCGAGCGTGTCGCGTCGCCGGTGACCGACCTGTCCGCCGTGACCGGTGCGTACCCGATCGACATCGACGGCGATGGGATCGGCGACCTCGTGGTGCTGCGGATCGGCAGCCCGGCACTCCTGCGCGGTCTCGGCGGCTGCCGGTTCGAGCCCGCCCACGACGCCTGGGGCGTGTCCCCCGAGCCGGGCGTCATGACGGCGTTCAGCGCGACGTGGGAAGGCGCCGCCGTCCGCCCCACGCTGGCCTTCGGCCGCTACGTGGAGTCGCGCGCGGACGGCACGTATTCCTGCCCCGACAACGAGGTCTTCCGGCCGGACGCGACCGGCACCCGCTATGGGGCGGCGACGCCGCTGTCACCCGGCTACTGTCCGCTCTCGATGCTCTTCAGCGACTGGGACGGATCCGGGCGCCGCGACCTGCGGGTCAGCAACGACCGGCAGTACTACGACAACGAGGTCGGCGGGGAGCAGCTCTGGCGCTTCGAGCCGGGCGTCGCGCCGCGCGCCTACACGGCAGCGGACGGCTGGGGCCTCCTCCGACTGTGGGGGATGGGCATCGCCAGCTACGACGTGACCGGCGACGGCTACCCCGAGGTCTACCTGACGAGCCAGGGGGCGAACACCCTCCAGGCCCTCGTCGCCGACCCGTCGCGGCCCGCCTACCATGACCAGGCGCTCGCGCGCGACATCGAGGCGACGCGGCCGTCGGTCGGTGGGGACCCGCTGCCGTCGACGGCGTGGCACCCGGAATTCCAGGACGTGAACAACGACGGAGCCATGGACCTGTTCGTGACCAAGGGCAACGTCAACCAGATCCCGGACTACGCGCAGAAGGACCCGAACAACCTGTTCCTTGGCCAGCCGGACGGGGTGTTCGTCGAGCGCGCCGAGGCGGCCGGGATCGTGTCCTTCGACCGCGGCCGCGGCGCCGCCCTGGCGGACTTCAACGACGACGGGCTGCTCGACCTGGTCGTGGCGAACCTCGGCGCGCCGGTCCGTCTCTGGCGGAACGTCGGTGCGGGGTCGGCGGACCAGCCGGCGGCGCTGGGCCATTGGCTCGCGGTGCGGCCCAGCCAGCCTGGAGGCAACCGCGACGCGATCGGGGCCGTGGTCGAGATCGAAGGTGGGCGACACGGTGACCGAGCGGGAGATCGTCGTCGGGGGCGGCCACATCAGCGGCCAGCTAGGCCCGATCCACGTCGGGCTCGGGTCGGCCACGTCGGCGGACGTGCGCGTCACCTGGCCGGATGGCGAGGTCGGGCCTTGGATGCACGTCGCGGCCGACCAGTCCGTCGGTATCGCCCGCGGCGCCGCGAGCGTGACCCCCTTGGCCTCGCCGGCCCCGTGAGCGATCCCGTGAGCGACCGTCGGCGGGCGGCGTGGCGATGACCGCCACGCCCCGGCTGCAGACCGTCGAGCTGCCCGACTTCGGGATGCCGGAGACGCGCCCCGAGCTGCCGCCGGAGCGCTACGCGGAACGGATCGAGGCGCTGCGCGCGCGAGCCGACGCGGCCGGCTTCGACCGGCTCGTCGTCTACGCCGACCGGGAGCACAGCGCCAACCTGTCGTTCCTCACCGGGTTCGATCCGCGCTTCGAGGAAGCGCTCCTCATCCTCGGCCCGACCGGGGTCCCCGCGATCCTCGTCGGCAACGAATGCTGGGGGTTGGCCGGCGCGGCAGCGTTGCCGATGGAGCGCCATCGTTTCCAGGACTTCAGCCTGCCGAGCCAGCCCCGCGACCGTTCCCGCCCGCTGCAGGAGATCCTCGCCGGGGAGGGCATCGGACCGGGCAGCCGCATCGGGGTGCTCGGCTGGAAGCCGTTCGACGGCCCCGACCGGATCGAGCTGCCGGCCTACATCGTCGACGCGCTGCGAGCGGTCGTCGTGCCCGCCGGGACGATCGCGAACGCGAACCACCTGCTCATGGACCCCGCGGCCGGACTGCGCATCATCAACGACGTCGACCAGCTGGCCAGCTTCGAGTGGGCGTCGTGCCAGACCTCGAGCGGCGTGCTGCGCCTGCTCCGCGGGCTCCATCCGGGTCTGCGCGAATCGGACGCCGTGGCCCTCCTGGGCTGGAACGGCATGCCGCTGTCCTGCCACACGATGCTCAGCGCCGGGCCGCGGGCGACGCTTGGTCTGCTCAGCCCCAGCGACCGGGCGATCGAGCGGGGCGACCGCTTCACCACCGCGTTCGGCATCTGGGGCGCGCTGACCTGTCGTGCGGGCTTCGTCGTCGAGGATGCCGCGGAGCTCCCGGCGGGGATCCGCGACTACGTGGACCGACTGGTCGGGCCGTACTTCGCAGCCGTGGCCGAGTGGTACGCGGCGCTCCACATCGGCCAGACCGGCGGGACCCTGCAGGCCATCATCGACCGCCACCTGGGCGACCCGTTCTTCGGGATCTTCCTGAACCCCGGCCACCAGCTCCATCTCGACGAATGGGTGAACTCGCCGATCTGGCCGGGCTCCACGGTGGAGCTCCGTTCCGGGATGGCGCTCCAGGTCGACATCATCCCCGCGACCGGGACCGAGTACTTCACGACCAACATCGAGGATGGCATCGCCCTCGCCGACGAGACGCTGCGCGGTGCCTTCGCGGCCGCCTACCCGGAGGCATGGGAGCGCATCCAGGCGCGCCGTGCGTTCATGGCCGGCTCGCTGGGGATCGACCTCCACCCGGACGTGCTGCCGTTCTCGAACCTCGCGGCCGCGCTGCCACCGTTCCTCCTGCGCCCGGACCGGGTCATGACGGTCGGCTGAGCGACGGGTCGTCGCCACGGCGCGGGGGCGCCCGCTCGACTACTCCGCGGGCGGCCCGAGGGAGGCGCGGAGCATCGCCGTGCGCCGCCGCCGCCATCGAGGCGGAACGCCCAGGCACGACCATCGTTCCAGGCGCGCGAGTCGAGCGCCGCGCCGGGCGCGGCGGCATCGGCGTATTCGAGGCGCATGGCGCGCGGGATCGCCGTGACCGCATCGGGATCGCCAGCCGCGATCACCGCCTCGTCGACCCAGTCCGCGTAGACGGCATTGTTGACGTGGGCCATCGGGTCGAGTTCCTGTGGCCGGACCCGGAACACGAGGCGCGTGGCGTCCGTCGGCGGCTCCGCGAGGGCGACCCGGCCGAGGACGAGCCTCCCGGCCGGGACGCGGAAGATCGTCTCGAAGATCGGCGGGATGCGCGTGGGGGCGCCGGAGTCGTCGACGAGCACCCAGTCGATGTCGACCGCCGCCACGAGCTCGCCGGCGGCGTCGCGGAAGTCCGAATGCCGTCGCGACCAGACGCGCCGGAACCCGACGACCCGGGTCGTGCCAGTCAGCGTGGAGCCGACCGGGATCGCGCCCATGACGACGACGTTCGCGGCACGGACCAGCCAGGTCAGCCGCTGCTCGCCGTACCAGGCCCGATCGAAGCCGAGCGACGCGGAGTGGATCCAGGCGAGGTCCTGCGCGTAACGGAGCAGAGACGACGTGCGGAGGCGGCCGTCCGGCGCCGCCTCGTCGAAGCGGACCCGGAACGACGCGCTGAAGCCGGGGTCCTCTCCCTCGCCCACGCCCGCGTCGTCGGTCATCGGCCCGCGCCGGCGAGGTCGTCGAGCGTCTCGATGCTGACGAGGCGCGTCCCCTCGGTCGGCGCGGTCTGCCGATCGAGCCGGACCGCGCAGGAGCGGGCGGCATCGAAGACGACCAGCGCGACCTCGAGCCGCTCGTCCTCGTCGGCGGCGTGCGTCCGCGCGTCGTCGAGCTGATGCAGCACGTCCGCGTTGATCCCGCGCGCGCCCCACTTGCAGTCGTAGGCCTCCCCGAGCCCGGCCCGCTCGACGGTGACGTCGTATGGATGGATCTCGGCGGCGACCCCGTCGAACAGGATCCGCCGCTCCCGACGGACGGCCGCGTCCCCGACGCGGCGGGCCAGGATCGCCGCGGTCAGGGCTTCGACGATCGCCCCGCGGACCTGGCTGCGGACCTGCTCGCCGCGGTCCGCGACCGCGAGCGACGCCGCGAGGATCGCATCCGAGCGATCGCGCTCCGACGGATCGGCCGTCTCGCCGAAGAGCGTGGGGAACGCGACCCGCCAGCCGGCCGGGTCCGTGGTCTCGCCGTTCATCACGGCCCGGGCGAGGACCCGCTGGGCCAGCGTCGCGGACGCGAGGAGGGCGGCCGCGGCGGCGACACCCGGCTCGGCCTGGATCCCGGCATAGACGACCGCGCGTGCGTCGCGGGCCGCGTCCTGGAACCTCACGGCCGTTCCCCGAGCGCGAGCAGCACGACCTGCGGGAACGTGGACAGCCAATCGATCGCCCGATGCGGGTCGGTGATCCGCCCGATCTCGTCGACGGCGCGGGCGACGGCCGCGGTCTCGGCCGGCGTCGCGGCGTCATCACCACGCCGGGCGATCACCTCGTCGAAACGCTCACGCCAGGCGGCCTCGAGGTCGGTGACGTAGGTCCACTCGTCGTCGATCTCCTCCCCGAGGCCTTCCAGCGCCTCGTACGCGGCGAGGGCGTCGGCCAGCACGGCGGTGATCGTCGAAACGGACATGGGCCAAGCCTACGGCCTGGGGGGATCAGGAGGCGGCGGGGCTCCCCGTCGGAAGGGTGCGGCCCTTCATTGAGCTTCCGGGGTCCGCCTCGCCGGACGGCGGGCGGGCGGTCCGCCGGAGCAGGTCCTCGAGGCCGCGTCGCGCCCGCGGGTCCCAGGCGCGCGAGTAGATCCGTGTCGCTGTCGCGCGCACACGGCCCGCCTCCGTTCGGGAGCCGTCCCGTTCGAGTTCCGCGACCCGATCGAGGACGGCGCGATAGAGGGCAGGCAGCTCTTCGGCGGGGGAGTTCTGCTCCATCATCCGTCACGTTGCGCGGCCGAGCGGATGGAGGGAATAGCCCACCCGTCCCGTTCCGACCCGGCGATGGTCGGAGCCGGTCAGTCGCCGCGGTGGGCGCCGCTGCGCACCGCGAAGGGACCGAGCTCGCCTCCGGGCGGTCCCCAGCGCTCGCTGACGTCGGTCACGAGCGCGGCCGGCGGGCCGGTCCGGAGCGTCGCCAGGAAGGACTCGAGCTGGTCGCGCGGACCCTGGGCGACGCAGCGGACCGAGCCGTCCGGCTCGTTCGCGACCCAGCCCTCGAGATCGAGCGCCATCGCCTCGCGCCACGCGAAGTAGCGGTACCCGACACCCTGGACGCTCCCGCGGATGACGGCCTCGAGGCGGGCCGGCTCGGTCGTCACGCTGCGCGGCGGAGACGCGGCCAGTCGAGCGCGAGCACGTCGAGGACCAGCTCGGGCGAGGCGTTGGCCGCGAGGAGCATGGCGGCACGCTCCGTCGCCGCCAGGGCCGCGGCTGCCGCGCCCTCCGGCAGTCCGGCTGCCGCGGCCACCAGCTCCTCGAGGAGATCCGGATCGCGGATGGATCGCGTCCCGCCGGCGCCAGCGAGGGCGAGGTCCCGCGCGACGTCGGTCCAGATCGAGACCAGGATCTCGGCCGCGCGACGACGTTGCGGTGCCGGGATCGATCGCTTGGCCGTCTCCTCCGTCAGCACCTCCACGGCGCCGTCGGTCGGTGCGTCGGCGTCATCGGCCGTCGCGATGGGCGGCGCCGGGTCGGCGGATCGGGCGGCTTTCGCCCCTCGCCGCGGGGGCCGGGCGGCCCCGCTCCGGCCGTCGGCCCTCCTCGGCCGCGCCGGCGCCCACACCGACGCCTGCGGACGATCCGGCCTCGAGCGCGGACGACATCGCGATGGCGACCGGGAGGGCCTCGCGCATGGCGACGAGGCGGCGGGCCGGGCCGGCCGCCAGGAGGTCGAGCAGGGTCCGGGTCAGCTCGCCGCGCGCGCGAACGGCCTCGGGGGCACGGGCATAGGCGATGGCGACGCCCGGCCGGCCGGCGGCGATCCGGGCGAGCCGGGCCGCGAGCGGCGCGTCGGCGACGCCGTGCTCGGCCAGGATCGACTCGATGTCGCGCACGCCGACCGGCCCGAGGCGCAGCCTGGCGCAGCGCGAGCGGACCGTCGGGAGGAGGCGGTCCTCCTCGTCGGCGCACAGGACGATCGTGACGCCGGCCGGCGGCTCCTCGAGCGTCTTGAGGAGCGCCGCCTGGGCGTCCTCGTTCATGCGATGGGCCGCTTCGACGATGGCCACGCGGGCGCCGCCTTCGAGCGGCATCAGCACCAGCTCGCCGACCAGGTCGCGCACCCCGCGCCCCGGCCTTGGCGTCCGGGCCGCCGATGACGACCTGGCCGCCGGGGCCCTCCGGAGCGAGCCGGTGGAGGTCCGGGTGGTCGCCGTGCTCGACGAGGCGGCAGCCCCGGCACGCCCGGCATGGGCGTGCGGCGACGTCCGGGTCGACGCACAGCAGGCCCGCGGCGAGGTCCATCGCCAGGGTCGTCTTGCCGACGCCGCCCGGGCCGCTCAGCAGGATCGCGTGTGGCGCCCCGCCGCGGATCATCCCCCCGAGCGCCGCCAGCGCCGGGGCGTGGCCGCGCGTCCGGGCGCCGTTCATCGCGTGCGGGACGACTACGCGGTCGGTGCCTTGCGCGGCGCCCGCGGCTTCTTCGCCGGGGCTTCGGCCGCGGCGTCCGAGCCCTCGGTCGCCTCGGCCGGGCTGGCCGCCGGCTTGCGAGTGGCCCTCGGCTTCGGCGCCGCCTTGGCGGTCCCGGTCGTCGTGTCGGCACTCGCCGTCCCGGCCTTGGAGGCCGCCGGCTTGCGGGTGGCCCTCGGCTTCGGCGCCTCGGTGGCGTCGGCATCGGCCGCCGTCGACGCCGCCTTCGCGGTCGAGGACCGCGTCGTCCGGCGCTTGGGGGCCCCGGTCTCGGCCGTCTGCGGCGCTTCGGTCACGTCGGCGGGCGCCGGGCCATCGACCGGTCGCGCGGCGACCGGCTTGCTGGCGATCTGCGCCCGCAGCTGGGCCTCGAGCTCCGGTGGGACCTCGCTCCACTCGTCGTTGCCGCGTCGCGGAGCCGGGGCTGACGCACCGGCACCCACGCCAGCACCGCCACCGCCGCCACCCGACGGTCGCGGGCCGCGATCGTACGACGGTCCTGGCGCTGTCCGGCGGCCGGGGTCCGGCCGCTCACGTCCGGATAGCGGTTGATCCCGCCGCCGCCACCGCGCCCGTATCGCTCGCGCGAGATCGCCGACTGGTAGGCCGCACGGCCGCCGCGAGCGCCCCCGCCGCCGCCACCGCCGCGCCCGGCGGCGCCGCGCCGCTGCTCGGCGATCAGGTACTCCGGGATCTCGGGCTCGTCGAAGTCCTCGTCGTCGGTCGAGCGGCTTGAAGGTGCCGGCCGCCGCAGCCGGAGCTGCGGTCCCGAGCTGTGAATCCCAGACCGACCCGAAGGGGGTCGCGCGCGGGTTGCGCGGCGCCGGGACGATGTCCTCGAGCTCCTCGTGGTCCTCGTCGTCCTCCGGCTCGACCGCCTGGGTCCGCGACCCGTTCGACGGCGCGGGGGCCGCCTCGGGAGCGTCGCCCTCGGCACGACCACGACCACGACCACGACCACGACCGCCGCGACGGCGGCGCCGGCGCGTGCCGTCACCGTCATCCCCGACGTCCGATCCTGGTCGCTCGACGGCCCCGCCCTCGTCGTCGAGGGTGAAGACCTCGGCAGCGGCCAGGTCGGCCTCCGTCAGGGCGCCGGGCAGGCGCGAGAGGCGCTCGCCGGGCAGGGCCACGAGACCGCCCGTCGGCGGCGGCGGCGATCGGTGCCGCGCTCGCCGCGACGGGGCGTCCCCGTCCGCGACCACGACTGGAGACCGCCGCCACCGGCTCAGGCTCGCCGACACGACCGCGACCGCGACCGCGACCGCGGCCACGGCCGGCGCCGGTCCCCTCGGTCTGCTTGTCGGGGACTTCCGTCATCGACAGGTCCTCGCCGTCGCCGGAGACGCGGCGGCCGGAGCGCGAGCCCTTCTCGACGCGGGCGAGCTGGATGATGTCGGTGAACAGGTCCGCGACCTCGATCAGGTCGGAGCTGGTGTTCCCGCGGAAGCTGATGACCTCGCAGCGGACGCCCATCTCCTGGACCGCCCGGATCGCCGGGGCGAAGTCGCCGTCGCCGGAGACCACGATCGCGATGTCGAGGTTCCGGGCGGTCTTCATCATGTCGACGACGAGCTCGATGTCGAGGTTGGCCTTGACCTTCCCGTCGCCGTACTTGCGGATGTCCTTGCTGACGACCTTGTAGTTGCTCCGGCGCAGGAAGTCGTGGAAGTTGCGCTGGTTCTCGTTGTCCGGATCGAGGCCCGTGTACGCATAGGCGCGCACGAGGTCGCGGCCGGCCGTTGCCGACTTCAGCAGCGTGACGTAGTCGATGTCCACGCCGGCCGCCTTGGCCGCATAGAAGATGTTCGCGACGTCAACGAAGACGGCGACGTTCTTGCCCACAGTGACTCCTTGGGTCTAGGATGTCCGCCCGACCGGCGCGAGCACGCTGCACGGCGGGCAGGTTCATGAGGTGTGACGTCCGGCAGCTCCGGCCGCCGTCACGATGCGTTGCAGCCGCGGTCCGGCCAGATCGAAGCCCATGCCCTTCCAGGCGGGCGAGCGCGGCCGGGTCCTCGGGCCGGACGGTCTCGACGACCGTGCAGCCCTTGTTGCTGGCCGAGCGGAGGAGCTCGTCGACGAGTGCCTCCGTGATCCGTTCCGCATCATGGTCCGGGTCGACGACCAGGAGGTCGATCGTGCCCACGTAGCCGCCGGAATGGACCGACGGACGCAGCGCGAGGACGGCCCCGCCCACGATGAGGCGCCGCGTCTCCGCGACGACGATGCTGGCCTGCGGCAGGTAGACGAGCTGGCGCATGAGGTCCGCGGCCGCGAGCGGTCCCTCGGCAGCGGTGCATCGCGAACGGCACCGTCGCTCAGGGCGACGAGACGGTCGATATCCGTGACACGGGCTGCTCGGACCAGGTATTCCACGCTGGCGGGTGTACCTCGCAGGGCTGGCGATCCATCGCCCCCGACCGGAGCTCGACCAAGGGTCGTACCGAGTCTCGCGCTCCCCTCGTCGGCGGCGAGCGATACGCTCGCGACAGGCTGACGGGGCGCGGCCGACCGGTATTGCAATCGGAACGCCGGTGCATATGATACGGCATCGCTTCGGCGGCCACCTGCGCGCCGCTCGGACGCAGGCTCGCAGCCACCACCCGTCACGCATCAGTGCCCGGCACGCGCGTCCCGCCAGGGGCCGACCGCGGACCTGGCCCGGGCGCTCGGGGGTCCGGCTTCGAGCCTCGTCGAGGGTCGCCAGCGCAGGCGGATTCGACCGGTGATTTGGAGGAGTACTGGATGAAACTACACAGGATCGGTGCGCTCGCGGCCGTCAGCATCTTGGCGTTCGCGGCGTGCAACAGCAGCGACCGGAAGTGCTGCGCCGAGCGGCAGCGCCGCCGCGGGTGGGCAGCCAGCCGCCTGCAAGGACAAGAAGGGCACCAGCTCGACCGAGATCCACG
Organism: uncultured Chloroflexia bacterium; assembly: GCA_963834915.1. Classification (GTDB taxonomy): domain Bacteria; phylum Chloroflexota; class Limnocylindria; order Limnocylindrales; family CSP1-4; genus SPCO01. Next base: position 55,408 of record CAWIDI010000004.1, read on the forward strand.
TCTACTCGAGCCTGCCGCGCCAGGGATCGAACACCGAGCAGACCAACACCCTCGTCGAGCAGATCAAGGCCGACCCTCGACGGCCAGAAGGTCGGCAACTTCACGATCAAGTACACCGACCTCGACGACTCGTCGGCCGCCAACAACGGCGACTGGGACGGCGCGGTCGAGCAGCAGAACGCCAACAAGGCCGCGGCCGACCCGGACGCGATGATCTACATCGGCACCTACAACTCGGGCGCGGCCAAGCTGGCGATCCCGATCCTCAACAACGCGTGCCTGGTGATGATCAGCCCCGCCAACACGTACCCGGGCCTGACGAAGGCCGTCGAGGGCGTGACCCAGCCGGGCGAGCCGGACTCGTACTATCCGGCCGGGTATCCGCGAGCTACGCGCGACCGATCGCCACGGACGACATCCAGGGCGCGGCCGGTGCGGAGTGGGCCAAGGCCCAGGGCAAGACCAAGGCGTACGTCCTCGACGACACGCAGGTCTACGGCGCCGGCCTCGCCAAGGCGTGGGCGCTGCACGCGAACAAGATCGGCCTCGACGGTGGTGAGCCCGAACGCGACCTCTGAAGGCTTCGACGCGAAGGCGACCGACTACGGCGCCATCGCCCAGAAGGTCAAGGCGTCCGGTGCCGACGTCATCTATATCGGCTCGATCACCGGCCAGAACACCGGCAAGCTGTGGAAGGACCTCCGGGCCGCCCTGCCGGACATCATGATCATGTCCGGCGACGGCGTGTTCGAGAAGTCCTGGTACGACGGGGCGGGCGCGGCCGGCAACGGCACGTTCCTCACCTTCGGCGGCCTCGGCCCCGACCAGCTGACCGGCGCCGGCAAGGACTGGTTCGACGCCTACAAGACGGCCCACAACGGCAACCAGCCGGCGACCTATACGGCCTATGGCAGCGCCTCGGCCGTCGTCGCCCTCTCGGCCCTGCAGAAGGCCGCGACCAACGATCGCTATGAGGTCCTCAAGGCCGTCATGGCGACCAAGGACCTCCCGACCGTCCTCGGCAACCTGACGTTCGACGCCAATGGCGACGCCGTCGGCGGGTCGATCACGGGCTACAAGGTCGAGACCAGCTGGCCTCCGACCTTCCAGACCATCCTCACCGTCAAGGAGTAGCCGGCTCCCTGCGAGTCGGAAACCATCAGATCGGGACGGGCCGCTCGGCGGCCTGTCCCGATCCGTTCGTCCGGTCCATCCACGTCGCAACCTCGGAGGTCGTGACCGACCGTGAGACTGAGCCCGGCCGTGAAGGCCGTCGTCCTGTTCCTCGTGTTCCAGGTCGTCGGAGTGGTGGTCTTCGGTGCGGAAGCCTTCTTCCAGACGGAGATCATCGGGCTATCCAACGGACTCATCTTCGCCCTGGTCGCCCTGGGCTACACCCTGGTCTACGGGATCATCGAGCTGATCAACTTCGCGCACGGCGACGTGTTCATGCTCGGGTTCGATGCTCGCCTTCCTGCTGATCGGACCGGTCTTCGCGGTCACGGGTGATACGCCGGTCCTCCTGAAGATCGGGATCATCCTGCTGGTGCTGGGCGTCACGATGTTCGGCACGGCGGTCCTGAACGTCTCGATCGAGCGCGTGGCCTATCGACCGTTGCGGAACGCGCCGAAGCTCGCCCCCCTCATCTCCGCGATCGGCATGAGCTTCGTCCTGCAGAACGTCGGCCTGCTCCTCGCCGGACCGGGCAACAAGAGCATCGACAACGTCTTCGGGACGGCGAACATCCTTTCGGTGTTCGGGATCACTGGCATCACCATCAACATCCAGCAGGTCTTCGTCGCCCTCGTCACCATCCCGATGCTGATCGTCCTGACATGGTTCGTCCGCACCACACGGCAGGGACGGGCCATGCGCGCGACCGCGCAAGACCCCGACACGGCCGGGCTGATGGGCGTCAATGTGGACCGCACGATCGCGGTGACCTTCCTGATCGCCGGTGCGCTGGCGGGCGCGGCCGGCGTCGTCCAGATCCTCTACAACAACACGACCGTGTGGAACCTCGGCTTCCGCTTCGGACTGAACTCGTTCACGGCTGCGGTGCTCGGCGGGATCGGCAACCTGCAAGGGGCCGTCCTCGGCGCGATCGTCCTGGGCTTCATCAACGCCTTCAGTGACCGGTTCCTCTCGGCCAACTGGACCAATGCGATCGTCTTTGCCGTCCTGATCATGATCCTCGTCTTCCGCCCGACCGGCCTCCTCGGGCAGCAGCTGGCGGACCGGGCATGAACCCCTCCGTCAAGGTCGCCTCGCCGGGCATCGGCGGCTGGTTCGGCCACCTCGCCGACGCCGCCGTGGCCATCCCGGGCCACTACCGCGGGCTGATGGCCTCGCGGCGACGTCGCACCATCGTGCTCACGGTCATCGCCGTCGTCGCCGTGCTCTATCCGGTGCTCTACCAGCAGGTGCTGGCACCGTTCAGCCGCAACGTCTTCCCGCTCCCGGTCCCGGACGAGACCGTCACGACGTTCATGTTCATCTTCGCGATCATGGCCATCGGCCTGAACATCGTCGCCGGGTTCGCCGGGCTGCTGGACCTGGGCTACGTCGCCTTCTACGCCCTCGGCGCCTACACCTCGGCGTTCTTCGCCTCGCCGCACTTCGGCAGCATGAGCATCGTGCTCTTCGCGAACGTCGCGGACGGGTTCCCCGGCATCCACCTGCCGTTCTGGATCATCCTCCCGCTGGCCGTGGCCATCGCGGCGACGGCCGGTGCCCTGCTCGGTGCGCCGACCCTCCGGCTGCGCGGCGACTACCTCGCGATCGTGACCCTCGGGTTCGGCGAGATCGTGCCGGTCCTCTTCAAGAATCTCGCCGCGGTCACCTTCACCTTCACGGTCTTCGGGGTGACGATCCTCAAGGTCGAGAACCTCAACCTGACCGGCGGCCCGCTCGGGATCAACCCGATCGATCCCTTCCGATTGTTCGGCGTCGGATTCGGCGCGAGCTCCGGGATCGCCGCCGTCTACTTCGGGATGGCGTTGACGGGCATCGCCATCATCGTGGCACGGAACCTCGAGCGGTCGCGGATGGGACGGGCGTGGGGCGCCATCCGCGAGGACGAGATCGCCGCCGAGATGATGGGCATCAACACCGTCCGGACGAAGCTCCTCGCGTTCGCGCTCGGCGCCAGCTTCGCGGGCGTCGCCGGGGCGTTCCAGGCGTCGTACCTCGGCGCGACGACATCCGACTTCTTCCAGTTCTCCACGTCGATCCTCGTCCTGATCATGGTGATCCTCGGGGGCATCGGGAACATCTGGGGCGTGCTGGTGGGAGCACTCGCCCTCACCTATGTCGACAAGTCGCTCCTACCGTGGCTCGGGCCGCGGATCCAGGCGGTCGCGCCGGACTTCCCCAATCCCACGCAGTTCAACTTCCTGATCTTCGGGATCCTCCTCGTGGTGATGATGCGGTTCCGGCCGGAGGGCTTCCTGCCGAGCCGCCAGCGGGCAGCCGAGCTCAGCGTCCACGGCCTCAAGCAGGCCGAGATCGACCTCGGCGAGGAGGCCGATCTCGACAACGTCGATATCTCCCCGCCGGGGCAAGGGGCATCCGGCACCGATGCGCGATCGGCCGAAGTGCCCTCAGAGATCGAGGACCTGTGATGGACGGCACGAGCCTGGGCTCCCTGACCGGCACCGTCCGAGACGACGAGCTCCTGGTCAAGGCGCGGGGCGTGACGAAGCGGTTCGGCGGTCTCATGGCGGTCAACGCGGTCGACTTCGACATCCCGCGCCGATCGATCGTGTCGCTGATCGGGCCGAACGGCGCCGGGAAGACCACGTTCTTCAACATGATCACCGGGGCGTACGTGCCCACCAAGGGCGAGATCACGTTCGACGGGCAGCCGATCGCCTTTCGCAAGGGTGACGACGTTCGGTCGCGAAAGCCCTACGAGGTCACGAAGATGGGGATCGGCCGGACCTTCCAGAACATCCGTCTGTTCGGCACGATGTCGGCGCTCGACAACGTGCGCGCCGGGATCCATGTCCATCTGCGGAGCCATTGGTGGGATGCGATCCTGCGCACGCCGTCGATGCTCAACGAGGAGCAGGACTCGGTGGAGGAGGGCATGCGCCTGCTGGAGCTCGTGGGCTTGTCGCATCGTGCCGACACCTGGGCGCGCAATCTCCCCTACGGGGATCAGCGTCGCCTCGAGATCGCCAGGGCCCTCGGGACGCGCCCGAAGCTCCTCCTCCTCGACGAGCCCACCGCGGGGATGAACGCCAGCGAGACGCGCGAGATGACGGACTTCATCCGGCGCCTCCGCGCCGACCTGGGCCTGACGGTGCTGCTGATCGAGCACGACATGCGCGTGGTGATGGGCATCAGCGACCGGGTGACGGTGCTCGACCACGGCGAGGTCATCGCGGAAGGGAGTCCGGCCGACGTCCGGGCAAACCCGCGCGTGGTCGAGGCCTATCTCGGGCGCGGCGCGGCGGAGGCCTGACCGATGGCCCTGTTGGAACTCGACGACATCCACACCTACTACGGCGCCATCCACGCGCTCCGCGGGGTCTCGCTCACGGTGGAGGAAGGCGAGATCGTCACGCTGATCGGCTCCAACGGCGCCGGCAAGTCGACGACGCTGCGGACGATCTCGGGGCAGCTGCGAGCCCGCAACGGCCAGATCCGGCTGCGCGGCGAGCGGATCGACACGCTGCGTCCCCACGAGATCGTGGAGCTCGGCGTCTGCCAGGCGCCCGAGGGGCGGCGGGTCTTCAGCCGGATGTCGGTCCATGAGAACCTCGAGATGGGGGCGTTCTCGCGCCGCGGCGACAAGGCCGCCATCCTGGCCGACTTCGATCGCGTCTACGGCCTGTTCCCGCGGCTGAAGGAGCGCGAAGGGCAGAAGGCGGGGACCATGTCGGGCGGCGAGCAGCAGATGCTGGCCATCGGCCGGGCGCTCATGGCGGAGCCGCGGCTGCTGCTCCTGGACGAGCCATCGATGGGACTGGCGCCCATCCTCGTCGAGCAGATCTTCGAGATCATCAAGCAGATCAACCAGCAGGGGACGACCGTCCTGCTGGTGGAGCAGAACGCGCTCATGGCCCTCGCGATCGCGAAACGCGGGTACATCCTCCAGACCGGCGAGATCGTCCTGGCCGACGAGGCCTCCAAGCTGGCATCGAACCCGGCCGTACGCAGCGCGTACCTCGGTGGGGACTGAGCGGAGGCCCGATGACCGAGGTTCGGCGCGTCGATGGACCATCCTCGCCGCTGGGCGGCCAGGGGAGCCGGGTCGCGGTCATCGTCGCGCTCGCGATCCTGGTGGCGGTCGTCAAACCCTGGACCTTCGGCTCGCCGGCCGGCGTGACGGCGAGCCCATCGCCTCGTCCGACGGCGTCGCCGTCCGAGCGCCCGGTGCCGTCCGTGTCATCTGTGGTCGATCTCAGCATGTTCGGCCCGGAACCGCCGGCCGAGTGGGAGCTCTGGCCCGCCGGCTATCTCGTCTCGTTCGGGTTCGCCCTGCGCATCGACAGCCGGGCGCCGGATCCCCCGAGCGCGTCGCCCAGCCCGGGGCCGGGGGCGTCGTCGGCGACGGCCGGTCCCGAGGTCCCCGCGACCGAGCCGATCTGGCCGGCGCGGATCGTGATCCCCTCCGACAGCCATCTCGTCCTGTTCGGGATCAACACGCCGATCGGGCCGAAGATCGATTCGATCCAGCTCTCACGTGCCGACGGTCACGGGGGCTGGACCGCGGTCGCCGTGACCCGTCTGGTCTCGCCCTGGCCGGAGCACTTCACGGTCTTCGGGGTCGACGACGGCGTCGAGCCGACGTCTGCCGATCCGTGGGCTCCCGGGACCTACCGGCTCGGGATGGTCATCGAGCCAGGCCATGCCGTCCGTTCGGTCGAGGTGGTCATCCCGACGACGGAAGGCTCGCCGTCCGCCGCGCCGTCGAGCGGAACGGCACCCTGATCGTCCGTCGCGGTCGGACGCGACCGACGGGCGCGCCGTAGCATGACCCCGGTATGGATCTCGGCCTGACCGGACACCGCGCGCTCGTCGGCGGGGGGAGTGGCGGCCTCGGCGGCGCGATCGCGGCGGCGCTCCGGGCCGAAGGCGCCCGGGTCGCCCTGGTCGCCCGGGACGGCCCGCGTCTGGCCGAGCAGGCGGCCCGGCTGGACGCCGTCGCGGTCCCGGCCGACCTCTCGACGCCGGACGGGCCCGCCGCTGCCGTGGCCGGAACGGTCGCCGCACTGGGCGGCCTGGACCTGCTCGTCGTCAACAGCGGCGGCCCGCCGGCGGGGCGGTTCGCGGATCTCGACGAGGCCGCCTGGATGGCGGCCATCGACGGCACGCTGTGGAGCACGATCCGGATCCTGCGCGCGGCGCTGCCTGTCCTGCGCGACGGCCGCGACCCCGCCGTCCTGGTGATCCTCTCGAGCTCGGTCCGCGAGCCGATCCCCGGACTCACGACCTCGAACGCGATCCGGCCCGGGCTGGCCGGCCTGGTCAAGAGCCTGGTCGAGGAGATCGCCCCGATCCGCATCAACGCCCTCGCGCCGGGGCGCCTCGCCACGGGTCGCATCGCCGAGCTCGATGCCGCGCGGTCCGCCAGCAGCGGCGTCGCGATCGAGGAGGTCCGGCGGGCGACGATCGCGCGCATCCCCCTGGGCCGTTACGGCGACCCCGCGGAGCTCGGTCGGGTCGGGGCCTTCCTGCTCTCGCCGGCGGCGTCTTATGTGACCGGCGCGATCGTCCCGGTCGACGGCGGGATGGTCCGCGCGCTCCCGTGAGCCAGCGGCGCGACGGCTAGCGGCGCGACGGCTCCCGAGCCATGTCGTAGGTCGCGCGCGACAGCAGGATCAGCCCCAGCACCGCGAGCCAGAGACCCGGTCCGTTCGTGAAGACCTGCACGGCCTGGCTGAACGCGAAGGCCCCCGCGGCTGCCAGCTGGATGATGTCGATCGCGAAGCCGACCCAGCCGGCGGCGGTGAGGATCAGGAACGAGACCCAGCGGTCGATGCCCAGCGGGCGGTCGCCGGCGGCGTATGGCAACGCGACCAGCGCGAGCACCAGGATCCCGACCAGGAAGATCACGATCCCGGCACCCTCGAATCCGTTGCCACTCTCCGACGTGATGCCGGTGTCGCCGCCGCCGACCATCCACCATGGCAGCACGCAGGCGATGACGAGCATCACCCCGGCGATCGCCGCGAGCGTCCGCCCGCGACCGAGGGGCCGTCGATGCATGGTCACCCTGGCTCGACCCCGGTGTAGACCTCCGGCCGCAGCACCCCGACCACGCGGAGGTTGCGGTAGAACTCCCCGTAGTCCAGCCCGTAGCCGACCACGAAGCGGTCCGGGATGATGAAGCCGGTGTAGTCGACCGGGATCTCCACCAGCCGGCGGGCGGGCTTGTCGAGCAGCGTGCAGATGCGGAGCGACGCGGGACTCTTGCCGCGGAGGTAGCGGATCAGGTAGTTCAGCGTGAGGCCCGTATCGATGATGTCCTCGACGATCAGGACGTCCTCGTCGGCGATGCTCGCCGAGAGGTCCTTGAGGATGCGGACCAGACCCGAGGACTCGGTGGCGGTGCCGCCATAGGAGCTGACCTCCATCAGGTCGATCCGGACGGGGATATCGATCGCGCGCATGAGGTCGGCCATGAACGGGAGCGAGCCCTTCAGCACCGAGACCAGGGTAAGGCGACGGCCGTGATAGTCGGCGCTGATCCGTGCGCCGAGCTCGCGGACCTTCTCCTGGATCTCCTCTTCGGTGAGCAGGATCTCGCCGATGTCCTCGTGGAGGTCGATCTGGTGGGTCACCGCGGCACCGGTCCGTCAAGAGCCGGGGCCGCGCGCCGGCGGGTGCGCGGGGTCGGATCGGCTTGCGTATCCAGCGGCGCTGCGACGGCTGCAGAAACGGGGGTCGCGGGCGTCGCCATCTGCGCCGGGACGGCGACCGACGTCGATCCGGTCGTGCTCCCGCGCGGCGGCGTGGTCTGCCCGGAGCTGCCCGACAGCGCGTCGACGAGGGCCAGCTTGCCGTACTTGAGCATCAGGGCCCGGAAGTCGCGCGCATAGAACAACTTGATCGCGACTGCGGGATAGAGCTCGCGCATGCGGCGCAGCTTGCGGTTCTTCTTCCGGACGAGCTTCTGGCGGAGCGTGGTCATCTCCAGGTAGCACTCGAGGTCCGGCAGCCAGAAGTCCGGCGAGAAGCTCTCGACGACGTCGCCGTCCAGGTTCCAGAGGATCGGGAACGTGTGCGGCTCGTAGACCCAGCGGACGTCGTAGAAGTCGAGGATCCGGGACATCTCGGCCTCGCTGGCGTGCGCGAAGGAGGGCGTCACCGGGGAACGCGTCACCGGGCGCCGATGAGCCGGCGCAGGTCGCCCCGCCAGGCGGCGAGGTCGGCGCGCATCGCGTGGACGTCCGCCGAGGTGACGACCGAGGGCGACGAGCTCCCGGGCCTCACCGGGCGGTCCGTGGCCACATCCAGGAAGGGCCGCCCGCCGGGCTCGGTGGCCGCGATCAGCAGCGCGACCGTCCGGCTGCCGCACGTGTCGCAACGCGATTCGACGAAGGTCAGGTCATCCCGTCGGGCGAGGATCCTGAGCCGGTCGCCGGGGACGCCGGCGCCGCAGGCGGTGCAGGCGACATCTTCGAGCGTCGGGTGGAGGCCGTCGCGGGGATCCATCGGCCCACAGTCTAGCCGAAGCGCCGATCCCCGCACGGGACGCCTCGATGCTCTCGATACCCCCAGGGGGTATGGTAGGATCGGGTCGACCCGACGGGCTCCCGTCGGCCGAGAGATGAGGTCGTCCCTGATGCCTGCGAACCCGGGCCGTCGGCCGGCCCCGAAGCCGGACCCGAGCCACTTCCGCCATAGCTACTCCAAGGACAAGACCCTGCTCGTGCGGCGCCTGTCGCGAATGGAGGGCCAGGTCCGGGGGATCGCCCGGATGATCGAGCGCGAGGAGTACTGCGTCGACATCCTCCAGCAGACGGCCGCGCTGCGGGCCGCCGTCGACGCCCTGTCGATCCTCGTCCTCGAGGATCACGTCCAGGGCTGCGTGCGGACCGCCGCCGAGGCCGGGCAGGCGGAGGGCTACGTGGACGAGGTCATGGATGTCGTCCGGCGGACGCTCGGGCGGCCGGTCCGCGGCGGCGCCCGCTCGAGCTGAGGCGATCCGGGGCGCCTGCGGCCCGACTTATCCACGAATCCCCGGTTCGTCCGACACTTGGTGGATAACCGCGTTGACGGGCTGCGCCTCGGCGCGTAGCGTCCGTCATCCGCACTGGGACAGCCCGGGTACGGAGGTCCGCGAGGGGCTCGGGGAGACCCGACCACGAACCGGACGGACGGCCGAAGACCGGATCCATGTCCGAAGGTGCGAACGATGACGCCGGGAGTGGCGCGGCGCGGGACGATCGGCACGTGATACAGGAGGCGTGCCCTGCACCCCGCACGTGAGCCGCTCCCGACGCGCGTCCAGGGCCTTGCGGCACTGCCGGCGGCCTATGCCGAGGCGCTGGACCACGGCCTCGTGCGACTCGCCCTTCCGCTGACCCCCGCGCAACGCGACGCCATCGACGGGCACGTCCGCCTGCTGCTCGCCTGGACCACCGCCATCAACCTGACGGCCATCCGCGAGCCCGGCGCGGTCGCCGTCGCGCACGTGCTCGACAGCCTCACCGGGGTCGCCGTCCTCCGGGAGCACGGGGTCGACGCATTCATGGACCTCGGATCGGGTGGCGGGTTTCCCGGGTTGCCGTTGGCGATCGCGCTGCCCGCGCGACGCGCCGTGCTCGCCGAGGCGACCGCGAAGAAGGCGCGCTTCCTCGAGACGGCGGTCGAGGCGACCAAGGGTGACGCGGCCGGGCCGGAGATCGCCGTGGCCGCGATCCGCGCCGAGGCTCTCGCCCACGACCCGGCGCATCGCGGCCGCTGGCCGTGCGTCACCGCCCGTGCGGTCGCCTCCCTGGCGGACCTGATCGAGCTCGGGCTCCCGCTGCTTCGCCCGGACGGCATCCTCGTCGCGTGGAAGCGCGGCGACCTCGACGCCGAGCTGCGCAGCGGGCGCCGGGCGCTCGATACGCTGGGCGGTGGCCGGATCGAGACGAGACCGGTCGATCTTCCCGGCCTGGAGGGCCACCGCCTGATCGTCGTCGGCCCGGCCGGCCCGGTGCCCGCGGCCTATCCGCGCGACCCCGCGGCCCGGCTCCGACGGCCATGGTGATCGGGCCGCTGGTACGCTGACCCACCATGCGGATCGCGGTCCTGTCGGACATCCACAGCAACCTCGTCGCGCTCGACGCGGTCCTCGCCCACCTCGGGACCGTGGACAGCGTCTGGCACCTCGGTGACGTCGTGGGCTACGGCCCGGAGCCCGACGCCGTCGTCGACCGGCTGATCGGCCTGGCGGCCACCGGCGTTCGCGGCAACCACGACGCGGCGGCGGCCGGCGGGCCGGAGATCGCGTACTTCAACCCGGACGCTCGCCGCGCGATGGAATGGACGATCGCACGGATCTCGCCGTCGACCCGGGCCTACCTGGCCGGTCTCCCCGAGCGGGTCTCGATCGGCGAAGCGTCCCTCGTCCACGGGAGCCTGCGCGATCCCACCTGGGAGTACGTCACCTCGGCCGCCATCGCGCGCGCGTCGCTCGACCTGCTGACGACGCCGCTCGGCCTGCACGGCCATACCCATGTGCCGATCGCGTTCATCGCCGAGGAGGGGCGGACCGAGGTCGTCGCCCCGGAGGACGCCACCAGCCTGCCGCTCCCCGACCGGCCGGTCCTGTTGAATCCGGGGAGCGTCGGCCAGCCGCGGGACGGCGACCCGCGGGCAGCCTATCTCGTCCTCGACACCGACGCCCGCGTCGCGACCTGGCATCGGGTCGGGTACGACATCGCGGCCGTGATGGCCGCGATGCGCGCCGCCGACCTGCCCGTCCGTCTCGCCGAGCGGCTGCGCCATGGGCTCTGACCGGAGCCGCCGCCGGTGATCGGCGGTCGGCGTTCCATGCCGGGCCGCAAGCCCGGCGATCGACGTGTGCGCGTGGAACGCCCCCACGCCCCGTACTTCCGCTACACGGGCCGGGGTCAGCTGACGGCGAAGGAAGCTGCCAGCGCGCCGACGTCGGCGACCGGTCGGGCCATGGCCAGCCTGCGCGCCTTCTTCTTCGGGCGCCCGCTGGCCAGCGAGGAGGAGCTCGGCGAGCGCCTGTCGAAGAAGAAGGCCCTGGCGATCTTCTCGTCCGACGCGATCTCTTCGTCGGCCTACGCCACGGAGGAGATCCTGCGGGTGCTGATCCTCGGCGGCGCCGCCGCGATGGCGTGGGGCCTCGAGATCAGCATCGCCATCTCCGTGCTGCTGATCGCGGTCGCTATCAGCTACCGGCAGATCTGCATCGCGTACCCGACGGGCGGCGGCTCGTATACCGTCTCGAAGCTGAACATCGGCCGGACGGTCAGCCTGATCGCCGCATCGGCGCTGCTCATCGACTACGTCATGACCGTCGCGGTGTCGACCTCGTCGGCGGTCGAGCAGATCACCTCGGCATTCCCGATCCTGTATGACGAGCGCGTCCTCATCGGCGTCTTCGCGATCGGGCTGATCACGGTCGGCAACCTCCGCGGCCTGCGCGAGGCCGGCAGCATCTTCGCGATCCCGACCTACCTGTTCATCGGCTCCGCGCTGCTGATGATCACCGTCGGCGTCTTCCGCATCGTCGTGCTCGGCGAGGGCGCCGAGTACGCGCCAACCCTGACCGACCAGGTCACCGGCACCGTCCAGCCGCTCACCGCGCTCCTGCTGCTACGCGCCTTCGCCGCCGGAGCCGTGGCCCTGACCGGGACCGAGGCGATCGCCACCGGCGTGCCGGCGTTCCAGCCGCCCGAAGCGAAGAACGCGGCGAAGACCCTCGGGGTGATGGCCGGCCTGCTGGGGATCCTGTTCATCGGGATCACCTTCCTCGCGACCAGCTTCGCGATCTCCCCGATCGAGCTGCCCGAGAAGCAGACGGTCATCTCGCAGGTCTCCCGCCGGGTCTTCGGCGAGGGGATCCCGTTCTACCTGTTCCAGGCCTTCACCGCGTTGCTGCTCTTCCTCGCCGCGAACACGAGCTTCAACGCCTTCCCGCGGCTGCTTGCGATCCTCGCGGTCGACGGCCACATGCCGCGCCAGTTCGCCCTCCGTGGCGACCGGCTGGCGTTCTCGTGGGGGATCATCGTCCTCGCGACGATCGCGGCCGGGCTGATCGTGATCTTCCACGGCGAGACGCACCTGCTGATCCCGCTCTACGCGGTCGGCGTCTTCATCGACTTCACGATCAGCCAGAGCGGCATGATCCGGCACTGGCTCCGCGAGAAGTCGCCCGGCTGGCGGCGCCGGCTGGCGATCAACGCGTTCGGGGCAGCGCTGACGGCGATCGTCGCCGTGATCGTCACGTCCGTGAAGTTCTTCGACGGCGCCTGGCTGGTCCTCGCCCTGATCCCCGTGATGGTCGGGCTGATGTCGTTCGTCCACCGCCAGTACGAGCTCCAGGCGAAGGAGCTTGAGGTCCGCGACACCGGCGTGCTCCCCGGCCCGCACCGTGAGCAGCGGGTGGTCATCCCGGTCAACGGGATCAACCGCGCGGTGGTCCAGGCGGTCAACTTCGGGCGGACCCTCACGCGAGACATCCGTGCGGTGTACGTGACCGACGACATGGATTTGGCCGAGCAGATGCGCGCCCGCTGGGCGCGGCAGCTCCCCGACGTGCCCCTGGTGATCGTCGAATCGCCCTACCGGGCGGTCATCTCGCCGTTCATCGCCTACCTCGACATCCTCGACCAGGCCTGGCCGCCCGACAAGGAGGCCGCGATCACCATCGTCGTCCTGCCCGAGTACGTGGCCCGCCACTGGTGGGACCGATTGCTGTATAACCAAGTCGCCAAGCGACTCAAGGCTGAGCTTGTCGGCCGCGAGCACACGGTCATCGCCGACGTTCCGTTCCGGCGCGGCCACTGACCGTCGGCCCGTGCCCCGCCCACGACTGGAGTCCCATTGATCGGAGGCCGGCGGCCCCTGCAGGGCCGCAAACCGGCGGACAAGCGCGTCCGGGTCGAGCGTCCGCATGCCCCGTACTTCCGCTACGTCGGACCGGGCCAGCTGGTCGCCAAGGCCGGCGCAAATGTCGCCCAGACGCCCAGCGGCCGTCTCCTGGCGCGGGTTCGCGCGGTCGTCTTCGGCCGTCCGCTGTCCAACGAGGAGGAGATCGGCGAGCGACTGTCGAAGACGAAAGCGCTGGCTATCTTCAGCTCGGACGCCATCAGCTCGTCCGCCTACGCGACCGAGGAGATCCTGCGGGTGCTCGTCCTGGCGGGCGCGAGCGCGCTCCTGCTGTCGGTCCAGGTGGCGGTCGCGATCTCGATCCTCCTCGCCGTCGTCGCCTTGTCCTACCGCCAGGTCTGTCGCGCCTACCCGAACGGCGGCGGCGCCTACGTCGTTGCCCGGACCAACCTCGCGCCGATCTTCGGCCTCATCGCCGCCGCCGCCCTGCTGATCGACTACGTCATGACGGTGGCGGTCTCGACCGCCGCGGCCATCGCCCAGATCCAGTCGGTCATCCCTGCGGCGTACGACCTCCGGATCGAGATCGCGTTCATCTCGATCTCGCTGATCACGATCGCCAATCTCCGCGGACTGCGCGAATCGGGCAACATCTTCGCGGTCCCGACCTACCTGTTCCTCACCCTCGCGCTGGGGATCGTGGCGATCGGCCTGATCCGGATGTTCAGCGGGACCGCGGTCCCCGTGGCGCCGCAGCCCGACGCCGTCCCCTTCGGTTCCGAGTTGATCGGCGTGGTCCTGCTGCTGAAGGCCTTCGCCGGGGGGTCCGTCGCCCTGACCGGTGTCGAGGCCATCGCCAACGGCGTCCCAGCATTCAAGCCCCCCGAGGCGAAGAACGCCGCGAACACGATGACCGCGATGGCGATCCTCCTCGGGATCCTGTTCATCGGCCTCACCCTGTTCGCGGTGCAGTTCGGGCTGATCCCGACGGAGGAAGGCGGGCCGTCGATCGTCGCCCTCGCCGCCCGAACCGCCTACGGCGAGGGTTCGATCCTGTACATCGCCTTCGCGGCATCCACGGCGCTGATCCTGTTCCTGGCCGCGAACACCAGCTTCAACGCGTTCCCGCGCCTCGCGGCGATCCTCGCCGAGGACGGCTACATGCCGCGCCAGTTCTCCTTCCGCGGCGACCGCCTCGCCTACTCATGGGGGATCGTCCTGCTGGCCGCGGTCGCCTTCGGGCTGCTGTGGTTCTTCGGCGGCGATACCCACGCCTTGATCCCGCTGTACTCGGTCGGCGTGTTCGTGTGCTTCACCCTGAGCCAGATCGGGATGGTCCGGCACTGGCGACGGGTCCGCGAAGCCGGCTGGCGCTGGCGGTTGGGCGTCAACGGCCTCGGCGCCATCCTCACGGCCGTGGTCCTGGTCGTCGTCGTGACCGAGAAGTTCGAGCACGGCGCGTACCTGGTCGTGATCCTCGTCCCGACCCTCGTCGCGATGATGCTGTTCATCAGCACCCAGTACAGCCGCTCGAAGCGCGAGCTCGCGGTCCGGCCCGACCTGATCGTCGAGGCGCCCCATCGCGAGGAGCGCGTCGTCGTCCCGATCCCGGGCCTGAACCGCGCCGTCGTCCAGGCCATCAACGTCGGGCGATCGATCAGTGACGACGTCCGTGCGGTCTACATCGCCGACGACCCCGAGATCGCGGTGCGCCTGCGCGCCGATTTCGAGCGGCAGATCCCCGGCATCCCGCTGGTCGTCGTGGAATCGCCCTATCGCGCGCTGGCCGGTCCGCTGCTCGCCTACCTGGACGTCCTGGACGCCGCCTGGCCGCCCGGCAAGCGCGAGCCGATCACGTTCGTGGTCGTCCCCGAGTACGTGGCCCGCTCGTGGTGGGAGCGGATCCTCTACAACCAGGCCGCCAAGCGCCTCCGCAAGGTGCTCCTCGGCCGGCCGCATACCGTGGTGGTCAACGTCCCGTACCGCCGCGAGGACAAGGACCTCTTCGACCCGGGTCACACCGGGGAACACGCGGGTGACCGCGCCCAGGAGCATCCCGCCGAGCGGCACGATCCGGAGTAGCCGAGCGGCACCGGTGGTATCGTGACCGCCGCCCATGTCAGAGACCCACACCCCAGCCTTCAAGCGCGCGGTCATCGCCCTCAACGGCAGCCCGAGCGACGCCCGCGTCGTCCGGCTGGTGGCCGAGCAGGCCAGGCTCGCCAAGGCCGAGCTGATCGCCGTCCATGTCGTCGAGATCGACTGGACGCTGCCGCTCGACACGGATATCGCCAGCCGCTCCGAGAGCGTCCAGCAGGTGCTCGATTCAGCGGAGTCGGTCGCCGAGGAGTCGAAGCAGACGCTCGAACCGGTCCTGCTCCAGGCGCGCGACGTGGGCGCGGCCATCGTCGACGAGGCCGCCGAGCGCGGCGCCGACCTGATCGTGCTGGGCGTCCCCTACCGGACCAGGTTCGGCGGCGAGTTCGCCATCGGCCGGACCATCCCCTACGTCCTGCAGAGTGCCCCGTGCGCCGTCTGGGTGGTGCGCGAGCCCATGACCGAGGAGCCGTCGTGAAGATCGTCATCGTGGGATGCGGCCGCGTCGGCGCGTCCATCGCCGAGGCCTACGACAAGGCCGGCCACCAGGTCCTGATCCTCGACGTGCGCACCGACGCCTTCGACCGCCTGCCCTCCACCTTCGGTGGCCGGGCCGTCCGCGGTGACGGCACCGACGAGGACGTCCTGACCAAGGCCGGCGCGGGAGAGGCGGACGTCTTCCTGGCCATGACCGAGGGCGACAACCGCAACACCATGGCCGCCCAGCTCGCGACCGAGGCGTTCCGCATCCCGAAGGTCATCGCCAAGATCAATGATCCGCTCCGAGCCGAGGCGTACGCCGAGCTCGGGATCGCCACGCTGTGCCGCACCGGGCTCATGCTCGACGCCGTCAACGGCTACCTCGGATTCCCCAAGTCCGGCCTGGCCGGACTCCTCGACGCCGTCGGGGAGCCACCCCGGCGGCGAGCACCACGACCGCGGGCTTGCCGCGGCCGTCGCGTCCGACACCTCGTCGGCCGCCCCATCGGAGGCCTGAGTCCATGTTCGTCCTCGTCGTCGGTGGCGGGAAGGTCGGCTACTACCTCACCAAGGAGCTCATCGATGCGGGCCACGAGGTGGCCCTCATGGAGAAGGACCCGACGCGCGCGGCGCAGATCGCCGACGAGATCGGCTCCATCGTGATCGCCCACGACGGGTGCGAGGGCAAGTACCTCGGCGAGGCGGGCTGCAACCGGGCCGACGTGGTCGCGGCGGTGACCGGCGATGACGAGGACAACCTGGTCATCTGCCAGATGGCCAAGCATCACTTCGACGTGCCGCGGACCATCGCCCGCGTCAACAACCCGAAGAACGAGGCGCTCTTCCGCCACCTCGGCGTCGACGAGCTGATCAGCCCGACCCGGATGATCCTCGGCTCGATCGAGCAGGACATCCCGGTCCACGAGCTGCTCCATCTCGCGGCCCTCGGCGGCAGCGAGCTCGAGCTGATCGAGGCGCACCTGCAGGCCGGTTCGCCGGCGATCGGCCGGGCGCCGAAGGACCTCTCCATGCCCGACGGCTGCTCGCTGTTCGCGGTGATCCGCGAGGGCGTCGCGACGCCGCTCCGTCCCGACACGGTCATGCTCGAAGGCGACAAGGTCATCGCCATCGGCAAGCAGGACTGCGAGGAGCTGCTCCATGAACAGCTCATCGGCGACGCGGAGACCGTCGGCGCCCAGGCCTGACGGGATGGTGCCGCGGCCGAGCGTCCGGAGGCACGGTTAACAAGACTTCATCAAACGAGTCGGGTAGGACTCTTGACAACGGGATTGTCAACGTTTTAGCATCCCGACATGACTACCGGACAGCCGGAACGTGACCCGTCGCGACCCGTCTACGTGATCAGCGTGGCGGCGACGCTCGTCAGCGTCCATCCGCGGACCTTGCGGATCTACGAGGACGAAGGGCTCCTCTGCCCGGCCCGCACCCCGACCAACATCCGCCTGTACAGCGAGAACGACATCCGGCGCATCCTCTGGATCCGGCATCTCACCCGGGACCGGGGCGTCAATCTCGCGGGCATCCGGATCCTCTTCGAACTCGAGGAGCGCCTCGGCGCCCGGATCCTCGAAGCCCTCTACGCGGAGGGCACCGCCGCCATCGAGGCGGCAGCGCGCGACGAATCCACCGTCGACCCCGACCCAGCCGCCAAGTCTGCCTAGACCACGGCACCAGCACCCTAGGAGATCCAGATGGCCAAGCGACCGTCCACCCCGGTCGAACCAGCCCCCACCAAGCCCTCCGGCACGCGCGACCTCCCCCTCGTCGCGCTGCGCGAGACCGTCATCTTCCCCGAGATGATCGTGCCGCTCCAGGTCGGCCGCGAGAAGAGCGTCAACGCCCTGAACGCCGCGGTCGCCGACGGCGGGCCGATCGCCCTCGTGACCCAGCGGCATGCCGAGCAGGAGGAGATCGGCGACCCGTCCGAGCTCTACGAGATCGGCACGCTCGCCAAGATCGCCCAGGTCGTCCAGCTCCAGGACGGCACGGTCCGGGCCATCGTCCAGGGCCAGGGACGCCTCCGGGTCGTCGGCTTCACCGGCACCGACCCGTACATCCGCGCGACCATCGAGACGCTCGATGACGAGAGCCCGTCCGGCCTCGAGGTCCAGGCGCTGATGCGCACGGTCCAGGCCCAGATCGAGCAGTACGTCGCGAACGGCGCCCCGGTGCCGCCCGAGGCCGCGGTCGCGGCCCGCAACATCAGCGAGCCGGGGCTCCTGGCCGACATGGTCGCCTACAGCCCGGACATGAGCACGGAGCAGCGCCAGGAGCTGCTCGAGACCATCGATGTCGTCGAGCGCCTCAAGCTGGTCACCGACTTCCTCGGCCGCCAGATCGAGATCCTGGAGCTGAAGGGCCGGATCCAGTCCGAGGTCAAGTCCGAGATGGACAAGACCCAGCGCGAGTACATCCTGCGCGAGCAGCTCAAGGCCATCCAGCGCGAGCTCGGCGAGGACGACCCGCAGCAGGCGGAGATCAACGAGCTGCGCGACAAGGTCGAATCAGCCGGCATGCCGGACGAGATCAAGGCGCGGGCGATCAAGGAGATCGACCGGATGAGCCGGATCCCCTCGGCGTCGCCCGAGGTCGGGGTCATCCGCACCTACGTGGACTGGCTCGTCGGCCTGCCGTGGAACGTCTCGACGGACGACCAGCTCGACATCAAGGAAGCCGCCCGCATCCTCGACGAGGACCACTACGGCCTCGAGAAGATCAAGGAGCGCATCCTCGAGTACCTCGCGGTGCGCACGCTCGCGGACGAGATCCGCAGCCCGATCCTCGCCTTCGTCGGGCCTCCCGGCGTCGGCAAGACGTCGCTGGGCAAGAGCATCGCCCGCGCGATGGGCCGCAAGTTCGTCCGGATGAGCCTCGGCGGCATCCATGACGAGGCGGAGATCCGCGGCCACCGCCGCACCTACATCGGCGCCCTCCCCGGACGCGTCGTCCAGAGCATCAAGACGGCCGGGTCCAACAACCCGGTGTTCATGCTCGACGAGGTCGACAAGATCGGGATGGACTTCCGCGGCGACCCGAGCTCGGCCCTCCTCGAGGTCCTCGACCCGGAGCAGAACAACACGTTCCAAGACAACTACCTCGAGGTGCCGTTCGACCTCTCGAAGGTGCTGTTCATCGCGACCGCGAACCTGCTCGACCCCATCCCGGCGCCGCTGCGCGACCGGATGGAGATCGTCTACCTGCCCGGCTACACCGAGCAGGAGAAGATCGGGATCGGCAAGCGGTTCCTGATCCCCAAGCAGATGAAGAACCACGGGCTCAAGCCCAAGAACATCGTGATCACCGACGAGGCGATGACCGAGCTCGTCCGCTCGTACACGCACGAGGCCGGCGTCCGGAACCTCGAGCGTGAGATCGCCAACGTCATGCGCAAGGTCGCCCGGCAGGTCGCCGAGGGCCGCACCCGGAAGACCGTCATCGACGCGAAGAAGCTGGCCGACCTGCTCGGACCGCAGCGGTTCGAGTACGGCGAGCTGGAGGCCGAGGACCAGACCGGCTCGGCGATCGGCCTGGTCGTGACCGAGGTCGGCGGCGATGTCGTCGCCATCGAGGTGACCCGCATGGAGGGCCGCGAGGACTTCATCCTCACCGGCCAGCTGGGCGAGGTCATGCGCGAGTCCGCACGAGCGGGCCTCTCGTGGACCCGGGCCAACGCGGCGAGCCTCGGGATCGAGCGCGAAGTGTTCGAGAAGAACACCCTGCACATCCATGTGCCGGCCGGCGGCATCCCGAAGGACGGCCCGTCTGCCGGGATCACCATGGCCACCGCGATCGTGAGTGCCCTGACCGGGATCCCCGTCCGCAAGGACGTGGCGATGACCGGTGAGATCACCCTCCGCGGCCGGGTCCTCCCGATCGGCGGACTCAAGAGCAAGATCCTGGCGGCGCACCTCGCGGGCGCCAAGATCGTGATCCTGCCGCGCAAGAACGAGAAGGACCTGCGGGACATCCCCGAGGAGATCCGCAAGTCGATGAAGCTGGTCCTCGTCGATTCGATGGACCAGGTGCTCGAGGCGGCCCTTCGGCGCAAGCCGAAGGCGCTCACCCCCGAGCCGCCGAAGGTCGTCAAGGGCGACGACCCGATCGAGCCGTCCCCGGCGCCCCGCGTCCGACGGAACGATTTCCCGACGCCCGAGCAGCCTCCGGTGGTCGTCTCCGGATCCTGACGGGGGTCGCCGATGGCGGGTAACGGGCCTGGTTCCCCGGGCCTCGAGTACAAGGACTACTACGCGGTCCTCGGCGTGCCGAGGACCGCGTCAGCCGGCCGAGATCAAGAAGGCCTTCCGCAAGGCCGCCCGCCAGAGCCACCCCGACGCGAAGCCCGGTGACAAGGCCGCCGAGCGGCGCTTCAAGGACATCAACGAGGCCAACGAGGTCCTCTCCGACGCCGAGAAGCGCAAGCGCTACGACACGCTCGGGGCGGCCTGGGATCAGTACGGCCAGCAGGGTCCGGGCGGCGCCGACCCGTTCGGCCCGGGCGGGCCGTTCGCCGGCTTTGCGCGTGCCAGATCGTCGGCCGGCGGCCCTGGTGGCGTCCGCTACGAGTTCCGCACGAGCGGCGACTCGGACGAGTTCAGCGATTTCTTCCGGGTCTTCTTCGGACAGGAGGCCGGCCCCGGCGGCGGGTCGTCGTCCGGCGCACCGGGTCCGGGCCGCGGCCGCCGCGCGACGGGCGGCGAGAGCTTCGAATCCATCCTCGCCGGGATGGGCATCGATGGGTCCGCCCCGTCCGGTGCCCGGAGCCGGCCCGCGCCGAAGCCGTCGGCCGAGGCGATCGCCGAGATCACGCTCGAGGAGGCCTATCACGGGACGACCCGCCGGGTCGACGTCGAGGGCAAGCACCTCGAGGTCAAGATCCCCAAGGGCGCCGACGACGGGACGCGCGTCCGCCTGACGGGCAAGGCGCCCGGGGGCGGGGACCTTTTCGTGGTGGTCCGCCTCCTGCCGCATCCGATCTTCAAGCGGCGCGGCGCGGACCTGGAGCGCGAGCTGCCGCTGCGCCTCGGGGAGGCGCTGCTCGGCGGCGAGGTACCGGTCCGCACGCTCAAGGGCAAGATCCTGCTGACGATCCCCGCGGGCACGCAGCCCGGCCGGACCTTCCGCCTCAGCGGCCAGGGGATGCCGCGCCTCGGCGCGACCGGCCATGGCGACCTGTACGCCCGCGCCAGGCTGGTCCTGCCCACCGACCTGACCGACGAGGCCCGCGAGGCCGCCGCCCACGCCATCGACCTGATCGACCAACCAGACCCACGTACCCGAGAGACCTGACATGCAACTCGACCGATTCACCCAGAAGGCCCAGGAGGCCATCGTCGCCGCCCAGGCCGCCGCCACCCGGCTGCAGAGCCCGATCCTCGATGCCGAGCACATGCTCAGCGCCCTCGTCGAGCCCGACGACGGCATCCCGGCCGAGACGCTCCGCCGCCTCGGCGTCGACCTGCCGGCGTTCCGCGGCGAGATCGCCTCGATCCTCGCCCGGCGCGCCCGGATCGAGGGCGGCTCGCTCAGCCTCGACCCGCGCGCCAAGGCCGTCATCGAGCATGCCGAGGCCGAGGCCCGCCGCCTCGGCGACGACTTCGTCTCCACGGAGCACCTGCTCCTGGGTGTCGCCGAGGTGGGCGGCGAGGCCCAGGCGCTCCTCGAGCGCCATGCGGCCGGCAAGGAGGCCATCCTGCAGGCGCTCCAGAGCGTGCGCGGCGGTCAGCGCGTGACCTCGCAGAACCCCGAGGGCACCTATGCCGCCCTCGAGAAGTACGGCCGCGACCTGACGGTCGAGGCCCGCGCGGGCAAGCTGGACCCGGTCATCGGCCGGGACGACGAGGTCCGCCGCGTCATCCAGGTGCTGTCGCGCCGGACCAAGAACAACCCGGTGCTCATCGGCGAGCCCGGCGTCGGCAAGACCGCGATCGTCGAGGGCCTCGCCCAGCGCATCGTGCGCGGCGACGTGCCCGAGGGGCTCAAGGACAAGCGCGTCGTCGCGCTCGATCTCGGGTCGCTCATCGCCGGCGCCAAGTTCCGCGGCGAGTTCGAGGAGCGCCTCAAGGCGGTCCTCAAGGAGATCAAGGACTCCGACGGCCGCGTCATCCTGTTCATCGACGAGCTCCACACCGTCGTCGGCGCCGGCGCGGCCGAGGGCGCCATGGACGCGTCCAACCTGCTCAAGCCGATGCTCGCCCGCGGGGAGCTGCACACCATCGGCGCCACGACGCTCGACGAGTACCGCAAGTACATCGAGAAGGACGCCGCGCTCGAGCGCCGATTCCAGCCGGTCATCGTCGACCAGCCGACCGTCGAGGAGACGATCTCGATCCTGCGCGGCCTGCGCGAGCGCTACGAGGTCCACCACGGCGTCCGCATCACGGACTCCGCGCTGGTCGCCGCGGCGACGCTGTCCGACCGCTACATCACCGAGCGCTTCCTGCCCGACAAGGCCATCGACCTCGTCGACGAGGCGGCATCGCGCCTGCGCATGGAGATCGACTCCATGCCGATCGTCCTCGACGAGCTCGAGCGCCGGCGCATCCAGCTCGAGATCGAGCGCGAGGCCCTGCGCAAGGAGAGCGACGACGCCTCGAAGGCACGCCTCGCGGCGCTCGAGAAGGAGCTGGCCGACATCGAGGAAGAGGCCGGCGCGATGAAGCAGCGCTGGGAGGCCGAGAAGGCCGCCATCGCGGCGATGCGCGCGACGAAGGCCGAGATCGAGAAGGTCCAGGTGCGCATCGAGCAGGCCGAGCGCGAGGCCGACTTCGCGACCGCCGCCCAGCTCAAGTACGGCACCCTCAAGGAGCTCACCGACCAGATCTCCGAGCAGGAGGCCACGCTCGCGACCCTCCAGGGGCCGGGCTCGCTGCTGAAGGAGGAGGTCACCGCCGACGACATCGCCGGCATCGTGGCGTCCTGGACCGGGATCCCGGTCAGCCGCCTGATGGAGGGCGAGACCGCCAAGCTCATCCAGATGGAGGAGCGACTCCACGCCCGGGTCGTCGGCCAGGACGAGGCCATCGAGGCCGTCGCGGACGCGGTCCGCCGTGCCCGCGCCGGGCTCAAGGACCCGCGCCGGCCGATCGGCTCGTTCCTGTTCCTCGGCCCGACCGGGGTCGGCAAGACCGAGCTGGCCCGCGCTCTGGCGCAGTTCCTGTTCGACGACGAGTCGGCGCTGGTCCGCATCGACATGAGCGAGTACATGGAGAAGTTCTCCGTCTCCCGGCTCGTCGGCGCGCCCCCCGGCTACGTGGGCTACGAGGAGGGCGGGCAGCTGACGGAGGCCGTCCGCCGCCGGCCGTACCAGGTCGTCCTGCTCGACGAGATCGAGAAGGCCCACCCGGACGTCTTCAACATCCTGCTGCAGGTCCTCGACGACGGCCGGCTGACCGATGGCCAGGGCCGCACCGTGGACTTCAAGAACTGCGTGATCATCATGACCAGCAACGTCGGCTCGGCGGCCATCGCGGCGGCCGGCGCCAGGTCGGGCGACGCCGCCTACGAGGCGATGAAGCGCGAGGTCACCGAGACCCTGCGCCTGCAGTTCCGGCCGGAGTTCCTCAACCGGATCGACGAGGTCATCGTCTTCCACGCGCTGACCGACGACGACCTGGCGAAGATCGTCGACCTGCTGCTGGCCGACCTCCAGCGCCGGCTGGCGGACCAGGATCTCGGCATCGAGCTGACGGCGGCCGCGCGGGCGCTGATCGTCCGCGAGGGCACGGACCCGCAGTTCGGGGCGCGGCCGCTCAAGCGGACGATCCAGCGGCTGCTCGAGAACCCGCTCGCGCGCTCGCTCGTCGCCGGCGAGTTCAAGCCGGGCGACGTGGTCATGGTCGACGCCGACATCACCTCGGGCACGCTGGTCCTGTCCACCGCGGACGCGACGGTCGTGACCGAGCGGGCCGGCCGCCGTGACGCCCGGTCGCGCGGCAACGACGACCCCGAGGCCGTCGGGGCGGGCGCGGGCACCTCGCCGCTCGACCTGCCGCCGACGCGCCCGAAGCGCGGCGACGGCGAGCTCGTCAACTAGGCGGCTGCAGGCCGGCGTGCGCTTCGCCGAGGTCGTCGAGCGTCTCGCGGTCCTGCCCGAGCCGCTGCCGGCCCCGGCCGAGATCCTCATGCCGGTCCTGGTCGGCCGGGCCGACCTGCGGCCGCGCGGCGGACCCCCGCCCGGACGCCCTGGTCGGCCGGCCGCGGTGCTGGCCCTCCTCTACCCTGACGACCTCGGGGTCGCGCGGGTCGTCCTCATCGAGCGGGCGGCCGGCGGCCACCACTCCGGTGAGGTGAGCTTCCCGGGCGGCAAGGCCGACCCCGGCGACGCCGACGTGACCGCGACGGCGCTGCGCGAGGCGGCCGAGGAGGTCGGGCTGGACGTCCGGGCCGCCGGGGTCCGCGTCGTGGGGACCCTGGACCTCCACTGGATCCCGGTCAGCGACTTCGCGGTCACGCCGATCCTCGCCCTGGCCGAGCGACGCCCCGAGCTCGTCTCCGCCCCGGCCGAGGTCGCGCGCATCGTGGAACCGCCGATCGCCACGTTCCTGCCCGGCGCCCCGATCGAGATCGTCGAGCGGACCATCGGCGAGTGGCCGCTCCGCTACGGCGCCTACGCGGTCGAAGGGCTGTCGGTCTGGGGCGCCACGGCCCGGATCCTCAGCCAGGTGGGCGCGATCCTCGCACGAGACTGACACCCGGGGAACCGCGGTCAGGCCGGCTCGCCGTCCCGTGGCTCGTCGCGGAGCGGCCCCGGGTGCATCGGGACCGCGACCCCGAGCACCGGTGGCGCCACCGGCCGGCCATCCGCGCCGAGGTCCTGGACCATCCCGTCGAGGAAGCCGCGCACGTCCGCATCGTCCGGGCCGGTGAACTCCACGACCAGCGCCCGCATCTCGGAGTGCTCGGTCCAGGCCGCGTGCAGGACATCGGCCGGCCACAGCACGGCCTCGCCGGCCGCGATCCTGGTCCGCTCGCCGGCGACGGCCACCCAGCCGCCGCCCTCGATGACGACCATCCACGTCGTGTTCGGGCTGGCGTACGGCTCGACGTGCGCGTTCCTGGCGAAGGCGACCTCGGAGATCACGCCGCGGCCGTCGGAATGGATGAGCTGGCCCTTGACGCCGACCGTCCCGGGCGGTCCGTCCGGGCGCCGGTGGCCGACGCCGAAGCGGCGGATCTCGATGGGCACGGCCGTCAGCGGCGGCGCTTCTGGCTGCGCGCCGGCCGGCGGCCGCCACCGCGGCGCTTGATCGTGGACTCCGGGTCGGCGAACTTCTGCTTGGTGTAGTAACGCTCGCGAGCGAGCCGCGCCTCGTGGGCCGCGAGGATCGGCGGGAAGCGGCTGAAGCGGATCCAGACCAGCGTCCCGATGCCGATGACCTCGGTCAGCAGCACGATGAAGAAGTCGAAGACGAAGAGCGCCTCGATCACGATCATGCTGAACGTGATGAGGCCGGTCCACCACAGCCACTCCCACATCTCGAGGAACGGTGGATGGCGATGGAGCGCCCGCGTCCGGAGGTTGTAGAGCACGAGGAGGACGATCAGGAGGACCGCCGCCGCGATCCAGGTCGGGTGGAAGAGGTCCGGGAAGTTCTTGTGGTTGAACGAGAGGAACAGGTAGTCCCAGGGGACGAGCGTCACGCACCGACCTCAACGCTGACTGACCGTGGAAGGGCCCCCGGAGTATGCCACGGCGAGCGCTATACTCGGTCGAGCGGCGCGGCGCCACGAGACCGCCGAGGGACGTCACCCGCCGGGACCCCGAGCGCGCCGCCGGAACCCTTGCGTTGGGAGGATGCCCCGGGTGCGAGCGCTGCTGTCAGTCGCGAACCGCGATGGGATCGCGGGCCTCGCGCGGGACCTTCTCGCGCTCGACGTCGAGATCTATGCGACCGATGGCACCCGTGAGTTCCTCGCCAGCGAGGGGGTCGCCGTCGCCTCGGTCGCGGACCTGACCCAGGGCCAGACGACGGTCGGCGGCCAGGTCAAGACCTTCCATCACGCGGTCTATGCCGGGATCCTGGCCCGCCGGGACGTCCCGGCCCAGATGGCCGAGCTCGAGGCCCAGGGGATCGTCCCCATCGATCTCGTGATCGTGAACGTGAAGCCGTTCGCGCCGGCGATCGGGGCGAAGCTCATCGGCATCGACGAGGCCATCGAGATGATCGACGTGGCCGGCGCGGCCCTGCTCGGAGCGGCGGCCCGCAACTCGGCCGGGGTCGCGGCGGCGTCCGACCCGGCGCAGTACGCCCGGATCGTGACCGAGCTGCGCGAGCACGGCCTGGTGACCCCCGAGACGCGGGCCAGCCTGGCCGCGGAGGCATTCAGCATGGTCGCCGCGTACCACGCCGAGATCGCCGCCTACCTCAACCAGATCTCGGGCAACACGTTCCCGCGACGGCTCGCGATCGTCCTGGAGAAGGTCGACGACCTGCGCTACGGCGAGAACCCGCACCAGCGCGCGGCGTTCTACCGCGAGACGACCCACCGCAGCGGCACCCTCGCGGACGCCACCCAGATCGCCGGCGACCGGCCGTCGTTCAACAACCTGATGGACCTGGACGCGGCGTACCGGATCGCCCGCGACTACACGAGCCCGACCGTCGCCATCGTCAAGCACACCGACCCCGTCGGGCTCGCCTCGCACGACGAGCTGGTCGAGGCATACCGCCACGCCCTCGAGACCGACCCGGTCGCGTCGTTCGGCGGGATCGTCGGCGTCAATCGGGAGCTCGACGGCGCCACCGCACGCGAGATCGCCGCGAATTCGTACGAGGCCGTGGTCGCCCCCGGCTTCAGCCAGTCCGCGCTCGGGATCCTGCGCGGCAAGCACGGCCTGGAACTGCTGGCGGTGCCCGCCGACCCGATCGACGGGATGCGCGACTACGGCATCGCCAGCCTGGACTTCAAGCGGGTCGCCGGCGGGCTGCTCGTGGAATCGCAGGACGACCTGGGGCTCGACCGTGGTCGCCTCCAGGTCGTGACCCAGCGACGCCCGACGCTCGAGGAGCTGACCGACCTCCTCTTCGGCTGGCGCGCGGTCCGCCACGTCCGCTCGAATGCGATCGTGCTCGCGCGGCACGGCGCCACGGTCGGGATCGGCGCGGCGCAGGCGTCGCGGCTGGTATCGGTCGAGATCGCGCTCCGCCGCGCCGGGGACCGGGCGAAGCTCTCGGTCATGGCCTCGGACGCCTACTTCCCATTCCCGGACGGCATCCAGGCCGCGGCCGGCGCCGGCGTCACCGCGATCATCCAGCCGGGCGGCTCGATCCGCGACGAGATGGCGATCGAAGCCGCCGACCGACATCACCTCGCGATGGTCTTCACCGGCCGGCGGCACTTCCGCCACTGACCCGACGCACCGGGCGGTCGGCGGGAATGGATACAATCTCGACGACATCGTCTACATCGAGCTGACGCGGAGGTCCTGACCATGGAACAGCTGCTCGCGCTCGAGATGGTCCGCGTGACCGAGGAGGCGGCGATCGCCTCGGCGCGCGCGATGGGCCGCGGCGACCGTCACGGGGCGGACCAGCTCGCCACCGAGGCGATGCGGGCCACGATGGACGAGATCGACTTCGCCGGCCGCATCGTCATCGGCGAGGGCGAGCGCGACGAGGCCCCGATGCTCTACATCGGCGAGGAGGTCGGCCGTCGCGGCACCCGGACCGACCTGCCGGAGGTCGACATCGCCGTCGACCCGCTCGAGGGCACCAACCTCGTCGCCCACGGCCAGGCCGGGGCCATCACCGTGCTGGCCGCCTCCGAAGCCGGCGGGCTGACGCATGCGCCGGACACCTATCTCGAGAAGCTGTGCGTGGGGCCGGTCGTCGCCGGCAAGGTCGACATCCGCGAATCGCCGACCGAGAACCTGGGCCGCATCGCGGAGGCGCTCGGTCGGCGGGTCCGCGACATCACCGTCGTCATCCTCGAGCGGCCGCGCCACGACGACCTCATCGCCGAGGTGCGCGAGGCGGGCGCGCGGATCAAGCTCATCAGCGACGGCGACCTCTCGGCCGCGATCAGCTGCGCGGTCTCGGGCACCGGCGTCCACGCGGTGATGGGCATCGGCGGCGCTCCGGAGGGCGTCATCACGGCCGCCGCACTGCGCTGCCTCGGCGGCGAGATCCAGGCCCGCTTCCGCTACCGCAGCGACGACGAGCGCGCCCGCGGTGCGCGGATGGGCCACGGCGACGAGGACCGCGTCTACCGGACGGAGGACCTCGCCCCCGGCGAGAGCCTCGTCTTCGCCGCGACCGGCGTCACGACCGGCGACCTGCTCCAGGGCGTCCGCTTCTTCGGCGGTGGCGCCCGGACGCACTCGCTCGTGATGGCCTACCAGACCAAGCAGGTCCGCTTCGTCGACACCGTCCACATGTTCGACCGGGACTCCCCGCCGCGGGTCCGCCTCTAGGGCCGGTCGCTCAGCGGACGAGCAGATCGGCCAGCCGGTCGCGCATGGCCGGATCGGCGACCACCGGCCGCATGATGAGCTCGTCGACTCCTTCGTCGGCGTGGCGGCGGATCCGCTCCTGCACCTGCCTGGCGGTCGTCGGGAGGTCGCGCAGCCGACGCGCCGCGACCGCCGGGTCGTAGCCGTAGTACGTCTCGATGTAACGGCGCGCCTCGATCTCGGCTTCGGCCCCGAGCGCGTAGTACGACCCGGCCACCCGGCGTGGCGTGCCGGCCCGACCCGATCCGTCCCACGCGGCGCGGATCCGGCCCCACAGCGCGGTCATCCGCTCCGGGTCGCCGCCGCCCGGCACCATGAACCCATCGCCCCACTCGGCGATCCGGCGGGCGACGGCGTCGACGTAGCCACCGATCAGCAGCTCGGGCGGACCCACGCCATCGAGCGGGATCCCGGTCGGCCCGAAGTCGGCATCGAGGGCCTCGCCGCGCCAGAGCCGTCGGATCGTCTCGAGCTGGGCCTCGAATCGACGGCCGCGGTCGCGGAAGTCCGTGCCGGTCGCACGGAAATCCTCGGCGCGGATCCCGACGCCCAGTCCCAGGCTCAGCCGGCCGCCCGAGATGACCTGGATCGTGGCCGCCTGGCGGGCGAGCAGCGTCGTCTCGCGCGTCGGCCCGACCACGAGGCTCGCCATCAGCCGGATGCGGCGGGTCACGCCGGCGGCAGCGGCCAGGACGGTCAGCGCCTCGTGAGCCGGCGCGATGACCCGGTCGCCGATCACCAGGCTCGAGAACGGACCGACGTCCGCGCTGACCGCCCAGGCCAGCACGTGGTCATGCCCCAGCGGCGCCCGTGCCGGGAGGCCGATCGCGACGTCCATGGGCTCGGCGGGATCCCGACGCCGGTCAGCCGAGCCGCAGCTGCGGCAGGACCTCCTTGCCGAAGACCTCGATGAACTCGGCCTGGTTGCGGCCGACGTTGTGGAGGTGGATCTCGTCGAAGCCCATGTCCACGTAGTGCTGGATGTGGGCGGCATGCGCGGCGAGGTCGCTGGTCATCAGGACCCGGTTCTTGAAGTCCTCGGGCCGGACCAGCTTGGCCATCGCCGCGAAGTCCTCGGGGTTCTTGATGTCCTGCTTCGGGAAGGGCATCCCGCCGTTGGGCCATTCGGTCATGGCGTTCTGGACGGCTTCCTCGTCGGTGCGCGCCCACGACACGTGGATCTGGAGCAGCTTCGGTGTCCCCACGGGCTTGCCGGCCTCGGCGCAGCCCTCGTCGCACTTCTCCCAGAGCATCCTGATCTTCTCGTCGGCGGCCCCGACGGTGATCATCCCGTCGGCGAACTTCCCGGCCTTCTTGGCGTTGATCGGCCCGGCGGTCGCGACGTAGACCTTCACCGGTTCGTCCGGGATCGTGTAGAGGCGGGCGCTCTCGAGCGTGAAGAACTCGCCCTTGTGCTTCACGACCTTGCCGGTGAACAGCTTGTTGATGATCTCGATCGACTCGAACATCATCGCGCTGCGGATCCCGATCTCCGGCCAGACGCCGCCGACGACATGCTCGTTGAGCGCCTCGCCGGCGCCGAGCCCGAGGTAGAACCGGCCCGGGTACATCGCGCCGAGCGTGGCCGCGGCGTGGGCGATGACCGCGGGGTGGTAGCGGAATCCGGGGCACGTCACGGCCGTTCCGAACGGGAGACTCGTCCGCTCGCCGAGCGCGCCCATGAACGACCATGCGAAGGCGCTCTGGCCCTGCTGCGGGGTCCACGGGTGGAAGTGCTCGCTGACCATGAAGCCGGCGTCGAAGCCGGTCGCCTCGGCCGCCGCGCACCAGTCGAGCAGGTCCGTCGGGTGGAACTGCTCGAGCATCGCGGCGTAGCCGATCTTGGTCATGACGTCACCTCCGTGGCCGGCGCAGCTCGCGCCGTGGGTCGTTCGGGCAGCATGTGGACAATCCACATCGATTTGTATGCATTATCGCGCAACCGGGTCGACCGCCGCATCGGGGCCGACGCTCTCCGGACCCTCGCCGATCGCCTCGTCGCCGTCGGGCTCGTCGCTCGCGACGACCGTGAGGGGCCGACGCCTCGGTGCCGTACGGTCCAGCCGCTCGATGTCGCGCCGGCGGAGCAGGTACGCCCGGCCGTCCCGCGTGGCCGGCAGGCGGCCCTCCCGGATGGCCCGTCGGATCCAGCCACCGTCCCGGGACACGATGGCCGCCGCCTCGGTGACCGTCAGGGGATCGCCGGCGCGGTAGAAGTCGCTGTGGTGGCCGAGATCGCTGTGGTAGAGCTGGCGATCGACCTCGAAGGTCGCTCGTCCGACCGACCCGGGGCTCCCGAATCGGCCGCGCTGGTGACGCTCGTCATACGCCCTCCGGCGGGCCGGGCGGGAGAGGACCTCGTAGGCGCGCGCGATCGACTTGAAGCGCCGTTCCGTCTCGGCATCGGCGCCGGTGGTGTCCGGATGGGTGGAGCGGGCCAGCCGGCGGTAGGCCGAGCGGATCTCGGCCTGGGTCGCGACGGGCGTCAGCCCGAGGGCGGCGTAGTGGTCGGTGCGGGCCGTCGGGGGCCTCCTGGCGGATGACCGGCCGCGTCAGTGGCCGTTGGTGGACCCCGCGATATCCCGATTGGGGTGCGCGCCGAGCGGCGTGAACGGTGGTCGGTCCTGGTTGCAGAGATCCATCGCGATGCGAGCGTAAACCACGGCGGCATCCGTGAGGTCCTTGACCTTGAACGACTTCCGGGCGGCATGGGCCCTCGACCGCGGGGCGTAGCTGAGCGCGGGGATGCCGAGCTCGTTGAAGGCGTTCGTGTCGCGCCACATGCTCGTGACCGGCTCGCCGACGATCTCCGGCGGCGTCTCGAAGACCTGGGCGTGCGCACGCTCGATGGTCTCGACCAGCCGTTCGGCGCCCAGCGCCTCGAACCCCGGCCGGTACAGGAACAGCTCGACGGTCCCCTCGACGCCGGCGGCGGCGAGCACGCCGCGCAGTTCGTCGCGGAGGTCGAGGGGGTTCGCCCCGGGCAGGATCCGGGTGTCGACGAAGAACTGGCAGACCTGTGGCGCGCTCGTGAGGTTGTAGGGGTAGCCGGAGCGGATCGCGTTGATGCTCGCCTTCGGGACGATGGTCCCGTGCGGACTTCGATAGGTCTGCCGTTGCTGGTACTCGTACGCCCAGGTCTCGAAGGCGGCGATGACCGCCCCGGTGCGGACGATGGCGTTCGGCGCGTCCGCGAGACCCGTGGGGCGGGGCAGGTATGGCGTGTAGTAGCGCGGCGTGTCGGTCACGACCGTGACCTTGAAATGGGCCTTCCCCGGCTCGATCCCGACGATCCCGAACCCGGTCCCCTCGGCGACGATGGCGAAGTCGGCGACGGCACCGTGGGTGATCATGAACCGGGCGCCGAGGTCCTTGCTGAGGTATGCCGGCCCCTGCCACTCGTCGATCGGCTCGCGCGAGATCTCGCCCGCGACCGCGCTGACGATCAGGTCGCCCTTGAGCGGGTAGCCGGCCTCCTTGATCGCCTTGCCGGCGACGAGGAAGGCGGCCATCGGGCCCTTGTCGTTGACGACGCCGTCGCCGAAGATCTCGTCGCCCTCGATCCACGCCGAGTGGTACAGCGGATCGAGCGGATCCCTGGCCGACAGGACCGCGTCGGGCCGCAGCGTCGTGTCGAGGTGGGAGTTGAAGATCAGGCTGTAGCCACCGCCGGTCCCGTGGATCCACGCGGCGACATTGATGCGGTCCTCCGTCAGCGCATACGTCTTCGGCTCGAAGCCGTGGGCCGACAGCCAGTCGTGGACGAATCGGCCCGCCTCGCCTTCGGACCCGGTCGGGCTGTCGATGTTGCCGAGCGCGAGCGCGAGCTCGACGACCTCGTTCGGGTCGATCCGGGCCAGGACGTCGTCGGGGGTCATCGCGGGCTACCTCCAGGGGTCGGGGTCGGGGTGGCGGTCTGGGCGAGCGGCGCATCCACAGCTTGATCGGTGACCGCCAGGTCGATGCGGGCGGGCACCCCGATCCGCGCCGCGAGCGCCGCGAACAGGAGGATGCCGCTGGCCGCGATGAGGGCCGCCTGGACGCCGACGGAGTCCATGACGAACGCCAGCAGGACCGGGCCGATCAGCGCGCCGAGGTCGGACGAGAAGCGGTAGCCGCTCAGCACCCAGGTCCGCCGGTCGGCGGGCACGATCTCGGAGAGCAGCGCGGTCTGCGAGCTCGAGAAGAAGTCGCCGCAGCCGATCAGCGCGGCGACGAACAGGAAGGACAGCAGGTCCCCGGTGAACAGGAACAGGAGATCGCCGATCGCGATCGCCAGGAGCCCGGTCGAGATGACCCGGCGCCGGCCGACCCGGTCGCCGAGGCTGCCACCCGGGGCCATGACCAGGAACCCGGTGATGGCCATCAGGGCGATGGCGGTCGCGATCGATACCCCGCTCAGGCCGAGGACCGTCGCCGCGTACAGCGGCAGGATGGTGTTCCGTACGCCGTGTCGATGGATCATGTTGGCGACGACGCCGCCGTTCGTGACGGCGAGCGCGATCGTGCGGCGCGAGCCGTAGAGCACACGCTGGTCGTCCGCCTGCCGACTGGCGGTCCTGGGCTTGCGCAAGTCGATCCGGCTGAGCATGGGCAGCAGCACGACACCCGCCACCACGGCGAGCACCGCGTTGACCGCGAACGTGGCCCGCCAGCCGACCAGCGCGCCGATGATGCCGCCGAGGAGCGGGTAGAACGCGATCCCGACGTTGTTCGCCATCGGGTACATGCTCATCACCTTGCCGCGGTTCGCGGGGGTCGCCAGGGCGCTGAGCGCCGCCAGGATGACCGTCGCGAGGATGGCCACGCCGATCCCGCTGACCACCCGCGCGAGGATGAGGGTCTCGACGGTGTCGGCGCCGATCCCGATCAGCGACGAGACCACGAGGGCGACGACCGCCACGAGGCTGAGGACGCGGGGGGCGAAGCTCGAGGCGAGGAAGCCGGCCGGCAGGTCCACGAGCAGGCGGGCGAGGCCGAACGAGCCGACGATCACGCCCGCCGTGGTGATGCTGATCCCGAGGTCGTCGCGGATCTGCGGCAGCAGCGGGGTCATGATGTTCGTCGCGGCGACGACGCAGAACATCGAGATCCCGAGCAGGACCGCGTCGGGCGGCATCCACGGCCGCCGGGCCTGCTCGGCTGGTCGCTCGGCGGCGTCGGTCGCCACGGCGGTCATGCCGGCTGCCTCGCCGCGGACGGCACGCTGCCGGCCATCTGGCTCGGGATCCCGAGCCTCGCCACCGCGCCACCGAGCAGCATGATCGCGGCGCACACCACGATCGCCACGTAGGCATCGAATGCCTGCATGAGCCCGGCCAGCAGCAGCGGGCCGACGAGGGCGCCGATGTCGACGAAGAAGCGGTAGCCGGCCAGGACGTGGGCGCGCTGGCGGGGTGGCACCAGCTCGGCGAGGACGGCGGTCTGCGAGCTCGAGAAGAAGTCACCGGTCCCGACGAGGGCGGCGGCCAGGAGGAACGTCCAATACCCCTGGACCCCGAGGAAGAGCAGGTCCGCGAAACCCAGGATCGCCAGCCCGGCGGCGACGATCCGACGCCGACCGATCCGGTCTCCGAGCCGTGCGCCTGGCGTCACCACGATGATCCCGACGATCGCCATCACGGCGATGCCCGTGGCGATCTCGAACGGGCCGAGGAAGAGCACCGTGGCCGCGAACAACGGCAGCAACGTGTTCCGGAAGCCGTGCCGGTTGATCATGTTGCAGACCACGCCGGTGTACACGGCCCCCAGGGCCACCGCCTGGCGGGGACGCGAGAGCTCGAACTGGACGGCTTCCGTCCGGCCAGCCACCGCGTCCCGTTTCTGGGTGCCCTCGATCCGGCGCAGCAGGGGCATCAGGATGAGGCCGGCGGCGAGGGCGCCGGCCGCGGCGACGACGAATGTCGCTCGCCAGCCCGCGACCAGGCCGATCAGCCCGCCGACCAGCGGGTAGAACGCGATGCCCGTGTTGTTGGCGAGCTGGAAGACGCTCATGACCTGTCCGCGGTTCGCCGCGCCCGCCGTCCACGACAACGCGGTCAGGACGACCGTCGTCAGGAGGCCGCTGCCGAGGCCCGACAGGACCCGCGCCAGGATCAGCAACTCCACCGTGGGCGAGACCGCGCCGATGGTCGAGCCGACGGTCAGGAGGGCGACCCCGACCGCGGCGAGTCGCCGCTCACCGAAACGGTCGAGCAGCAGGCCGGACGGGAGGTCCGTGATCAGGCGAGCCAGCCCGTACGTCGCGACCACCAGACCGGCCGTCGCGATGCTGATCCCCAGGTCGTCCCGGAGGTCGGGCAGCAGCGGCGTGAGGATGTTCGTGGCCGCGATCCCACAGAAGAGGGCGAGCCCAAGCCGTCGCGCATCCGGGGGGATCCCGGCGAGCGGCGCGAACGATGGCAGGCGCAGCCCCGCGGCCCGTCGAGACATCGCGGTCAGCCGCGGCGTTGCGTGGCAGCCTGGGCGAGCCGCGAGCCGGTCCGGATCCGATCGAGCTCCGCCGCGACATCGTCGAGCGTGAGCTTCGATGGATCGAGCACGAGGTCGCGACGGGCGCACGCGGCGGCGACCACGAGCTTGCGGATCTGGCGGGCGTCGAGGCCGACCTCGGTGCAGGCGGAGGCGAGGTCGGACAGCCCCGCCCCGGTGCCGCGGGCGTCCGGGTCGACGCCGAGCTCCTGCAGCGTGTCGCCCAGGATCGCGACGACCGCGTCCACGCTCGGAAGGCCGATCTCCTCGATCAGGTCGGCCCGCGACAGGAATGCGGAGTCCACCCCGGAGCGGAAGTTGGTGGTCGCGATGAAGACCACGTTCCGATGGTCGCGCGCGACCGCGTCGACCCCGGCGAGCACCGCGTCGGTCGCCCGGTGGACGTCGACCGGGTTCGTCTCGAGAGACGCGCCGGAGCGGTTCACGGCGAGCGACTCGACCTCGTCGATGAGCACGATGACGGGTCGTCCGCGCATCGCGAGGTCGGGGATCGTCCGCTCGAACAGGCGCGCGACGGACCGCTGGCTCTCGCCGAGCAGCTGGCTGGGGAAGGCGTGCGGGTCGATGTCGACGAAGAGGACCGGCCCCTCGTCGAGGACCCGAGCCGCCTCGTCCGCGAGCCCGCCTGCGAGCGTGGTCTTGCCGGTGCCCGGGGGACCCGCCAGCACGATCAGCCCGTGGATGGCCAGACCGACGCTGCTCGACATGGCGCGCTGGCGCAGGTCGAACAGCAGGTAGTTCAGCAGGCGGTCCTTGACGCCCTCCGGCACGAAGATCCGCTCCCAGCGGTCGCGCCAGTCGGCGTCCGGGAGCTCGGTCAGCTGGACGATCCCCTCGACCCCGGGCGGGACGTTGACGGTCGGCACCTCAGGCGTCCGGCCGGCCGTCGAGATGGTCCGGCCAGACGACACCGGTCAGGTCGGGTGCGTCCAGCGTCGGGAGTTCCTCGAACAGGTTCAGCGGGTCCAGGAGGATCCGCATCATGTCGTAGAGCGCGTCGAAGTTGTGCACCCGGACGAGCCTGGCGGTCCGCTCCTGGTCGTCGTTGAAGTGCTGGTGCATCTCCCAGTGGTCGACGATGATCAGGTCGCCCGCCTCCCACGGGTAGGAGACCCCGTCGATCTCGCTGTGACCGCGGCCGGAGATCACGTACAGCCATGCCTCGCCGCCGTGGCGGTGGCGCGACTGGTACAGCCCCGGCGCCAGCTCGTGCATCACGGCGCTCAGGCCAGCCGTGTGGTAGCCGATCGACTTGTCGACCATGAACAGGCTGCGCGCGCCGCGCTTCGTGACCAGCCCGCGCACGTCGTCGAACCGGGTGATCAGCCGCGCGCTCTCGGTCCCCTCCCACTGGCGGGCGAGGCGCTGGGTCCGACGGGCATACGGATCGTCGCCGGTCACCGGCTCGACCTGACGCGGCCTCGCCGGCAGGTCGCCGACCGGGGTGTCGCCGCCATCCTCGAGGAGCGCCACGCCGAACTGCTCCAGCATCGGCTGGACGCTCCAGGTGTGGAAGACCGCCGGCTTCTCGCCGTCATTGCCATGGCGGTGCCATGCCCAGCTCGGGAGGTGGACGGTGTCCCACGGGCGCCAGTCGACGCGCTGCCCGTCGATCTCGGTCCAGCCGGAGCCGGACTCGACGAACATGATGGCGTCCCAGGAATGGCGGTGGATCGTCGTCGTCACACCCGGCGCCACCTCGTGGAGGGTCGCGTCGAGGTTCTTGGTCGGCAGATCGCCGTCCCAGCCGGCGTAGACGCCTCGGCGGGTCCGCCGGTGCGGGTCGTCGACGAGCTTCACGTCCGCCCGCTTGATGATCGTCTTGTGGTAGCCGCGCCACTCCTCGAGCAGCGACTCACGCCGCTTCTTCTGGATCTCGTAGTGGGTCACCTGGGTCGACGTGGTCGTCTTCACGGCATACCTCTGCGTGGCGGGAGCGATCCAGGCGATCGACGCTCCGTCGGCGACCTCGACGCCTCCCCAGGATTGTATCCAATCTGCCGTCGCTTGTGTCCACTCAGGGACACACCGCCGGGGCTAGCGCGGAAGCCTGAAGAGCTCCGCCGCATTGCCGCCGAGGATCCGGCGCTTCGCGTCCTCGGACAGGAACGGCAGGTCGTAGATCGTGCTGGGGAGGTTGAAATCCCAGTGCGGGTAGTCCGACGAGAACAGGAGCTGCGTCTCGGCGTTGATCTTGCGGAGCGTCATCTCCAGCATCTCGAGGTCGTTGTTCTCGATCGGCTGGCTCGTGTAGAACATCTCGCGCATGTACTCGCTGGGCAGGCGGCGCAGGAGCGGCGCCTCGGCGGATCGCATCATGTATTCGTTGTCGAGCCGCTGCATCAGGAACGGGATCCAGGCCAGGCCGCTCTCGATCCACAGCAGCTTGAGCTTCGGGAACCGCTCCGGGATCCCGTTCACGACCATGTTGGTCATGTGGACGAGGTTGTAGAAGATGAACCCCAGGGCGTGCACCGACAGGAAGCGGTTCATGCCCTCGAACATGCGCTCCTGCTGGTGGTAGATCGCGTGGAACGAGAGCGGCAGCCCGCGTTCCTCGATCGCCCGGTAGACGGGCATGTACTCGTTCGCATGGACGGGCTTGTAGCGCGCCGACGTCACCATGAATCCGACGACGCCGGGGTCGTCCCCGAACTGCTCGACGAAGCGGACGCAGGCCTCGGGCTGGTTCATCGGCAGGTAGATCATCGTCTTCAGGAAGGGCGATCCGGGGAGGACCTCCTCGCATAGCCAGCGACTGTAGGCCCACGCCATCTCGGTCTCGATGAACGGATCGGGGTGCATGCCGAGCGCCAGCAGCGCGGTGGGGAAGACGACCTGGTAGTCGATCCCGATCGCCTGCATCTCCTTGAGCGAGAACTCCGCCTCGGCATGGAGCTTCTCCGCCTCGAACTTCTCCATGTGCTCGTTGCGGTAGCGCAGGATCCGGCCCGAGAGGCTGTGGTGCTGCGGGCTCCGGAACCCGGGATAGAGCAGGCCGCCCCGCTCGCCCATCAGCACCTCGTTGCGGAGCACCTCGTCGTCGATGTACTTGACGATCTCGCGGTAGTGGGTCATCTCGTTGAGGTGGTGGGCGTCGGCATCGACGATGAGGAAGTCCTTGTAGCCGCGCTCCTCGGCCTGCCGGGTCGCGTTGGCGAGATGGAACCTCGTGTCAAAGCCGGCCCGTTCGCCGGTGTTGAAGATCCGCGGCTCGACCCGGTCCCCGGTCACGGCCATCAGATGTTGCTCCAACCGGCCCACAGCGCCAGCTCGAACAGCTCGAGGTTGACGACCTTGGTCATGGCCACGCAGGTGACGGCCACCTCGGTCGCGGTCACCGTGTCGGCCGCGAAGGCCTCCAGCGCGGTGCCCTGTTCGCGCTTTGCCGCGAAGAGTCGGACGGCGGCCAGCAGCAGGTCCTGCACGGCCGCGTCGGGGACGCCGGCCACGGCGTCGTCACGGAGGATCCCCTCGACCTCCAGGAGGATCCGCTGGGCATCTGCGGCCAACGCCACGTCACCGGGACCGGGTTGCGCGGCCAGCGCCGGACGGGATGTCTCATCCACTGACATAGACCTCATCTCCTCGCGTGACGGCCTCGAAGCGGCGCAGCCGGATGCGCCGATTCGCGGCGCATTCGCCGGTCTCGATGTCGTACTCCCAGCCATGCCAGGGGCAGGCGATGTGGATCTCGGTCGTCGAGAACCGATCGCGCACGTGGCGCTGGTCCGCATCGAGGACGGACTCGACCTTGCCGATCAGCATGCCCTCGCCCACGGGTCCGCCCATGTGGCGGCAGACGTTCTCGAATGCGTAGAAACGCCCCTCGCGCTCGAAGACGAAGACGTCGCGCGTGCCGACGCGGACCATCACCCGCTGGCCGTCCGCGTAGTCCGAGATCCGACCTGCAAAGACTTCCGTCGCCATCGGCACCGGTCTCCAGAGCGTGGGATCGCGTACCGACCGGTCCCGGCCGGAGCCGCCCGATTGTACACGAGATGTGCAGCAATGTGGACAATCAAGGTCGGCTCGTGGTCCAATTGGCGGGCCGCTCCGGAGCCTCCTCCGGGGCCGGTCTTCCCGTCGCCATCGAGTCACGAGGTCTGCATGCACGGCTGGTTCGGGTCCGATCTGCTGGTCGATCGCCTCGCGGGACTCGGGGTCCGCTACTTCGCCCTCAATCCCGGCGCGTCCATCCGCGGTCTGCACGATTTGCTGGTCAATCCCCCCGGCCGCGGCCCCGAGCTGCTGCTCGCGCTCCACGAGGAGATCGCCGTCGCCATGGCCCACGGCTTCGCCAAGGCCGGCGGCGGGACCATGGCGGTGGGCGTCCACGACACGGTCGGACTCCTCCACGCGAGCATGGCGATCTTCAACGCGTGGTCGGACCGCTCGCCGATGATCCTGGTCGTGGGGACCGGTCCGCTCGATTCCGCGCGACGACGGCCGTGGATCGACTGGGTCCACACCGTCAACGACCAGGGGGCGCTGGTCCGCGACTTCACCGTGTGGAATGATCAGCCGACGAGCCCCGAGGCGCTGCTGGCCAGCCTGGACCGGGGCTGGGCGGTCGCCCATCGGGCGCCGGTCGGGCCGAGCCTGATCAGCCTCGATGTCGACCTCCAGGAGGTGCCCGTCGAGCACGCGACCTTCGCCGACCGCCTGGCGGCACCGCCGCCGGAGACGAGCCGGCTGGCGCCCGATCCGGCCGTGGTGGGCACCATCGTGGACGCCCTGCGGGCGTCCAGGGCGCCGCTCTTCGTCACCGATCGGCCGCTGTCGACGGCGGCCTCCCGGCTGCTGGTCGAGCTCGCGAGGCGGACCGGCGGGGCCCTGCACGAGGTGGGCGGCGGGGCATCCTTCCCGGTCGGCGCCCCCAACGACGTGACCGAGGGCGTCGACATCGCGATGGCGGCGACGGATTACCTGGTCCTGGTCGAGGCTCGCGATCCCACCTGGGCGCTCGGCCCGGTCGACCTCCACACGCGCGAAAGCCTGACGACCTGGCGGCGGACCGCGGCGGCCGCCATCGGACTCGCCGGGGCCATCGACAAGTCGTGGATGGTCGCCGAATTGCCCGGACCGGACCGGACCGAGCTGACGGCCGAGCCGGAGCTCGCCCTCGCGGCGATCCTGGACGCCTGGGGCGACGAGGTCCGGCCGATGGATCCGGCGTTCGTGCAGGCGGCCGCGAAGCCCGGCCCGGCGCTCCCGGACGCGACCGGCGACCGGCGCGGGATCCACCGCGGGCATCTCGGCCGGGTCATCGCCGAGGCCCTCGAGGGGGTGGAGTGGACCGTCTCGAACGGCGTGATCGGGAACTGGGCCCGCCGCACCCTGCGGTTCCAGGACCCGAGCCAGTTCCTCGGGCGGTCGTTCGCCGGCGGCCTGGGCTACGGCGCGGGCGCCTCGCTCGGGGCCGGGCTCGCCTACCGGGGGACCGGCCGGGTCGTCGTGGACCTGCAGGGCGACGGGGACTTCCTGTATACGCCGCAGGCCCTCTGGACGGCGGCCCACCACCAGATCCCGCTGCTGTTCATCATCGACTCGAACCGCAGCTACTTCCAGGACGAGCGACACCAGCGGGCGATCGCGGCGAACCGGGAACGCCCGCCCGAGAAGGTGGGGGTCGGGATCGAGATCGACCACCCGGCGATCGACCACGCCGGACTCGCCCGGTCGTTCGGGATCGATGCCGTCGGCCCGATCCACGACCTGCAGGCGCTGCAGGCCGCGCTGCCGAAGGCGATCGCCCAGGTCCGCGCCGGCGAGCCGGTCGTCCTCGACGTCCGGACGACCCCGAACTAAGCCGCTCCCCGGGGGCGGGGGCCCCGATCCGAGCGGGGCGCGCCCGCTCAGCGAAGG
This sequence comes from uncultured Chloroflexia bacterium, assembly GCA_963834915.1. Classification (GTDB taxonomy): domain Bacteria; phylum Chloroflexota; class Limnocylindria; order Limnocylindrales; family CSP1-4; genus SPCO01. The sequence goes on from CAWIDI010000004.1 coordinate 95,844, forward strand.
CGGGCGTTGACCGCCTTGATGCGCGTCATCGAGAGGACCTCCTCCAGGCCGTGCTCGAGGCCGACGCCCGAGTCGCCCCAGCCGCCGAAGGGCACCGAGGGGAAGCGCGTCTCGACGTCGTTGATCCAGACATAGCCGGTCTCGATCGCGTTGGCCATGCGGAACGCGCGGTCGATGTCCTGGGTCCACACGGCCGCGGTCAGGCCGAACGGGCCGTCGTTGGCCATCCCGACCGCTTCCTCCTCCGTCTCGAAGGTCAGGGCGGCAAGGACGGGGCCGAAGACCTCGACATCGGCCAGCTCGCTGCCCCGGGCGACCCCGCCGACCACGGTCGGCTCGAGGAACGCTCCCGCGGCCAGCGGGCCGCTGTCGATCGCGTGGCCGCCGGTCAGGACGCTGGCGCCGTCGGCGCTCGCCCGGTCGACCATGTCCACGACGCGCGACCGGGCCGACTTCGTGATCATGGCGCCCATCTCGGTCGCCGGGTCCGTCGGCAGTCCGATCCGGATCTTGCGGGTCAGCGCCACGACCCGCTCGAGGACGGGTTCGGCGATGGAGCGGTGGATGATCAGCCGGCTCGTGGCGCCGCAGCTCTGGCCCTGGACGCGCGCGTAGTTCATGCCGCGGACGATCGCGGCCGCGGTCTCATCAAGGTCGACGTCGGGGAAGACCACGATCGGGTTCTTGCCGCCGAGCTCGAACGTCATGGACTTGACCCGGCCGCTGGCCGCGGCGGCGGCCTGGATCCTGAGCGCGGTCGGGGTGCTCCCGGTGAAGGTGATCCGCAGGATCTCCTTGTGGGCGGCGATGGCTCCGCCCGTGGCCGGACCCCCCGTCACGACGTTGATGACCCCGTCGGGCACGATCCCCTGGGTGATCTCGGCGATCTTGAGGGGTGTCAGCGGGGCGAGCTCCGACGGCTTGATGATCACCGCGTTGCCGGCGACGAGGGCCGTCGCGATGCGCGACGCGGTGAACATGGCCGGGTGGTTGAAGGTCACCAGCCGGGCCACGATCCCCCACGGTTCGCGTGACGTGTAATGGAGGCCGGGGAGCGGGAAGGTCTCGCCCTTCATCTCGAAGGCGAGCCCGGCCGCCTCGTGCATCTGGTGGATGCCCTTCGTGACATCGTTGCGCATCGCGACCAGCGGATTGCCGGTGTCGAGCGCGTCGAGCTGGGCGAGCTCCTCCGCGTGCTCGGCGAGGCGGTCGGCCAGCTTGCCGATCAGGGCGGCGCGCTCCCGCACGGGGGTCCGGCGCCAGTCTGCGCTCGCGGCGGTCGCCGCCACGACCGCCCGGTCGACGCCCTCCGTGCCGGCGTCGGTGATGTAGCCGATGATCTCCCAGGTCGCGGGGTCCCTCACCTCGATCCGCTCGCCGCCGTCGTCCTCCGACCGGCCTCCGATGAACGACGAATGGACCGGGACGTCCGTGCGTCCGGTCGTCGCGACCGGCTCAGAGATCGACATGCGGTACCCCACGCTGCGGCCAGTGTCGGCGCCCTGATTGTATCCAATCCAACGCGGAATGGACACAGTCCACGTCATTCCCGCCTAGGCGATGAAGGTGATCCCCAGCAGCAGGGCGTTCATCGCGACGATGAGGACCGTCACCCCGATGGCGACCGCGCTGAGCGACCGGCGGTTCACATGCCGGCCCATGACGCGCCGCGAGGCGGTGAGGTGGACGAGCGGGACCAGCGCGAACGGGATGCCGAGCGAGAGGACGACCTGGGAGAGGACCAGCACCAGGGTCGGCTCGAGGCCGAGGCCCAGGACGACGAGGGCCGGCGCGATGGTCACCAGCCGGCGGACCTCGAGCGGGATGCGCCGGTCGATGAAGCCCTGCATGACGACCTGCCCGGCCAGCGTCCCGACACTCGAGCTGGCGATGCCGGAGGCGAGCAGCGCCAGCGCGAACCCGGTCGCGGCGAGCGGGCCGATGACGAGGGCGATCCCGGCGTAGGCGCCATCGAGCGTCTCGATCGCGCCCGCGGCGCCGCCCGAGAATGCCGCGGCCGCGACCACCAGCATCGCGATGTTGACGGCCCCGGCGATCAGCATCGACATGATCACGTCGACGCGCGTGTAGCGCAGCAGCAGGTCGACCTCCTCGGGATCGCGCGCCGGGATGCGGTCGGTCATCAGGGCCGAATGCAGGTAGACCACATGGGGCATCACCGTGGCCCCGATGATCCCCACCGCCAGCAGCACGCTCCCGGCGTCGGCGAGGCGGGGCACCAGCCCGGAAAGCAGCGCCCGCGGCTCGATGTCCACGGCCAGCAGGTTGGCGGCGAACGCGACGACGATGACGGCCAGACACGCGGTGACGGCGACCTCGAACCCGCGGAAGCCGCGCCGCCGCAACCCGAGCAGCGCCAGGGCCACGAACGCGGTCACGAAGCCCGCGACGAGCGGCGGCCACCCGAAGAGGAGGCGCAGGGCGATGGCGGCCCCGATGAACTCGGCGAGGTCGGTCGCCATCGCCACGAGCTCGGCCTGCGCCCACAGGAACCAGCGGACCGGCCGCGGATAGCGATCGCGGCAGAGCTCGGGCAGGCTGCGCCCGGTGACCAGTCCGACCTTGCTGGAGAGGTACTGGACGACGACCGCCATGAGATTGGCCGCGACGATCACCCACAGGAGCAGATAGCCGTACCTGGCCCCGCCCGAGATGTTCGTCGCGAAGTTGCCCGGGTCGACGTAGGCCACGGCCGCGACGAACCCCGGCCCGAGCAGCCGCAGCGGCCCGCGGATCCGGCCGCGGCCGAGGGCGCCTCGCACCGACTCGGCGGGGATGGATGCCTGCGCGTCGGTCGTCACTCGACAGCCTGCCTCGGCCGGACCCTGCGCCCTCCGGTCAGGTGGGTTGCGAGGGCCGCGGGGAGGAGCTGCCGCGACCCTCGCTGAGGTATCGGGTCAGACGCCCACCGGGCTCGGGGCCGCGACACGCGGCAGGACGTCACGGGCCAGGATCTCGATCTGCTCGAGCCAATCGGGGAAGCGCATCCGGAAGTCGAAGATCAACAGGTCGCAGCCGATCTCCTGGTACCGCTGCACCCCGCGGACGATGTCGTCGGGCGAGCCGGCGAGGATGGAGCCGTCGAGCTCCTCGATCGTCGTGAACTCGCCGGATCCGGGCTTGAGCCAGAACTTCTGGGCATTCGCGTTCTTGATCAGGCCCGGCACGTTCATCCGGGCGGTGGCGGCCTCGAACGAGGTGTCGATGCTGGTGACCGGCACGGCGCCGGCCATGATCATCGGCTTGCCCTGCTCGGCGGTCATCTCGCGGATCTTGGCCACCCGCGCCTCGTAGGTCGGGAAGGTGATCCGCCCGGGCAGCCAGCCCTCGCAGAAGTCCACGGCGAGACGGGCGGACGCCGGCGTCGCGCCGCCCCACCAGACCGGGACCGGATACAGGGGCTGCGGCTTGATATCGACATCGCTGAAGTCGTAGAGGTCGCTGTGCCACTCCACCGACTCACCGGTCCACAGCTTCCTCGCGATGAGCGTCTGCTCGCGCATCAGCTCGGGGCGCTTGAGGTCGCCCTGGGCGATCACGTCGAACTCGTGCTGGAAGTTCCCGGCGCCGATCCCCAGGTCGAAGCGCCGACGCGTGATCCACGACATCGATGCCACGCTGTAGGCCATGTTGATGGGGTGTCGGAAGGGGATGATCGTCGCGGCGCCGAGGCCGATCCGCTCGGTGACCCCGGCAAGATACGTCAGGGCCACGAACGGCTCGATGAACGTCCGGTCGGTGCCCTCCATGCCGTGCGGATGGAACACCAGATGGTCGCGCACCCACAGGGAATCGAAACCGAGCCGGTCGGCCAGGCGGGCGCCCTCGATCAGGAGGTCCTGGTCGGCCTCCTCACCGAAGTGCGGGACCAGGAGACCGAAGCGGGTAGCCATCTGCACTAGCTCCTTTGGCTTTCGAGGGTCGGCATCGATCCGGCACCCGGCTTGGCCTGAAGGCCCCATCCGGGTTCGCCGATCACGGTGCCGTCGCGATACACGACCCGGCCACGCACCAGGGTGGTGTCGATGACGCCGTGGACGCGAAGGCCCGCGTACGGCGTATAGCCGATCTTGCTGAGGACGATCTCGTCCCGGATGTCGAGCTCCGCCTCGAGGTCGACGATCGCGATGTCGGCATCGAAGCCGACCTCCAGCCGGCCCTTCCGCTCGAGCCCGAACCGGCGCGCCGGTGCGGTGGCGATGAGCTCCACGACCCGCTCGAGGGAGATGCGGCCGCGATACGCGGCGTCGAGGAACATCGGGACGTAGAACTGGGTCGAGGGCGTCCCGGTGTGCGCCTTCCATCCGTCGGCCCAGCCCGGCTCCTTCTCCTCGCGGGTATGCGGGGCGTGGTCGGTCGAGATGAGATCGATCGTGCCGTCGCGCAGGGCCTCCCAGAGCGGCTCCGTGTTCGACTCGGGGACGTAGTACGACAGCGCATAGGAGCCGAGGCGCTCGATGTTCGCCCAGTCGTTCCCGAGGAAGAGCGCCCATGGGTTGAGCTCCGCCGAGACGTCCTGTCCGGCGGCCTTCGCCCGGCGGAGCTGGTCGACGACGCCCTGGGTCTGCGTGTGGAGCAGGTGGAGCGCCGTGCCGGTCGACTTCTGGATGCGCAGCAGGAGGGCCGCCGCCGTATCCCAGATGATCCCGTCGTGAGCCGAGTACGCCTTCGCGTAGGCCTGTGCGTCGCGTTCGCCGCGAGCCCAGAAGCCCGCCTCGATATGGGTCATGAGGGCCTGGTCGTGCGGGTGCACCATCAGCGGGAGCCCGGTCGCGGCGACATCCTCGAAGATCGCCATGAGCTCGCCGTGGTCGTGGACCCCGATCCCCGGCATATGCGGGTAGTCGCGGCCGGTGTCGACGACCATGAACACCTTGAAGGCGGCGATGCCCCGCGTGGCCATCAGCGGGATCTGGTCGGGGACGGTACCCGCCGCATTGATGTTCCAGTCGACGATGGCCCGCTGCCGGTAGAGGTCGATCATCGCGTCGAGGCGATCGAGCGTGTTCGGTGGCGGATCGACGTTCGGCATCGCGAAGGAGGTCGTGACGCCGCCGGCCGCGCAGGCGCTGGTGGCGCTGACGATGTCCTCCTTGTGCGTGAACCCCGGCTCGCGGTGATGCGAGTGGACGTCGATCGCGCCCGGTAGCACCAGGCGGCCGGTGGCATCGATCACGGAGCTCGCCTCGAGCGGTGTGCCGGGCGCCACGATCGCCGCGATCCGGCCGCCGGCGATGGCCAGGTCGGCATCGACCCGCCCGGTCGCGTCGACGACCGTCCCACCGTGGATGACGGTGTCGTAGCGGGTCATGACGCTCCCACCGGCCCGGCCGCGCGAGAAAGCCGCAGGATCGCGCCGTTCGCGGGGGTCTCGTGAACGGCCACCTCGCCGCTGACGAGGTGATCCCGGAACCACTCGACGATGAGCGGGTTCACGAGATCCTGGTACTGGGCGTACGCGGCGTAGTGCGTCGTCCCGGTCTGGACCACGAGACGCTTCGGCCCGCCCGCCCGCTCGTACAGGGCGACCGCATGGTCCTCGGGCGTCGTGGCATCGCCTTCGACGCAGATGAGCATCAGCGCCCGCGGCGCGATCCGGTCCACGACATCGATGGGTCGGTACGCGAAGATCGCCTCGGCGCTCGCCAGCTGGACCTGCGCGGGGATGCGCCCGTCCACATCGCTCTTGATCGTCGTGGTCTTCCGCTCGGGGGTCGGCACCATGATCCCGTCACGGGGCGCGACCATCGCCCCGGCGCCGGTCAGCACGCGCTCCGCCCGGTCGACACGAAGCCGCTCCAGGAACTCGAGCCACTCATGCTCACGACGCATCCGATGCAGCCAATCGCGGCCGTCGGCGATGGGGACCTGGCTGACGGTCGCCTTGATCCGGTCGTCCAGGCCGGCGGCCATGACGGCGTTCCCGCCACCCGTGCCGCCGGAGCCGAAGGCGCCGATACGGGTCGCATCGACCTCCGGTCGCGATTGCATGTAGGTGACGGCATTCCGCCAGTCGACCACCTGCTCCATGGGGTCCAGGTACGTCGCGTCGCCCTCGGAGTCGCCGAAGCCCCGGTAGTCGAAGACGAGGATCGCCATCCCCGCAGCCAGCAGCGCCTGGTGGTACGGGTGGTAGAGCTTCGCGTCGCGGAGACCCAGCCAGCCGGGGCCTTGGACGATCCCAGGGACGGGGGTATCGCGAGATGCGCGCTCCGGCAGCAGCAGGGTCCCGGCCATGGCCGCACCCTCGCTATGGAAGCGGACCACCTCCGACGTCGTCATCCATCCTCCGGGCGGACGCAAGGCTGGAAGCTCGCGTCGTGACAATGTATACAAAACGTCACTGATTGTCCACAGTCGTCGGGCCGCGCCGGACCGACGACTTGGCAGAAATTCAGTCCGCCCCGGTCCGTGAACCGAGGCGGACTGGTCGCTTCGCGAGTGGACCGGATTACTTCTGCGGAAGCTCCGGGTCCCCGATCTGGGTGTAGAAGCCCATGTCCGCCAGCTTCTGAAGGAAGCTGCGGTCGTAGACCTTGGTCACGTCGACATCGGCCATCTGCGGATTGACCGCGGCGAGGACCGTCTTGGGATTGTTGAACGCCTCGTCGCTCCAGCCCATGGAGCGGTTGCCCCACGTCACGAAGTCCTCGATGACGTTGGTCGCGTTCTCGGGGGTCTGCTGCGAATACTCCGCGAACTTGGTCGCGGCATCGGCGGTGTTGGTGAACATGTAGTTCTGCGCCGCGAGCACCGAGGCGGCGACGGCGAGGACCGTGTTCGGGTTCTTCTGGATGAAGTCGGAGGTGGCACCGAGGCCGCTGCGGCCCCACTGCTTGCCGCTCGACTTGTTGTCCGTGACCGCGTTCAGGCCGGCCGCGGTGATCGCTTCCTTCTGGGCGAGGTCGATCGGGGCGCAGGCGACCGAGCCGGCCTTGACGGCCGCGAGGCGGGCGTCCTGGTTGCCGACCTGGGTCAAGGTCACGTCCTTGTCGGTCAGGCCGAGCCCGTCGAGCAGCAGGAGGGTCGATCCGTGGGCCGTGCTGCCGAACGAGCTGATGGCGATCTGCTTGCCCTTGACGTCGGCGGCGGTCTTGATGTCCGCGCCGCAGACGAGCATGTCGGTCAGGGTCACGCCGTTGATCGAGACGATCTTGATCGGCGTATCCGTCGCCGCCGAGTTGATGGCGCCGGAGACGCCGAGGACACCGAAGTCGAGGCCGCCGGCGACGATCGCCTGGACCACCTTGGCGTCACCCTGCAGGCCGGACACCTCGACGTCGTCGAAGCCCCCGATGGTCTTGTAGTAGTCGAGCTGGTCCGCCAGGAACTCCGCGTACTGGCTGGCCTCGCCGCCGGTGCTGAGTCCGATCTTGAGCGTCTTCTTCTCCGGCGCCGGCAGGGTGACGGCAGCGGCCGAGGCGCTGGCGCCGGCGCTGGCATCGGCACTGGCCGCCGCACTCGCGGGGGCGCTGGCTGCGGTGGACGGTGCCGTCGAGGCGCCGGAGCCACTACAGGCTGCGATCACGATGGCTGCGGCGCTGAATAGCACCAGGAGCCGACCTCGCGATCGCGCGAACGCGCTACTCTCCATAGCCTCCTCCATGTGCCGCCGGTCGGCGGCCCCTACGTAGGTTCTCCCCCGGCCGGAATGTACCCGAACCCATTGACATTGTCTACAATCCTCGCTGACACTTCATCCAATCCGACCCGCCGTCCAACGGGTCGTCCCGTCGTGACCATCCATCCGAGCCTTCGGGTCCCTGGGAGTGAATCGGCAGCGCGATGACATCGGCAAACACCGCCCTACGCCCGGTCCGCAACCCCCGCGACCGGAAGCAGCGCTCGGCCTATCAGCGCTGGCTGCGCCGCAACGAGAACATCACGCTGAGCCTGATCGGCATCGTGGGGTTCGTGCTGCTGTGGGAATTCGGCAGCCGGGTCGGGTTCATCGACGCGTTCTTCTTCAGCAAGCCGACGAGCATCGTCGCCGCCGCGATCCGGGAGGTGCAGATCGCGAGGTTCTGGATCGACGTCCGCGTGAGCCTCTTCGAGTTTGCCGTCGGGTACTTGCTCGCCGTCGCTCTCGCCATCCCGCTCGGGCTCATCTTCGGCTGGTACAAGCGCCTCTCGTACATGGTCGATCCCTGGATGAACCTCTTCAATTCGCTGCCGCGGATCGCGCTGATCCCGCTGCTCGTGCTGTGGCTCGGGCTCGGCGTCGAGTCGAAGATCGCCGTCGTCTTCCTCGGCGCGTTCTTCTCCGTGCTCATCCCCACGGTCCAGGGCGTCCGGACCGTGGACCGGCGGTACCTCGACGTCGCCCGCAGCTTCGGCGCTTCCCAGCCCCGCCTGTTCACCTCGGTCGTCGCGCCGTCGACGCTGCCCTTCATCACGACCGGCCTTCGGCTTGGTGTCGGGCGGGCCTTGATCGGGGTGATCGTGGGCGAGATCTATTCGCAGACCCAGGGGCTCGGCGTGATGATCGTCCGAGCGAACGAGAACATCCAGCCTGACCGCATGTTCTTCGCGATCTCCATCTTCACGTTCTCCGGGATCATCGCCGTCGTCGCGCTCCGGCGCGTCGAGCGACGACTCGATCGCTGGCGACCCATGCCCGAGGAAGGTTGACCCTGATGACTGACGCCTTTGTGGACCGGCCCCTCGCCCTGCGCGCCGAGGGGGTCCGGATGGAATACCGGGACCCATCCACACGGGACCGGCTCGTGGCCATCGAGCGGATCGACTGCGAGATCCGCGAGGGCGAGTTCGTTTCGATCGTCGGCCCGAGCGGCTGCGGCAAGTCCACCTTCCTGAAGGTGGTCAACGGCCTGCTGCCGGCGACGGAGGGCCATATCGAGATCCGTGCCTCCGGCAAGGGGCAGGACCATGCGATGGTCTTCCAGGACTCGTCGCTCTTCCCCTGGTACACGATCATCCGCAACGTGTCCTACGGGCTCGCCTGTCAAGGGATCGGCAAGCGGCAAGCGGCCGAGCGGGCGATGCCGTTCATCAAGCTGGTCGGCCTCGAGGGCTTCGAGCACAAGTATCCGTACCAGCTGTCCGGCGGCATGCAGCAGCGAGCGAACCTGGCGCGTGCCCTCACCGTGGATCCGGAGATCCTGCTGATGGACGAGCCGTTCGCGGCACTCGACGCCCAGACGCGCGAGCTCATGCAGGTCGAGCTGATCCGGATCTGGTCGCAGGCGCGCAAGACCGTCCTGTTCATCACCCATCAGATCGATGAGGCGATCTTCCTCTCCGACCGCGTCCTCGTGATGAGCGCCCGGCCGGGCCGCATCCTCGCGGACATCCCGATCAACCTCCCGCGCCCGCGCGACCTGGACATCAAGCGGACGCCCGAGTTCGTGGCGTACGAGGCACAGATCTGGAGCCTGATCGCCAAGCAGTTGACCGCGGCGCCCGCGGTCGACCCGAGCGCCGCCTGACCATGGCCGCCCAGACGACCGAGCTCGCACGGGAACGACCCGCGCGGCGCGGGCACCCCGGACCTCGGATGCCGCGCCGGATCGTCTTGCGCAACGAGCCGTTGATCTTCGGGATCATCGGCTTCGTCCTCGTGCTGGTGGCCTGGGAGGCGGCGGTCGACATGGGTCTCGCCAAGGCGTCGCTGCTCAGCTCCCCGACCCGTATCTGGGCGGCTGCGGTCACCGACTTCGGCAACGGCATCATCTGGCCGCACATCGCCACCAGCCTGCTGGAATGGGTGGTCGGGTTCGCGCTGGCGATCGCCGTCGGCATCCCGCTCGGCCTGATCCTCGGGATCTTCCGACGGGTCGGCACGGTCGTCGACCCGTTGCTGTCCGCCATGTACGCCACGCCGACGGTCGCCCTCGTGCCGCTGATCATCCTGCTGTTCGGCATCGGGATCAACGCGAAGTTCGTGGTGGTCTTCCTGGAGGCCGTGGTCACGCTCACGGTGAGCACGATGACCGGGACGCGATCGGCCGATCGCCGGCACCTTGAAACCGCTCGGAGCTTCGGCGCCTCGAAGTGGCTGGTGTTCACCTCGGTCACGCTCCCGACCACCGTCCCGTTCATGATCACCGGCCTGCGGATCGGCGCGGGCCGGGCGATCGTCGGGGTGATCGTGGCCGAGTTCATCGCCGCGAACGTCGGGATCGGCTTCTACATCAGCCTCAACGGGAATCTCCTCAACGCCTCGAGGGTCATGCTGGGCGTCCTGCTCATCGGCGGCTTCGGCGTCGCGATCGGCATCGTCATCGGGCGCCTGCAGCGGCACTTCGACCGCTGGCGGCCGGCCATCCACTGAGCCGGTCTCGCGGGGCCCCGAGCGTCAGGGGCGGAACGTCCGCCGATCGATCGTCCGCTCGCGCGCTTCGCTCTCGCGGAGCTGCCGGCGGATGAGGGCCGCGACGCGGCGATAGTGTCCGGACAGCTGGGCGACCGCGCGCTCGGCGTCCCCCGTCCGGACCGCCTCGAAGAACTGCTCGTGGATCGAGGGCGAGTGCTGGATCGTCGGCCAACGGAGCGCTCGAGCGACCTCCTGCCGAAGCCGGATGATCAGACCGACCAGGCGGGGCCGGCCGGTGACGGAGTACAGGCGCGTGTAGAACGCCTCGCGAGCCGCCAGCCCCTCGTCGGGATTCGGCGCCGTCCGGACCCGCTCGAACAGCTCCTCGAGGTCGTCGAGGTCCTCGTCCGTGAGGAGTGGCAGCGCGATGCGGACCGCGTGCGACTCGAGCAGGATGCGCAGGTCGTAGACCTCTTCGACCTCATCGGCGTCGAGGTGCGTGACGGTGAAGCCGCGATGCGGCTCCGAGGTGACCAGGCCCTCGTATTCGAGGGCTCGCAGCGCCTCCCGCACGGGGATGCGGCTGGTGCTGAAGAGGTCGGCCAGCTCCTCCTGGCGGAGCCGCGCGCCCGGCTGGAAGACTCCGGACAGGACGGCCTCCCGAAGCGACGACAGGACGAGCTCCTGGGCGGTCACGTTCCGCTCGCGCTCCACGGCGATGATGGCGCGCACAGGGTCGAACCCGGCCGGCCCATCGGTCCGTCCGCCCCCTCGCGGTCGCGATGTCATCGCCATCGAGCGGCGCCCTCCCGGTCACCGCAGACGTCGGCGCGGTACCGACCACGAATGTATCCATTCCGGGACCCGATGTCGAGGACCAGCCGCGCGTTCACCCGTCAGGTGGTCCGCCGTGGACGAATCGGCCGTCCAGCATCGTCGCCTCCACCCGCGTGTCGGCGATCGCCGCAGCCGGCTGCTCGAACGGGTCCGTCGACAGCACGATCAGGTCGGCCGACATCCCGGGGGCGAGCGGGCCGAGAGAACGCTCTCCCGCGACGGCGTGCGGCACCGTGGTCCAGCCCCGCCAGGCATCCACCAGTGGCACGCCCTGGCCGGCCCCGATCACCCGGTCGCCCGCCCGACGGCTGACCGCCGCGTCCATGGCGGCGAACGGCGCCTGCGGGCCGCTCGGGACGTCGGAGTTGTGCAGGATGGGGATGCCCAGCGCTGCGCCCGCGGCCAGCGGCAGGATCGCGTCGACGCGGGCCGGCTCGAGGATGGCCTCCCAGTCGGCGCGATAGGCGGGGAGCAGCCCTGGCTGCACCGACCAGGCGATGCCGAGCGCCTGCATGCGCTGGAGGCGGCGCTCGTCCATGTCGATGTGGCCGTGTTCGAGTCGATATGGTCCGGCGCTCGCCGGCCCGGCGGCCTCGAAGGCATCCAGGGCCGCATCGACCGCCCTCGGCCCGACCGCGTGGAGCGCGACGCCCAACCCGCGGCCGTTGGCCGCCATCGCGATCGCGCGGAGCTCGGCGGGCTCGATCCGCATCAGCCCGCGCTCGACCGGCTCGCCCAGGTAGGGCTCGTAGACGGCGGCGTTGCGGAAGATGCACCAGCCGTCGACGCTCACCTTGATCCCGAGGACGCTGAACCATGCGTCGCCGAACCCCCGACGGATGCCGAGCGCCTCGAGGTGGTCGAGCCGGATGGGCGTCTCGTGGACGCGGTAGGAGAGGCGGACGCGAACGGGCAGCTCGTCCATCGCGTGGAGTGCCGCCAGGTCGTCGACCTCGTCCGGCAGCCGGATCATCTCGTGGATCGTGGTGATCCCGAGTCGGTGCAGATCGCCGACGGCGGCACGTACGGCATCGAGGCGTGCGTCCTTCGATGCCGGCGGGATGACGGTATCCACCGCGGAGGCGTCCAGGCGGAGCTTCGCCCGCTCGTGCAGGATCCCGGTCGGTTCGCCGTCCTCGTCTCGTTCGATGCGTCCGCCCGGGGGATCGGTCGTCGCCGCGTCGATCCCGGCCGCCCTCAGTGCCGCGGTGTTCGCGACGACGACGTGCTTGCCGATCCCACGGAGCACGACCGGGCGGTCGCCGCTGACCGAGTCGAGCGCACGGCGGTCTGGCAGGACACCCTCCGCCAGCGCCGAGGGACGGAGCGAATCGCCTTGCAGCCACGCGCCCGGCGGCAGACCTTGGTGCCGCTCCTGGACGTGGGCCAGCAACTGCGCGTGATCCGTCGGCCCGAGCACCTCGAAATCGAGATAGAGCCGGCGCACGAGCGCGGCCCGGTGGAAGTGCGTGTGGCTGTCGACGAATGCCGGCGTGACCGCCCGGCCGTGCAACTCGACGACGGTGGTCCGCCGGCGATCGACGAGGCCGTCGATCTCATCGTCGGTGCCGAGGGCGGTGACGCGCCCGTCCGCGATGGCCATGGCCGATGAATCAGGGGAGCCGCTGACCGTGGCGTGGATGTGGCCACCACGCAAGACCGTGTCCGGCGGACTCGTCCGGGGGCCGATCATCACGGGCTAGAATGTATCCAATCACCCGCGGATTGTCTAGGACCGATGCCCCTTGCGTAGCCATCTTCGCCCCATGGCCGGCCCTCGTCAGCGCATCGGTCGATGACCCGCGCGACCGGCTCGCGCTGGAGCGAGCGGCTGGGTCCGTTCGCACATCGCGGGTTCACCGTCTACTGGGTCGGCGGCTTCATCTCGAACGTCGGGACCTGGCTCCAGACCGTCGCCGCCTCCGTCTTCGTCTACCAGCTCACGGGATCGGCGTTCGCGGTCGGCGTCCTCAATTTCGCCTCGTTCCTGCCCATCTTCCTGTTCTCGCTCGTCGGCGGCGTCGTCGGCGATCGGTACGACCGGCGCCTGGTCGTGCTGGTCACGCACACCGCGTCGACCGCGCTCGCGGCGGCCCTCGCCGTGGTCTCGTTCAATGGCGGCGCCAGCGAGCTGGAGGTCATCGTCATCGCCTTCGCCCTGAACACGTCGTGGGCGATCGCCAAGCCCGCCTATGTCTCGATCGTCCCGGCCGTCGTGCCCCGGGCCCAGATCACCGAAGCCGTCGGGCTCAACACCCTGCAGTTCGTGATCGGCCAGATGGTGGGTCCGGTGCTCGCGGCGATCATGATCGAGACCGTCGGGATCTCATGGGCGTTCGCCCTGAATGCCGTGACCTACCTCGGACCGATGGTGGCGATGGCCTACCTCTGGCGGCGTGGCCTCGGCGGCGGGACGGCCGCGGCCAACCGCCGGCCGGGTGACGTCCGCATCGGGGTCGTGCCATATGTCCGGAGCCACACCTGGGTCCTGTTCGTGCTCCTCGGGGTGATCGCCATCAGTGCCCCGGTGGAGATCGTCCGGACCCTCTCACCGGCGCTCGCCGAGATGCTGAGCGGATCGGCCAGCGCCGCCGGGCTCCTCGTCGCCGCGCAGAGCATCGGCTCGGCCATCGCCCTCGTCGCGTTCGTCCCGATCCAGCGGGCGGGTCGTGCTCGCGACCTCGCGGGGATCGGGCTCGGGGTCCAGGCGGCCGGGATCGTGGCCACCTTCCTGGCGCGCGATCTGACCGTCGCGCTCGCCGGCGGCGCGCTGATCGGCTTCGGCTTCTCCCTGTGCTTCCCGGTCCTCACGAGCACGCTCCAGGCCGAGGTGCCCGATGGCGTGCGCGGGCGGGTGATGGCGCTCCACCAGATGTCCCATCTCGGCAATCGGCCGTTCGCCGCGCTCACGGCCGGCTTGGCCGCGGTGGCGATCGGCGTGCAGCCGGCGGTCCTCCTCGGTCTGGTCCTCGCCCCGATCGGGTTCGCCGCGGCCCAGCGGGCGTGGCGGGGCGTCGATGCCGACCGGGCCAGGGGCGACGGACGGCCGCCGGGCGATCCCACGGCGTCCGCGCCGACGGCCGATCCGGCGGGCACCGTCATCGGCGCGTGATTGTCTCCACTTTGCCCATGACTGTGTACAATCTGGGCGGATCGCGCGCGGGTCGCCATGGTCGCGGCCGGTCCACCGAGCAAGGGTGTTGATCGTGAGCATCGACGTCACCGTGGACGCTGACCTGTGCATCGGATCCGGCGAGTGCGTCCGGATCCTGCCCACGGCGTTCCGGATCGACGAGGACCAGAACGTCTCCGTGCCGCTCGATGGCGCCGGCGACCAGGATCCCGAGCGTCTCAAGCTGGCCGCGTTCACCTGCCCGACCCAGTCCATCCGGCTCGTCGCCGAGGACGGGACCGTCATCCACGAGTCCAACTGACGACGCTGTCAGTGCGCGGAGGATCGACCCTTGAGTGACGAGCTGCTCACCGAATTCACAGCGACGGTCAGGCTTCGAGCGCTACGACGAGATCCGCGAGGCCCTCTTCGACACGCACCTCTCGCGCAGTTTCGACAAGCGCTCCTACCACGACGGCAACATCCGCGACGGCGTGGTCAGCATCACCCACGGCAGCGTCCACCGCGCACGTCGCCGCGTCGAGAACACGCAGTTCCGCCCGGATGTCCTCCGCCTGTACGAGCACGACCTCTTCCCGCAGGTCATGGACGCGTTGCTCGACCGCCTGATCGACGGCGAGGAAGTCGACCTCTACGCCGTCGGCGAACTCCTGAGCGTCGTCCTCGCCAGTCGCCGGGCCGGCCTCGAGTTCGACCCGCAGGACCTGGACCACTTGCGCCGGCTCGTCCACGCCGTCGACGTCTTCTCGCAGGGCTCGGCGATCCTCGACGCGAAGGACCCGGACGCGGTCCGCGACCTGGTCCGGGCGACGTATGTCGAATTCGAGCGCGACTTCCTTCGACCGGCGTGGGACCGCCGCCTCGAGCTGCTCGAACAGGTCGATCGCGGCGAGCTCGACGCCGGCGCCCTCCCCCACGACATCCTGACCGTCCTGCTCCAGCATCGCGGCGACGCCAATCTCGAGCTCGCGGACGACGGACGAGTCGTCCGCGAGGTGGCCACCTACCTGCAGGGCGGCACGCACACCAGCGGCCAGACGCTGGTCAACGCCTTCGACCTGATCTTCGCCAGCGATGAGGCGGACGCGATCCTCTCGCGGCTGTCGGGCGACCTCCTGTTCGCCCAGCGGGTCGTCCACGAGACGCTCCGCCTGCGGCCGACGACGCCGAAGATCAAGCGCCGCGCCGAGGCCGACACGATGGTCGCGGGGCGGGCGATCCCCAAGGACGCGCAGGTCGTCCTCGACGCGACGATGGGCAACCAGGACCCGGCCTACTTCGGGGAGCATCCGGAGCGCTTCGACCCCGATCGGGCCGTCGCGGAGGGCGTGCCGCGCTGGGGCCTCTCCTTCGGCGCCGGCGCCCACCAGTGCCCGGGCCGGTCGGTCGCCGGCGGGTTCCCCATCCCCGGATCCTTCGCGGTCGACGACGAGCACATCTTCGGGCTGGTGGCCCTGATGCTCCAGACGATGGCGCGACGCGGGATCGGGCCTGATCGCGAGCATCCGCCCGAGCGCGACACCCGGACCGAGCGGTTCACGCGGTGGCGGCGCTATCCGGTCCGGTTCGCGCGCGCGGAGGCGGTCACGGCGGGATAGGCCGGTCGCCCGGCCCGGAGCTCAGTGACGCGCGGTCCACTCGAGGACGATCGCCGCACTGCGCCGCGGCAGCTGCCAGAAGTACCCGTGGGCCGCGCCGTCCACGACGACCAGCTCGCTGCCCGGGATGTGCGCGGCGAGGTACGCCGACTGGTCCCAGTGCACGCCGGTCCCGGCCACGTGCGTGTCGCGATCGCCGACCAGGACGAGCGTCGGCATCGTGATCTCGCCCAGTCGGTCCGCCGTCTGGTGCTCCTGGCGTGCCACGACATGGCGGAGGTAGTCCTCGAGCGAGGGACGGTGCTCCCAGAAGGCGCGGAACAGGCGGTCGACCTGGACCGGCGCTCCGGCCACGAACTCGGGCGTGAAGAAGGTCGACGCGATGTGGTCGGCCATGTATCCGGGATAGCCCTGCTCGATCAGGTCGAGGGCTGTGTGGACCGGCACCCCTCGGGTGACCGGCCGGTCGTCCCGGAACTGCCCCGGCCCGGTCGCCGCGAGGACCAGGGAGCGGACGCGGTCCGGCGCATCGAGGGCCATCCACTGCGCGACCCGACCGCCCATCGAGTGGCCGACGACGTGGGTGGCGGGCAGACCGAGCGCGGCAAGCAGGCCCAGCGCATCCGCGGCGAAGCCGCGGGTCGCGTACCGCTCCGGCGTCGATGGCGTCGCACCGGTGCCGCGGTGATCGAACGTGATCACGGTGTGCTTGCCGGCCAGCGGATCGGTGAGGTCGGGCAGCCACGTGGCACCCGGATAGCCCGTCCCCGCGACCAGGAGGAGCGGGTCGCCGCGGCCGCGCATCTCGTAGGCGACCGGGTGTCCGTCGACATCGACCTTCGGCATCAGGAGGCCCGATCGTCGACGGCGACCGGGCGCAGACGGCCGGCGACCCTCTGGCCGACCTCGAACGGCACCCCGTCGTTGAGCCGCGCGAACAGCTCGTCGATGTCGGCTTCAGCGGCGTCCTGGATCAGCACGACGGACAGGTACGTCCCAAGCAGGGCGGATCGCCAAGCCGGGTCAAGGTCGGCGAAGCGCATCCCGCCTTGCGGCCGGGCGACTGCGGCGAGGGCCGGCGGCGGATCGCCCTCGAGGTGGAAGTCGGCGGCCAGCGGGAACCCGCCGTCGAGATATGCCCAGATGGCATGGAGGCGCTGCTTGCCATCGACCACGGCGTACACCTTGGTGGGCTCGCGCCCGCGCAGGTCGTGCAGGTAGAGCTTCGGGACGTCGTACCCGTTCAGGAGCGAGTCGATGAACCGCTGGCGCTGCGCCAGCGACCAGAGATCGCCGCGCCGCTGGTACGGCGGGTCGTCGTCGATCGCGCTCCGCCAGGCGCGCGCCTTGGCGACGGTGAACGCATGGGCGGGCACGCAGCGCATCCGCGGCTACGGGCGGTCGATCGAGGACTCGCGGTGCTCGATCTTGAAGTAGCCCGGCCAGAGCTGCTCGTAGAAGTAGCGGATCCCGTACTCGATCCGCAGGGTGCGCGTCCGGCCGTCCGAGGGATTGAAGTGCTCGTGCCGCGTCATCTTCGGCGGGATCTGGACGGCGTCGCCGGCTTCCCAGTCGTAGTGGACGCCGTCGATCTCGGAGAACCCGACCCCTTCGAGGACGTAGAGCACCGCCTCGGTGTGGGTGTGATCGTGGCTGGAGGTGTGCGGCACTTCCTCGAAGATCTGGGTCATCGCGACGCTGACCGCGGTGAAGCCGTTGCGCACCTCGCTCGCACTCTCGCCGCCGCCCATCAGGTTGTAGATCGCGCCATGGCGGTGCGGGTGGACGCTCTTGATCAGCCGCTTCGGGGGCGCATCCGCGCTCGCCGCGTCCGCGCCGGCGCCCTGGCCGTGCCCGCTGTGCCCGTCGCGCTCGTGCGCCGCCTGGCTGGACCGGTGGCGGTCGCCCTCGTTCGGCGCGTCCTCGAGATGGAGCGCGATCCGTCGACCGAGCGCGTCGGTCTGGCCCGACTCCGCCGGGATGGCGGCCTCGAAGCCCGGGGCGTTCTGGCCCTTCTCCTCGAGCTGCTCCAGCCGCCCGAGGCGGACGAACAGGTCGAGGTCCATCGTCGACGCCGAGACGTACTCGAGATCCGTCGCCCCGGTGTTCCAGACCTGGTGGTCCTCCATGTACGGGACGTGGATGGTCGTGCCGTCATGGATGTCGTAGCGGCGCCCGCCGACCAGGATGAGGCCGCTGCCGCGGAGGATGTGGATCGCCTCCTCGCCGTGGCGATGCCGTCCGGTGTGCGTGCCGACCGGGACGACGGTGCGGCAGAGGTTGGTCCCGTTCGTCGGGAAGCCGACCTGCTCGCCGATCTGCATCGCGAGGCGGTGCTCGTTGGGCGTCTCGATCCAGACGAGGTCCCGTCCCCGGGCGACGATCGGCGAGCGCTCCACGATGGACGCGTTGCGCTCGCTGTGGGCGAGCCACTCGGCATAGAAGTCGGCCCGCTCGAGGCGGGTCACGGAGCGCCAGGTCTCGGTCATCGTCGTGGCTCGTGCGGCAGGTGGGCCGAGCCTACTCCTCGCCGGCGGGGCTGTCGGGATGCCGTTCGATCTGGTGCAGGCCGAGCTGCTTGATCGTGAACGTGTCCTGGATCGCCAGGTAGCGGGCGGTGTCCGCGTCGTCGTCGTTGAAGTGCTGATGCCACGCCCAGAGCGGGATGCCGATCAGATCGCCCTCCTCCCAGTCGACGCGCTCCTCGGGCTCGCCGTCGAAGTGCATGACCGTGTGGCCCTTGCCCTTGACGATGTAGAGGACGGCCTCGGTGGTGTGGCGGTGCTTCACGGAAGCGTGGCTGGGCGGCAGCTCGGACAGGTGCGGCTGGAGTCGGATGGCGCCCGACAGCCGATAGAAGCGGGCCTTCGTCCCGCGGTACTCGCGGGCGACCAGCTCGGTGGTCTTGAGGTCCTTGATGATCGTCGCCTCGGTCGGCGGGTGCTTCTTGTTCCACTGCTCCCGCTGGGTCATCTCGGTGATGGCGGTCCCGCTGAGGGGCTGCTCAGTGGTCGTGACGAGGTCCTTCTGCGGCGACATCTCGGCTCCTCTCGGGTGACCTTCCCGGTGCGTGGTCTGGTTGGTCAGTCTCAGGCGCAAGTGTATACAACGTCAACCACTTTGTTACCATGTTTGCATCCAGCGGACCGACGCCGCGACGGCACGCGCCGTGTCAATCGCTCGAGTGCATGAGGTGATCGATGTACGGCTGGCGCGCCAGGATCGGCTTCCTGAGCCCGAGTCCAGGCGGTCCGCCGACGTCGCTCCTCGAGATGCAGGAAGCCGCGCCGGACGGCGTCGCCTTCATCAGTCGCAACTTCGTCGGGCCGAAGTCACTGGCCCTCGACGACCTCCGCGCGATGAAGCCGCAGATCGCATCACTGGCGGCGGACCTGGCAGCCCGGACCGAGCTCGACGTCATCCTCACCGCGGGGGCGCCGATCGTCCTCGCGAACGGGCCCGACGAGGTGGTCCGGATCATGCACGACGCCACCGGCGTGCCCGCGACGAGCAACATCGCCGGGATCGTCAGCGCCATCCACCGGCTCGGACTCGGGCGGGTCGTGGCCCTCGCGCCCTACTACCCCCAGGAGCTGGTCGACCTCTTCGAGGCGCACTTGCGCGAGAAGGGCATCGATGTCGAGATGGTCGGCGTCGGCGAGGTCCCGTTCGGGGCCCACAAGGAACAGGTGCCGGAGCAGACGTACCGACGCGCGAAGCAGGCATTCCTGGGCGCCGCACCGGCGGATGGCCTCGTGCTGCTCGGCGGCGGGACCCCGTTGCAGAGCATCATCTCGGTGCTGGAGACGGACATCGGCAAGCCAGTGATCGCCAACAACCAGGCGAATCTCTGGAATGCACTGACCCTGGCCAACGTGCGCGAGCCGATCCACGGGCTCGGCAGGTTGATGACGTGTTTCTGAGGTCGACCGTGGACGTCGGTCCGTCCGCCAGATTGTGTACATTACGCATCAAGTTGTATCCATCATGCTGACGCTCCCGGAGACAGGCACCCGACCGTGATCCCGCGCTTCGCTCTCAGCCGGCCGCAGACCCTCGACGAGGCCTTCGATTCGTTCGCCAGCGCGGATGGCGACGCGGCCTGGATCGCCGGGGGCACGGAACTGCTGCAGGTCATGAAGATGGGGCTCGCGCAGTTCGGTGTGCTGATCGACCTCAAGGCCCTCGACGCCCTGCGCGGGATCCACGCGGACGACGACGGGCTGCACATCGGCGCCCTGACCACCCACCGGGAGATCGAGCGCTCGTCGGAGGTCGCGCGGGTCTTTCCGGGCATGTCCGCGATGGCCCGCCGCGTCGCCAACGTGCGGGTCCGCTCGACCGGCACCATCGGCGGCAATCTCGCCTTCGCCGAGCCCCATTCGGACCCGGCCACGCTCCTCCTCGCCAGCGACGCGTCCGTCCGGCTCGCCGGTCCGGGTGGGACGCGTGCGATGGCCATCGGCGACTTCGTCCTCGGCCCGCTCTTCACCGCACGCGAGGCCGACGAGATCCTCGTCGCGGTCGACATCCCGCGTGCGGCACCGGCCACCGGTCGGGCGTACGGCAAGCTTGCGTTCTTCGAGCGGCCGGCGGCATCGGTCGCGGTGCGCTTGACGGTCGTCGACGGCGCGATCGCCGCCGCGACCGTCGCGGTCGGATCCCTGACCGAGACCCCGGAACGGGTCGACGGCGCGGCGCGGCTCCTCGAGGGCGTGCCCGCCGACGAGCGGTCGCTGGGCGAGGCCGTGACGAAGGCGACCGATGCCTTCGGGGCGCTGGATGCGGTGGACGACCTCAACGGATCGCCCGATTACAAGCGGCACCTGGCCGGGGTCCTGCTCGCATCCACGGCGCGGGCCGCACTGCACGAGGCGCTGGCCCATGCCTGAGGTGACGAGCGACACGCTCCCGAGGACGATCTCCGCCAGCCTGACGGTCAACGGCCGGCTCCGCGAGCTGACGATCGAGCCGCGCGAGACCCTTGCCGAGGTGCTCCGGGAGCGGCTCGCGCTGACCGGCACGAAGGTCTCGTGCGACGCCCAGGTGTGCGGCGCGTGCACCGTGCTCGTCGACGCGTTGCCCGTCAGTGCCTGCACCTATCTCGCGATCGACGCCGACGGCAAGCGGGTGCGGACGGTCGAGGGGCTCGCCGACGGCGACCGGCTCCACCCGCTCCAGCAGGCCTTCATCGACCACGCCGCGTTCCAGTGCGGGTTCTGCACGCCGGGCATGCTCATGGCGGCGACCGCCCTGCTCGAGGACGACCCGCACCCGAGCCGGGAAGACGTCGTCGAAGGGCTCGAGGGCAACCTCTGCCGTTGTACCGGGTACGCGCAGATCATCGACGCCGTGCTGGCGGCGTCCGAGGCGACGACGCCGGCGGGATCCCGATGAACCGGGTCATCGCGCGGGGCGAGGCGCCGTCGCCGATCGGTGAGGCCGTGCCGCGCCGCGACGGCGTCGCGAAGGTCACGGGCTCTGCGCGATTCACGGTCGACCTCGGGATGCCCGGGCTCGCCCACGCCAAGCTCCTGCGCAGCCCGTACGCGCACGCGCGCATCCGCTCGATCGACTCCGCGGAGGCACGCCGCTACCCGGGCGTGATCGCGGTCGTGACCGCCGCGGACCTGCCCGACGTGCACCTCGTCTATGGCCACGCGGTCGCGGACCATCCCCTCATCGCGGATGGCGTCGTCCGTTTCGCGGGTGAGCCGATCGTCGGCATCGTGGCGGATGACCCGGTGACGGCCGAGGAAGCGCTCCGGCTGGTGAACGTCGAGTACGAGCCGCTGCCGTACGTGACGACCGCGCAGGCAGCGCTCGAGGAAGGCGCCGTGGTGATCCACGAGCAGCCTGGGGAGCAGCGCCCGCACCGGGGGTTCGTGGAGGACATCGCCCGGACCCATCCCAACGTCTGCTCCCATTCGGTCCAGCAGTGGGGCGACGTGGAGCCGGCGTTCCTCGAGGCGCACCTCGTCCTGGAGGGCGAGTACCGCTATCCGCGTTCGTATGCCTTCGCGATGGAGCCCTACAACGCGATCGCCCAGTGGAGCGAAGGCGAGCTGACGGTCTGGACCTCATGCCAGCACCCGTACATGGTCCGCGAGGACCTCGCCCACTGCTTCGGGATGGACCTCTCGTCGGTTCGCGTGATCGTGCCCTACGTGGGAGGCGGCTATGGCAGCAAGTCCTATACGAAGATCGAGCCGCTCACCGCGGCACTGGCGCTGCGCGCGGGGCGACCGGTCCGGCTGGCCCTGACGATCGACGAGGCGATCCTCACGACGCGCGGCGACGCAGCGACGGTCCGCCTCCGGACGGCCTTCGACCGCGACGGACACATCCTCGCCCGCGAGGCCTCGATCCTCCTGGACACGGGGGCCTATGCCGAGAACTCGCCGCTCGTGGGACGCAAGGCGGCCAATCGCCTCGGAGGCCCGTACCGGATCCCGGCCCTCCACGTCACGTGCTCCACGGTCTACACGAACACGGCGCCGGCCAGCTCGTTCCGCGGATTCGGCGCACCACAGGCGGTCCTGGCCGGCGAGTCGCAGATGGACGAAGCCGCGGCCGCCCTGGGGATCGATGCGGTCGAGATCCGGCGACGCAACGCGCTGGCGCCGGGCGAGCGCCCATGGCCGCGCGTGCGCGGCCTCGACGCCGACCTGCAGGCGGACATGGACCTCGCGGTCGACGCGCTCGGATGGGGTGGACCGCTCGAACCGGGCCGCGGCCGCGCGATCTGCCTGTCGGCGTCGGACGCCGGGTCAGAGCCGATGAGCACCGCGCTCGTTCGCGTCCACAGTGACGGGTCCGTGACCCTGACGTGCGGGAGCACGGAGATCGGCCAGGGTTCCTCCACCGTGCTCGCCCAGATGGCCGCCGGCGAGATGGGTGTCGACCTCGAGCGGATCCACCTGCTCCAGAGCGATACCGCGGCCGTGACCTACGACCGTTCGACCGGCGCCTCGCGCACCACGACGCTGATGGGCCTGGCCATCGGCGCCGCCGCCCGCGATGCCCGGGCGCAGATGGTGGAGTGGGCCCAGGAGACCATGGCGCCCGACGGCCCGACCGTGGTCGAGGCCCGCGGCGGCGTGAGGATCGGTGAGCAGTTCCACGACTGGGGCGCGGTGGTCCGCTCGTTCTTCGGCGGCAATGCCGGGGAGTGCATCGGGCGAGGCTACCTGCGCAAGCACGGCGCGACCGAGGAGATGCCGCCCTTCTGGGAGATCGGCTGCGTCGGGGTGGAAGTGTCGGTCGACCAGCCGACCGGGCGGATCCGTGTCGAGCGGCTGGTGACGGTCGGCGACGTCGGCTGCGCGATCAACCCGCAGCTGGTCGAGGGCCAGGACATCGGCGCCGCGATGATGGGCCTCGGGATGGCCACCCGCGAGGAGCTGATCTACCAGGACGGGAACCTGATGAACGGGAACCTGTTCGACTACCGGGTCCCTCGGACGACGGACGTCCCGGAGCTCCGGCCGATCATCGCCGAACGGGGTGACGGCGTCGGCCTGTACGGGGCGAAGGGCGGCGGCGAAGGATCACTCAATCCGGTCGCTGCGGCCATCGCGAATGCCGTCGAGCGAGCCGTCGGCATCCGGCTCCGCGAGGCGCCGTTCACACCCGAGCGGGTCTGGCGCGCGCTCCAGGCGCGCGACGCCGCTCGAGCCGCGGCGGACGGCGCCGTCGACGAAGAGGTCGGCCGATGAGGCTCGACGGGACGATCGAGATCGCCGCCCGCCTGCCGGACGTCTGGACGCTCATCAATGACCCGGTGAGCCTCTCGGCGTGCGTCCCGGGCGTCAGCGATGTCCGCCAGATCGACGACTCCACGTTCGAGGGATCGGTCACGGCGTCGGTCGGGCCGATCGACGGCCAGTTCAGCTTCCGGTCGCTCATCACCCGGACCAGCTACCCGGACGACCTCGGGGTGGACGTCGAGGGCGTCGACTCGGTGACGAAGAGCCGCCTGCTGGCCCAGGTGACCGTCGGCCTGAGCGAGCCGACACCGGGAACCACCGTGCTGCACTACCGGGCCGTGGTGACCGTGAAGGGCCGCCTTTCGATCCTCGGCGAGATGGTCCTGCGCGCGACGGCGGGGATGATGATCGGCCAGGTGACGAAGTGCCTGCGCTCCCGGCTCGAGCCGGTCGGCTCGGGGGAGACCGCACCCGGATGAGTGCTGCGGCGACTCGCCACGACGTGATCGTCGTCGGCGGGGGGACCGCCGGCTGCGTCGTCGCGGCCCGGCTCTCGGAGGATCCCGCCCGACGCGTGCTGCTCCTTGAGGCTGGGCCGGACCCCCAGCCGATCCCGGACGTCGTGAGCGACCCGAAGCGCCAGACCGAGCTGGTCCTCGAATCTCCCTACGTCCGGATGTACGACGTCGAGCGGTCGGACGGCTCCAGCTTCCCGCTCCTCTCGGGACGGATCATGGGCGGCGGATCGTCGGTCAACAACCTGGTCGTGGTCCGCCCGATGCGGCGCGACTTCGACGCCTGGGTGCCGTTCGGCGGGCCGGCCTGGTCCTACAATTCGCTGCTCCCGCTCATGCGCGCGATCGAGACCGACCGTGACTTCGCCGACAGCCCCATCCACGGATCGGATGGACCGCTGATCCTGCACCGGTCCTTCAAGCTCACCGATCCGGCCGACCCGCCGGTCGCGGCCCTCCGCGAGGCGGCGCACGCCTTCGGGTTGCCCGACTGCCCGGACCTGAACGTGCCGGAGCCGTACGGGATCTGCGCCTCGCCGTACAACCAGGTCGGTGGCAAGCGCCAGTCCACGGCGATCGCGTACCTGGACCCCGCGCGCGGACGCCCGAACCTCGAGATCCAGCCGGACACGACGGTCGTCCGCCTGATCGTCGACGGGAGCCGGGTGCGCGGGGTGGAGATCGCGGATGCCGGCGGGTCGAGGGTCATCGAAGCGGACGAGGTGGTCCTCGCGGCCGGGGCCTTCCACTCCCCGCAGCTCCTGATGCTCTCCGGGATCGGCCGGCCGGCCGCCATCGAGCCGCACGGGATCGAGGTCCGGCACCGCCTCGATGGCGTCGGCGAGAACTACCAGGACCACGCCGTGGTCTACGTCACGTTCCAGGGCACGACCGATCTCCGCGAGGACTACGTCATCCCGAAGGTGCGCCTCATCGCGAAGAGCAGCGAGCGCCTGGACCATCCCGACCTGCACGTCTTCATGCGCCCGTCGATCCGGATGCCCGGGATGCCGCCGATGCTGCCGGTCTCCCTGCACCTCCTCGAGCAGCGGTCGCGGGGCCGAGTCTCGCTCGCCTCCGCCGACCCTGGGGAGCTACCGCTCATCGACGCCGGCCTGCTCCAGCATCCGGACGACATCCAGGCGCTGGTCGACGCGATCGACCTGGCCGACCGGCTCACGCGGCATCCGGCCCTGGCGGCCTTCTACGGTCCCATGCTGACACCCGGATCGCGCGAGGAGTGGCGCGAGCACGTGCTCACCGCCTACGACACCTACCACCACGCGGTCGGCACCTGCCGGATCGGGCCGGCGGATGACCCGGGCGCGGTGGTGGCGCCGGACTTGCGGGTCCATGGGGTCGACAACCTGCGGATCGCGGACGCATCGGTGCTGCCGGTGGTCCCGCATGCGAACACGAACCTCGCGGCGATCCTCGTGGGCGAGATCGCGGCGCGAGCGATGGCGGGCGTGACCCTCGCGCGCTGAAGGCCCGCCGATCACGTGGTATGTTTCACGTAATGGATAGTTTGCCTCGTGAAACGACTGGCCGACCGGTGTCGGGGCGACCTCGGGTGACGGGGCGTGGCGCCCGCGCCGACGATCCGAACGCCCTCGCCGAACGGCTGATGGAAGCGCTGTCCGGCGCGACTCGACGCGTCAGGCGCGAGATGCGCCACCACAGCGGCCTCGAGCTCACGGTCCCCCAGTTCCGCGCGCTCCGCTACGTCCAACGCCATCCCGGCACCGACCTCACCGGCCTCGCCACGCATCTCGGGATGAGCCCGTCGTCCGCATCGGCCCTCGTCGAGCGGCTGCGTCGGGCCGGGCAGATCGAACGGTCGACCGACCCGGACGAGCGCCGGCGCATCCGGATCGTCCTGAGCACATCGGGTGCCGAGGCCGTGGACCGCGCCGTCCGCGGCACGCGGACCTGGCTCTCCGGGGAGCTGAAGGCCCTCACGCCGAACGAACGGCGCGATCTCGAGGCCGCGCTCCTGGTGCTGACCCGGCTGGGCACCCCGGTCGAGGAGGCCGGGCGGCCATGACCGCCACACAGGACGCGGCGACACCGGCGGCCACGGCCCTGCCGGCCACGACGACCCCGCCGGCCAGCCAGGCCGAGGCACCGATCGTGACCAGGGCCTTGACCCGCATGTACGGGACGATGACGGCGGCCGACTCCCTCGACCTCGAGGTCCGCTCCGGCGAGATCTTCGGCCTGCTCGGACCGAATGGCGCCGGCAAGTCGACCACGATCAAGATGCTGATCACGCTGCTCCCGCCGACGAGGGGGACGGCGACCGTGGCGGGGGCCGACATCGTCCGCGAGCCCGGGCTCGTCCGCCGCCGGATCGGGTATGTCCCGCAGCTGGTCTCCGCCGACGGGGCGCTCACCGCGCGCGAGAACCTGCGCGTCTCGGCGCGGCTCTACCACATCGAGCGGGCCGGGCGCGAGACCGCGATCGAGCAGGAGCTCGAGTTCATGGGCCTCGCCGACGTGGCCGACAAGATGGTCCGCACCTACTCCGGGCGGGATGGTCCGCCGCCTCGAGCTGGCCCAGGCCATGCTCCATCGGCCCCACCGTCCTGTTCCTCGATGAGCCGACGGTCGGACTCGACCCGGTCGCCCGTGCCGCGGTGTGGGAGCGCGTCGCCCGCCTCCGCGAGCGCGACGGGACGACGATCCTGCTGACCACTCACTACATGGACGAAGCCGACCTCCTGTGCGACCGGATCGCGGTCATGCACGCCGGCCACCTCGCATCGATCGGTACCCCGAGCGAGCTCAAGGATGCCGTCGGACCGGGCGCGAGCCTCGATGAGGTCTTCGTCGCGCTGACCGGAGCCGACCTGGAGATCGGAGGGACCTTCCGTGACATCGGCCGAACGCGCCGCACGGCCAAGCGCCTCGGCTGAACCACCGCTGGTCGTCCGCTTCGTCTTCGACGCGTTCACGATCTTCCGGTCAGAGCTCCTCAAGATCCGGCACGACCCGATCGAGATGGCGAGCCGCGCCGCCCAGCCGCTGCTGTGGCTGGTCGTCTTCGGCCAGGTCATGGCCCAGACGCACGCCATCCCGACGGGGGACCTGTCCTACCTGGACTACCTCGCGCCCGGGGTCCTCGCCCAGAGCGCCCAGTTCAGCGCGATCTTCTTCGGGCTCGCGGTCATCTGGGAGCGCGACCTGGGGCTGATCCACAAGCTGCTCGCCAGCCCGGCGTCGCGGACGTCGCTGGTCTTCGGCAAGGCGCTCGCAGGCGGGGCGCGAGCGCTCGTGCAGGCGGTCATCGTCTACATCGCCTCGATCGCGATCGGCGTCCACGTGCGCCTGGACATCCCGTCGATCGTCGCCGTCGCCTTCGTGGTCGTGCTCGGGTCATCGCTCTTCGCGACGTTCTCGCTCGTGATCGCCTGCCTCGTGCGCACGCGCGAGCGCTTCATGGGGATCGGCCAGCTGCTCACGATGCCCCTCTTCTTCGCCAGCAGCGCGATCTACCCCATCGAGCTGATGCCGCCGTGGCTGCAGTTCATCTCGCTGCTGAACCCGCTGACCTACATGGTCGACGCGCTTCGTGCCCTGATGATCACCGGCGCGACCAGCGTCCACGGCGTCGCCGCTCGACATCGCGGTCCTGTCCGTCGTGACCGTCGTGCTGGTCGCCTTCGGCGCCCGCCTCTATCCGCGCCTCGCCCAGTGAGCTGACGCCGGCCCGTCGGCGGGCCGGGTAGCATCAGCCGATGCCTGACCTCCGAAGGACCGTTCGAGGGACGGTCGCGGCCGTCCTGATCGCCTTGGTCGCTGCCGCCTGCAGCGGCGCGGCCCCGACCCCGTCGGCCGTCGCTTCGAGCGCCCCGACGGCGGCGCCGAGTGTCGCGACGACCGCGACGCCGGCGCCTTCGCCCAGTCCGACCGTGAGCCCTGCGCCCCCGACCGCCGCGCCATCGCCGGGCCAGACCCGGACCGACGCGGCCGGCATCGAGCAGGTCTGGGTCCCCGCCGGAACCTTCCGGATGGGGACCGACAAGGCCGAGGTCGACGCGCTGCTGGCGGACGGGCCGCCGGACTGGGTCGCCCAGGCGCTTCCCAGCGAGGAGCCCGCCCACGAGGTGACGCTGACGACGGGCTACTGGATCGACCGGACCGAGGTCACCAACACAACCTTCCAGGCGTTCAAGGACGCCGGCGGGTACACGACGCAGGCGTACTGGTCCGCGGCGGGCTGGGACTGGGTCGGGCACCGGCTCGTGACCGGGCTGCCCAAGCGCTGCGAGGGCGATGCGCCCGATGTCCCTCGCCGCTGCATCACCTGGTTCGAGGCCGAGGCGTACGCCGCCTGGCGCGCCGGCCGGCTCCCCTCCGAGGCCGAGTGGGAGTTCGCCGCGCGCGGACCGGAGGCGTCGGTCTACCCCTGGGGTGACGCGTGGGACCCGGCGAACGCGAACGTGGTCGATAGCGACGGCCCCGCGGCTGTCGGCAGCCACCCGGCCGGCGCGAGCTGGGTCGGTGCCCAGGACATGGCCGGCAACGCGATGGAGTGGGTCCAGGACTGGCTGGCGCCATACGCCGATGGCCCGGCGACCGATCCGACCGGTCCCGCCGAGGGAGCCGTCAAGGTCGAGAAGGGCGGCTGGTGGGGCAGCAACCCGTTCGTCGCCCGGTCGGCCTATCGGCACTACGAAGATCCGCCCGTCTACAGCGACGAGCACATCGGGTTCCGGGTGGTCTCGCCGGGCTAGGGGTTCACTCGCGGACTGGCACCCATCGTCGACGGCCGTCGTCCCAGGTCCCGACGACACGCACGGCTTCCGGTCCCTCCGCCGCGACTTGCCGTCGCCGCGCGGTCTGCACCGTCTCATCCCAGCCGGGTGGCACGAGCCGTGGTGCCAGGTCGGCCAGCGGCGCGAGGACGAACAGCCGCTCGCGGGCGTCCCGGTGCGGCACCTCGAGCAGCCGCGCCGCGCGCCCGGGGTCCACCTCGGCATCGATGGACCGCGCCTCCGGCGGTCGCTCGATCGAGAGCCGGGCGCGCCCGAAGACGAGCAGGTCGAGATCGAGCTCGCGCGGTCCCCAGCGCCGGCGCTCGTGACGACCGGATGCACGCTCGATCGCCTTCAGGCGGACGAGCAGGTCGAGGGCCGCCGTCGCGGGGTCGGGGCCGGCCGGCACGTCCATGGCCACCACGGCGTTGCGGAACTCGGGCTGGTCCGGCTCGCCCCACGGCGCGGTGGCATACAGCCGCGAGACCCCCCGGAGCCGGGTGCCGGCGTGGTCCGCGAGCGACGCGACCGCCGCGGCCAGGGTCGCCTCGGCGTCCCCCACGTTGGCGCCGAGTCCGATGTATGCGCGAGCCCGTCGAGCGGTCAACGGACGCCTCCCTGCTGGCGGCTAGACTCGGTTGATGCGACCGGTCGCCGTCCGCATCCTCCACCCGGTGCCCGGCATGACCGCCGGGCCGATCGAGGGCTGGGTCGGGGCGGCCCGGGCACGGCTCGCGGAGCGGCATCGCCGCGGGTTCGAGGCCGCGGGCGCGACCGATGTCCGGGTCGTGAGCTGGCCGCCCGACGATACACCGTTCGGCCGGCGTCTCCGCGAGCTGGTCCGTGCCGAGCGCCCGGACGGGCTGGTGGTCCTCGGCTCCGGTTCGATCCCGCTCGCCACGCGCGCCGACCGGCGCGATCTCGTCCGCGCCGCGGGCGCGACCGGCCACGGCGCCCTGGCCAACGACCGCTACTCGGCGGATGCGATCGCGATCGCCTCCGCCACGGAGGCCCTCGCGGCGCTCCCGGACGCGCTCGGCGACAACGGCCTCCCGCGCTGGCTGGCCGAGGTCCGCGGCTGGACGGTGGAGGACCTCCGTCGGCGGTGGCGGCTCGCCGTCGACGTCGACGGCCCGCTCGACCTGCTGCTGATCGGCGACCCTGGTGAGGCGGGGCCGGTCGACACGAGCCGCGCCAGACGCCGGCTCGATGCGATCCGCGCCGTCGCGTCGGACCGGACCGCCGAGCTGCTCGTCGCCGGGCGGACGTCGTCGAGGACGCTGGCCTGGCTCGAGCGCCACACGGCGTCGCGGACGCGGGCCCTGGTCGAGGAGCGGGGCATGCGGACGCGCACCGCCGGGCAGCGGCCACCTGCCTCGCTCCTCGGCGCGCTGCTCGAAGCGGGACGGCCCGACCTCGCTCGGCGTGCTGCTCGCGACGCTCGCGGATGCGGCCCTCGTCGACAGCCGGGTCCTGCTGGCGCACCGGCTCGGCGCGGACGAGCGCGCCTGGCCGCGTCCCGAGGACCGCTTCGCGTCGGACCTGCTCCTCCACGAGGCGATCGCCGACCCGTGGCTGCGCGACCTGACCCGCGCCGCCGCGGAGGCGCCGATCCCGGTCCTCCTCGGCGGCCACACGCTGGTCGGCCCGGGCGCCCGCCTCGCCGTCGGCCGGCCCACGTGAACGGTCCGGATCCGGTGGTCGGCCTGCGGCGCGACCCCGCGCCCGACCTCGATGCCGTCGGCGAGGACGAGGCGCTCGCCGCGCGGATCCGCGACGAGATCACGCGGGACGGGCCGATGCCGTTCGCCCGGTTCATGGAGCTCGCGCTCTACGACCCCGACGGCGGCTACTACCGCGCGACCGAGGCGCGTCCCGGGCGTGCGGGCGACTTCCTGACCGCGCCGGAGATCCACCCGATCTTCGGGTGGGCGCTGGCCGGCCTGCTCGAGGCGGTCTGGCGCCGGCTCGGCGAGCCGGATCCGTTCGTCCTGCGCGAGCACGGCGCGGGGACCGGGACCCTGGCGCTCGCCATCCTCGACCGGCTCGGGCGACCGGATCGCCGCTCCGGGAGGTCATCGCCTACGACCCGGTCGAGGTCGAGCCGGGCCGCCTCGAGACCATCTCCGCCCGCCTCGCCGACGCCGGGCTCGGCGACCGCCTGCTCGTCGCGGGCGAGCGCGACCGGCCGATCGTCGGCGTCGTCCTCGCCAACGAGGTCCTCGATGCCCTGCCCGTCCACCGGGTCCGGCAGCGCGGGGACCGCCTCGTCGAGGTCGCGGTCGGGCTCGAAGGAAGCGCTTTCACCGAGGTCGAGGTCGAGCCCTCGACGCCGGCGCTGGCCGACCGGCTCGCCGACGAGGGGATCGAGCTCGCCGACGGCCAGACCGCCGAGATCTGCCTCGCGCTCGACCCCTGGATCGCATCGACGGCCGCGGAGCTCGAGCGCGGCCTGCTGCTGCTGATCGACTACGGCGCGGTCGCGGCCGAGCTCTACGACCCGGTCCGGCGCCGCGACGGCACGCTCCTGGCCTACCTGCGCCACCGCGTCCACGACGACCCGTACCGGCACGTCGGGCGCCAGGACCTGACGGCCCATGTCGACGTGACCGCTGTGGAGCGGGCGGCGGCCGCCGCCGGCCTGGAGCACCTGGCGACCACGACCCAGGCCGAGTTCCTGGTCGGGCTCGGGACGGAGACGCTCCTGCGCGAGTCCAGGCCGACCCGGCGACGACCCTCGAGGCCTACCTCGACCTGCGATCCGCGCTGATGCGCCTGCTCGACCCGGCCGCGATGGGCCGCTTCCGGGTGATGGCGTTCGGGCGCGACTGGCCGTCCGGCCCGCCGCTCGACGCGCTGGCCTACCGGGCCCCGCAGCGACCGACCGCCGAACGGATGCCAGCGGACTAGGGCGATCTACCTATTGCCGCCCGAAGCCGGCGGCGCGCACGCTTCGCGACGGTCGGGCACGACCTGACGGGGAGCGGCGCGCGAACCTGCACGCGCGCTCGGCGCACGCCGCTCCCCGACGCTTCCGACCACCCCCGTCGCCCCCAGCGCCGGGTCTTCGGCTGCCCGCTCCTCCCCCGACCGGGCCTCGTCCCCGAATCCCGGTCGGGGTCCCTGCACCGCCCGGGCAGGCCCCGCTCCCACTGCTAGAATGCCTCAGGGCGCCGACACGCCCCGTGCGGGTATGCCTGCCCGCTCGCTCAGGGGCCTCCAGCCAGTGGCGCGTACCCCGAACGTGTCGCTCGAAGGGAAGTCCGGTTGACCGGCATCTGGTACATCGTGGGGTTCGCCTTCGCCGGCGTCTCGTTCGTGTTCCTGACGATCGGCGCCGCGTGGCTCATCTCCCACCGCAACCGCGGCGACGTCCACAAGGGCCTGCCCTACGAGTCGGGCATCGACACGTACGGCGACACGCATGGCCGGTTCGGCCTGTCGTTCTACATCTACGCGCTGCTGTTCGTGGCGTTCGACATCGAGGTCGTCTTCATCTACCTCTGGGCGATCGTCTTCCGGGACCTCGCTCGTCGGCGGCCTGGTGAGCATGCTGCATCTTCGTCGGCGATCCTGCTGCTCGGGCCTCGCCTACGCCTGGCGGAAGGGGGCCCTGACATGGCGCTGACCCCGACCGACCGCGACCGCGACGGCGACCGCGGTCGCCGGGCGCCGACGTGCCCGCGACGACCGGCCGCGACGCGACGCTGATCGTCCCGATCGTCGTCCCGAACACGCTCTGGCAGCGCCGCCGACCCGGAGGCCTACGACGGCGGCCGCGAGAGCGACATCACCCACCTGCGCGAGTTCGAGGCGAGCGGCCTCGGCCGGCGCGACGACGCCCGCTGGAGCGGCGTCCTCGAGGTCATCCCGACCAAGGCGGACTACGTCCTCGACCTGATCCGGATGAACAGCCTGTGGCCGCTCCTGTCCGGCCTCGCCTGCTGCGCCATCGAGATGATGTCGGCGGCCACCTCCAAGAACGACATGGACCGCTGGGGGATGTTCCCGTTCCGGGCGAGCCCGCGCCAGGCGGACGTCCTGATCGTCGCGGGCACGCTGACGACCAAGATGGCCGGCCCGCTCGTCCGCCTCTGGGAGCAGATGCCGGAGCCGAAGTGGTGCGTGGCGATGGGCGACTGCACCTGCTCGGGCGGCCGCTACAAGCGGAGCTACTCCACGGTCGAGGGGATCGACCGGGTCATGCCGGTCGACGTCTACGTGCCCGGCTGCCCGCCCCGCCCCGAGGGCCTGATCTACGGGATGATGAAGCTCCAGCAGCTCGTCAAGGATCGCCGCGGCCACTGGCCGGACCGGGCGATCGGCCCGACCGTGCCGGAGGACGTCTGAGCGTGGATCGCGCGTTCAAGGCGCGCCTCGAGGCGCGCTTCGCCGACCAGCTGACCGGGCCGGTCCGCCAGCGCCACGACGAGACCGAGATCCGCATCGGGCCGGGCGACGTCGTCCCGGTGCTGACCGCCCTCCACGACGAGCCGGAGTTCCACTTCCAGTTCCTGGCGGACCTCGCCGGCGTCGACACCGGCGACGTCATGCAGGTCGTCTACCACCTCTGGAGCGAGACCACGCCGGACTGGCTGCGGGTCATCGCCGACGGCCTGTCGCGCGAGGACCCGCGCGTCCCGTCGGTCACCTTCCTGTGGAAGGGCGCCGAGTGGATGGAGCGCGAGGCCTACGACATGTTCGGGATCACGTTCGAGGGCAACCGCGACCTGCGCCGGATCTACATGCCGCCCGACTACCAGAGCTTCCCGCTCCGCAAGGACTTCTACCTGCCCGACGACGCCGCCCGCTCGCCGGGCGGCGGGGTCCGGCCGATGGAGCGGACCCACGCCCCGGCGGCGGCCCCGGCCGACGGCGCTCGTGCGCCGGACGACCGGTCGTGACGACCGGCGACGCCGCATGACCACCGACCCGCGCGCCCCTCCTCGGACGACCCGCGCGTCACGCTCGACCGCGAGCTCGGCGTCTTCGAGCCGGTCCCGCCGTACCCGCCGCGGACCGAGCGCGAGGCCGAGTTCTACACGCTCGGCGACGGCGAGATGTTCATCAACATGGGCCCGCAGCACCCGTCGACCCACGGCGTGCTGCGGGTCGTCCTCAAGCTCGACGGCGAGAAGGTCGTCGACCTCGACCCGGTCCTCGGCTACCTCCATCGCGGCGTCGAGAAGCTGTGCGAGAACGCCGACTACCACCAGGCCATCTGCTACATCGACCCGCTCGAGTACGTCAGCTCGCTGTTCTGCGAGTGGCCGGCGGTGCATGGCCTTCGAGAAGCTGCTCGACGTCGCAGGTCCCGCGCCGGGCCGAGTACATCCGGGTCCTCTCGACCGAGCTCAACCGGATCGCCAGCCACGCCCTGTTCCTCGGCTGGATGGCGCTCGACCTCGGCGGGCTGACGCCGATCCTGTGGTCGTTCATCGAGCGCGACGAGATCGTCGAGATGCTGGCCGTCGCTGACCGGCCAGCGGATGCTCTTCAACTACTTCCGGATCGGCGGCGTCAACGGCGACCTGAACCACGAGTTCATGAGCCGCCTCGGCGACTGGATGTCGCACGGCGACCGAGCAGATCGAGGCCGGCAACGCGCTGCTCAACGAGAACGAGATCTTCGTCCGCCGGATGCGCGGCCTCGGCGTCATCGACACGGCGACCGCCCTGCGGATGGCGATGACCGGCCCGAACCTGCGCGCGACCGGCGTCCCGTTCGACCTCCGCCGGGCGCACCCGTACAGCGTCTTCCCGGAGCTCGAGTTCGACATCCCGACCCGCGACCGAGGGCGACTGCCTGGCCCGCTACCTGCTGCGGATGGACGAGATCAAGCAGAGCCTGCGGATCATCGACCAGTGCCTCCACAACATGCCCGACGGCCCGATCATGGCCAAGCTGCCGCGGCTGCTCCGGCCGCGGCCCGGCCGGGCCTACGCCGCGGTCGAGGGGCCGCGCGGCCAGTACGCGGCCTACGTGATCAGCGACGGCACCGACCAGCCGTTCCGGATGCGCATCCACGACCCGTCGTTCATCCACCTCCAGTCCGTCGGCCTGATGATGCCGGGCCACCTCATCGCCGACACGATGGCGGTCATGGCCTAGCTTGGATCCGATCATGGGCGGGGTCGACAAGTGACCGTCATCGGACGCTCGTGGTCGCGCCTGACGCTGCCCGGGAAGGTCATCTTCACGGTCGTGCCGGTGCTGCTGGCGTCGCTGATCGGCGCTCGTCGCGGTCGATCGCCATCGCTCGGCCCGGCGATCGTCGACATCCTGGCGAACAACCTGCCGATCGTCCGGTTCGTGGTCGCGGTGACGGTCGTGCTGCTGATGACCGTGCCCGACGGCCTTCCTGATCATCTACATGGAGATGAAGGTCATCGCCCTGATGAACCTGCGGATCGGCCCGGACCGGGTCGGGCCGTTCGGGTCGCTGCTGTCGGTGGTCCACGGGCTCAAGGTCCTCATGAAGGAGGACTTCACCCCGACCGGCGCCGACCCGCATCGTCTTCACCTGGGCGCCGGTCGTGGTCTACCTCGCCAGCGTGATGACCCTGCTGGTCATCCCGTTCGCGCCGGGGCTGTTCGGGCAGGACCTCAACCTCGGCCTGCTCTACTTCTTCGCGATCGGCGGCCTGTCGGTCGTCGGGCCTGCTGATGGCCGGCTGGTCGAGCTTCAACAAGTACTCGCTGCTCGGCGGGCTGCGCTCCGCGGCGCAGGTCGTCAGCTACGAGATCCCGCTGACGCTGTCGGTCGTCGGGCTGATCCTGCTGGCCGGGACGATGAGCCTCAACACGATCGTCCTGAACCAGAGCGGCTGGTTCACCGACTGGTACGTCTTCCGCCAGCCGCTGGGCGTCCTGATCTTCTTCATCGCCGCCACCGCCGAGGCGAACCGGACGCCGTTCGACCTGACCGAGGCGGACTCGGAGATCGTCGCCGGCTTCGCCACCGAGTACTCGGGCATGCGCTTCGGGTTCTTCTTCTTCGCCGAGTACGTGAACGTGTTCATCATCTCGGCGCTGACCGTGACCCTCTTCTTCGGCGGCTGGAACGCCCCGTTCCCGTGGCCGTGGCCGGTCACCGTCGAGCTTCGACCCCGGATCGCTCGGCATCGGGCTGCTGATCCTCGTCGCCGTCGTGCCGCTGGTCCTGACCCTCGTCTTCGCCGCCCCGTTCTGGCTGGCCTCGTCGCGGATCAAGGGCTGGCAGGCGCTGCTCGGCGGGTTCGTCCTGGCCAACCTGTTCATCGTCGCGGTCATCGGCGCGTGGGCGTACATCGGGCTCGACTGGGTCGCCGGCATCCTCTGGTTCCTCGGCAAGACCTACGTCTTCGTCTTCACCTTCGTCTGGATGCGCGGCACGCTGCCCCGCGTCCGCATCGACCAGCTGATGGACTTCGCCTGGAAGTGGCTGCTCCCCGCCGTCGCTGCTGAACCTGTTCGTGACGGCGGCCGCCATCGTCGTGGTCGAGCAAGTGAGGTCGAGACGAGCTGATCCCGGGCCTCGGCATCGTCAAGGGCATGGCCCTGACCCTGCGCCGCTTCTTCGAGCCCAAGGTCACGGTCATGTACCCGGAGGTCCGGGTCGACGTCCCGCCCAAGTTCCGCGGCCGGCTGCAGCTCCTCTACGACGAGTGGGGCACGCTCAAGTGCGAGACCTGCTTCCAGTGCGCCCAGGCCTGCCCGATCGAGTGCATCGACATGGGCGGCATGGACACGCGCGGCCGCTTCCACGTCCACTGGGGCGCGCCCGAGACCTACGGCGAGCGGCGCGAGGAATCCGCCCTGCGCCGTTCCGGCCGGCCGGTCCCCGACCCGGCCTACCGGCCGTTCGCCGCGGTGGACCTCGACGGCGTCGAGCGCGATCCTCGAGAGCTACGACCACGACCCGGCGCACATGCTCGCGATCCTCGAGGCGACCCAGGCCGCCTACGGCTACCTGCCGGTCGCCGCGCTCAAGCGGATCAGCCAGCTGACCGGCGCGTGGTACGCGATGATCTACGGGACCGCGTCGCTACTACCGCCATCTGCGCTTCGAGCCCGCCGAGGCGACCGACCAGGCCGCCGCGATGGCGGCCCACCGACCCGTCCGAGACCGCCTACCTCGCCGCCCTCGGGACCGCCCTCGGCGGCGACGCCGCCCGGCGCCGGCGGGGGCGTGACCATGGCGACCGTGCTCAAGACCCCGGCCGGCTGGCCGAAGATCCTGCCGAGCGTGCCGGCGCTGGCCGATCCGCTCGACCTGGACGCCGCCGTGGCCGCCGGGCGCGTTCGCCGGCCTGCGCGCTGCGATCCGCGACCTCGGGCCGACCGCGCACGATCGCCACGATCGCCGCGTCCGGGCTGCGCGGCCGCGGCGGGGCCGGCTTCCCGGCCGCGCGAGAAGTGGCGGGCCGCGGCCGCGACCGAGGCGCCGCGGCGGTACGTCGTCGCCAACGGCTACGGCGCGGACCCGGCGTCCGGCACGGACCGCTACCTGCTCGAGCACGACCCGTACGGCGTCATCGAGGGGCTCGCCATCGCGGCCTTCGCGATCGGCGCCGACGAGGCCATCATCGCGGTCCGGGCCGAGGACGACCGAAGCGATCCGCCGCCTCGAGGCGGCGATCGGCGCCGCGACCGACGCCGGCTTCATCGGCTCGGACGCCTTCGGGGCGCGGCGCGACCTGTCGGTCGCGGTCCGGCCCGTCCAGGGCGCCTACATGCTCGGCGAGGAGACCGTCCTGCTCAAGGCCCTCGAGGGCAAGCGCGGCCAGCCGGAGCAGCGACCGCCGCATCCCGCCGAGCGCGGCCTGTGGGGGATGCCGACCGTCGTCCACAACGTCCAGACCCTCGCGGCGATCGGCTGGATCCTCCGCCACGGCGCCGAGGCCTTCGTCGCGACCGGCTCGAAGGCGAGCCCCGGGACCATCCTCGTCCAGGTGCGGACCCCGTCCGGCGACGGCATCGCCGAGGTCCCGCTGGGGACCCCGCTGCGCGAGGTCGTCGCGCTCGGCGGCGCGCTCCCGGCCGGCCGGTCCATCAAGGCGGTGCTCGTCGGCGGGCCGTCCGGCGGCCTGCTCCCGCCCGAGGCGCTCGACACGCCGTACGACTTCGAGCCACTCCGGGCGGCCGGCGCCCACATCGGCTCGGGCTCGGTCGTCGTCGCCGACGACCGCGCCTGCATCGTCGACCTGGCCCGGCTGCTGACCCGCTTCTGCGCCGGCGAGGCCTGCGGCAAGACCATCCCGTGCCGGATCGGCACGCGCCGCCTCGTCGAGATCGCCGACCGGGTCGTCGATGGCCGCCCGCGCCCCACCGACCTGGACCTGCTGACCGACCTCTCGGCCGACATCACGGCCTCCGCGCTGTGCGACCACGAGCGCCTGACGACCCTCCCGCTCACGAGCGGGATGCGATACTTCCGGTCCGAACTGGACGAGCACATCCTCAACGCTGCATGCCCGGCCGGCGTCTGCCACCCGATCGCGGTGGCCGCCGGAGCGGCCCGATAAGGCGACCCATGGCCGACCTCCTCACCCGCCCCGACAGCCGCCCAGAGCGGGACGCCACGCCCGAGCCCGAGTCGCTCGCGGAGCGGCTCCTCGAGACCCGCTCCCCGCAGCGGCCGCAGTCGTCGCCGCGCATCCGGATCGAGGTCGACGGCCGCGTCGATCGAGGGCTTCGAGGGCCAGACGATCCTCGAGGTCTGCCGCGACAACGGGATCGAGATCCCGACCCTCTGCTACGAGCCCAAGCTGCCCGGCTTCGGGGCGTGCCGGATGTGCGTCGTCGAGGTCGAGGGCGAGGAGCACCCGCCGATCTCCTGCTCGCGCACGTGCGAGCCGGAGATGAAGGTCCAGACCCAGACCGAGGAGATCCGCCGCCTGCGCCGGACGAACCTGGAGCTGATCTTCAGCGACCACAACGCCTACTGCCTGCCGCCCTGCCAGAACAAGTGCCCCAGCCACATCGACATCCCGGGCTTCCTCAAGGCCAACGCCGAGGCCGACTGGCGCGAGAGCACGCGGATCTTCAAGCGGACGATCCCGTTCCCGTCCGTGCTCGGTCGCGTCTGCCCGGCGCCGTGCGAGGAGCACTGCCGCCGCGACGAGGTCGACGAGGCGATCGCCATCCGCGACAGCCACCGCTACGCCGGCGACCAGGTCCTCAAGTCGATGCTCGACGATGGGGTCGATCCGCCGCTGCCGTTCGAGCGGCAGGCACCGTCCGGACGGCGGGCCGCGGTCATCGGGTCCGGCCCGGCCGGCATGGCCGCCGCGTTCTACCTCCTGCTCGCGGGCCACGACGTGACGGTCTTCGAGCGCGACCCCGCGCCGGGCGGGATGCTCCGCTACGGGATCCCGCAGTACCGCCTGCCCAAGGTCGAGGTCCTCGAGGCGGAGTACGAGTCGGTCACCCGCCTCGGCGGCAAGATGGTCTGCAACGCGGGCCTCGGCCGCGACTTCACGCTCGACGACCTGAGCAACCAGGGCTTCGACGCGGTGGTCGTCGCGATCGGCTGCTACGACACGAACAAGCTGGGGATCCCCGGCGAGGACGCGGCCGAGGTCCTCGACGGCCTCGAGTACCTGCGGACCGCGACGCTCGGCCTGCCGTACCCGGACCACGCCGGCAAGCGCGTCGTGGTCATCGGCGGCGGCTTCACCTCGATGGACTGCAGCCGGACCTCGGTCCGCCAGGGCGCCAGCGAGGTCACGCTCGTCTACCGCCGCGACATGAAGGACATGCCGGCCTCCAACGAGGTCCACGAGGCGATCGAGGAAGGCGTCACCGCCATCTTCCAGGCCGGCCCGGTCCGGGTCGTCACGGACGACGCGGGCAAGGTGACCGGTGTCGAGTTCATCCGGATGGCGCTCGGGGAGCCCGACGCGTCCGGCCGCCGCCGTCCGGAGCCGGCTCCGGGGACCGAGTTCATCGTCCCCTGCGACCGCGTGCTGCTGGCCATCGGCCAGGGACCGGACCTCAGCTGGATCGGCCCGGGCTCGGAAGGCCCGGAGGCCACCAAGCAGCGCCGCCTCAAGGCCGATGCGGTCACCTTCGAGACCGGCCGACCCGGCGTCTTCGGGACCGGCGACGTGCGCATCGGCGCCGCGACCGTGGTCCAGGCGATCGCCGAGGGACGCCGCGCCGCCTATGCCGTCGACGCGTTCCTCAAGGGCCATGACCTGACGTCGATCCGCGCTCGCCAGACACTCGCCGAGCCGCAGCCCGAGTTCCTCTCGATCGTCCCGTTCACCGGCGAGATCAAGGAGCCGCGCTACCGCATGGCGGCCATGGAGGCCGAGGAGCGCAACCACAACTACATCGAGTACGAGCTCCCGTACACCCGGGAGGCGGCCGTCGCCGAATCGACCCGCTGCCTCCAGTGCACCTGCGAGGCGATCGGCTTCTGCGACCTGCGCCGCCTCGGGATCGAGTACGGCACGACGCTCACGACGCTCGAGCCGCAGTACCACCAGGGCGCGGGCTACCGGAGCGTGACCGAGAACCGCTTCACGGGCGTCAACCACGACTACGTCCGCGACGACTCGCACGCCTTCATCCTGCGCGAGCCGTCGCGCTGCATCGACTGCGGCCGCTGCGCCCAGGTCTGCGCCGAGGTCGTCGGCGCGGCCTGCTACGACTTCATGCGCATCGGGTTCGACACGCTGGTGACGACGCCGCTCGACATGAGCCTCAACGACACGCCGTGCGTCTCGTGCGGCCGCTGTGCCGAGACCTGCCCGACCGGGGCCCTCATGCCGAAGCCGCGGATCCTGCAGAAGTACGAGGTCGATGAGAGCCGCTGCATCCTGTGCGGCATCTGCGTCGATGCCTGCCCGTACGACGCCCTGCGCGACGGCGGCGACATCGAGCTCGCCCACACGACGCGCACCGACCCGATGATCGACCTCATGGCGATCGCCGCGATCGACCGCGAGACCGAGATCACCTACATCCGCCGCGAGCGCGGCTGGGCCGAGGCTGCCGCGGCGGAGGGCCGCAAGCTCGATCCGGCGCGGATGCTGCCGATGCTGCCCGCCACGATCGCCGGCCTCCCGTCGGGCAACGGCAACGGCAACGGCAACGGCAACGGGCACGGGCACGACCATTCGAATGGCCACGGCGCCGGGACGGCGCTGCTCGGCAGCGGGCACGAGTAGGCGCCCGTGCTCAGGAAGCTCGTTCCCATCCTCCTCGCCGTGATGGTGCTCGGCGCCGTCACGACGATCGCGGCGGTCATGGTCGTCCTGCTCGGGCAGGACTGGGAGGACGCCCTCTTCTGGATCCTGGCCGCGCTCATGATCCTGTCAGGGCTGCTCGTCGTGACGATGCGCGACATCATCCGCTGCGGCCTGGCGATGATCGTCTGCTTCGGGTCGCTCGCCGGGATCTACGTCCTGATGGGGGCGCCGCTCATCGGCGCGGCCCAGGTCATCGTCTATATCGGCGCCATCAGCGTCCTGATCCTGTTCGCGATCATGCTGACCCAGACCAAGGACGCCCCCGCACGGCTGGTCTTCCAGACCCAGGCCGGCCCGGCGGCGATCGCGGCGATCGTCATCTCGATCGTCATCGCCCTGTCGGTCGCGGCCACGGACTGGCCGGGCGTCGTCGCCGAGCGGCTGCGCTATTCGACCAAGGACGCCATGGCGCCGGCGCTGTTCGCCGACTTCACGCTGCCGTTCGAGGTCATCAGCGTGCTGCTGCTGGCCGCGGTGATCGGCGGCGTCTACCTTGCCAAGCGCGAACCGGACGGCCCGTCGTGAGCGACTCGCTCGACGCCTACCTGGTCCTGTCGGGGATCCTCTTCGCCATCGGCACGTTCGGGTTCCTTGCCCGCCGCAACGCCATCAGCATGCTGATGTCGATCGAGCTGATGCTCAACGCGGTCAACCTCTCGATCGTCGCCTTCGGCGCCTTCATCCCGGCACTCGGGGTACAGGGCACGATCATCGCCCTCTTCGTCATGGCCGTCGCCGCGGCCGAGGCCACGGTCGGCCTGGCCATCGTCATCGCCATCTACCGGAACAAGAAGACGCCTCTCGTCGACGAGTACGACGCGATGCGCCGATGAGCCCCGAGTCGCTCATCCCCCTGCTCGTCATCCTGCCGCTCGGCGGCTTCGCCATCACGGCGCTGATCGGCCGGCGGCTCGGCAAGCAGGCCCACTGGATCCCGGTCCTGGCGATCCTCGTCGTCTGGATCATCGCGATGAGCGTCTCGTTCGCGGCCCTGACCGGCGCCGAACCGTTCGGCGAGCACGGCTACGGGGAGACGCTGTTCACCTGGATCCCCGCCGGCGCGTTCCAGGTGGAGGCCGGGTTCTTCGTGGACCAGCTGACCGCCTGCCTGCTGATCGTGGTGACCACCATCGGCCTGCTGGTGCACGTCTACTCGATCGGATACATGAGCCACGACCCGGGCTACTGGCGGTTCTTCGCCTACCTGAACCTGTTCATGTTCAGCATGCTGGTGCTGGTCCTCGCCGAGCTCGTGGCTGATGGTCTTCGTGGCGTGGGAGCTGGTGGGCCTGTCGAGCTACCTGCTCATCGGCTTCTGGTTCCGCAAGCACTCCGCGGCGCTCGCCGCCAAGAAGGCGTTCATCGTCAACCGCGTCGGCGACATCGGGTTCGCGCTCGGGATCATGGCGATCTTCGTCAACACCGGGACGCTCGACATCCGCGAGTCCATCCACGTGCTGACCAGCCCGACCCTGGTCGCCTTTCCGATCCCGGTCTTCGTGGTCGCGCTGCTGGTCTTCGCCGGCGCCATGGGCAAGTCGGCCCAGTTCCCGCTGCACGTCTGGCTCCCCGACGCGATGGAGGGCCCGACTCCGGTCTCCGCGCTGATCCACGCGGCCACCATGGTCAACGCCGGCGTCTACCTCGTCGCCCGCGCCAACCCGATCTTCGCGGCCACGCCGTCGACGCTGGTCGTGGTCGCGGGCATCGGCATCTTCACGGCCATCCTCGCCGCGTCGATCGCGATGACCCAGACCGACATCAAGCGGGTGCTCGCGTACTCGACGCTGTCGCAGCTCGGGCTACATGTTCGCGGCGCTCGGCGTCGGCGCGTTCACGGCCGCGATCTTCCACCTCATGACCCACGGCTTCTTCAAGGGCCTGCTCTTCCTCGGCTCCGGTTCGGTCATCCATGCCGTCCACGAGGAGCAGGACATGCGCCGGATGGGCG
Source organism: uncultured Chloroflexia bacterium (assembly GCA_963834915.1). Taxonomy (GTDB): domain Bacteria; phylum Chloroflexota; class Limnocylindria; order Limnocylindrales; family CSP1-4; genus SPCO01. The sequence continues at coordinate 138,884 of CAWIDI010000004.1, forward strand.
GCCTGTCGAAGAAGATCCCGGTCACCTACGTGACGATGCTGATCGGCTCGCTGGCGATCGCCGGGATCCCGCCGCTGGCCGGCTTCTTCTCCAAGGACGAGATCCTCGGCGAGTCGTTCAAGCTGGGCTTCTACTGGGTCTGGGTCATCGGCTTCATCGTCGCCGGGCTGACCGCGTTCTACATGTTCCGGTTGATGGGCCTTACGTTCTGGGGCGCGTTCCGCGGGCCGAAGGCGATCTGGGACAAGATCCACGAATCGCCCCCGGTCATGACGATCCCCCTGATCCTGCTGGCCATCGCGTCAGTGTTCCTGGGCATGCTCCTGGGGCTGCCGTTCGGGGCCAGCACGATCGCTGGCTGGCTTGCGCCGGTCTTCGAGGAGTCGGCCCACACCCTCGGCCACGAGGAGGCGGCCTTCGCCCTGTTCGGCATCGACGGGGTGCTCATCCTGGCCAGCGTCACGGTCGCCGCCGTCGGGGTCGCCATCGCCTGGCGGCTCTTCGGCGTCGAGCTGCTGGGCCTGCGCGTCACCGCTCGCCCGGAGCGCGTCCGCGAGCTGAGTGCCAGGGTGCCGTTCCTCTACCGCGCCTCGCTCAACAAGTGGTGGTTCGACGAGCTCAACCACCTCCTGTTCATCGTCATCGGCGGCAAGGTCGCGAACGCCATGTGGTGGTTCGACCGCGAGGTCGTCGACGGGACCGTCAACCTGGTCGGACGCTCGACGGTGGCCTCGGGCCGCGGGCTCCGCCGCGTCCAGACCGGCCGGGTGCAGAACTACGCGCTCGGCATCGCGATCGGGCTGATCGTCATGGCCGGCTCGTACCTCGTGCTCACAGGACGCTGACGATGACCAACGTCCCCATCCTCTCGATCATCACGTTCCTGCCGCTGCTCGGCGCCATCGCGGTCGCGGTGCTGCCCGCGCGGTTCGCGCGCCCGGTCGCGCTCGGCTTCGCGCTGATCACGTGGGTCATCTCGCTGGCCCTGCTGGTCGCCTTCGTGCCGGCGAACGCCGGTTTCCAGTTCGGCGTCGAGCTCGACTGGATCGCCGTCTTCGGGATCCAGTACAAGCTCGGGGCGGATGGCCTGTCGGTCGTGCTGGTCGTGCTGACCACGACGATGAGCTGGATCAGCATCCTGGCGAGCTTCAAGCCGATCCAGACCCGGATCAAGGAATACATGGTCAGCTTCCTCATCCTCGAGGTGGGGCTGATCGGGGTCTTCCTCGCGCTGGACCTGTTCCTCTTCTACATCTTCTGGGAGATCGTCCTGGTCCCGATGTACCTGATCATCGGGATCTGGGGCGGGGCGAACCGCATCTACGCGACGATCAAGTTCGTGCTCTACACGCTGGTCGGATCGCTGCTGATGCTGGTGGCCATCCTCGCCACCGCGTTCGCCTACCAGTCGGCCCACGGGGGCTCGTGGGTCGGCGCGTTCGACTTCGTGACGCTGCGGGACTTCGCGGCCTCGAGCGGCTTCGCCCCCGCCCTACAGATCGGCGCGTTCCTGGCGTTCTTCCTGGCCTTCGCGATCAAGGTCCCGATGTTCCCGTTCCATACCTGGCTGCCCGACGCCCACACGGAGGCCCCGACCGCGGGGTCCGTGATGCTGGCCGCGATCATGCTGAAGCTGGGCGCCTACGGGTTCATCCGCTTCGCGGTGCCGCTCTTCCCCGATGCTGCCGCGACCTTCGCGCCGGTCATCATCGTGCTGTCGCTGATCGCGATCATCTACGGGGCGATCGTCGCGCTCGTCCAACCGGACCTCAAACGGCTGGTGGCGTACTCCTCGGTCAGCCACATGGGCTTCGTGACGCTCGGTGTCTTCGTGTTCACCCAGCAGGGCGTCCAGGGCGCGATCCTGCAGATGGTCAACCACGGGCTCATCACCGGGGCGCTCTTCCTGCTGGTCGGCGTCATCTACGAGCGGACCCATGACCGGACCATCGCGAAGATGGGGGGCCTCGCGGCCCGCATGCCGGTCTACGCCGCGGTCTTCGGGTTCTTCGTCTTCGCCTCGGGCGGGCTCCCCGGGCTGTCCGGGTTCGTCGGCGAGTTCCTGACCCTGGTCGGCACGTTCGAGGTCAGCCCCGCGGCCGCTTCGATCGCCGCGTTCGTGATGGTCCTCGCCGCCGGCTATCTCCTGTACATGTACGGCCGGATCGTCTTCGGCGAGGTCTCGGCGTTCTTCGAGAGCCTCGGCGACCACCTGACCGACATGACCCCGGTCGAGGTCCTGACGCTCGTGCCGCTCGCCGCGCTGGTCGTCGCCTTCGGCGTGCAGCCGGGGCTGCTGCTCGACCTGATCGGCACGACCGTGGCCGACACCGTGACCTCCGGCACGGCGGGCACCCCGATCGCCATCGCCCCTGAGTGGGTCGTGGCCCTGCTGGCGCTGCTGGTCGTCGGGGTCGTGGCCCGCACCGGCTACGCCCTGATGGCCTCCCGCTCGTCCACGACGGCCGTCGTGCCTGCGGAAGGCGGGGCGGCGCATTGAGCGAGGACCTCCGCGTCATCAGCCCGCTGATCGCGGCGGTGCTGACCGCCGCGGCCGTGCTCATCGTCGACCTGGTCCGGCCGAACCGGCCATCCGTGGCCGTCGGGACCGCGCTGCTCGGGCTGGCCATCACGGCGGCCGTGACACTGGTCGTCGGGCTCGCGCCCGGCCCCATCTTCGCGGGACCGGCGACCGCGTTCGGCGGCGCCTACACGGTCGACGCCTTCACGACCGTGCTCGACATCCTGTTCATCTCGGTCATCGCGCTGACGATCTCGTTCGCCCCCGACTACCTGGTGGCGCGCGGCCTGCCGGTCGCGGAGTTCGTCGTCGTCCTGGTCTTCGCGATGACCGGCACGATGCTCCTCTCGGCCTCGACCGACCTGCTGCTGCTCTTCCTGGGCCTCGAGCTGATGGTCCTCCCCGGCTACATGCTGGCCGCGTACCACAAGACCGACGCGTACTCGACCGAGGGCGCGATCAAGTACTTCCTGCTCGGGTCGTTCAGCTCGGCGATCTTCCTGTTCGGCCTCGCGTTCATCTGGGGCACGACCGGGACCACCCGCGTCGACGGGGTGTTCTCCGCGCTGTCGTCGATCGTCGCCGGGGACGCGCCGCTGTCGGCCGGTCTGGCGATGGGCCTGGCGTTCCTGACGACCGGTGTCGCGTTCAAGATCGCGGCGGTCCCGTTCCACTACTGGACGCCCGACGCGTACCAGGGCTCGCCGACGCCGATCACGGGCTACCTGTCCGTTGCGCCGAAGGTCGGGGCGTTCGTGCTGATCATCCGCCTGTTCGGCGAGGCGCTCTGGCCACTGCACGACTGGTGGCTGCCGGTCGTGATCGTGCTGGCCGCGCTGACGATGACGCTGGGCAACCTCGTCGCGATCACGCAGGACAACGTCAAGCGGATGCTGGCCTACAGCTCGATCGCCCACACCGGCTACATGCTGCTCGGCCTCGCCGCGTACGCCGCCGGCGAGATCCGGGGCCTCGAGGGCCTCATCTACTACAGCGCGGCGTACGCGGCGATGAACCTCGGCGCGTTCGCGGTCATCGCCGCGCTCCAGAAGCGGCCCGGCGTGACCTCGCAGCTCGACACCTTCGCGGGCCTCGGGCGCAAGGAGCCGATCCTCGCGATCCTGCTGACGCTGTTCCTGCTGTCGCTGACCGGCATCCCACCGACGGCCGGGTTCTTCGGCAAGGCCTACGTGATCCTCGCGGCGGTCCAGGCCGGTGGGCCGCTGACGATCCTGGCGGTGATCGCCGTCCTCAACGCCGCGGCCGCCGCCTTCTACTACCTGCGTGTCGTCGTCTACATGTTCATGCGCGACCCGGCCAGCGACGTGCCGGCGCTCCGCCACGGGCGGCTGGTGTGGACCGGCCTGGCCGTCACGACGGCCCTGACGATCCTGTTCGGGCTCTTCCCGGACCCGCTGCTGCAGGTCGTGCGCGAGGCGGCCGCCGCGGTCTCGCGGATCCCGCTCTAGGCGGATCGCTCCAGCCGTCGCGCGATCGCGGCGAGCACCCCGCCCACGTCCCGGGCCGACGCGACCACGAGATCGGCGCGCGTCAGGATCTCCGGTGGCGTGCTCACGCGGCCGTGGACGGCCACGATCACGCCGGCTTCGAGCCGACCGTCCTGGCGCGCCGCGATGATCGCGTCGAAGGCCTCGGTGTCGCTCAGGTCGTCGCCGAAGGAGATGGCCGCGCCGGGCCGCCAGCGCTGGATCCAGCGGTCGACGGCCTCGCCCTTCCCGCCGGCGTCCCGCGGTCGCAGGTCGACGACGGAGCGGCCCCGGTAGGGCTCGAGGCCGTGATCCCCGAGGCCGGCGCGCGCCTCCACGGCCGTGATCGCATCGAGGACCGCCGCGCGAGCGGCGGGGATATCGTCGGCCTGGCGGACGTGGAACGCCACCGACGGGCCCTTCCGCTCGACGAACAGCCACGGCGGCGCTCCGAGCTCCGCGGCCACCCCGGCCGCGAGGGCCTCGGCGTGGGGTGCGTAGCCGTCGAACCCGGTCTCGGGCGTCACCTCGATCGGACCTCGTCCGCCGCGCGGCAACCGGCCGTGCTGGAGCCCGTGGTCGCCGAGGTAGTCGATGCCGCCGACCCGGGCACGGGACGCCACGTCCGCGACGGTCCGGCCGGTCAGCACCGCCACGTGGACGCGCGCGGGCTCCATCGCGCCGATCCGCGCCAGCCGACGCAGCGCGCGCTGGGCGCCCGGATCGATCCGCGCGGCGCCCGGGTCTCGGGAGCCCGGGGAGAGCGTGCCGTCGAAGTCGGCGACCACGAGGAGCGGCGGGCGAGCCGCGACCAGTCGATCGAGGGCGGCGGCGATCGCCGCCGGCGCGGAGACGGCATCCGCCGACGCCGGCGTCGACCCGGCGTCCCGTGGCTCCGGCGCTATGGCGTGACCTCGACGCCCGGCCGGGTGCCGAGGTTGCCGGACGTCACGTGCGGCCCGATCCAGCGGAGCGCGCCGGCGCGGACGATCCCGTCCTGGTCGATCCGCTCACCTTCGGCACCACCAGGGCTGCGGGTCGGCCGGTGTGGACCAGCGCCTCGGACGCGGACGGTGAGGCGGGGGCCTTGGGCGACGCGGACGGCGTTGGCGACGGCGATGCGCTCGGCGAGGGCGACGGAGAAGCGGTCGGCGAGGGCGACGGAGAAGCGGTCGGCAGCACGGTCGGGGATGGGGTGGCGGTGGTGCCCGACCCCGGATCCGGCGTGAGGAAGAGCAGGCCGGCGATGACCAGCACGCCCACCGCCACGCCGGCCACGAGACCCAAGAGGATGGAAAGCCGCGGCCACATGGGCCGGGAGGGTAGCAGTACGAGCGGGTGGGGGCGTCTCCGGAAAGCCGCTGCTACGATGCCGATCCCATGACCGAACCCGGGGACCGCATGCGCTCGCGGGTCCTACCTGCCCTGTTGACCGCCCTCGGTGTGCTGCTGCTCGCGGCCGGCCTGCTCACCTACACCTCGACAGCGGTTGCCGATCCCGCCGCGCCGACGCCCAGTGCCACCGCGCCGCTCCCGACGGACGAGCCGCTGATCACCCTGCCGCCGTTGATGTCGGTCGCCCCTTCGGCGAGTCCATCGGCGCCGGCCGACCGGGTCACGACCCGGGTCCGCATCGCGGCGCTCAAGATCGATCTTCCCGTCATCGCGCCGCCAGGCGACGACTCCTACCCGCTCTGCGGGGTCGCGATCTGGATCGCCGAGCTCGGCCAGCCCGGCCAGGGACGGGCGACGTACCTCTATGGGCACGCCCGCGAAGGCATGCTGCTGCCGCTGCTGACCCAGTCGAAGATCCAGAACGGGAAGAACATGATCGGGATGGTCGTCGAGGTCTGGACGAGCGACGATCAGAAGTTCCTGTACGAGATCAGCGAGGTCCGCCGCCACGAGACCAGCCTGGCCGACGCGGTCAACGCCGACCACGAGCAGCTCTGGCTGCAGACCTCCGAGGGGCCGCACGGCACCGTCGGCAAGCTCCAGGTGATCGCCGAGCCGCTCTCCCAGGAAGCCTCCGACCACGCGTCGGCGCACCCGAAGCCGCATCCGGTCGTCTGCGGGTAGCGACGCCGCGCGACGGTAGGACCGCCTAGATCCAGTCGACCTTGCGCAGGATGACGGCCGCCAGGGTGGCGATCGCGACGACGAGCGCCGTGATCATCCAGAAGCCGCCCGCCTCGCTGCCGCCGAGCGCGGCCCCGGCCTCGCTCATCCCGAAGATGCCGGCGACCGCGCCGATCCCGGCGAGGATCACCGTGACGCCGGTCAGGCGCTTCATGATCACCGACAGGTTGTTGTTGACCGTCGTCAGGTAGACGTCGAGCGTCGCCGACGCCAGCTCGCGGTAGTTGTCGAGCTCGTCGGTCAGGCGGATGACGTGGTCGTAGATGTCGCGGAAGTACGGCAGCTCGTCGTCGTTGATGAGCTCGATGTCGCGGCTGGTCAGCTGGTTGAACACCTCGCGGACCGGGCTGATCGAGCGGCGCACGACGATCAGCTCCTGCTTGAGCCGGAAGAGCTTCTCGAGGGTCTCCGTCGACGTCTTGCGGACCACCGCGTCCTGGACCTCGTCGATGGCGAAGCCGAGCTGGTCGGCGAACGGGAAATAGCCGTCCACGATGTCGTCCGCGAGCGCCCAGAGGAGGTGGTCCGGCCCGTGCTTCAGGATCGGCTCGACGCCGGATCGCAGGTGCGGCGACGCCGACGGCTCCCACGACCCGTCATGGGCGGTCAGCAGGTAGCCCGGGCCGAGCACGATGTCCAGCTCCGACGCGACCGCCTCGTCCTCGTAGGTGAGGTGGAACAGGACGATGTGGACGACCCCATCGGTCGTCTCGATCTTCGCGCGCTGGTTCCCCTCCAGGACGTCCTCGACGATCAGCGGGTGGATCTCGAGGATCTTCCCGGCCTGGACGACCTGCTCGCGGGACGCCCCGGAGAGGTCGACCCACACGTCCGAGTCGGGTCTCCGGCAGAGGCCCGGAAGGGCGGCCAGGGCCGCGGCGTCGGTCCATTCCTTGCCGGCGCCGTCGACGATGGCGGTGACCCGCAGGCGCCCCGGACCGGCGTCGTCGACCGCCGGCACGCGGCGCGCGACCCCGTCGCGGAGCATGTGCGCGCCATGCGGCTCCGCCTCGCGTTCGTGGACGTGCTCGAGCAGGTGCTCGCGCTCCTTGTCGTCGTCCGTTGAGGGCGTCGGTCGGTCGGATGCCATCTGCTCGGCGTCTCCGCGACGGGCGTCGGATCGCGCCCGGTTCGCCGGTCAGGATACGCGCAGCGGCGCCTCGTCCTCGGCGTCGGCCGCGACCGCCCGGCGACGGCCGCCCAGGACCAGCGATGGCGGCACCGCCAGGACCATGACGCCGCCGGCGATCAGGAACAGGCCGACCATGATCGAAGCCGCCTCCCGCGAGGCCCATTCCTCGAGGGCATCGACGACGAGCGGGTCCTTCAGCGGGCGGTCGCGGAGCGCCTCCGGGATGTACGCGAGATAGGCGTCGGGCGTCGCGTAGACCTGCGCGGCGAGCCGGTCGATGGTCGTCGAGCCGTAGGCCGTGAGGATCGCGAGCCCCACGGCCATGCCGATCATGCGGGCCACCGTCACCACCGACGATGCCGTCCCGAAGCGGTGGCGCCCGACGGCCTCGACCGCGGCCGTCGACCGGGGCGTGACGGTCAGCCCGAACCCCAGCCCGAAGGCGGCCAGCGTGAGCGCCACCGACTCGATCGATGTCTCCGGGGTCCAGCGCGACATGGCGGCCAGCCCGGCGATCGCGAACACGAGGCCGATGAGCGTCACCGCCCGGAGCGAGAGGACCCGGACCGCGAAACCCGAGCCCAGCGCCCCGACCGCGGTCGCGCCCGCGAGCGCCCCGAGGGCCAGGCGCTGCTGGTCCGGCCCGCCGTAGAGCACGCGGTCGACGAAGACGGCCGCCCCGATGATCGCGGTCGCGAAGGCGTAGCCGGTCAGCAGCGAGACGAGCGACGCCGCGGAGAAGACGCGGTCCTTGAAGAGCCGCGGATCGAGGAACGGGTCGGCCTGGCGCAGGCCGTGCCGGACGGCGATCAGCGTGGCCACGACCGCCGCGGCCAGCAGGCCCGCCGTGACCGCGGCCGGCTCGACGGCGCTGCCCGCGATCGAATCGGTCCCGACGAGCGTCAGCCCGACGAGGCCCAGGAACAGCGCCAAACCGAACCACGCGGCCCCGGGCAGGTCCAGGCGCCCGGGCCGGCGCGGCGTGTCCCAGCCCGCCGATGCGGCCCACCCCAGCAGCAGCGCGATCAGTCCGATCGGGATGTTGACGAAGAAGACCCATCGCCATGCCGGCGCGAGGAACGGGTCGAGCGCGTCGCCACCGAAGGCGCCCTCGGCGTGGATCGAGCCCAGGATCGTGGCGCCGACGAACGGCCCCGCCGCCATCCCGAGGAACGTGAGGGCGCCGATGACGCCGAGCGCGCGCGGCCGGTCCGGGCCGTCGAACAGGTGGGCCGCGGCGGCGGTCGCGACCGGCACCAGGACGCCGCCGCCGGCCGCCTGGAGGAGGCGTGCGGCGATCAGTTGGTCCATCGATTGCGACAGCCCGGCGAGCGCGGAACCCACGATGAAGATCGCCAGCCCGGCCATGAACGGCCGCCGCGCGCCCCACAGGTCGGTCATCCGGCCCGCGAGCGGCATCATGAGGATGTACACCAGCAGATAGCCGTTGATGATCCACGACGCCTTGCGCAGCTCGACCCACGCCGTCCCCTTCGAGGGGTCGGCGAGGTCCTCGAGGATCGACGGCAGCGCGACGGCCGTGATCATCAGCTCGAGCCCGGACAGGAAGACGCCCACCCCGAAGACGGTGAGCAGGACGAGCGCGGACCGGCGGGTCATGGCCGGGAGTGTAGTGGCGTCCTCCGTCTTGACATCCGCCGGGCCACCGGCTTAGCATCAACTTTCGTTGATATCAACCGCCGTTGATGCGACGCCCCCAGGAGTCCCCCGAGACCGTGCCGACCCCAGCGCACATCCGCACGACCATCGCGTCGATCGTCATCCAGCCCGATGACCTGCGCGACCTGCGCGCCTTCCACAAGGCCCTCGCCGACGTGAACCGCCTGCGCATCGTCCGGCGGCTGGCCGAGGGCGACGCGTCGATCCGCGAGCTCATCGCGCACGTGGGCCTGAGCCAGCCGCTCGTCAGCCATCACCTCAAGCGCCTCCGCACCGCCGGGCTCATCCAGAGCCATCGTGTCGGCCGTGAGACCATCTGCAGCCTTCGGCCCGAGGCCTTCGGCGAGGTCGCCGAGCGCGAGCGCGCCATCCTCGGCCTAGCCAGCTAGTCCGGTCCGCGACCCACGACGATGACCATCTCCAACGACTCCCGCGACCGCGTCAAGAAGACCTTCGAGCCGATCGCGCTCGCGATGGGCCGCGCCGGCCTGACGCCGAACGCCCTGACCCTGATCGGGTTCGGGATCACGACCGTCGGCGCCGTCCTGGTCGGCCTCCAGCTCTGGATCGTCGGCGGTCTCGTCGTCTTCGTGGGCGGGGTCTTCGACATGTTCGATGGCACGCTCGCCCGGGCGACCGGCAAGGCGAGCCGGCTGGGCGCCTTCATGGACTCCACCTTCGACAAGGCCGGCGAGATCATCGTCTTCCTCGGCGTCATCGCCGGGCTCGAGGCCGCGGGCGCCACGGACGTGCCGATCCTCGTGGCCGCCTCCGCGATGGGCGCCTCGGTCATGGTCAGCTACGCCCGCGCCAAGTCCGACGCCCTCGGCTACTCGGCCGGGATGGGGCTGGCCTCGGTGGGGATCATGCCGCGCGAGGTCCGCCTCGTCATCATCTCGCTCGGGATCGTCCTCTCGGGGACGAGCATCGGCACCACGGCCATCCAGTTCGCCCTCGGGGTCGTCCTCGTCGGCGCCGTCATCACCATCGTCCAGCGGATCCTGTACGTCCGCGGCCAGGATCAGCAGCAAACCACCGGGACCAAGTAGGAGCAACGGAGAACGACGTGAGCAAGAACGGCAGCAACGGCAAGAACGGCTCGACGCCGACCAACACCTGGGCAGGCGCCGGTCGCCGCGGCGACGGCAAGATCCGCGTAGCGATCGTCGGCGTCGGCAACTGCGCGAGCAGCCTCGTCCAGGGGCGCTACTACTACGAGGACGCCAAGGAGGACGACTTCGTCCCCGGGCTGATGCACGTCAACCTGGGCGGCTACCACGTCCGCGACATCGACTTCGTGGCGGCCTTCGACATCGACAAGAACAAGGTCGGCAAGGACCTGTCCGAGGCGATCTACACGAAGCCGAACAACACCTTCGTCTTCCAGCAGGTCGCCGCGACCGGCGTGACCGTCGAGCGCGGCATGGTCCACGACGGCCTCGGCAAGTACCTCAGCCAGATCATCGAGAAGGCGCCCGGGGAGACCGCCGACATCGTCGGCATCCTCAAGGAGCGCGAGGTCGACGTGATGGTCTCCTACCTGCCGGTCGGCAGCGAGGAAGCCACCAAGTGGTACGCGGAGCAGGCCCTCGCCGCCGGCGTCGGCTTCGTGAACGCGATCCCGGTCTTCATCGGCCGCGAGCCGTACTGGCAGCGCCGCTTCGCCGACGCCGGCCTGCCGCTCATCGGCGACGACATCAAGAGCCAGGTCGGCGCGACCATCAGCCACCGCGTGCTCACCCGCCTGTTCATGGACCGCGGCGTCCGCCTGGACCGCACCTACCAGCTGAACTTCGGCGGCAACACGGACTTCCTGAACATGCTCGAGCGCGAGCGCCTCGAGTCCAAGAAGATCTCGAAGACCAACGCGGTCACCTCGATGCTCGACTACGAGCTCGACGACGAGGACATCCACGTCGGCCCGAGCGACCACGTGCCGTGGCTCAAGGACCGCAAGTGGTGCTACATCCGGATGGAGGGCACCACCTTCGGCGACGTGCCGCTCAACGCCGAGCTCAAGCTCGAGGTCTGGGACAGCCCCAACAGCGCCGGCGTCATCACCGACGCGATCCGCTGCCTGAAGCTGGGCCTCGACCGCGGGCTCAAGGGCACGCTCGTGGCCCCGTCGAGCTACTTCATGAAGAGCCCGCCGCAGCAGATCCACGACGACATCGCGTTCAACCGGGTCGAGGCGTTCATCCGCGGCGAGGACGACGAGACCCTCGTCGGCACCGAGAAGCTGGTCAAGCGGACCTACCGCAAGCTCGCGGGGACGAAGGCCAAGGTCGCGACCGCCGCCGCGAAGTGACCGAAGGGGAGCGCGGACCCGCCGTCCCGAGTCCGCGCTCGCGCCGGCTCGAGGCACCGCATCGACGCGGGGGCAGCAGCCCCCGCGTCGTCGAGCGTCTAGCCCTCATCGGCTATCGCTCGACGGCGTGGATCCTGTCGGTGGTGTCGCCGCGCCTCGCGGCCGCACTCATCGGCCGCTTCTCGCAGCTCTCCTACCTGCTCTGGCCCACCAAGCGACACTGGTCCAACCAGAACTACGGCCACGTCCTGGGGCTGCCGCCGGGCGACCCGCGGGTGCGCCGCCTTGCGCTGCGCGCCTACTACGAGTACGGCCGCTACCTCGTCGAGCTCATGCGCCTGCCGTCGCGGCCGCCGGGCGAGGTCGCCGACCTGGTGCCGGACCTGGACGCCGAGACCATCCGCGACCAGTGGCACGGCGCGGACGGCGGCGGCCTGATCTTCGCGGTCGGCCACGTCGGGAACAACGAGGCGGTGGCCGCCGCGATCGCCCGGCACAGCCTGCCGATCAGCGTCGTCGCCGACGACTCCTCGTTCCCGGAGCTGTTCGACCTGCTCCGCCGGCAACGCGAGGCATGGGGAGTGAAGGTCGTCGCGTGGCGCAACCTGCGCGAGATCTTCGCGGTGCTGCGCCGTCGCGAGATGCTGGCTCTGCTCATCGACTGGGGCTACCGCGAGGACGGGATCCCGGTGACGCTGTTCGGTGCCTGGACGACGCTCCCCGCCGGGCCGGCGACCCTCGCCGCGCGGACGAAGTCCCGGATCCTGCCGATCTCGATCCGCCGCCGCGCGGACGCGTGCTTCGACGTCTCGTGGCCGGCGCCCATCGACCTCGCCTCGGACGATCCGGCCGAGCTCCAGCGCGCGACGCAGGCCCTGGCCGACTGGCTCGCCGGGAACATCGCGGCCGCACCGGAGCAGTGGTACAGCTTCAAGCCGATCTGGCCGGCGACCGCCTGGGAAGCGGCCGAGCTCGAGCGCCGCGCCGGCGAGATGCAGGCTGGCCGGCCCGATCCTGGCCCCGGGCTGGCCCACGCGCCGCGCGAGGTCGCGAACCCGTGAGCTCGCTCGCGCGCCGGCTCCGCGGCCGGGCCCTCATCGCAGCATCGTGGCTGGCGTGCCACCTGCCCGAGGGTCCGCAGGTGCGGCTCGCCATCCTGGCCGGCGACGTCTGGTACCGGCTCGCTCCCGATCGCGCGGCCCAGGCGCGGCGCAACCTCCGGCGCGTCGCCACGTCGCTCGCGGAGCGCGGCCGCGGCAGTCCGGCCGTTCGCGCGGCGGCCACAGATCCGCGAGCGCTGGAGCGCCTCGTCAAGTCGGCCTTCCGGCACAGCGCGCGGTACTACCTCGAGGTGGCGCGGACGCCGGCGCTGCGGCCGGGCGACCTGGAGGGCCGGCTCCTCGTCGAGACGCCCGAGGTCATCGAGGCGGCCTTCGGCTCGAAGCAGGCCGTGATCTTCGTCGGGCTCCATTTCGGGGCGATCGAGCTGCCGGCACTCTTCCTGGCGGCACGAGTCGGCGGGGCGGTCGCACCGATGGAGACCATCGACGACGCCGCGCTCCAGGCCTGGTTCGTGCGGACGCGCGGCGCGGCGGGGATCCGCATCGTCGGGCTGCGCGAGGCCCGCCGCGAGCTGCTCGCCGCGCTGCGTGCCGGCACCCCGGTCGGCCTCGTCGGGGACCGCGACCTGACCGGCGGCGGGATGCCCGTCGAGCTCTTCGGGGCGTCGGCGCAGCTGCCGCTCGGCCCGGCGATGCTCGCGGTCGAGAGCGGGGCGCCGCCGTACGTCGTCGGCGTCCGGCGGGCGGGGGTCGGGCGCTATCGTGGACGCCTCGCAGCGGTGCACGTGCCAGGGACGGGGACGCGCCGGGAACGGGTCGAAGGGACGATGAAGGGGCTGGCAGCCGAGTTCGAACGGGTCATCGAGGACGCGCCCGACCAGTGGTGGGCGGTCTTCTTCCCGATCTGGCCGGACCTCGAGGCCGTGGCATGACCGAGCCGTCCGCCGAGCCCGTCCGGCCGGGTCGCGCCGACCTCCACATCCACACGGTCGCCTCCGACGGGACCGCGTCCGTGACCCAGATCCTCGACCACGTCGCGGCCAGCGGCATGCTCGATGTCATCGCGATCGCCGACCACGAGCGGATCGACGCGGCGCTCGCGGCGCGGGCCATGGCGCGAGACCGCGGCCTGGCGCTGGAGGTCATCGTGGGCGAGGAGGTGACGACCCTCGGCGGCCACCTCCTGGCGCTCTACCTGGAGGAGCCGGTCCGCTCCTATCGCTCGCTGCGCACGACCATCGCGGCCGTCCACGACGCCGGCGGCCTCGCCATCCCGGCCCACCCGCTCGTCCCGTACCCGCTCTGCGCGCAGGGACGGACGCTCCGCCGGCTCCTCGACGACCCCGACCCGCGCGTCCACCCGGACGCCCTCGAGACCTTCAACCCCACCGCCCTCGGGCGACCCCTCCACGACCGCGTCGTCCGGTTCGCCGACGAGCACGGCCTCGCCCACATCGGCAACAGCGACGCCCACGCCCTGGACGCGATCGGGGTGGGCTGGACGTCGTTCGAGGGACGGACCGCCGCCGACCTGCGGGCGTCGATCGCGTCGGGCACGACCGAGCATCACGGCACGTTCCACGACACGACGGGTCAGCTCGGGACCTTCGGCGAGCAGCTGCGCAAGCGCCGCCGCGACGCCCGCGACGAGCTCGTCGGCCGCCTCCGCCGCGACGGGACCGGCCGCGACCACGGCTACCCCGGCGGCCGCGCCCGCCCGCCGCGCTTCGACGAGGGCGCCCGGTGAAGATCGGCCTCGTCTGCCCGTACATCTACCCGGAGGCCGGGGGCGTCGCCCAGCATGTCCGCTTCCTGTACGAGAACCTCCGCCAGGCGGGCCACGATGTCCGGATCATCACCGCCAGCCACGGCCCGCAGCGGTCGTCAGAGGGCGACATCCTGCGCATCGGCGTGGGCTTCTCGATGCCCACCAACGGGTCGGTCGGGACGCTCACGTTCTCGCCGCGCTATCTCAGCCAGGTCCGCGCGTTGCTGGCTCGCGAGCGATTCGACGTGCTCCACTTCCACGAGCCCTTCGTCCCGTTCCTGTCGCTGTTCCTCCTCCGCGAATCGACCAGCGTCAACATCGCGACGTTCCACGCCTACGCGGGCTTCTCGCCGTCGTACGAATTGGGGAGCCGGCTGATGCGCCGCCACGCGGCGCGGCTCCACGGGCGCATCGCGGTCAGCGCGGCCGCCCGCCACTTCATCGACCGGTTCTTCCCCGGCGACTACAAGGTCATCCCCAACGGCGTCGACATCGCCCGCTTCGCCAACGCCGTCCCGATCTCGCGCTGGCAGGACGACGCGCCGAACCTGCTGTTCGTCGGTCGCCACGAGCCGCGGAAGGGCCTGCTGGACCTGCTGAAGGCGCAGCGCATGCTGCGCAAGACCGGCCACGGGACGCGATTGCTGATCGTGGGCTCGGGTCCCCAAGAGCGCGAGGCGCGCCGCTACGTGGCCACACGTGGCCTCCAGGGGGTCGAGTTCCTGGGTCGCGTCAGTGACGCCGAGAAGGCCCAGCTCTACCGGACCGCGCGGGTGTTCGTCTCGCCCGCCACCGGCGGCGAGTCGTTCGGGATCGTGCTGCTCGAGGCGATGGCCGCCGGGACGCCCATCGTCTGCTCGGACATCCATGGCTACAAGGGCGTGGTCCGGCGCGACCGCGAGGGCCTGCTGGTCCCGCCGCATCAGCCGAAGGAGCTCGCGACCGCGATCGCGCGGGTGCTCGAGGAGCCGGGGCTGGCCGAGCGCATGGGCGCCGCCGGGCGGGAACGCGCCGAGGACTTCAGCTGGCCGCGCGTGACCCTCAAGGTCGAGGAGTACTACGGATTCGTCATCCGCCGGCTCGCGGCGGCGGGCCAGCTCCCGGCCGGGTTCAACGCCCCGATCCCTCAGGCGCCGCCGGTCCGCGCCAGGCTGTCCGTGTCGTCAGGGGCCGGCTCGCCGGACGCCAGCGACAGCCTCCAGACCGAGGTCGAGTAGGCGACGACCAGGCAGGTCACGACCACCGCGACGGTCAGCAGGCCGAGCTGCAGCCCCGACCAGGCGATGGCCTGGTTGCGGTCGATCTTGCTGACCGGGAACTGGAACGCGTACAGGTAGGTCGGCAGGATGCCCTGGTACGCGTTGACGAGGGCCGAGGGCAGCGGCAGCGCCGCGATGTTCGGGTAGAGGATCACGAACCAGGCGACCGCCGCGGTCAGGAACCCCACGACGTAGCGCCGCGGGTCCATGCCCGCGATCGCGCCCATCGCCAGGTAGGCGAGCGGGATGGCCGCCACGAGGACGATGGGCTCGACCGGGATGTTGGTCAGGGTCAGGATGGCCGTCTCCGGGAGCAGCGACGCCGCGACGAAGGCCGCGACGACGACCAGGCCCAGCAGCCCGAAGGAGCGGATGGCGTTGCGATCGAGGCCGTCGCCCTCCGCGTCGCCGACCGCGATGATCGCGCGGATCAGGAAGAAGAGCCCGACGACGGCCGCCACGGCGAGCCCCGCGGTCTGGGCGGTCAGCACGAAGCTGGGGATGACCGCCGGGCAGGCCTGCGAGCCGGGATTCACCGATTCGACCCCGACGATGGCGCACAGCGGCCGGCTGAAGAGCCACATCGCGGCGGGCAGCAGGATGGCGGCGGCGCCGACGAGGCGGGCCAGCCGCCAGGTCGCCTGCGATGCCCCGTGCCACAGCTCCGCCATGAAGTAGGCCAGGGCCGCCACCACGAACGGCAGCGCCGTGTAGTAGTGGTACTGGAATGCCGCGCGATCGATGCGGGCCCACGGGATCCACTGCGCCGCGAAGCCGACGGCGATCAGCGTCAGCGCGAGGCTCCGGCGACGGAACGCCATCACGCTCACGAAGAGCAGCGCGGGCACGCCCATCCACCAGATGACGAGGTTGCCCGCGTCGTAGAGCGCGGCCGCGGTCCCGGCCCCCAATCCCTCCTGGTAGAACCAGACGGGCTTGAGGTCGAGCGGCCAGGCCCACCACGGCGACGACGCCGGGTGCGGCGCGGTCAGCCCGTTGTGGTAGGCGTACATCGACTGCGTCAGCTCGAGCAGGGTCTGCCCGGTGTGGCCCGGCGGCCACGTCGAGGTGATCCGGTGGCCTTCGACCAGCGCCCACGGGATGTACGAGACCACGTAGACGGCGAGGGGTACGGCAAGGAGGCAGAAGGCGGCCCACGCGATCGGGATCCCGAACGCCCAGCCCGGTCGGAGCCAGCCCTCGGCCGGCGGCGCCGGCGGCTCGAGACGGCGAGCGGGATCGGCGGGACCCGGCGGCGCGGCGAGCGGTCCCCAGCCGCCACGCCCGGCGAGCGTGAAGACGATGTAGATCGCGACCGACGACAGCGCGAGCAGCACGGCGGCCCGGATCGGCGTCAGCGCGAAGCCACCGACGACGACCTGGGCGTCGAGCGCCCCCAGGCCCAGCGCCCCGAAGAAGACCGCCGCCCCGAGCGCGCTCGGGGCGAGCACGGCCAGCCACATCTCCTCGTCGGTCCAGGCCATGGGATGGAGGACTGCCGCGACGACGGCGACGAGGGTCAGCGCGACCATCACCAGCAGGAACGTGAGATTCCCGATGCCGCTGCCCTCCGGCACCGTGATCGCCATGTAGCCGAGGACGCAGGTGAGCCCGATGAGGCCGATGATCGCCACGACCCGGCCGAGGGCGCTCCGGGCGAGGATCAGCAGGGCGAGGCCGCCGATGGCATAGAGCGCCACCCACTTGCTCGCCAGCGCCAGCCCGAGCAGCACGCCGATCACCGGCATGGCGGCCCAGAACGCCCATGTCGAGCGCCACCAGCCCGTCCAGATCGCGGCAAAGAGCGTGTACGCGGCCACGATGAACAGCCCGACGTAGACGTCGTTCATCCCGATCCGCGACTGCACGAAGAACATCCCATCGATGAGCACGAAGAGCCCGGTCAGGACCGCGATCAGCCGGCGTCGGAACAGGATCCGCATCAGGAGATAGAGGAAGACAGCCGTCAGCGCGCCGGCGATGACGCCGGGGAGGCGCCACGCGAACGCGTGCGAGCCCATGTCGATCGAGGCCATCGAGCCGGAGCCGTCGAAGACCAGCAGCTCCTGGCGGTCGGTCGCCGGGTAGTCGGCGTTCACGTCGGCGGCCAACGCGACCGGGATGTAGCCGGCCCCGAGGCGCGCGTCAGCGAAGACCGCGTTCCCGTGCGGCTCGATGACATAGACGGTCCACGCGGGGTCCGATCCCGTCGCGGGCGGCGGCTCGAAGGTGCCCGGCGTCGTCGGGGCGTGGCCCAGGATGTGGACCATCTGGCTCGCGGGGTCGTAGACGACCTTGGTGCCGAGGCCGGGCAGCGGGTGGGTGCCGACGTCGACCGGGCCGCCGGCCGCGGGGTCGCCCGCGATGGCCAGGACGTGATAGTTCGGGCTGGCCGCGTCGCCGGACGTGACGTAGAGCTTCGGATCGTCGACACCGTCCATGTAGGCGAGGCCGTGGGCGCCGCCGGTCATCGCGAGTGTCGAGATCGTCGACGCGGTCGCGGGATCGACGAAGGTCACGCCGGCGCTGGTCGCGGCCGCGATCCGCGGCAGGTCCTGGATCTCCATGCCGGCCAGCCGGCCATCGCTGATCGCGGCCTGGACCTTGTCGCGCGTCTCCTTGTCGCCGGGCGGTGCCACGACCACGGTCGGGCCAGGTCCGGTCAGTGTGGCCTCGTAGGCGGCGGCGTCCCCGTCGAGCAGTCCGGCCAGGACCTCCGCGGCCGCGGACGGATCCGGGACGTCGGCCACGGTCGCGACGATCGCCGCCCCGCTCCCGCCATCGGCGATGTCGACGAGCCCCGCCAGGTCCATCCCGCCCACGAGCGTCCCGGCCGTGAGATCGAGGATGTCGAGGTGGTCGCCCTCACCGACGGCGAGTGTCGCGCCGTCGTCGCTGGCATGGAGCAGATCGACGGGCCCGCCGACGGTGGCCAGTAGCGCCGGGGTCACGCCCGCCGCCGTCGCATCCGGGCCGATGGCCGCAAGCTCGAGTGTCGCGAGCCGGCCGTCGCCGTAGCCGAGGACCAGCCGCAGCCCGGAGGTGTCGATCGCGAGGGCCGTGACACCCGGGGCCGGGATCGTCGAGATCAGCGCGCGGGATCGCAGGTCGTAGGTCCGGATCTCGCTCCCGGTCGCGATGTGCAGGCGCTCGCCGGCCCGGCCCCCCACCACGGCCTCGTCGATCCGCCTCGGTTCGACCGCGGCGGCCACGACCGGCACGCCCAGCTCGCTCGTCGCCTTGACCTCGTCCTGGCCCCACGCGACGAGGCCGAGGGCCATCGCGTACTTCGCGAGGTGCGGGTGGGTCCACTCGTAGACGTCGTGCGACAGCCCATAGCGCCACGCCTGCAGGAACTCCGTCGCCGTGCGGGCGTGGTAGACCTCGTCGAAGTGCATCTGGTACGGCTCGGCCAGCCGGAAGGTCCGCAGGGTCATCGTGGCCAGCACGAGGACCACCAGGAACCACAGATCGAGCCGGTCCAGGCGGCCGCCGCGTTCGCCGAGGAGCGACCGGCTGCGGTCCGCGCGGATCGGCCGGTCGCCGAGCCGCTCCCGGAACCACGGGACGAGGCCCAGCTCCAGCATCGACCGCCGGCGCGACCAGGTCGGCATCCGCGCACCTGCGGGCGCGGCCGCGCCGCCGGCCTCCGTCCCGGCGACCGTGGTGGGGAGCGAGGGCGCAGCCGCCGGGGCCGTCCCGCCGAGCGCGGCGACCGCCGCGGCCGTCACGTCCGGCCTCACCGCCCGCGGCGGGTCCCAGCCCACCGTGCCGGGCGGCGTGGGATCGAAAGCGGGGGCCCGGGTCGGGGGCGCCGCAGGCGACGCTTTCTCGTCGGTCACGTCGCCGGGACGCTCCGAGGCGGCCGCAAGATCCATCGCAAGGCGCGATCGCGCGCTGCCGCGCAGCTGGAGCATGGCCCACACGAAGACGATCGTGAACGCGAGCGCCACGACGGCGATCGCCGGTTCGGACTTGAGCGCCGGTCCGATCCCCAGCCAGTCGACGATGGACGGGTTGTCCGGGATGAGCACGACCAGGACGACGTACATGTTCGCGAGCAGTCCGAGCGTCGACACGACGTACGCGGGCCGCCAGCGCGGCGAGATCGCGGCGAGGATGATCCCGACCGCGAAGAACGGGTAGACGTAGCGCTCGTGGACGCGGGTCGGCAGCAGGAAGAAGGCCAGGGACAGGACCGTCAGGGAGACGAGCAGCGTCAGGGGATCCGGCCGTCGCCAGGCCACGACGAGGACGATCGCGATCCCGGCGAGCAGCAGGAGCGTCCCCACGACGATCGCCGGGATCGGCCCGAACGTCGCGGTCCCGGACCCGCACACCTCGGCGCCCAGCGGGAGGTCGCAGACCCACAGGCCGCTGTTGGCGAGGCTGTAGCCCGTGTCCCCCGGCAGGAGCGCCCAGGGGTTGAAGGCGTTGACCGTAAGGTACGGATAGGTGCCACCCGCGGTCAGGAGCTGCCGGACGAGGCCGTCCGGCCCCATCCCGAACGGCAGGGCTAGCAGGATGGCCGTTCCCAGGCCGACGACCCCGGTCGTCAGGATGCGGATCGGGTGTCCCGTCTCGACCTCGTCGCCGTAGCCCCCCTTCGGGCGCAACGCGCGACGGATCGTCACGATGGCGACCAGCGGCACCAGGATGCCCAGCTGCGGCTTGATGATCGCGGCGACGACCGTCCAGACGGCCGCGCGCTCCGGACGGTCGCGCCACAGCTCCCGCAGGCCGAGCAGCATGAACACGACGCCGAACGAGTCGACCTGCCCCCAGACGACGCTGTCGAACCAGCTGATCGGGTTCAGGACGGCGACGAAGGCGGCCGCCAGGGCGATTCGCTCGCGGCCGCCGAGCTCGCGGATCATCGACCAGACGAGCCAGCCGATCGCGAGGTCGGCGATGACCGGCGGGACCTTGATCAGCTCGACGCTGACGCCGCCGAACGCGTTGCCGACGATCCCCACCAGCCACAGCACGTACATGTAGCCGGGCGTGTAGTCGTGGAGGAAGTCGCGGTCGTAGAAGCCCCACGGCCCGTGGTTCGCGAGCTCCGACGCCCAGAATTGGAAGGCTCCCAGGTCGTTGTGGAGGCCGGACCCAGGGAGCAGGTATGCGATGATGAGTCGAAGGGCGAGCCCGAGCGCGAGGACGATCAGGACCGCGCCGACGGCTCCCTGCGTCCCGGTCGACCGCGACGGCGCTGCTGTGCCTCGCTCGGACCCCCCGGATGCGGGGCCAGTCACCGGGAACGGCTCCTGCACGAGCGTGGAAGGTGGATCTGAGCGTAGCACAGGGTCGTCGCGCGGACCCCTCGCATCTGGCGCCGGCCCTCGCGGTCGGCGTCGTCGCGTTCGTCCTGGCGCGCGTCGCGCTGCTGCCCGGCGTCACGTTCTGGGACACCGGGGAGTTCCAGGTCGTCGGCCCGGTCATGGGCACGGCCCACCCAACGGGCTTCCCGACCTACGTGCTGCTGGGCTGGCTCGCCTCGGTGGTCTTCGCGCCGTTCGGCGACCCGGCGTTCCGGATGAACCTCCTGTCGGCGGTCTGCCTCGGTGTGGCTGCCGCCGTCACCGTCGACCTGGTCCGGACGCTCACGCGCTCGGTGGCCCTCGGGGTCGCCGGCGGCCTGGCCCTCGCACTCACGCCGATCGCCTGGTCGATCGGCACGCACGCCGACCCGCACGTCCTGCACCTCACGCTCGTGGCGATCCTGCTCCGCCTGCTCGTCGGCTGGGACGACCGCGTCCGCGGCGAGGGCCGATCGTGGTCGGCGAGGGACCCGCACGCCGACCGCTGGCTGGTCGCGTCGGCCGTCGTCTTCGGGCTGGCGGTGGGCAATCACTCGCTGACGCTCCTCCTGGCCCTGCCGGTCGGGCTGTACGTGCTGGCCGTCGAGCCGGGGATCGTCCGGCGACCGCGGCTGATCCTGGGCTGTCTCGTCGCCCTCGTGGCGACGATCGTCATCGTTTATCTCGAGCTGCCGCTCCGTGCCGGCCCCTTCCGCGCGCCACTCGTCTACGGCCGACCTGAGACGTGGGAGGGCTTCTGGTATGTGGTGCTGGCCGAGCAGTTCCGCGGCAGCCTGCAGAACCCGCTCGGCGACATCGCCGGCAAAGTGGCCGCGCTGGTGCGCCTGACCGTCGCCGAGTTCGGCATCCTGGCGCCGGTCATCCCGATCGCCTTCGTCATCACCGCGCTCCGCCGGCCGCGCTACGCGCTGCTCACCGGCTCGGCGGTGCTCATCACCTGCGTCTTCGCCGCGTCCTACGTGAACGCGGATATCTCGCGCTACTACCTCGGGCCGGTCCTGATGGTCTGGACGTGGATCGCGATCCTCGGCGGGTTGCTGGTGGAGGCCGCCGCGGTCAGCAGCGGGGACTCCCTCCGCCGGCGGCCGACGGTCCACGCCGCGGTCGGGCTGCTCGTCGCGGTCGCGCTGCTGGCCCCGTCACTCCTCGCGGCGCGCGACACGTACCGGGCGGTCGACGTCAGCGGCGACCACAAGGCGGCCATCTGGACGGACCGCGTCCTCGACCTCCTGGAGCCGGACGCCGTGGTCGTCAGCTGGTGGAGCTATTCGACGCCCCTGTGGTACGCGCAGATCGTCGAAGGACGGCGGCCTGATATCTTCATCGTCGACGACCGGACCCGCCTCGACGAGGGTCTCGGCAGTCTGACCGACGTCATCGACGCCAACCTCGCGATCCGGCCCGTCTACGTGATGCGCCAGGACCCGCGGGAGGTGGCGATGCTGATGGACCGCTATGACCTCGAGTACCTCACCTCGCCGGAGGACGGACTGTTGATGCACGTGAAGGGGCGCCGGACGGCCGCATGACCACCGAGACCATCCCAGCGGCCGCGATCGAGCATTCGGCCCGCGTCGCCCGCCTCTCGTACTTCTTCCCGGCCCACAACGAGGAGGCGAACCTCGAGGGCCTGGTCGACGAGGCGCTCGCGACGTTGCCGCTGCTCGCGGAGACGTTCGAGATCATCGCGGTCGATGACGGATCCCGCGACGCGACCCCGTCCATCGCCGACGACCTCGCCGCGCGCCACCCCGACATCGTCCGCGCCATCCACCACCCGACCAACCTCGGGTACGGCGCGGCGCTCCGCTCCGGTTTCGCCGCGTCCCGCTACGAGCTCGTGGCCTTCACCGACGGCGACCGCCAGTTCCACGTCACCGACATCGGGCGGCTGACCGAGCGCCTCGGCGCCGCGGACGCCCCGGATGTCGTGGTCGGGTTCCGGATCAAGCGCGCGGACCCGTTCATCCGCACCGCCTACGCGCGCGCCTACCGGCTCGCCAACCGGATCTTCTTCGGCCTCAAGGTCACCGACGTCGATTGCGCCTGCAAGCTCTTCCGGCGCGCGGCGCTGGAGGGGATCCACGTCGAATCGGACGGGGCGTTCTTCTCGGCGGAGCTGCTCGATCAAGCTCGGAGCCGCGGGCCGCACGATCGCCGAGGTCGGCGTGCCGCACTACCCGCGGACGGCCGGCTCCGCGACCGGGGCCAAGCCATCGGTCATCGGCAAGGCCGTGCGCGACTTCTGGCGGCTGCGGCTCTACATGTGGGTGAACCGCTCGCGCTCGCTCCGTCGCGGGGCGCGCATCCTGGGCGACTGACCGGCCGGTCAGCTCTCCCGGCGGCTCTCGCCGCCCGGGTCCACGTCGAGCGAGTTCACGAAGTCGCGGAAGACGTCGAGCCGGGGGTCAACGAGCCCCTCGCCGGTCGTCTCGAGGGTCATCCCGGGTTCGCCCTCCTCGTCCTCGAAGGCGTCGTCGGCCCCGAGGCCGGCCAGCTCGAGCACCGCGGCCGCGGCGAAGATGCGCACCCCGGCGCGGACGGCCAGTGCCAGCGCGTCGGACGGCCGGGCGTCGATCTCGACGGTCCGGCCGACGCCAGCGACCACGAGACGGGCGTGGAAGGTCTCCTCGGTCAGGTCGGAGATGACGACCCGGTCGATCGCGACGCCCAGCTCCTCGAGGGTCGTCACGAACAGGTCGTGGGTGAGCGGCCGCTCCGGGGTCAGGCCCTGGAGCTTCATCGCGATCGCGCTGGCCTCCCACGGGCCGATCCAGATCGGGAGGTACCGCTCGCGCTCGGTCTCCTTGAGGATCACCACGTGGCGGCTGGACAGCATGTGGACGCGCACGCTCTCGACGACCATCTCGACCAGCTCGTCGTCCGGCATGACCCGATTATCCCACGGTGGCCGGCGCCGCCGGCCGGCCCCGGCCGCCGCGCAGCGTGAGGACGAGGCGGGCGACGACGGCGCCGGCGACGAACCCGCCGATATGGGCGAAGAACGCCACCCCGCCGTTCGCCTCGACCATGCCGATCGAGGTCAGCCCGTCGATGAGCTGGAGCACGAACCAGAAGCCGAGCACGATGATCGCCGGGACGTCGATGAGCTGATAGAAGAAGCCCAGGAAGACCAGCGAGGTGATCCGCGCCCGTGGGAAGAACACGATGTACGCGCCGAGCGTCGCCGCGATCGCCCCCGATGCGCCGATGGTCGGGATCTCCGAGTTCGGGGCCACGGCCACCTGGGCGAGCGCGGCCGCGACTCCGCCGGCGAGGTAGAAGACCAGGAAGGCGACGCGGCCCGAGGCGGTCCTCGATGTTGTTGGCGAAGATCCACAGGTAGAGCAGGTTGCCGACGAGGTGCAGCCAGCCGCCATGCAGGAACTGGCTGGTCAGCAGCGTCGCGGTCTCGATGCGAGAGGAAGTCGCCGTGGCCCCACGCCGCGGTCAGGTCGGACGGGCACGACGCCCCAGGCGGTGACGAAGTGCTCGAGCGCGGGCCTCGCCGCCGCTCGCGAGCAGGCCGAGCTCGTAGGCGAAGACCGCCACGCAGGCGATGACCAGCCCGATCGTGACCACCGGCGTCCGGCGCGTCGGGTTCGCGTCGCGCAGCGGGATCACGGCCGGGCGACCCCTACGGCTTCTTGGTCGGCTTCGCGGTTGCCTTCGGAGTCGCCTTCGGAGTCGCCTTCGGGCTCGCGGACGGCGACGCGGACGGGCTGGCCGACGGGCTCGCCGTCTCGTCGGGGGCAGCCTCGAGCGACGCCGAGTGGAGCCCGTCGGCGGAGATCCACAGGACGCTGCCCGGAGCCTCTTCGATGCCCGGCGTCACGACCATCCCGCGCAGGTCCTTCCAGCCCGGGTCGTCGCCGGCCAGCCGGTACTGGGCCTTGTACGCCCCGTTGCTCTTGGCGATCGCGATGATCCGGCCGTTCGGGCCGTCGTAGGCGTAGATCTCGGCCTTGTCGCGGTCGGCCGGGAGGTTCGCCCCGGACGAGAGGGTGTAGGACGGCGCGGGCCGCAGCAGGTCGTCGCCGGGCGCCTTGGCCTTCCAGCCGGTGTCCTTGCCCGAGGTGTACTTCTCGAGGACGCCGTTCTCGGTGGCATACATGTCGCCGTCGATCAGGAGCGACGTGATCCCGCTGACGTCCCGCGCGGTCGCCAGCCAGCCAGTCGGCTTGGCCGGGAACCCGCCGCCGTCCGCCGCCGGGGAGTAGGCGTGGATCTGCTGCTCCGACGGGTCGACGACGTACAGCTTGTAGAGCCCGCGGCTGGCGTCCTGGAGGTAGGTCCCGATGGCGGTCACATCGTCGCCCCATGAGCTGGCGCCCTGGACCGTGATCTTGACCAGCGTCCCCTTGCCGGTCGCGTTGGACGAGCGCCAGCGCCACAGCACGTTCTTGGAGTCGAGGATCAGGACGTCCTGCCCGCCCACGGCCAGGAAGCGCGGCGTCGCGACGGTCGTCCCGCCGGCCTTCGTGCCCGCCCGGGCGACCAGCGTGGCCTTCTTGTTCTTGAGGTCGATCCGGTAGACGGTCTTGGTCGAGCGGTCGAGCACGTACGGGGCGCCGTCCGGGCCTTTGACGAGGGCGCCCAGGTCGATCGCGGCGGCGCCCTCCGCCGGCGTGAACGTGAAGAGCGTGGTCGAGGCGACCGGGACGACGCCGTAGATCCGGTCGAGGCCCTGGGTGGCCTGTGCCCGGAGCGGGCCGATGACCGCGGCGCTGACGTTGGCCTGCTCGGCCGCGTCCAGCTGCTGGTAGGCCTCGGTCAGGAGCGTCTTGGCCTGATTGGGGTCGGCGGCGACCAGGTCGATCCCGGGACCCTTGACCTTGGCGAGGTCCTCGCGGGCCTTGTCGAGCGCCGCCTGTCCGGCGTTGACCGAGCTGATCGCGCCGGTCTTGCCGGTCCCGCCGAAGGCGTAGACGGCGAGCCCGAGACCGCCGACCACGACGACGAGGGCCAGCAGCGCGAGCGCGGCGCGGCGCTGGGTCTCGCGGCGCGAGGCGAGCGGCGTGACCCGCCGATAGGCCGGCTTCCGCCGCGGCAGCAGGTCCTGCACCCGCTGGACGACGCGGCCGAAGGCCCCGCCGGCGGCCACGCGGGCGCTCCCGGCGGCCGCGCTCATCGCCATCCCTGCGGCCTGGACGTTGTCGGCGAGCGGGATCGGCGAGCGGTCCGGCGCGCCGGCCAGCGGCTCGGGCGGCTTGACCGGGACCGGCGAGCGGCCGCGGGCCGTGGCCGACACCTCTGCCGCCTCGAAGGCGATGGCCCCGTCGCTGCCGGCGCCGCCGTCGGCGACGAAGCGGTGGTGGAGGTGCTCCATCGCGGACTGCGGGTGGAGCGTCAGCATCGCGTCCTTGAGCTCGTCAGGGCCGAGCTTCGACACCACGTTGGGCGAGACGAGCACGAGCGAATCGCCGACCGAGATCTCGCCGCGCCAGACGTCCGGCTCGATATCGCCCGAGGGGAGGCCGCGCTCGCGATGCGGGTCCGGCAGCGTCGAGAGCCGGGCCTGGCGGATCAGGTAGGCCTCGGCCGGGCCGACGGTCGCCACGTACATCTCATTGCCGCGGACGACGGCGAGGCCGATGCCGATGGGGCCGTTCCCGTCCGTCGATTTGAGCCCGAGCCGGTCGGCCTGGTGGGCGAGGCGCTTGTTCGCGGTCGAGATGGCCTTCTGGATGCAGACGCGGATGCCGGCCGACTCGTCGTAGTAGTACTCGTTGCGGATCGTCTCGGCGGCGAGGCGCGTCGCCTCGAGGGCGTGCCGCGAGCTGATCCGCGACGTCACGAGCAGATACAGCAGGCCCTTCGAGCGGGCCACGGAGCCGACGTTCGGCTCGACCACGACGAGCGTGTCGGGCGAGTCGGGGAGTCGGTCATGTTCGGCGACGACGCCGAGTTTCATCTGGAGTCGGACGGCCATGCGGGCCTCTCGTGGTCGGGCGGGTCCTCGCGCTTGTGTCGTGCGGGAGGCGGGCGAGCGAGCGACGTTCCCGGTTCGATCGGGACGTGTCGCCCCGAGATGGCTGGCAGGTGCCGCGGATTATACGCGGGGACCCGGCCGTCGGACGTGGACCCGGAGTTCGCGCACGCCGATGCCGCCGGGCGCCGCCGCGAACGCCGCGAGCAGCTCGGTCGAACGGAGGCGGAGCTCCTGGGCCACGATCGGGGCATCGGCCTCGATGTCGACGGCGAAGCCTTCGATGCGCACGACCCGGCACGAGCCGGCCGCCGGCGGGACCCGCTCGGCGACGAGGCCCTCGAACGTGGCGATCGCCTTCGACAGCCGGAGCTCGTCCTCCAGGCCGAGGGCGCGGGCCGCGTCCGGGATCAGGTCGCCGAGCCGGACCATCGGCTTCCGCCGCGTCGTCATGGGCCGACCGGCGGGCTGCCGAGCGGCGCGGCCAGGTCCGCGGCAGGTTCCGGGCCGGCAGGGTCCGGGCCGGCAGCCGGCCCCGGCGCGGCCACCAGGCGAGCGCGACCGTCCTCCGCGCGGACCTCCCAGCTGGTGCCGATCGCGCGGAGCGACGGGTCGAGGTCGTCGAGGGTCGTGGTGGTCACGAAGGACTGCGGCAGCCCGGCGATCCGGCGGACGAGATGGCCGCGGCGGTCCGGATCGAGCTCGGAGAAGACGTCATCGAGGAGCAGGAGCGGCGACCGGCCGTCGAGCTCGGTCAGCAGGTCCAGCTCGGCCAGCTTGAACGACAGGATCGCGGTCCGCTGCTGGCCGCGCGAGGCAAAGCCGGCCAGGTCGCGGCCGCCCAGCTCGAAGACCAGGTCGTCGCGGTGCGGACCGATCAGCGTCGCAGCCGTTCCAGACCTCCTTGTCGGCCGTCTCGACCAGCCGCCGGGCCAGGGCGTCGCGTGCCGTCTCGCCGGTCGCCGCAGGGGCGTTCGTCGAATAGCGCACACCGAGCGTCGCGCTCTCGGCCTCGTCGGTCGCGATCTCGGCATGCGCGCGGGCGAGGGGGCCCGCGAGCCGCTCGAGGAGGCGCAGCCGGTCCTCGACGATCCGCGCCCCCGCGTCGAGGAACGTGCCGTCCCAGAACCGCAGCTCATCGCGGCCGGCGGTCTCCTCGCGGATCGCTCGCAGGAGCCCGTTGCGCTGCTGGAGCGTGCGGCTGTAGGCCGCGAGCGTGGTCGCGTGGCCCGGGGTGGTGGCGCTCGCGAGCTGGTCGAGGGCCGCGCGTCGAAGGCCCGGGGAGCCGGCGATCAGGAGCATCTCCTCGGGGGCGAAGACGACGACCCGCAGCGGCCCGTCGAGCCCGCCCACGCGCCGGCCGACCCCGTTGACCCGGATCCGCTTGCGGCCGGCGCTCCCGTTCGCCCCGGAACGGACGATCGCCACCTCGACGGTGTCGGCGCCGACCCGCCCCTCGACACGGGCCAGGTCCCGCTCCCAGCGGATCAGCTCCCCGTCCGCGGTGGTGCGGTGCGAGCGGCCCCAGGCCAGGAGCACGATCGCCTCGAGGAGGCTGGTCTTGCCGGCGGCGTTCGGCCCCCAGATCAGCTGCGGCCCGGGTCCGAACGCGGCCTCGAGAGCCTCGTAGCCCCGGAGATCGAGCAGGCTGATCGAATCGAGCAGGGTCGCCGCGGTCCGGTCCGGCCGGTCCGCCCTCCGGTCGTCGGCTATGAGGTCGTCCGGACGGGCATGACGACGTGGACGTAGCTGTCGTCGCCGACCGGCTTGAAGACGCCGGGCGAGAGCGGGCCATTGAGCTCGAGCGCGAACTGCTCGGCGTCCACGTTGGTCAGCACGTCGGCGAGATAGCGGGCGTTGAACGCGATGGTGGTCTCATTGCCTTCGACGGCGGCCTCCACCTGGCCGACGTGGTCGCCCACCTCGGCGTTGGCGCTGACCGTGATCCCGGCCTCGCCCTCGCCGCCGACCTGGAACTTGACGATGTTCGCGGACTCGTGGGCGATGAGCGCCGCGGGCCGGACCGCGCGGAGCAGCTCCTCGCGATCGAGCACGGCCCGGGTGGTGTGCTCCTTGGGGACGACCTGCTGGTAGTTCGGGAACTGGCCGTCGATGAGCCGGCTGACGAGATCCACGCCCTCGAGGTGGAAGAGCACCTGGTTGCGCCCGCCGGCGAGGACGATCTCCACGGCGTCGTTCGTGTCGGAGAGGACCCGGGCGAGCTCGTTCAGCGCGCGGGCCGGGATGACGACGCTGGTCTCCGGCACGGCATCCAGGATCGGGATGGTCTTGACTGCGATCCGGTAGTTGTCCGCGGCGGCCAGGGTCAGCTGGTTGCCTTCGAAGCGGGCCAGGACGCCGGTCAGGATCGGCCTCGCCTCGTCGCTGGCCGCCGCGAACGTCGTCTCGTTGAGGGCCTTGCGCAGGACGTCCTGGGCGACGCGCGTGGTCGGGCGCTCGCCGGCCGCCTGGATCGCTGGGAACTCCTCCGCGTCGATCCCCTTGATATGGGTCTCGAACCGTCCACTGCGCAGGTGGAGCGATTCGCCCGCGGTGAGCTCCAGGTCGATCTTGTCGCCGGCCGGCAGCGAGTTGACGAGATCCGTCAGCAGCTTGGCCGGGACGGTGGTCGCCCCATCGGTCTCGATCTTGCCGGGCACCCAGTAGGTGATCCCGATCTCGAGGTTCGTGGCGGTCAGCTTGAGCCCGGCGTCCTCGGTCTTGAGGAGGACGTTGGCCAGGACCGGCAGGGTGCTTCGGCTCGAGACGGCGCGACTGACGATGGACAGGCCGCGGGCCAGGTTCTCCTGCATGACCGAGAGTCTCACGTCGGGTTCACTCCAAGGGCGGTCGGTGGATGCGCTGCGGGATGGGCGTGCCCGACCCGGTGCTGGGCGGTCCGGCGGCGTCGAGGATCCCCGGTCGATGCCCCGTGCGCGTTGGGTCGTGGGTATCTTCTCTCTATCTTCTCACCCCGTCATCACCTTCATCATGGTGTGGAGCCGGTGGACGGCGCCTCGTCGTCGCGTTCGGCGTCGCGGTTGACGACCGGCCCTCGGCTGTGGAGTGGGATCGGCGGACCGGGGACGCCGCGGTGGCCGCTCCGTGGACGACGGGGTCGGGCCTCCACATCGACCGCTTCGGACCGCCGGTCTTGTCCGCGCCGGAACGGCCGGATGTCCACAACCGGGCACGGTTTTCCACGGATTCCGTGCGGTTATCCACAGGATCGGGCCGGGCAAGGCCCTGCGACGACGCCGCGGCGCGCCGATCAGTCGGCGTAGATGAGCTCGCGCACGGCCGCGATCTCGCGGCGGAGGTCGTCGTTGACCGCGCTTTCGCGGGTGATCTTGTCGCAGGCGTGGAGGACCGTCGAGTGGTCCCGGCCACCGAGCTCGGCACCGATCCTCAGGAGCGAGACGTCCGTCTCCTCGCGCATCAGGAACATCGCGATCTGGCGCGGCATGACGATCGCCTTGTCGCGCTTCTGCCCCTGGAGCGCCTCCATCGGGACGCTGTAGTAGTCGGAGACCGCGCGGGCGATGCGCTCGGGGGTGACCTGCCGCTTCTTCGGGTTGTAGAGGACGTTCGAGAGGACGGCCTGCGCCAGCTCGATGCTGATCGGGGTCGCGCCCATGCTCGCGTAGGCGATGATCCGATTGAGGGCGCCCTCGAGCTCGCGGATATTGCTGACGACCTTGCGCGCGATGAACTCGATGACGTCGGAGGTGATCGGCAGCGAGCCTTCCTCGGCCTTGGCCCGGAGGATCGCGATGCGCGTCTCCAGGTCCGGTGCCGTCAGGTCCGCGATGAGCCCCCACTCGAACCGGCTCCGCAGCCGCTCCTCGAGGGTCAGGATCGCCTTCGGGGGACGGTCGGACGAGAGCACGATCTGCTTGCCGTCCTCGTGGATCGCATTGAAGGTGTGGAAGAACTCCTCCTGCGTCCGCTCCTTGTCGGCGATGAACTGGATGTCGTCGATGAGCAGGAGGTCGATCCGCCGGTAGCGCGCTCGGAAGTCGTCGATCTTGCCCTGCTGGATCGAGGTGATGAACTCGTTGGTGAACTTCTCGGACGTGGCGTAGACGACGCGCTTGCGCGGGAACTTGGCGATGACCTGGTTCCCGATCGCGTGCATCAGGTGGGTCTTGCCGAGGCCCACGCCGCCGTACAGGAAGAGCGGGTTGTAGGCGTGGCCCGGTCGCTCCGCGACGGACAGGCTGGCGGCATGGGCCAGGCGGTTGGCCGACCCGACGATGAAGTTGCCGAACGTGTAACGCGGGTTGATGAACGTGGTCCCGCCCTCGCCGCCGACGCGGGTCGGCTCGACCCGGACCTGTTGGGACGAGGAGCCGCTCACGGGTGCCGGAGTGGGCTCCTGGAGCGGCTGGTCGCCGGCCGGTGCCGCGCTCTCCGGGGCCGAGGCCACCACGAACTCGACCTGGACGCTGTAGCCGACGATGCGGGCCAGGGTCTGGCTGATCAGCGAGCGGTAGCGGGTCTCGAGCCAGTCCTTGGCGAACCCGTTGGGGACGCTGATCTTGAAGCGCTGGTCATCGACGTCGACCAGCTGCGTGTCGCGAAGCCACGTCTCGAAATTGGCGGGCGACAGCGACACTTGAAGCTCGCCGAGGGCCGCTCGCCAGACCTGCTTCGCGTCCATTCGTTCGATGTGACCTGTGTAGATGTGGGCCGTGGATGGGTAGCGTTGGCCAAGGGTCCGAAGCGAATGAGCCGGGGCACGGGAGCGATCCTCGAGATGGCCACGGCGCCTGGACTTGCTGCGTCCCCGGATCCCGGATCTTGGGGTCCCCGGGTGTCCCGCAGGCGTCCCGGCGCCGAAGGGCTCGGAGAGGATAGCACCGGCCGTCGGGCCGTCGCAAGGCATTCCTGCAATACCCCTAGGGAGTATCCGAGCGTGGACGCCCTGAAGCGCCGCCCCGGCCGGACACCGTCTCGCGGGCGCCGCGCGGGGGCCGCGGGCGCGCGACGACGGCCGCGCTCGATTGACACTCCTTCGGAGCGGGCCGTATCATCCGCCGGACGACGACGCGCCGTGCGCTTTCGGGCGCCAGGCGCGTTTGCGTGCCTCTAGGGGTCGACAAGACGACATCGCCCCGAGGCCCGATGGAGAGGATCCCGGACACCCCCGATGAAGCAGACCTACCAGCCGAAGAAGCGTCATCGCGCCAAGGAGCACGGCTTCCGCGCCCGGATGCGAACCCCGGGCGGACGCCGTGTCATCGCGACGCGACGAGCACGGGGTCGAAAGCGGCTGACGGCCTGACGACCGGGCGCGGCGCCGATAGGCCGCGGCTCGTGATGCTCTCCAGCCCGCAGGATTTCGCGGCGATCGGAGAAGGCGGGACCACCCGGTCCCATCCGCTGTTCACCGCCCGATTCCTGCAGACGGACCTCGAGACGACCCGCATCGGGCTGTCGACCGGGCGCAAGCTCGGTGGCGCGGTGGTCCGGAATCGGGTGAGACGTCGGCTCCGCGAGGCGCTCAGGGCGATGGCGCCCTCGTTCCAGCCGGGCTGGGACGTCCTCATCATCGCTCGCCCGGCCATCGTCAAGGCGGATCACGACACGCTGGTCGGGGCACTGCACCGCATCCTGACCAGGGGCGGAGCACTCGGAGGGTCTCACTCGTGAAGGGCATCGGACGACGGTTCGGGGTCGGGATGATCAAGATCTACCGCGTCGTCTTCGCGTGGCTCCCGGCGAGCTGCCGCTTCGAGCCCACCTGCTCGCGCTACACCGAGCAGGCCATCGTCAAGTACGGACTCTTGAAGGGCAGCTGGATGGGCGCCAAGCGCATCGCCCGCTGCCATCCCTGGAACCCGGGCGGCTATGACCCCGTCCGCTAGCGAGGCCACCCGCTCGTGACACCCTCCGGCCTGCGGCGTCTGCCGTGGGCGCAGATCCTGCTGCTCGCCCTGCTGGTCCTGGTCGTCGCGGCCTGCGCCACCGCCGCGCCTGGGGCGTCGGGCAGCCCCGCTCCCTCTCCCAGCCCGCACCCGCCGCTGACCCCCGCCCAGCCCGGCGCGGACCCGCTCAGCTTCCTGGCCTGGCTGTTCAACCCGATCTTCCAGGCGATGCTGATCATCCTGATCGGCGTCTACTCGTTCCT
This sequence comes from uncultured Chloroflexia bacterium, assembly GCA_963834915.1. Taxonomy (GTDB): domain Bacteria; phylum Chloroflexota; class Limnocylindria; order Limnocylindrales; family CSP1-4; genus SPCO01. Next base: position 171,622 of record CAWIDI010000004.1, read on the forward strand.
CGAGGGCCTCGGCGTCCCGGCGGCCATCGGCTGGGCCATCGTCGTGCTCACGCTCGTCGTGCGCACGGTCGTCATCCCGCTCTATCGGCGGCAGCTCACGTCGCAGCGCCGGACGCAGCTCCTGCAGCCCGAGGTCAAGGCGATCCAGAAGCGCTACAAGGGCGACGCGATGAAGGCGCGCGCGGCGCAGCAGGAGCTCTTCAAGGAGCGTGGTGTCAACCCGCTGTCCGGCTGCCTGCCGCTGCTCCTGCAGATGCCCCTGCTGTTCATCATGTACTCGGTCATCCAGAACGGGCTGACCAACGTCGACCCGACTGCGATGCTGACCGTCTTCGGGCACCAGATCATCCCGCTGACCTGCAACAACCTGAACGCGGCCGGCGTGCCCGACGCATCGCTCGGGCCGTGCATCGACACGGTCATCCCCTTCCTGGGCGGGATCGACGTCAGCAAGCCGTCGACCTTCATCAGCATCGGCGTCGGAGGCTTCGTCCTCGGCCTGAGCTTCCTGGCCATCGCCTCGGCGGGCCTGCAGCTGGTCCAGTCGCGGATGATGCTGCCGATCAGCGATCCGGCCAACGACGATCCCAACACCAAGATCCAGCGCCAGACGATGCTGCTCCTGCCGCTCCTGTCCCTCGTTTACGGCGGGCTCCTGCCGGCGGGGCTGTTCATCTACTGGATCACAGCCACGATCTTCTCGATCGTGCAGCAGTACCTCATCGTGGGCTGGGGCGGGATGTTCCCGTTCTTCGGGTGGACCCCCGGGTTCGCCACCGGCCACACGCCGAGATTCCCGGTGGCGATGCCACCACCACCAGAGCCCGGCAAGCGCGCGGCCATCCTGACCGACGCGGAGAAGAAGACGACGGCCGAGAAGACGATCCGCCCCCGCGAGCGGGGCCGTCAGGGCCGACGAGGGAGACGACGCTGACATGAGTGCGTACAAGGAGTTCACGGGCAAGACGGTCGAAGAGGCCCTGCGCCTGGCGCGCGAGGAGTTCGGGGCCGAATTCCAGGACCTCGACTTCGAGGTGCTGAGCCCCGGCAGCCGCGGCGTCCTCGGCATGGGCGCCGAGCCGGCCCGGATCGTGGCCGCGCCGCGCGCCGCTCTCGGAGGTGCCGCGCCCAAGCGCGAGGCGGCCGCGTCGACGCCGCTGCCGATCCAGCCGCCGCGGGACGACCGGCCGCGGACCGACGACCGCCCGCCTCGTCGCGACGACCGCTCGGTCCGCCACGACGATCGCGGTCCACGCGACACGTATCCCCCGCGAGACGCCCGGCCGCCTCGCCCGGACAGTGGCGCCCCGCAGACCCCGCAGACGGGCGCCCCGCAGGGAGGCGCCCCGCAGACGGCCGCCCCGCAGAAGACCGCCCCGCAGGCCGACGCTCGGCCGCCGCGTCCCCCGCGCCGCGACGCCCGTCCGCCACGCACCGACGACCGCGCTCCGCGCTCCGACGCCGGCGGCGGCCTGTCCGCATCCGAGGTCGCCGAGGTGACCGCGGCCCGCGGGTCCCTGGCCTCGGAGCGAGCCGAGCTGGAAGCGGCGGAGGCCTCGCCCGAGGCGCTCGCGGCCGGCCAGCGGATCCTCGAGCAGCTGATGACGCACCTCGGGTTCGCCGTCAAGGTCGAGGTCGAGTCCGGCGAGACGAGCCGCCTGAACGTGGTCGGCGAAGGCGACGAGCGCGATGCGCTCGGCGCGCTCATCGGCCGCAAGGGCGAGCGCCTCTCGGCGCTGCAGCACCTCGTCAACCTGATGCTCTCGAAGGAGATGGGGGCCTGGACCCGGGTCCTCGTCGACGTCGAGGACTATCGCGGCCGTCGCGAGCGGCAGTTGCGGGACCTCGCCGAGCGGGCCGCTGCCCGGGTGGTCGAGACCGGCAAGATGCTCCAGCTGGAGCCGATGCCGGCCCTCGAGCGACGCTGGATCCACCTGACGCTGCGCGATCACGCGGGCGTCGCCACGCAGTCGATCGGCGAGGAGCCGAACCGGCGCGTCGTCCTCGTCCCGCGGGTCGGCGCCTGAATCCGGGCGCCGCGACCGCGGCGCCGATCAGGCTCGCCTCGTCACCGCCCTATCGGGCGGCGGCCGGCCGCTGCGCGAGGAGCGCCCCGCCGAGGACCGCCACGCCACCGGCCATCTGGACGGGACTCAGGCCCTGTCCCAGCAGGACCGCCGCGAGCAGGACCCCGGTCACCGGCTCGACCAGCATCAGGACGGCGGCGCGCGTCCCGCCGACGCGACGGACGCCTCGCAGCATCCATACCTTGGCGACGGCCGCGCCGAGGATCCCGGCGATCAGGATAGAGACCCACGCGAGCGGCGAGGCCAGCCACGCGCCCGCATGCCCTGACAGGAGCTCCGCCGGGATGGCGACCGCGCTGATCAGCAGCGCGGCGCCGGCCAGGATGATGGCCGTCGCCTGCGGGGACGCGACGCGCGTGAATCCCGACCGCGACGCCACGAGGTAGGTCGCCTGGCACGTCGCCGCCATCGCGGCGAGCGCGAACCCGACGATCGTGAATGCGCCGAGTCCTGACGTCGCACCGCCGAGGACGACCGTCCCGAGTCCCACGATCGAGATAGCCAGCGCCGCGATCCGGGTCCTCGTCAGCCGCTCGCGCCCGAGGGCGACCGACGCGGTCGCGACCAGGAGCGGGTAGCAGAAGTAGGCCGCGAGCACGAGGGCGACGGCCATCGACCCGTACGCGGCGAAGACGAAGAGGGACAGGAGCGCCTGGACCGTGGCGGTCAGCGCGAGCAGGGCGCGCTCGCGGGCGGTCAGGCTGCGCAGCGAGGTCCATTCGCCGTGCCCGGAGATCAGCACCACGCCGAGCACGATCGCGCCGATGGTCGCCCGAAGCGCCGCGAAGGTCGGGCTGCTCATCCCCGCGCTGTACGCGAGATTGCTCACGGGTCCGAGTGTGCCCAACGCGATGCCCGCACCCGTCGCGTAGACGACGCCGCGGGCGTACTCGGTCCGCGGGATCGATAGGGAGCCACCTTGCATCCAGGGCAAGGTGAAGACCATGGACCGAGCGTGCTCCCCGCGATGACCGCGGTCAACGTGCCGAGCGGCCCGATCTGGCATGCCACCGGTGCATGTGCGCATCGGGCCACCCTGGCCTTGACGGCCGGCGACCCGGTGGCATGCTGCGCGTGAACGGTTCGGGAGTCCGCTTCGATGCGTCGGGATGCTCTGCTCGGGATCGCCGTCGCGGTCGGGATCGTCGCCATCGTGGGGGCGGTCGCCATCGGTCGCTGGACACCGACCGTCCCCGTCGATGCGGCCACGACCGTCGTGGCGACCACGAACCTGACCGGCCCGGTCCCGCCGGATGCCACGGGTGCGGACGGCAGCGACTCGACCGCGGGGCCGGCTGCGTCGGAATGCCTCCCGTCGATCGACCGCGCCGCCGGTCCCCTGTCCCTCTGTTACGAAGCGTTCCGGATCGCGGACGCCGATGCCCCGAACGACTACTACCGGCTCCGTCTCTACGGGACATACGGTGGGGAGCAGGGCAGCGGCGTGCGCTGGGCGGTCATCCGCGCTCGCTTGGTCGGCGTGCCGGTCGACAACGTCTTCGAGGCGGAGCCATCGGGTGACTACCACGGTGTCTGCGTCCCGGAGGGGCCCCCTCTCGAGGACCAGGAGCCGATGACGGTCGGCTGCGGCGATACGACGGCCGGCGCCGGCCCAGAGCCGTGGAGTCAACAGGTGGCGTGGACCTGTACCGGGTGCCTGACCCCCGACCATCGGGACCGCGCGATCTGGCTCACCGAGATGGTCAAGGTCAAGGGAGGGACCCTGCCGACCTGGGAGATCTTCGCCGACCTCGGAAGCTGAGTGTTGGTGGAGATGGGGGAGAGTCGAACTCCCCGTCCAGGACCCTTCGCCGGAGACCACTACGAGCGTGTCCGATGGTTTGTCGTCGACCGCCCGGACGGGCATCGGCACTCTGCCGGACGGTCCAGTCACGTGCCCCTAGATCGGGCTTGACTCCGGACTACGTGACGCTTGTCCGGATCGCAGCCTCGCTAAGTGACGCTTCCACTACCCGCGAGGCGGAGGCAGCTTCCACGCTCACTCTACTGCCTAAGCAGCGAGAGCGAGAGTCGACTGGCGGTTGCCAGGTACTTCTTTTTGCCACCTGATTAACGAGGCCCAGTGGCGTCCTCGGCTCGCGTTCCCCGGTGTCCAAGCCCTGTCGAAACCACACATCCCCACAGGTCCGACGCACCGGTTCGGATGCGGGATGCTAGCACCGAACCCGTGAAGGTGCCACCTTCGGGCAGGTACCGCCCGTACGATGGCGACATGGCTGACGACCGCGGCCGCGGGCCCCTCGAGATCTCGAACCAGACCGCGCGCCGGTACATCCTGGGCCGCCAGGGCCTGTGGCCCGGACGCCGCTGGCGCGGCCTCGAGGGCGCCGCGGAGGCGATGCGCACGATGGAGCACCTCCAGCTCGATCCGCTCGTGCTGGTCGCCCGGGCCCAGGACCTGATGCTCCACGCCCGGGTCCTCGACTACCACCAGGACGACTGGGCCGCCCTCACCTACGGCCAGCGCCGGTTCTTCGACTGGGGCGGCTGGCTGGCGGTCCGCCCGATGGAGGAGCTCCCCCACTGGCGGGTGCTCATGCGCCGCGAGCGGACCCATGGCGGGTGGCCGGAGGTCGCCGCGGAGCACGGCCCGGCGATCGAGGAGATGCGCGTCGCGCTGCGCGAGCGCGGCGAGATCAGCAATCGCGACTACACGGCCGAGGCGCGCACCCGGGTCGACGACTACCGCGGCCGCAAGGACAGCTCGCTCGCGCTGCACTACCTGTGGCGGATCGGCGACGCGATGGTGACCCGACGCGAGCGGTTCGAGCGCGTCTACGCACCGACCGAGGCGGTCGCCCCGGCCCACCTGATCCGCGAGAGCAGCGACGCGGACGCCGAGGACTTCCTGCTGACCAAGATGGTCGCCTGGGAGGGCCTGGCCAGGCTCAACGGGGTGAGCCAGGCGCTCAAGCGGACCGTGACGCCGGCGGAGCTCCGCGCGTGGCGCGAGCGCCGGCTGGCGGACGGGACCCTGATCGAGGTCCGGCCCGAGGGTTGGAGCGGGACCCAGCTTGCGCTCGGCGCGGATGCCCAGCTGCTGGGCGAGCTGGAGGCCGGGGTGGTGCCGGCCGCCTGGGCACCGCTGGAGACCACGACCGACGAGGAGGTGACCTGGCTCGCCCCGCTCGAGCCGGTGAGCGCGCGCGGCCGCGCGAAGACGGTCTTCGGCTTCGACTACACGTGGGAGATCTACACGCCGGTCCACAAGCGGCGCTGGGGGCCGCACACGATGCCGATCCTGTGGGGCGACCGGCTGGTGGCGCGGGTGGACCCGCGCCTCGACCGGGCGACCGGCACGCTCGTGATCAACGGGCTCTGGCTGGAGGACCCCGCGCTCGCACGCGACGACGCGTTCGCGGCCGCCATGGCGCGCGGGACCGCCCGGTTCGTGGCGTTCCACGAGGCGGCTCGTCTGGATGTGTCGGCCGTGCCAGCCCGTCTCCGGCCGCTGCTCCGGGGGCGGGGTCGCGCCCGTCCCCGCGCTGCTCGTCCGGCGGGCGGCGCCTCAGCCTGAGGGCGGTCTCGGGTGGTCGCGCGTGTCGACCAGCTCGGATTCGTCGACAAGATCCGTGTAGAGCCGTCCGGACAGGTGGTCGATCTCGTGCTGGAAGGCGCGGGCGAGCAGGCCCCGGCCGCGGTAGCGGACGTGCCGGCCCTCGATGTCGTCGGCCGCGATCACGATCTCCGAGGCGCGCGGCACGTTGGCGACCCGGTCCGGGATCGAGAGGCATCCCTCCCAGTCGAGGATGGGCGAACCCTGACGGACGATGGTCGGGTTGCCCAGCACGAACAGCTGGTTCGCGACCTCGACCACGGCGAGCCGCAGCGGCTCCCCGATCTGCGGGGCGGCCAGTCCGACCCCGTTCGCGAGCCGCATCGTCACGACCATCTCGTCCACCAGCCGCCGGAGGTGGCGGTCCGGCAGCTTGACCGAGAGCGACGGCGAACGGAGGCGCTCGTCGGGGACGGTGAGGATCGTTCGGCTCGTGCCAAGCGGGGCCATGGGTCGAAGTGTGCCGCCGATCCCTCCAAGCCGCTGACCGGTGATCCAGGAGGCCGCATCCGACGTAGATGCAAGTAGTTGCAACATCGGGCGCGAATCGGTAGCGTTGTCCTGTCCCCGGAGGTCCGTCCCATGGAGTCCGCCATCTCGTCCCTGCTCGATCCCGCGTCCATCGGCGTGCTCATGACCGGCCTCCTGCTGGGCATGCGGCACGGCATCGACTGGGACCACATCGCGGCGATCACGGACATCACCAGCACCGCGGCCGCGGCCGGGAGTGCCGAAGCCGCCCACGACGACCAGCACCGCACGATCTCGGGCGACCACCACGGGCACGGCGGCGCCGCCGAGATGCGCGCGCATGGCGCGGGACCCGGGACCGCGACGCTGGCCCCCATCGCGACCATGCCGGCCGTCCGCCGCGCCAGGTTCGGCCCGGACCAGGTGGAGGCCGTCCGCCTCGGCACGCTGTACGCGCTCGGGCACGGCGCGGTCGTCATCGTGCTGGGGATCGCCGCGCTCTGGCTGGGAGCCGTGCTGCCCGACTGGCTGGACCCGATCATGGGGCGGATCGTCGGCGTCACCCTCGTCGCGCTCGGCCTGTGGGTCCTCTACTCGGTCTACCGCTACGCCCGCGGCAGCGCCGCGTTCCGCCTCCGGAGCCGCTGGATGCTCGTGTTCGACGGCATGCGCTACGCCTGGCGTCGGGTGCAGGCGCGCCTCCACGGCCACGAGCACGTCGAACCGCTCGAGATGAGCTCCTACGGCACCCGGACCGCATTCGGCGTCGGGATGATCCACGGGATCGGCGCGGAGACGGGCACGCAGGTGTTGCTCATCGCCGCCGTCGGCGGCGCGGCCAGTGCGGGCCTCGGCGTGCCGATGCTGCTCGCCTTCGTCATCGGTCTCCTGATCTCGAACTTCTTCATCGTCGTCGTCAGCTCGGTCGGGTTCGTCGCCAGCCAGACGCGCGAGCGGATCTACGTTGGTATCGGCGCGGTCGCCGGCTGCTTCAGCCTGATCATCGGCTCGGTCTTCCTCTTCGGGCTCGACGGGGCGCTCCCGGACATCCTGTCCTCGCTCGGGATCTGACGCGGCCCGGGTGAACTCCACCGAAGCCGCCGCCACCTGGGACCAGGTCCGCGACCGCCTCCATGCCGAAGGACTGCGCTGGACCCCGCAGCGGCGGACGCTCGTGGAGGTCCTTCGCCGGAGCGACGGCCATGTCAGCGGGGCCGAGCTCGTGGAGCGCTGCCGCGCACTGGACCCGACCACGACCCCGTCGACGGTCTACCGCACGCTCGATGTCCTCGAGCGGCTGGGGTACCTGAGCCACCACCACGGGATGGATGGCCGGGAGGCGTTCCACGTCCTGCCGACCAAGGATCACGGCCATCTGCACTGCCGGGCCTGCAGCGGCTCCTGGGAGATCACGACCGCGGAGGCCGACTCGATCGCCGGCCTGCTCGAGGGCGGACGGGCCTTCACGGTGGACCGGTCGCACATCACGATCAGCGGCCTGTGCGCGGGTTGCGCGGCCGGCGACGACCACCCCTGACCAACGGCCCATTCGGCTGACCGGCCCGGGCTGGTAGAGTTCGAGACGGCCGAACCTCCTCGATGAGGACGGGGGACCCACACCCTGGGGCGAATCGCGGACCGACCGCGGCGGCGAGACCCACGCCGAGCCCGTCAGCTCACCTCGCAGGCCAAGCGGGCCTGCTTCGAGGTACCCGGTGCTCCGGCCATCGCTCCGTCCTTCGCCGACCCAGCGCGAGGTCGGGCGGAATCTCGCCTTCGACCTGGTCGCGGCCGTCGGCGTCGGCGTGAGCGTCGCGCTCGTCACGACCCTGCTGCCCACGATCGCCCGCCGTGGCGGCCTCGAGCCGCTCGGGCTCGCCGCCCTCGCCGCCGCGCCGTTCATCGCCAACCTGCTCAGCGCGTTCGCTGGTCGCGTCGGCCCGCGATCGCCGGCCCAGCTCGCGCTGCTCCGCGGAGCCGGCGCCGCGTCGCTCCTGCTGCTGTACGTGTGGCCGACCGCCGCCGTGATGATCGCCGTCTCGATCGTGTTCTGGATCAGCCTCTCATTCGGCGGTCCCTTCCAGCTGCGCCTGTGGGGTGCCATGTATCCGTCGCGGCTGCTCGGCCGCGTCGTCGGCCTTCTGGGGACGGGCCGTGCCGCTGCCAGTGCCCTGGCGGCGCTGGGCGGCGGCCTCCTGGCGGACAGCCTCGGCGGTCCGACGGCCGTCGCGCTCGCCGGAACGGTCGGGGTGGTCTGCGCCGTCGGCTACGCCGGGTTCCGCGCGAAGACGGCCGAGCGCCCGCCGGCCTTCTCGGCCCGGGAGTCGGTCCGCGCGCTCCGCGATCGGCCCATCCTCGCCCGCGTGGCCGTGGCCCAGGGCTTCTACGGCGGCGGGCTGATCGCGGCGCTGCCCCTCTATGCGTTGGTCTACGTCGACCGCCTCGACCTCTCGCTGTCGGACGTCGGCATCATCGGCATCCTGACCGCCGTGGCGACCACGCTGTCATTCTTCGCCTGGGGGGTCGTCAGCGACCGGAAGGGGCCGCTCTTCGCGATGCGGCTGGGGACGAGCCTCGGGCTCCTGGCCCTGATCGCGGTCGCCTTCGCACCGAACGTCGTCGTGCTGTGGATCGCGGCCCTCGGGGGTGGTGCCGCCGGCGCCTCGATCGACGTCGGCATCGCGTCGGTGGTCAGCGACAACACGCCGATGAGTGCGCGAGCGGCCGCGATGGCCGGCTGGAACGCGATCACCGGGGCGCGCGGCATCGTCGCGGCGTTCCTGATGAGCGCGCTGCTCCAGGTCGGGCTGGTCGACGTGACGGCCGGCCTGCTGCTGTGCGCCGTCTCGACGGGGATCGGCGTCGTCCTGTACACGCGGGCCAGTCTGATCGCGGCCGCGCCCGCGACGCCCGCGACTGCGGCCGTGGCCGCGACTTCGGCCGCTCCCGCGGCGCCGCTCGTGCCGGTGGCGCCGGTCGGTGCGGCCTCCGCCCGGGCCTACGCCCAGATGTCGCCGACCGTGAACCCGTCCGGGAAGGGGTCCGTGGGGTCGACCACGTAGCTCGCGAACCCGGTGATCCAGGCCTGGCCCGTGATGGCCGGGACGATCGCCCGATACGGCCCGATCTCCGTCTCCTCGAGCACCGTGCCGGTGAAGACCGTGCCGAGGATCCCTTCGTGGCGGAAGGTATCGCCGACGCGCAGCTCGCCCTTCGCCGCCAGGGTCGCCATCTTGGCCGACGTGCCGGTCCCGCACGGTGAACGGTCGATGGCGCCGGTCCAGGTGGCGGGCTGGTCCCAGTCGAGCTCCCCGGTCGAGACGGTCACGACGTTCCGCCGCGAGTTGCCGGGGTCGTGCGGCGGACCGGACAGCTGCCCGATGGTGATCCCCGCAAAGCCCGGCTGGTCGGGATGGACGACGGGGAGCTGCTCGTTCGCGGCGGCCTTGATCATCTCGGTGATCCGGACGATGTCGGCGCCCTCGTCGGGCGTCAGCCGCAGCCCGAACGGCGCCGCGTCGGCGATGACGTAGAACATCCCGCCGTAGGCGACGTCGACCGAGACCGTGCCGAGGTGCGGGACCTCGACGGCGGCGCCGACATGGGTCGCGAAGGCGGGCACGTTGCGGAACGTCACGCCGGTGACCTTGCCGTCGCGGCAGGCGGCCGTGACGCGGATGAGCCCGGCCGGCGACTCGAGGGTCAGCTCGGTCACGGGCTCGCGCATCGGCAACCGGCCGGTCTCGAGCAGCACCGTCACGACGCACATCGTGTTCGTGCCGGACATCCCCGGGTACTCGACCTGCTCCATGATCACGTAGCCGGCGTCTGCGTCCGGGTGGTTCGACGGCAGCACCAGGTTGCAGTTGGCCGCTGGGTAGCCGCGCGGCTCGCGCAGCATCCGCAGCCGGATGTCGTCGCGGTTCGCCCGGAGCCACGACATCTTGTCGAACATCGTCTCGCCGGGGACGGCGTCGACGCCACCGACGATGACCCGCCCGGGCTCGCCGGCGGCATGGGCGTCCACGGCTTCGATGACCGGACCGATCCGCAGCCGCTCCGGAACGTCCGTCACCTCAGCAGCCGCACGAGCCGCCGCTACCGGCCGCGGTGTGCGTCGGCGAGCTCGCGCGCCACGTCGCGTCGGGCGTCGCGGTCCGCGATGTCGCGGCGCCGGTCGTGGAGCTGCTTGCCACGCGCGAGGCCGAGCTCGATCTTGGCCTTGCCCTTGGTGTTGATGTAGAGCCGCAGCGGCACGATCGTCTGGCCCTTCGCCTTGGCCCGGCCCAGCAGCTCGTCGATCTCCGAGCGGTGGAGCAGGAGCTTGCGCGTGCGCTTCGGCTCGTGGTTGTAGCGGTTCGCCTGCTCGAACGGCGCGATGTGGGCGCCGATCAGCCACGCCTCGTTGCGCTCGACCCGCGCGTAGGCATCGGAGAGGTTGGCCTTGCCGGCGCGCAGCGACTTGATCTCCGTGCCGGTCAGCACGATCCCCGCCTCGAACGTCTCGTCGATGGTGAAGTCGTGGCGGGCTCTGCGATTGAGGGCGACGGTCTTCTCGTCGCTCATGGGATGGCTCCTTCGGACTCGATGGGCGGAGTATGGCCGGGGGACCGGCCTAGGCGCACGAACGCCGGCCCATGCGGGCCGGCGTCCGAAAGCTTTCCACCCACAGGGGTGTCCGACTAAACGGCCATCTCCTGCGAGGTGGTGCAGCTACTACTGTCGATCACTGCACATCACCTCCTTTCGTTCCCCGAAACCGTACCCGATACCCGCGAGGGGCGCAAGGCCCGCCGGTGCGGGTCCGCGCCGGGATCAGGCGGCGGCCAGGTGGCCCGGGCCGGCCGCCGCCGGCGCCCAGGACCTGGAGCGCCTTGTCGAGGATCGGGTCCGAGCCGGCGGGCGTCCCGGCGGGCACGTCGACGACGACATCGGGCGTCAGCCCCGTGCCGTTGATCCAGCGCTTCGACGGGGTCAGCCAGCGGGCGATGGTGAGCTTGACCGCACCGCCCTCGCCGGTGAGCTCGGTCCAGCGCTGGACGGTCCCCTTCCCGTAGGAGGTCTGCCCGACCAGCGTCGCCCGCTTCGAATCCTGGAGGGCGCCGGCGACGATCTCGCTCGCCGATGCGCTGCCGCCGTCGATCAGGCACACGATCTGCAGCTTCGGGTCGGTCGCGACGCCGCCCGCGATCGCTTGCGTCGCGAGCTCGCCGCCTTGGGCGTCCTGCTCCCAGAAGATGACCCCGGAGTCGATGAACTCGCTCGCCACCGACCGGGCAGCCGTCACGAACCCGCCCGGGTCGCCGCGGAGGTCGAGGATCAGCGCGGTGCGGCCGGCCCGGACGTGGGCATCGAGCGCCTCGCGCAGGGTCGCGGCGGCGGCATCCGAGAAGTCGTCGAGCCGCACATACCCGACGGATCCGCCGGCGAGCGCCTTGCTCGTCACCACCTGCTGCTGGACGACGTCCCGCGTGATGGCCAGGTCGAACGGCGCGGCTGTCCCGCGCTGGATCCCCAGGGTCACGACCGAGCCCTTCGGCCCGCGGATCCGCTGCAGCGCCGCGTCCACGGTCAGGCCGTCGAGCGACGCCGCATCGGTGGTGAGGATCACGTCACCGGCCAGGATGCCGGCCTTCTCCGCGGGCGACCCGGCGAGCGCCGCGACCACGACCAGGTGGCAGGCCGGGCCGAGCGGCGTGCAGCCCTGGGTGCCGTCGGCCGCCTCCGTCGCGATCTGCGCCCCGACGCCCTCGAACTGCCCGCTGATCCCCTGCAGGGTCGCGCGATACTCCTGCGCGGTCAGGTAGGACGAGTAGGGATCGCCGAGCGACCCGACCATCCCCTTGATCGCGCCCTGGATCAGCGCCTCCCGATCGACGTCGCCGCCGGCGTAGGAGTCGGTGATCGTGTGGTAGGTATCCCAGAACGGGCGGAAGGCGTCGGCCTCGGAGATCGGCGTCGAGGGTTCGGAGGCGGCCCGCTGGCCGAGCGTGTAGCCGGACAGGAAGAGTCCGCTGCCGGCGAGGACGGCGACGATGGCGATGGCCATCGAGAGCACGATGGAGCGCCGTGGCGCGGCCGGTGCGCTGGACGCGGCACGAACGACGGGCGTCGGCGGCGGCGGACCCGGTCGCGACCGGATCGTCGACGGACGGGGACTCGGCGGAGTCGGACACCGGAGGTTCTGGAGCGTCGGATCGCATCGTGGTCAGCCGTTCAGCGGGTGGTGCCGGAGGGGTCGCCGGACGAAGGTCGCCAAGGATACCGCTGGACTCCGCGACGGGGCCGCGCCGGGGTCAGCGGATGAGGTAGGTCCGCACGGAGACCCACGACCCGAGGATCCCGAGCCCGATCCCGGTGCCCAGGATCAGCAGCACGAGGTCGCGCGTCAGCGAGCCGAGCTGGAGCGGCAGGACCCGGAAGAAGTCCGCCATGAAGGCGCTCAGCGGCTCGGCGCCGAGGGCCAGGAGCGCGAGCGTGATGACCGCTCCGAGGAGGCCGACGAACGCGCCCTCGAAGACGAATGGCCAGCGGATGAACGCGTCCGATGCGCCGACGAGCCGCATGATCTCGATCTCCTCCGAGCGGGCGACCACCGCCAGCCGGATCGTGTTCACGATGATGAACAGCGCGATGATCCCGACCACGACGAGCACGATCGTGCCCGCCGTCCGGAGGATGTCGGTGACCGTGACCAGGTTGGCGATGAAGTCCTTCTGGTTCAGGACGTTGCGGATGATCGGCTCCTTGGCCGGGTCGAGGCGCTCGCTCACGACCGCGACGTCCGCGGCGGTCACCATCTTGACCTCGAGGCTCCCGTAGAGCGGATTGGCGTCGAGGTAGCGGGTCAGGTCATCGCGGCCCTGTGCCTGGAGCGAGGCCCGGAACTTCTCGAGGGCGGCGTCGCGGCTCACGTAGTCGACCGAGGTGACCTCGGGCATCGCCGCGACCTCCTGCTGGAGCGCGTGGATCTGGGACTCGGTCGCGTTCGGCTGGAGGTAGGCGACGACCTGGACCTTCTGCTCGGTGAACTGGAGCGCGGAGAGCAGCCCGGTCTGGATGATCCAGAAGCCCGCGAGCAGGAGCAGCATCAGGACCATCGTGGCCGTGGCCGCGAAGCTCATGAGCGCGTTCCGCCAGAACCCCTGCCACGCGCGGCGCAGGCTGAACACGACGAACGAGATCATCGGTCAGTCCTCGCGGTGGTAGGCACCGCCCACCTCGTCGCGGATGATCCGGCCCTCTTCGAGCGCCACGACCCGGCGACGGAGCGCGGTGACCACCTCGGCGTTGTGGGTGGCCATCAGGACCGTGACACCCAGCTCGTTGATGCGCAGCAGCAGCTGGAGGATCTCCCAGCTGATGAGGGGGTCGAGGTTGCCGGTGGGCTCGTCAGCGATGATCAGGCGCGGGTCGTGGACCAGCGCCCGGGCGATCGCAGTGCGCTGCTGCTCCCCGCCGGAGAGCTGCGAGGGGATCTGGCGGGACTGCGCGGTCAGCCCGACCAGGGCGAGGACCCGGTCGACCGCCGGCGTGACTTTGCGGCGCGGCGTGCCGGTCACCTCGAGCGCGAAGGCGACGTTCTCCCAGACCGTCTTGGTCGGAAGGAGCTTGAAGTCCTGGAAGATGATCCCGATCTTGCGCCGCATCTTCGGGACCTGGCGCCGTGGCAGCCGGGCGAGGTCCTGACCGTCGAGCACCACCGCGCCCTTCGTCGCGACCTCGTCGCGGATGAGCAGCTTGATCAGCGTCGACTTGCCGGCGCCGGACGGCCCCACGAGGAAGACGAAGTCGCCCTCGGGGATCACGAGGTCGACGTCGCGCAGCGCCTCCTTGCCGTTGTCGTACCGCATCGTGACGTCGTGCAGCACGAGGACGGCGCCCTCATGCGCGGCCTGTTCGTTCAGCCGGCGGAGGACGCGCTCGCGCAGCGAGCGCGCGCTGGGCGGGGCTGGGGCAAGGGTCAAGATCGGCTCCGCGGGCGTTGCGGCCGGCGGTGGATGCCGCCGGCACGGGCTGGCACGACTCCGTCCGCGGGCACGGCAGGGGGAGCCACGTGTGGTCTGAGGCTATCACCCGCCCACGCACGCGGCAAACGTGACCGCGGTCACCCGCGGCACCCGGACGATGGTCCGGTCCGGTGGGGTCCGGTGCGCTCCTAGAGCAGTCCCGGGGAGATCGGCAGGTACCGGCTGAGATCGGCGAACGGACGGTCCCAGCACAGCAGGATGGGGAACTGGTCGAGTCGGAACCCGGCCCGCAGCGCGGGCACGACCGCGCGATCGGCACTCCCCGGCAGCCACATCGCGAAGGCGCCACGCGGCACGACCGCTGTCGTGAGGTGGCCGAGCACCGGACCGAGCAGCTCGGCGTCGCGGACCGCGACCGGCCCCACGCGCCCGGCCTCGGTCGCGTAGCCGTAGCCGAGCGCGGCGCCGTCCGGGCCGCGATAGAGCCAGCCGCGACGCGACTCCTGGCGAAGGTATCGATGGTCGAGCGGGTGGGCGACCCCCAGGACCTCGCGATCGATGGCGTCGACCGCCTCGGCGAGCGCCTGGTGCCCGGCCCCGCCCGGTGACCCGGCGGCGATCGTCTCGAAGGGCACCGGCGTGACCCCGGACGGCAGCGCCCCGAAGGCGTCGGGCCGCTCCGGCAGCCCGGACAGGTCGAGGAGCGGGACGCGGGGCACGATCCCGTACGTCGCGTAGAGGGCGTTGGAGACCGGCTGGGCGCTGTCGGTCGCGGTGGCCATCGTCATGTCGGCACCTGCCGGCATCACTTGCGAGAGGAGCGCGCGGCCGATCCCGGCCCCCTGCAGGTCGGGGGCCACGAACAGCATCGAGAGGAACCACAGGTGCTCGCGGACGACCGCGGCCACGAACGCCACCACCTCGTCCGCGGCAGGCGTCTCGCCCGGCCGCACGGCGACCACGAAGCGCTCCGGGTCCGTCGAGGCGAGGTGCCGGTACAGACGGAGCAGCGGCCCGGTCTCGGACAGGATCTCGATCTGGCCGAGGCGGCGGATGTAGTCGTTGATCGAGACCCGCCAGATCTCGGCGCACGCCTCGAGCTCCTCGGTCCGCACCGGCCGGTAGGCAAGACCGCCGACCACGCCCCTCCCCGGGCTCGACATCAGGCGGCGTCGTCGGCGCCGATGCCCCGCTCGAGCTCGGCCTGCATGAAGCCGTCAAGGTCGCCGTCGAGGACGCCCGAGGTGTTGCTCGTCTCGTAGTTCGTGCGCAGGTCCTTGACCATCTGGTAGGGGTGCAGCACGTAGCTCCGGATCTGGTTGCCCCAGCCGGCCTCCACGTGCTCGCCCTTGAGCCGCTTGGTCTCGGCCTCCTTCTCCTCGAGGGCGCGTTCCAGGAGCCGCGCCTTGAGGACCTTGATGGCCATCTCCTTGTTCTGGGTCTGGCTCCGCTCGTTCTGGCTCTGGGCGACGATGTTGGTCGGGAGATGGGTCAGGCGCACCGCCGAGTCGGTCTTGTTGACGTGCTGGCCGCCGGCACCCTGCGAGCGGAAGGTGTCGACGCGGATCTGGTCCCAGTCGAGCTCGATCTCGATGTCGTCGTCGACCTCCGGCAGCACCTCGACCAGGGCGAACGTGGTCTGGCGCCGGTTCTGCGAGTCGTACGGACTGATCCGCACGAGGCGGTGGACGCCGCGCTCGGCGCGGAGCCAGCCATAGGCGCGACGGCCGGTGACCTGGACGGTGGCGCTCTTGATGCCGGCCTGCTCGCCTTCCTGCTGGTCGAGGATCTCGGTCGCGAAGCGGTGGCGCTCGGACCAGCGGAGGTACATGCGCAGGAGCATCTCGGCCCAGTCGGTCGCCTCGGTGCCGCCGGCCCCCGCGCTGATCGAGAGCAGCGCGTTCCGGTCGTCGTACTCGCCGGAGAAGAGCAGCGCCGTCCGCTCGCGGCGGAACTCGCGCTCGAGCTCGGTGGCGTCGTGGTCCAGCTCGGCCTCGAGCTCGGCGTCCGGCGATTCGGCGATCAGCTCGACCGCGGCGAGGAGGTCGTCGGCGCGGCGGGCGAGCGACCGCCAGGTCTCGATCTCCTCGCGGATGCCGCTGGACTCGCGGGTGACCTTCTGGGCTTCGCGGCTGTCATCCCAGAACCCGGGCTCGAGGGTCAGTGCGTCGAGTTCGGCGACGCGGGCGTCCTTCCCCTCGAGGTCAAAGATGCCCCGAGGTCGACCGGATCCGTTCGGCCAGGTCGCGGATGGCGGACGGTTCCACCTAGTTGCGGGCCTGGAGATCCTGGAGCAGGAGCGGCCGCAGCTCGATGAGCCGCAGGGCCGTCTTGCTCCGTGCGACGACGGGGTTCACGCACGGGCAGTAGCCGTTGTGGGGGCAGACGCCGCAATTGCCATCGCAATCGAGGGCGGCCGCGTAGCTGCACGACCGGCAGTCGCGCTCACAGGCGATGAGATCGACGAACGATGCTTCCTCGACCTGCTTCACGGGGTTCCCTCTCTCTAGCGCGGGGCAGGGGCGGCTCGTCTGGGGCTGGCCTGCCGAGGGGAACACGCGCGGTCCTGGGGCGCGGCAGGCTTTGGATGAGTATACGGGGCCAAACCCCTATCGCCAAGAGGGAAATCCGTCCGGTCCACGCACGGGACGCGCCTCGTTCCGGGGTTCTGACGCGAGGATGGTCGGAACTCCGGCGCCGGTCAGCCTGTCAGCGGCCGTGGCACTTCTTGTACTTGGCGCCGGAGCCGCACCAGCACGGGTCGTTGCGGCCGATCCGGGCGCCGGTCGGGGTGAACCCCGGCCGCGGACCGCCACTCGCGCCGTTCCCGCCACCGGCCTGTGCCGCGACCGGCTGGTCGCCGAGTGATTCGGTGATGCCCCGGGCCGCCGGCGCGGACGGCCCGCCGCGGAGGATGGCCGACCCGGGTGCCGCGACCGCAGCCGCCGCCGTGACCGGCGTCTTCGGCGCGCCAGCGCCGTTCCCGCCGCCCACGAGCGCGGCGGCACCCTGGGCGAGGGCCGCGTTGACGCCGCTCGGGTCCTGGGGCGGTTGGTGGGTGACGGTCACTCGGAAGATCGTCGATGCCACGCCGTGGCGGATCAGGCCGCGAAGCTCCTCGTAGAGTCGGTACGCCTCGCGGCGGAACTCGTTGAGCGGGTCCTGCTGGGCGTACCCGCGCAGGCCGATGCCGCGGCGCATGTCGTCGAGCTCGGTCAGGTGCTCGACCCACAGCGAATCGATGGTGCGCACGAGGACGAGTCGCTCCACCGTGGACCAGTCGGCCTCGCCCACCTCGGCGGCACGGGCGTCGAGCCGCGCGTCCGCGAGCTCGCGCAGGTGGTCGGCGATCGCGTCCCGGCCGCCGGCGTCCCACAGCTCGTCGGCGGAGGTCCCCTCGCCGCTGATGCCCATGGCCTGGAGGGCGGTCGACAGCCCGTCGAGGTTCCACTCGTCCGGGTCCTCGCCGGCCAGGTCGGTCTCGATGAGGACGTCGATCTCCTCGTCGAGGAACGCCCGGACCGTCTCGGTCAGGTCCTCGTTGTGAAGGACCTTGTCGCGCTCGGCGTAGATGGTCTCGCGCTGCTTGTTGATCACGTCGTCGAACTCGACGACGCGCTTGCGGATGTCGAAGTTGAAGCCCTCGACGCGGCTCTGCGCCGACTCGATGGTGCGCGAGACCAGGCTCGACTCGATGGCCACGTCCTCCTCGAGGCCGAGGCGCTCCATGAGCTTGGTCACGCGCTCCGAGGCGAAGCGCTTCATCAGGTCGTCGTCGAGCGAGAGGTAGAAGCGCGACGAGCCCGGGTCGCCCTGCCGGCCGGCGCGGCCGCGGAGCTGGTTGTCGATCCGCCGCGAGTCGTGGCGCTCGGTGCCGATGATGTGGAGGCCGCCGGCCTCGACCACGCGGACGTGGTCCTCCTCGGTGACGCCCTTGGCCTCGGCGAGCGCGGCATCGTAGGTCGGGGCGTCGACCTCGGCCGGGTTGAGGCCGCGCTTGTGGAGCAGCTCCGAGGCGAGGCCCGCGGGGTTGCCGCCGAGGAGGATGTCCGTGCCGCGGCCGGCCATGTTGGTGGCGATGGTCACCGCGCCGCTGCGCCCGGCCTGGGCGACGACCCCGGATTCCTTCTCGTGGAACTTCGCGTTGAGCGTCTGGTGCTCGATGCCACGCCGGCCGAGCATCGTCGAGAGGATCTCGGACTTCTCGACGCTGACCGTGCCGACCAGGACCGGCCGGCCGGCCTCCTGCATCTCCACGATCTCCTCGATGAGGGCGTTGAACTTCGCCTTCTCGTCGCGGAAGACGAGGTCCGACTCGTCCTCGCGGATCATGTCGCGGTGGGTCGGGATCGCGACGACCTCGAGCTTGTAGATCTTGTGGAACTCCTCGGCCTCGGTCATCGCCGTGCCGGTCATGCCGGACAGCTTGTCGTAGAGGCGGAAGTAGTTCTGGAAGGTGATCGTCGCGAGCGTCACGCTCTCGCGCTGGACGCGCAGGCCTTCCTTCGCCTCGATCGCCTGGTGGAGGCCCTCGCTCCAGCGGCGGCCGGGCATCTGGCGGCCGGTGAACTCGTCGACGATGATGATCTCGCCGTCCTTGACGATGTAGTCGCGGTCGCGCTTGTACAGGGCGTGGGCGCGCAGCGCCTGCTCGAAGTGGCGGGCCAGGCGCGGGTCCGCGTCGTACATGTTCTCGACGCCGAGCCAGCCCTCCATCTTCTCGACCCCCTCCTCCGTGGAGGAGACGGCCTTGTCCTTGAGGTCGATGAAGTAGTCGCCGCCCTCCTCGGCGCCCTCGGGGCGCTCCTTGAGGCGCGGCACGAGCCGGGCGAACGTGAAGTAGAGGTCGGCAGACTCCTCGGCCTGGCCGCTGATGATGAGCGGCGTGCGCGCCTCGTCGATGAGGATGTTGTCGACCTCGTCGACGATCGCGAAGCTGCGCTCGCGCTGCACGCGCTGGTCGAGCTCGATGACCATGTTGTCGCGCAGGTAGTCGAACCCGAACTCGTTGTTGGTGCCGTAGGTGACGTCCGCGGCGTAGGCCTCGGCGCGCGACACCGGGCGCAGGTTGACGAGCCGCTCGTCACTGGTCGGGAAGCCGGCCTCGAACACGAACGAGGCGTCGTGGGTGATCATCCCGACGCTCACGCCGAGGAACGCGAAGATCGGGCCCATCCATTGCGGGTCGCGGCGGGCGAGGTAGTCGTTGACGGTGACGACGTGGACGCCCCGGCCGGTCATCGCATTGAGGATCGCGGCGAGCGGGGCGACCAGGGTCTTGCCCTCGCCGGTGCGCATCTCGGCGATCCTGCCCTGGTGGAGGACGGCCCCGCCGATGAGCTGGACGTCGAAGTGGCGCATCCCGAGGGTCCGCTGCATGGCCTCGCGGATCATCGCGAAGACCTCGGGGAGCACCTCGTCGAGGGCCGCCTGGATGGCCGCGTTCTCGCGGTCGCGGCGGGCCTTGGTCAGCTCGCGGCGGCGCTCGAGGTCCGGATGCGTGCGCTCGTCGTCGGACGGCTCCTCGGGGAGCGAGATCTCGCGGATCTCCTCGCGGATCTCGGCGAACCGCGCCCGGATCTCGTCATCGGATAGGGCCTGGATCTCCGGCTCGAACGCGTTCGCCTGGTCGACCATCGGCTGGATGCGTCGGATCTCGCGGTCGTTCGAGTCGACGAAACGGGAAAAGAACTTCATGGGACGGCCAAGTATAGGGGTCGAGGGCGTCGGCCCCCTTCGAGCGGGGTCAGCCCCAGAAGCCGGTGCGGTACCCCACGACGAGGATCACGAAGGTCAGCAGCCCGAGGCCAGCCCAGAACACGACCGACATCAGCCGCGATGTCGGCTCCATCTCGGGGTTCTTGAGGGCGGGGAGCTGCTCGTGCGGAAGGTCTTGTCCCCAGCGCGACGAGCGGAGCTGGTCGCGCCAGCGGCCTTCGTCCACGGGGCGCGGCTCGAGGCCGCCCTCGCCATCGGGTCGGTGCAGCTGCAGGCTCATCGGTCTCCCTGGGTCGCGCCCAGCAGGGCGCCTGTGGAGGGCTCTCCGCCGCCGTCGCCGGAGCCGACCTCGTCGTCGCGCGTGTCGATGTGGCCCTCGTTGCCGTCCTCCCAGAGGAGCATCTCCTGGGTGAGGGCGACCTCGCTCGAGAAGAGCGCACCGACCGATTCGCCGCGATGGATCCGCTTGATGGCCTCGCCGATGAGCGGCGCGACCGAGAGGGTCGTGATCTTGGGGATGCGCTTCCGCTCGGGGAGCGGGATCGAGTCGGTCAGCACGACCTCGATCACCGACGAGGCGGCGATGCGGTCGATGGCCGGGTCGCTCAGCACCCCGTGGGTGGCGCAGGCGTAGATCTCGGTCACGCCCTCGCGCTCCAGCGCGCGGACGATCTCGACGAGCGTGCCCGCGGTGTCGATCTCGTCGTCGACGATGATCGCGCGCTTGCCGCGGACATCGCCGATGACGTTCATCAGCTCGGCGCGGTCGAGGTTGCCGACTCGCCGCTTCTCGATGATCGCGAGCGGGGCGTCGAGCAGCTCCGCGAATGCGCGGGCGCGCTTGGCGAAGCCCAGGTCCGTGACGACGACCGCATCCTCGATCTTCTTGTAGCGGTAGTAGTTCGAGAGCATGTGCACGGCGGTCAGCTCGTCGACCGGGATGTTGAAGAAGCCCTGGATCTGGCCCTGGTGGAGGTCCATCGTCAGGACGCGGTCCGCGCCGGCGACGGTGATCATGTCGGCGATGAGGCGCGCGGTGATCGGGACGCGGGGCTGATCCTTCTTGTCCGAGCGGCCGTAGGCGTAGAACGGGATCACGGCCGTGATCCGCCCGGCGCTGGCGCGCTTGAACGCGTCGATCATGATCAGGAGCTCCATGATCGACTGATTGACGGGGTGGCTCGTGGGCTGCACGAGGAAGACGTCCTTCTCGCGGACGTTCTCGAGGATCCTGACGAAGATGTTCTCGTTCGCGAACTGGAACACCTCGGCGCGGCCGGGCTGCGTGCCGAGATAGCTGCAGATCTTCCGCGCGAGGTCCGGGTTGGCGTTCCCGAAGTAGATCTCGAACTGGTCCGCGTACAAGGGCGCCTCCCGTTCGCCGAAGACCCTCACGCCGGCGTCACGCGCCACTCCCCGGGGTGGCGGGATCGGCTCCGCCAGCCGAGGGGTCGCCATCGTCGCCGATGCCGTCCTGCTCCGCAAGCCCCGCGCGGAACGCCGCGATGGCCACGACCCGGTCGCCCTCGGCCAGGCGCATCACGATCACGCCGCGCGCGGATGACGAGTAGCGGTTGATGGTGTTGGTCTCCGTGCGGATCACCTGGCCGCCGGCCGAGATGAGCAGGAGCTCCTCGTCGGCGTCGGTGACCTGCTGGACCGCAGCGACGTCCCCGGTCTTGCGACCCTCGAGCGAGATGAGGCCGACGCCCTGCCCGCCACGGTGCTTGCGCCGGAACTCGGTGAGCGGGACGCGCTTGCCGTAGCCCCATTCCGTGAGGACCAGGATGTCCGAATCGGGCTCGACCACGCTCATGCCGACCACGGAATCGCCCTGGCGGGCGAGCCGGATGCCGATGACCCCGGCTGCGTCGCGGCCCATGCCGCGGACCTCGGACTCGGCGAAGCGCGCGATCTTGCCCTTGGAGGTGGCGATGATGATGTCGTCGCTCCCGCTCGAGACATCGACCCAGGCGAGCTCGTCGTCGTCGCGCATCGTGATCGCCCGGATCCCGGACGAGCGGACCTTCTCGAACTGCTCGAGCGGCGTCTTCTTGATGATGCCCTTGCGGGTCGCCAGGACCAGGTACGAGCCGGCCGTGAAGTCCTTGAGCATGATCGTGGCCATCGGCAGCTCGCCGGACTCCACCTGGACGCCGGGGAGGTTGATGATCGGGATCCCCTTGGCCTGGCGGCTGGCATCCGGGATGGCGTGCACCTTGGCGCTGAACACCCGGCCACGGTTCGTGAAGAAGAGCGCCCAGTGGTGGGTGTTCGCGACGAGCAGGTGCTCGACGGCGTCCTCCTCGCGCGTGACGTGGCCGATGATGCCCTTGCCGCCACGGTGCTGGCGGCGGTAGGTGTCGACCGGCTGGCGCTTGATGTAGCCCCGGCCGGAGATCGTGACCACGACGTCTTCGTCGGCGATGAGGTCCTCGTCGGTCATCTCGCGGCTTGCATCGTCGGCGACGCGCGTCCGCCGCTCGCCCGCGTACTTCCGCTTCAGCTCGGCCAGCTCGTCCTTGATGATCGAGAGCACGCGGGCCGGGTTGGCGAGGATGTCCTCGAGCTCGGCGATCTGCTGGATGACCGCGAGGTACTCGTCCTCGATCTTCTTGCGCTCGAGGGCGGCCAGGCGGGCAAGACGGAGGTCGAGGATCGCCTGGGCCTGGATCTCGGAGAGGTCGAAGCGCTGCATCAGGTTCGTGCGCGCGAGATCGACGTCCGGCGACTCACGGATGGTCTTGATGACCGCGTCGAGGTGGTCGAGCGCGATCTTGAGGCCCTCGAGGATGTGCGCCCGGGCGCGCGCCTTGCCGAGGTCGAACTCGGTCCGGCGGCGGACGATCTCGCGGCGGTGCTCGATGTGGTGGACGAGCACGCTGCGCAGCGGCAGGGTCTGGGGCTGCCCGTCGACCAGCGCGAGCATGTTCATGTTGAACGCGAGCTGCATCGGGGTGTGCTTGAACAGGTTGTTCAGCACCTTGTGCGGGTTCGCGTCGCGCTTGATCTCGATGAAGATGCGCATCCCGTCGCGGTCGGACTCGTCGCGCAGGTCGGAGATGCCGTCGATGCGCTTGTCCTTGACCAGGTCGGCCATCTTCTCGAGCAGGGACGCCTTGTTCACCTGGTAGGGCAGCTCGGTCACGATGATCGCCGTGCGGTCGCCGCGGACCTCCTCGAAGGCGACCTGGGCACGCATCACGACCCGGCCGCGCCCGTGCGCGTACATCTGGCGGATCGCGTCGACCGTTTCCCACTCGCCGGTCAGCGCGTTGCGCTGCTTCTCGAAGCGATAGATCGTCCCGCCGGTCGGGAAGTCCGGGCCGGTCACGTGCTTGCACAGGTCGTCGGTCGTGAGGTCCGGGTCGTCGATCAGCGCGATCGTGGCGTCGCAGATCTCCCCGAGGTGATGCGGCGGGATGTTCGTGGCCATCCCGACCGCGATCCCCGACGACCCGTTGACGAGCAGGTTGGGGAGCTTGGCCGGCAGCACCGACGGCTGGGTCGTGGTGCCGTCGTAGTTCTCGACGAAGTCGACGGTGTCCTTGTCGATGTCGTCGAGCATCTCGGCGGCGATCGCAGTGAGCCGTGCCTCGGTGTAGCGCATGGCGGCGGCGGAATCCCCGTCGACCGAGCCGAAGTTGCCCTGGCCATCGACGAGCGGATAGCGCATCGAGAAGTCCTGGGCGAGGCGGACCATGGCGTCGTAGAGGGCCATGTCGCCGTGCGGGTGGTACTTGCCCATCACCTCGCCGACGATCGCGGCGCACTTGCGGTATGAGCTGGTGGCCGAGAGGCCCATCTCGCCCATCGCATAGAGGATCCGGCGGTGGACGGGCTTGAGGCCGTCGCGCACGTCGGGCAGCGCCCGGGACACGATCACGCTCATGGCGTAATCGAGGTAGCTCACCCGCATCTCGTCCTCGATGCGGATGGCCCGGATGTCGCCCAGGTCGTCGGTCACGGTCGGCTACTCCTCGAAGGGATCAGGTGAGTGGCGGTTCGGGGTGGGTGGCGGGATCCGGGAGCCTGCCGAATTGGGCGGCGGTCGCGGCGCCTTCCGAGGTGGACGGGGCTCCGGCGTGGCGGCGGACCCCGGCAAGGCGGGTCCGCAGCTCGTCGGCGACGGCCGGGTCGAGCTTGGCGAGCGTGTCACGGATGACCCACGCACGGTGGCCGTCGTCGGTGGTCGCGGCGAGGTCGGTCTCGGCACGAAGGGCGGCGACCGTTGCGTCCATGTCGACCGCCGTCAGCGAGCGCCACGCCCACGACAGGGCTTTCTGGACATCGGGCTCCGAATCGCCCATGAGCTGGCGGAGAAGCGGGATCGCGTGGGCGGTCGATCCGGGGTCGCGGCCGTGCCGGCGGTCCACGTGGGTCATGGTCGCGATCGTCGAGCCGACGAGGCGGCGCTCCCAGCGCGATGGAGAGAAGACGAGCTGCTCCAGCTCCGCCCAGCGGTAGGTTTCGGCGGCGATCCCATCGCCGTACGGATGGGCCAGCGAGTCGACCGTGATCCAGTCGCCTGCCTCGCGCGCGGCCCGACGGAGGAGCTGCCAGGTGCGCTCCGGATCCGGCCCGATCGTCCGCTCGAGCAGGCCGAAGGCGAACCAGCGTGGTTCGAGATGGTCCTCGTGGAACAGGCGGTCCACGAGGAAGAGGAGCGGCGCCGGCCGGACGTCGCGGGTGGCGTGGCGGAAACCGCGGCTGACGGCGGCCATCAGCGGCCAGCGGACGCCGTAGACCAGGCCGATCCCTGGGGCGATCCGCTGCTGGCCCTCGAGGTACTCGGGGTCGGCGAGCGCCTGGAAACCTGTCACGAGGGTCGTCGCGAAGGTCTCGGGGTCGTTGACCGAGTCGGCCAAACGCTCGCCGAGCGCCTCGGCATCAGGCTTGTGTGCGGCGACGAACGCCACGGCCCGCGCGGTCACCTCGCTCGCGGCAGGAAGGTCCTCGGCGGTCGCGGCGGCCGTCACGGCTGCTCCACGCGGTCGGGCATACCTTCGAGCATCCGGAAGCCGTAGCGGGTCTGGAGCTCCTGCTTCCGGGCGTCGCTGGCGGCCAGGTAGGTGCCTTCGGAGGTCGCCAGCGTCTCGCCGGTCGCGAGGTCGAGCAGCCACCCCTCGGTGTCGATGATCCGGCGCCTTGAACGCGTGATCCGCCCTTCACCGTGGATCGTCTGCCCGACGTGGACCGGACGCTTGAATTCGACGCTCATCCTTGCGGTCACGCCCCAGTGGTCCTCGGCGACCAGGGCCCAGGCCATGACCTCGTCGAGGATCGCGCACAGGATCCCACCATGGACGATCCCCTCCCAGCCCTCGAACCGGCGGTCGAGAGCGACCTCGGTCCAGGACCGGCCTCGCTCCATGTGGAGCGGCAGCTGCAGCCCGCTCGTGTTGAGCGTCCCGCAGGCGAAGCAGTTGTGCGGCGCGAACTCGAAGGCGGGCAGCCGGTCGGTCGGAGCGTCGTGGAGGTCAGACGTCAAGATTCTGCACCTTGCGGGCTTCGCTCTTGATGAAGTCCTTGCGCGGGCCGACCTTCTCGCCCATCAGCGTGGTGAAGATCTCGTCGGCTGCGGCCGCGTTCTCCGCGTTGACGCGCAGCAGCGTCCGGGTCTCGGGATTCATCGTGGTCTCCCAGAGCTGGTCGGCATTCATCTCGCCGAGGCCCTTGAACCGCTGGACGGACAGGTTCTTGACGTTGAACTCCTTGATGACGCGGTCCCGCTCGCTCTCGGACTGCGCGTAGCGCGTCACCTTCCCGGTGCTGATGCGGTAGAGCGGCGGCTGCGCCACATACAGGAACCCCGAGTCGAGGATCTGGGGCATGTGCCGGTAGAAGAACGTCAGGAGCAGGGTCCGGATATGGGCGCCGTCGACGTCGGCGTCGGTCATGATGATGATCCGGTGGTAGCGGAGCTTCGCGAGGTCGAAGTTCTCGCCGATCCCCGCACCCAGCGCGATGATCAGCGGGCGGACGTTCTCGCTCGACAGGATCTTGTCGAGGCGGGCCTTTTCGACGTTGAGGAGCTTGCCGCGGAGCGGGAGGATCGCCTGGAAGCGGCGGTCCCGGCCCTGCTTCGCCGAGCCACCGGCCGAGTCGCCCTCGACGAGGTAGATCTCGCTGCGCGCGGGATCGCGTTCCTGGCAGTCGGCGAGCTTGCCCGGAAGGGACATCCCGTCGAGCGCGCCCTTCCGGATGACCAGGTCGCGCGCCTTGCGAGCCGCCTCGCGAGCGCGCGCGGCCGTGAGGCACTTCTCGATGATCCGCCGGCCGTCGCCGGGGTTCTCATCGAGGTACTGGGCGAGGCTATCGGCGACCGCGGTCTGGACCGCGCCCTTGACCTCGGCATTGCCGAGCTTGGCCTTCGTCTGGCCCTCGAACTGCGGGTCGGTCAGCTTGACGCTGATGACCGCGGTCAGGCCCTCGCGGACGTCGTCGCCGGAGAGGTTGCCATCGGAATCCTTGAGCACGCCCGCGCGATGCGCCCAGTCGTTGAGGGAGCTGGTGAGGGCGGCGCGGAACCCGGTGACATGGGTCCCGCCGTCGGGGGTGTTGATGTTGTTGGCGAACGCGAGGACGTTCTCCGTGTACGTGTCGTTGTATTGGAGGGCGACCTCGACCGCCGTCGAGCCCTGGCGGCGATCGACGTAGATCGGTCGGGAGGTCAGCGCCTCCTTGTTCCGGTTCATGTGGCGGACGAACGACTGCAGCCCGCCCTCGAAGTAGAACGACCGCTCGCGGTCGCGCCGCTCGTCGATGAGCGTGATCCAGACGCCCTTGTTCAGGTACGCGGACTCGCGCAGGCGCTCGCTGATGGTCTCGAACGAGTACTCGATCGTCTCGAACATCGTCGGGTCGGCACGGAAGCTCGTGAGCGTCCCGACCCGGGTGCCCTGCGGGCCGATCTTCTTGACGGGTCCGCGCGGCTTGCCGCGCTCGTACTCCTGCGCCCAGACGAACTTGTCACGGGCCGTCTCGACGCGCATCCACTCGGAGAGCGCATTGACGACGCTCACGCCGACGCCGTGGAGGCCGCCGGACACCTTGTACCCGCCGCCGCCGAACTTGCCCCCTGCGTGGAGCACGGTATGGACGACCTCGAGGGCGTCCTTGCCGGTCGAGTGCTTGCCGACCGGGACGCCCCGCCCGTCGTCCTGGACGATGACCGTGCCGTCGGGCTTGATCGTCACGTTGATCTGCTTGGCGAAGCCGGCCATCGCCTCGTCGATCGAGTTGTCGACGACCTCCCAGACGAGGTGGTGGAGGCCGCGCTCGTCAGTGGAGCCGATGTACATGCCGGGGCGGCGTCGCACGGCTTCCAAGCCCTCGAGGACCTGGATGCTCTCCGCCGTGTAGTCGGAGCCGGCCTTCGCCTTCTTGGCGCGCGGCGGTGGCGTCCGCGCTGGCGGCTGGCTGGCGGCTTCCTCGGTCACGCGGTCCCTCCGGTCAGGCGCTCGTAGAGCCGCCCTAGTTCTTCGTCGCTGTAGAACTCGATGACGATGCGGCCGCCCTTGCGCGAACGCGCGAGGCTGACCTTGGTGCCGAGCGCACGGCGCAGGTCCTCTTCCACGCGGTCGAGGTCCGGATCGGCCAGGCGCTGTCGCTTTGGTGTCGCATCGGGCTTGGGCTCCCGCAGGCGGCGGACGAGCTCCTCGGTGTGGCGGACCGACAGCTGCTGCTCGACGACCGTCGAGAGGACGCGCGCCTGCGCGTCCGGCTCGAGCCCACCGAGGGCGCGTGCGTGACCCTCCGTGATCGCGCCGGCCGCGAGCGCGGTCTGCACCGAGGGATCGAGGTCGAGCAGGCGAAGCGTGTTCGCGACGGTCGTCCTGGCCCGCCCGACGCGGGTCGCGACTGCCTCGTGGCTATAGCCGAACACGTCGATCAGCTGCCGATAGGCATTGGCGGCTTCGATGGGATCGAGATCCTCGCGCTGCAGGTTCTCGACGAGGGCCAGCTCCAACTGTTCGTTGTCCGCGAGCTGGCGGACCACGGCCGGGATCCGGTCCAGGCCGGCGGCGATCGCCGCTCGCAGGCGCCGCTCACCGGCGACCAGCTGGTAGCCGTCGACGACCTCGGTCACGAGGATCGGCTGCACGACCCCGTGCTCGGCGATGCTCGCCGTGAGGGTGGCGAGTGCCGCGTCGTCCATGTGCTGCCGTGGTTGATAGGGGTTGGAGCGGATGCGGTCGGTCGGGATCTCCGTCGGTCCGGGCTGGCCCGCGTGGCGCTGCGGGATCAGCGAGGCGAGGCCGCGACCGAGGCTCTGGGGCCGTTCCGGGCGGACGGTCATGCCACCACCGCCGGCACACGCGGGTTCGGGGCGACGTCGGGATCGTCGCCGGTGTCGTGGCTCGGGCCGACGGCCGGCAGCATCGCTCGCTCAGCGCGTTGGCCGCGCTCTGCGTAGCGTGCCCGGAATTCGTCCGCTGCACGCCGATATGCCAGCGCACCCGGGGAGTCGGGGCGATACATGGCGATCGGCTGGCCGTGGCTCGGAGCCTCGGAGAGGCGCACGCTGCGCGGGATGACCGTGTCGTAGACGAGCGGCCCGAGATGCCGTCGAACCTCGGCGGCCACCTCGGCCGACAGGTTGGTGCGCCCGTCGTACATCGTCAGCAGGACGCCGTCGATGGCGAGCGGGGGGTTCAGGTGGTCGCGAACGAGATCGATCGTGGCTAGCAGCTGGGTCAATCCTTCCAGGGCGTAGTACTCGCATTGCAGCGGGATGAGCACGGAATCGGCGGCGGTGAGGGCATTCACGGTCAGGAGACCGAGCGATGGCGGGCAGTCGACGAAGATGTGGTCGTAGCGGTCGGCGATATCGACGATGAGGCGGGCGAGCCGCCGTTCCCGAGCTTCGATCGGGGCCAGTTCCACTTCGGCCCCCGCCAACGCGATGGAGGACGGGACGACGTCGACCCCGAGCGGACCTTCGACGACGAGGCGATCGAGCGCCAAGTCGTCGATGACTGCGTCGTAGACCGATCGATCGAGGAGCGAGCGGTCCAATCCGAGGCCGCTGGTGGCGTTTCCCTGTGGATCCAGGTCGATGACGAGGACCCGGTCACCGGCGAGAGCCAGGTAGCTCGCGAGGCTGACCACCGACGTGGTCTTGCCGACACCGCCCTTCTGGTTCGCGCAGGCGATCGTCTGGCCCACTCAGTGACCTGCCTGGAACGCTCTCACGGTCATTGATTTTACCATCGGACGGCCTCGGACCTCGGTTCAGGACGCTCGACACCAAGGGTCCCACGCCGTCCTGCACCGGCGCTTATCGCCGGTCCGGGGCTTGGTGTGTCACGGTGGACACCGATCGGAGCTGCGATCCGCCGATCCCACGAGGTGTTTCACGTGAAACGGTCGACGCGACGGAGATGCCAGCGACGATCCGCGAGATGTTTCAAGTGAAACTCACTCCGGTGTCGCCCGTGCGCCCGTCCCACCGGGGTGTTGGCACGAGATGCGTCGGTATGGGCACATCACGGCTCGAATCCATGAGGTGTTTCACGTGAAACAGCGTGCCCGCCGGGCTTGCCGAGCGTGATCCACGCTTGCCGGGACGCCCGTTGCCCGTTTCGAGCGGTCCGTGGGATACTGCCCGCGACGTCGCCGCCGTTTCGATCGCGTCGAGTTCCGCGTCGGCGGGCGCGCGACCTTCGGACGTCTCGCCGAGGATCGAACGCTCAATGACCCTGTTGCTCGCTGCGGTCGGTGCGACAGTGGCCGCCCTGTTCGAATTGACCGTAGGAACGTATCTCCAGGTCGGCGGCGCTCAGCCGCACCTGGTCCTGGTCGGGGCCGTCGTGGTCACCATCGTGGTGGGTCTCGAGCCAGGACTGGTTTGGGCTTTCGTCGGTGGCCTGGGACTCGATGTCCTGGCGCAACGACCCTTGGGGTCGACCGCATTCGTCCTGTTGCTCTGTACCGGCTGCGCGGCCGTCATCGGTCGGCTCCTCGCACGAATTCAGACCGCTTGCACCGATCATCGCCACCTTCATCCTGAGTCTCGCGTATTCGATGATGTTGTTCACGCTCGTTGGAGCTCTTCGGACGCCGCTTCCGGTTCCCGACCCGTTCGGGATCGTCCTTCCGGGCGCCGTTTACGACACCATCCTCGCCGCGATCATCGGACCGTTGGCGATCTCCGTCCATGACCGGCGCGCCCAGCGCGAACGGGTCGATTGGTGAACGGGTACCTCGGCGAACGCGCGGCGCCGGCGAAGCAGCTGTCGCGTTTCCTCGTCTTTGGCTTGATCGTGATCCTCGCGATGGGGACGCTCACCGCGCGCCTGTTCTACCTGCAGATCGTGGATGGGTCCCAGAACTCCGCCCTCGCCACGAAGAACCGGACGGTCCTCGAGGAGATCCCGTCACCACGCGGGCTGATCTACGACCGGAACGGCCGCGCCCTGGTGACCAACATCCCGACGTTTGCCGTGAAGCTCCGGCCGACCGACCTGCCCGTCGGACAGCGGCCCGAGGTGGTCCAGCGGCTCGCGGCCCTGCTCAAGATCGACGAGTCCGAGATCAACACGGCGATCGACAGCAACCCGGGATCCGCGTTCGACCTGGTCCGGATCGCGGGCGACGTCGACGAGAGCACCGCCCGCCTGATCTCCGAGTCCTCGACGCAGCTCCCCGGCGTCGAGGTGGTCGTCGAGGCGCGCCGCCACTACACCGACGGCCCCCTCATGTCACAGCTCGTCGGCTACACCGGCCCGGTCAACGCCGAACAGCTGGCCACGCTCCGGGCGAAGGGCTACCTGCCGGACGACCTGATCGGCAAGGCCGGCGTCGAATCGTCATACGAGACCGAGCTCCGCGGCGTCTACGGCACGGAAACCGTCGAGCGGAACGCCCGTGGCCAGAAGACCCAGGTGCTGCGCACCGACACCCAGGTCCAGCCGGGCGACTCCCTCACGCTGACCATCGACACGAAGATGCAGCAGCAAGCGCAAAAGGCCTTGCAATGGGGCATGAAGGCGATCGGTTCGAAGCGTGGCGTCATCATCGCGATGAACCCGCAGACGGGCGAGGTCCTGGCGATGGTCAGCCTGCCCACCTATGACAACAACTTGTTCGCGCGGGGGATCAGCACCAAGGCGTTCCAGACCCTCGCCAAGGACCCGAACCTGCCGCTGCTCAACCACGCGACGATGGCGCACTATCCGCCCGGTTCAACGTACAAGCTCGTGACCGGCACCGGCGGCCTCGCCGACAAGGACATCCAGGCGACGACCAAGGTCCAGACGAAGGGCTACCTGACGCTCGGTGCCACCAAGTTCTACGACTGGAATCACCGCGGTTTCGGACCGTGCGACATCTACTGCGGCTTCGGGCACTCGAGCGACACCTACTTCTACCAGGTCGCCGGCATGCTCGGCAGCGATCGCCTCGGGTACTGGGCGAAGGACTACGGGTTCGGGGCGCCGACCGGCATCGACCTCCCCGGCGAGGTCTCGGGCATCGTTCCCACGAATGCCTGGAAGGAGGCGACCCTCGGCGCTCCGATGTTCGCGGGCGAGACCTACCAGGCCGGCATCGGTCAGGGCTACGACGTCGTGACGCCGATCCAGCTGATCAACGCGTACGCCGCCCTCGCGAACGGGGGAAAGCTCCTCCAGCCGCAGATCGTCCGACAGGTCACCGCACCCGACGGGACGGTCGTCCGTCCGTTCAAGCCGATCCTCATCCACAAGCTCAAGGCGTCCGCTAGCGTGCTCAAGACGATGCGCATCGCGGCCCGCAACGTGGTCCTCGTCCGTCACACCTACAACCTCGTCGACCTGCCGATCAAGGTGGCCGGCAAGTCGGGCACGGCCGAGTTCGGAACGCGGGATAGCAAGGGCCGCCTGCCGTTCCACTCGTGGTTCGTCGGTTTCACGCCCAAGGACCCGGTCCACGGCAACTTCGACAAGGGCGACTCGCAGCTCGTCGTCCTCGCGTTCGCCTACGACTCCCGGACCAAGGGCAACGCGGCGACCGAGATCGTGAAGTACTTCCTCCAGCTGCACTACGGCATCAAGCACGACTACCGCAACTTCGACCTCCTGAAGCGCGGCAACTTCTACCAGAGCAACTGAGAGGCGAATGGGCGTCATCCGAGCCGAGCCAGCACGCGTCACCGACTGGGCTGCAAAGTCCGTCGGCGCCGTTTGGCGCGCGTTCGACCTGCAGCTCACCACCTATGCAGGCCTGCTGGCGGCGATCGGCCTCGTCATGGCCTACACGAACAGCGTCGAGAACGGCGACCTCCCGCTCGGGGCGCAGACGACCTTCGCACGGGGCTTGATGTGGGCCGGGCTGGCCGTGGTCACGTTCATCCTCGCGACCGCGTTCGACTATCGCTGGCTGAAGACCCTCGCCTGGCCGATCTACGGGCTGCAGCTCGGCCTGCTGGCGCTCACGCTGGCGATCGGCAACGGGGTCGGTGGGGCCTCGCGGTGGATCGCCCTCGGGCCGTTCACGTTCCAGTTCAGCGAGCTCGCCAAGATCCTGATGATCATCGTGCTGGCGCAATACCTTTCGGCGCGCAACGGCAGACTCAATTCGCTGCGGACGATCCTGGGCGCCTGCGTCCTCATCCTTCCGCCCCTCGTCCTCGTGATGCTGCAGCCGGACCTCGGCACGTCGCTCGTCTTCGGCGCCATCCTCGGCGGGATGCTGTGGATGTCGGGCGCCAGTCTCAAATGGCTGAGCCTGCTCACCGCGTCGATCATCGCCCTCGTCCCGATCGCCTGGACCTACATCCTGCTGGACTACCAGAAGCAACGGCTGCTCTCCTTCCTCGACGCCGATCCCGACATCAAGGGCGCCGGGTACCAGCTCTACCAGGCGCAGATCGCGGTCGGCTCGGGCGGGTGGATCGGCAAGGGCCTGACCAACGGCACGCAGGCCCAGGGTGACTTCCTGCCGGTCAGCACCACCGACTTCGTGCTGGCGATCCTGGCCGAGGAGCTCGGGTTCATCGGGGTGATGGTGGCCTTCACGCTGTTCTTCCTCCTGATCTGGCGAGTGCTCGCCTCCGGCTGGAAGTCGCGTGACCCGTTCGGCACGATGTTCGCGGCGGGGATGGCCTCGATGATCATCTTCCAGATCTTCGTGAATGCCGGGATGGTCATGGGGATCATGCCGATCACCGGCATCCCGCTCCCATTCGTGACCCATGGCGGCGCGTCGCTGGTGAGCATGGCCATCGGCCTCGGGATCATCCAGAGCATCAACATCCGGCAGACGCGCGCCGAGTGGTGACGGCGCCGTCGAGGCGTCTTCGCGCCCGCTGACCGATACGCCCGTCTGCGTGGTTGGCCCTCGCCGGCGCGCCGCGCGGCCCCGCTTAACGCCGGCGGTACAGCCCCCGTCGCTCGGTCGCCTCGGTCTCGGCCGAGACGCGCCGCCCGGCCTTCCGCAGCAGGAAGTCCAGTTCGTCGCGGAACGGTCGTCCGATCGGCGTGCGGTCCAGCCACTCCAGGTACTCGACGTCCTTCCGGGCGATCTCGCCCAGCGACCATCCGGCATAGCGACCGAAGTTGAGCACGCTCCCCGATGGCCGACCCGGCGGCGGACCGGCGGCGCCGAGCCCGTCGGGCTCGCGCATCGACGGGTCGTAGCCGCCGCCGACCGAGGACCGGCCGGAGGTCCAGTCGCTCGAGACCTGCTCGGGCGGCGGCTTCGGCGCCGGCGGTCGCGGCGACGGCGGTGGGGTCGGGGTCGGCGGCTCGACGCCCGGGTTCTCCCGGCCCAATCGCCGGTCGCGGTCGTATCGGGCCCGCGCCTTGGGCTCGCCGATGAGCTCCCACGCCCGATTGACGACGGCCATCTTGGCCGCCGCGTCCGGCTCCGACGCCAGATCGGGGTGGAAGCGGCGCGCGAGCCGGCGATACGCGGCCCGGACGGCGTCGTCGGACACCTCCGCGTCGATCTCGAGGACTCGGTATGGGTCGAAGTCCTCAGCCATCGGCCGGCTTGGCTCCGACCTTGGCGACGAGCGCGGCGACGGCGCTGGGATCGTCGGGACTCATCCTCCGGAAGAGATAGCGGACGACGTCGCGGCCCGCCGCGGCGATCGGCAGGGCCAG
Source organism: uncultured Chloroflexia bacterium (assembly GCA_963834915.1). GTDB lineage: Bacteria > Chloroflexota > Limnocylindria > Limnocylindrales > CSP1-4 > SPCO01. Next base: position 205,535 of record CAWIDI010000004.1, read on the forward strand.
GATCGCCCCGAGGAGCCCGGCCAGCGCGCCGCCGATGATGATCGCGAACATCACCGCCGCCGGGTGGAGGTTCGTCGCGTCGCCCTGGATCTTGGGCACCAGGAAGTTGTTCTCGACCTGTTGCACGAGCGTGTAGAGCACCAGGGCGGCGACCACGGACTCGATGCCGGCCGTGGCAGCGAGCAGGACCGCGGGGATCGCCGCGATGATCGGACCGATGATCGGCAGCAGCTCCAGGACGCCCGCGATGACCGAGAGCAGGATCGCGTACTGGCCGAAGATCGGGTCCACGGTGCGGCTCAGGATGAGCAGGCCGATGAACGTGAAGATCCCGACCGCGAACCCGAGGATCAGCTGGCCGCGGACCCACTGGCCGAAGACGCGCTCGACCGTTCGCAGCAGCACCCAGGTATCGAACCGCCACGCCGCCGGGAGTGCGCGATCGAATGCCTGGACGAGCGCCACCCGGTCCTTCAGGAGGTAGAACGACCCAGACCGGCAGGATGATGTAGCCGAAGATCGCGCCGATGAGGCTGCCCGCCCCCGTGATGAGGGGGAGCAGGAGCGCGAGATTGAGCCCGGCGCCGGGCTGCCCGTTCTGCAGGCCCGCGATGAGGGAATCGATCCACTCGCGGATCGCCGGCGGGATCTGGAGGTGCGAGTAGTAGTCGGACAGCTCCTTGATCCGCGTGTTCAGCTGCTCGGCCAGGTGCGGGAAGTCGGCGGCGAAGCGGAGGATCTCGTTGATCAGCGGGGTCAGCGTGATGGCCATGAAGACCACGAAGAGCACGACCGCGGTGATGTAGACGATGAGGATCGCGAGCGGGCGTCGAACGCCGCGGCGCGACAGCCGATGGACGGGACCGTCGAGCAGATAGACCAGCAGCAGTCCGACGATGAACGGGCGGACGCTGTCGCGGGCCATCCACAGGACCAGGCCGAGGACCAGGCCGGCGACCAGCAGGACCACGACGCGCGGCGAGACCGGCACGAATCGGGGTGGGTTGCCGTCCGCGGCCGGCCGGAGGAAGGGAGGCGGCGGGAGGGCGACCGTCATCTCGCCGGTCGGGGCCCCCGGCAGCGCCCCCGTCGCTCGGGTCGAAGCGGGACGGGCGGGGTCGTCCATCGTGCGGCAGACTACCAGACGTGGACCCCCGTCCCGAACCCGCTCCCGCGGCGATCCTGGAGCCGCGACAGCGCTGGCGGCTCACGCTGGCGCGCGGGCCGGATGCACCGCGACTGGCCGGACGGGAGCTGAGCGAGGCGTGGGAGGCTTCGCTTGAGGCGGCCGGACTCCCGCTGGCCCGCGGGGCGGGCGCCAAGCCGAAGTCGCCGGTCGCGTTCGCGGCGCCGCTCCAGGTCGGGATGACGGCCGAGGCCGAGCTCATGGACGTCGTCCTGGCGGATCGATGGCCCATCTGGCGGACGAGGGAGGCCCTTGCGGCGGCCGTGCTCCCGGGGCTGGTCGCTTCGCGAGATCGAGGACGTCTGGCTCGGTGCGCCGGCGCTGGCGGCGGCGCTCTGCGCGGCCGACTACCGGATCGTGCTGGGCGCTGACGCGGCGGCCGCCGAGGTGCGCGAGGCCGCCGGGCGGGTGATCGGCGGCGCGCAGCCTGTTCCGCAGCCGTGACAAGGGCGGGTCGGTCGTGCGCTACGACCTTCGGCCGTTGCTCGACGCGATCGAGGTGGTGGCGAGGCCCGCCGGTCGTCCTGCGCGTGCGCACGCGCTTCGATCCGCAGCTCGGCAACGGACGCCCCGAGGAGGTCGTTGCGGCGCTGGCAGACGACCTGGGCCATGACCTCGTCATCGAGGAGATCGTGCGCGAGCGCCTGGTCCTGGGGTAGTCAGCCGGGCCGCGAGGCCGGGCCGCTCGGCGCCGAGCCACGGTGGCTGGCGCTCGGGCCGCGGTTGCTGCGCGAGGGCCGCGCGCCGCGGAGCCTGGGCCCCGGCGCCCTCGTGCCTGGCTCACCCAGCCCGGCCGTCCACCGTGCGCGTGGTGGCACAACCGACGAACGGAGCCCGCTGTCCCTTCGATCCTTCGTCGATTCCGACCCCTGACGCGTCGTTTGTGCCTCGTGGGTGGCACGAATGACGACGGACCAAGCGCGAGGTCGGTCGTTCGTCATTTCAACCACTGGACGCAACGGCGACCGACGACCGGGCGACCGGCGACCCGGACACGTTCGCGTCGTCGACGGCGTCAGCCCCAGCATCGCGTCGGTTGACGTGGCCGAAACACGAGTCCAGGCTTCGGCGATGGACGACCAGGGCTGTTCCATCTTCGGGATCCCGCTCATCGGCGCCATCATCGTGCTGGTGATCGTTGTCATCCTGATCGTGACTGTAGTCAGCGAGAGAGCTCAGTCACGATGCTCGTGTCGCGTGGTCCGCCGCCCCGCGATTGACCATTCGTGCGTGGAGCCGTACACTTCGCGGTCTGCGCCTCGGCCCTGCCGGGCGTCATCCCATGTCCGACGTCCCGATCGCCACGCGCGTCGCCCGCCGTCGCATCAACCAGACCCCAGAGGACCCATGTACGCAGTCATCGAGACCGGCGGGAAGCAGTATCGCGTCGAGGTCGGCACCGAGCTCGAGGTCGAGCTCCTCGACGTCGAGCCAGGCAAGACCATCACCCTCGAGCGCGTCCTGCTCGTCGCCGACGGCGACACCTCCGCGATCGGCCGCCCGTTGGTCGAGAACGCATCGGTCAGCGCCGAGGTCGTCACCCAGACCCGCGGGCCGAAGCTCATCTCCTTCAAGTACCGCCCCAAGGCGCGCAGCCGCGTCAAGAAGGGCCACCGCCAGGAGCTGACGGTCCTCCGCATCAGCGACATCGTGCTCGCTGGCAAGAGCGCCGCCGAGGCCGACAACAAGGCCAAGGCCGCCGCGAAGACCGAGCGCCAGAAGCTCTCGGATGCGGCCGACGCCCAGGCGGCCAAGGACGCCGAGCTCGCCGCGAAGCTCGCGGTCGGCACCGAGGCCGCGCCCAAGGCGAAGGCCCCGTCGAAGACCGAGAAGCCGGCGAAGGCCGACACCAAGGCCGACACCAAGGCCGAGACGAAGAGCGCCGCCCCGAAGGCGACCGCGGCGAAGGCGACGGCCAAGCCGGCCGCCGCGAAGGCCGAGGCGGAGCCGAAGCCTGCGGCCAAGGCCGCTCCCAAGACCACCGCCAAGGCGGCCCCCGCCAAGTCGACCGAGACGCCCGCCAAGGCGCCGAGGAAGACCAGCGCCACGAAGAAGGACGAGTAGACGAGATGGCACACAAGAAAGCGGGCGGCAGCGTCAAGAACGGCCGCGACAGCGCCGGCCAGCGGCTCGGCGTCAAGGCCGGCGACGGCCAGACCGTCACCGCGGGCTCGATCATCGTCCGACAGCGCGGCATGACCTTCCTCGCCGGCCCCGGCACCGGTCTCGGCCGGGACTACACGGTCTTCGCCACGATCGCGGGCAAGGTCAAGTTCGAGCACGCCACCAAGGACAAGAAGCGCATCCGGGTCGAAGCGGTCGAAGCCGCCTCGACGAGCGCCTAGACAACCGGAACGAGCCGGCGACCACCGGCGGGGCGATGGCCCTGCACGGACGGCGTCGAGGAGAAGCACCACGTGAAGCCCGATATCCATCCCAAGTATTACGAAGCCAAGGTCCATTGCGGCTCGTGCGGTACCGAGTGGACCGTCGGGTCCACGCGACCGGAGCTGCGCGTCGACGTCTGCGCCAACTGCCACCCGTTCTTCACGGGCAAGCAGACGATCATCGACACCGCCGGCCAGGTCGAGCGCTTCCAGAAGCGCCTCGAGCGCACGGCTCGAACCTAAGACCCCACCGCGTCCGCCATCCGGACACGAACGATCGGCGGGCCTCCCGGCCCGCCGTTCTGATTCCCGGCCGGCCGGTAGACTTCCGGGCATGCCCACGCTACACGTACGGCGGCCAGGCACTCATGGAGGGCGTCCTGATGCGCGGTCGCGACGCGATCGCGGTCGCCTTCCGGCACCCCGACGGCCAGATCGTCTGGGCGACCGAGCGCCTCGACTCCGGCTTCCACGCGAAGCCGTGGTCCAAGTGGCCGTTCATCCGCGGGCTCGTCGTCCTGTACGAGACGCTGGTCGTGGGCACCCGCTGGCTGATCCGCAGCGCGAACCTGCAGGCCAGCGGCGAGGGCCTCGAGCTCGGCAAGTGGTCGGTGGCGCTGATGCTCGGCCTGACGGCGGTCTTCGGCATCGGCTTCTTCTTCCTGCTGCCGCTGTTCATCGCGAGCGTCACCACCTCGAGCGTGGACAACGGCCTCGTCCAGCACCTCTTCGAAGGGTTGATCCGGGTGGCGCTGCTCCTCGGGCTACCTCGTGGTCATCGGCCGCTCGCCGGACATCCGCCGCGTCTTCCAGTACCACGGCGCCGAGCACATGACGATCCACGCCCTCGAGGCCGGCGACCCGCTGACGGTCGGCGAGGTCCGCAAGTACCCGACGGCCCACCAGCGCTGCGGCACCGAGTTCCTGGTGATCGTGGTCCTGCTCTCGATCATCGCGTTCTCGCTGGTCGGCCGGCAGTCGCCGCTGGTGATGATCCTCAGCCGGATCGTGCTGGTCCCGGTCATCGCGGCCGTCGGCTACGAGATCCTCAAGTTCGGGGCGAAGCACCGCAAGAACCCGGTCGTGAAGGTCCTGCTCTACCCGGGCCTCCTCGTCCAGATGATCACGACGAAGCCGCCCAGCGACGACATGATCGAGGTCGCCATCGTGTCGATGGAGCAGGCGCTCGAGGCCGACGGGGAGGCGATCCCGACCGGCTCGACCGCGTTCTCGCGGGAGCCGCTCCGGCTCGGCCTGCCGCCGGTCGCCGCACCGGTCCCGGCCGCCCCGAACCCGGCCGCCGGTCCGAACCCAGGCGACCCGCCCTCGGGGACATGAGCGAGCTCGACGCCACGCTGGCCGAGGTCGCGCGTCGCTACGACGAGGTCCAGAACGACCTCGGCCGGCCGGAGGTCACCTCGGACCCCTCGGAGATCCGGCGGCTCGGACAGGAGATGTCCCGACTCGAGCCTACCGTCGAGGCCTTTCGCCGCCTCGAGGCCGTCCGCGCCGAGCTGGCGGGCGCGCGCGAGCTCCGCGACTCGACCGACAACGACGACGAGATGCACCAGATGGCCGGCGTCGAGATCGACCGGCTGGAGGCCGACGAGAGCCGACTGCTCGAGGAGCTCAAGGTCCTGCTGCTCCCGCGCGACCCCAACGACGACCGTGACGTCATCCTCGAGATCCGCGCCGGCGCCGGCGGGGAGGAGGCCGCGCTCTTCGCCAACGAGCTCCTGCGGATGTACCTCCGCTATGCCGATGCGCACAAGTACCCGGCCGAGGTCATCTCGCTCAACGAGACCGGGATCGGCGGGATCAAGGAGGCGATCGTCGAGATCTCGGGCGACGGGGCGTACAGCCGGCTCAAGTTCGAAGGCGGCGTCCATCGCGTCCAGCGGGTCCCCTCGACGGAATCGTCGGGACGGATCCACACCTCGACGGCGACCGTGATCGTGATGCCCGAGGCGGACGAGGTGGAGGTCGAGATCGACGAGGAGCGCGAGCTGCGGATCGACGTCAAGCGCTCGTCCGGGCCGGGCGGCCAGTCCGTCAACACGACCGACTCCGCGGTCCGCATCACGCACCTGCCCACGGGCCTGGTGGTCGAGATCCAGGACGAGAAGAGCCAGCACAAGAACAAGGCCAAGGCGATGTCGGTGCTGCGCTCGCGGCTGCTCGACCTCAAGCAGCAGGAGCAGCGGGCGAAGGATTCGGCGACGCGTCGCACGATGGTCGGGTCGGGCGACCGCTCGGAGAAGATCCGGACCTACAACTTCCCGGACAACCGGGTCACGGACCACCGCATCGGGCTCACCGTCCACGACGTGCCGGGCGTCCTCCAGGGCCAGATCGACCCGGTCATCGACGCGCTGGTCATGGCCGACCAGGCCGACCGGCTCAATGACGTGACCGGAGCCGACGATGCCGCCTGAGCACCGCCGTGCGATTCATCGAGCCGCGGGTCCGGCCGATCGCGCGGGCGACGGACCTCGGCTCGGTCCAGGTCCTCAAGCACGGCAACGTCTACCTGCTGACGGACCAGTTCGGCGACATCCACCCTGATTCGCGCGGACTCGGCCTGTATCGCACGGATACCAGGCTCCTGTCGTGCTCGGTGCTGCACGTCAACGGAGAGCGGCCGGTCCTGCTCCAGGGATCGATGGGCGGCAACTACCGCGGCGGGATCCAGCTGACCAACCCGTCCGCGGATCGCAACCCGGACATGAAGGTCCACCCACTCGACGAGCTGGTCGGGCGGACCATCGGGATCTCGCGCGAGCGCCTCATCGGCAACGGCGCGCTGCTGGAGCGGGTCAAGATCGTCAACCACTCCAGCCGCCAGGTCACGATCCCGGTCGAGCTCGACATAGGCGCCGACGACGCGGACATCTTCGAGGTGCGCGGGTATCCGCGTCCGGTGCGCGGCACGCTCCTGCCGGTGGCGGTCACGCCGGACCGGGTGACCTTCCGCTACGACGGGCTCGACCATGTCCGCCGGAGCACATTCGTGGCCTTCTCCGACGCCGCCGCCGAGATCGGAGAGGTCGCCGCGATGCCGGCAGATCTGCTCGACACGGGGGCGACCGTCCGCCTCCGCTGGAGCCTGACGATGGAACCGCGCACGGCGCGGGAGCTGCGCTGGACGATCTGGCCGGCGACCGGGCCGACCCCCCCGGATGCCGCCGCGGAGCCGGATGCGGCCACCCTGTTCCCGGACCCGCCGCACGTGTCCGTCGACGAGGGCGCCGCCGCGTACCGCGACTGGGAGCAGGGCACGACGGCCGTGGACAGCGACCACGAGCTGTTCGACCTGGTGATGCACCGCTCCGTGGACGACCTTCGGCTGCTGGTGAACGACGGCCCCGGCCCTGACCAGCGATACGTGGCGGCCGGCGTGCCGTGGTTCACGACGCTGTTCGGCCGCGACTCGATCATCTCGGCGCTCCAGGCACTGGCCTTCCGGCCGCAGGTCGCGGTCGAGACACTGACCGTGCTTGCGGCCTATCAGGCGACGGCCGTCGACGACCGCCGCGATGCCGAGCCCGGCAAGATCCTCCACGAACTGCGCACCGGCGAGATGGCGGGCGCCGGGGAGCTGCCGCATACGCCGTACTACGGCTCGGTCGACTCGACGCCGCTGTGGCTGATCCTGCTCGGCGAGACCTTCGACTGGACCGGGGACCTCGCGCTGCTCGACCGGCTGTGGCCGAATGCGCTCGCGGCACTCGCGTGGATCGACACGTACGGCGACCGCGACGGCGACGGCTTCGTCGAATACGGGCGGCGGTCCGAGCGCGGCCTTCTCAATCAGGGCTGGAAGGACTCCAGCGACGCGATCCGGAACCGCGACGGCGTCGAGGCGGTCCCCCCGATCGCGCTGGCCGAGGTCCAGGGCTACGTCTTCGACGCCAAGCGCCGGATCGCGGCGCTCGCCCGCATCCGCGGCGACGAGGCGCACGCGGCCAGGCTGGAGGCCGAGGCCGAGACGCTCCGCCAGCGGTTCGAGGCGGCGTTCTGGGTGGAGGACCAGCAGTACTACGCGCTGGCGCTCGACCGCGACAAGAAGCCGGCCGATGCCATCGGCTCGAACGCCGGGCAGTGCCTGTGGACGGGGATCGTCAGCAAGGAGCGGGCGGGCGCGGTGGTGGAGCGGCTGACCGGCCCGTCGATGTTCTCGGGCTGGGGGATCCGCACCTACGCGTCGGACCAGCCGGGCTACAACCCGATCGGCTACCACACCGGGACGGTCTGGCCGCACGACACGTCGCTCATCGCCTTCGGGATGAAGCGGTACGGCTTCGACGATGCCGCGAACCGGGTCGTCAGTCAGGTGCTCGAGGCGGCCCAGCGGTTCGCCGACTACCGGCTGCCCGAGCTGTTCTGCGGCTTCGACCGCGCCGATCAGCACATCCCGGTCCCGTACCCGGTCGCCTGTTCGCCGCAGGCCTGGGCGGCGGCCTCGTCGTTCCTGTTCCTCACGACGATGCTCGGCATCCACGCGCACGCGGATGCCGGCGAGCTGGAGCTCCGGCATCCGCGGCTGCCCGAATGGCTGGGCCGCGTGACGCTCACGAACCTGCGCGTGGGCGAGGCCTCGGTGGACCTGCTGTTCCATCGCTGGCGCGGGACCACGAGTGCCGAGGTGCTGCGCAAGGTCGGCGACCTCGACGTGACGATCCGGCTCTGAGCGCCATCCGCCGGTGACGACGATCGCGCCGCTGCTGTCCGAGGCCATCGAGCGCCTGCGGGCAGCCGGGATGGAGACCCCGCGACTCGATGCGGAGCTGCTGCTGGGCCACGCGGTCGGCGTCGAGCGGACCACGATCACGGCCCACCCCGACGCGCCGGTCGGCCCCGGCGCCGAATCGACCTTCCGGGCGGCGCTCGAGCGGCGGCTCGCGGGCGAGCCGGTCGCCTACATCCGCGGGATCAAGGAGTTCCACGGACTGGCGTTCACCGTCGACGCTCGCGCGCTCATCCCGCGTCCCGAGACCGAGCGACTGGTCGACCTCGCCGTCGAGGAGGCGATGCAACGGCTCGCCCTCGGCGGTCGGTCGGTCGGCGAGGAGCTGCGCGTGCTCGATGTCGGGACAGGGAGCGGGGCGATCGCGATCGCCCTTGCCGCGGAGTTGCGCCGGCGCCGCGTCCCGGCCGAGGAGGTGGCGATCCTCGCGGTCGATGTCTCCAGGGACGCCCTGGACCTGGCCCGCGAGAACGCGGTGGGACACGGGGTCGGCGATCGAGTGCGGTTCGCGGCGGCGGACCTCGTCCCGCCGGATGAGGACCGGGCCTGGGAGATCGTGGTCGCGAACCTGCCGTACGTGCGGGCGGACGCGATGGCCGCGCTCCCGGTCGCGACCAGCTTCGAGCCGACGATCGCCCTCGATGGCGGGATCGACGGCCTCGAGGTGATCGGTCGTCTGCTGGACCTCCTGCCGCGGGCTCTCGCCGACGACGGGGTCGCATACCTCGAGATCGGGGCCGACCAGGGCGATGCGATCGTCGGGCTCGTCGGGGCGCGGCTGGCCGGCTGGACGTGCCGGATCGAAGCGGACCTGGCCGGACTCCCGCGGGTGGCCGTCATCGAGCGAGGACCGAGTTGATGCCTCGGGCCGTGCGCGGGACCGAGCCGGCGTTCCCGATCCGCCTGATCGCGCTCGACATCGACGGGACGCTGGTCGGCGACGACCTGATCGTCGGGTCGCGCACCATCGACGCGGTGCGGGCCGCCAAGGCGCGCGGGGTCGCGGTCTCGCTGGTGACCGGCCGCATGGTCTCCAGCGCCATGCGATTCGCCCGCGAGCTGGGCCTGACCGACCCGGTCGTCGGGTACCAGGGCGGCCTGATCCGGGCGATGCCCGAGCCCGGCTCTCCCCGCGTCGGGAAGCTGCTCGTCCACACGCCGATCACGGCCGCTGCCGCGCGGGACATCGTGGCCTGGACGCGGGCACACGGGCTGGACCCCCATCTCAACCATCTCGAACGGTTCATCCTCCGCGCGGACGACCCGCGAGCGGACGACTACTCGGCGTTCATGGGCGGCGCGGCGGAACTGGTTCCGGACCTTCTCGGCGGGATCGACCACCCCGTGACCAAGGTGCTCGCGGTGGGGGAGCCGCCGCTCCCGACCGAGATGGCGCCCCTGGCCGCAGCCGCGTTCGCGGGCGTCGCCGACGTGACGATCAGCCACCCGCGGTTCCTCGAGTTCGTGGCACCGGGCGTGTCGAAGGGTCGGGCGATCCGGTGGCTCGCGCGGCGACAGGGGATCCCGCTCGCGGAGACCCTCGCGATCGGCGACCAATGGAACGACATCGAGATGCTCGCAGAGGTCGGCCACGGCACGGCCATGCCGACCGCGCCGTCGGCCGTCCAGGCCGTCGCCCGGTATATCGCGCCGGCCCTGGCGGACGACGGCGTGGCGGCGATGATCGAGCGGCTCGTCCTCGTAGACGAGGAACATGCCCGGGTCGCGTCCCGGGAGCTGGCCGATTCGGCAGACCTGGTGCGTGGTGCGCCGATCGCGAGTCTCGCGGGATGAGCGCGGTAGTCGTCCCGGACGACGGGGCCGGACGTGTGGCCGCGATCGAGACCCTCCGCGGTGGCGGCATCGTCGCGGTCCCGACCGACACGGTGTACGGGCTCGCGGTCGCACTCGACACCCCTGGCGGCATCGAGCGCCTGTTCCACGTGAAACAGCGGCCGCCCGACAAGGGGATCGTCCTGCTCCTCGATGAGGCGGACCAGGCGGCCGCGCTCGGGGCGATGGCCCCCGCGGCGGAGGCACTGGCCGCGGCTTGCTGGCCGGGTGGGCTGACGCTCGTGCTGCGCCGCCGTTCGGACGTCGACCTGCCGGACGTGCTCACGGGTGGCGCCGACACCATCGGCCTGCGGGTCCCGGACCACGCGGCCCCGCGGGCGCTGGCCCGGGCGCTCGGCCCGCTGCCTGTCACCTCGGCCAACGTGTCCGGCGCGCCGGAAGCGCGCGATGCGCCCGAGATCGTGGCGCTCCTCGGCGATTCGATCGAGCTGATCCTCGACGGCGGCGCGGCGCGCGGCGGGCCGCCCTCGACCGTGGTCGATTGCTCCGGCGACGAGCCGCGGCTCCTCCGCGCCGGGGCGATCGACACGCAGCGGCTGGCGGCCGTGCTGGATGCCGCGGGCCTCCGGCACCTGCTTGGCACCGACCCGGGACCATGAAACGGTCAGGATGTCGAGGTCGCCGCGGCCCCGTTCACTGCCAGTGAACGTTGACACGGGGTAGCGTCGGTGCGACGTGCTCCATGGCCCGTGGCGGCACCATCGTTCGCTGACCGTGAACGGATCCGCCTCGAACGGGCCCGCCGAGCCTTCCATCCGCCCCTTCGACCTGCCGACGTTCACTGCCAGCGAACGAGGCGGGAGTGCGCGCCCCGGGGCGGGGTCCCGGCCCACGAGATCGGCCGATCCGGGGTCCGCAACGGCCCGACCGAGGAACGCGGTCAAGCGAGGCAGGGTTCGTGGGAAGATAGGCGAGCGTGCCGGGCGATCTCACGGCACCGGCAGGAAGGAGTCGGCGGCCGATGACCATCTCCCCGGTGCGAGACATCGCAATGGCCCCGATCGCGGACGTGGATCCCGAGCTGTGGGCCGCGATGCAGGGCGAACGCCACCGCCAGCACGACAAGATCGAGCTCATCGCGAGCGAGAACTATGTCTCCGCTGCGGTCATGGAGGCCCAGGGGAGCTGGCTCACCAACAAGTACGCCGAGGGTCTGCCCGGCAAGCGCTACTACGGCGGCTGCGAGTTCGTCGACATCGCGGAGCGGCTTGCCCAGGATCGCGCCCTGGCCCTCTACCCGGGTGCCGAGCACGTCAACGTCCAGCCTCACTCGGGCGCCCAGGCGAACATGGCCGCCTACTTCAGCGTGCTGGAGCCCGGTGACCGCATCCTGGGCATGAGCCTGGCCCACGGCGGCCACCTTACCCATGGGATGGCGCTCAACTTCTCCGGCCGGCTCTACGAGGTCCACGCCTACGGGGTCCGCCAGGACACCGAGCGGATCGACTACGACGCGATGGAGGCCCAGGCCAGGGACGTCCGCCCCAAGGTCATCATCGGCGGCGCGAGTGCCTATCCGCGGACCTGGGACTTCGAGCGGATGGCCGACATCGCCCACGCCGTCGGCGCGATCCTGTTCGTCGACATGGCCCACTTCGCCGGACTGGTCACCGCGGACGTCCATCCGAGCCCCTTCCCGCACGCGGACCTGGTGACCACGACGACCCACAAGACGCTCCGCGGGCCGCGCGGCGGCATGATCTTCAGCCGCAAGGAGCTGCCGCCGTCGCTGGCCGCCGAGGACTTCCCGGCGGTCAAGGGGTCGCTCGCGGCATCGGTCGACCGGAACGTGTTCCCCGGCATCCAGGGCGGACCGCTGATGCACGTCATCGCCGGCAAGGCCGTCGCCTTCAAGCTGGCCGCCGGCGAGCCCTTCCGCGAGGACCAGCGACGGACGGTCGCCAACGCGGCCGTCATGGCCGAGACCCTCGCCGGGCTCGGCGCGCGCGTCGTGTCGGGCGGCACCGACAACCACCTCCTGCTCGTGGACGTCACCCCGCTCGGCGTGACCGGCAAGGAGGCGGAGCATCTCCTCGACGAGATCGGGATCACCGTCAACAAGAACGCGATCCCGTTCGACACGCTCCCTCCGAACACCGCCTCCGGGATCCGGCTCGGGACGCCCGCGACCACCTCGCGCGGGTTCGGCGAAGACGAGATGCGCCAGGTCGGCCGGATCATCATCGATGCCATCCACGGCCGCGACGACGCCGCGATCCAGGCGCGGCTCGCCGGCGAGGTCCGCGAGATCGTGGCCCGCTTCCCCGTCCCCGGCCTGACGGCCGAGTGAGGGCGGCCAGCGCCAGCCACGCCCCGGCGCGCCCGATGGTCCGATGACCTGGGTCACGACGGCCGGCGATGCGATCATCCCGATCGTCGTGGCGTTCCTCGCCGCGGCGCTGCTCGCCCTCATCCTGACCCCGATCGTCCGGCGGCTGGTCCTCCGCTACGAGCTGGTCGACGCGCCCGAGGCGCGACGCGTCAACACGGTCCCCATCCCGCGCGGCGGTGGGATCGCGACGGCCACCGCGTTCATCGCGGTCGCGGTCGTGTTCATCGCCAGTCACGGCGACGGCTGGCTGGTCCCCTTCCAGCTCGACGAGGAGGCGCTGTCGACCCTGTCCGGCCAGTTGGTGGCGCTGCTCGTCGGCGGAGCGGCCGCGGCCGCCCTCGGCGCCATCGACGACTTCCTCGACCTGCGCGCCCGATGGCAGCTCGCCGGCCAGATCGGGCTCGGGCTCTTCGCCGTCGCGCTGGGGATCAACATCGGGTTCATCGCCAACCCGTTCGGCGGTCCGACCATCCAGTTCGACGGCCTCGTCGCCGTGGGCTTCACCGTCTTCTGGGTCGTGGGGATGATCAACAGCATCAACTTCATCGACGGACTGGACGGCCTCTCGTCGGGGATCGCGTTCATCGCCGCGGTGACGCTGGGACTCATCAACCTGACGACCTCGGGCGGCCAGCCGATCATCGCCGTCCTCTGCTTCATCCTCGCCGGCTCGCTGCTGGGGTTCCTGCGCTGGAACCTCCACCCCGCCTCGATCTTCCCGGGGACCAGCGGCGTCCAGTTCGTCGGCTACACGCTGGCGCTCCTCTCGATCCTGGGGACCGCCAAGGTGGCGGTCGCGCTGCTCGTCCTCGGCGTGCCGATCATCGACACCTTCTGGATCATCGTCCGACGGCTCCTCGAGGGCCGCTCGCCCTTCAGCCCGGACCGCGGCCATATCCACCACCGGATGCTCGACCTCGGGCTGTCCCACCGCCAGACGGTGCTGGCGATCTACGCCATCTGCCTGCTGCTCGCCGTCCTCGCCCTGCTGCTCTCCGGCGTGACCCAGCTCTACGCGTTCATCGGTGTGTTCCTGGCCTTCGGGCTGATCCTCTTCGTGCCGACGCGTGGGGCGCTCCGGCGCCCGTCGGAGCTCGAGGCGGACGCCTACGATCACGACCCGGACCCGCCCGCCCGATAGAGCGTGGTGTCCTGGCACCGATATCCGGAGCCGTCTGCGCGGTCTGGTGCGGTCCGGTGCGGAGAGGGCTGATGGGCGCCCCCTGAGGTCGGTGCTAGCATCCGCTGTCCGTACTACGGGCGGGGTTACCGAAGTACTACCCGGGGATCCATGAGTCTCGACCTCCTCATCATCATCACCGCGATCGCGACCATGGGGGTCGTCCTCGCCGCGTCGCTGGCCCGGAGCTCCAGGAAGGGGCGATCCGGACGGCGGCAGGCCACGCCCGCGAAGGGCGCCGCCGTGGCCAGGCCGGTCGCCCCGTCCACGACCCCGACGATCATCATCGGCGCCCCGCCCGCGACGACGACCGCGTCCCCCACGCCTTCGCCCGCCCCGGCGCCGATCATGTCGTCCGCATCGACCGCGACCGCGGGCGCGGTCGATGCCTCCTTGCGTTCCGCCGCGAAGGCCAAGCCCACCGCGAAGGCCCAGCCGACCCCTGAACCGACGGCGCCGCGCCAGCGTGGGCGCCTGCGCCGGACTGTCGACGGGTCGATCGGCATGCTCATCGTCCGCCGCCTGACCGGACGCGCAGCTCCCACCGAGTCGTTCGAGCCGGTCCGGACGCTGAACGAAGCGGAAGTCATGGCCCGCCTGTCCGGATCGTCCGGCGCGGCGGGAGCCCCCAACGCCCCGGGCCTGCCTTCGTTCGCCGCGGCATCGGTCGCAGCGCTCGGGCCGACCGGGGCGCCCGTGGCGAACAGGCCGGCGCGGATCGTCGTGGCGGGGACGGCTGCGACGCCCCCCGCGGCCGTATCGGCCAGCATGGCCGCCGCCGTCGCTGCGGCACCATCCGCTTCTGTCAAGGCCGCCAAGGCGCCCAAGGCGCCCAAGACGCCGCGCGAGGTCCGCGAGCCGTCCGCCTTCCGCCAGCGACTCGTCCGCGATGCCGCCGTGGCCATGGTGGCGCTGTCACTGGTGATCGTCGTGGGCATCAACGTGGTGCCGCGCAACGACCCTGGCCGGGTGCTCGATGAGACGTTCGTGCCGGGGTCGGATCCCGGCGCTGCTGCCGCGTCAGTCACACCAGCGCCGACGCCGAGCCCGACGCCGACGCCGAGCCCGACGGCCAGTCCCACGCCCAGTCCGACGCCGACGCCGAGCCCGACCCCGACGCCGAGCCCGACGCCGACGCCGAGCCCGACGCCGACGGCCAGCCCCACGCCCAGTCCGACCCCGACACCGACGCCCGAGCCGACCCCCACGCCGAAGCCCACGCCCACGCCGACGCCGGCCCCGCTCCCCCACGCGAGCTTCGTCTACCAGACGAATGGCCTGACGGTCTCGGTCGATGGATCGGCATCGCTGAACACGGTGTCCTGGTCGTGGCTGTTCGGGGATGGCGCGACGGCGAGCAGTGCCACCGCCGTCCACACGTACGCCTTCCCCGGCCTCTACACGATCACGCTGACGGCCACCAACGTCACCGGCCAGACGGATAGCGTCGCCAAGAGCATCGTGGTGATCCGGCGCTGAGCGAGCGAAGGTTGCGATTCGGTCGCATGTGTACCCGACCGTGCTCCTGCTATACTGCGCGCGCCTTGTCAGGTCGCCCATGATCGAGCCCGGCCGGGGTTGGGCCTACGTCGCCCTCTTCTCCCAGATCGGCATCTCACTCCTGGTCACGACCCTGCTCGGCGTGCTGGTCGGCCGCTGGGTCGACGGGCAGTTAGGGACCCTCCCCGTCTTCGTGATCGTCGGGTTCTTCCTCGGTGCAGGCGCCGGGACCGTCTCGATCATCAGGCTCGTGAGCCGGTTCCTGGAAACGATCGAGTAGCCGGTCGGCCCTGACCGGCGGGTGGAGGACCCGAGCGCGGCGGAACGCCGCGCTCCTGTGTGTGGAGCAAGCGTTGTCGAGCGAGCAGGTCGTGACCGACGGGACCGACGAGGCACCCGTGGCCGCCCAAGGCCCCGAAATGCCCGAAGTCCCAGAAGCGACACCCGAGCCCAAGGGCGGCCGCGGGCTGTCGAACCGCTGGTTCCTGCTCATCGGCGGCGTGATCCTGCTCAACATCGTCGCGTTGATCCTCGTCCCGCCGTTCCCGCGCGGCGGCAGTTCCGGCGAGGCCTGCGCCTATCCCGCGTGCTTCATCGACGGGACGCTCGAGTTCCCGGCGCCGCACGAGGTGATCGCGTTCACGTCCGAGCCGCCGTCGGATGCCCTGATCACCTTCCGGCCGAGCATCAGCTCCACGATCCTGACCATGTGGATCGTGATGGCCATCGTGATCGTCGGCTCCGTGCTGCTGACGCGCGGCGGCAAGATGATCCCGGGTCGCGGCCAGAACTTCTTCGAGTGGTTCTACGAGTTCATCAGCGATTTCGGCCTCGGCTTGGCCGGCCCGACCGCCCGCCCTTACATCCCGATCTTCGTCGCGTTCTTCCTGCTGATCATCTTCTCGAACTGGATCGGCCTCGTGCCGCCGGTCGGGCGGATCGACCAGCTCCGCGCGCCCACGAGCGACGTGAACATCACCCTCGGGCTCGCGCTCGTCAGCTTCGTGATGTTCGAGGTGGAGGGGTTCCGCCGCCTCGGCGTGCGCGGGTATCTCTCCAAGTTCTTCCCGCTCTACGAATTCAAGAACGGCATCGGAGCCGGCGTCATCGCGCTGTTCGTCGGGTTGGTGGAGCTCATGCTCGAGTTCGTCAAGCCGGTCACGCTCTCGATGCGACTCTTCGGCAACATCTACGGGGGCGAGGTGGCCCTCGGCGTCATGACCGCCCTGACCCTCGCGATCATCCCGGTCGCCCTCGTCGGCCTCGAGGTCATGCTGAACGCCATCCAGGCGCTCATCTTCAGCGTGCTCACGCTCATGTTCATCGTCCTCGCGATCGAAAGCCACGGGCACGAGGAAGGTGAGCTGGGCGAGGAGGCCCTGGGCCATGCCGACAGGGAGAGCCAGCAGCTGCAGCCCGCCCATTGATCCCGGCGCCGCGACGGCGCCCCATCCACCAGCGGTCCCAATGATCCCGAGCCACAGGCACGGGGAGTAGGAGGAAATCTCGAATGGAGCACATCGGCGCCGGTCTCGCGGCCCTCGGGGTCTTCGGCCCCGGCATCGGCATCGGCATCCTCGCCGGTCTGTCCGCCCAGGCGATCGGGCGCAATCCCGACGCGGCCGGTCAGATCCGCGGCATCGCGATCATCCTGGCGGCCTTCGCCGAAGGCCTCGGCGTCCTCGCGGTCGTCGTGGGCCTCCTTGCGATCTTCATCAAGTAAGCGGCAGGCACGGAGCACATCGTGGATCTCCTGGCCGTCGCGACCGGTCTCGGTCGTGAGGGCGTCCGCCTGACCGCCGAGGAAACCGGCGCCCTGTTCCAGATCAACCTGTTCTGGGTCATCGTCAGCGCGCTCAACTTCCTGGTCTTCCTCGTGATCGTCTGGACCTTCGCGTTCAAGCCGGTCTCGAAGATGCTCGCCGACCGCAAGGATCGGATCGAGCAGGGCCTCAAGGACGCCGAGCAGGCCCGCAACGACCGCGAGAGCGCCGAAGCGGAGCGCATCGCCGCACTTGCGGAGGCCCGCCGCGAGGCGAACGACATCCTGGTGCGCGCCCAGAAGGTCTCGCAGGAGACCCGCGACGCCGATATCGCCGCGACCCGCGAGGAGCTCGAACGCATGCGCGTCCGCGCCGCCGCGGACATCGAGTCGGAGAAGCAGCGGGCCATCGGCGAGCTCCGCAGCGAGGTCGCCGACCTGGCGTTGCTCGCCGCGGGACGCGTCGTCGGCGAGTCGCTCGACGGCGAGCGGCAGCGTCGGCTCGTGCAGGAGTTCCTGTCCACGGCCGGCTCGCTCGACGAGTCGAAGAACTGATGGCCCGCCGGGATTCGGCCGCACGGCGCTACGCGGAGGCGGCCTTCCAGGTCGCCACGCGTGACGACACCATGGAGACGTGGCGATCCGACCTGGACCTCGCGGCCTCCATCGCGGGCGACGAGCGGGCCCTGGGCGTCCTCGCCAACCCGGCCATCCCCGCCGATCGCCGCGAGGCGGTCGTGACCGAGCTGCTCGGGACGCGGATCTCCGCGCCGGCGCTCAACCTCGTCAAGCTCCAGGTCCGGCGCGGCCGGATCGAGGAGCTGCCACGGGTCGCCGCCGAGTTCCGACGTCTCGACGACGATCGTCAGGGCATCACCAACGCCATCGCCACCAGTGCCATCCCGCTCACGCCGGACGAGGTCCGTGCGTTGACCCAGCGACTCGAACGATCGACCGGCGGTCGCATCGCGCTCCAGGAACAGGTCGATCCGAGCGTGCTCGGCGGCCTGGTCGTGCGCGTCGGCGACCGCCTGATCGACGGCAGCGTCCGCGGCCGCCTCGAGCGACTCCGGACCCGGCTCGTCTCAGGCGCCCTCTAGGAGATCCAGCATGGCCATCCGATCCGACGAGATCACCAGCATCATCAAGTCCGCCATCGACTCGTTCGATTCTGGTGTCGAGACGCGCAGCGTCGGCACCGTCGTCGAGGTCGGTGACGGCATCGCCCAGATCTACGGGCTCGACGGCGCGCTCGCGTCCGAGATGCTCGAGTTCCCGGGCGGGGTCATGGGCATGGCCCTGAACCTCGAGGAGGAGACTGTCGGCGCGGTCATCCTGGGCGACTCGACCGCGATCAAGGAAGGCGACACCGTCAAGACGACCGGCCGCGTGGTCGAGGTCCCCGTCGGCCAGGGGCTGCTCGGCCGGGTCGTGGACCCGCTGGGCCGGCCCATCGACGGCAAAGGCCCGATCGCGTCGACCAAGAACCGGCCGGTCGAGCGGATCGCCCCGGGCGTCATCGTCCGCCAGTCGGTCGATACCCCGGTCCAGACCGGCGTCAAGGCCATCGACGCGCTGATCCCGATCGGCCGCGGCCAGCGCGAGCTGATCATCGGCGACCGCCAGACGGGCAAGACCGCCATCGCGATCGACACGATCATCAACCAGAAGGGCAAGGGCCTGGTCTGCATCTACGTGGCCATCGGGCAGAAGCTCTCCACGGTCGCCAACACGGTCGCCGTCCTGGAGCAGTACGGCGCGATGGACCACACGATCGTCGTGGTCGCCGGCGCCGAGGATCCCGCCCCGCTCCAGTACCTCGCCCCGTACACGGGCGTGACGATGGGCGAAGAGGTCATGGAGAGCGGGGTCGAGGTCGCCGGCCAGGGCGTCGTCAAGGACGCGCTGTGCGTCTACGACGACCTCAGCAAGCATGCGTGGGCGTATCGCGAGATGGCCCTGCTGCTGCGCCGCCCGCCCGGCCGCGAGGCGTATCCCGGTGACGTCTTCTACCTCCACAGCCGGCTCCTCGAGCGCGCGGCGCGCATGAACGAGGAGAACGGCGGCGGATCGCTGACGGCGCTGCCGATCATCGAGACGCAGGCCGGCGACGTCTCGGCGTACATCCCGACCAACGTCATCTCGATCACGGACGGCCAGATCTTCCTCGAGACCGACCTGTTCAACGCCGGCCAGCGGCCCGCCCTGAACATCGGCATCTCGGTCTCGCGCGTCGGTTCCGCCGCGCAGACCAAGGCGATGAAGAAGGTCGCCGCACCGCTCAAGCTCGACCTCGCCCAGTACCGGGCGCTCGCGGCGTTCGCGCAGTTCGCCTCGGACCTGGACAAGGCGACCCGCGACCAGCTGACCCGCGGGGAGAAGCTCTCCGAGATCGTCAAGCAGCCGCAGTACTCGCCGCTGCCGGTCGAGAAGCAGGTGGCCATCCTCTACGTGGCGACCACCGGCAAGCTCGACGACGTCCCGACGCCGCGCGTCCGGGAGTTCGAGTCCCAGTTCTACCGCTTCCTCGAGACCGAGCGCCCGGCCATCCTGACCGAGCTCGGCGAGACCAAGACCCTCAGCGACGAGCTGTCGAAGGCCCTCGATGAAGCCACCGACGCCTTCCGCACCTCGTTCTTGGCCTAGATCGGAAATGAGGATCAGCTGGGCCGGCTGCCAGGGAACACGCGATGGCTAGTCAGCGCGAGATCCGGCAGCGCATCGGCGCCGTCCGCAACATCAAGCAGATCACGCGGGCGTTCCAGTTCGTCGCGGCGAGCAAGCTGAAGCGCGCGCAGGACGCGACGCTGGCTGCCCGGCCGTACTCGGACAAGCTCGACGAGGTCCTCGCCGACCTTGCCGCCGTGCTCGACGGCGAGGACCATCCGCTGCTGGCGTCGCGCGAAGACGGCAAGCGCCTGATCGTGCTGATCACGACCGACCGCGGGCTCGCCGGGCCGCTCAACACCAACATCATCCGTTTCGCGGCCCGCGAGATCACCCAGTACCCGGGCGACCTGACCGTCGTGACCGTGGGCCGCAAGGGACGCGATGCCATGCGCCGTGCCGGCGTGCCGCTCGAAGCGCATTTCGCGGGGTTCGGCGACCGGCCGGGGTTCGCCGACGTCCTGCCGCTCGCGCGGCTCATCACCGACGACTTCCTCGCCGGCACGTACGGGCGGGTCGACATCATCTTCCCGCGGTTCGTGAGCACGCTCACCCAGCGCCCCGAGCAGTTCGAGCTGCTCCCCATCAAGCCGACGCCCGACACGGAGGGGATCCCCGGCAACCAGTTCATCTTCGAACCGTCGGCGAGCGCGGTCCTGGAGCGGCTCGTGCCGCGCTACGTCGCGACGCGGCTCTACCAGGCCGTCCTCGAGGCCAAGGCCAGCGAGGAATTGAGCCGGATGGTGGCCATGAAGGCGGCCACCGAGAACGCCGAGGACCTCATCGAGGACCTCACCCTCTCCTACAACAAGGTCCGTCAGACCAACATCACCCGCGAGATGATCGAGATCGCGTCCGGCGCGAACGCCCGCTGACGCACAGGACGCAGGAGGCTACGAACACCATGGCGACCGCCGCACCGGCCGGTACCGGACGGGTCATCCAGATCACGGGACCCGTCGTCGACATCGAATTCCCCGCCGGGCACCTGCCCGGCATCCTCAACGCCGTCGAGATCCTGCGCCCGGACGAGGAGCCGCTGGTGTGCGAGGTCCAGCAGCACCTTGGCAACAACTGGGTCCGCACCGTGGCCATGACCACGACCGACGGCCTGGCCCGTGGCGTCGAGGTCCGCGACACCGGCGCGCCGATCTCGGTGCCGGTCGGCGAGGCGACCCTCGGTCGCGTCTTCGACGTCCTCGGCCGCCCGATCGACGGCAAGGGGCCGGTCAAGACCGACCTCACCCGCCCCATCCACCGCAGCGCCCCCGCGTTCGACCAGCTCTCGACGGAGGTCGAGGTCTTCGAGACGGGCCTCAAGATCATCGACCTGATCTGCCCGTTCAAGAAGGGCGGCAAGATCGGCATCTTCGGCGGCGCCGGCGTCGGCAAGACGGTCATCATCCAGGAGCTGATCCGGAACGTCGCCCAGGAGCATGCCGGCTACTCCGTGTTCGCCGGCGTTGGCGAGCGCAGCCGCGAGGGCAACGACCTCATCGCCGAGATGACCGAATCGGGCGTCCTCGAGAAGACCGCCTTCGCCTTCGGCCAGATGAACGAGCCGCCCGGCGCGCGCCAGCGGGTCGCGCTGACCGGTCTCACGATGGCCGAGTACTTCCGCGACGAGGAGGGCCGCGACGTCCTCCTCTTCATCGACAACATCTTCCGCTTCACCCAGGCGGGCTCCGAGGTGTCGGCGCTGCTCGGCCGGATGCCGTCCGCGGTCGGCTACCAGCCGAACCTCGCCACCGAGATGGCCGGCCTCCAGGAGCGCATCACGTCGACCAAGACCGGGTCGATCACCTCGCTCCAGGCGGTCTTCGTGCCGGCGGACGACTACACGGACCCGGCGCCCGCGACGACCTTCGCCCACCTCGACTCGACGATCCGCCTCGAGCGGAGCATCGCCGAGCTGGGCATCTACCCGGCCGTCGATCCGCTGACCTCCACGTCGCGCGTCCTCGATCCGAACATCGTCGGCGTCGAGCACTACGACACGGCCCAGGAGACCAAGCGCGTCCTCCAGCGCTACCGCGACCTCCAGGACATCATCGCCATCCTCGGGATCGACGAGCTGTCCGAGGACGACAAGGCGACCGTCGGGCGTGCCCGCCGGCTGCAGCGCTTCGCCAGCCAGCCCTTCCACGTGGCCGAGGTGTTCACCGGCCGTCCCGGCAAGTTCGTGTCGATCAAGGACACCATCAGCTCCTTCAAGGAGATCCTCGAGGGGAAGACCGACACGCTCCCGGAGCAGGCGTTCTTCCTCGCGGGCACCACCGACGACGTGCGCGAGAACGCCGCCAAGCTGGCGGGCTGACCGATGCCGCTCCTCCTCGAGATCGTCACCCCGGAGCGACTCGCCTACTCGGACACCGTGGACGCCGTCGTGCTCCCCGGCAGCGAGGGCGAGCTCGGCGTGCTGCCGCACCACGCCCCGCTGCTGACCATGCTCGGGGTCGGTGAGCTGCGCATCCGCAAGGCGGGGGCGGAGGAGTCGTTCGCGATCGTCGGCGGCTTCCTCCAGGTCCGGCCGGACCGTGTGGTCGTGATGGCCGAGACGGCCGATATGGCGAGCGAGATCGACCTCGAAAAGGCCCAGGAGGCCCGTCGCGCGGCCGAACAGGCCCTCGAGAGCGGCTACCACGAAGGTGCCGACCTCTCGTCGGCCCGCGCCGCCCTGCAACAGGCCCTCCTGCGGATCCGCGTCGCGGAGCGACGCCACCGCGAGGGTCCGCGGCACCGCGGCTAGCCACGTGGCTGACGCCCGACCGTTCCACTGGGAGTACCACCCCGAACCCGTCGCCCGGGAGCTGTTCCGGGTCCAGGGTGGTCAGCCGCTGCGCGGGTCCGTCCCGATCAGCGGCGCGAAGAACGCGGCCCTCAAGCTGATGGCCGCCGCGACCCTCACCGGGGAGCGCTGCCGCTTCACCAACGTCCCCGACATCGAGGACGTCCGCGTCCTCGCCGACACGTTGCGCGACCTCGGGGTCGTGGTCGACCGGCCCGATCCCAACACGATGGAGATCGCGTCCGGGGATGTCGAGTGGCTGTTCGTGCCCCTCGAGGCCGCGGCCAAGATGCGCGCCAGCTTCATCCTCCTCGGACCGCTCCTGGCGCGCTTCGGGCGGGTGATCATGAGCAACCCGGGCGGCGACCGGATCGGCCGCCGGCCGGTGGACCTGCACGTCGACGCGATGCGCGCCCTGGGCGCGTCGATCGAGTACCGCAACGGCTACTACTTCGCGACCGCACCCGGCCGTCTGCGCGGCGGTGAGGTCCGATTCCCGTTCGTGTCGGTCATGGGGACCGAGAACGCGATGCTGGCCGCCACCCTGGCCGACGGGCACACGACGATCCGGCCCGCGGCGCAGGAGCCCGAGGTCGACGACCTCATCGCGTTCCTGGTGGCGATGGGCGCCTCGGTAGAGCGCACGTACCCCGACACCATCGAGATCGAGGGCCGCAAGCGCCTCCGCGGGGCCGAGCACCGCGTGGTCCCCGACCGCATCGAGGCCGGCACGTTCATCGTCGCCGCCGCGGTCACCGGCGGTCAGGTCCGGCTCGAGGGCGCGCCGTGCGACCACCTCGGGTCGTTCCTCGAGACCGTCGAGCAGGTGGGCGTCAGCGTCGCGTGCGGGAGGGACACCATCGACGTCGACGGCTCGGCCCTGAACGGCGCGGGCTATCGCGCCGTGGACATCGAGACCGCCCCGTACCCGGGTCTCGCGACCGACCTCCAGCCACCGACCTGCGTGCTGCTGACCCAGGCCGAGGGGGTGTCGCGCGTCCACGAGGCCATCTTCGAGGACCGCCTCGAGTGGCTCGGCGAGGGCCGCCGGATGGGCGTCGTGGCCGAGACGACGGACACCCAGCACGCCACCATCACGGGCCGCGCGCGGCTCCATGGCGCCGAGGTCGAGATCGGCGACCTGCGCGCGGGTGCGTCGCTGATCCTGGCCGCGCTGGCCGCCGACGGCACCTCGATCATCCACGGCGCGCACCACGTTCAGCGGGGCTATGAGAACATCGAACGGAAGTTCCTCGACCTGGGGGCCAGGATCGAGCGCGTATCGGAAGGGACCACGGACACCACCTCATGAAGATCGGCATCGACCTCGGCACGGCGAACGTCCTCGTCTACGTGAAGGGCAAGGGCATCGTCATCACCGAGCCCAGTGTCGTCGCCGTCTCCGATGACAACCGCATCGTCGCCGTCGGCGAGGAAGCCCGCGAGATGATCGGCCGGACGCCCGGCAACATCCAGGCCATCCGCCCGATGAAGGACGGCGTCATCGCCGACTACGTCATCACGGAGGCGATGCTCCGCTTCTTCATCGCGAAGGCGACCAAGGGCCGCATCGGCCTGTCGCGTCCCGAGGTGATGATCAGCGTGCCCGCGGGGGTCACCAGCGTCGAGAAGCGGGCCGTTCGCGACGCCGCGCTCAAGGCCGGCGCCAAGGACGCGTACCTGATCGAGGAGCCGCTGGCGGCGGCCATCGGGGCGAACGTCCCGATCAGCGGGCCATCCGGCAACATGATCATCGACATCGGCGGTGGCACCAGCGAGATCGCGGTCATCGCGCTTGGCGGCATCGTCGTCTCGCACAGCCTGCGGGTCGGCGGCAACAAGTTCGACGATTCGATCGCGACCTACGTCCGCAAGAAGTACAACCTGATGATCGGCGAGCGGACCGCGGAGGAGGTCAAGATCCAGATCGGGACCGCGCTCCCGCTCGAGCGCGAGCTCACCATGGAGGTCCGCGGCCGCGACCTCATCGCCGGGCTCCCGCGGACCATCCCGATCACGAGCTCCGAGGCGATGGAAGCCATCGAGGCGCCGCTCCAGCAGCTGGTCGCCGCGGTCCGCAGCGTCCTCGAGCAGACCCCGCCCGAGCTCTCGAGCGACATCATCGACAAGGGGATGGTGATGTCCGGCGGCGGCGCGCTGCTGCGCAACATCGACAAGCTGCTCACCCAGGTCACCGGCGTCCCTTGCCACGTCGCGGAGAACCCGCTCAACTGCGTGGCACTGGGCACCGGCCTCGCCCTCGAGCACTTCGACTTCTTCAAGAAGTCCCTTGTCCAGCAGATCTGATCGCTGGATCCGACGAGCGGGGGCGGCGAGGATGCGGCGCCTCAGCGCCAGCGTAGCGCCGCTGGATCGCCGGGCCCGATCGGCGGCACGACGCCGTTCCGATGGGTAGGGCGTTCGTCGATCTGCACTGCCACACGCGGGCGAGCTTCGATTGCCTGTCGAAGCCGGCGGATGTCGCGCGGGCGGCAGCGAGCCGCGGGCTGACCCATCTCGCGATCACCGACCATGACCGGATCGACGGCGCGCTCGAGGCCCGGGCCGCGGCGCCCGCGGGACTGACGATCATCGTCGGCGAAGAGGTCAAGACCGCCGACGGCGACCTCATCTGCCTCTTCCTGGAGCGGGCCATCCCGCCGGGGTTGTCCGCCGCCGATACCGTCGCAGCGGCCCGGGCGCAGGGCGGCCTCGTCGGCATCCCGCATCCGTTCGACCGCCTGCGCGGCTCGCTGCTGAAGGACGCGCGCATGGCGTCGCTGGTGGGCCTCGTCGATTGGGTCGAGGGCCACAACGCCCGTCTCGTCGGCAACGGCAACGAACAGGCGATCGCCTTCGCCGCGGAGCACGGCAAGCCGATCGTGGCGGTGTCGGACGCCCATTCCGTCACCGAGGTAGGCGTCGCCTACACGGCACTGGACGGCGACCCGTCGACCCCCGTGGGGCTGCTCGCCGCCCTGGCCGCCGGCGGCGAGCTGGTGCCCGGACGGGCGACCTACTTCGTCCGCCTCTGGACACCGATCGCGAAGTTGATCCAGCGGAGCCGCGGCAACGGCCGGATCAAGCCCGATGCCGGCGCCGCGGGCTCCCCGGCGGGTGGCCCGACATGACGGATCGGGACGGGGAGGACCATCGGACGATGGCGCCGGAACCGGACGGCCCGGTAGGGTCGGAACCCATGGAGATCAGCCCCGGCCTGGAGACGATCCAGGCACGTCCCGAGCCGGATCCCGCCGAGGCGGAGGAGGTCACCGCCGCGCAGCTGTCGCTGTCGCGCCGGCTGCGCCAGCCGCGGACGATCATCTCGATCCTCGTGCCGCTGGCGGTCATCGCCGCCTTCATCGGCCTCAACGGCGCGAACCTCGCGAAGGTCCCCGGCCTGATCGCCGGCGCGAACCCGGCGCTCGTCGCCCTCGCGTTCGCCATCTTCTACCTGGGCTTCCCGCTCCGCGGCGCGCGCTGGAAGACCCTCCTTCGCGGCACGGACTTCATCATCGGGACCAAGGACTCGACGGTGATCATCTTCCTGTCCTGGCTGGTCAACTGCGTGGTGCCGGCCAAGCTCGGCGACGTCTACCGCGCCTACCTGCTGAAGATCAACAGCACGGCCTCGCTCAGCAAGACCTTCGGGACCGTGTTCATCGAACGGTGCCTGGACGTGATCGCGATCGCGGTCCTCGGCATCGCCGCCGGCTTCTGGAGCTTCCGCGACGGCCTGCCACAGGCCATCCAGATCGTGTTCGCGATCGGCCTCGTGGTCGTCGCGGTCCTGACCATCGGCCTCTTCACGATGCGCAACTTCGGCCGGAAGATCCTGACCGTCCTGCCGCTGCCCCACCGCGTCATCGAGCTGTATGACCGGTTCGAGGTGGGCGTCTTCGGCGCCCTCAAGCTGCGTCAGCTGCCGTTCCTCGGCGCGATCACGGTCCTGATCTGGATGACCGAGTCGCTGCGGCTCTACTTCGTCGTCCAGGCGCTCGGCTTCCCCGACGTCGAGCTCGGCTTGTCAGGCGCCGTCTTCGTGGCGCTGATCGGGTCGCTGCTGACGGCGGTGCCGCTCAGTCCGGCCGGGCTGGGGATCGTCGAGGCCGGCGTCGTGGGCGTGCTGGTCGTCGCCTACAAGGTGCCGATCGCGGAGGCCACCGCGATCGCCCTCCTCGACCGGGTCATCAGCGTCTTCTCGGTGATCGTCCTGGGCTCGATCGCGTACTTCATCTCCAAGAAGCCGCAGGGCCTGGACCCGATCGTCCAGCCCGTCGCGACCGCGTCCCCGCCCGTCACCGCCTGAGCGGGCGGCCGGATCGCCTCCGGCCGCGATCGGGCCTGGTACGAAAGTCCGGGGAACGGCTCCGGCCCTCGCCGCCCCTGACCCCGCTCGACCCCACCTGACCGTCTGGTCCTGCCGTGGGCGCAGCGCCGCCGACCACGGTACCAACGGGGGATACAGGGCCATGGGGCCCCATCCGATAGTGGGAGTCACTCGCGACACACGAGAGATGCGAGAGATGGCCGATCCCGACGGAGCGCCCACCACGACATGACGACACAGAACGGCCGAGCCTTCAATGAGTGGCTGCGGGCCCAGCTCAAAGCCAAGAAGATGTCGCAGCGCCAGCTGGCGCAGCAGTCCGGCGTCGATCACTCGACCATCTCCCGGCTGATCCGCGGCGATCGGATGCCGTCCCTCGGGACGGCCACCAAGCTCGCCCGCGGTCTGCGCGAGTTGCGCGACGACGCGGACACCCCGCAGTACCTCGGTCTCGTCGCATCCGGTTCGATGAACCCGACCGCGCGGGTCGAATACGCCCTCCGCGCGGACGACCTGCTCAGCGAGCCGCAGGTCCGGCAGATCATGGAGTACTACCTGGCCGTCCGGATGCGCCGCTACGGCCGCACCCTGCAGGCCCAGGAAGCCAGCGCTTCGCCCGAGCGGACCGCCGAGCATCGGATGGCCCCTCGAGTCGCGCCGACACGTTCGATGGGCGCTGCGGCCAGCGTCACGCCGGTCGGCGTGGGGTTCGGGTCGATCCGCCAGGTCTCTCGGTCCGGGGGCCGCGAACCAGGGCGCTATTAGCACACTACTGGCACGGCCCGGTCGCCCTCCACGATCCGGGTCTTCGGGGACAGTGAACGCCGGCGTCTGGGGCGCCGGCGTTCGCTTTTGTCCGCAACCGGTTCCCCCGCCGATCGGGCCGGTCGATCCGGCGGCGCTACGCTGGCGCTGAGGCGCCGCCTCCTCGCCGGACCCGCTCGGCCCAGCCGCCCGTTCCCCCGCCGATCGGGCCGGTCGATCCGGCGGCGCTACGCTGGCGCTGAGGCGCCGCCTCCTCGCCGGACCCGCTCGGCCCAGCCGTCGGGCAGGCCCTCGACGCTCTTCAGGGTAGGTAGATCGAGATCGTCCGGCCGGGGGCGGCCATGAAGCGATCTGCGAGGGCCGGCGACGCTGCCGCTCCGGCGCCGGCGCCCACGAACGGGCGCTCGCGCAGGGACGCATCCTCCGCCGGACCGCCGCACGGCACCCCCATCACGCTCTCGAAGAGTGAATCGCAGACGATCACCAACGCTTCCGATGCCCCCTCCGACCGGATCTCCGCCCCGTCCCGGGTGAGCGGGTAGGCGTACGCCTCCGCGGTCTTGAATGCGGGCAGCGACCGGAGCGCGACCGCGCGGCCGCCGAGGACCGTCTCCATCCGGGTCGCGGCCGAGGCGGCCGCGGGGAAGCCGCCGTCGGGTGCCGTCGCCGGCGGCAGGTGGGCGACGTTCCAGCCGACCAGCGCGACCACGACCACGGCGGCGACCGCCGCGGGCACGGACCGGGCGGCCGATGCGGCCGATGCGGCCGATGTGGCCGATGCGGCCGGAAGGGCCGCGGGCCGCCGGAGGCTCGCCGCCGCGCCGGCGCCGAGGCCGATGAGCACGAAGACCATCGGGTCCGCGAACGCGTGGTAGTGGTCGTTCGGCAGGCCGGGGACCACCGAGGCCAGGCTGGGCGCCGCCGCCGTCAGCACCAGCGCGCTCCACAGCAGTCCCAGCCCCAACCAGCGGACCGCGGTCCGCTCGCCGTTCGGACCGGTCCACCGCCAGCGCCAGACGACGATGGCGGCAACCAGCACGGCGGACAGCGCCGCCGCGAGCGGTGCATCGGTGATGAGGCCGACGAGCGGCCACGCGACGACCCGGATCGTCACGACGATCGCCCGGCCGACCGGTCCCATCGCGGGCGGCTCGCCCCCGCCGGCGAGGTAGTCCAGCGCGGCCCGCAGCTCGCCGAAGTCGGTCGTCAGCTCGTGGACGACGAGGGGGAGGTAGCTGGCCGCGATGACCGCGAGGCCGACGACGCCCATGAGCAGGACGGCGCGCCGTTCCGGGCCTGGTGGGCGCCGCCGCGCGTCGAGGATCAGCAGCGCGCCGATGACCGGCAGCAGGGCCACCCCGAGGACGTGGCACTGCATGGTCGCCGCGGTCCCGACAGCCGCCAGGAGCCACCAGCGGGCGTGCCCGGTCGTCAGGCCGCGCCAGGCGGCGGCCAGCGCCACGGCGCTGGTCAGCGCGATGAGGTTGGGGTTCCAGATGAAGGTGGACTCCTCGATCGCGGCGGCGGAGACCGCCATCACCAGCCCCGCCGCCAGGCCCGCGACCGGCCCGCCGATCGCCCGGGCGAGCCACCACGTGACGCCGACCGCGGCGATCCCGAAGAGCGCGATCTCGAGGACCACGGCGAGCGGCGAATCCCCGCTTGTCAGCGCGGCGGCCGGGGAGAGCAGGAGGTAGTACCAGGCGCCGTGGTGGAAATCGCCGATGGAGGTCGGCGGGCCGAGCAGCGGGAAGACGCCGTCGCGGACGAAGGCTCGGAGCACCAGCATGTCGTGGCCCTGGTCCGCGTCCCAGGTGCCGCGCGTGGCGAGGTCGGGCAGGCGCATCAGCGCTGCAAGCGCCAGCAGCCCGAGCAGGACCGCGACGTCGATCGACCGTGCGGAGACCCGCGGGCCCGGCGGCGACGACGCGGAGGTCAAGGACGGCCCGCGGTCGCTGGCTCGGCCGGAGCCGAGCGGGCGCGGCTGCCCCGGAGCTCGAACGCCTCGGGTGGCAGCGTCGCCAGGGGTCGTCCCGCGGCAAGGTCGTAGGCCCGCGCGACGTTGATGGCGTCGTAGCCCTCGTCCATGCCCGGGGTCTCGAGGTAGTACACCGTTCGGGCGAGGCCCGGGTGGGTCAGGATGGCGGCCAGGCCGCGTGCCCCGATCCGGCCCGGCCCCGAGGTGCTCGTGCCGGTCGTCCAGCGAGCCGCGCTCCACCTTCGAGTCGTTGAGATGGATCATCACCAGCCGCTCGAGCCCGATGCGTGCGTCGAATGATCGCAGGAACGCGTCGACCAGCTCCGGCTCGGACAGGTCGATCCCGGCTCCCCAGGCATGGGCGGTATCGAGGCAGAAGCCGACACGCGCCGCGTCGACACCCCGCGCGTCGAGGGCATCGGCGATCGCCCCGAGCTGGCCGAGGCTGGCGCCGAGGGTGTGACCGCCTCCGGCGGCGTTCTCGAGCACGAGGCGGGCGGTCCTCGGGCCGGCATCGACCCCCGCCAGGATGCGCGCGACGCCGCCCGACAGCCGCGCGATCCCATCGTCGACGGTGGTGTCGCGGTGTGAGCCGATGTGGACGTTCACGAAGGCGGCTTCGAGCGCCGAGGCCGCCCCGAGGTCATGGATCAGCGCCGAGACGGACCGCTCGTGGACTTCCGGGTCCGGGCTGGCGAGGTTGATGAGATACGAGGCGTGGACCGCGACCGGGCGGATGTCCAGGGCCGCCAGCCGCTCCCGGAACGCCGGGGCATCGACCGGCGGTCCGGCCCGACGCCGCCACGCCGTCGGGTTGTCGGCGAAGACCTGGATCGCGGTCGCGCCGATCGCGTGGGCGCGCTCGACGGCCCCCGCCAGTCCCGAGGCGACGGACAGGTGAGCACCGAGTCGTCGACCGTCCGGCAGCACCGACGCATCGTACGATGCCGGCACCATGCCCCACGACGCCGACCCACCGGTGCCACACCGGCCCCGACCCGACCCTCGCCTCGGACCGGCCGGCGAGCCGCTCCCGCCGGAGGTGGCCAGGGTGCTCCGCTCGTTCTTCCGCGACGGCCGGCTGGCGACGATCCCGGCCAACGGCGCGAAGCGTGCGACCGTGCTGACCTACCTCCGCGACCGATGCTTCACGGAGGACCGTCCCTACCCGGAGAAGGAGGTGAACCAGCGCCTGGCGCTCTTCCATCCAGACGTGGCCGCACTCCGCCGGTACATGGTCGACGGCGGCCTGCTGACACGCTCGGCCGGCGAGTACCGCCGGCCCGGTCCATCCGGGAGCTAGCCCGCGCGCCGGCGGTCGGCGATGGCGGCCGGGCTGTAGCCGCCCCCCAGTGTCGGCTCGATGAGCCCGAAGTCCCCGTCGTCGCGGACGTAGATGATCGCGATCTGCTCGGTCTCGGCGTTCACGAACACGAAGAAGGTGTGCCCGAGCTCCTGCATCGCGGTGATCGCGTCCTCCTCGAACATCGGCTCGATGGCGAAGCGCTTGGTCTTCACGACCCGGGGCTCGTGGCCGGGCTCGGAGGTGCCGTCGGCGATACGCGAGAGGATGTGCTTCTCCTCCGTCGCCCGGTGGCGCAGCCGCGGCTTCTCCTTGTGGTCCACGGCCTGTCGCTCGACCTTGTCCACGACCGCGTCCAGGGCGGCCTGGTAGCTCGGGCCGTCCGCGTGGCTGTGCAGCGTCCGGCCGTTGATGACCAGTGTGACCTCGACGATGTGGGCGTCCTCGACGCTCCGGTGGTGCTCGTTCGAGATCTCGACGAGGGCGTCGGTCCGGTCGTCCAGCAGCCGGGAGATGTGGCCGAGCTTGCGCTCGGCGTAGGCGCGAACGTGGTCCGGGACCTCGACGTTCTTGCCCTTGACGATGGTCCTCATACGCACCTCCCTGGGGAGCCGTCTCGGAACTTCGAGTATAGACCCGGGGTGCCACGGGACCGATGTGCCGGACGGCCCGTTCAGCGCTCCCTGGCGACCGTGACGGCCGAGACGCCCATGGCCCCCGCCTCGTGCAGTGCCGCCCCGCAGGCCGAGAGCGTGGCCCCGGTGGTCATGACGTCGTCGACCAGCACGACCCACCGGCCGCGGATCCGGGCGGCGTCGGCTGCGGAGCGCAGCGCGAAGGCGCCATCCACGTTGGCGGCCCGGTCCGGGCGGTCGAGGTGGTACTGCGCGACCGTGGCCCGCCGGCGCTCGAGGACGGCCGCGGCCGGCAGGGCGAGCGTCCCGCCCGCGGCATCCGCCAGCAGGACCGCCTGGTCGTAACCGCGCTGGGCTGCCCGCTCGCGATGGACCGGTACGGGGACGAGGATCTCGCCGCCCGCCCCGGCATAGGCCCAGCGGCGGCCGATGGCGTCGCCGAGTGGCCGCGCGAGCCGGCGCTCGCCCGCGTACTTGAGCTGGTGGAGGGCGGTCCGGACCACGCCCCCGAACGGCGCGCACCATTCGGCCTGGAGGATCCCCGGCGGCAGCTCGGCCGGCAGGCCGATCGGGACGCCCGACGGCAGCGCGAGCCGGGCGTCCAGGGCAGGCCGGCATGCCGAGCAGATGGGGTCGCCCTCGCGTCCGCACCCGGCGCAGACCGCGGGGAACGCGAGGTCCAGGCCTCGGGACACGAGCCGACCCAGCACCCGTCGATGGTGCCGGTCACGGCTTGGCTGCGGCTTATCCGGGGCCCGGTGGCCCTACAGGAGCGTGATGACGTCCCCGACCTGGGTCCCGGTCCGGTCGACGGTTCCCACCGGGAGCTCCAGGACGCCGTGGGCGCCCCGGACCAGCGGGACGAGCCCGGTCCAGCGCGGGAGGGAGCGGCGGACGGCCACGACCGGTCGCCCGCCGCCGCGCTCGGCGTCGGGCTGGCCGACGAAGATCGCGTCGATCGGGAAGCGCATGAACATCATGTGGATGCCGTTGCTGTCCGGCAGCCACAGGGCGGCGTCAGCGTCCAGCGACGGTCGACCCATCAGGCCCTTGAACTTCGCCCACAGGCTGGCCCCCACCTCCACGCGGGCGGCCACCATCGTGGCCCGCGTGGCATTCCGCGCGGTGAGGATGGCCTAGACCCCGCTCCCCAGGTTCTGGACGATCAGGATGATCGCCGGGCCTAGGATGACGATGAACAGGGACGGGAAGATGCAGCCCACCAGCGGGAACAGCATCTTGATCGGCGCCTTGGCGGCCTGCTCCTCAGCCCGCTGGCGGCGCTCGATGCGCAGCTGCTCGGACTGGACCTGCAGGACCTTGGAGATCGAGACGCCGAGCTGCTCGGCCTGGATGATCGCGCCGATGAAGTTGGTCAGCGGCGGGACCTCGGTGCGCGGGACGATGTCGCGGAGCGCCTCCCGGCGGGCCTTGCCCACGCGGACCTCCGCGAGCGCGCGGCGGAACTCGTCGGTCAGCGGCCCCTTGAGCTTGTCGACCACGCGTCCGAGGGCGGCATCGAACCCGAGGCCGGCACGGACCGAGATCGTCAGGAGGTCGAGGGCGTCCGGGATCATCAGCAGGATGAGCTTCTGACGCTTCTTGACCCGGCCACCCAGCCAGAACTCCGGCGCGGTATAGCCGAACAGGCCACCGACCGCGGTCATGAGGATGCCGATGAGGAACGGGAAGCCGAGCACGCCGGCGACGACGAAGAGCAGGAAGAAGATGATGGCACCGATGATGGCGCCGATCGCCTTGATCCCCAGCCAGTCGCTGACCCGAAGGTCACCGGGATTGCCGGCCAGGGCAAGCCGCTTCTCGGTCCGCTCGCTGAAGGACGAGCTGGTGACCCGGGCGACGCTGCCCGACAGGCGCGAGGCCAGCGGGCGCAGGGTGCGTTCGATGAAGGGCTGCTGGAGTTCCAGCTCCTCGAGGTTCTTGGCCTGCATGGACCCGAGCTGGGTCAGGCGGGCCTGGACCGGGTCGACCGACGAACCGCCGGCGAGCCCGATGAAGATCAGGAGGATCGCCCCGGCCGCGACGGCCGCGATGACGATGGGAAGAAGCATCGGGCTAGACCTCGATGTCGACGATCTTGCGGATGAGCATGAACCCGACGAACATCATGAACCCACCCACGATGAGGATGATGACCCCGGCCGGCAGGCCGAGGACCTCGGGTGGCGATGCGAACATCGGCTCCATGAAGCCAGGAGCGGCGATGAAGAGGAAGCCGGCGAGCCCGATCGGCAGGAAGCCGACGACGTAGCCCGACAGCCGCTGCTGTGCGGTCAGGGTGCGGATCTCGCCCTTGATCCGGACGCGCTCGCGGATCGTGAACGCGATCGAGTCGAGGATCTCGGCGAGGTTGCCGCCCACCTGGTGCTGGATGGAGATGGCCGTGGCCATCAGCTCGAGGTCGTCCGAGCGGACTCGGCGGACCATGTTCTCGAGGGCCTGCTCGAACGGCAGGCCGAGGTTGACTTCGCGGATGACCCGCCCGAACTCCACCGAGATCGGCGGTCGCGATTCGCGGACGACCAGCTCGATGGCCTGCAGGAACGAGGAACCGGCCCGCAGGGCGTTCGCGATCAGGGTGATCGTATCGGGCAGCTGCTTGTTGAACGCGCCCAGGCGACCGCTCTTGCGGCGGTTCAGCCAGAAGCGCGGGATGAAGAAGCCGACGAGTGCGCCGACGAGCAGGAGGATGGGCGAGCCGAGGGTCGGGATGACGTATGAGAGCAGGAACATGACGACCGGCACGCCGACGATGCAGCCGGCCCAGATGAGCAGGTATTCCGATACCTTGAGCTTGAGGTCCGCACGGGCGATCTCCCGGGCGAGGTTGGCGCCGAAGTCGCGCTGCTCCACGACCCGGTTCAGGTTCGCCAGTGCCTGGCTCTGGGCGATCAGGTCGCTGATCGGTCCCTGGCCGGTCGAAGTCGCGGCCTTCTTGTCCGCCGGGCGCGACGAGGCGTACCGCTCGAGGCGGTCCGAGATCCCCGATCCACCGGACGTCGCGATGCCGACTGCGATGAGCAGGATCGCCAGAGCGGCGACGCCGGCGATCGCGAGCGCGATGGGCTCCACGGTCAGGTCTCCTTCCGTCGCCTAGTAGGAGAAGCCGAAGAGGCCAGGCGGCAGGTTGATGCCCATGACCTCGAACTTCTCGACGAACTTCGGCCGGATCCCGGTCGGCTTGAGCCGGCCCTGGATCTTGCCCTCGACGACACCGGTCTGCTCGAAGACGAAGACGTCCTGCATGACGATGACGTCGCCTTCCATGCCCTGGACCTCGGTGATGTTGACGATCTTCCGGGTCCCGTCCTTGAGGCGGCTCTGCTGGACGATGAGGTCGACCGCCGAGGCGACCTGCTCGCGGATGGCCCGCAGGGGCAGGTCGACGCCGGCCATCAGGACCATCGTCTCGAGGCGCGACAGCATGTCGCGCGGGCTGTTGGCGTGGCCGGTCGACATCGAGCCGTCGTGGCCGGTGTTCATGGCCTGGAGCATGTCCAGGGCCTCACCGGAACGACACTCTCCGACGATGATCCGGTCGGGCCGCATGCGCAGGGCGTTGCGCACGAGCTCGCGGATCGGGATGGCGCCCTTGCCCTCGATGTTCGGGGGCCGGGACTCCAGCGTCACGACATGCTCCTGGCGGAGCTGCAGCTCGGCCGCGTCCTCGATCGTCACGATCCGCTCGTCGTTCGGGATGAACGAGGAGAGGACGTTGAGGGTCGTGGTCTTGCCCGAGCCGGTGCCGCCGGACACGAAGATGTTGAGGCGGGCCTCCACGCAGGCGCGGAGGAAGTCGAACATGTCGGCCGTCGCCGTGCCGAACCGGATCAGGTCGTCGACCGTGAATGGCGAGGCCGAGAACTTCCGGATGGTGATGACCGGGCCGACGAGCGACAGCGGCGGGATGATGGCATTGACACGGGAACCGTCGGTCAGACGGGCGTCGACCATCGGGGACGACTCGTCCACGCGCCGGCCGATCGGGGCGATGATCCGGTCGATGATGCGCATGACGTGGTCGTCGTTCTGGAAGACGACGTTGGTCAGCTCCAGCTTGCCGGAACGTTCGATGTAGACCTGGCGTGGCCCGTTGACCATGACCTCGGTGATGCTGTCGTCGCGCAGGAGCGGCTCCAGCGGCCCGAGACCGATGATCTCGTCGGTGATCTGCTCCAGCATCCGGACGCGCTCGGCGCGGGTCAGGGCGAGGCCTTCCTCGTCGATGACCTTGCCGAAGATCTCCTCGATCTGGCGCCGGACCTCGACCTGGTTGGAGAGGTCGAGCTTCGGGTCCAGGTCCTGGATCACCCGGTTCTGGATCCGGAACTTGACGTCCCGGAACGACTCCCGGACCGGCGCCTGGCTGGTCAGCCGCGGCGACGGGGTACCGGGAGGCGGGCCTCCCGGTGCGACCGGCAGGTTGGAGCCCGGTGCGCCCGGAGCGCCCTCCGGGCCGCCGGGCGAACCCGGTCGTGCGCTTTCGATCCGCTTCAAGAGGGACATCGCCCTACACCCCTTCTCGCCCCGAGGGGCTCACTACGGCCATGGTCATCGCCAGGCGAACAAGGATTTCTTCTGGGTCGACTTCCGGCTGTCGTCGCCGGACGGCACGCTCACCCGATCGCCACTGACGACCGAGCGCGCGAGCCGAAGGATGTCCTGGGAGACCTGGGCCTCCTTGTTGGACAGGAAGAACGGGACGCCACGGTTCAGCGCGTAGACCACGCTCCGACCGTCGCTCACGATGGTCTCATCGACCTTCCGGCCGATCGAGTGTTCCACGTCCGTCACGCGGATGCCGAGCGCCGAGTCGGCGCGATTGAGCACGAGCCGGACCTTGCCGGCCTCGTATCCGAGCTGTTCTGCCACCTCCAGGAAGAGGCGCATGTTCTTGATGCTCGTGATCTCGAGGCTGAGCATGGTCAGGATGACGTCGGCCACATCGAGGATGGCCAGGGTCGTGTCGTTGAAGAAGGCCGTGCAGTCCACGACGACGAGGTCGTGGTCCAGGCGGAGGGCCTCGAGGATGCGCTTGATCCCGGCCACGGTGACCAGCTCGGCCATCTCGGGGCTGGGCGGGGCGAGCAGGGCCCGCACACCGGATGAGTGCGTGATGACGAAGGTATCGAGCGAGTCCAGGTCGCCGGCTTCGAGCTCGGGCACGAGGTCCGCGATCGACTTGCTGCGCGGGTTCAGGTTGAGCAGGACGCCGACATCGCCGAACTGGAAGGAGCCGTCGACGATGACGACCCGCTTGCCGAGCTCGGTCGCCGCCGCCACCGCGAGGTTGACCGCGACGGTCGTGCGGCCGACGCCGCCCTTGGGGCTGAAGACCGCGACGATCTGCCCGGGCTCGCGGGAGCCGTCGCCGTCGGCGCCGCTCCCGACCACGAGCGGTCGCACGACCGGGACCGCGGCCATGCGGCTGGCCTTGTCGACCTCGCGGGCATGGACCTGTCGGATGGAGGCGGTCAGCTCGTCGCTGCTGAAGGGCTTGACCAGGAACTCGCGAGCCCCGGCCAGCATCGAGCGGCGGAGGTAGTCGGCTTCACCCTGGACGGACATCATCACGACCGCGGCGGCGGGCACCATCGAGGAGAGCTGCTCCGTCGCGGCGATGCCGTCCATGTCCGGCATGTTGATGTCCATCAGGACGACATCGGGTGAGAGCTTGCCGGCCATCTCAAGGGCTTCCCGACCGGACGCGGCAGCTCCGACCACCTCGATGTCGCTTTCGAAGCTCAGGAGCTTCGTCAGGTGATCGCGGGTCTCAGGGATATCGTCGACGACAAGGACACGGATCTGGTCGGCCATCTCGCTCTGATCTGAAGGGTCAGCCTGGATAGGTAGGTCTGCTGAGGAGCCGGGACTACGACGAGCGCGGGACCATCTGGTCGTCGCGCCCGTCGCGCCTGGGCCTGTCCGACCGCGGCCGGGGTGGCCGCGGTCGAGCTACGGGGTCACTTCGGCGTGACGGTCTCCACGACCTCCGGCGGCAGCACGTTGTACGTGTCGACGAGGGTCTTGAGGATCACGCCTGAGGTTTCGGCGGGGATCGGGGTGATCGGGTCGCCGGTGGTCGGATCGGTGAAGTCCTCAGGCGATCGGAGGGCCAGGGAGATGGAGCCATCCACCTGGGCGAACTTGATCACCTCGGCCTGCTGGACGGTCACCGCGAGGATGACGATCTCCTGCTGGCCGTTGAGGGCGGTGCCGGGCTCGGAGGGCGTGCCGCCGTCGCCGGTGTTGTCCGCGGGTGCGGTCGTCGAAGCCGGCGGCAGGAGGGTGCCGAGGACCTGCATCCCCTGGATCAGGACCTTGACGCTGGTGCTGTTGAGGCCGCTTACGACCGTTACCGAATCATCGGCGGGGTTGACCGTGATGACCGGGAACTTGTCCCCGCTCAGGCCCACGACCATGTCCACGTAGTCGCCGGTCTTGATGACCGTGCCGACGCCCGTGACCTGGTCGACCTGGACGGCGATCGAGCGCAGCCCCGGAGGGGTCACGATGTCCAGGATCTGCCCCTGGGCGCCGCCGCTGATGGTTTCCGCGGTCACCTGGGCGCCGATCGAGACCGGCTGGCGCGCGACCTGGCCGATCACCTGGGAGACGTCCGTGAACGCTCCCGGGAGGATCGCGGTCAGATCCTTGGTCTCGTTCTTGACGTCGGTCGCCTTGATCTTGCCCGAGAGCGGGATGTTCTCGATGGCGACCACGACGGTGCCGGTGGTAGGTGGCTTCGTGTCGTTCGGACTGCCGTTTCGCACGAGCAGCAGGATGCCCACGAATGCCACGATCGCGAGGAAGACCCCCACGAGCAGGACCAGCCGATTAGAGCGCTTCAAAGTCGATTCTCCCCGAAGGCGGTGTGACAGGTGGCACCACTGTAGCAGTGGCTCAAGGCGGCGCGACTATACCAAAGGGCTAGGACCATTAGGAGGAAACGGCAGGATTCCACGCACGGCGCAAGGTTGCCTGCAAGGTGTCGTCCCAGGGGGGCCGGACGAGCGACGAGCCCGCTGGCCCCGAGGGGACTGGCGGGCTCGTGACGTTCCGGGAACGTGTCGCTCTGGTACTAGCCGGCAACCGACTTGAGCTGGGTGCCGATGACGCTGAGCTTGTCGCTGACCTGACTGCCGAGAAAGATCAATGAAACGACGGCGACGATAGCGATGAGTGCAAGGATCAGGGCGTATTCGGCAAGTCCCTGGCCGCGGTCGCTGCGCAGTGCCTGTTCGATACGAGTGACCAGCCGCCTCAGCGGGGCCATGGTGTCACCTCCTTTCGCGAGAGATGTCTCCATCAGACCGTTCCGGCGACCGAACACGTGTCGGTGCCGATGTCCGAAACGGTAGCCCGTATGAACCGGCGTTCAATAGCCCGATAGTCGGCCTCTGTGCTCCGATGCACCGTGTCCGTCGACGCGGCCGGCCAGCGATATCCGCCAGCCGCCATGGCGGTCAAGGTGGCGGATCAGATGGACTTGCCGACCTTGCTCAGGATGGTGCTGACCTGGCCGCCCAGGAAGATGAGGGCGACGATCGCGACGATCGCGATGAGCGCCAGGATGAGGGCATATTCGGCGAGGCCCTGGGCGTCCTCACGACGCAGGGTCCGGGCGACGCGGTCGTTGAGTCGCCACACGAGGTCCGTCATGGAGCCAGCTCCTTTCGAAGGTGATGTCGAGCTCGTTGATTCGAGCTGGATGCGGTTCGGGCCAACGGTACGGAGGCCGGTTCGCCCCGGATATGGTCCGATGGTCGGGGGGAGGCATGGGCCGCCCCGGCGCGGACATGGAACGGCCGCCGAGCCCGTGGGGCTCGGCGGCCTGCATCCGGTTCGTTGGGAAGCGTCGACTAGATCGACGCGCCGACCTTGCTCAGGATGGTGCTGACCTGGCCGCCCAGGAAGATGAGGGCGACGATCGCGACGATCGCGATGAGCGCGAGGATCAGCGCGTATTCGGCGAGACCCTGGCCTTCGTCACGACGGAACGAGGAGATGAGAGCGTTGATGTAAGACATGTGGTGTTGGGACCTCCTTTCATCAGGACTCCCGGGCTTCGACCCGGGGCGCGCCACCGTATTGGTAAGCGCTCGGTCCTGTCAAGCGCGCCGGCCGTTTGCCGGTGCGTTTGGGACAAAGAGAAGGACCGCCGATCCCCGAAGGGTTCGACGGTCCTTGATCCGATCGTTCGGAAGCGTCGACTAGATCGACGAACCGACCTTGCTCAGGATCGTGCTGACCTGGCCGCCCAGGAAGATGAGGGCGACGATCGCGACGATCGCGATCAGGGCGAGGATCAGCGCGTACTCCGCGAGACCCTGGCCCTCCTCGTCCCGACGAAGCGAGGCGAGGAACGAATTGAAGAGCGCCATGTGGCTGCCTCCTGGATGAGTACTCACCCTCGCAAATCCGAGGGCTGCGCCAATATATGGATGGAGCGTCGGCAGCGCACTAGTCCGATGGTACGGGCCGGCCGATGACTGAGGTCATCCCTCGGGACCGGTCAGACCCCTCCCGCCGCATCGATGGCAGCGCCGATGACCGCCAGCACGTCCGCGACCGTCCTGCCGAACAGGCCGAGGATGACGACCGTGAAGGCAGTCGTCAGGGCGAGGATCAGCCCGTATTCGACCAGCCCTTGAGCGACCTGCCGACGGTCGCGCATGTCAGCCGTCCGCGGCGGCCGGCAGTGGCGCGACGATGTGCAGGACCGAGCCCTCGTCCAGCAGCTCCACCGAGATGCCGATGGGGGCCGCGCGTCCCTGGATCTCCCGCCAGGCCGTCGCCGGCAGGTTGACCATCGCCTGCTTGCGGGCCCTCTCGATGGCATCGCGCGCGGCTTTCCGACGCTCCTCGACCATCGCCGCCAGGGCCGGCGGCAGGTCTGCGCCGCTGGGCTCCTCGACCTCCGCCGGCGGCGGAACGTTCTTCGGGTCGCGTGTCGCACGCACCGTCGCCTCGAGGATCTCGCCCCAGTCGAGGCTGAGCGAGACGTGGTCCGGGGCGCGCTCGAGGTAGGCGACGAGCGCTTCGTCGAGGATCCGGAAGAGGCCGCTCTCGATCTCCATGGGGAGGCGGCGGTCCTGCCCGAGCGTCTCGAAATCCACGGTGACACCCGCCCGCTTGCCGCGCTCCCGGGACGAGCGGCGCAGCGTCGGCACCAGCCCAAGGTCGTCGAGCACCATCGGCCGCACGTCGAAGATGAAGGTCTTGGTGGCCTCGAGGGTCTGCTGGACCATCGCCACGAGCTGGCGGATCTCGACCTGTGCCTGGGCCTGGGCCGGGTCCTTGCCGACCAGCCGTTCCGCGATCTGGGCCTGGAGGACGATGTTGGTGAGGCTCTGCGCCGGGCCGTCATGCATCGCCCGGGCGAGCTCGCGCCGGAGGTCTTCCTGGGCCGACAGGAGCAGGCGCGGGACCGCCGCGTCGCCGTCGGACGGGCTCCCCGCGCCGGTGCCCCGCGGCACCGGAGATGTGGTCTCGCTGGCCGGATCGACGCCCGCGGCCATCTCGGCGAAGGCCGCCATGGTCTCGCGATGGCGTGCCATGGCCCCGCGTTTGCCCTCGAGGACCTCCACCTGGGACTCCATCAGCGCCGCCCGCTTGGTCAGCGTCACGAGCTGGACGCTCAGTTCGGTGACCTCGTCGGTCTGGGCGCCCTTCGTGAGCGCGCTGAGCTTGTCCGATGCCGCACTCCGGCGCGTCTCGTGGCGGGACGCTTCGACCTTCGCCTGCGTCACCAGCAGGTCCACCTCGCCGAGCTCGCGATCGATGCGCGCGACTTCCTCCGCGAGCCGGGCGGAGAGCTCGGCCGGGCTCGTGGGGGCGGGCGGCGGCGTCGGTGCGGTCGTGTCGGTCATCGAGGCGGGGTCGCTGGGGACGCAGTGGTCGCGATGGCTCAGTCCTCCGGCATCCGGATCCAGCCCTGGCGCATGGCGTAGACCACCGCCTGGGTCCGATCGTTGACGGACAGCTTGCGCAGGATCGAGCTCATGTGATTCTTGACCGTCTGCTCGCTGATCGAGAGGGCATAGGCGACCTGCTTGTTGGTCATGCCCTGGGCGATGTTGTCGAGGATCTCGACCTCCCGGGGCGAGAGCGGCGCGAAGATCGGCGCCGCGTCCTGGCCGTAGACGGCCAGCTCGCGGAACTCCTTGAGGACACGCGAGGCGACGGCCGGCTTGGCGAAGACCTTGTCGTTGATGAGGTACTCGCCGGCGACCACGCGACGGATGATCGTGACCAGGTCGTCCGGGCCGACGTCCTTGAGGATGAAGGCAGCGGCGCCGGCCTTGATCGCGTCGAAGAGGGCGTCCTCGTCCTCGCTGACCGCGAGCACGATGATCGCCGTCGACGGCAGCTCGCGCTTGATCCGCTGGGTCGTCTCGATGCCGCCGGGGGCGGGCAGCGAGAGGTCCATGAGCACGACGTCAGGTGACGTCTCCAGCGCGCGATCGACCGCGCTCCGCGAGTCGTCGGCCTCGCCCACGACCTCCAGGTCCGGTTCCCGGCCAAGGATGTTGGCGATCCCCACCCGGAACAGGGCGTGATCGTCGACGATCAGGATCCGTGTGCGTTCGCCAAGGTTCCGGCGATCCGGACCTCCGCGCCGCCGGTCGGGGCCGCTGAACTCGGTTCCGCTCATCTGCTCTCCTCTTCTCCCGTCGCATCGTCGGTGGGGATCGTCAGCCGGACGGCGGTGCCGTCATCCGGTCGCGATCGTACGTCCAAACGAGCCCCGATCAGCTCGGCTCGTTCGTTCATGAACTGCAGACCGAAGTGGCGGCGGCCATCGGCGGCCACCGCCTCGTCGTCGAAGCCACGGCCATCGTCGCGGATCTCGATCACGAAGCCCTCGTCGTCCACCCAGGTGGAGACCGTCACGTTCGTCGCCGATGCGTGCTTGCGGACATTCTGGAGTGCCTCCTGCACGACGCGCAGGACGACGGTGCGGGCCGCCTCGCCGAGCCCGTCGGTCGAGCCCTCGAGCGAGGCCGTGATGGCGACGGTCGTCACGGCGCGTGCATGCTCGATGGCGTCGTCGATCGCCGCGTCGAGGCCGACCTCGTCGAGGCGCGGCGGCCGCAGCTGGCTGATGAACGTGCGCATGTCGCCGAGCTCGCGCCGGAGCAGCACGCGGAGCTGTCGCAGCTCGGTGCCGGCGAGGCGCGGATCGGTGGCCATCACCCGCTCGATGAACTCGACCTGGAAGATGGCGTTCGACAGGCTCTGGGCTGGCCCGTCGTGGATCTCCTGCGCGAGACGCGACCGCTCTGCCTCCTCGGATTCGACGATCCGCATCGCGATATCCGCGTTCGTGGTGGGGGCGCCCGGCTCCGCGACCAACGCCTCGTCGCCGCGCTCGAGGAAGCGCCGCGTCCGCTCGAGGGTGCGCAGGCCGAGATCGAGCCGGCCGAGCTCCGCCTGATGGTCGGCCAGCTCCCAGACCAGCCGGTCGACCTCCTGGCGCAGGACGCGCGTCCGGCGCTCGTCGATCCCCACCGGCAGGGGCGTCGAGGCGATCATGTCCCCCTCGGGCGCGTCGCCGCCGGTCGGATCGGCGGCATCGTGGGCAGCGTCGGCGACACGACCGCCTTCGAGCCGTTCCAGGTCGTCGCGGAGGGTCTGCCAGCGCGCGAGTTTCTCGTCGTACGCCTCCCGGTAGCGCTCCCGGAGGCGACGCAGCGAGGACGCGCCCTGGCCGACCGCCGCAGTCGCCTCCTCGTGGAGACCGTCGAAGCGGTCACCGCCGGCATGCGCCTCGGAGCGTGCAGCCTCCATGGACTTCGGAGTATACGGGTCGTCATTCATGGGCAGACGACCTCGAAGGCCCGGACGTCCTCGATCGGATCGGGTGGTCCCGACGGGCCGGGGCCAAGGTCGATCTCGCGGAAGCAGGCCGCGCCGTCGGTCGCGGTGTCCAGCACGGCCGGCCAGCGGCCGTGCCCCTCACCGACGATCACGAGGAGGTGCGTGCCCGCGAACGCGGGGTCATGGGCCAGGTCGAGCACGTCGGTCGGCGACTCGTCCGGCAGCGCCAACGCCGGGATCCGCTGGCTCTCGGCCAGCCAGATCGGGAAGTTCGTGATGACCGGGCCGGCGGTTGCGTCGAGCGGGTGGCCGGCCGCGGCCATGCGCGCCCCGAGCTCGTCGTAGAGGGCCGCGGTCGCGCGCGACCCCTCGCCGAACGACGGGAGCAGGGCGTAGGAGAAGAGCACCGAGCCGAAGATCCCGAGCAGCGCGCCGAGCCAGGCGACCGGCCGCGTCCATCCCAGGCGGACACCCAGCCGGGCGATCCCGGCATCCAGCGCCAGGAGCGCCGAGATGATCAGCAGCACGTGGACCGGGCCGGCGGCGTGCAGGAAGGTCCCCCACGTCGTCGCGACCGGGAAGACCAGGCTGGTGAACAGGAACGTGATGGCCGACAGCAGCACGACCGGCCGGAGCGCCGCCCCGCGTCCCTGCCACGGCAGGGCCAGCAGCCCGAGGATCGAGATCGG
The DNA here is from genome assembly GCA_963834915.1 of uncultured Chloroflexia bacterium. Taxonomy (GTDB): domain Bacteria; phylum Chloroflexota; class Limnocylindria; order Limnocylindrales; family CSP1-4; genus SPCO01. The sequence continues at coordinate 249,482 of CAWIDI010000004.1, forward strand.
GAGGCCGGGCAGCAACAGCACATCGAAGAGGTTGTGGCTGATCCCCTCGACCCGCATCTCGACGAGGCGGGCCGGCCCGACCGCCAGGTAGCGGGCGAGGGTCGGCGGGTCGTTCCAGGCGAAGATGTCGAAGCCGGTCACCGACAGCGCGTTCGTCGCCGCCTGGCCCGGCAATGGGCTCCCGAAGACGACCCAGTCGCGCAACGCCCAGGGCGCGAAGACCAGGACCGCGACGACCCCCGCGACCGCGACCAGCCGGACGCGGGCGGCCCGCTCAAGCCCGCCGATCCGCAGGGCCACGACGGCCCAGGTGAGCCCGAGCCAGACAGCCTCGTTCCGGGTGAGCGCGGCCAGCCCGATGAGGGCGCCCAGTCCGAGGAGCCGCGGATCCAGGACCCGGGCACCTCGCGGATCGCGCGCGAGGCGCGTCATCAGCAGGCACGCCCCGAGCGCCAGGGCGGCGAACGGCATCGTGGAGTCCGGCAGCGCCGAATGGAGCAGCAGCGGGAGGTAGACCGCGCTGGTCAGGCCCGTGCCCAAGGCGAGCGTCCGGGCGCGGCCGAGCGGCAGGCCGCGTTCCTCGGCCACGTCGGCGGCGAGCCGCCAGGCCAGGACCGCGACGAGCGAGCCCACCACCACGGACGACCACTGCGCGGCCGCGAACGTGGCGCCCCCGACGGCCATCGCCAGGGCCGCGAGGAAGGTGGGCAGCGGGAGCCACACCTCGAACGCCGGGCGCGGGAGGACCAGCGGCGGCGTGCCGTAGCTCCACAGCGCGTCGGAGACGAGGCCGTGACCCTCGATCAGGTTGCGCGCGACCCCGACGTAGTAGGCGGTGTCCTCGGGCTTGGGGAAGACGATCTGCGACGCGAAGGCGGCGCGCGCGACGAACGCGACGACGAAGACCAGGAGCGCCGAGAGGACGGCTTCGCGGCGGCTCACGACGGACCCAGGAGGAGCGGATAGATCGCGAGGTCCGCCGGGTCGCCCTGGGTCATCACCGGGGCGCCGACCCAGGCGGGCCGGTTCCCGTCGAGGATGGGTTCGACGGAGGCCACCGCCTCGTCGCGATCGAGCACGAGCCAGCGGATGTCGTAGGCGCGGGCGACCTCCTCGATCGTCTCGAGCGGATCGTTGACCAGGACGACGCCGCCGTGGCCGCTCCAGTACCTGGTGCCGGAGGCATCGATGGACATGACGCGGTCGTCCGGCGCCGCGCCGGCGGTCGCGAGGCCGGCGGCGATGGTCTCGAAGCGGGCCTGGCGACCCGCCCAGTCCGCGTGCACGACCAGCGTGCCGGCCACCGTGCACAGGACGGCGAACGCGATGGCGGCCCCGACGAAGACCCGCGCGGCCTCCTCGGCGTCCCACGCCGGCCGGCGTGCCGACGATCCAGTCGACGAGCGCGACGATCCCCTCGAGCGCCAGGATGTAGGCGAACGGCGCGAGCGCGATGGCGGAGTGGATGAACGTCCCGCCCGGGACGTGGACCGCCGAGACGATCGCGGAGAACGCGAAGAGCAGCAGCGCGTAGGCGAAGAACGGCCCGAAGTCCGTCGAACGTCGACGGACCCAGCCGCCGATGACCATGAAGGGGGCGAGCACGAACCCGGCGACCAGCGTGATGAAGATCATGATCGCGGCGATCAGCCCGCCGACCCGGCTCTCGATCAGCGGCCCGATCCCCATTCCCAGCAGGTGCTCCAGCGTGGCCGGCGTCGTGATGCTGTTCCACTCGCTGATGTCGCGGATGAACAGGACCTTGCCCGACGCGGTCGAGGGCGACAGGGATCCGAAGACCGCCAGCTGGCGGAGCCACCACGGCGCCATCACGAGGACGAAGAGCCCGACGCACGCCGCCGCCGACCAGAGCGGGATGGCCGGGGTGCGCGATCCGGCCGAGCGCCAGGCGCGCCAGCGGTCCCAGACCACGGCCAGGCCGAGCGCCGCCAGGACGAGCAGGCCGTCATTGCGCGAAAGGGTCGCCAGTCCGGCCAGCAGGCCGGCGAGGGCAAAGGCTCGCGGCGACCCCTTGAGACCGCGTGCGGCCATCCACAGGGACCCGATCACCAGCGGCTGGTAGAGCGAGAAGTTGTCGGGCTGGACGAGATAGACCGCGGAGAGCAGCGGGATCGCGACGAGGACCCCCGCGCCGACCGCCACCACGGCCCGCGAACCGGCGTCGCGGGCGATGGCCCAGGTCAGCGGGGCGGCCAGCGAGCCGAACAGCGCGAAGGGCGCGGCCGAGACCCAGGCGGCGTTCCCGAAGACCGCCAGGAACGGGACCTGCACCATCGACGCCAGCGGCATCCAGTGCGCGTTCGAGGGGATCGGCAGGACCGGATCGGCCGGGATCTTGCCGCCGACCTCGGCAAAGATCCAGATGAAGTCCACGTTGAATCCATGACCGGCCTGGAGCGCCTGGGCGACGTCCACGTAGTAGGACGAATCGGGATAGGCCGGTGCCGGGAAGTGCCAGATGAGCACGGCCCGTACGGCGAGGGCAAGCCCGTACAGCAGTAGGGGTGTTCGCACGGCCGGTGCAGCGTAGCACCGGGTCCGGCGCCCTCAGAGCGGTACTTCCGGGCTATCCGACGGGGCCGCCCGGCGCCTCCGGGACGGCGTTCGGCGCCGCGTTCGGGCCGCCCCTAGGACCGCCCTTCGGGGACGTCTTCGGGCCGCCCTTCCCGGCCGCCAGGGTCGAGAGCATGTACATCAGCAGCCGGGGGCTGGCGAGCACCGACAGCCCCACCGCGAGGCCCCAGCCGTAGCGACCGGGAGCACCGCGCCACGCGACGACGGCCATCGCGATCACCGCCGCGAGCCAGAGGACCGGCGAGAGCTCGTACGGGGAGAGGTTGCGCACCGTGCCGACCTGGTCGAGCGCCGGGAACGAGAGGTAGGCGATGGTGCCCGCCGGCTCGAGGACCAGCTGCAGCAGTCCGAGTGCCAGCATCGCCAGCGCGAACCGCCCGAGCGCGCCCCAGTCGCGACGGCCGAGCCAGAAGATCGCCACAAGCGCCGGCAGCAGCTTCACGTTCGCACCGAGCGCGACCGCCCACGGCGCGCCGACGGCCAGGAGGAAGGTGACCGCGACCTGGGCCTGACCGACCGCGAGGCTCCAGGCGATCGGCGCGGCCAGCCAGCCGAGCACGACCCACGTCCAACGATCGCGCGGCCCGAGGCGGATGACGGTCAGCACGAACAACGCGATGAGCAGCCCTTCCCAGATCCGCGCGGCCGTATCGAAGGGGAGGAGGGCGAGCGGGCGAAAGGCGATCGCCAGCAAGGGCGGATACCGATAGAACGCCGCCTCGTTCGTGCCGACGGGCTGCTCGTACAGCGGGACCCCGGCGTTCAGCCGGGCCCCGGCGTCGTAGTAGGCATGCACGTCGCCCAGCGGGTCCAGCTGAAGATGGACCCGCAGCGTGTCCACGCCGATCAGCAGGCCCAGCCACGCCGCGGCCACGAGGACGTACCAGACCCGCCGCGGGACGCGCGTGTGGCTCCCTGCCGGGGCGTATCCGTCGCTGATCACGCCGGCAGCGGCTCGTATGCCGCGGGCCAGCGCCGGCCGGCGAGCATGCTTCCGACCACGATCGCGATCCCCAGCCACCAGCCCTGGGCCGTGGCCGTCGACGTGAGCATGGCGGCCAGCAGCGCGAACTCGAGGCGGATCCGGAGCATCGCCGGCAGCAGGAAGAGCCCGGTGAAGTCGTGCATGTTGGGGGCGACGAGGAGCATCAGGATCCCCAGCCAGATGCCCGTGTCCAGCCCGCGCAGGCGGATCGCGACCACCAATGACGCGAGCGTCAGCACGGCCACCAGCGCAGCCGGGAGGTAGCGCAGGAGCGACGGTCCCATCGCCTCCCAGGCGGGATCCGAGGCGCGCCCCAACTGGGCGAGCCAGTCGGTCCACGACCCGATCCCGACGAGCGGCAGGGTCACGGCCACGACCACGACCCACGGAGCGGCCCCGAGGAGCGCGGCTCGTGGCGAGCGGCCAGCGACGGCCAGCCAGGCGTGGACCTGGGTCGCCTTGACACTGGCGACGGTCGCGGCGTACCAGCCGATCCGCGGGGTGACCGCGCCGGGCCGCTCGAGGTCGCGCGGCTCCGGGTGGAGGTCGTGGCGCTCCGGCCGCCGCCAGAACGCGGCGACGAACGCGGCGAACAGCACCAGCTGGATGTTGGCGCCCCAGATGCTGCCGAGCATGGGCTCCCAGATGAGGACCATCGGGATCAGCAGCCACGGGACGGCCAGGCGCCGGGACACGAGCAGGGCCAGCCCGAGCGCGATGCCGACCCAGGCGAGCCGCACCACGAGCTCCGGCAGGACGGTCAATGGCGCGACGAACGGGAGCACGAACGGCGGATACAGGAACGGCGGGAGGACGTCCGGGTTGGTGAAGCCGTCCGCGAGATAGACGGTCCCGCCGTTCAGCCAGCGCTCCGCGGCCGCGAGCGGGATCGTGGCGTCGATGGCGATCGGGAACCTGGTCACGACCTGGAGGTCGGTGGCGAGCGCGACGACCACCGCCAGACCGGCCAGCACGAGCCGGACGATGGTCGTGGCCCGCGTCCCAGGCCCGAGGGCGATGGCGGTCGTCGTCACGTCGGAAGTATCGACGCCGCGCCCGTGGTCGCGACGGTACGATGGTCGGGTGTCGATGACCCGCCGGGCCTGACAGGATCGATGGATGCCCGCCCGGATCGACGGATGACCGCGGCACGCGCGGTCCGCGACGGGGCCGTGGTCGCCGGCCTCATCTTCCTCGCCTTCCTGTTCGTGGTCATCGCCCCGGCTACGCGCACGTTCGGCTTCGATGCCTTCGCCTACTGGGCGGTCGACATCGCCGAGCCCTACAAGGCGGGGGTCGGCGGGCTGGGGGCCTTCAACTACTCGCCGCCCATCGCCCGCCTCTTCGACCCGTTCGGCGCGCTCGAGTGGCCCACCTTCCTGTGGATCTGGAGCGCGCTCCTGATCGGCAATCTCGTCTGGCTCGGCGGCCGGAGCGTGCGGGTCCTGTGGCTTCTCGCGCTCCCGCCGGTCGCGCTCGAGCTCTACCACGGCAACGTCCACCTGTGGATCGCGTCGGCGATCGTGCTCGGCTTCCGCTATCCGTGGACCTGGGCGTTCGTGATCCTCACCAAGGTGACGCCGGGGATCGGCCTCGTCTGGTTCGCCGTCCGGCGGGAGTGGCGGTCGCTGGGGATCGCCCTCGGCGCGACGGCCGCCATCGTCGCGGTGTCGGTCCTCATCGACGGCCGCCTGTGGTCCGACTGGATCGCGTTCCTGACGTCGACGCCCGAGGGCGGCTCGGTCGCCCAGTTCCAGCTGGGCGCGCCGCTGTGGCTGCGCCTCCCCGTGGCCCTGGCCGTGGTCGTCTGGGGTGCCCTCACCGACCGGCGCTGGACCGTGCCGCTCGCGGCCGCACTCGCGCTGCCGGTCATGTGGATCAGCGGCTTCGCGATCTGCGCCGCGTGCCTGCCGCTGGCTCGCCGGGCGTCATCCGCCCGGTCAGGCGGGGACACCGTCCGGGCGCTGCCCTTCGACATGGGTGCCGTCGGCTGACCGGGCCAGGGCGACCGCGAGCCCGATCGCGAAGACGACCATCAGCACCACGGGGACCCGGATCGGGCGGCCCGCCGACGTCGTTGGCGCTGATGCCGTTGAGGAGGATGACGAACGGCGCGAGCGCCAGCGCCAGGCCGGCCCAGCCGCCGTACGGGCTTCCGCGGAGCGCCCGGTAGGCGATGGCGCCGGCGGGGACCAGCAGCAAGTCGTCGTGCGGGTTGAGATGCGGGCTGGTCAGCAGGCCGATGACGATCGTGAGCGCGAATTGCAGGTCGAACGAGGGGGTCGTCGGCGACCAGCGGCCGCGCCAGATCCAGGCCACGCCCAGCAGGCCCAGGACCTGCCCGGCGAAGCCCGACGCCGTTGATCAGCGCCGCCTGCTCGGCGGCACGGTCGGGGCCGATGAGCAGCGTCAGCGTCCCGCGCAGGTTCCACATGACCGACGGGCGGACGCTCAGCTCGTCGAACGTGGACAGGTACTGGCACAGGAAGCGCTGGTAGTCGCCCCAGATCCCCGTGCCCAGGACGGCGGTCGCCAGCACCGCCAGGGCGAGCGCCGACGGCCGCCCCGGCCGCGATCGCCCGCCAGCGCCGGCCGACGAGGAGCATGACCCCGAGCGTCGCCACGGCCTGCGGCTTGATGGTCGCGAGGACGAGCCACGACGCCGGCGGACGCGTCGCGGGACCTCCGGAGCGCGAGGTAAGCCTCCAGGACCGCGACGCAGGCGAACAGCGAGAACGCGCCCTGGAAGAACGTGATCACCAGCGGCGAGGCCGCCAGCGAGACCGCGACGAGGACCGTCCGCTCGTCGCGCGACCACTCCGCGGAGACCGCCGACCAGAGCCGCCAGATGAGCCATGCGAGGAGCGCGACCTGGATCGCGCCCCAGACGAGGTAGCTCGTCGCGAGCGGCAGCGCCGCGAGCGGCACGAAGGGGATGACCATGTGCGGCGGGTTGTTGAAGGGGTTCAGCCCGGCTTCGAAGCTGCGCCCGCCGAGGACCGCGTGCTGGGTCGTCGTCTGCGTCCCGATGTCGTAGAGGTTCGCGCCGTCGCCGTCCGCGACGATCGTCCAGCCCGTGTAGAAGGCCGTGTAGTCGGCCTGCTCGGTGCCGCCGCCGCGATCAGCGCCAGCCAGAGGCCGATGTAGATCGCGAAGACCGCGATGCCCGCGACCACCAGGCCGCGTGCCGCCAGGCGGGCGTTCCGTGTCCGGTCGCGCTCGATGATGCTCGTCGCCTCCTGCCTGGGACCGTCGCAGCGGGAGCCTACACTGCGCCGCCGCTCCCCGGTCAGCCCACCGCGGGACGCTCGCCGCCCGGTCCTCCGGCCAGCGAGACCGTAGACTTCCGCCGATGTCCCTCCCCGCCAGCCTGACCATCGTGCTGCCCGCCTTCGACGAGGAGGCACGCATCGGGCCGGCCCTCGACGAGCTCTTCGGCTACCTGCGCCGCGGCGGCGAGCGCGCGCGCGACGGCGCGCCCGGTGCCGCAGGGCTGCCCGAGCACATCGAGGTCCTCGTCGTCGACGACGGCAGCGCCGACGCCACCGCCGCGCTCGTGGCCGCTCGTCCCGAGGCGGCTGTGCCGGACGACGCGAGGCTTCGCCTCCGGCTGCTCAAGGTGCCGCACGGCGGCAAGGGCGCCGCGGTCCGCAGCGGGATGCTTGCGGCGACCTCCGAGATCGTGATCTTCGCCGACGCGGACATGGCGACGCCGCCGGACCAGCTGCCGCTGATGGTCGACGCGCTCGCCGATCACGAGGTGGCCCTCGGGTCGCGGATCCAGCCGGACGGCCGCGACATGCGGGCGACCCAGCCGGCCTATCGCCGGCTCCTGGGCAAGGCGTTCCACGTCCTCGCCTCGGTCTGGGTCGTCGGGCCGGTCCAGGACACCCAGTGCGGGTTCAAGGGCTTCACCCTGGCCGCGGCGCACGACCTCTTCGAGCGGCAGCGCATCACCAGCATCGTCTTCGACGTCGAGGTCATCTACCTCGCCCGCCGCCGCGGCTACCCGATGGCCATCGTCCCGATCCGCTGGGACGACCGGCACGGCTCGCGGATGCGCGCCCGACCGGGGCTGGCGATCCGCGTGGCCTGGGACCTGTTCCGGATCCCGCTCATCCATCGGCGGAGCGGACGAGGCGCCGGCCGGCCGGCATGACCGCGGCGATCACCTCGGCGAGCCCGGGCCGACTCGGCCGGGCGGCCCTCCCCATCGTCGCGATCGCGGTCTTCATCGTCCTCATCGGGGCGAGCATCGCGGTCGCCGGCGACACGCTCGGCTTCGACTTCCGCGCCTACCACCAGGCCGCGCGCCGCGTCCTCGACGGGGCGCCGCTCTACATCACGGACTTCGCCGCCATCGGGCCGTTCGGGCTCTACCTCTATCCGCCGACCGCGATCCTGCTGGTCCTGCCGCTGGCGGCCCTGAGCGAGACGACCGCGGTGATCGCCTGGACCGCCCTGATGCTGGCGGCGTTCGGGATCGGCGTCCTCATCCTGCCGGTCTCGCGGACCGTCCGGTGGTGGCTGGTGCTGCTGGCCGGGCTGTCGTGGCCGTTCGCCTACGCCATCAAGCTGGGCCAGGTCGGCCCGCTGCTGTTCCTGACCTTCGCGATCGGCTGGCGCTGGCTCGACGATCCGCGTCGTCTCGGGGCCAGCGCGGCGATCGGCACCGCCGTCAAGCTGCAGCCCGCGCTGATCTTCGTGTGGGCGGCGCTGACCGGCCGGTGGCGCGCGATCGTCGTGGGCGTCGTCGTGCTCGCCGCGATGGCGGTCATCGCGACACTCCTGGCCGGCGTCTCCGCCTGGCCGGACTTCGTCTCGGTGATCCGGACCATCGCCGAGCCGATCACCACCCCGAACAACGTCACGCCCGGGGCGGTCGCCTATCAGGCCGGGGTTGTCGACCTCGGCGGCCACGGTCATCCAGGTCGCGAGTGACGTCCTCGCGGTGGCCGCGGTCGTGGTCGCCGCCCGGCGCGCGACCCCGGAGGCCGGCTACCTGGTGACCGTCGTCGCGAGCCAGCTCCTGTCGCCGGTCCTGTGGAACCACTACGCGCTCCTGCTGCTGCTGCCGGTCGCCTACCTGCTGGCCGCCGGTCGCTGGTGGGCGCTGCTGATCCCGCTCGTGACCGCGACGCCGCTGATCGGCCTGACGCCGCTGGCCGCCTACCCGGTGGCGTTCTGGGTCACCCTCGTCGCGGTCCTGCTGGTGGGCATCCGCGCCCGCCAGAGCGAGGCGCGCGGATGACCCGGAGCCCGGGCCGCGCGACGCAGGTCGGTCTGGTCGTCGTCGCGATCTCGTTCATCGTCTACTGGCTCGCCGACCGCGGCTTCGATGCCGGCCGCGGCGACTTCTTCTACCTCGCCGACGCGTTCCTGCACGGCCGGACCTGGCTGGATTTCGCGCCCGGGCCGTACGACGTGATCGTGGTGGGCGACCGCTTCTACGTCCCGTTCGCGCCGTTCCCGGCGGTCGCGCTGATGCCCGTCGTCGCGCTCATCGGCGCGCAGAGCGCGGACCAGTGTGGGAGCCCGGCATCAACGCGGCCCTGGCGGCCGCGAGCGTCGGGCTGTGCTGGTGGCTCGTCGGGCGGCTCGGCGTCCGGCGGCTGGTCGACCGGCTTGCTGGCTGGTGCTCCTGTTCGGGTTCTCGACGCAGATCCTGTGGGTCACCACCCGCGGCGGCGTCTGGCACACCGGCCACCTCATCGCGACGATCCTCACCCTGGCCTGCCTCATCGAGCTGTGGGGCCGCCAGCGGGCGCTGCTGATCGGCCTGCTCGCCGGTGCCGCGTTCCTGACCCGCGCGCCGGTCGCCTTCGCGATCCCGTTCTACGCCCTGCTGCTCGTGCCCCGGTTCGACAGCGGCGAGGGGTCGGCGCCGCGCGATCCCGCTGGCGGCAGTGGACCTGGCTGACGGTGGGCGTGCTGCCCTCGATCGTCGCGTTCTTCGCCTACAAGCCATCCGCTTCGGGAACCCGCTCGAGTCCGGGCTACGCCCTCGCGACGCTGCCGCCGTTCCTCGAGGCCCTGCGCGCAGCAGGGCCTGTTCTCGCTCTCGCACGTCGGCGATGAACCTGCGAGTACTTCCTCCTCCACCTGCCGAGGCCGATCGCGGACGTTCCCGTTCTTCCGACCGGATGGGCTCGGGATGTCGGTCCTGATCACCACGCCCGGGTTCCTCCTGGCGGTCCGCGCCGACTGGCGGTCGTCGCGCGCCTGGCTCCTGCTGGGCGCCACGGTGGCCGTGCTCATCCCGACTCTGCTCTACTACGGGGGTGGATGGCTCCAGTACGGCTACCGCTACTTCCTTGACTCGATGCCGTTCGTCATCGCCCTGTGCGGTCTCGCGGCCGCCCGGATGGGGCGGATCGGGCCGGGCTGGCGGGTGCTGATCGCGTTCGGCGTCGTCGTCGAGGCCGTCGGCGTCTACTGGGCCTACAACAACCTATGAGCGACCTGACCGCCATCCGGGACCGCGCCGCGCCACCCGTCGCCGCGATCCTCGCGGTCTTCGTCCTGTCCGGCGCGGCCGGCCTGATCGTACGAGATCGTCTGGTCGCGCCAGCTCGTGCTGGTCTTCGGCAACACGACCCAGGCCGTCTCGGCGATCCTGACCGGCTTCTTCGGCGGGATGGCCATCGGGGCCGCGGTCGGCGGGCGCGATCGCCGACCGGGTCCGCTCGCCGCTGCGCCTGTACGGGATCCTGGAGCTGGTGCTGGTCGTGGTCGTGCTGGTCACGCCGATCTCGTTCCGGCTGATCCACGAGGTCTACCGCGGGCATCTACCCGTCGCTCGAGGGCTCGCCGCCGCTGCTGGCCCTGGTCCGCCTCGCTGCTCGCCGTGCTGGCCCTGGCGCCCGCGACGGTGCTGATGGGCGCGACGCTTCCCGAGCCTGACCCGCTATCTCGCCCGGACCGACGCGCTCAGCCGGGCGTTCGGCCGGCTGTACGCCGCGAACACGATCGGCGCGATCGTCGGGACGCTGGCCGCCGGGCTCGTCCTGATCGAGCTGCTCGGGCTGTCCGGCGCGCTGGCGGTCGGCGCCGGCTGCTCCGCGCTCGCCGGTCTGACGGCGCTCTGGCTGGCCCGCGGCGGCCGCGGCGCGGACCCGTCGACCCGGCCGCGCTCGAGGCCGGGCCGATGCCGCGCCGGCCGCGAGACCCGCCAGACGGAGCAGCGCGCCGGCTCGTCCGCTCGGGGCTCGTGCCAGACCGCGGCTGGCGCTGACGATCGCCTTCATCTCCGGGCTGACCTCGCTCGGCTACCAGGTCACCTGGACGCGGCTGCTCGCCTCGGGGACCGGCAACACGACCTACGTCTTCACGATCGATCCTGGCGACGTTCCTGATCGGGATCGCGCATCGGGGCACTGATCTTCGGCGGCGATCCGGCCGCGGCTCGGCGATCCGCTGCGGCTGCTCGCGCTGAGCCAGGTCGTTCGTCGCCGGCCTGGCGCTGCTCGGGCTGGTGCTCGTGCTCGGCCGGCCGGAGGCGCTCGACCCCGGCGAAGCCGATCGCGACGCTCAAGGCGCTCTTCGGCTCGGCCGTCTGGGTCGTCCTCCCGGTGACGATCGTGCTCGGGATCGCCTTCCCGACCGCCTCGATCCTGCTCCGCGACGAGGCCGGCTCAGCCGGCGGCGAGTCGGGCTCGCTGCTCGCCGTGAACACGGCCGGGGCGATCGTCGGCAGCCTGCGTCGTGCCCGTTCGTGCTGATCCCGACCATCGGCTCGCCGGCGATCGTCGTGGTCGCTCGCCATCAGCAACCTGGCGCTCGGGCTGGTGCTGGCGGTCATGGCCCGTCGCTCGAGCCTGGCCGGCCGTGGCCGTCGGCGGGATGGTCGTCGTGCTGGTCGGGATCGCTCGCCCGTCCGCCCGGAGCCTCGTCGCGCAGCCGAACGAGGCGTACATCGCCGTCGCGGGGCGGCGGACCTCTTCGCCTCCACGCGAGGACGAGATCGCGTCGGTCCAGGCCGGCCAGGTGCAGGCGACCCCGGAGCTCTGGGTGGCCGGGCACGTCGATGACCCTGCTGACCGTCGACGCCAAGCTCATGCCGGTCCTGCCGCTCATCGCCCGGCCCGACTCGTCTGCGGGCGCTCGTCGTCGCGTTCGGCATGGGGACCGGCGTTCCGGGCCGCCCTCATCGCCGGCCTCCGGACCGACGCCGTGGAGCTCGTCCCGTCGGTGCCGGAGATGTTCCGCTACTACTACGACGACGCGGCCCAGGTCCTGGCGGACCCCGAACGGCCGGGTGATCGTGACCGACGGCCGGAACCACCTCGAGCTCTCGACCGAGCACTTCGACATCATCGTCACGGACCCGCCGCCGCCGATCGAGAGCTCGGGCGCCTCGGTGATCTCCTCGCTTCGAGTACTACCAGGCCGGCAAGGCGCACCTGACCCCGGGCGGGATCATGATGCAGTGGGTCCCGTACGGCGGCCCGGAGCCGGAGTTCAAGGAGCACCTCCGGACGTTCTATGCGGTCTTCCCGCACGTGACGGTCATCCGGGAGCCGGCGAGTACGGGGCGTACATGCTGGGGTCGGAGCAGCCGATGACCTTCGAGCCGCGACGCGATCCGAGAGGTCCTCGCCCGGCCGGGCGTGCTCGAGGACATCTCGTCCGCCTACGACTCGCCGGCCAGGACCGTCGACGACTGGGTCGACGTCATCGCCGAGCAGCACTGGCTCGACGACGCCGAGGTCACGGCCTACACCGGCGACGGGCCGCTGATCACCGACGACCATCCGCGCCCCGAGTACTTCCTGTTGCGCCGCCTGGCCAACGGGACGGCGAACCGATGACGCCAGCAGCGGGACGATGCGCCGCCTGACGTTCCCGCCGCGGACGCCTCGAGATCGTCGTCGCGAGCTGGTTCGTGGTCATCAGCGCGATGCGCATCCTCGTCATCAGCGCCGCGAGCCCGGGATTCGACGGGAAGCTGTACCGGACCGCGACCCTGGCCTGGCTCCACGGCGGTGACCCGTGGGCGGTCTACGACGGGGCCATCCGGTTCGCCGCGCCGCCGCCCTCGCTGCTGGCGATGCTGCCGTTCGCGCTGGTGCCGGAGACGGTCGCGGTGGCCGCGATCATCGGGCTCGGGATCGGCGGCACGGCATGGGCGCTGCGACGGCTGCATCTCCCGCTGTGGTGGCTGGCGTTCCCGCCGTTCGTCGACGGCCTGTGGAACGCCAACCCGCACGTGCTGGTCCTGCCACTGCTCGTCGCCGGGCTGGCGCCGGTCGCGACCCTGGTCAAGCTCTACGCGCTCCCGGTCCCGGTGCTCCGCGGGGAGTGGCGGGCGGTCATCGTGACCGGGGTCGTGCTGCTCGTGACCGTCCCGTTCCTGCCGTGGGGCACCTATATCGCGCAGTTCCCCGACATCGCCGCCTCGCTCGCCGAGCAGTCGGACGGCGGCATGAGCGCGCTCGCGATCCCGATCCTGGTCCCGGTCGCGGCGGTCGCCCTGCTGCTGATGGGCCGTCGCCGCGCGGCATGGTGGATCGTGCCGCTGCTGTGGCCCAGCACGCAGTGGTACTACACCTCGATGGTGATGCCGGCCACCACGCTCCTCGCGGCGTTCGTCGTCGCGGTCCCGGTCCCGTTCGCCACGACCCTCGGGGCCGTCGTGGTCGCCGCCGAGGTGGTCTGGCGGACGCGCGGCGGCACGCGGGGCGACAGCGCGTACCTCGTCCCGGGTGGCTGACGCGAGCGGCCATGACGCTGGCGGCCATCTCGTTCCACCCCGTTGCGGTCGCAACCATCCCGGGCCGTCCGGTGCTATCGTTCGATGGTGACCCCCTTGACCCTCGACGCGGAGCCTGCCTGTCCGGCCGGCGCCGATCTCGAGCAGGCTTCCGAGCCCTCGTCCCAACCCCGGCTCCGGGCCGAGCGGCGGCCCGTCGAGTCCTTCTCCGCCGGAGACCTGGGACGCCCTGGCGGCACAGAACCCGTGGGCGACCCCGTTCTCGGGCTAGGCCTTCCAGCGGGCGTGGTGGGACGGCTACGGGGCGGACGCCCATGACGAGACCCTGGCCATCGTGCGCTCGGACGAGCCCGCCGACGGCACCGCCGCCCCGCTCGCGATCGTGCCGCTCATGCACCGCCATGAGGTCGAGCCGACCGACGCCGCGACCCGGACCCGGATCCGCGGCGATACGGATGCCGAGCTGACGACCGTCGCCCCGGACGCGACGGCGATCTTCTTCGGGGCCTCGTACCACGCGGACTACGCCACGATCCTGTCGGCACCGGCGGACCTGCCCGACGTGGCCGAGGCCATCGCCGTCAACCTGGCCGAGGCCCGGGACGGCGCCTGGGACGTGGTGGACCTGCGGCGGCTCCGCTGCGGCGACCCGGCCGCCGATGCGCTCGCGACGGCACTCGGCGCGCGGGAGATCCGCGAGGGATGGACGCTCAACGTCGAGCGCGAGGACGTCTGTCCGGTCGTCACGCTGCCCGCCGGCGTCGACCTCGACGGGTATCTCGCCACCCTCGGCAAGAAGGAGCGGCACGAGATCCGGCGCAAGGTCCGTCGCGCGGAGGCCGTCGGCGAGGTGCGCCTCGACGACTCGGCCGACCCGCGGGCCGACCTCGAGGCGTTCATCGACCTGCATCAGAAGCGCTGGGGCGCGGCCGGCCTCTTCCCGCCGACGCCCGGCGGGGACCAGAGCCGGACGTTCATCCGCCGCCTGTTCGAGCTGGCCGGACCCCAGGGTCCAGTCCTGACGTTCCTGACCGTCGGGGGACGGCGGATCGCGGCGGGGATCCACTTCGCGACCGCCGACGGCTACCTCTACTACAACGCCGGCGTGGACCCCGACGCGCGCGACCTGTCGCCGGGGGTCGTGATGGTCTACGCATACGTCCAGCGGGCGATCGCCGACGGCAAGCGGCGGCTGGACTTCCTCCGCGGCGACGAGCCCTACAAGTACGAGTGGGGCGCCGTGGACGAGCCGATCCAGCGGCTCCTCGTCCGCCGGAGGACCGCCTGATGGGCGCGCCGATGCCGATGGAGCCGTGCTTCGAACCGGTCATCAAGCCATCGATCCCGGGCGGGCGGATCCGGGTCGTGGAGCTGCTCGCGACCGGCACCAACGGCGGCGCCCAGGAGCACCTGTTCTCGCTCGTCAGCCGCATGGACCAAAGCCGCTACGAGGTGTCGGTCGTGGCGCTGTCGGCCGGGAGCGCGGTCCGCAAGCTCCAGCGGGCGGGCTTCCCCGTGCTGGTCATCGACGAGGCCGACGACGCGATCGCGGTCGGCGCGCTCGCGGCGCACCTGGCCGAAGTCCGCGCCGACGTCCTGCACACGCACATGTACCGCGCCGACACGGTCGGGACGCGGGCCGTCATGGCGCTTGGCGAGATCGGCCATCGCCGACCGTACATCGTGTCCACGGTCCACTCGAGCCGGGTCCGGTCCACCGACGACCAGCAGCTCCTCGCGGACCTCACCCCGCACATGGACCGGCTCATCGCGGTCTCGCGCTCGATCGAGCAGAAGCTTCAGCACGAGGGCCGCGACACCATCCCGGTCGACCTGATCTACAACGGCGTCGACCTCCAGCGCTACGACCACCAGGAGGCGTGCTGCACGCTCCCGGATGAGTACGGCATGGAGGCCGGGTCGCAGATCGTCGGCGTCGTCGCCCGGCTGGAGCCCGAGAAGGGCCACCCCACGCTCTTCGACGCCTGGCCGCTGGTGCTGCGCGCCGTCCCGGACAGCTACCTGCTCGTCGTGGGCGAAGGCAGCCGGCGCGACGCGCTCGAAGCGCAGGCCCGCGAGCTGCGGATCGCCCACCGGGTGGTCTTCACCGGTCGCCGCGACGACGTGCCAGCGGTGACCGCGGCCCTGGACGTCGCGGTGCTGCCGTCCTATCGCGAGGCCCAGGGGCTGACCATCCTCGAGGCCATGGCGCTCTCGCGCCCGGTCGTGGCGTCGAACGTCGGCGGCATCCCGGAGATGATCCAGGACGGCAAGACCGGGCTGCTGGTCCCGCCCCACGACCCGGAGGCGCTGGCCGCCGCCATCGTCCGCCTGCTCACCGACCACCCGCTGGCGGACACGCTCGGCCGGGCCGGCCACGACCTGGTCCACGACCGGTTCTGCATCGAGCTGATGGTCCGTGCGGTCGAGGGCATCTACGACCAGGGGGCCCGGGCCGTTCGCCCGTCCGAGGTCGCCGCCGCCGGCTAGGACCTTCGTGCCGGTGCGGGGGCGCACCGGGGCCACGTAGCATCCGCCGGTGAGCCTGAATCGATTCTGGGTCTTCCTGGCCGTCGTGCTCCCCGTGCTGGGCGCGGTCCTCGCCAACCTCTCGTCCGTCGACCTCGCCTATCACCTGCGGGCCGGCGACGAGATCCTGCGGACCGGGGCGATCCCGAGCGTCGACACCTGGACCTACACCGCCGCTGGCGTGCCGTGGACGGACCAGCAGTGGGGCGCCCAGGTCGTGCTGGAGCTGGCGTACCGGCTCGGCGGCTGGACGGGCCTGGTCCTCCTCCGGGCGCTGCTGGTCGGGATCATCTTCGGCTGCGTGTTCGCGATCGGGCGCCTGCGCGGCCTGCGCGAGCGGACCGCCGCGCTCCTGGCCCTCGCCGCGTTCGCGGTCATGGCGGTCGCCCTCGCGCTGCGGCCGCAGCTCATCGGGATGGCCTTCTTCGCGGTCGTGCTGCTGCTGGTGGTCGACCGCCGCGCGCATCCCGGTCGCCTGTGGCTGGTGCCGCTCATCGTCGCGGTCTGGGCGAACATCCACGGCAGCTTCTTCCTCGGCCCGGTCGCCCTGGGTCTCGCCTGGCTCGAGGACGTCCACGACCACGATCCGCGCGCCCGCCGCGTCCTGCTGCTCGCCGTCCTCAGCGCCGCTCGCGGCGTGCCTGACCCCGTTCGGGCCGGCGGTGTGGGGCTATGCCGTCGGCGTCTCGACCAACCCGCTGGTGACGCAGCGGATCACCGAATGGGAGCCGACCTCGCTGCGCTCGGTCGCCGGGCATGCTGTTCTTCGCGAGCGCGGGCGCCATCGTCGTGCTGATGGCGCGGCGCGGCCGGGCCACGTCATGGCCGACGCTCATGTGGCTCGGGGTCTTCTTCGTCATCGGCGCCTACGCCATCCGCGGGGTCGCGTGGTGGCCCCTCGGCGCGGTCGTGGCCATCGCCGGCACCCTGCTGGTCGAGCCGGCCGCGGCCGCCGTCGCGCGACCGGATCCGCCGCTGGTCCGGCGGGTCAACCTCGTCCTGGCCGGTGCCCTGATCGTCGCGGGGATCGCCCTGCTGCCGGTGTGGCGGCCGCTCGAGCCGGGGCTCGGGACGCCGGCCGGGGTCGTGGGCAACGCCCCGCCCGGGATCACGGCCGACCTCCGTGCGCGGATGGTCCCGGGCGACCGCCTCTTCGCGCCGCAGCCGTGGGGATCGTGGTTCGAGTTCGACCTGCCGACGCTGCCGGTCGCGATCGACTCGCGCATCGAGCTGTTCCCGGTCAGCGTCTGGGACGACTACGAGCAGGTCGTCTCCGGTGCCGACGGCTGGCAGGACCGGCTCCGGACCTGGGGCGTCACGCTGATCGTCACGGCCGGCGCCGACCAGGACGCCTTCCGGGACCGGTTGCGGGCCGCCGGCTGGAAGCAGGTCTACGAGGACCACGACGGCGCGGTCCTGACCGTGCCGGCATCGTGATCGCCATCCCCTCATTGCCGCCGCCGACCGTCCGAAGCCGTCGGGTCGGCGCCATGATCTCGGCCGCGATCCTCGGCGTCGGCCTGGCCCTGCTGATCGGCAACGGGGATTACATCGGGGCGCACGCAGGCGAGGACTTCCAGACGTACCTGCGCCACACCCGGGAATGGCTGGCCGGGGGCTCGTTCTACGACGCTCGGCAGCTCGCGGGGCCGTACGTGCTCCAAGGCGGCGACTCCCTGTATCCCCCGCCGGTCGCGCTCCTGATGGTGCCGTTCCTGGTCGTACCGTCGCTCCTCTGGTGGGCGATCCCTGGCGCGCTGGTCGGGTGGATCGTGTGGACCTACCGGCCGTCGCCGCTGGTCTGGCCGATCCTGGCGGCCTGCCTGGTGCTCCCACGCAGCCTCGGCCTGATCGTCTATGGCAATCCGTCCATGTGGGTGGCCGCCGCGGTCGCGGCGGGGACCATGTTCGGGTGGCCCGCGGTCCTGGCCGTCCTGAAGCCGACCCTGGCGCCGTTCGCCCTCATCGGGATCCGGACCAAGCGATGGTGGATCGCGGCGGCGGTCCTGGGGATCGTCCTCATCGCGATGCTGCCCGACTGCGCCGAGTATGTGCGGGCCGTCGCGAATCTGGAGGGGCAGGACCTCACCTACTCACTCTTCGACATCCCGCTTGTCGCCGTGGGACTGGTCGCCTGGTTCGGCGCGACCAGACGGGTGGCCTGATGCGGCGACCGGACTCCCGGCTGGTCAGGCTCATCTGGCTCGCGTCGACCGGCATCGTCCTGGGGGTCGGCGTCGCCCTGATCGTCGGGAACCTCGCCTACGTCGAGGCGCACGGCGGCGAGGATCTCCGGATCTATCTCGATCACACCCGCGACTGGCTCGGGGGCGGGAACTACTACGACGCCCGGCAGCTGACCGGACTGCCCTACGAGCACACGAACCCTGACTCGCTCTATCCACCGCCGTCTGTGCTCGCCTTCCTACCGTTCCTCTGGCTGCCAGCGTTGGCGTGGTGGTTGATCCCGATCACCGTGATCGCCGTCGCGGTCGTGCGACTCCGGCCGGCGGCGTGGGCCTGGCCGCTCATCGCGCTCTGCGTCGTCGCGCCACGGACCATCTCGTTGACGATCTACGGCAACACGTCGATGTGGGTCGCCGCGGCGGTCGCGGCCAGCCTGGTCTGGTCCGTTCCGGCCGTCGCCGTCCTCCTCAAACCTTCGCTGGCGCCCTTCGCGGTGTTCGGGATCGAACGGCAGTCGTGGTGGCGCGGTCTGGGCCTCTTGGCCCTGGTGAGTGTGGCGATGCTGCCGATGTGGCCCGACTGGATCACCGCCATCACGAACATCCGCGGCGACGACTGGACGCACAACGGCTTCGACGTCGCCTATGTCCTGATCCCGATCCTCGCATTCCTCGGATCCGCGGACCGCTCGCACCACGTCACCATCCTGAGCCCGCTGCGGGACCGGCTGTTCCGCCTGCCTGCCGTCTCGGCGGCTGAAGGCTGAAATCGGCGATGCGCCAGCCTGCCCACCGGTCGCGTTCCTGGCGGCACCTCGTCGGCGACGCCGGTTAGGACTTTTGGTGCCGGTGACCGGCCGCAACGTGCTGCTAGATTGCGTCGCATGACGAACGAACCAGCCGGAGCTCGATGTCGTGGTGCTCGGCGGCGGCGGGCACGTCGGCCTGCCGCTCAGCCTGGCGTTCGCCGACGCGGGCCTGACGCGTCGGGATCTACGACACCAACCAGGCAGACCCTCGATCGCATCGCCGCCGGCGAGATGCCGTTCATGGAGACCGGGGCCGAGGAGCTGCTCCGCGGCGCTGCTGCCGACCGGGCGGCTGTGCTTCGGCTCCGACGGCTCGATGATCGAGCGAACGTCCCAGCTCGTCGTCGTGATCGGGACGCCGGTCGACGAGTTCCTCGGCCCGTCCATGACCGTCTTCGAGAAGGCGGTCGACCAGATCGCGCCGCACCTGCGCGATGGCGCCCTGGTCGTCCTGCGCAGCACCGTCTATCCCGGGACGACGGCCTACGTGACCCAGAACCTCGCCGAGCGCGGCTGCAACGTCGATGTCGCGTTCTGCCCGGAGCGGATCGCCGAGGGCCACGCGCTCGAGGAGCTGGGCTCGCTGCCCCAGATCATCGGCGCCGACACGACCGTCGCCGCCGACCGCGCGGCGGCGCTCTTCGGGCGCCTGGCCGCGAAGACGGTCCGCGTCTCGACCAAGGAAGCCGAGCTGGCGAAGCTGTTCACGAACACCTGGCGGTACATGAAGTTCGCGGTCGCGAACCAGTTCCTGATGATCGCCGACCAGGCCGGCGTGGACTACACGAACGTCCTGCGTGCGATCCGCGAGGACTACCCGCGTGCCGCCGACCTGCCCGGGCCCGGGGTTCGCCGCCGGCCCCTGCCTGTTCAAGGACACCATGCAGCTGGCGGCGTTCACCTCCGACCATTTCCCGCTCGGACAGGCCGCCATGCAGGTCAACGAGGGCCTGCCCGCCTATGTCGTCTCGAGCATGGAACGTCGCTACGGCGGCCTCCAGGGCAAGACCGTCGGCATCCTCGGCATGGCGTTCAAGGGCGAGTCCGACGACACGCGAGCCTCGCTCAGCTACAAGCTGCGCAAGCTCCTGTCGTGGGCCGGCGCCAGGGTCCTCGCGACCGATCCCTACGTCGACGACGACCGGCTGGTCCCGCTCGAACGCGTCGTCGACGAGAGCGACGTCCTCGTCCTCGGCGCGCCGCACAAGGCCTATCGCGGCCTGGAGGTCGGCGGCAAGGACGTCGTCGATGTCTGGGGGGCGATGGGCAGGGCATCCGCCTGTGACGATGATCTCGCGGCAGATCCTAGGCTTCTCTTCGGACGTGGTCGGCTGGGTTCGCACTCCGGGACCCGCTGGCTTCGACCACCTTCCGCCATTGGCCGCATGGGACCGCCTCATGCGTCGGATCCTCCGGCGGTCATCGCGGTCCCCGCCGCACTTCGGATCGTGCGCTACATCCTCGCGCCAGCCGACATCGGGTTTGACGCGCGTCTCTACGTGGCGGCGGCGGGGGCGTGGCTTCACGGCGCGGATCCATGGGCTGTCACCGCCAACGGGATCCCCTTCGCCGCGCCGCCGCCCACGTTGATCGTGCTGGCGCCATTCACGGTCCTCCCGGGCTGGCTCATCGTGCCCGCTTTCGTCCTGGGTCGCTCGCGCTGGCCCTTCTCGCGCTTCGGGCCCTCCGGCTGCCGCTCTGGCTCGTCGGCTTCACGCCGATCCTCGAGGGCATCCTCACGGGAAACCCGGACGTGGCGGTCCTGGCCGCACTCGTCGTGGCAGGCCGCCGGTTCGACACGCTGGCGCCCCTTCTCAAGATCTACGCGATCGTGCCGTTGGTGGTCGACCGCCGATGGCGGACGTTGGGCGATGTTCGCCGCCGTGCTCGTCGTCACTGCCCCGGTCCTTCCTTGGGGGACTGTGGGTTCACGCCCTCCCGAGAAGCACCGCTGGCGTTCGAGCAGATCAGCGGCCACGACGTCGGTGTCCGGAAACGTGCCACTGATGCTGATCGGGGGTCTTGCGCTGCTCTCCATGGGGGTCCGCCGCGCGGGTTGGCTTGCCGTACCGCTGCTCTGGCCGTGGACACAGCCCCACTATCTCGCGATGTCGATGCCAGCGCTGACTCCGCTCCTGCTCGTGATCTGGACCCTTCCGCTCGTCCCGCCGCAACTGATGCTTGCCAGCATCGTGGTCGCGGCGATCGGAGCCAGGTTCTTCCCCGCGCCCGAGTCCGACGATGGGGAGACCGGACGAGTCGGTGCGCCGTCTGCGTGGGGCGGATGGCGAACCGCGTCCTGGCCGCGGGCGTCCCGGCCGTGACCAGCCGCGCGCTCGAGTTCTCGCGACGCTTGTGGGCCGACGGAGGGTCCACAGCCGTCCGACGGGGTGGCTCGGCCGGCCGGCGCTGGATGGCGTTGCTCGATGCCGGTGGCCTCGCGCTGATCGCCGGCATCTCGCTCGCGATCGGGATCGCCTACGCCGTGGCCAATATCACGCCGGTCGACACCGACATGTATTGGCGGGCCGGCCAGTCGGTGCACTACTACGGGACCGTCTGGGCGGCCGACGCGAACTCCCTGTACGTCTATCCGCCACCGCTGGCCCAGGTCATCGGCCTGCTCACGCCCATCGGCTGGCCGGCGTTCGTCGTCGGCTGGACCGTCTTCGTGTTCCTCGGGTTCTGGGCGAGCACGCGCTCGTGGAGCCTGCTGGTGCTGGGGCTGACCGCCGGTGCGGCCGTCCTCTGGGGCATCGACTCCGGGCTCGCGAGGCCGCTCCTGCTGGCGATGATCGGGAACGTCCAGCCGCTGCTCGCGGCGGCGGTCGTCATCGGCTTCCGCTGGCCCGCGGCATGGGCCTTCATCATCCTGACCAAGATCGCGCCGGGGATCGGCCTGCTCTGGTTCGTGTTCCGCCGCGAGTGGCGCAACCTGGGCATCGCGCTCGGCGCGACCGCGTTGATCGCCGGCGTCTCGTTCGTCCTGGCGCCGGCCCAGTGGGCCGACTTCTTCGCCTTCGCGATCGCCAACGCCGGTGCCCCCTCGCCGAACCCCGTGGTCCCGGTCCCGCTGCCGGTCCGGATCGTCATGTCGGTCGGTCGCTGATCGCCTGGGGCGCGCGGACGGACCGCCCTGGATCGTCCCGTTCGCGGCCGGGCTGGGCATCGCTCGCGCTGTACGAATGGACGTGGCTCACGATGGCGCTGGCGGGTCTCGCCCTGATCGACTGGCCGAGCCGTCCGCCGGCCGACATGGCGACGCTGGCGCATCGGCGACCCGCATGAGGATCCTTGTCACCGGCGCGGCCGGGTTCATCAACGGCTACCTGGTCCCGGAGCTGCTCGAGGCCGGCCACGAGGTGATCGGCGTCGACGACTTCAGCAAGTACGGCCGGCTCGCGAAGTCCTACGACGACCACCCGCGCTACCGCTTCGTCGAAGGCGACGCCAAGGACGCGGCCCTGCTGGGCGAGCTGGCCGCGGACTGCGACCAGGTCGTGGCGGCCGCGGCGATGATCGGCGGGATCAGCTACTTCCACGAGTTCGCCTACGACCTGCTCGCCGAGAACGAGCGCATCCTGGCCTCGACCTTCGACGCCGCGATCGCGGCCCATCGCGACGGGCACCTCGAGCGCATCGTGGTGGTGTCGTCGTCGATGGTCTACGAGTCCTCGACGGTCTTCCCGACGCCCGAAGGCGCGGAGCGGACGTCGCCGCCGCCGGTCTCGACCTACGGCTTCCAGAAGCTCGCCTCGGAGTACTTCGCCAAGGGCGCGTCCGAGCAGTACCGGCCTGCCGTACACGATCGTGCGGCCGTTCAACTGCGTCGGGATCGGCGAGCGGCGGGCGCTGCGCGACACGGACATCATGAGCGGCAACGTGAAGCTGGCCCTCTCGCACGTCGTGCCGGACCTCGTGCTCAAGGTGCTCAAGGAGCAGGACCCGCTCCACATCCTCGGCGACGGGTCGCAGGTCCGCCACTACACGTACGGCGGCGACCTCGCCCACGGGATCCGGCTCGCGATGGAGTCGCCGGCCGCGATCGACGAGGACTTCAACCTCTCCACGGCGGCCTCCACGACGGTCCTCGAGCTGGCCCAGGCCATCTGGCGCAAGGTCCACGGCCCGGACCGGCCGTTCCGCTACGTCAGCGACCCGCCGTTCGAGCACGACGTCCAGCGCCGCATCCCCGATGTCCGCAAGGCGCGCCAGGTGCTGGGCTTCGAGGCGACCACGACCCTCGACACGATGCTCGACGAGGTGATCCCCTGGATCGCCTCCGAGGTCGAGGCCGGCCGGCTGTGACCAATTCGCTGCCCGAGCTGTACGAGGCGCGCTTCGACGAACGCGAAGTGAGCCAGAAGGACGCGGTCTGGCGCGAGATCGTCGCGTACCTGCGGCGCTACATCGACCCGGACGCGCCGGTCCTCGACCTGGCCTGCGACCGCGGCCACTTCATCCGCTTCGTCGAGGCCACGCGAGCGCTGGGCGACGGACATCCGGGATGTCTCCGCGGCGCTGCCGAGCGACATCCGGTTCGTGCAGGCGCCCGGGAGCGAGCTCAGCCGGCGTCCTGCCGAACGAGCACTTCGGCACGGTCTTCATGAGCAACTACCTGGAGCACCTCGAATCCGGCGAAGCCGTCATCGAACAGCTGCGGGTCGCCCGCGCCCTGGTCCGGCCCGGCGGGCGGGTCATCGTGCTCCAGCCGAACATCCGCCTGGTCGGTCCCCGCTACTGGGACTTCATCGACCATCGCGTGGCGCTGACCGAACGCAGCCTCCTGGAGGCGGCCGAGCTCGCCGGCCTCGCGACGGTGCAGCTCGTGACGCGGTTCCTCCCGTACTCGACCAAGGGGCGCCTCCCGAGCGACGGGCGGCTGGTCAGGCTGTACCTCGCCGTCCCGCTGATGTGGCGCCTGATGGGTCGGCAGACCCTGTTCATCGGGGAGCGCCCGAGGTGACCGAGGTGGTCGCGGATCCCACGGTCCTCGCCATCGTCGTCCCGGTCTACAACGAGGGCGAGGCGGTCGAGCCCGTCCTGCGCGCGCTCTCGGCCGGGGTCCGCACCGCGCACGAGATCGTGGTCGTGTACGACTTCGACGGCGACACCACGGTGCCGGTCATCGCCCGGCTGGCCGGCGAGATCCCCGGCCTGCGCGGCCTGCGCAACGACCTCGGGCGCGGCGTCCTCAACGCCATGAAGGCGGGCATCGCCGCGACCACGGCACCGTACGTCCTCATCTCCATGGCCGACGGCTCCGACGAGCCGCACGTGGTGGATCCCATGGTCGCGCTCGCACTCGACGGCGCGGATGTCGTGGCCGCGTCGCGCTACATGCGCGGCGGTCGCCAGGTGGGCGGGCCGCGGCTGAAGCGGCTCCTGAGCCGGACGGCGGGCCTCAGCCTCCACTGGTTCGGGGGCGTCGCGACGCACGACCCGACCAACAACTTCAAGCTCTATGCGCGCCGCTTCCTGGACGTCGTGCGCATCGAGAGCACCGCCGGATTCGAGCTCGCG
The DNA here is from genome assembly GCA_963834915.1 of uncultured Chloroflexia bacterium. Lineage (GTDB taxonomy): Bacteria > Chloroflexota > Limnocylindria > Limnocylindrales > CSP1-4 > SPCO01. Next base: position 273,821 of record CAWIDI010000004.1, read on the forward strand.
CTGGAGCTCACGGTCAAGGCGACACTGGATGGGCGGCGGGTCGCCGAGGTGCCGACCACCTGGCGCGACCGCACCGCTGGGCAGAGCAACTTCAAGCTCCGCAAGTGGCTGCCGCACTATCTGCACTGGTACTGGGCGGCCTTCCGCGGCCGCTTCACGCGCCGCCGGCGGGATGGCCATGGTGCCGTCGGCTAGCGGCGCGGCGGCGCTCGGCGGGGCCGGGCTCGGCCGGGCGCGTGGGGACCGGCTTGCCGCCGCCGGCCGGGTCGTCGCCGTCGCGCTCATCGGCGTCGGCTGGCTGTGGATCGCCGCCGCGCTGCTGGTCAACCTCTCGAATCCGGCGTTCGGGCTCGACTACCGCTGGCATGTCGAGGCGGCGCAGCGCCTCCTGGACACCGGCACGCCGTACCTGCCCTTCGAGCTGGCCGGCCCGTTCGTCATCGGCGACGGCGCGATCCTCTACCCGCCGACCGCGTTCCTCCTGTTCATCCCGTTCATCTGGCTGCCGGCGGTCCTGTGGTGGGCCGTCCCCATCGCCGTGACCGCGTACGGCATGTGGTGGCATCGGCCGCCGCTGTGGGGCTGGCTGCTCATCACCGTGTGCCTCATGCTCGAGAAGTCGATCAACGTCTACGTCTTCGGGAACCCCTCGATGTGGATCGTCGCCGCGATCGCCGCCGGGACCGTCTGGCGCTGGCCGTTCGTGTTCGTCCTCGCCAAGCCCACGTTCGCGCCGATCGCGCTGCTCGGGATCCGGCACCGCAGCTGGTGGGTGGCCCTGGTGGTCCTGGGTATCCTGTCGCTGGCGTTCGTGCCGGTCTGGTTCGACTGGCTGACCGTGGTCCGCAACTCCGATGTCTCGCTCTTCTACAACCTGCCGACCCTGCCGCTCATGCTCGCGCCGCTGATCGCGTGGGCCGTGGGCCGCCACCGACCGACATGGCTGCGCCGGTCTTCGCGGAGCTGACGCCGGCCGGGCGCTGGTCGCGTGCGACCGTGCTCCGCCGTCGGTCGCTCGTCCCGCTCCTGGCGGCGGTCGTGGCCGGCGTGCTGGTCGCCGAGGTGATCGTCACCTTCGGGCTGATGCGCGCATCCGGCGACCTGTGGATCGACTACGCGTTCTATCGCCAGGTCGGGGCGACGTGGCTCGCGGACGGGACCTACTACCTGCCGCACCAGCTGACGGGCGCGCCGTACGGGATCGTCCCGATGCAGGACGTGCTCTACCCGCCCACCGCGCTCTTCCTCTTCGTGCCGCTGACGGTCATCCCGCCGCCCGTCTGGTGGATCGTGCCGGTCGCCGTGCTGGCGTTCACGATCTGGCGCTGGCGCCCGGCGCCATGGGCGTGGCTGGCGATGGCCCTGCTGCTGCTGTGGCCGCGGGCCGAGGCCGCCTTCCTCTACGGCAACAGCGACATGTGGATGGCCGCCGGGGTCGCCGCCGGCCTGCGCTGGGGCTGGCCGGCGCTGCTGCTGGTGGTCAAGCCGATCTTCCTGCCGCTCGCCGCCCTGGGCGCCAACCGGCTGTCGTGGTGGGTCGCCGCGGCCGTCGTGGTCGTGGTGAGCCTCGCGATGCTCCCGCTCTGGACGCAGTACGTGACGGCGATGCGTTCGCTGCGGATCGGTCTCGACTACTCTCTCGGCAGCCTGCCGCTGCTGCTGGTGCCGATCATGGGCTGGCTGGGGCGGGACCGGGCGCGGGACCCTGGGCGTCCGGCCGTGGATCCGCTGCCCCCGGTCGAGGATCAGGCGCCCGGCTGAGCAGGCGGACGGTCGCGACGGTGATCGCGAGCATCGCCACGGACCCGACGATGCCGAGCCAGCCATCGACCGGCAGGAGCGAGCCGATGGCCTCGGTCGGCGGCACCGCGGCCAGCAGGTTCAGCGTGAACACGATGCCGAACGCGATCCCCAGCCAGCGGACCCTCGCCTCCGGGATCAGCAGCATCAGGAAGACCAGCGCCCCGTACGCGTAGCGCTCGTGCATCGAGGTCAGGAACGTGAACGCGACGAGCGTGGCCGCCGCCAGGCCCAGGATCAGCGTCCGCGGCCGTGGATCGCGCACGATCGCCAGCGCGACGACGATCTCGAGGATGCCGGTCAGCGCGAACCCGACGTGGCGGAGGGTCAGCGGCCCCAGGAAGGCGTTGTCGTCCGCGATGAAGCCGCCGCCGGCGACCAGCGACTGGAGGATCCACCACAGGTTCCAGGCACGGAGCGAGAGGATGTTGAAGACCTCGCCCTGGTAGTCCGCGAGGTTGCGGAGGTAGTTCGCGGGACCGCCGGCCGGCACGAACGGCAGCCACAGCAGCACGACGACAGCCCCGCCGATCAACGCCGCGCGGACGAGTCCGCGCCAGCCGCCCGTGGCCCAGAACCAGGCCGCGAAGGGGAGCAGGAAGGGCAGGACCTGCGGCTTGGTCATCAGGGCCACGGCCAGGAGCGCCGCCGCCGCGCCGTTGCGGCCGCGGACCGCGCACAGGACGGCCGCCAGGGCCGAGAGCATGTAGATCGACTCGTACTGTCCCCACCAGGCGCTGATGTCGATGACCGCGGGGTGGAGCAGGATCGCCGCGGCACCCACGGCCGCCCACCACGGCCGCTCTCGCAATGCGAACGCCACGAGCAGCGCGAGCCCGATGTCCGCGAGCGAGGCCGGCGTCTTCATCAGCGCCCGGATCGCGGGGTCGGAGGCGTCGGTGACCGTCTTGAAGGCCGGCTCGATGGCCGCCAGGACGCCCCAGACATAGGCCATGACCGGCGGGAACGAGAGGTTCTGGTCGTACGCGTGCGGCAGGCCGTTGACGGCGATCCCGTGCGTCCACAGGACGAACACGTCGAGGTCGCCGCGCAGGCCCTCGGTCGGCAGCAGGAGCCACCGGATGGCGATCCCCAGGATGAGCGCGCCGACCCCGACGAGGACGGCCGGGCGTCGCGGTGTCGGCCCCGTCGTCGGCGCCGTCGCGACGCTCACGTCAGACGCGGCCGGAGACCCAGTACCGTTCCGCCGAGCCGTCGATCTCGCCGTACTCGGCGATCGTCCGTCCATAGGCGCGCACGGCGTCGGCCATGGCGCGGGTGCTGTCGAAGAGCCGCTCGATCTGGCTGGCGTACAGGTCGATGCCCGTGATCTTGCGCTCGAGCTGGTCGGTGATGTCCGCGAAGGTCGGGGTCATCGAGACGTCGGCCGGGAACGCGGCCAGGATGTCGGCGCCGAGGTCCTCGGGCTGCTTGAAGTCGGACCACCACGCGTACGGGAAGTCCTCGTAGAAGCCGACGATCCCCGCGTAGTCCGGGCCGGGCATCACCCAGCGGCGGCCCTCGTTGAGGAGGCGCAGGCCCACGTCGCGGCAGAGCTGGTGGTCGACGTGGCCCCCGACGCCGAGCGGGAAGTAGACCTTCTGGGGCTCCAGCCGCGCGATCTCCCGGCGCAGGAGCTCGTCGGGGGCGGTGTCATCGGCTCGCGGCGCGCCGAGCAGCTGGTCGTCGCCCTCGTAGCCCCGGAAGACGGCGTCGGGCAGGTCCAGGAAGACGATCGAGGCCTCGGCGAAATAGGCGAAGCGCTCGTCCTCGACCCGGCGGCGCGCCATGAGGTCGCCCGCCGCCGCGGCATCCATGACGCCGGTCGTGTAGACCGCGCCCTGCGTCGGCACGTCGTCGATGACCGGCTGCTCCGCGATGGACTCGTTGCGGATGCTCGCCCGGCGGTACCACGACGAGCGCTGCCAGAACCGCTTGGCCGCGGCGTCGGCGTCGGCCTGGGTCGCCTCGAGGCGGTCCTCGGTGGCGGCCCACGACGGCACGAGCGCCGCGCTCGGCCAGTCGGCCTGGATGTCGCTGCGGTTGAAGGCCTCGGTGACCGGCCACATCGCCTTCGACCCGAAGCCGAGCGCCTCGCGCTGGTAGGGCGTCATGCCGTCATCGGCGCCGTCGCCGGAGAAGACCGTGATGATCGTGACGTTCTGGCCGAGCTCGCGCAGGCTGGCGATCAGGCCGCCGCACGAGAGCGCGACGTCGTCCGGATGGGGCGCGACGAAGACATGGGTCATGGCCGGCCGAGTATACCGAGGGCGACCGGGCGGTCGTGATGCGCCCGGGCCTCGATCACCCCGCGTACCCGCCGGGCCCGACGAGCGGGACGAAGACGCAGGCGCCGTCCGGGACGTCCGTCCACTCGTTCCCGTGGCGGGTGACCACGGTCAGGACCTGGCGATCGCGTGGCCCGACCGGGATCACCAGCCGCGCCCCGTCGGCCAGCTGCTCGCGCAGCGTGTCGGGGACGACGGGCGCCGCCGCGGCGACCAGGATGCCGTCCCATGGCGAACCAGCGGGCCAGCCGAGGCTGCCGTCGGCGGTGAGGATCTCGATCCCGGCGGAGAGCCCGAGCGATGCCAGCCGCGCTCTCGCCGAGGCGGCGAGATCCGGGTGCCGCTCGATGGTCGTCACCCGGCAGCCGAGCGCGCCAAGGATCGCCGCCTGGTAGCCGGAGCCCGTGCCGATCTCGAGGATGCGGTCGCCCGGGCGCGTCGCCAGCAGCTCGGTCATCCGGGCCACCATGAACGGCTGGCTGATGGTCTGGCCGAGCTCGATGGGGAGCGCCTCGTCGGCGTAGGCGAGCCTCGGGTCCGGGACATCGACGAAGTGTTCGCGCGGGATCTCGCCCATCACCTGCAGGACCCGCTCGTCGCGGATGCCGCGGCCGCGCAGCTGATCGGCGACCATCCGCTCCCGCGCACGGCGGAGCTGCTCGTCGGTCCTCGTCTCGGCCGGCTGGCCGTCCATGCCGCGAGGATACGCCCGCGGCGCCCCGGTCAGGACGGGCTGGGCGACGCGCTCGGGGCGGCCGATGGCGATGCCGACGGGCTCGGGGCCGCCGACGGGCTGGGCGAGGCCGACACGGCCGGGGACGCCGAGGTGCTCGGAGAGGCCGAGCCCGATGCCGAGGCGCTCGGCGATGCCGAGCCCGACGGCGAGGCACTGGGGGTCGCCGTCGCGACCGGTGTCGGCTTGGGGGTCGGCGTGCCGGTGAGCAGGCCGCCGTTCCCGAGCAGCACGCCGTTCAGCAGGATTCCCACGAAGACCACGACCGTGGCGATGACGAAGACCTTGGAGGCGTTGTCGGTGACGCGGACCGCCAGCTCGGACGGCGTCGATGCGCGTGGGCCGCCGGCTGGCGCTGGGCTGCGGACGCGACCCGTCGCGACCACCGCGGCGGCCGCCGCGCCCTCCTCGGGTCCCGCGTCCTCGGTGTCGTCGAACTCGTAGGACGGATCCTCCGACTCGCTGCCGTCATCGTCGGCCGTGTATTCGTCGGCCGTGTCGTCCTCGGCTTCTGGCTCCGGCTCCGGCTCCGGCTCGGGCTCGGGCGCGGCCGCCGGCTCCGGCTCGGGCTCGGGCTCGGGCTCGAGCGTCTCGTCCGTCGAGCCCTCGGGTCGATCAGTCATGCGGTCCGTTCACTCCTCGCGCGGGCGGGCGGCCATGTCGGCGGCCTGGCACGCGGGCGCCAGTGTACCCAACGCATCGCGCGCGGCGTCCATCACGCGTCGCGGAGCGCGGGCACGAACAGCCCGGCGAGCCCTGCGACCATCGCGACGAACCCGCCCAGCGCGATCACGGCAGCCGCCGGCACGAACGCCGTCATCACCGACCCGACGCCCATCGCCAGCGTCATCGACCCGAAGACGAGGGCGAACCGGAAGCTCACCACCCGGCCCATCAGCTCCGACGGCGTCCGCTGCTGGAAGAGCGCCTGGCTCGGGATGATGAACGCCATGTTCGCGATCCCGGACCCGAACGAGATGCCGACCGCGAGGGGCAGGTTGTTCGAGAGCGCGAGGATGATCGTCAGGAAGCCCCACACGGCGTAGCCCGCGATGATCATCCGGCCCTTGAGGATCCGCGAGCCGACCAGGCCGATGGCGAACCCGCCGAGGATGTTGCCGGCGGCGGAGCCCGCCTCGATGAGCCCCCAGGCGCCTTCCCAGCCGATCTTCGCATCGCTGAAGACCTGGATCGCCCAGACCGACGTGATGGCGAGGAGCAGCCCGACCGCGAACTGCGCCACCGCGGCCTGGATCGTGTTGGCGAGGAGCGTGATGTCGCCGCGCAGGAATCGCCAACCGGCCTTGAGCTCGCACGAGGAACCCGGTCGTCAGCTGCGCCGGGTCGCTGGCGGCGGCCTCCTGCTCGGCGGCCGTGCGCACCTTGGCCGGTCGGACCACGATCGATCGCCAGCAGGACCGCCGACGCGAGGTAGGTCGCGGCGTCGAGCCAGAACGCCAGCGGAAGCGCGCTGCCCAGGAAGACGACGAACAGGCCGGCGATCGGGAAGCTCAGGACGTCGGCGATCGTCTCGCCGATCCACAGGGCCGAGTTCGCGGTCACGAGTTCGTCGTCCTCGACCAGCTGCGGCAGGATCGCGACACGCGCCGGCCGGAAGAAGATCGAGATCGACGTGACCAGGAAGATCAGCGGGTAGACCAGCACGACGTTGACGATCGCCGCGATCGGGATGAGCAGGACCACGGCCGCGCGGAGGATGTCGCTGACGATCAGGACCTCCTTGCGGTCCCAGCGGTCCACGAACGTGCCGGCGAGCGGCGACAGGAACAGGTTCGGCAACGCGGCGAAGAAGAACGACAGGCCCGCGGCGACCGGGGATCCCGTCGTGGCATAGACCAGCGCGGTGAGCGCGACCTGGTGGATCCGGTCGCCGAAGAGCGAGATCAGCTGGCCGACCCACAGGGCCGAGAACGAGCCGTTGAGGGCGAGCCGGACGTACGGGTGCCGGCGGATCCGTTCCGCGACCTCGACCGGCCGGGCCGGGATCGTGGTCCGTGCCGGCGACGCGAGGCCGCCCCGCCGCCCGCCGAGCACGACCTGCCGCTCGAGCGCGGCCGACGCGGCGAACGCCGGGGAGAGGCCCGACTCCGCGGTCGTGCTGGTCCCGAGGCTCGAGCGGATCCGCGACGCCGCCGCGTCGTCGAGGTCGTTGGGGACGCGGACGATGCTGGCGAAGAGGAAGAGGGCGAGCCCGGCGGTCAGGAACACGTCGCCGATCGAGGCGACGTTCTGGATCAGCGGGAACGGGATCGGGATGATGTCGGCGAACGGGCCGAGGTGGAGCAGGAAGCGGGCCGAGTTCCGGGCCATGGAGCGTGTGGATGTGGCTCGAGACCTGGGACGGGTCGATGCCGGCGGCGACCAGGCTCGGCTCCCAGATCGGCATGTAGCCGCCGTTGACGACGATGACCAGGCCGTTGGACAGGATCCCCACGAACGCCAGCGTCAGGCCCGGGTAGGACCGGTTGGCCCACAGGCCGGCGAGCAGGATCCCGAACGACGCCGCCAGCAGCGGGAGTCGAAGCGTCTCCGCGAGCGGGATGCCAGCGACCAGGGCGGCCTCGGTCCCGAACCGGAGGATGACGGCCGTCGCGATCAGCGAGACCCAGCGCAGGCGGACCGACGCGAGGTTGGAGAGGCTGCCGCCCGCGAGCAGGCCGAGGACGAGGCCGAGCAGGATGCCGAGGATCAGCACGGGCGGCCCGGATCGGCACGGCAGGGACGGTGCATCGGCAAATCATGGGGCCGGCGGACCGGCGCGCGCAGCCGCGGGCGCGCGGCGAGGTGGCTGGTGCGGGGACTCAGACCCGCTCGGGGGCGGCTTTCGCCCCGGTGGATGCCGGCTCGTCGTTGCGGGCGGCATGGGTCATGGTATCGGCCGCCTGGCCGATCAGCGGGATCTGCCGTGGCTCGGCGCGCCGGCCGGGGTCGGCCACGCCGTCGACGTGGTGGGTGCGGACGAAGGCGTCGACGACGACCGGGTCGAACTGGATCCCCGCGAACTTGCGCAGCTCGCCGAGCGCCTGCTCCGTGGTCAGCGGCGTCATGCGGTAGGGGCGGGCGGCGGTCATCGCCTCGAAGGCGTCGGCGACGTGGAGGACGCGGGCCAGCTTCGGGATCTCGTCGCCGATGAGGCGGTCCGGGTAGCCCGAGCCGTTGTACCACTCGTGGTGGTGGCGGATGATCGGCAGCTCCGGGGCGAGCTTGGTGACCGGCGCGATGATCTGCGCGCCCAGGACCGGATGGGCGTTCATGATCATCCGCTCTTCCTTGTTGAGGCGTTCCTGCTTCAGCAGGACGTTGTCCGGGACGCCGATCTTGCCGACGTCGTGGAGCAGGCCGCCCCAGTTCGAGGGCCTCCAGCTCGGCATCGTTGACGCGCATGACCCGCCCGATGTCGACGGCGATCTCCTTGACCCGATGGCTGTGCAGCGACGTATAGGGGTCGCGCTTGTCAACGGCCTGCGCCAATGCCCCGATCGTCTGCGCGAACATCTCGCGCATCTCGACGAAACGCTGGTACGCGAGCCGGGTCGAGTAGAGCGGCACGGCGAACAGAGCCGTCGCCCACCATTGCACCGAGTAGATGACGCGTCATCAGCCAAGCGAGTGGGGCCAGAGCGACCCGACGCTGCCGGCGATGCCGCGCATGTCGCCAACGAAGACCTCGGCCACGCGCTTGCCCGGTGCGGAGGCCGAGCAGCATCGAAGCGAGCATGAGGTTGAGGACGAGGAATATCGCCTGCAGCAACCATCGCGCCGATGAAGTCGGCGACAGGTCCCGATCGGCAATCGAGAAGCGCCTCTCGAACCAACCCTGCGACACGGCGGGAAGCACGAGACCGGCGTGATTTGCCAAGAGTTCCGTACCAAGGGATCTTGCCCGCGGAGTTCGCGGACCTCGGTGGTGCCGATTGCCGCGACCCACGCCGCCGACCGCCGGCCCGCCAAGGAAGATCGACCCCATGATCGGCGCGATGGCGACGGCTTGTTGCGTTCCCCGCGGCAGCTGCAACTGGCAATGCGGACCCAACCAGCGCCAGGACGGTCCAGAAGACGACCCCGAGGAGGACCTCGGGTCCGTGGGTCGGTCCGCCGGGGGTCGTCAACGGAAGCGCGATACTTCGGGTCGACCGGAATCACAAGAGTCGCGGCCACGAGCGCAATCGCACTCAGAGCCACGACTCCAGCGATGTAAAGCTTCAGGGACTTCGGCATTGACTGCCTTGTTCGCTGGTCCACTATCCCGGAACTCTATTCCCTCCGAGTTCCTTGGGGTAATGGGACCAACGTACTAGAAGCCCCTAAGGGAAGCTCCACCTGCGGCTGCGATCATCGCCACGCTCGAAAGCGTGACGATGATCCGCAGAACTTTGGCCTTCACGGCTGGGTCTACCTACCAGCCCTTGAGCGGACTCGGGATGCTCACGCTCGTATCCTCCTTTGCGGCCCTCGTGCTCCGAGGAACACGAAAACCGACCTGACTCGTGGTCGGTCGGTTGCACTACTCGCTCCGCCCCACCCTAAGTGCCCATTTCAGGTGGTGCATCGGCGCGTCCGAGCGTCTTAACATTGCTTCCTAGTACCGGAGTACTAGGAAGTGGCCGGACTATAGGGACGCCGGACTAGACCGGTCAATACGGCACCTTACCTATCCCTACAGCGATTCGAGGGCGGGCGGCTCAAGGCCGAGGTGATCACGCAGCACGGCGGAGTAGTGCGCGTACTGCTCGGCCGCGGCTGCGTGCGAACCCGTGAGGCGGTAGAGCCGGAGCAGCGAAAGCTCGATCTGGTCTGCATCGGGCGCCAGATCTAGCGCCCGTCGTGCTAGAGGCAATTCCGCGCTGCGAAGTGACCGTTGCCGATGTCATCGTAGCGACGGCCTTCTCGATGATCTGAAGGTATGACGAGTGAAGCGAACGTGCGGTAAGTCGCTAGCCCAATCCTCGTAAGCGAAGTCAAGGGCGAACGGCCCACGTAGTGGTGGCGACAGAGCCACGACTTCATCGGGCGTCGGCTCCGTCGACATCGCGCATGCAGTTCGAAGCAGTCGCTGACTGCGGGCGCGTCACCAGTTCGCGCGTCGAGCCAGATAACGTCGGACTCGTGGTGGACATAGCCGGGCGACAGGTCATCCTTGTAGTCTAGGCTCGAATACTCTGTCGGAGGAAGTACACCGTCTGATTGAGCGAATTCAGTGCGTCGGCAGGGTCGAACTCGGGCCACAGGGCTTCCATGACCTCGTCCCGGGTGGCAGCGAATCCGGGCGCGACAACAGAAAGCAGAGAAGCGCCAGAACCTTTCTGCCGAACGACGGAGCCATCATCGACCCGATCGCCAACTTTGAATGGCCACCCGTGCCTTGATCCTCGACGAATCAACACGTGCGGCGATGCGACGCGAAAGTGCACGGCCCAAGCTCGGACTCCGGTTGCCCCGATGTGCGATGGGCTACACGTCGGAGTCGCGCGATGTCCTCCGCATCGCCCACCTTCTCCAGCATGAGCGGCAGCTATGGCAGAGCCGACCGGTCGCTGTTGTCCACTGACGTGGCGCAATGCCAGACGCCACCGACTTGGTCGCAGGGTGGCCTCTCGCTCGACCACCTCACGTTCTGCGTCTCCCATCACGCTGAGATGACCGGCGACGAGTTCGGCGACAAAGGTCAAAGGCCATGTGCCAGATCTGGCGACTTGCCGAAGATACCGAGCCAGCCCGTCCGAGCCGATCGCGAGGGCTTCGAGCGCGTCACAGTAGGCGACCCAGCGAAAGGCTGATTGACTTTTCGCATGATGCCGAGCGGCATCAATGGCCTGTAGCGCATCCGGCTGCTGGCCCGCAAGCTTGGCGTGCGCTCGAACCGAAAGGGCTTGGGAGTTCTGCCCAATTCGCCCCGTGGGCCGGTTGAGGTCTGCTCCATCCAGAAGACGCTCGGCTTCTCGCCAATTGCCTAGGCGAATCGCCAAGATAGGCCTCGGCGGGTTCGATCTTGCCCAACGCCTCAGGCGCCGAGGCAGTCGCACGCCGAAACTCGCTCACATAGTCGGCGGCCTTCGTGGCGGACCCATAGAAGGCATGCAACTCGGCGGCCTCTACCAGGACGTCTGCACGGATCGCCTCGTTTGTTTCATCCAAGGCACGATCCAACTCGGCCCAGCCTGCGCCCTGGTTTCCGAGGTGCACCTGCGCCGATGCCACGAGCGTGCGCGCAGAGGCTATTTCGGCTGCACCCGAGCTGATCTCGAGCAGCTCGATCGCCGTTGCAGCCGCGGTACCCGCCTGCTCGATGCTACCGGACGCACGGAGGGCTTCAGCGAGGTTCAGATAGGTGATGCCCTCGAAATGTGTCTCGCCAGCATCCCTTTGCGCGAGCGCCAGCCGTCGAAGGTGTGGGATGGATGGGCCGATATCCCCATCCACCGAGGCACCGATGAGGTTGATCAGCTCCTCCCCTATCGCCCGTAACCCGGGATCCTGGTTCTCTGCCACCAACCGCCGCGCGGCGTCTTGGGACGCGACGGCGTCACCGGCCGACGCGCTCAGCGATGCCAAGTTCGCTAGGGCGATGTCCGACGTGGGGTCGGTTTCGACGGCGCGGTTGGCACGGGCGAGAGCGCCGCGGATGTCGCCGAGCTTGAAGTCGCGGCGGGACAGCACGACATGGAAGCTGGCGCGCAGCTCCCCCTCGGGCGCCTGGTCGACGAATTGCGCCGCGACCAGGTAGTCGCCCCGGCCGATGATGCTCTGGGCCGCGTCATCGATGATCTGGAGCGCCCGGTCCCGGTCGCCAGCCGCCCAGTAGTGGTGCGCGGCGACGCGCCAATCGAACGATTCGGCATGGACGGCCACGGTCCGATGGAGCGTCTTGACGGCATCGACGCCGTAGTCGCGCGTGAGGCGCGCCTCGAGGAACTCGCGCACCAGCGGGTGGTAACGCAGCTCCTTGCGCTGGCCCTTCGCTCGACGTGCCGAGCAGCGTGACCCGTTCCGCGGCGACCGTCAGCCGCCCGCTCTCCGTGGCATCGAGCCCGCTGACCACCTCGGCGAGGTCGGGTGTGACGATCTGGAGGATCGACGTGCGCATGAGGAAGGCCTGCAGATCGGCCGGCAAGTCACCGACCACCTCCTCGGCCAGGTAGTCGTACAGGTCGTGGTCAGCGCCCGGTCAGGCTGCGCACGAAGGCCCGGATCTCGCCTGGCGATCGATCGCGGAGCGCGGCATTCACGAGCTGGAGGGAAGCGGCCCAGCCCTCGGTCCGTGCCGCGACATCGGCGACGACGTCCGGTTCGAGATGACGGCCGTAGGCCTCGCGGAACAGCCGATCCGTCTCGTCCTCATCGAATCGGAGGTCGTCCGTCGTCAGCTCGGCGACCTCGCCCGTCGCTCGCAGCCGTGCGATCGGGATCCTGGCGGACGGCGGCTGGCGAACACGATCGACAGCCGCTCAGGCGCCCTGGCGACGATCTCGCGAGTGATGAACTGGACGTCGGGGGCATCGTCGACCAGGTGGAAATCGTCGAAGATCAGCACCGCGCCGTGCGGGGCGATGGTCCGCAGCTCGCGGATGAAGACGTCGACGACGGTGTCGCGGGTCGGGCCGCCAAGGCCCGGGTCTGCGAGCATCGAGGCCGTGTTCGGCGCAAAGGACGGATCGACCTCGCGGCCCGCCGCGACCAGGTGGTTGAGTACCGAGATCCAGTCGCGGTCGTCGTCGTCGAGGCGGTACCACAGGGTCCGCAGCCGGGTGCGCCCGGAGAAGTCGGCCAGGAGCGTCGTCTTGCCGTAGCCGGCATCGGCGAGGAGCAGGACCACGCGCTGGTTGATCTTCGCGGCGAGCCAGTCGAGCAGTCGATGGCGCGCCAAGGTCTCCTCGCGCAATGGCGGAGGCTGGACCTTCGCGTACTGGATCGGAAAGCCGCTCACGTCGTCGCGGTGGGCTCCGCTGACTTGCGAGGCGATGATCGATGTCCGACCGGGTCCGACCGGGATCGGCGAGCGTTCGCCGGGACCAGGTCGCGGGCCGGGCGTCGTGGGCCGGGCGAACGATACGGACCGCTCGCGCTGGGTGTCAACGGGCAGATCCGGACCGGGCATGCCGGCCATGGTGACCGGCGAGCCTCACCCGCCCATTAGCTGCGAGGACGAGGTCGCGCCAACGGCCGGGTCGTTTCGAGGAAGCGAGGTTACGCCGGCTCGTCGGGGAGCAGCGGGCCGGAGCGAGAGCGCCTAGAGCTTGCCGTCCGAAGGGCCGTTCAGGAGCATCCCCTGGAAGCCGCCCTGGACCGGACCCAGGCCGAGCGCGTCGACGTCGGCCGCGGTCAGCGACCGGGTGGCCAGCTGGAAGGCGTTCGGGTCCGCCGGGAACGCGAAGTCGGTCGGCTTGATGGTCGGCCATGGCCACGGCCTGGCGCCCACCTGCCCGGTGCCGTCCATCAGGATCGCGCGGTAGGAGGCTGGAGCGTAGACGTCGGTCGCGACGGTCCCGCCGGCGTCGAAATCGGCGAGGTGCTCGGCGAGCTTGCGGAAGTTGCCCGCGCGCGATGGCGTCCTTCATGCCGGGCGTGTCGATGCCCAGGGCGTAGACGGATACCTTCTTGGTGACGCCGCCGGCATGCGATGTCGAAGACCGCGGTCCCGGCGTCGGCCACCGTCATGTCCTCGTAGGACTCGCGCGCGACGCCGAGGCCGCCCTGGCCGAGCGCTTCCTGGAGGACGGCCTGGACCTGGTCCTCGCTGAGGCGCGCGGTCCGCAGCGGGTTCATCGGGATGACCGAGCCGATCGCCGGCGGGGGCTCCTTGGTCAGGTTGCGGAAGATGACCGTGCCGTCGCCGTAGAGCGTGAAGATCGGCGTCTGCGGAGGCCGAGAAGCCCGGCATCATGAACCCGCCGGTCTCGTCGTAGCGGAGGAGGACGTCGGTCGGGCCGGTGGCGTGATCGATGGCGCCGACGGGGACCGCCGACGGGCTGGGGGACGCGGCGGGGGTGCTCGGGGAGGGGTTCCCGGACGGGCTGCCCGACGCTCCGGACGAAGGGCTCGCCCCGCTCGAGCTGCAGGCGACGACCGCGAGGGCCAGGACGGGGAGCAGGGCGTGGCGTGTCAGTGTCGGCATGGCGCCCCGACGCCGCGGTCGCGGACTGGGTTCCCTGGACCGGGTCCAGCGTGGTAAAAGGCTTGACGCCGCGCGTATCTTCACGCCTATGAGTTCCGGGCCCCCAGTGCCCGGGCCGACCGGGCGCGCGCCCTCCTGTAGCGTGCCCTGCGCCGGACCGAGACTCTCGGGCGCCGTGACTCCCGTGGGGTGGCGAGCTGTGGCCCAAGGAGGGCGTGGAGAGGGTGTTCGAGGACCGTTCGCTGACCTGTCGCGACTGTGCCGAGGAATTCTCGTTCTCGGCCGGCGAACAGGCCTTCTACGCCAGCAAGGGGCTGACCAACGACCCGCAGCGGTGCCCTTCCTGTCGGGCGGCGGCGAAGCGGGCCCGGTCGAACGAGGGCCCGCGCGAGTTCCATGCCGCGATCTGCGGGGCCTGCGGAGGGCAGGCCGTCGTGCCGTTCGCGCCGCGGAACGACCGACCCGTCTACTGCAGCTCCTGCTTCGACAAGGTCCGCGCCGGCGACGATCTCGGCCTCCGCGGCGACCATCTGAGTCGCCGGACCCCGCGCCCGTCCCGGGCGACCACGGGCCGGTCCGGCGCCGGTCCGGCCTCGTGGCATGATGGCCGGGCCGCGGCGATGACCGGCACCGGTCCGGAGTCCGCCGTGCCAGGAGGTGCGAGCGTGGGCGTCATCATCATCCGGGAGATGGTCGGGACCAGCCCGCGATCGTGGAGCGACGCGGCCCGTCAGGCGGTGGCGACCGCCTCGAGGACCGTCCGCAACATCCAGACCGTCGAGGTCGTGAAGTCGAGCGCGGTCGTCGAGGACGGCGAGATCGTCGAGTACCGCGTCGAGGTCAAGATCGGCTTCGAATACGAGGGCGCCTGACGCCGGCGGAGCGGCCGGGACCGTCCGGACCGGTCAGCCCGCCTCGACGAAGCGCTCGCCCGCGTAGCTGACGAAGCGGGTCTGCTTCTTCTTGAAGTAGAGCTGCACCTCCCCGGTCGGGCCGTTGCGGTGCTTGGCCAGCTTGAGGTTGATGACCTCGCCGTCGGCGTCCTGCTCGTCGCCGGGCTTGTCCTTGTCGCGCCACAGGAACATCACGAGGTCGGCGTCCTGCTCGATGGCGCCGGACTCGCGCAGGTCGGAGAGCCGCGGCTCCTTGGACTCGCGCATCTCGGGCTGCCGTGACAGCTGCGAGAGCGCGATGACCGGGACGTCGAGCTCGCGGGCAAGGGCCTTGAGCCCGCGCGAGATCTCGGAGACCTCCTGGACGCGGTTCGAGTCGCGGTTCGTGGTGGTGGCCTGCATGAGCTGCAGGTAGTCCACGATCACGAGGTCCAGCCCGGCCTCCGCCTGGAGCCGGCGCGCCTTGGTCCGCAGCTCCATCGCCGAGATGTTCGGCGTGTCGTCGATGTACATGGGGGCCTCGGAGAGGGCGTTCATCGCGGGGGCGATCCGCGCGAAGTCGAGCTCCTCGAGGAAGCCGCTGCGGAGCCGCTGCGAATCGATGTTGGCGACGCTCGACAGCAGGCGCAGGACCAGCTGCTCCTTGCTCATCTCGAGGCTGAAGACGCCGACGCTCGCGCCGCTCCTTGACCGCCGCGTGCTCGGCGATGTTCAGGGCGAGGCTCGTCTTCCCGACCGACGGCCGGGCGGCGAGGATCACCAGGTCGCTCTTCTGGAGGCCGGTCGTGAGGGTGTCGAGGTCGGTGAAGCCCGTGCGGACGCCGCTGATCTCGCCGCGGTGGGCGTGGAGGTAGTCGAGCCGGTCGTACGCGTCATGGAGCAGCGCCTTGAGCGGGCTGAACCCGACGGAGATCCGCTTCTGGCTGACGGCGAAGAGCTCGGCCTCGGCCCGGTCGACCGCCTCGCCGATCTCGGCCGGGTCCTCGTAGCCGATCCCGGCGATGCGGCCCGCGGCCCCGATCAGGTTCCGCAGCACCGCCTTGCGCTCGACGATCCGGGCGTACTGGGTCGGCATGGACCGCGGTCGGCGTCTCGTTCGAGAGGCTCGAGAGGTAGGCGCGCCCGCCGACCGCCTCGAGCTCGTCGCGGCGCTCGAGCGCCTCCGCGACCGTGACGACGTCGATCGGCTCGCGCCGTTCGAACAGGTCCAGGATCGCGGCGTAGATGCGGCCGTTGGCCTGGCGGTAGAAGTCCTCCGGCGCGCAGGAACTCGGCGACCTCGACCACGGTGTCGCGGTCGATGAGGATGGCGCCGAGCACCGACTGCTCGGCCTCGAGACTCTGCGGCGGAAGGCGGTCGATCACAGGCAGGACTCCGACGGATGACTTGGGGGCGTCATTGTCCGTTGGCGATGGCTCCGCCCGGTCAACAGAAGCGGATCAGAGCCAGGTGCCCGTCCCCCGTTTCCGGCAGGTTGTGGGCGCGATGTGGACGGTCTTGTGGATATCCCCGATGGTTCGACCGGGCCGCTGGCGCGACGGCCGTTGTACCGGCTTCTGCGAAGGTCCGCCCGGATCAGGTTCCCAAGCGTCTACCAGATGTTGTGAAGGTCCGCCCGGATCAGTCGAGGGCCAGGCGCCGGGTGAGCAAAGGAGCGAGCGCACCCGAGGTGCGTGAGCGACTGGCGGAGCCCGGCAACGCCGCCATCGGCGATCCCGGCGGACTCCCAGCTAGTCCAGCCGTCGTATCACCCCGATCAGCTTTCCCTGGACTCGGACGTCGTCGTAGTACTGCGCGGGATACGCCGGGTTCGCGGGCTGGAGCCGGACCCGGTCCTTCTCCTTGAAGAACCGCTTGAGCGTGACCGCGTTCTCCTCGACCTGGGCGACGACGATGTCGCCGTTGCGGGCCGTGGTCTGCGGCCGGATCAGGACGAAATCGCCGTCGGCGATGTGGTCCTCGATCATCGAATCGCCGCGCACCTTGAGGACATAGGCATCGCCGCTCGGGGCGAGCATGTCCGGCACGGCCATGGTCTCCGAGGCGTCCTGGTAGGCCTCGATCGGGCCGCCGGCCGCGACCTCGCCGATGATCGGCAGCACTCGTGATTCGGCCGTCGTCGCCTGCGGGACGAGCTCGCTGCTGAGACCCAGCCGGATCGCGGCGGTCGGGGTCAACCGGATCGCCCGCGACTGGGCCGCGCCGCGCTCGAGGTAGCCCTCGCGCTCGAGGATCTGCAGGTGGTGGTGGACGGCTGATGTCGAGGCGAGACCGACCGCACGGGCGATCTCCCGCACCGACGGCGGATAGCCGCGAGCCCGCAGCGTCGCCGCGATGAAATCGAGGATCTTGACCTTGCGCTCGGCGTCGTGCTTCGTCACTCGCGCCTCCTTGGGAGCCATGATACAGAACGGGTGTTCGATGTCAAGCGGGGCCGCCCGGTGCGACCGCTCTCCGAGGTCGGCTCCCCGGCGCATCACTGGTAGACTCCGGCTCCCCGACGACGCGTGCGTGCGCCCGCGCGTCGGTCGCGGCAGCAGGAGCGTGATGGCGAGGTCCGGCACCAGCGCGGCATCCAGGCAGACGACGGCCAGTCGCGGCAGCGCCGGGTTCGGTCGGGCGCTCTCGATGATGGCGTTCCTGCCCCTCGCCGGCCGGTTCCCGATGTACGCCCGGCTCGTGACCGCGCTCGCGCTCGACGACCGCATGCCCGCGACGCGCAAGGCGCTGCTCGGCGTCGCGGCCGGCTACCTGGTCCTCGGTCGCGACCTCATCCCGGACGACATCCCGATCATCGGCGGGCTCGATGACCTCGTCGTGGTCGTCCTGGCGGTCGACCTGTTCCTCGACGGCGTGCCCGAGGACCTCCTCGCGGAGAAGCTCGCCGACCTCGGCATCGAGCGCGCCGCCTTCGATCGGGACGTCGCCCAGATCCGGCGCTTGACGCCCGGGCCGGTCCGGCGGACCATCCGCCGCGTCCCCGCCCTCATCGGCACGGCGTCGGACGCCATCCAGCAGATCGGTCTCGGGCCGCGCGTGCGGACCTGGATCAACAGGGAGGATCCCATCGCGTGAAGGTCATTCTCACGAAGGACGTGGCCACGCTCGGCAAGAGCGGGGAGCTGAAGACGGTGGCCGACGGCTACGCGTCGAACTTCCTCATCCCCAACCAGCTGGCCGTCCCGGCGGCGGGCGGGGCGTATCGAGCGTGGCAGCACGACATCGCGAGCCGCGAGGACAAGCGGAAGCGCGAGCGCGAGGAAGCCGAGATCGCGGCGACCCGGATCGCCAGCACGACCCTGACGCTGGGGGTGAAGGTCGGCGACGCGCGGCAAGCTCTACGGCTCGATCACCACGAAGGACATCGCCGACGCGCTGGCCCGCCGCGGCATCGACGTCGACCGGCACAAGATCGACCTCGAGGAGCCGCTCAAGTCGCTCGGGACCTACAAGGTCGCGATCAAGGTGCTCTCCGGGCTGACCCCCGAGGTCACGGTCATCGTCGAGCCCAAGGGCTGACCGCCGCGCCGCGCATCCCGCGGCGGAAGCAGGGTCGTCACGACCCGCGCAGGTGCCAGACGAAGACCCCGTCCTGGGCGTAGACCTCCTCGAACCGGTCGCTCGAGCCGAAGTCCGTCACCGTCCCGTCGTCGCAGTCGAGCACGCCGCCGCTCGACAGGACGTAGGTCGCCCCGTACGGCGCCATCCGCTCCGCCGCGACCTCGGGGCCGTCGCAGTAGATCGCGCGCACGTCCGCCTCGCGGGGCGCCGGGTCGTAGCCGAGGTTCGAGACGTACGGACCGAAGGTCGTGATCCGCAGCCGACCGGACAGGTCGACCGGGCTGTTGATGAAGGCGTCGGTCACGATCACGCTGCGCTCCGGCGTGTTCGCTCCGATCCAGCGGCCCGCTGCCTCCTGCGCGAGGCTCATGGTCACCGCCGGATTCACCAGGTGCCAGACCAGGATCAGGCCGGGCGAGATCGCCGAGACCGCGAGCACGGCCGCGATCAAGGGCCGCGGCCAGCGCCGGATGAGCCACGCGGCGAGGACCCCGACGGCGATCGACATGATCTGGAAGTACTTGTTCATGTCGAAGTCGACCGCGCTGACCCGCACGAGGTTGGGGATCAGGAACAGGGCGACCATCCAGGCGACGAGGAAGCGACGGGCGGGCATGCCGCGCGACCACGCCGCTGAGACCAGCGCCAGGGCGAACGGGAGCCCCAGGTTGGTCGCGTAGAAGAACAGGACCGCCAGCGGGCCGTCGCCGAAGCGGGCCTCGCTCCAGCCGGCCACGAACTGGAAGGCCCCGATGTCCCGCTGGCGGACGACCGCGTCCGCGATGAACGGGATGGCCAGCACGACCGGGGCGAGGAACAGCACGGCGTCGCGCCACGCGGTCGGGCGCTTCCAGGCGCCGGTGGCGAGCACGTAGAGCAGCACGATCAGGTAGGTCGCGGGGAACGCGTAGAACTGGAACGGGGCGAGCAGCGCCGCCAGCACCCCCGCGAGCAGGATGCCCGCCGGACGGCGGTGCATGCAGGTCACGACCAGCAGCACGACCGCGACCAGCCCCGGCAGCCCCAGGGTGGTCGCCCGGTGCGGCAGGAAGCCGGTCCCGAGGACCGAGGCGATCCGGAAGAACGGCCAGCCGTCGGCCCACGAGTTGTCGTACGGATTCTGGGCGAGGAGGGCGCCGATGTCGCCGCCCGCGATGAGGTCGCCGGCGAGGCGGAACCAGCCCATCCCGCCGCCGAGGCAGACCAGGATCGTCGCGATGATCGCCACGCGCCGCTCGCCGGTCAGGCGCAGCGCCAACGCCCAGACCAGCAGCGCCATGACGCCGGCGAACAGGGTGCTGGTCGCGAAATACACGGGGATGAGGTCGAGCCCGCTCGCGCCAGACGCGATCGCCCCGTGGAGGTCGGCGAACCAGTGATACGACAGCGGCTCCCCGGCGAAGTAGGGGACCTCCGGCGGGAAGTTGCCGTGGAGGATGCTCGAGCCGATCGCCACGTGGACCAGCAGGTCGCTCCAGTTCCAGCCGCCCGAGATCCAGCCGTCGTCGCCGGCGTGCCAGCCGTTGCCGAACAGGACGATCGCGACGAGCGTCGCGACCACGACCGCGATGATCCAGATGGCCGCGTCGGCGCGCAGGGACGTGACGATGGACCCGATGGTCGGACGCTCCAGGGGCGCGAGCCAGCGATGGCGGACCCGCGCGAGGACCGCCGTGGCGAGGACGAGGATGACCGTCGAGACGATGATCGCGGGCCGGCCGAACCCGACGATCCGGGCCACCACGTCGACGAGGTGCGCCGACAGGTAGACGCTCGTGACGACCGCCACGCCGATGGCGCCCGGCGCGGGCAGGTCCGGCGCGACGCGCCGCACGAGGACCCAGCCCGGCACGGCGAAGAGGACCGGCCAGATGAGGGCGAGCCCGGCGAGCGGCAGGACCCAGGCGACGACCGTCCCCGCGACGACTCCGACGCCGAGCGCGAGGAGACCGCGATCCGGCGCCGGCGAGGCGGGGGCTTCCACAGCGGGACGATGATACCGACCGTGGCTCACCGGACGATCCTGCATGTCGATCTCGACGCGTTCTTCGCGGCCGTCGAACAGCGCGACCGCCCGGAGCTGCGCGGCCGACCGGTCATCGTCGGCGGCGACCCGAACAGTCGCGGGGTCGTCTCCGCCGCGAGCTACGAGGCCCGGGTCTTCGGCGTCCACTCCGCGATGTCGCTGCGCGAGGCGCAGCGCCGCTGCCCGGACGGCATCTACCTGCCCGTCGACGGCCGCCGCTACCAGCAGGCGAGCCGCGACGTCATGACCGTCCTGCGCGGCTTCACGCCACTCGTCGAGCCCATCTCGATCGACGAGGCGTTCCTGGATGTCACCGGCTCCTTCGAGCTCTTCGGCGACGGCCCCGCGATCGCCCGCTCGATCAAGGACCGCGTCCGCTCGGAGGTGGGGCTGACGGCTTCGGTCGGTGTGGCCACGACGAAGCTCGTGGCCAAGATCGCGTCGGACCTGCGCAAGCCGGACGGCCTGGTCGTCGTGCCGCCGGACGAGGAGGAGGCCTTCCTCGCGCCACTCCCCATCTCCCGGCTGTGGGGCGTCGGCGAGCGGACAGGGGCGTCCCTGGCCGAATACGGCGTGCGCACGATCGGCGAGCTGGCCGCCCTCGCACCCGATCTCGTGGTCCGCCGGTTCGGAAAGCACGGGGCGTCGCTGGTCGAGCGAGCGCGCGGCATCGACTCGGACCCGGTCCACGATGGCGACCCGGCCAAGTCGGTCGGGCACGAGTACACCTTCGACGTCGACACCAAGGACCGCGAGGTCATCGAGCGCACCCTGCTGGCCATGGCCGACGGCGTGGCCGCACGGCTCCGCTCCTCGGGGACGAAGGCCGGCACGGTCGCGGTCAAGATCCGCGACTCGTCGTTCCGGACGATCTCCCGGCAGCGGACCCTGGCCGACCCGACGGACATGACCGACACCATCTACCGCGTGGCGCTCGAGCTCGCCCTGCCCGAGGTGCGCGGCATCCGGGTCCGCCTGCTCGGGGTCACGGCGTCGAACCTCGGCGACCGCGAGCAGCTCGGCCTGTTCGACGCCGACGACCCACGGAAGCGGCGGGCGACCGAGGCGGCCGACGCCGTCCGCCGGCGCTATGGCGAGGATGCGGTGACCAG